>JAXMBB010000029.1:0-68679 GCA_046350135.1 Gemmataceae bacterium
CAGACGAAAAATTGATGAGGGGAGTGGACCTACCGTAAGCAGCCTGCGTGCCAGAATCGTCCGAGAAGCGCGACACGCGATCCGTACTGGAATTGCAAGGCGATTCACGCGGGTGCCGCGCGAACGGGCAGTCGCTGCACGCGGGTTTCGTGCCTTTCATCCCCGCGAAACTGCCACGGGATGCGGCGTCTCCTTCACCTCCGCACACGATCGGGTAAGATGAAGTCGTCCCCTTCTCGATCCGGCGATCCATGGCACGAGACCGCATCACCGACGACGCCCAGGACCTTTTCAGCCGCGGCCACCAGGCGTACAGCACGGGCGATTATCAGGAAGCCGTGGAGTGTTTCTCGCGGGCGATCCGGCTGCGCCCGGAAGTGTCCGCCGGGTACCGGTACCGCGCCTACGCGTGGCTCGAACTCGGCGAACGCATCCGGGCGCTCAACGACCTCGACCAAGCGATCCGCCTGAAGCCGGACGAGTCGCAACTCTACGCGGATCGCGCGGCCGAGCTCTTCGCCCAGCGTTCCTACGACCAGGCCGTCGCCGATTGCGATCGCGTGTTGAACGAGGATCCCGGCCGGGCGGATGTACATGGCCTGCGTGCCCGGTGCCACGCCGGCCGTGGCGACACCGAAGCGGCCCTCCGCGACTTCGCCGCCGCCTTGGACGGCGACCCGGAGAACGCCGCCCGCTACTTCCTCTGGCGGGCCCAACTCAACGCCGATTGCGAGAACTTCACGGCGGCGGAAGCCGACTGCACGCGGGCGATCACAGCCGGGCCGGACCTCGCCGAACCGCTCCACATTCGCGCTGCGATCCGGCAGCAAACCGGCAACCTCGACGGTGCGATCGACGACTTCACCGAAGCGATGCGGCTCGACCCGAAGCACGCGTTGGCCCGGCTCGGCCGCGCCGTCTGCCGGTTTCAGTTGAACGATTTCACAGGCGCGATCGAAGACTGCGACGCCGCAGTGGCGCTGATGCCGGGCATCGTGAAGTGCTACGAGATCCGCGGGTCCGCCTTGATGCGACTCGGGCACACAGATGCGGCCTTGGCGAACTTCGACGAAGCGGTTCGGCTCGCGCCGAATTCCGCGACTGCGCTCAACATCCGGGCAGGGGCCCACTACGCGAAGCGCGATTACGCCGCCGCCGTCCGCGACCACATGGAAGCGCTCAAGCGCGACCCGCGCCACGCCGGCACCTTCAACCAACTCGGCTGGGTCTGGGCGACGTGCCCCGATCCGGACGTGCGCAACGGCGAGCGGGCGAGGGAATGCGCCACCCGCGCCTGCGAACTCACCGAGTGGACCGAGCCCGGATTCCTGGACACGCTTGCCGCCGCCTGTGCCGAGTGCGGCGACTTCGACGACGCCGTGAAGTGGCAGGAGAAGGCACTGGAGCGATGCGACGACGACGACCGCCGCGAGGAGTACCACGCACGTTTGGAGCGATACCACTCGCGCAAGGCGTTCCGGGCCGAGGGGTGAGTCTTACGCCAGCACGTCCTTCACCACGTTGCCGGCCACGTCCGTCAAGCGGAAGTCGCGACCGTTGTAGCGGTACGTCAGCTTCTTGTGGTCCAAGCCCATGAGATGCAGGATCGTGGCGTGGAGGTCGTTCACGCTCACGCGGTTCTCGGCGGCCTTGAGGCCCACTTCATCCGTGGCACCATAACTGACGCCGCCCTTCACGCCGCCGCCAGCCATCCAGAAGGTGTTGGCATGCGGGTTGTGGTCGCGGCCGCCGGAACCCTTCTGCACGATCGGCAGGCGGCCGAACTCGCCGCCCCAAATCACCAGCGTGTCCTTCAGCAACCCGCGGCGATGCAGGTCTTCGAGCAGGCCCGCGATCGGCTGGTCGGTTTCGAGCGCGAAGCCGCCGTGGTTCTTCACGATGTTGTTGTGGCCGTCCCAACTCAGGTCGTTGTCCATGCCGCCGGAGTAAATCTGCACGAAGCGGACGCCGCGTTCGACGAGCCGCCGAGCGGTGAGGCATTGCTTCGCGAAGTGCGTCGATTTCGGGTTGTCGAGGCCGTACAGCTTCTTGGTTTCGTCGGTTTCCTTGTTCAGGTCGAGGGCGTCCGGCGCGGCCATCTGCATGCGGTAAGCGAGTTCGAACGTCTCGACGCGGGCCGCGAGGTCTGCCTCCGCGGGCGTGCCGTTGAGTTTCTTCAGCAGGTCGAGTTGAGCGCGTTGGCGGTCGGCGGGGAGATCCGCGGGGCGAGACAGGTTGTCAATCGGTTCGCCCTGCGGCTTGAATGCGGTGCCTTGGTACACGGTGGGGAGGAAGCCTGCGCCCCAGTTGAGGCTATGGCCCTTCGGGATGCCGCGGCCGAGCGTGTCGTACATCACGCAGAACGCCGGCAGGCTCTGCGACTCGGTGCCGAGCCCGTACGTGACCCAACTGCCGACGCACGGGAAGCCCATCCGCGAGAAGCCCGTGTTGATCTTGAAGAGCGCCGGCGAGTGGTTGTTCGAATCGCCCCAGAGCGAGTGGATGAACGCCATCTTGTCCACGTGCTTCGCCAAGTGCGGGAAGATCTCGGACA
Organism: Gemmataceae bacterium; assembly: GCA_046350135.1. Taxonomy (GTDB): domain Bacteria; phylum Planctomycetota; class Planctomycetia; order Gemmatales; family Gemmataceae; genus Urbifossiella. The sequence goes on from JAXMBB010000029.1 coordinate 2,555, forward strand.
CCATCTTGCCGCACTGGCCGTGCTTCGCCCATTTGAACGGGGACTTCATCAGTGGCCCGACCTGCCCGGTGAAGAAGCCGGTGTTCTTATCGAAGCCGGGGAGTTCCTTGCCGTCCGCCTTGTCGAGTCCCGGCTTGTGGTCCCACGTGTCCACGTGGCTCGGCCCGCCGTTCATGAACAGCCAGATCACAGACTTGGCCTTGGCGGGGAAGTGTGCGACTTTCGGCGCGAGCGGGTTGGTCGATTCCGCTCCGCGACTCATGAGATCCGCGAGAGCGAGCATACCGAGCCCGCCGCCGGCGCAAGTGAGGAACTCGCGACGGCTGCGATACGCGGGATGCGGCGGGGCGAAGAGGCGGGGGATCGCATTCATTTCTTTAGTTTACACCCAACACTCCTTGCTTTCCGCGAGAATCCGACTCTTCCGGTTTTCCATCCCCGGCCGGCCCGGACAGAATCAGGCCCACATAGAACACGAGTACGGCCGCCAACGGAATTGAGACAGGAGCTTGTCGTCCTTGGTGTGCAGGAGCCTTGCCAAGGAAGCGAGTCGTTTGATGCCGCTCTTCGGTGCTCACATGTCGGTCGCGGGCGGCTTGCACAACGCGGTGGCCGCGTCCGTGGAGCACGCCTGCGACACGGTCCAGATCTTCACCAAGAATGCGAACCAATGGGCGGCCAAGCCGCTGGCGGAGGCCGACATCGCCGTCTTCCGCAAGGCCGTGAAGCAGGCGAAGCTCAAGTTCCCCACCGCCCACGATTCGTACCTGATCAATCTTGCCGCGCCGGACGATGCACTCTGGAACAAGTCGATCGATGCCTTCACCATCGAACTCGAACGCGCGGAGTCGCTCGGGCTCAGCTATCTCGTCACCCATCCCGGAGCCCACGTCGGCAGCGGCGTGGAAGCCGGCATTGCCCGCGTGGTCAAGGGACTGGACGCGGTTCATGCCCGCTGCCCCGGCTTCAAAGTGAAGGTGCTTCTGGAACTCACGGCGGGGCAGGGCTCGTGCCTCGGCGCGAAGTTGGAGGAAATCGCCGCTATCCGCGACGGGGCGAAGGAACCCGCCCGCCTCGGAGTCTGTCTGGACACGTGCCACGTCTTCGCCGCCGGGTACGCGATTCACACGAAGCCCGGTTACGCCGCCCTCTTCGACGAGTTCGACGACCGCATCGGCCTCACACAGTTGAAGCTGTTCCATGTCAACGACAGCGTGAAAGGGTGCGGCAGTCGCGTGGATCGCCACGCCGCCATCGGGCAGGGGCAGATCGGGCTCGAGCCGTTCCGGTGGCTGGTGAACGACCCGCGATTCGCGAAGCGGCCGATGATCCTCGAGACGCCCAAGGAGAACGACGCCGGCGAGCCGATGGACCCGGCGAACCTCGCCACGCTTCGCAGCCTCGTGCGGTGAGCCGATCAGTTCGTAGAAAGAACGAAACGGATTGCATCTTCGGGCGAAGGCAGGGCTGCGGCGTGTCCCGTGAATTGTGGGACGAATTGAAGGTCCGGCAGGGGCGCGCCGAAGCGGCGTTGCGGGCCACGCTCGCGCGATTGACCGCCGATGCACCGGCGTCCCTCGCCGAAGCGATGGCCTACAGCCTGCTCGCCCCCGGCAAGCGCTTGCGGCCGCTCTTGACAATCCTGGCGTGCGAAGCCGCGGGCGGAACCGCGGACACGGCCCTGCCGGCCGCCTGCGCCTTGGAAATGGTCCACACCTATTCACTCATCCACGACGACCTTCCGGCGATGGACGACGACGATCTTCGCCGCGGGTTGCCGACCTGCCACAAGAAGTACGGCGAAGCCTTGGCCATCCTTGCGGGCGACGCCCTGCTCACGATGGCGTTTGAAGCACTCGGAAGCGGTTATGGCCCGCGAACCGCGGCGGTTGCCTGTTTGGAGTTGGCCCGCGGAGCGGGTGCCGTCGGAATGGTCGGCGGGCAAGTGATGGATCTGGAAGCCGAAGGCAAAGTGGCCGGTCGCGGGAATACCGGCCCGGAGTTGGAGTCGATCCATCGACGGAAGACGGGGGCGTTATTTCGCTCGGCACTGCGACTTGGCCTGTACGCGGCGCATGGCGAGCGTGAAAATGGTGTGAAGCCCGAGCAACTGGCCGATGCCGACGCGTACGCCGCCGCCTTCGGCCTCGCCTTCCAAGTGACCGACGACCTGCTCGATGTCGAGAGCACGGCCGAGCAGACGGGCAAGCGCACCGGGAAAGACGCGGCCAGAGGCAAGCTCACCTATCCCGGGCTCCTCGGAATCGAGTCGAGCCGGGAGAAGGCGAAGGAATTGGGGAACGCCGCGGTCGCCGCCGCCACCCGGTTGGGCAGCCCGTTGCTGGCCCGACTGGCACACTACGTGATCGATCGGGATCGATGACAATTCGGAAGGCGAGAGCCGGAGTGCGGATCGGATCCGCGTTCCGAAATCCGAACTCCGCGTTCCGAATTGAAGAAGGGGAGCACTGATGTCCACCCTGTTGCCCCGGATCAAGGGGCCGGCCGACCTGCAAACGCTCTCGGACGAGCAGTTGCAGGCACTGACCGTCGAGATTCGCGAGGAACTGGTCCGCGTGCTCACCACAAGGCCGGCGCACTTCGCGTCCAACCTCGGCGTGGTCGAACTCACGCTGGCGCTGCACCTGGTCTTCGACTTCTCCCAGGACCGCCTCATCTGGGACACCGGCCACCAAGTGTACCCGCACAAGCTCGTCACCGGGCGTTACGAGCAGTTCCACTCGATCCGCACGAAGGGCGGGTTGATGGGCTTCCCCAACCCGAAGGAAAGTCCGTACGACTTGTTCATGACCGGCCACGCGGGGTGCAGCGTCTCCACCGTGTCCGGCCTGAAGGCCGCGGACGACCTGCAAGGCCGGTCGGACGCCCACGCCGTTGCCGTGATCGGCGACGGCGCGTTCCCCAGCGGCATCGTCTTCGAGGCGCTGAACAACATCGGCGGGATGCGGCAGAACACGCTCGTCATCCTCAACGACAACAAGATGAGCATCTGCCCGCGCACCGGCGGCGTGGCGAACTACCTCGACCAATGCCGCATGACCGGCATCTACCGCGGCGGCAAGCGCAAGCTGAACTGGTTCCTCAAGAACCTGCCGCTGCTCGGCCGCCCCGCCGCCGCCGCGCTGGAACAGTTCCGCGACGGGCTCAAGGCGTTCTTCAAGGACGGCATGCTGTTCGAGGAACTTGGCTTCCGCTACTTCGGCCCGGTGGACGGCCACGACCTGCCCAAGCTCCGCAAGATCCTCCGCGACCTCAAGTCGCAGGAGGGCCCGATCCTGCTCCACGTGTTCACCAACAAGGGGCACGGGGTGAAGGAGGCGGCCGAGGACCCGGTGACGTACCACACCCCGCCGGTGTTCGCCGAACTCGGGCCCGACGGCGAAATCGTCTCGCTCAAGAAGTCCAGTTCGAAGGCGTACACGGACGTGATGAGCGCGGCGATCCACGACGCGATGGCGGCCGATCCGAAGGTGACGGTGCTCACCGCCGCCATGTGCCAGGGCAACAAGCTCGAGAAGATCCGCGAGGACTTCCCCGAGCGGTTCTTCGACACGGGCATCTGCGAAAGCCATGCGGTGGCGTTCGCCGCCGGCATGGCCAAGGGTGGCATGAAGCCGATCGTGGACATCTACAGCACGTTCCTGCAACGCAGCTTCGACCAGATCTTCCAGGAAGTGTGCCTGCAGAACCTGCCGGTGATCTTCGCCATGGATCGCGCCGGGCTCACCGGACCGGAAGGCCCCACGCACCACGGCGTGTTCGACATCCCGTACATGCGGCTCTTCCCGAACATGACCAGCCTCGCCCCCGGCGACGAGCAAGACTTGGCGCCGATGCTGAAGCTGGCCCTCGCGCACAACGGGCCGATCTCGATCCGCTACCCGAAGACGAACCTCGACGTCATCGACCGGCCGAACGGCTTCCAGCCGGTGGAACCGGGCAAGGCCGAAGTGATCGAGTGGGGGGCGGACGGTTGCTTCATCGCGTTCGGCACGCTGCTCTCGAACTGCCTGGCGGCGGCCCGCTTGCTCGCGGACGAAGGCATTCATGTCGGCGTGATCAACGCCCGCTTCGTGAAACCGCTGGACCGCGAGACGATCCTGCGGGCGGTGGAGACGCTGCCGTTCGTCGCGACCGTGGAGGAAGGCACGATCGAAGGCGGGTTCGGCAGTGCGGTGCTGGAGGCGGCGAACGCCGCCGGACTCGATTCCCGGAACGTCGTCCGTCTTGGCCTGCCGGATCGCTTCATCGAACATGGCGACCGCGGCGAGTTGTTGGCGGATGCGGGTTTGGACCCGCAGGGCTTGGCGAACGCCGTCCGCCGTGCCCGGGATGCCGCGACTCCGGCGCCCGCCGCGGTGTGATCCGGACTCACTCGGGCTCGGCCAGTTCCTCGGAAACCAACTCTTCGACGTATGCCGCGAGCGCCTCACCGGCCGCGGCGGCGAACTCGTCCGCGCCGTCGATGTCGAAGCGGATCCAGCCGAAGGGTTCGCGCGGATCGATGCGGACGGCCAAGTCCACCCAGTAGCCGCCGATTTGATATGTGAGCCAGCCGATCTCCAGGGGTTCGAAGCGGGCCTCGGGCACGCCGAACATCACGGTCACGTCCGGGCGTTCCGGCCGCACGAGCCGCGACACCTCGCGGACCGTGTCCTTCAACACCGGGTAAATCTCCTCCGGCGGGGCCATCAGCTCCCAGTCGCGGCCCTCCACGCGGTAGTACAGCGTGGCCTCGTCCTCCATGTAACGGATCTCAACGCGTTCGGCTTTGTCCCGTAATGCGGTGAGGAGCACAGTGTGGAGCCACCGGCGAGGCACGGGTTCGGCGAGAAGCTGTTCAGTCGATTCGTAGATCAGCATGCCGTTATCGTAGTGCCACGCGTGACGAAGCCATCACCCTGTTAACAATTGGAGGCGCGGGAACGCTTAACGTTTTGTCAACACTCCGAAAGTTCACGACTTTCCTTGCATTCCCCCGATTTCTGCTCTAGCTTGCGGCCCCCGGCCCGCCCTATGCTTTCGGAAGTTGGCAATCGTCGGCCCCTCTCCGAGCGACCGCCATGCATCGACGGGCATTCCTGAAGACAACACTCGCCGCGGCCGTACCGGTGTCGCCGGTGATGGCCGCGTCGTACGGGCTGTACGAGGCCGGATCCGTCCGCGTCGAACGGCCGACACTTGGGCTGCCGAACCTGCCCGCCGCGTTCGACGGCCTCCGCGTCGCCTTCCTTACGGACATCCACCACGGCCCGTTCATCGGCCTGGACTACGTCGCGTCCATCGTTCGCACCACGCTGTCGCTGGCGCCGGACCTCATCCTGCTCGGCGGCGATTACATCAGCAAGGACAAGAAGTACGCCGGGCCGTGCTTCGAGGCGTTGGCCGGGCTGCGGGCGCCGCTCGGCGTCTTCGGCGTGCTCGGCAACCACGACTACCGGCACGGGTTGAATGAGGTGCGGGCCGGCTTCGCCCATGCGGAGATCGGCGAACTCACGAACACGGGCGTGTGGCTCGAACGCGGCGCGAGCCGGTTCCGCCTCGCAGGTGTCGACGACCTCTGGTTCGGCAAGCCGGACCCGCGCCCGGCCGTCGGCGATATGGCGACCGACGACGCGTGCCTGCTCGTCAGCCACAATCCGGACTTCGCCGAGAAACTGCGGGACACGCGTGTGGGGTTGGTGTTGAGCGGGCACACTCACGGCGGGCAGGTGTGCGTACCCGGTTATGGCGCACCGATCGTGCCGAGCCGCTACGGGCAGAAGTACCTGCACGGCCGGGTTCAGGCGCCGAATACGCAGGTCTACATCTCGCGCGGACTCGGTACCGTCACGGTTCCGATGCGGTATGTCAGCCGCCCCGAACTCACTTTGGCGACGGTCTACCGCGCTTGACGGTACTCTCATGACGTTACTCGCGAACGACTCGTTTTGGGCGATCAGGTCCATCAATGATCTCGTCTCGTTGGTTGGGTTTCTGTTGGCGATCATCTCGATCTGGTTCTCGTGGTGGCTCGCGAAGCGTGACTTGGAGAAACGAATCTCGCATTCGCAGCGGGTGCAATACCTCCGGCTTCAACTCGTGATGATCCGGGCCGATCTTTCGCGAATCCACTGGCTCCTGAGAGAAGGAAGACAGGCGTGTCAGGCTGCCGATTTGGTCCGCGGCTTGGACCGTTGCGAGTGGGCTCAATACTTCATGGGCCAGCTTCGAATCGACGAAGCGGCCTCGACGGACTTGCTCGAACTGATGCATAAATTGCAGACGACGTTCGGTTGATCGTTCGCGCCATCGGCAAACAGTTGAAGAAAGAACCGCCGTCCACGTTGGGAGATCGCCAACTTCTGCGGTTCGCGTCGGCCCTGCAGCGGCTAGCCAAGGTGGAAACTCTTCTCGAAACTCGCATTTGGAGTTCATCGATGAGCGGCCGAAAGTCGACAACCTGATTCTCGCCTTCTGAAGCGAACGCAGGCAGTAGCCAACGGTAGGAAGACGTCTCCGATCCGGACGAGGAGATGTTCGAACCGTTGTGGAGATGGCTTGGTTCGCATGTCCGTGTCGCGATGCTTGGCGGGATGAGAGCGGTATCCCGCGTTCGATGACGCACGTCACCATCTGGGTGTTCGGCTCGCACGGGCAGGAAATCGCGGAGGTGGACTACACGGAGCAGACGACATTCCTGGCTACGGTCGAGGAAGCTTGTTTGAGGCGGCAAAAGCCCAAGCAGCAGCACTGAAGAATTGGACCACATGCTCGCTTCGCTGGGCTCCTAAGCCTCCACATCCCAGATCACGATGCAGCCCGTGTCGGAACCTGCCGCAGCCAGCGCGCTCGTCCAGGCTGGTGCGATGCCACCATCTTGCCCAAGTTCAGGAGAACGTGCGGCACACCCAGACCATGTTTCCGTTTCATAGGAACCGCACCGTCTCATCCGTGGATGTCGCCGCGAGCCAGCGGCTGCTCGGATGAAACGCCACATCGGTGAAGATCTTCTTCTTCGAGCCGCTGTTCGCTCCCGCGGCGGTTCGGCGAGACGATTCAAATCCCAGATGCGAAGTTGGTTCGTGTGCTGTCCGACTGGTGATGGGCTTCGGGACGGGAAACACGAACGGCTTCTGAAAGGGAAACACCGTAGCACAGGCCCTGCGTGCGGCGAGGATGCCGCCGCAGGGGGACAAGGATGCTCACGGTGGGCCAGTTTGCCCGGATTCGACAGCTTCGCCGCGACGGTCTGACCATCCGTCAGATCGCCGAACAACTCCATCATTCGCCCAAGACGATCCTCAAGGCGTTGGCGAACGCCGAGCCGGTACCAGTGCGGTCATCGACGCCGCGGGCGGCACCGGTGTTCGGCCCGTTCCGCGAGTTCGTCGATGCGATTCTGGCCGCGGACGAGTCGGCTCCACGGAAGCAGCGTCACACGGCGCGACAGATTCACCGACGTCTGGTCGCGGAGAAGGGCTACGCCGGCCAGTACGACCAAGTCCGGCGCTATCTGCGTCGGCTCCGGCTCGACCGTCGCGAGACGTTCATCCCGCTGGAGCATCGTCCGGGCGTGCGGGCCGAATCCGACTTCGGCCACATCCATGTCGATTTCCCGGACGGCCGTCGTCTCGTGCCCGTGCTCCTCATCACGTGGAGTTACTCGAACGCACCGTTCGCCATCGCGCTTCCCACGGAACGCACCGAGGCGATCCTGCACGGGACGGTCGAAGCCTTCGCGTTCTTCGGCTGCGTGCCGGTCGAACTCTGGTGGGACAACCCGAAGACCGTCGCGATCCACATCAGCCAGGGCCGGGAGCGGACGCTGCATCCGCGGTACGCGGCGTTGGCGTCGCACTATCCGTTCACGCCGAAGTTCTGTCTGCCGGCGACGGCGACGGAGAAGCCGCGGGTTGAGAACCGGGTGTTCGACCTGCAGCGTCAGTGGGCCACGCCGGTGCCGCGGGTGAACAGCCTCGACGAGTTGAACGCGCATCTTCGGCGCTGCGGCCTCCAGGCCCGCGAACGCACGTGCGGCGACAACACCGCGACCGTAGGCGCGCGATTCGAGCAGGACCGGGCGGCATCGATGGCGTTCCAGCCGCCGGACGTTCGATGCGTGCGTGATGCAACCGGGCCAGGCGGACGAGTACCAGACGGTGCGGTTCGACGGGAACAGTTACCGCGTGCCGCGGCGGCGGTGACGGAATTCCCGCGTCGTGACGGTGAAGGGCTACGTCGACCGCGTGGAGATCGTGGCCGACGGGCGATTGCGGCCGTACATCGGCGGCTCCAACGGCCACCGAGAGGTGCTGGATCCGCTGCATTTCTCGTGGTTCTGGAGCGGAAGCCCGCCGCCCTCGACCACGCGCTGTATCGCGACTGGCACCTCCCCGCCGCGTTCGCCGACCTCCGACGCGAGTTCGAGGAGCGGCTCGGAGCCGCGGCCGGCGTCCGTCATTTCATCCGCGTTTCTGCAACTGCTCGCGCATCATCCCGTCGAGTGCGTCGAGCGGGCCATCGTCGCCGCCCGCGCCCGCGCCCACACCGATGCCGCGGCCATCGCCGCTCTGGCGGAACGCTTCGCCCGTGACACCGCGGTGTCACTCGATCCGCCGCCGAACGCGCCGAACATCACCGTTCCACTCCCGGACCTGTCCCGATTCGACCGACTGCTGCCCCAATCCGACCCAAGAGACGATGACCATGAGCGAGACGAATGCGTTGTTGCTGAAGGCCAACCTGCGGCAGTTGAAGCTGCCGACGATGCACGCCGAGTGGGAGAAACTGGCCCGTGAAGCCGCCGGCCGCGACGAGCCGTACGACGAGTACCTGCTCCGGCTCACCGAACTCGAAGTCGCGGCCCGCACGGCCAACGCCATCGCGGCCCGCATCCGCACCGCCGGCTTCCCCGTGCTCAAGGAGTTCGACACCTTCGACTTCGCCGCCACGCCGAACCTGCCCAAGCAGAAGGTGCTCGAACTCGCCCGCGGCGACTGGATCGACCAGCACTTCAACTGCTGCCTGATCGGCGGATCCGGCACCGGCAAGACGCATGTGGCCACGGCGCAGGGCTCGCCTGTGCCGGCTCGGGAAGCGCGTGAAGTTCGTCACCGCCGCGAGCTTGGTCACGCAACTCGAAGCGGCCCAGCAGCAACACCGCCTCGACCGCTTCCTCGCCCAACTCGACCGCTTCGACCCGATCGTGGTGGACGGAGCTCGGCTACCTGTCGTTCAGCCGCGCCCGGCCTTGAACTGCTCTTCCAGGTCTTCGCCGACCGCTACGAGCAGCAGAGCCTGGTGATCACGAGCAACCTGCCGTTCGGAGAATGGGGCCAAGTGTTCCAAGGAGAACGGATGACGGCGGCACTGCTGGACCGGCTGACGCACAAGTGCCACATCTTCGAGATGAACGGCGAAAGTTACCGCTTCCGCGAGTCGATGAAGACGAAGAAGGACAAGGACGCCAAGAAGGCGAGGTAGGCTCGCTCGACCCGCTACGGTGTTTCCCTTTCAGAAGCCGTTCGTGTTTCCCGTCCCGAAGCCCATCACCAATGCCCTTCGACAAGGCGGCGAATAACGCCCGTCTTCGCCGCACGCCGGGCCCAGCGGGTCCCGACCTCGCGTCCGCGGTTGACGTACTGCTCACTCCACTGCTTGTGATGGTCCGGCATCTGGACGGGGGGCATCTCCAAACTCCTGGCCGTCGTCATTGGATAGCCGGGATCGCGGACGGCACGCGACCCGGGAACATCGGAAGTACAGGGAACGCCGTTCAAATCAGTTAATAAGTCTCTTTCGCCAGCATCGACCTTTCACTCACCAGCCCACGTCCGGCCGATCTTCACCTCGACTTCGACCGGCACCGGATCGGTCAACGGCGACATGCCGTCGATCATGGCCTTCTGGAGCCAATTGGCCGCCTTGTCAGCTTCGGCTTCGTCACACTCGATGACGAGTTCGTCGTGAGTGAAGATGACCGGAACCGCACTGGGACACTCGCAGCGGCGTTCCCACAGCAATGCGATCGCCGCCTTGAGCCCGTCGGCCTCGGTGCCCTGAACGGGAGAGTTGAGTTTTTCCGTATACTGCTCGACATTCATGCGCCGTCGACCGCCCAATGTTCTTGTCTCTGGAGACGGGCGGTTCCCCGCGAGGTCGTGCCAGCGGCGAAGACCCGGATATGTGCTGAAGAACTTGGAACGGTGCCGCTGAGCTTCCGAAATCGTCATCGAGACCCCGAAATTCTTGCGGGCGTAGTCCACGAGGCCCTCGGCGCCCATGCCAAACAGCAACCCGAAGTTGACGGCCTTGGCGAGTTGGCGGTCGGACTTGGTCACGTCATCAGCCGGCTTGCCAGTGATGGCAGATGCAGTCAGCAGGTGAAGATCTTGCTTACCCTGATAGGCCGCGAGCATCTTCCCGTCTTTGGCGATTCGAGCTGCGATCCGGAGCTGAATCTGCGAGTAGTCCGCTTTCACGAGCACGCGGCCGGGGCCGGCAACGAAGCACTTGCGGTATTCCGGATCCTTCGGAACCTGCTGGAGATTGGGTTCCGAGCAGGCCATGCGGCCGGTCGCCGCTCCAAGCTGCTTCCAGGTTGGATAGACCCGGCCATCCGGCATGACATGCTTCGCTACCCACTTGCTGCCGTAAGTGGTGATGAGCTTGCCCGACTTTTTGAAGCTGCGCAATGCAATCGCGAGCGGGTGGTCGATGCCGGCGAGCACCTCGTCCGCTGTGGACTTGATCTTGATCCCTACGGCCGCGAATGCCGCGGTGATCTGTGGCGGTGAGTTCCAGTTGCGGGGCTTGCTCTCCGGATCGAGTGCCCGAAGTTCCGCGAGGACTTCTTCCGCGGCACAGCTTTCGCCTCGGCGAGCCTGTTCCAAGCCGTCTTGTTGAAGTTGATCCCGTTAGCCCATGCGATCCCGAGCAACGCCAGCATTTCCAACGCGGCCGTCGCGGTGAGTCCGGCAGTCTCGATTTTCCTCCGAAGGACCGTCGCAAGTGGAAGGAGCATGGCCACATCGTTTGCGGCGTAAGCGATTTGCTGTTCGGTCAAGGCTCCGCTCCAATCGGAAGCCTGAAGTTCCTTGGCGAGATTGATGTCCAGTTCGCGGCGCGTCACCTCCTTGAGGCTGTGGCCGATGGATTGCTTGCCGCGTTCAGCGGCCCCGGCGTGAAGAACCCGACTCGCGAGCATCGTGTCGTAGACGGGACCGGGCACGAATCCGAGCCGAGACAAAAAGCGAAGATCGAATTGGAGGTTATGCCCAACGATCTCGACTTCGCCAAGCGCGGCGAAGAGGGTGGACATCTTTTCCGGTGCATCAACGGCGAACAGATCGATCACGTAGATGGCGGCCGGAGCCGCGATCTGGAGCAACCGGACGCGGTCGCTGAGCGGCTCCAACCCGGTGGTCTCGCAATCGATGCCGACACTCCCGGCCGACGCCCTCACCGCAGTGACGACGGCGTCCAGTCCATCGGCATCGCGAACGACCTCGATCGAGAGGGGGCTCTCGACACTCCCCCCGGGCGTCCGACACATGCTCTCCGAGCCCTCGGTGATTCTGTCGGGAACGGTTGCTCTCGAACTCGCATCGTGAACACGTCCGACACGTCCGACACATGCTTCCGTTCAACCCGGGGCGATTCGCCACAAACCCCTTCGGGAATGGCACTAGCATCACGAATACCCGTGTTGGCAGGAGGCGGGGCATGCGGGCCGCTGGGGCATGTGTCGGAGCCGCCCGGGCCGGTCTCATCGCCCATGTCCGGTGTGCCTCCCGAGCATGTGTCGGAACCGTCGGACGTCGGACGGGGGACAAAATACCGCGGCTGGGGGCCACCCTGGCGTTCCGCCGCGGGGCCGGCCGACCACTCTCCCAAGCCAGCACCCACCAGCGAGTCGAGCGCCGCGGTGGCATGTTCGCTCGTCGGATACTTGCGGCTATTGTGGTTTTGCAGGTCACGGGCGGTCGCTCCGCGAAACCATCCACGCGACGGTGCCAACCGATCCGCAATGCGGCACACCACCTCGAAAAGCTTGCTCGTCGCCTGCTGTTCGGCGGATTGGCCGAGTGCCGCATACGTTCGGTCTCGGCAATGAACCACTTCGTCAGCTTGATTGCTGCCTGCATGTCCAGGTAATCGATCTGCTCGTCCTTGGCATGCTCCAGCCTTCGGCAGAGATGAAAGATCAGAGCGAAACGGAGCGCGTAACCCTCGAGCTTGCTCATCGCCGCTCCGAGATCCGCATCAGCCATCGCCATGTCCGCGCCGTTGCTATCGTAAAACGCCACAAAGAGAGCTTTGGCGGCCGGCGAGGAAGACGGACGATGTGCGGCGTGCCACTGCCGTCGGGTCGGGTTTCACCCGGCAGCGAAAACAACTTGTCCACGAGACTCACGAACGCCGAACGAACGGTGTCGTCGACTTCGGCCTCCGACCACTTGCGGTGCCGGAAAGGGGGCATGGCGAGGAGGAGCCTCGCGAGGAAGCCGGACGCGCGGTACTCCTCGGTCAGAACCTTCGAGAGGATGCGCGGCTGAATCGTACCCGTGACAGAAACGCCGACGCCGCGAACGCGCACCTCACGGCGGTTCTTGTCGCCGGTTTTGCGCGTGTAGTTCAGTGCACCGGCATGGTGAAGCTGCAGCCACTGCGGAAGCGAGCTCGCGCCGGACTGACCGGAGTATCTGACGAATCCACCAACCCATCCGCTCAGCTCGTCTTGGCTGACCAGCAGCCCGCGCGGATTGTCCTGCAATGCCCCGACCAGCGTTTCCATCGTGACGTCGCCCTTGCGGAAAGCGCGGCGGACGGGCGTGGTTGCCTTGGCGTTGATCGACTCGCCTCCATCAGCGGAGGTCCACTCTTGAGCTTCGGCTTGGGCTTGCGACTGTTGAAACTGGGCGTCGTACTCGAGCGAGAGCCGATCGTTAATCTCTTCGGCGATCTCTTCGATATCGCGGTAGGGAGGACTTTTCCCCTGGCCGGACAATCCGATCGGTACCGACCAAATGAACGGCGGCTCCTTCCAGCCCCTCTTGGGGCTGACCGAATGGGACGAGCCGATCGCGGCACCGAGCAACGCCAGCGTCGGCAACGAACTGTACGCCGGATCGCAGTTCATCGCCTCGCTCGTGGCTTCAACGTAGTTGCGGACGGGGCCGGGTAGGGTTCGGGTCGGGAACGGCGAGTAGGCGGGGATGAAGGACGTTTGTTGGCCCGGCGCGGCTCTCTTCGAAGGTTGGCTGGGGCTCAGCCAAGAAGGGATTCGTATTGCTGCCACGACGCTGGGTGGTCGAACGGACGTTCGGATGGCTCGGTCGCTTTCGTCGGCTGGCCCAAGATTACGAACGGCTCAACGAAACGCTCGCCGGCTGGCATTGGCTCGCGTTCCTGACCCTGCTGCTGTCCAGAATCGGGTTCAATAGTCAATAACTGGCTCTAGGTGGCTGGCACGAGGGTTAGAAGGTGAACTGCGCCCGAGCTTCTCACAACCGTACCGTTGCAAGTAGCCATTCGGGGAAATGAATCGAAACACAGTACGATCGAACTGGGTAAGTGCGCTATGAGCACAGACAGGCACAGAAGTGAACATGCCGACATTACGCGGGCAGGTTCACGCCGGCGGGAACATTCAATGCAGTGCGACCCCGGCTACCACACTGTTTTTGGAGGTTCGAGGCCGAAACGATCATAGGTCCCCAGGCCGGATGCATGCTGCCTTTTTTTCCGCTTTTGAAGACATCTCTCAATTTGCCCCTGCTCTCCTCGTCGCCACGTGCCAACGTCACCAAGGCTCGATCGCAGACACTCGTTCCGCCGTCACGGTGGTTTTCCCAGAGTTCTTTCACCACGACACGCTGCCCTGGCGTAAACGTGTACCGCTGTTTACCCCAGATCACTTCGCTGAAATCGTCACTATGCCAGTATTCCGGTTCAATCGACTTGCACACGACCTTCGCTTTCGCATTCAATTCAGGTCGTGCGGGGCCGGTGAAGTGTATCGGCGGCGTTAACAAGGAGAGCTGAAGGGCGGGCGAGCTCGCCATCCGGGCATGGAAAAGCTTCAGAGCTTCGAGGACGGGACGATCGTATTCCGGCATCCACGCCTCTCCGATCCGGATGATCTGATACTCTCGGTTGCGAGCCTTCGGATCCCAAACGCACTTCCAGAGCCATTCCTGTTCACTGGATTCGAAAGTGATCCCCGACCAGTATGGTTCACCGTCGGCCCGCCGCAAGATCGGGATCACGCGGGCCGCTTCCAGAATGCTCGCGTCGCGTTTAATGACGGAGGGAAAGGCCCGCTTGATTGCGTCCAGCTCGGCGTGCGGATAACTTCCGCCATTCCAGGGAGTAGTTGCGTTGTGCGACTCGCTGGGCCACTGGACGATTGCGTCGAGGAATGGTTTGAGCCCGTGGAGTTCGGGCAGGAACTCCGCAATCACGGTTTGAGCGGAGGCGCGGACCGTACGGCCGGTATCGAACATCCACTTGAACTCGCGAAGAAGTCCCAGAGCGAGACCCAAGCGGACGATCGCTTGCCAGATCTCCGTTGCACGGGATTTTGAGGTGGGATCGGCGAGTGCTGCAACCCAATCGGGAGTTGTATGCGGCACATCGGCCAGAATCTGGTGATCAGGCAGCTCGTCGGCGGTTGAGGGCTTCAACAACGGCCCGAAAAAGGCGCAAGCATCGCCCGCGTCTCTTGCATCGGTCGGCACCATGAGCGATCCCCTTTCCATCCACCCCTCAAGCGAACACCGAACCGAATGTTCGCCGCCTTAATATTGTTGCCATGGCCGCCGGAGTGAACAGACGCGGCGTCTGAATCGGCGGTCACTTCCGATTACCCCGCTCGCAGCGCCACTTCCGCCGCCAAGCTCAGATTACGCTCCGCGTAGATCTGGGTGATGTCGGCCCGCGAATGCCCGAGCAGCACTTGGGCCGCCTCCAACCCGTGGCTTTTCCGGATCTCCGAAGCATACAGATGCCGCAGCTGGTTCGGGTGCCAGTGCTTCGCTCCCGCCTTTCTCGCCGCGACGCGGACGGCATGCGCGAAGGTATGGGGCGTGTACTCGTCCTTCGGCACCAGCTTGGGTTTTCGCAAACGCCGATTCAACTGGGACGGTTGAACAGGCGTCTTTCGGTTCTGTCGCATCTTGGCGAACCGTTCCTCGCGGGCCCGTTTGGGCGAGAACAGCGGGCCTTCGTTCGGCGTCGCGGGGATCGCAGCGAGGAACGCCTCGAGAACCGCCCGGCCGCGGGGGCCGATCATGATGACCCGATCCCGGCCGTGATGAAGCGTCTTGTGATGAGCGGGACGATAAGTCCAAGGCTCCGCCGAGGAGTCGATTTCGGACAACTTCATCGAACAGACTTCGCCGGGCCGCATCCCAGTCACGCGTTGCAGTTCCACCATCGCCCGCAGATGCGGCCCGAGGAACGGAAGAGTCTTCGCGACATCGACGGGATCCACGGGTTTGACCGGGGGCGGCTCGGGGGCGGTGGTCCGGCCACGCTGCAATCCGGCCAGGGTTCTCAGAGCTTCGTAGACGGTGACGGGGACAAGTTCCTGGCTCGCGGCCCAGCGGAACATCCGCTTGATGCGATCGACCCTCCGATTGATCACGGGACGGGACAACACGGGGGAATCGTCGGCGGTGCCGGAAGACCGTTCCATCATGACACGCCGGACCGCGGCGAGAGCGAGCGGGCCGAACTCCGCTGCCGGCTTGGATTCGTAAAGCCGCCGAACCGGACAGAGCGAACGCTTGATTTCGTCGATCTCGGAGGTGTGCGTCCCGTCCGCCCGACGGTAGTGCCCGAGCGCGAAACGCATGTAGGCGACCATCACTTCCGCAACAGTCGGCCCCGCGGCTCCCTCATTGGCCACCGGCGAAACGGAAGGTCGCGCGGCGGCTTCGGCGAGGAGACGACCGTACTCGCGACGCGATTCGGCCGAATTGAATCGGCCCAGATAGACGTCGCGTCGGATTCCGTTGATGCGGAGTGTGACGACGGCTTGGCCGCTGGGTTTGTGAAGACGATAAGCGGGAATGGAGGAGGTCGGGGCCACGGTGAAGTCCCCTGCGGTAATCTACCGCAGAATCAGGGCTTTCGACCGTCGCTCCGGACCATCCGGAGGTAAGCGCAAACCGCTTCGGCGAAGTGCTTTGCTTTCAGTGCCCCCTCTCGGGCTCGAACCGAGGACCCGCTGATTAAGAGGCAACCGGGCGGAAGTCTTCAGAATCGTCAAAACAACGGGGATTCGAGCCAATCTATCCGAGTTCCGCGGCTTTGCCAACTCTTGCATTCGTTGCACGTTTGAACGAGAAATAGGTGTAGTTGAAGCCGCTCGGGTGTAGTCGGGTGTAGTGGCATCACGATGCCCGACTTGGCCCTTGAACCATCGTGCTTCGTGCTCGATACTCCCGTGATGTTCCCCGCCGGCACACGCGTCCGCTTCTTCACCGTGTTCGGTCCTCGCTTGGGCACCGTGGTCGAAGTGCTCGATGATTCCATCGACGGCGACCACGTCCACCGCGTGCAACCGGACGACGTCGCTTTCGGCGTGATGCTGCTGCTCGGCCGGAGCCTGAGTATCCCGGACGGCGAGCCGTTCATCGTGGAGGCTGTGCAGTGAGGACGTGTCCGCGATGCGGTGGCACCGCGACCATCTGGCGTCGCAGCTTGTTCACCGGCGTTTGCCATGATTGCCTCGCCAAGGCCGAAGCGGAGAAGCCGAAGGAGCCGGAACGGTTCATCGGCTCGATCTGGTTTTACCTGCTCGCGATCGTGGTCATCAAGGGGGTCGCCGTGCTCGGGTACCTGGCGAGCCGATGAGCACCGCCCCGCCGCTCATCGGCACCTACACCCCGCCCGCCGTCCGGCGTGGCGATCGCGTGCATTGCCTCTACCGCGACGCCGAGGTGATCATCACCGGGATGCACGACGCCCCGTTGCCGTGGCCGAGGTGCCGCGCCCTGCACTGCCGCGGCGGGTCCGGATTGCTCGTGACGGAGGAGTTGGTGCGGGCGATCCGCACGGAGTCGGCGGCCGCGATGATGCACTGGTTCGGCGTCGGGTCGCACGCCGTGTGGAACTGGCGGGCGGCGTTCCTCGAAGGGCCGGGAAGGTTCCGCACACCGGGGAGCAAAGCTGCCCACGGGAAGGCGAGCCGGGCCGGGGCGGACGCCTTGAAGGAACACGGGCTGACGGATGAACAATGCGACGCGCGGAGCAAAGCCGCGAAGCGTGACGGCCGGGAGAAGTGGCTCAAGCCGCGGTGGACGGCGACGAACGGCGGGTGGACGGCGGCCGAGGTTCAGCTGCTGGATCGCTTCGACGATGCCGAGGTCGCTCGGCGAACCGGGCGGACAATTCACGCGGTGCGATTCAAGCGGCAGAGGATGCGTTGATGGTTCGCGAATGGACGCCAGCCGAAGATGCGATGCTCGGGACGGCCCCGGATTCCATTATCGCCCGCAGCCTAGCCCGGTCGAAATCGACGATCAGCAACCGCCGCAGGCAACTTGGTATCCCGAACTTTCGACCCGTCTGGGCGGCCGAGGCGGAAGCGATGCTCGGAACGATGCCGGATCACGCGGTCGCGGCGATCCTCGGGAAGAGCATCACGCAGGTGTCGGGGCCGGCGAAAAGTGCGGTGACTCCGTGACCACAGCTAAACTTCGCGCCGCTCCCTGCCACTATTCCGGGTGTCCCTTCCACCACGCCCGAGGATCTCACCCATGCCGCTCCCTTCCTTCCGCACGATGAGCCGGGACGAACTCCGCGATCATCTCGAGGCCGTCTGCCGCATGTTCGCCATGCGGCACAGTCAGCGATCCGGCGCCGACCTCGCCGAGCAGCACCGCTACGCCGATCGGCACTGGCGGACGTTCCGCGAAATGGCGCTGGACTTCATCGCGATCGCCGAGGCGGATGCCGAGGCCCGCGCCGCCGCGCCGTGGAATTGAAAGCGGGGCCATCCGTGGCCCCGTTCTCTCACATCCCGTCGAACTCTTCCCTCGCTTCCTGCCGCATCTGGGTGATGCGGGCGGGCGAGACACTCAGTTCATCGGCCACTTCCTTCGCCGAGCGACCATCCATGAGCATGTCGGCCATTCGCTTCTCGCGGCCCGTCAGGCCCGCAAGGAATCGCTCGGCCTGCTCTCGCTTCTCGGCTTCGCGGACCGGGCCGGGGCGACGATCCGCCAGCCCTTCCATTCCCGCTCCGTCGATCCGCGTGAGTCGCCGCCATACGTCACCGGCTCCCGTCGATACCATGCCCGGCAGGTCGCGGCCTTGCATCACCTGCCGAACACCGATGCGAGCGTAGACGCTGGCGGGGAAGTCCGACTTCCGATTGCTCCAGACCCACCACGCGAGCACGATCGCCAGCGTGATGCGATCCGCATCCTCTCGGAAGGCCTTGCGAGCGAACCGTTCGACCACAGGCAGTACAGTCGTTTCGAACATCGGCATGTCTCCCCAAGGTGCACGCCGCAGGGCGAGCGTCACGCGATGTGATGCCCTTCATGCCCTTGCCACCGGTCCGCCGTGGCCCGCCGGGTACGTTGATCAGTCCCGACCGCGTTGAGTTTTCAAAGATCACCGACCACGCAATAAGTATACGCTGTACGCGGACACTTATTTCACGAGTGCAGATGGAATTCGCGAAATAGTTTCCACGTATCGCGTATACTTGAATGAGCCGGGGAGGTTCCAGATATGGCGATCGTCGAAGTACCGCTGTCCGCCGTGGGCTTGCTCACGCTGGCCGAGGTCGCGGAGCGGTTGGAGTGCTCGCTCAGCGCAGTGCAGAAGTGGGCGGCCGCAGGGCTCCTCCCCGTGGTCGTGGCTGGAAGCGGATCCCGCCGGACGTACTTGGTCCGAGAGAAGGATCTGAAGGGATTCACGCGACCGACGATGGGCCGACCGCGGATCGAGGGGTAGCCGTTTACGAAAACCTTCTTGCGTGGGTCTCATTTCAACGTGGCGGAAGTTGCCGAGCACCCGGCCCGCCGGGCAGTTGCCGAGCGTTGCGGCACGCGGCTTTCGCCTTCCGAATCACGTTCTCCATGTTCTCCCAGCGAGAGTATCCGAGCGGCACTTGGGCGTCGCGAGCGGACCAGTACTCGAACTCGGTGCCGTTTGGATTCTCTTCCACTTGGCGGATGGAATCGAAGGGCGAACGGCTTGGGCGATGAATCGGGGCAACCATAGGGTCTTCTCCTGACCTGCGGCCGCATCCAGCGCGACCTGCTACGGGGATTGAGAACGGCCGAATTGGCCGATACGATGTGCTTTCCAGTTCGCACAGGGCCGGCGTGAAATCCCCCGAGATCACGCCGGCCCTTTCAACTATCCACATCAAGTTCACGACACGCAAAGTTGGTTGCGGCGACGGATCGAACTCGATCAGTCCTCGTCGTCGGGGTCGGGAGGATCGATGTCGACACCGACAGTGGTCTGTAACGGCAGGTCGTTGGCGAGTAAAACTGCGTAATACCGAAAATGCTCATTGTGGGCGAAAATTTGGGCCGTAAACTCAAAAAGCAATGCTTTTTCCAGTTTTGAAGAGACTTTTGGGGCTCCAAAGCCGTCTAGAATACTGTGGAGCAAGGGAATCCCCTTGACGGATTCCGAGACCGATTCTACTGTGAGCCTGCACCCGCTTGTTTTGCCTAGTAGGGTTTTCCCGAATGCAGGCGATTCAGGGTGCAACCGAAGGCGGGGCGAAAGCCCCGCCTTCTCGCTTTTTAGAAGAGTCTTGCGATGCTCCAGATGGGTGAACCGTACAAGTCGGTAGGATTGCTTCGATACTGAAGCTTCCTCAATTCATTTGCCAGAGCCTGAGCGTGCGGTTGGCCTTCTGCCTCCCGCCGGAACGTTGATGCGATGATGTCGGCAACTTGAAGAGGCACCAGCGCGCTGGAGCTTCCGTAGGTAACTCCGCCACGAAGACGCTCCATGCCGTTGCCGATAGTTGAAGCACACACGCAGTTGGTAACGTGATGGTCCATTGCATAGGTAGACCAGTCGCAAATGACCGATCCTGTCTGGTTGTAGTTGCTGAGCTGATCATGGAACTTGCCGACGATTCGCTGAATCATGAGCGGGATGAACTTCGTTTCATCCAAAGCGTCTATGGCTTTCGCCTTCTCCAGCGAAAGCGAGTAAACGCGGCATTCATTGCGGTCCAAGATCGAAACCAGTTCGAAGCACAGGTTGCGCTTCTTGGCCCTTAGCCAATTGTTGGGCGTCAGGAAGTCCTCGCTCTTGATTTCCCAAGAGTTGGGATTGCCATTCCCCTTATCGGGAAGGAACTTCGCCTTGGCTCCAGTAACTTGGCGCACGAGCCGATGCCAGTTGCCTTCATCGACGGTGAACCCGGCGAAGACGGCCACCTTGGTGTTCACTTCATTGGGGTGAATCTTCCCTGAGTCGTCGAGATACAACATCTGCATCCATGCACCTCATTTGGCTTTTAACTTCGTACGCGGCGCGTCGCTAAGCAACGAGTCTAGCGTCGTTCCCACGGCAGTTGCAAATCGTCGCAACATGGAAACTCGCGGATCACCAGTCTTGGCAATGAACTGCCAAGCCGATTTGCGAGCAGTGGCTTCGGGGGTATCCCATCTTCATGCCAAGATCGTGGAGTGAGAGCCCGGCTTTTTCAAACCTGGCTCGCACCTTCGACATAGCCGGGTCGTCCGTTCGCTCGGGCGTCATGCGGTCTCCACTTGATCGATGTCGTCGAATCCCGAGTCCGCGTCGGGTACGCACTTGATCGCCTTGGGCAGAAGCCCACGCTTCCGCAAGGCGGTCAGTTTCGCAATCAAGTCGGTCGCGGGGACGATGCGCCCTGTAGAAGCCGCGAATTCTTTCGCGATCAGGGCGGAGATTTCATCATCGTAAGCGAGGTTGTCGGAGCCGCTCTCGAGTACCGAAACGTTGTCGCGGAAGATGCTGACCAGCGTCATGGTTTCTTCGGAGGTCAGGTTTGGAACCGCAAGCGGGGCCTTGTGGTTGCCGTCCAGTGTGACCCAAAGCCCCCGCTTCCGCTGAGTGCGCATGTAATGAAGCAACTCGGCGAACGTGTCGCCGCGACTGGTTAGTTTGTGCCACTCGGCAAGGAAGACTCGCTGGTCTTCGGCGCGACTCTCGAACTGATCAACGGGAATCCGCCATCGGAGATAAAGCTTGACCAACAATTCCCTGTCGTGCTCGAAGAGCTTGATCGACTTCCGTTGCACAGCCATCGCTCACCTCTCAGACGAAGGAGGAAATTTGAGCGTGGGAACACCCCTGCGCTCTTCCTGAACCCATTCAGGAGAGGCCGCATTCAGCAACCTCTCTCGAAGTTCCTTTTCCCGAATCCCGGTGATTCGCTCGGCGTCCGCCCAAGTTATCTGTTTCGTCTGCGTCGCCTCTTCAAGCATCATCTCGAACCCAATCGCACGATCCCTGAGAATGAAGCCCGGTTCGTTGTTCTTCCATCCCCTCTTGATCATCTCGGACAATAGCCACCTCGATGTGGTCGAGTTGATTATCCCGTCTTTCTCAGCCATATGGATCATTGCCGAAAGCGATACTCCGAACCGCTCGCGGAACTGAATGAGCCGAAGGAATGACTTGCCCGCGAAGGCGGCGTTCAATTGCGACTCTGGGAGTAGAAGCCGGGCCGCGAACAAGTACGCCCGCTTCTCCACTTCGCTGTCCGTCCATCCTAGGTCTTGCTTGCATTCGGCGTACAAGTGGTGGGCGAGCTCGTGCGCGGCATTCCATCGAACGCATTCGCTCGTCACGTTCGTGTTGATCAAGACGACCGTTTCGTCGCCATGACGAGCAGCCGCTCCGTCCGTTCCAAAGCTCGCCTTGAGTTCCAAAGCCCATGCCGAAAATGATTCCAGAACATCCACCATGTTCTGAATCGGTTGATCGTCGTCCAGTTGCAGAATGTCCTTTCGGACCTTCTCCGCAAGTTCATGCGGGGTAGTTTCCCGGCTTACTTCGCAAGCAAGTTGCTGCCGCCGCCGCTCGGTGTCACTGAGGTGCTTCTCCAACTTGAAGTAAGCCTCCGCCCACTTCCCGGCCTGAGCCTCGAAGACCCGCTGCTCAGAAAGCGATACGCGGGACCGAAGGTTGCGGTACCGAAACCCGTTCAAGGTATCCCGATCTTCCAAGAACCAGTTCAACGGCCGCTGATAGACCATCGCGAGCGCCCCGAGCACGTCGATGGACGGCGACGTCGTCCCGTTTTCGTACGCCGCAATCGAAGCGTGCGAGACAACCAGACCTCGCGGCAGTTTCTCGGACACAGCGCGAGTCGAAAGCCCGATTTCCTTGCGAGCCTCACGAAGGCGTAGGGCCAAGTTCCGATCAATTCGTTGGATGATGCTTTTCGCCATTCCGACCGCACTCCTGTAAAGAACACTTTACAAACATGCAGAAACGACGCAAGTGGTTAGCATATCGATTTTTCGCGCGAACTTTTCAAATGCGTCCGCCTACGGCACTTAGGGCGTAATGGCCGTGGTCGGCACCATGGTCGTGAACGTGAAGAAGCCACTGATGCAGTAGTGCCAGTTCACGTGTGAAAGACAAAGGCCCCGGTCGATCGACCGGGGCCTTCTCGTTTCATGTTCGCCGAAGATCACTCGAAGCTGGACACCAGTTCGTTCAACTCATCCTTGTCGTGCTTCGTTGGCGTGCCGCGATGCACCACCTTGAACAGCCGCAGCATGCCGGTCCGCTTCACGCGCTGGCCGAGCCGCAGCTTCCGGTCCGACCTGGTCAATCGGATCGCCTCGTCGAAGACGTCGTCCGCCGCCGCGTCCGCCGCCAGGTTCTTCGACGCCTTCGTGAACAGGTCGTTCAACCATTCCTTCACCTTCGCTGCCGCCTTCTTGGCCAGCGAATCGATCAGCGGGCCTAGGGCAGCGAGAATCGCCAGTACGATCGGGGACATGGCTTTCACCTCGGGGAGAGCATCCTGAAGATGCACCCGGCCGGCCAGCGTCGCGCCTCTCCCCTCGCGAACACCGCACCGGCCGGGGCGGTTCACCGGGGCCCCGTCCTGCCCCGGTGATCGGTCACCGCCGGCGGAAGCCGCGGCGCGTGGTCGTGCAGACTCCATTCGGGCATGCGGCCGCGGCGATCGGTGGTTCGGCTTTCACCGTTGGCGGGGCGGGCTTCGGCTCGGGTGCCGACACGGGAGCCGCGAACGCGGCCGCGATGGCCTTTGAGAGCTTCCTCGCGACGAGCTTGGCCCGTAGCTTCGGGAACAACGGCTTGTGGTCGAGGATCTGCACCGTGAAGGCGTGCACGGTGTCCAGGCGGACGGCGCCGGCGCCCCAGTGGACGGCGACGAGTTGACCGCGGTCGTTGAAGATGCCGCTGCCGCTGTCCCCGTTCACGGTCTCGATCGACGTGCGTGCGATCGGGTCGCCGGCCGTTGTCCGCCAGTTGTTCTCGCGGAGCACGTGGCCCGTCTTCAGCGTGGGGCGAATCTCGACGGAGCCGCCGAAGCCGTACAGGCTCACGGCCTCACCTGGTGCCGGGATCGCGTCGGCGATCTCGACGGGCTGCAGGTCCGCGGCGACCAGCAGCAGAGCCAGGTCCGGACCGTTCACGCGGATGAGGGTCGGGCCGATGTCGTCCACACTCGACCCGCCGAGGTAGGTCGCCGGCGAAGTCCGCATCGCGCCGTCACTGAAGTAGGAAACGGCGATCGGGTGGATGCCGGACGGCACCACGTGGGCATTGGTGAGCACGAGCGACTTCCCGTTCTCAGCCGCGATCACGGTACCGGTCCCGCCGGCGGAGCGGCCGCCGCCGTGGTCCACGCTGATGTAAACGGACGACTCAGCGATCGAGCGGGCGCGGGGCTCCGCCTTGATCGCTGGCGGGCCGGCGTCGTTCAGGCGCGGCGGTGCAGCGAACGCGGGTCCGTGCAGAGTCATGATCGCGAGCAACACCGCGGCGGTTGGGATGATCCACTTCCGCGCGGCGTTTGCGACGATGCTCCACACGGCCACGATCATCGGCGTATAACTGCCGAAGTCGCCTCCGCTCACCCACTGCGTGACGTAGGTCAGCACGGCCCCGGCCGCGGCGATCGCGGCCCCCTTGCCGACTTTGATCAGGTCTTCTCGCTGCATTCAGGGACTCCTTCCAAGGTCATGGGCGATTGCTTCGAGCGAAGTTCGCGGATCTTTGGCGTGGTGCCGGGCATCACACGTTCACGGGTGGGGGGTTGTCGCCTTCCGGATCGTCCGCGGCCGCGGCGAGCAGCCAGAAGCGGTGTCGCTTCACGGTCTCGCGCAGGTGTTGGTCCCAGCGGAGCCACACGTACGCGACGTGATCGCCCCAGGAGCCGAACTGGCCGTACTCGATCACGCCGTCCGGCGCGAGGCGGAGATCGTCGATGCCGACGGCGTGGTTGCCGGGACCGTTGCCCCCGCGACTGACGCCGCGGCCGTCCAGCGACTCGTACGCGCCCCGCTTGTCCACCTGCACGGCGACACCGCCGAACAAACCCTCAATGAGTCCGGTCGCGAACTCCTCTTCCTCGTCCACGGCGATCGGCGGTAGCCCGCGAAAGCGCGGACGCTCGCGAATCGCTTGATCGCGGTTGCGGGTGCAGTAGATGTCGTCCTCGGCGACAGTTGCTTCGAGTGCGATGCCGTTCGTGACGACACGCATGCCGTTGGCCAAGCTGCTTCCGGCGTCACGGCCGCCGTTCATCTGCGAGTACGCGTCCGCACCGCTGAGCCGAACGACCAATCGCCCGCCCGTCTTCACGGCCAGCGATCGCGAGAGTACGCCGGCGGTCATGTGGCCGTTGCACGCATTGGTGCGGCCTTGGGAGGTGTTCCACGGCATCCATTCTCGCCGACGGAACTGGGACGACTTGCCGGCGAGTTCGGCCTGGATCTCGGCTCGGGTGCGGATCCGGAATCCGACGGGCGAGTAAACCACCGTGTCATTCGGATCCGGATCGAGCAGGCCCAGCCCGACGTGCTCGCCGTGGATCGTTTCGTGCAGTTCAAGGCTCATGCCGACTCCTTGGAGAACGGGTAATCGACGGTGGGTTGTTGCGGTTGCAGAGGACGGTTGAACGTCAACTGCAGGAACCACAAGCGGCCCGTCACGAGCAGCTTCAGTCGCTCACGCCAGGTGAGCCGGTAGCAGGACACAACCAAGCCGTCCGGCGCGCGGTACACCGGGAGCGGCAGGTACTCGGGTTGGTCTTTCGCGAGCACAAGATTCTGCTCGGGGAACTCGATGGCCTTCATTTGCCGGTGACCTCCTTCACCAAGGCCTCGACCTCGGCGACGGTTCGCGGCCGTGGCACGGCGCGGATCAGTTCGGCTTCGTTGTCGCCCGTCTCGCGCACGATCAGCAGCGCGGGCAGGCCGGGGGCCTTGAACTTCGCGGTGCCCTTGGTCGCGACCTTCACATAGGTCTCGACCGATTCCGCGGTCGTGTACGCGTGGACCTTGTGTCCCGCGGCCTTCATGCGGGCGAGGAACGGTTGGTCCGCGACGATCTTCGCGGTCTCGACCGTGCGCGCGTCCGCGTCCTCGAGGAAAACGAGCCACAGCGGGCCGGATGCGACCGGTTCGGGCTTCGGCTCCGGATTCGGTTCGACGTGGGGTGGAAGCGGCTTCGGCTCCGGAGCGATCTCCTTCTCCGGCGGCGGCCGCGGGCCGGTGAGTACGTCGATCGCGTGATAGGCGATGTCCGCCTCGACGAGGGGGACCTGGCTCGCGACGCCGTCTGCGGCCGGCACGAGTTGGTTCAGTGCCGGGATCAGTTGGAGCGTGACAGGGCCGGACTTCTTTGCCTTGACCACGTACAGATGCGGCTCGGTGAACGTCACGACGTCCGGATCCACCGGGTCGGGCGAGTAGCCGACGGCGACTTCGACGGGCAGGCTGAACGGCGGCTTCCGCTTCGTGATGGTCACCTCGCCAGCGTCCTTCACGGCAACGCCGCCGTTCACGATCGGCAGAAGCTCGTGACTCGACGCGATCACGTAGAACTGGCCCGCGGCCAGCTTCACGGGTGCCGCGGGATCCGGCCGCTGCGGCATCGGCTCGGGCAGGGACATCGGTTTGGGCGGCACGAGGTTCTGCGGCACGCGGATCGTGCGCTTCGCTTCGGGCTTCTTTGGGGCGGGCTCTGTGCGGGGGATCTCGGGCTGAGCGGCGACAGTTTCGGCCACGAAAAGGCACGCGAACAGGATGGCGAAATGCTTCACGGTGACCTCGGGAGAAGGTGCTGATGGGGGCGAACGGGTTCAATCAGGGCGTGGGCTTTCCAGGGCCGACGAAACGCGACAGCCATTCGCGAACGGTCGCGCCTTTCGCCCAGTCCACGATCGCGGTGACGGCTCCATAGCCCGCCGTGGCCGTGATGAAGCCCATGGCGATGATGTCGCGGGGTTCGTGCACGTTGCATGCGGCCGCGATCGAGGGGCCGACGAAGATGGCCGTGAGTGCCCCGACGAATCCTTCGGATACCTTTCGCCAGCGGCTGTCCGTGGACTTGTTCACCACGGCGGCCGCAGCTCCGCCGGCGACGGAGGCGGCGAGATAGGCGGTGTCTTCGGGAAGGGGCATCGTCGCTCCTGTGCGTCTGCTCTCAGCTTTCGCACAGTGGCTCGATGGCGGTAGGTCGGATCAACTCAAATCCGCGCCGCGATTACACCGGTGGTGCCGAGGTGGTCGGTGCACCGATCCGGAACGGCAATTCATGCATCCCGAGGGATCGCACGACCGCCGCCCGCCGCTCGGGCGCGACCACGAACAGCAGGTAGCCTCCGCCGCCCGCGCCGAGCAACTTCCCGCCCCACGCCCCGGCGTTAATCGCCCGCTCGTAGGCTGCGTCGATCGCCGGCGACGACACGCCTGAGCACGTGCTCCGCTTCGCGAGCCAGGCACCGTGCAGGAGCGAACCGAACGACTGCATGGACACCGTGCCCGTGATCATGCGGTGGCCCTCGTCGGCCATCCGCCGCGCGAGCCGGAGCGCGGGGCCGTTGTCACCGACGCGGCGGATCGCGGCGCGGGCCACGTCCGACGTGCGGCGCGAGCCGGTGTACACGAGCAGCAGGTGCGACTGCAGTTCCGCGAGGCGTGGCGTTTCCACGCGGTGAATGATCGTCTCGTTCGCGCGGAACTCCATCAGGCGGAAGCCTCCGTAAGCCGCAAACGCCGCGTCCTGCCAGCCGACCGCGGAGCCCTCGGCCCGCTCGGCCTCCCATGCCTGCCACGCGACCTCCCACGGACGAAGGCCCGGCGAGCGACGAAGCTGGTGGACGACGTGGGCCGCGCTCGAGGAACCGAGCCCGGTGCCCAGCGGTACCGGGTGGTGAAGGCGGCCATCCCGCCACTCGACGTACAGGTCGATCGCGGTGCCGAGCACGAGCCCGGGGCCATGGGCCCGCACGAACTCCGGCGAGTCGGTTCCGCCGCCGAAGAACGAGACTCGCAGTGGAGCGCGGACTACCGTTCGCGCTCCAACACTGCGAACGCATCCCCCGCCGCACGGTGCTCGTAGAGTTCCCGGCATGTCCGCCTCGCCTCCATGTAGGCCGCCCGGCGCGTCGGCCAGTCGCAATCGTCGTACACCAGCAGCCCGCCGATTCGGAGCTTGGGCAGCCACGAGCGGATTTCCCGCAGCGAGCCGTCGTGCGACTTGTCGGCGTCCAGGTGGATCACGTCGAACGACTGCGGCGCGTACTCCGCGGCCACCTCGTGGGCGTCGCAGCGACGCAGCGAGCAATACTCGCCGAGGCCGAGTCGCTGGATCCACTGCACGGCCTCGGCGTACCGCTGGTCGAGTACCCCGGCCTCGCCGTGCCCGCGCCACCACTGCTGTTCCTCGGTCGACTCGTGCGACGCGACCACGGCCGCGGTGCTCCACGAGTCGATGCCGAGCACATGACCGCGGCCGAGTTGCTGCAACGCGAGGCCGAACACGCACAGCGACTTCCCGCCGAACACGCCCACCTCGAGGATGTTCTCCGGCCGGGCCCAGAGCACCGCGGCGAGGAGCGTGTCCGCTTTGTGGTCGGAGTTCCAGCCTTCGATCCGCTTTGTGGCGAGCCGGACCGAGCGAGACAATTCGGTGAAGTTCACGCGGGCACCAACAGCCTTTCCAAGTCGTCGTGCGAGTACTCCACGATCTCGACATGCGAATTGTGGAGCCCGTAGCTCACGA
Organism: Gemmataceae bacterium; assembly: GCA_046350135.1. Taxonomy (GTDB): domain Bacteria; phylum Planctomycetota; class Planctomycetia; order Gemmatales; family Gemmataceae; genus Urbifossiella. Next base: position 30,812 of record JAXMBB010000029.1, read on the forward strand.
ACCAGCGATCGCCGCGGCGGATCGCTCCACACGGATAGATCGCCGGGTTCTCGGTTCGCGGCCGCGGCCCGTGGTCGAACAACAGCGGCGTCGGCACGATCCTGCGAGGGGCGAACGGCGGCGCAGCGTCGAACGTGTAGAGGCCGAGCGTGTAATCCGTGTCGATGGCCTGCGGAGTCTTTCGCACGCCGTGCGCGAAGTGCCACCATTCATCCCCGACTCGCACCGGGGCCGCACCGCCGCGGAGCAGTCCGCCGGACCACTGGGGCCGCCACTGGTGCTCGGCGAATGGCACGGCCTGGTCACCGTCGTGCCGCAGCACGGTGTACTGCGGGCCGGCGTCGTACACGCTGTAGAGGACGCCATCGACCTCGAACGCGGCCCAGTTCTTTTCCCACTTCTGCCGCCGCTCGTACATCGGCTCCCAGACTCGCTCGACGTACAGGTCGTCGTTGAGCCGCGCGTGCAGCACGGACACGATCACCTGCCCCCCCGCATCCACGGACACGCCACTGAACGCGACGTGCAGCTTCTCGCCGGCGACGAACAGCCGAGGATCCTCCGCGCCGTTCGCACTCCGCGAGTGGTAGAGCGGCAGCAGTCGCGTCCAGATCGGCTGGAAGTCCGCGTCCAACTCGCTCAGGCAGACCGACTCGAACACGCGCGACGCGAGCAGAGAGCGGCCGCCGTGGTCGATGATGCTCGCGTTGAAGTGGTCCGGCAGATTGACGCGGACGACTCGCCGCGGAGCGAGGGCGTCGACCCGCGGTGGCGGCGCGGCTGGCACCGGCTTCCGTGCGGGCTCACGGGCCTCGTACTGCGGGCAGGCGTTGCATCGTTGATGCGTGCTTTGCTCATGGCCGCGCGTGCAAAAGTCCCGGTCGGGCTGCGGGTCGGGGTGCAGGCAGTGCCGCACGTCCTTGCGGTCGTGCTCGAGCGGGCACGAGCACGTCTCGAAGATGTCACCCTCGTGGCGGCACGGCTGGAGCAACGGCAGGCTGCGAGTCGAGGCAACCGCCGGCGGTGCCACGGCCGGCGGCGGCGGATGAGGAGAAAACAAAACGACGCGACCGAGCCCCTTTGCAACCAGCGGCACTCTCGCCGCGTGGTAGCAGAGCGGGCAATGGCGCCGCATGTCGAGCGGCTCGCCTTGCCGCCCATGGTTCCCGCATGTGTAGTCTCTGCACGTCATAAGGTTGTGGTGATCGTGACATCGGAAGTCGAGCAGAAGTAAGAGCCATCGACCGTGACGACGACCTCGGTCAGGTTGCACACCACTGATTTGACGATCACGTTCGTCGCAGTCGGGCACACGGAGAGCGTGTCGAAGACGTTCAGAAACATGAAGCCGCACGGAGTGATGCACTGCGTAAGCCCGATGATCAGGTTCGTCGGACCCCCGTTCGCGCCGTCGTCCAGGAACCCATTGAGCCCGAGTGAAAGGGCACAGGTCGGCCCGCCGGTGCCGTTCCCCCACGTCACAGGAGGCGAGCCGGTAGAAGAGTAGACGCCCCACGTTCCTGCATGCGGACCGTTCGGGATGTTCACGGCTGCGGTTTTCCCGACGACGGTGCTGCAACAAGGCGGCGGAGGAGGAGGAGGTGGCGACGATCCGCATACGGCCTGGCAGGCCGCCAACGACGTGCCCGAGCCGTCATAGACGGCTGTGCAGGCGCCATTGATGCACTTGTACGTCACCGGAGTCGAAGCCGAGTCGTCGAGGCAGGCCGCTGATGGAAGTTCAACTTCGATCGCAATGTCGTTTCCCGCGTAGTTCCACGACCATCGAAGCATCGAACCCGTCTGCGTGAAGGTGACATCCGGTCCCATCGCATTCGAGATCCACGAGCCGTCTCGAAAATTGATGACGAACGGCTGCGTCCCGGTGCCGACCAGCGAGGTCGAAAAGGCGGAAATGTAATCCCCGCCGATGACAAACGGAGTCAGTTCTCCGAAGTCTTCCGAAGACTCCGCCCAAGTACCGACGAATGAAATGCGACGGACGCGAGCGCGGAGCCCCTGCAAGGCGAAGAAGCACGCGTCGAGCGAATCCAGGCAAGACAGGCTGTTCGACAGGGAATCGATCGTCGCGCCGTTCCCCGCCCCGGGTGACGTCTCGGGGATCTCAATCCCTTCGTACGGGTAATCGCCTTCGCATAGGTCGGGCAACGCCCCACCGCCGCTCGAGCCGAGGCCTTCGCTGTACCCAAGCGTCCACCCGGAGCCGCAAGCGATCGCCACAGTGAACGCGCGGTAGCCGCCATCATCGCCGGTTTGGAAGAGCGGAGGAGCACCGTCAAACGGCCCGACCACGCGCATCGGCCAATAGGTGCCGTAATTCCCTCCGAGGTTCGATTGGAAGTACATCCCGTTCAAACCGGAATGAATCCCATTCCCGCTCATCGTGTAACAGAAGCCCGGAGGGTACACCGGATCGCCGCCGCAGCAGCCGTAGATCGGAGCGCAACTGCACTGCTCCGGCGTCTCCTGCACACCCGACAGGATCACGACCTGAGCCGGAGCGCAAGAGTTGTCATGCCCGTAGAGGTGGATGCAGTGCGTGGTGCCGAGGCTGGGCTCGTAAACGCAGTAGTAACCTTCTGTCCACCCTTCGCAACAGACACACGTCACCCGCACCGTGAACTTGTTGTCGCCGCACCCGCTCGCCTCCGTCCCCGTGCAGAGCAACGGATCGTCCGTGCTGAAGTCCGCGTACTTGTTGCCGCTCGCGTCCACCCCGCACACGGGCGGATCGAAGAGGATCGTTCTCGCTCCACTGCCGGCGACCGGCTCCCAGCGGAGTCTCGCGTTCCTCATGCACTCCGTGGTGCATTTGTCGAGAATCGGCGTGTAGGCCGGTCCCTTGCCGCAACTGCTCGCCGGCGTCAGTGTGAGCGTGCTCGGTGCGCCCGTCGCGCCGCCGTCGTCACCGAGGCTGAGAGTGATCGCTGAGCAGCAACCGGTCACACCCTCCGCGGTCCAACTCGCCAAGTACGTCCCGTCGTCTGCGACGACTTGCCAGTTACCGGCGGCAATCTGGGTGGCCGTCAGCGTGAGTCCGTTCTTCGTGACGGTCCACGTCTCGCCCGTCGTGTAACTGAGCGTGTAGTTGCCGTTCCACGATGCGGCGTCGCCCGTGAAGCCCGCCAGCGTCACGTTCCATTTCCGAGGGGCTCCGGTCGGCGACGGGCACAACGCGGTAAAGACACCAGGCGGGCAGCCGTAGAGCAGCGTGCTCGACGTGTGCGCCTTGCGGGCGGAGTCGTAAGCCAGGTTCGCGCTTTGGCCTGCCGGCACGCAGCCGCAGGAGCCATCGCCGGCGTCGGTGGTCAGGCGGTAGCAGCGGCCGGGCTTGAGCGAACTGACGAGCCCGGTGCAATCGGCGGAGCGGCTGTCGTCCCCGAAGTCGAGCAGCACCATCGCCCACTTGGTGCCGGTACCGCTGTCTTTAGCGAGAATCGGCACGCCACCCGAGGAGCAAGAGCGAAGCTTTGCCGACGAGCCGACGATCGGCTTCGCCCGCCAGTGTGACGTGCTGACCACGTCGACCTGCACCACCGCCAGCCCGGCGATCGCGGCCCGGCCGAGTTGCTGCCCCTTGATCGGGTCAAGGGTGATCGCGAACGGCTTGTTCGCATCCGTGGGCGTCGCACCGACGAACGCCGGGGCCTGCTGAGCGTCGTGACGGCTGCCGGCGACGGCCGGATCGATGAGAGGGGTGCCGTAGGCGAGCACCGAGTGGGCCGCGAGCGTGGTGATCGACGAGCCGTCGTACTTCATGTCCGCGACGAGCGTCGCATTGAGCGGGGCCTCGAGCGGCTCCGCGCCACCCGCCCCGCGACGGCGCTGCTGGAAGTCGCGTGCCGCCGCCAGCACGGCGTTGACCGCTCGCGTGTCGCGGACCAGCGGCGAATGCCCGCCTGGCCGCACCGGTCGAAGTGGGTCGCCCGCCATGTCACCTCCGCCCGCCGAATCCGAACACGTCGGCGAAGTTCATGGAGTCGAACACGCGCATCACATACGCGGTATCCGCCTTCATCAGGCCGCTCGTCTCGTCCCGCTTGTACGTGAAGTCGACGTACTCGTGCGCGTACTTCGCGGGCTCGGTCGCATCGAGCGAGGTCAGCGTCAGTTCATCGGTGATGACGAGCCGCTCGTCGCCATTCCACAGGTTCTCGCCCCCTTCGAGGTGGATCGTCAGCGAGCCCGCCCCCGACGTGCTGCCCGTGGCGTCGCACCCGACGTACAGCCACTCGCCGGCGTCCATGCCGAACCACGGCTTCGAGTTCGTCTTCGGCTCGTCGATACGGAGCAGCGTCCGCATCTTCGGCGGCCGCAGGAGTGCCGGAATCGTGATGCTCGCGGTGATCTTGAGCCCCGGCACGTCGCACCCGCGAACGCCGTTCGGCCCGGCACCGATGACGTTGTGGACGTCCGGCCCGCTCCCGACCTGGTACCGCGTTTCCTTCGCGAGGTTGATGTGGACGGTGCCGCCGCGAGTCGAGAGTTGCCAGTTCGAGTCGAGCACGTCGCCGTCGCCCGGCGTCGGAATGGTCGGATCGCTCGGCGGTTCGCCCGGCGTGGTTTCGGGCTGGATCGCTTGCTCCGGCGACGTGCCGGAGCTGTAGTCGACCTCCACGTAGCCCCATTCGCCGGGCTTGAGCCGAGGCCGCCAGGCGCTCCGGCCGAGGAGCCGCCCGTTGTGGAGGAACGTCACGGGCGTCCGCTGAAGGACGTAGGCGCGAAGCTCCGCGTAGTTGTTGGTGCCGCGAAAGAGGTAGGACACGGTGACGGTCACGCCGTCATCGCGTTCCTCGATCTTCGGGGATTCGTCTTCCGGTCGCTCCTCAAGCTCGAACATCACTGGAGCCTCCACCGGCGTTCAAACTGTTCGGCCATCGCCTGCGGCAACTGCCCCACGCCCTTGTCGATGTTCTCCAGGGCATCGAGTTGCTTCTGTTCGACCTTGTCGATGACGCCGAACTGGGCGCGGAGTGGCCCACCGAAGCCGCCGGCTCCGGACGAAACCATACGGTTGAGCGTGTTGATCTTGCGGGCGAGGTCGTTCTCGATCTTTGGCGGAATCGGCTTCTCGGCCTGGGCGATCGCGGCCTCCAATTCCTTCTGAAGTCGCTGGATCAACCCGAGCAGTTCGCCCTTATCCGCTTCGCGGGCCTTGTTTCGCTTCTCCTGCTCGCGGCGGGCCTCGTCCTCGATCTGCTTGTCGCGACCCTGCCGGGCTTTCTCGGCAGCATCCCTTTTCTTTTGGGCTTCCTCGGGAGACAGATCCAGAGATTCGCGAATACGCTTAGCGGCCGCGATTTGCCCCGTGTTGACGCCGAGGAGGTCGGTCGCCTCCATGATCGCGATGTACTTGTCGAGCACCTGCCTCAGCACATCGAGGAACGTCTCGCCGACGTTCTTGCGGATCGCTTGTCCGATGTCGACGAAAAGCTTCTCCATCCACTCTGCGGCTCCGCTCAGTTCGAGCGAGAGCAACTTCACTGCATCATGCCAGCCGTCGACGAAGAAGCCTTTGAAGGCGTTCCACCGATCCTGCCACCATCCGAGCATCTTTGCGAACTCGAGCCGGAGAGCGGTGAACGCAATCTTCCCCGCGAGCGCGAGATCGCCGACTTCAAACGCCTTCGCGATCCCCTTGATTGCGACACCGAGTTCGCCGATGCCTGCCTTGATCTGTGCGATCGCGCCTTGCCCGTCTTCCGTCGTCGACCAAAGGAAGGCGAGCGCAGCCACCAACGCTGTGACGGCGATCACGACCAGCCCGACCGGTGAGATGATCGCCAGGAACAACGCCTTGGCGATTGCCCATGCCGCCGTCAGCCCGGCAAGCCCTGCCGCGAACCCGCCGATCGCGTACGCTGAAATCGCCAGCATTCCGCCGAATGCGATGAAGGCGGCACCCGCGCCGAGCATGATCGCAGTCAAACCCACGATGCCCGCCACAAGCGCCGCGTTTTCTGTAATGAATTCGTTCAGCGGGACCAGCAAGCTCGAAAGCAGCGTGATGGCCTTCGCAAGCGGAGCAGCAACCGCGACCACGAAGCCCTGCCACGTTCGACTCAAGAGCGCGGATGCCTCGGCGTAGGCGAGCGAGGCTTGCGTCGCGGATGCGACAGCATCGCTCGACACCGCGAATCCGCGGGCCATCTCGCGAAGCTGCGCGTCGGATTTGTCCAGCAACGGCAGCAGATACTTGCCACCGTCCTCCCCGAACGCGACCATCAGAAGGCGAACGCGACGAAGCGGATCCTCGACCGTGCGCACCGCCTCGAAGAACTTGAAGAACTGCTTGTCCGGACGAAGTGCAGCGAACTCGGCTGCGTTGAGGTTTAGCTCCTTGAAGAAATCAGTCGCGACCTGGCCCTTGCCGGCCGCGCCCTCACTCGCAACCTTGCCGAGAGTCACGAGCGATTCGATGAACTCGCGGGTATCCTCGCCGGCGGACTTCGCCACGCCTGCTATACCCGTGAATTCTTCCGCAGTGAGGCCGAAGGCATTGGCGATCGAGCCCTGCTTCGCCAGATCTTGAAGCGTCCCGATCGCCGTCGTCAGCGGAGCGAGTAACGCGCCACCCCCAGCGAGCAGACCGGATCCGAGTTTGACGGCGAAGCCCGCGAACGACAATAGTCGCCCCTTCCACGCGGCGAGCACCCGTTGAAGCTTGGAGTCCTCGGCGAACAACTCGACGAAAGCGCGACCGGCGCGGATCGCACCCGCTCCGCCTCCGCTGCTGCCGCCGATCGCCATGCGACTCCTCCTTGTCTGGACGCTCGCCGTCCGGTATCGTTCACCGGCACTTGTGTCTCAAGCGGAGCACCCGTGTCCGACTTCATCACGCTCGCCTGTCCGTCCTGCAGCGGCCAATTGAAGGTCACCGCCGAGATGGATCGGTTCGCATGTCGCCACTGCGGCCGCGAGCACCTCGTTCGCCGCTCTCCCGGTCACGCGGTCGAACTTGCTCCAGTGGTCGCACGACTCGAGAAGGCAAGCCAGTTGATGGATCGCCACGTTGCCGAGCTTGCAATTCGACGGCTTCGAGACGATCGGAGCGAACTGAAAAGCCAGCTCGACTCGCGAAAGCGATCCATGCGAAACGCGGAGGTCGACGCTCGCTTGCAGTGGTCCCGCACGTTCCGCTCCGCCGTCGTGGCCGTGGCACTGGCGTTCGCGGCCGTCGCGATCCGTCCCATCGAGCAACAGGTTGCGGCGATGGCGATCGTCTTGTGCATCACCGCGGCGATCGTTGGGCTCGTATCGATGAGGAGTCTCTTGAAGGCTCGGCGGTATGTAACCGACTCGCGAGCGCGCATCGAGGCAATCAACGGGCGTATCAATGCATGCGAAGACGAGTTGAAGCATCATGCGGAAGCCACTCGCTGATCGGTCACAGTTTCGACGCTTCTTCGCCCACCTTCGCCCACATCTTCGGCAGCATCTCCCGCACCTTTCGCCGCAACTCGGGCCGGCGGAATACGTGATCGAACGCCGCGAGCAGCACCGCGTCGCTCGCCGCGCACAAGGCATCCGCGTTAAACCCGCGGGCGAATTCCCTCGCGTCCAACTTTCGCTCCAAAATCTGCTCCTGGCACATCACGGAGAGGATGTTCCCGAGCCGTTCCGGGTCCATCAGCACGCCCATGAGTTCGCCGGTGAACGCCTTCACCGTGTCCGGCGAGTCGTCCCGCGGGAACTTCGCCAGGTCGAGGCCCGCTTCACGCAGGTCCGCGATCATCGAGTTGTCGACCTCGACCAGCCATTCGCGGTTCAGCCTGTCCTTGAACTTCTCCACGGTCACTCCTTCGCCAGTTCGACGGGCAGCCCGGCTCTCGCCCGTGCGATCTGCCGTTGCTGCCACTCTTCCAGGGCAATCAGGTCTTTCGACTTCGCCCGTACCACGCGGTACGGGTTCACGTCGGTCGGGTTCGGCGGTGTCCCGGCGAATGGGATGCGGGCGGCGATCTGCGCCATGTGCCAGGCCGCCAACTCGCCGAGGAACCGCCGCTTCTCGCGGGCCGCCCACACCAACTCCCGCAGCGTGTGGCCGCCGTCGAGTCCCGCGATCGCCGCCAACTCCCAGCCGAGCCGCTCGATCCAGTCGTCCGAGCGATCCGGCTCGCGAGCATCGTCCGCATCGCCGTCGTCCTCGGACGCGGACGGCAAAAACTCCAGCACGCTCTTCGCGAGGGCCGTCTTCATCCGCAACACGGCCGGCCCGTCGCACGCCTCGACCCACGCCTTGAATCGTCCCCGGCCCTTGGCGAGCATCCAGCCGGCCCGCAGTACGCTCGCCAGGTCGCCGTCAAGCCATTCGCCAAGAGATCCGTCGCGGACGAGGGCGTTGAGGTCGAGACACCCGTCGATCCGCAGCCGCGACACATCGGCCAGCGTCAGGCGAAGCTCCCAGCGGTCGCCGTTCGCGTCCTCGAACATCACCGGCCTCGAACCTGGTTCTTGAAGCAATCCGCGAACTTCGGCTTCACCTGCTCGAGGGCGGGCTTCGCGCTCGGGCGGGCCCGAACGAAGAACGTCCGCTTGACGAGCACGCGGGCCGGGGCGACGATCCGCCCTTCGGCGAGCAAGCGGCGGTAGGCGGTCGCCTGCTGAGGCTTCGCCCTCCGGCTGCTCGCGAGCGGAGCCGGTTTCTCGAGGACGACCGTCCCGCCCTCTTCGAGCGTTTCCGGGATCGGCTTGCCGGTCAGTTGCGACTTGAAGAACGTCGGCCCCGACACCACGCTCTTCGTCGACGCGTCGTAGCCGAAAAACATCAACTCGCGAAACGCGCTTGAGCCGCTCTTCGCCTTGCGGACCACGCCCTCACGCTTGAGGAATCGCCCCCGGCTGTCCCTTGTCTGGGCCTTCCGGAACGTGCGATCGACGGGGCGGTGTGCCGAGGGCGGCTTGCCGGGCTCGGACACCTTCTTCCGGTACCGCACGAGCGACTTCTGGGCCCGCCGGTGGAACGCGCCCATCTTCGAGAGGGCTCGAACGGTGGCCTTGTCCACCGCATCCTGCACCCCAGCCCGGTCGAAGAATGTGCGTTTGACGGCCTCGATCGCGTCGCTCATAGCGTGGTGATCGTCGGCGAGGAGCCGGAGCCCATGACGACGGTCGACGGGGTGACGGGCGAAGCGCCGGCCATGTACGGCTTGCACTCGAATTCGTCGAAGATGATGCCGTTGATTTCCTGGTTGCCGAGACGCTTCACCTTGTAGCACGCCCGCACGCCCGGCGCGCCTTCGACTGTGGTCTTGCCGTGCAGGATCATCAGGTCGATTGTGCCCGTCGGGCTCGCCGAGGCCGCGATCATCGCCGCGTAGTCCGCGGCCGCCGGATTCGCGAGCATGCGGATCGTGCCGCCGAGTTCGACTTGCGTCTTGTCGTACAGCTTGGCTCGGGTCGCCCGCGTCGAGGCGTCGCCGAACTCCCAATCGTCGCCGAAACCGGTGACGCTGTTGATCGAGGTCATTTCGGTCCACGTCGGGGAGCCGCCCGTGCCGGTGTTGCGGTAGCCGCCGGCGGTCGCGCCGGGCATCGGAGCGGATGTGGCGGCCTTCGGGGCGCAGATGATGATGGCGAACGCGACGATGATCGCGATGGCGGCGGCGAAGAACATCAGAGCACCTCCCCGTAGTACACTTCAATCGAGGACCAGAAGATTCCGAAGTCGCGGAGCAGTTCCGGATCGTAGACCTCGACCTCTTCAAAGTTCTCCGTCCAGACCGACCGCTGCGGCGTGCCGAACTTCAGAAGCCCGCCGTCCTTGGGAAAGTCGAGCATCTCCTTCAGCGCGAGCACCTGTTCGGCCCGCTCGTCCGCCCAGTCGAGATCCGGCAGCCCCGATTGCGTCTCGGGGAACTTCTCGACCGTCAGGATCAGGAAGTGGTGCGTCCACTTCGACTGCCCCCGCGTGAGCGGCTCGTCCCGATACCCCAGCGGGATCACCCACCGTTGCTGACCTCTCAACTCGGCCGCGGTCTCCTCCGTCACCGGCACTTCGAACACGCGGCTCACGGCGTCCGGCGAAGCCGGGTTCCACGCGGCGCCGATCACCGTCACCAACTGGTCGCCGAGCGTAAGCGTCGGGTGCGTCACCGGCATGTCACTTCACCCGCTTCGTATGCACCCGGTAGCAGTGATCTTCCGTGTCGCTGAACCGCCACGCCCGCTCGCCGTTCGACGGCCGCATGATCTTGTAAGACCGCTCGACACCGTTGATCGTCTCGGTGATCAGGTCGCCTTCCTGCGGCTCGCCCAACGCCGACAACGCGGACACGCGGATCAGGTAGTCGCGGTCGAACCACTCCTTCCGCGGTCCGCCCTCCCGCTCGCTCGTCGACTGCTCGCGGCCCACCGTCGCATCGCCGCTGGCCGCGGTGATCGGGATCGTCGTCGCGCCGCGCGTGTAGGTGATCGTGACGCCGGCCGCCGCTCCGAGCATGCGGTTCAGCCACGCGGCGTTATTGAGGCTGAGGCCCATTGAACACTCCGATCTTCGCCTTGGCCGTCTCGATCAGGTGCCGCACCTGCCATGTCTTTTGCAGTACAATCAGCGGCTCGGCGTCCGCTGCGAGACCTTCGAGGGCGCCCTTCGCACCCTTGCACAGTGCCTCGCACTGGGCGTCGGCCAGCCCCTCGCCGACCATCACCACGTCCTGGGCGGCGACGCGGCTCAGGCCTTGGGAGCCGTGGGCATGTTTCGGATCGTCGCCCCAAGTCGCGATCGCGCTTTCGAGGCGAGCCAGGGCGGCTTGTTTCGGCGTCATGCAGGTCACTCCTGGAAGCGGGCGACGAGGCGGTCGATTGCGATCTCGTACATGTCCGTGCCGGCTGCTTTCTCCAAGTGGGCGATCAGTCGCAGTTCGCTGGCCGCGGCGCTCACGTTGAACACGCTCGCCGGCAGCACGTTCACGCCGTCGATGTAGATCTGCGGATCGGCGGGATCCGCGAAGTCGATCCAGAACTCTTTCCGCTCCGCGATCGACGAGCCCTCGGTGTACGTCTTCGTCGTGTCCGTCGCGGCGACTGTCGTCGTGCCGTCCTTCGACTGAACCTTGATCGCGGTCGCGTTGCCGTCCAGATGCAGCAGCAGGTGAATCGGAATCGAATCCGCATCGCTCGCGTGCGTGGCACTGGCGACGCCGATCGAGAAGTCCTGCGAGCCCGAGGCACCGTCGTTAATCACCCGGAACTGGCCTTCGACCACCGCCTTCGCGTTCTTCGAGAACGTGTCCACGCCGAGCGCGTCCACCTTTTGTGCTTCGTTCGTCGCGCTGAGCAGCAGGTGCAGCGCCCCGCCGTTCTGCCGGGGCGGCAGGAAGCCGCCGAGGGCCTGCGTGCCGACCGGTGCCGTCGCGTATCCGTCCCGGAGCAGGTCGAGGTCGTAATCCCACTCCGGCTTGCAGTTCAGGTCGACCGTGCACGTGTCGTCGGTCGCGGCCGCGGCCGCCGCAAAGCGGCCAAGGTAGAAATCGCGGGCGCCGACCTTCTTGTAGTTGACCTTGTTCGCCGAGTGGTTCCAGTAGGCCCGCCCGCCGCGGAGCGCCGCCCAGGTCGTGTCCTTCTCGCCGGTGTACTTACCCGTGTCGCTGAAGCTCCGCTCCGTGCCGCTGACGCCCGCGACCGAGCCCCGCAACACGCCCGCACGGCCGTCCGGCAGTTGCCGGACCTGGCCGATCGGGGCGGCGGCGGCGAGCGTCACATCGTTCTCGTCGCGACGGCCGGCGAACTCGAACTCGGCTGACATCGGACACCACTTCGAGGAGTTACGGGGGTTGGACTCGAACCAACGACCTCGCGGTTATGAGCCGCGCGAGCTACCAACTGCTCCACCCCGCAAACAGGCCCGGCCGGAGCCGGGCGGGGATCATCACACCTGCGCCGTCGCGACGCCGCCGTAGAGCACGCTGAGGTTGGCTGGCGTGTCGTCCGAGGTCTTTTCCATGTGCGAGATGCACTTCAACACGGCTGCGGCCGCGACCTTGAGCGTGGTCGCCGCGCCCGTGGTGCCGTCCAACACCCGCACGCCATTCACGTAGGCCTTGATGTCGGAGCGGTCGCGGATGTCGAGTTGGCACAGGAACGGAGTGCCTTCCACGATGTTGATCGTGGTGTCGATGAGGCCCGTGTCCGTGGTGCCGTCGTCGGACGCGAGGTCCAGGTCGAGCGTGTTCCCGTCGATGTGGAATCCGACTCGCTGCGCGATCGCCTCGAAGTCGCTGGCGTGCGTCGCGGTGGCGACGCCCCAGTCCATGTCGAGGGCGGCGTTGTCGCCCTTGTTGTTCACGCAGACGAGCCAGTGTCCGATGCCCTTGGCTTCGGCCACCATGGCACGGTGCGAAAGAGCGTCCGCCTTCTGCACCTCGGCCGTCGCCGAGAACTCGAGGTTCACGCCCTCGCGGCCCGCGCCCACCGCCGACACGAAGCCGGCGGTCTGAACGCGAATGGAAGAGAAACCCTGCTCGAACCCGACCGCGAACACCGGCTGGACGTTCAGGTACACCCAGACTTCGGTGTCCGCCGCGGCCGCATCTTCGGCGCACGCGCCGAGGAAGAAATCGCGGTCCCCGCCGTGGAGAAGGTGGGCTTTGTTCGCGGAGTGGTCCCAGAAGAGCTTCGACGACGGTAGCATCACCATCGACGTGGTCTTCTGGACCTTGATGCGGCCCTTCACGCGCACGCCGACGGTGTCGCCGGATGCCACGTTGACCGTGACCTGCCCGGCGCGGCCGTCCCGGAGCTGGACGATCGCACCCGCGTCGTAGTCCGCGTCCGCGACCCAGTCGATCACGTCGCCTTCCGAATCCCACAGGGATTCCAATGCCATCGTCATGATCCACCTCCACCGACTGCGAGTGCGAGAATCGCGGCGGGCCAGTTCCCGCCACGAATGAATGCTCAGGCTCAGTCCGCGGTTTGCTTGAACTTGTACCCGCCGCGAGGCTCCTGGCGGCGGACGCCGAAGCCGTGCATGCCGCGGACCATGATGCCGAGCCGCGACAGGTCGGGCTCCGCCATTTCGATGGTCGGGATCTCCTGTCCGTCGAGTTGCACGATCTCGATGACCGGCAGTTCCTCGGGATCGCAGAGCAGGTAGTAGTTGTCCACCGAGTACCCGGTGAGCGACGAGTTGCCGAGGTACGCCGAGGAGATCGGCTCCCACTCGCCCGCCAGCGGGTTGTCCTTGCCGGCCCCGGTGTCGTTCGACACCTCGGTCGATCGCATGAACTTCTTCGCGGCGACCTTCCACTTCGTCGGCGTGAGCAGGTACTTCGCCTTGTCGCTCATCGGCTTGCCGTCGCGATCCGTGCGGAGGTCCCACGCGGCGAGCACGTTGGCGAGCTTGTCGAGCGTGAACGCGTAGTCCGTGCCCGCGAGATAATTGCCGTTGCCGGCGGACCAGAACGATCCGACCGTCGTGAGGAAAGCCGCCCACACCACATCGTTGATCGTGAGGGCGCCGCCGCGGCCGAGCCGCTTGTTGATCTGGCTGAACGCGCTCATGTCGTCGTTGCGGAGGTGCTGGTAGTCGATGCCGAGCATCAAGGCGTACAGGTCCGCCTTGTTCGTGTACTCGGCCTCGCCCAGCGTCCCGTGCTTCACCTCGCCGCCCGGCGCGACCTTCTTGTAGGTCAGGTCGCCGGTGAGCGCGTATCCGGTGATCTGCTTGAAGTCCGACACCGGCGTCTTCTTGCAGATGAGGCTCCACGTCTGCTCGATCGCCATGAAGTAGTCCCGGATGGACTTGTTCATCACGTTCGAGAGGATGCCGCTCAGGTCGTACGTGGACGGACCGAAGCCCACCGCGGCGCCGCCGTGATAGGGGTCATCGTCCTGGCTGCGAAACGCCGCGCGGAGAAGCTGCTTCGTGCCGCCGATTCCCGTGAAGCCGCCCTCATCCGCATCCCGGAAGCCGTTGGCGCGGGCGCAGGTGACGATGAGCCGCTTGAGGCCGCATCCGCCGCGGAAGTGCTTGTCGGCCGCGGACAGCGTTGCGTCGTCGTACCCCTCCTCGATGGTCTCGCGGGCCACGCCGGTGGCGCGGGCGACGGCGACTTCCAGGACGCCGCTGCTGATCTGCGGCTTCGACGGCGAGAACGCGAGCGGGCCGTTGACGTAGCTGAGCTTGAGCAGTTCGTGCTCGGTGTCCTTCACGGACATCCCGCCCGAGATGGCCGTGCGGACGACCGCCTCGAACTCCTTCACGCGGTCCGGAGCGTCGTTCACGAACTTCTTGAAGAGCCCGGCGATGCCGGCTTTCCGCTGGTTGTCGGCCTCGGTCGCCTGGGTCACAGCGTCGATCTCGGCCGTGCCCGACTGGCTCGGCGGCTTCGGAGCCGGATCGCCCGGCTTCGTCTCGGCCCGCTGCGTCGCACGCCACGCGGCTTCGAGGCGGGTGTGCTGGTCCGCGCTCAGCGTGGTCGGGTCGAGGCCCAGCGACTTCACGTATGCGTCGAAATCCATGGCGATCTCCTTGGTCACCGGGTGCCCGCGAGTTGCGCGAGTGTGGTTTCTTGGCTTTGAATCCCGTCGATCAGCTTGAGGTCGAGAGCGGCCCCCGCGAGGAACACCGCACCCGTGGCCGCTCGCTCGAGCTGGGCGTCCGTCATCCGCCGGCCCGACTTCACCGCCGCGGTGAAGATGCCGTGCCAACCGTTCACCAGTCCCTGCAACGACGCTTTGCCCTCGTCGCTGTCCGGGTCCGGATTCTTGAGCGGCGCGGAGGTGAACTCCGCTGTCAGGCTGCTGGCGTCTTTCCGCCGCACCATAAGCATCGCGCCGATCGAACCGATCAACGCGGTCGCGGAGTTGGCGAACACCTTGCCCGCCTGCGATGCGACCCAGTACGCAGCGCTCGCGCTCAAGTCGTTCACCTGGGCGAACACCGGCTTGCGGCGCCGGGTCGCCTTGACTTCGGCGGCCAGTTCCTCGGTGCCCGCGACCGTTCCGCCGGGGCTGTCGATCGAAAGCAGGATCCCCGACACGTTCGGATCGTTCGCCGCCTGGCGAAGGTCGCGGCGGGTCTGTACCGTGCTCGCGCCGCCCATGGACGAGCGGCCCTTCATCATGGTGCCGATGATCGGGATCACTGCGACGCTCTTGCCGCCCTCGCCGCTCGCCAGTGCGATCGACGACTCCAGCTTCGCGTTCTCCTTGGCGAACGCCGTGAAGTGGGCGAGCCAATCGGTCGATTCGATCCGCGCGCGAAGCTCGTCCGCCTCCTCGCGACGCATCGCCCAGACGCCGAACCAGTCGTGCAACCGCGGCACGTTCGACTCGAAGGAGGCGTCAAGCATCGTCGACCTCCTCCGCTCCGTCCGGCGCGACCGGAGCGGGCTGCGGCTTGGCCGGCGATTGCACCGGCGCCGGGGGCAGCCCGAGTTCGGCTCGCCGGCGGGCTTCGCGAGCCTCTTCGAGCAACTGCTGGTCTTGCACGTCGCGCCAGTCGTACCCGCGGATGTCGCACTCGATCTTGCGGTTCGACGTGCGGTTGGTGAGCCGCTCGGTGCCCGCCTTGGCGTCTTTCACGGGATCGATCGAGTCGAAGCCGTCCCACGCCCACTCGTGATCCCACAGTTCTTCCGGCGGGAGGTTTTCGGGCAGGTAGCCCGGAATGAACCGCGCGAGCCGCAGCCACTCCTTGAAGAGCGAGTCGAGCAGCTTGGATTCGTACAACCGCGGCCGACGAACGGTGATAGCGAGTTGCCACTGGCCGCGATCCAGGCGGCCGCTCGAATAGTTCATGTCGGCCGAGGTGCCGCGCGAGACGTTGCCGGGAGCGTTGATCGGGCGGCCGACCTCCGTGAGCACCTCGGCCTTCACTTCCTTGTAATTCGCGGCCGGGGCCGACGCGGGGAGCGTCTTGGCCTTCTGGCCGGCGGACAGCGTGAGCATGTGCGTGCCCGCGAACCGGATCTGCTCGCCGGCCGGGTCCGCATTCTCGTCGTCGTCGTAGCCGTCGTTGCCGGGGCCGCCGATCGCGTTCTCCTGCTCGATCACCGCGTTGATTCGCGACTGGGCCTCGGCCGTCAACAGGCCGGCCAGCGTCCATCGCCGCATGATTGCGGACGGCGGCAGGGAACTCGTGAACGCCGGAATCCCGCGGGCCTGCCCGGCGCGTCGCGGCTCGAACAGGTGAACCATCTGCCGAGCCGGGATGCGGTCGTATTCCTGCGAACTGGATCGCCAGGACGGCAGGTCGCCCGGATGCTGCCGCAGCACGTGGTACTCGGTCGGGTTGCCCCACCGGTCGAAGACAATTCCGCTCACCGCGGAAGCGTCGTCGTACTTCACGTCGGGCGTGTCGATCTGGTCCGCCTCGTACAGGCGGATGTCCAGTTGCGGCGCCGAGGCCGGCAGCTTCGGGTTGATGAACTTGAGCACGAAGACCTCGCCTTCGCGAGTCTCGCTCATGTCCATCACGAGCAGCTTGTCGAGCAGGTTGATCGACTTCGCCCAGGCCGCGAACGCCCGCTCGATGCGACGGTCGGCATCCGGTTCCGTCGGATGCACGGCGACTTCGGGGTCGCCGTACTCGTCCGGCAGCGTCAGCTTCAACCGCGGGCCGGTGGCGATCGTTTCATGAGCCCGGTCGCTCGTGAGCCCGTTGATGTAGCTGTTGTTCGCGTCCTCATCGCGGGCGCGATTCCGCAACACGCGACGCACGTCGGGACTGTTCGCGGCGTTGGCGGAGTTCCCGTCGGCGTTCTGCCAGTGCCGGCGGTTGTCCTCGGTGGTCCGCGCCGCGTCGTACTTCGCGCCGCCCTTCATTCGTCGCGGAGCCGGGGTCGCGAGCGGGACGGCGTCGAGCGAGGTGATGCTGTTGCTCATTCCGCCGCTCCCGGCGGAATGCACCGCACCAACTTGATCCCACGGGGACGGGTGTTGCTGCTCGCCTTGTTCGCGGCCTGGAACTTCGCCGCGTCGATCTGATCCGGAATCGGCACCGCGGTCACGCTTCGCCCGTCCTGCGAGGCGTTCGCGGGCTGCTGGGCGGCGTCGGCGATCGTGTCAGCGTCGAGGTCGGGCACGAGTGCGGTCCTTGCGTCTGCTCTCAGCTTTCGCAAGTCGCGCGTCGATCGGTAGGCCGGATCTGGTCGAATTCTCGCCGCGGTTACACCGGTGGTGCCGAGGTGGCGTCCGGGCGATCAATCACCAGCCAAGCCGCCGCGGGCGGTGCGACCGGTACCGGCGGCAAGAAGGCGCCCGCCGCGAAGGACAACGCTGGCAACAGCGTGGCCCTCACCGGTGCTGTCGGGGTGAACCTCACCTCGAACGCTGCGTCCGCCACGATCGGGGACAACCTCAGCGTGACCGCGGGCGGCCCGCTCACGCTCGCTTCCTTCGCCTCGACCGATGCCGATGCCGCGCGAACTGGCGGATCCGTCGGCGACGGCCTCGACGGGTTCCTTCCGAGGGGTGGGGCCATTGCTCAGCGAAGCACGTAGGCTTCCCGCGAGCCGTCCCGGGCAAGCCGCTCGCGTTCCTTCCGCTCCATCAGTTCGCTGAGCTTGACTCGCTTTCGCATCGTCGGGGCGGGCGAAGCATCGCCGGCCGCGGCGCTGGCGGTCCAATTGATGCCGCCGACGCTGGCCGCGACATGCAGGCCCACGAGCACGTCGAACAAGTGATTGTCCCGGTTCGGCCGGGCCTCCCACTTGTCGAACCTCCGGTCGCGGACCGTCACGCGCACGCTGTACTCCGCGGCAACGTGGTCCGCGAGCAACCGGTGTTCGTCGGGGCGGTTGCCGAAGAGTTGGAATGAGCCGCTGCCGCCCGGCGGCGTGGCAATGCGATCCGCGAAGAACGTCTTCCATGCGTCGGGATCGAAGAGCAACTGGCGGCCGCGGCCGCCCGGCGCGGGGCCGAGCCGCCAATTCCAGCCCACGCGCTCGCCCGGCTTCGTCTGCCAGTCGTTCATCGCCCGCACATTGCTGATCGTGCTGTAACCCTTTGAGCCGAGCAGCGACGCGGCATGCGGCGATGAACGGATGAAGCCGTGCACTGTGTCCGTCTGCCAACGGGCGTCGATGAGACAGCGGTCAAGATGCACCACTTCGCCGGACACCTCGCGCACATAGCGGCGGGCGAACAGATCCGACACGAGCGACCGCAGACCCGCGTGGATGAGTTGCGGCTCGGTGTGGCCGGGGAAGAGATCCGCGAGCGACGGGCGGGCGTCCCTTGCCGCGAAGTAGCTGCGGTTCTGGGAGGGGAACGGGCCGGCGTCCACGAGCCACCCGTTGAACCGCTCATCGAACGCCGCAACGC
The DNA here is from genome assembly GCA_046350135.1 of Gemmataceae bacterium. Taxonomy (GTDB): domain Bacteria; phylum Planctomycetota; class Planctomycetia; order Gemmatales; family Gemmataceae; genus Urbifossiella. Next base: position 49,103 of record JAXMBB010000029.1, read on the forward strand.
CGAACCACATCGCGTAGGTGCCCACGTCGACGAACGACACGAGCTGCGTCGTCCCGGCAGGAACGATGCCGCGTTCCCGGCCGCCGAGCTTCGCGGCCACGGTCGCCGCATCCAGTGTCCGCATCGAGCCTTGCGATTCGTCCAGGCGGAGCGGGTCGTTCTGAAACTCGGCGGCGAAGGCCTCCGGGTCGTCGTGCCGCCGCACCATCGCTTCTTCGATCGCGGACGCGAACCGATCACGGTCGAACCGCTCCGGCCACGCCATGACGCAGCCCGCGTCCATGTCCGCGCGGTTGGCGACGTAGAACGCCGTGGCGGAGCTTCCGTCACCTCCGTTCCGGAGTTCGTTGCCGCGCATGTCGAAGTAGGTTTCCCACTTCTCTTCATCCGTCGGGAACGAGTAGACGAGCTTCGTGCGTTCGCCCTGCCACTGCGGATTCAGTTCCCGATCGAGCAAGCGGTCCGCGAGATCCGACTCGGCGATCACGGTGCAAGGCATCACGCACGCGATGCTTTTCGTCGGACCGGCCAGCCCGAGAACGTCGCCGCGAACGATGCGTTCCCGCTCCGCCGTCTGCGCCGGGCTTGTCGCTGATTCCCGGTCTTGCGGATCGTCGAGCAGCACCAGGTCCGGCCGCAGCGTCTCGCCGTTCGGCCCCGTGGCGGACTGGCCGCGGATGGAGCCGGTGAGTCCAAGCGTGGCGATCACGGCTCCGTTGCACGGCGCGCCCTTCACCCAGGCGAACCGCACGCTCGTCTTCGTCCAACTCAATCCCGTGGGCTTGCCGTCCTCCCATGTCTGGGCTCGTGCCTTCTGAGGCGTACCCCGCATGTCAAGGATGCAGTGTGTGGCCTCCGGAAACGCGGCGGCGATGTCGGCGTTTCCTTCCAGCGTTGCCTTGAGGTCTGCCATGATCCGGGTCGCATCGCCGGCCGTGGCGCCGATGAGCACGACGTACCGGCGATAGCCGTAGAGGATCGCCCAAAGCGCGGCGGCCTTGACCAACTCCGTCTTGCCGGATCCGCGAGGCATGGCCAGCGAGAACGTGCCGCCGTGCCGGACGACGTGTTCCAGCCGGGCGATCACCCGAAGATGGTCGTCGCTGAACGCGAGGAAGAACTTCGCGGCGAGAAACACCCTGCAGAATTCGCGAAGCGATTCGGCGCACCGCTTCCGCTTCGCGCGGGCCGCGGGCGTCGGCTTCGGCGGCGCGGACACGGTGCGTGCTGCGGCTCGGGCGGCGCGGCGTTGGTCTATCTTTGCCGCGGCCTTCGCCTTCGCCGAGGCCTTCGTTCGACCCTTCGCCATGGTTCAACCTCCAAGTTCAGGCGTCAGTCAGCTTCAATGCCGCAGTTCCCGCGTGGGTCCCGGCCGCGCGGCCGGCCGGAAGGACCCGCGAATCTCATATGGTGCGCTCTGGTGGGCCGGCCTATTGAGGCGCACCATATGGCCGTCGTCAATTGGGCCGGCCCGTGGCGGCCTCGGGTGAGCCGATCTCCTTCAATCGCACGATCCGCTTCACCTGCTCACCCGTCTCGTGCCTGGTGCCGCACTGGCGACACTTCTTCACGCGCGTGACCTCACCGGGCCGACTGCTCCGCACCCATGCGACCTTGAAGCGATGGTGACCGCAGGACCAGCAGCAGAACCCGCCCGCGAGGAAGCTGGTGCCGTCGTGAGTGCAGACCCAGACGGCGTAGCAGTTGCCGTCGGCGCCTTGGAGCACCTTGCGGATGTGCTCGCGGTTGCGGCTGCACCCCGCGCAGTATCCGTTCACCCGGTGAGCCCCCTTGTAGGGGCGCTTCAGGGTTCGCTTGCTCATTCGTCACCGTCCTTGGTCTGCTCGAACAGATTTCGCGAGGCTTCCTTCACGAGAGCCTTGGCGACCGCTTCATCCACCCGACGTTCGAGGTCCTTGCATTCGCGGAGCACCTCGGACGTTCGTGTCCGGAAGTACTCGCGTTGTTTGGTCCGCATCTGCTTGACCAGCTTCTGGAAGTCGTCCATGGATGCCCTCCGCGTCCGTGCCGACCTGTTCGATCTCGTCCGGCCGTGCGATCCTCACCTCGGTACATCGCAGCCCGTACCCTCGGAGGCCCGCCTTGAGCCACCGCTTGACACGTACGGCGACCGGCACGTCGACGCCCTTCAAAGGCACCACGACGATGGTCCACGCGTCGTCCAGCGGATCCTCCGCTTCGTCCACCCCATCGGTCCTTTGCAGGGTTTGCAGGCTTTGCAGGGTTTCTCCACCTCTGTTTCCCACGCACTACACAACCCACTCAGGGGGGTATTTCATTTCCACGCGAAGGATGGTCGTTAAACCCTGCAAAGCCTGCAAACCCTGCGGCGGGCTTCACGCACCATTCGACGGTTCCTTCGCGGTTCTTGTCGCACGTCAGACGCAATCCGTTGGCGACACGATCCTTAAGCGAAGCGAGCCGCTTCCCGACGGACTTCGGGCTCGGAAGCTCGTCCCCGCGACCAGGGCAGAGTTCGAGCAGCGCTTCGCGGACGGCTTCCCGCTGGGCCATGGTGGCGGGGTCCGCGTCGGGCGTCTTGATGAGACCGAGGAGCTTGCTGGCGGTGAGGCCGGAGCGATCCGGGTCGACGCTGGTCCAGTTCGCGACGAACGTCTTGAAGGCGTTCCCGACCGGGTCGGAGTTGCCGAGGAGTCCCGTCCGGGTCGTGTACGGATCCACCAGCCCCGCCCAGACGACGGCCTGACGGACGACGGCGGACCAGGCCTCGAAGCTTCCCCACGTCGGCAGGGCCTGCCGCGGCTGCCCGGCGACGAACCAGCCGCGAAGAATCGTCAGGGCGGCGGACAGGTACTTCCCGCGGTTCACCCGGACGTGTTCGAGAAGCTCCTTCTCCTTGACGTCCGGCCGCTCCTCGGGGTTCTCGAGGCTCGTCTCCAGCCGGACGTGGCAGGAACGGCGGCCCATGTCGCCGAACAACCGCACGTTGTTCCCCGTGGCCCACCAGACGGCCCGCATCGGTACCTTGGCCGCTTCGTTCTTGCCGAGCAGCCGATCGTGGACCTCGCCGGCGGTGATCGCGCTTTCCAACGATGCCGTGCCCAGGCTCTCGTGCTCGGGGATGTTGTCCACCTTCACGATCAACTCACCCGCGAGCGCCAAGCTCATCAACCGCTTTCGCATTTCGTCGTCGTCGATCGTGTTGGCCATGCTCGGCGGCTTCACGCCCGTGCCGATCAGCACGCAGATGTCCACGAGCAAGCCCTTGCCCGTGCCGGCTCGATTGGCGTCCACCAGGAAGAGCGGCACGGCGCCGGAAAACGTCCAGCGTCCGACCAACGTGAGCACGGCCGCGATCGCGGCGGACTGGTGGCACGGGTCACGGAAGGGGAAGTCGGCGAGCGGGTAGCCGAGCGTCTCGACGGCCGCGGACACTTGGCCCCGCGTGGGCCGGTCGGGCACGTTGATCGTCAGGCCGTTGGCCGGGTCGAGGTACAACCCCGTGGCCGCGTCGTACCCGGGCGTGTCGAGGATGCTACCGTCGGGCCGGATCGTTGGCGCGGTGACCACGGCGGTGAGCGGCCGGATGCGATCGGTTGGGATCGATCGAGCGGCCCGGACCAGGCGTTCGGGCGGTTGCTTGTATTCCTTCACGATCTCTCCGACGGGCCGCTTCTTCTCCTTCTCCGTGAAGAACCGGGCGACGGCGCTCACCCGCACGGCCAAGTGATCGTCACACACCAGGTCGATCGTGCCGTGATCGTCCGTCCGCTTCAGGAACGTCGGCGGCTTGACGCCGCGGCGAATGTGCACCAGCCTCCGCTCGAACTGGAACAACCCGATGTCCCGCTCGGCGAGGGCTTCGATCACCTGGTGCGCGTTGACGTGCAGGTCCGAACTCAACCGGATCTCGACGCGATCATCGTCGGGCGGCGGCCCGTCCAGCGCGGGCGCGGCGGGATGCGGCGGCTTCACCGCCGGCGGCCGGCCCTTCCGAACGCCGTAGCCCATGTCGAGCAGGGCCTTCGTTGCGGTCTGTATGTCCCCGCGATGCTTCAGGCGGATGAACATGCCGAAGCGGTCGTACGGCGTGTTCGGTTGCAACGGCGGCGGGCAGTTGGTGGAGAAGCTGTAGAAGAAGGGCCAGTGATTCGCGCGGCTCGATACGATGCCGAGCGTGCCGCTGATGCCCTCGGCGTCCTTCCCCGGCCGCTTGACGGTGCCACGGTCGTCCCCGAGTTCGCGGGCCCACGTCCACCCCGCATCGAATAGGCCGGCCTCGGCCCAGGTGCCGCGGCGGTTGAAGTCCGTCCCCGGATCTTCATGACTCGGCTCGCGATCGCGTTCGCGTTGGGCCCGCGACGGCTCGGCCGGCTTCGGCGGTGTCCACTGGTTCAACGACGCGGCCGCTTCCATCCAGTTCACGAACACGTCGATCGGCACCGGCGTCCATCGTTCGGCGTCCAGCCAGCCGCGTTCCACGAACTCGTACAGGTTGCCGGTCTTGTGACACTCGGCGGGACAGCCGGGCGCGGCACCTGGTGGCCGTCGCCGCGGACCTCGACGAGCACCTTGCCCTTGGTTGGATCCTCGGGATCGGGCCGGCGGGCGAGCACGGTGCCGGCGGTGCATTCGGTGAGTCGGACCCAGACGTGAAAGCCGCCGCTCGGGGTGCGAACGACGGGGCATTCGGAGAGGGCGTCCGCGGTGTCGGCGGGGACGATGCGGCGCCAGTCGATGTAGCTGTCGGTGGTCTCGAAGTCGAGCACAGCGAGGTTGCCGGACGCCTTGCCGCCAGCGATGCCGATGCCCATGAGCCGGCCGCCGCCGAACCACCGCTGCAATTCGCGGTCGCTTGCGATCATTTCGGCGAAGCGGTCCCACTTCGGCTCGGCCGGGGCCTTGGATCCGTCCGCGCGGACGGGGATCACGGACAGGCCGGCGGCCAAGTATCGGCGAGCGGTTTCGAGGACAGGCGAGTTCAACGGGGCATCCTTTACCCAAGGTGGTTTCGATCGCGTGGTCAGTCGCGATCGATCTCCTGCACCGTGACGCCCTTCTCGAACTCGACCGTGACGACTTTCGACCCGACCACGAACACGCGTTTGCGGATGTTCGGGCCGACACGACTCAGCAGCTTCGTATTCATGTCGTTGAGTGATTTCGCGACCGCATCCTTTCGGTTCCGCGCGGTCTCCATTTCACGATCGGCGGCGTCCCACTTCTCGTGCAACTCGGCGACCTGCTTGGCGATCGCGTTCAGTTCACCGTTCATCGGGCCTCCTGTGTTGGGCTCATCACGACATGCTTCACGGGCGTCTCGCCCCGCTTGGCACGCTGGTCGATCGACACGCGGACGCGGAATGCATCCAGCTTCTCGTCGGGGATCTCGTCCCCGGGCTCTCCCAAAGGCGGCGGCCAAGTCGTGGCCGTCACCCGGTGCGATGGACGCGTGCCGAACTCGCTCCCTTGGAACTCGCACAGCACGCTGCCGGCAGGAATCCGGCCCGCTTTGTCCCACTCGAAGAACAGAGCGATCACCGATTCACCGGCAGGCACCTTCAGGAAATGCGGCACCGCTTCACCTTGCGGGCGAACGCGAGGCGGCGGCGTGTTCTCGTCGAAGTCGTCGGGCGTTGTCCGCGGATTGGCAGGGTCGGCCGGGGAAGGGGTCGGCGCGTCGGCTTCACTCGACGCTCGCGCCGGCGAGTCGGCGGCCGCGATGGTTGTGCCTTCCCCTTCCCCGTGATCGGCCTTCTTCTTTCGGGGCTTCCGCTCCGGCTTCGGCTTCGCGATCGGCGGCACCGTGGCCGGATTCAAATGCCGAAGAATCGACCAGGTGCATTGATCGAGGTGTTCCTTGCGCACGCCGAGCGAGGCGAACGCCTTCCGAACCGCGTCCACGTCGTTTCCGTTCTGCTCGACGTGCGGCTGAAGGTCGAAGAGCGTGCGGACGCCGTCCTTCTCGAGATCGCGTGCGGCAGCCGGCGGGAACGCGTGCACCTCGGCGAGGGGCAGCGTCCCGAGCGGCTTGCACACGAGTGGAGCGGTCGCGGTCATTTCGCGAGGCTCCAGTTGCGCGGGCCGTTGAGTGCGACGAAGATGTCGCGGGCCTGCTCGGCGGTGATCCCGTCTTCCAGCCGCGTGGTGACCTTCCCCTTCACCTCGTCGAGTGACGGCGGCCACGTGTCCCAGAAGTCCACCCAGGAGATCGGACCCTTCACGGTCGCGGTGTCCGTGTACGGCTCGGGATCGTCGCCCTCGGGACATTCCGCGATCTCGACGCGGAGCTTGCTGCCCTCCGCCTGGACGTGGTGCTTGATCTTCCACATCCCGCCCTTCGTGTACTCGATCCTGAACACATCGCCGGAATCGAACTCGACGAATCCGGGGCCGTTCCAGCCCGAGTACTCGTCGCACCCGCGGACGTTCCCGCGGACCTCGATCAGGTCATCCGAGTAGCCGGTGATCGTCACCGTTTCGGTCTTCATGCGGTCCCCCTGTTCCCCAGCACGTCCTGCTGGATGCGGCGAAGCTCGACGACGTCGATGTGACCGTCGAGGTAACGGCGATATGCGGTGTCGATCGCGGACTTCTCGACGCGACTCAATCTGAACCAGTGGCCGCGGCAGGCGAACAACTTGTCCGGGATCTTCTGGCCGCAGCCGTTGAAGGGGCAGGTTCTCATGCGGCGCCTGCCTTCCGCTTCTTCGCGGGCTTTGCCGACGGGGTCTCGTCCTCGTCCGATTCGTCCTCGTCGTCGGCTTCCTCTTTCAGGCCGCCCTTCTCGGCGAGCTTCACGAGTTTCGCTTTGTCCACGCCGAACAGCTTCCAGAAGTCGCGATCCTCGGGGCGGTCCGCGCCGGCCCAAGGCGAACCCCAGCCGCCGCACAGGCGGGCCGCTATCAGTTCGGCGATCATGCCGAACATCGCGCCGGGGGAGTCGAGGTTGTTGGCTTCGTTTGCGAGCAGCTTGCCGGGCGTGGCGTTATGCTTCGGCGGTTGAATACCGCGACGTTTCCCGACGCGGATCAACTCCTGGTGCCACAGTTCGCGGCACATGGCCTTGAGGACTTCCCGCATCGCGTTCGCGAACGCCGTCGGCGACTTGTCGGACCGATCGTAGATCTCGGCCGCGGCGTGAGCGACACGGGCGCAGGCGGCGATGGCCGCGGCGTTCCCCGCCTTCGCCTTCTCGCGACGCTTGGCTTCTTCCTTCGCTGCAGACGGATTGGAGCGGCCGGTGCTCGGCTTCTTCTCGCGGATGTAGATCGTCTTGCCGAGGTTCTTCCCGTCCGTGACGACGGCCGGTTTGCAGGTCGGGTCGGCCTTGGCTTCCTTGGCCGGCACCACTTCGTAACGATCCTTGCCGAGCACGCCCTCGGTCCGGCCGTAGTAGTTGTCGCTCACTTTCGCAGGCGTGGTGCCGGACTTCTCCTCGGCCTTCTTCACCTGAAGTTCGATGAACGCGGCTTTCTTGCCGGCGTAGCAGTCGCGATCGGTGCAGTGGTCCGGGTTGAGGTCCTTGGGCTTCAGCTTCTTGTTCAGGTCGATCGTGTCGTCCCGCACCAACTCGTCGAACAGCGTCGGGTTCGCGCCGCTCCGCTTCGGGCACTTGGTGCAGCTTCCCGCGGCCGGCACGAGCGATTCGTCCGCCAGGTCCCACGGCGCGTCGTTCAGCACACCGATGAACTCGCGGCGAAGCTGCTGCTTGAGTTGGTCGAGCGAAATGATGTTGTCGTCGTAATCCCACAGCCCACCGTAATTGTCCTCGCTCAGCACGGCTTCCTGCTGAGCCGCCGGCAATCGGGCAAGCAGGTGGGCGTGCCCGAACGGCAACTTGCCGCTGCGGAGGTCCTCCTGCAGAGCCGGGATCAGCTTCGTCAACGTGAGCCGCGCTGTGACGTACCTCGCGGGCCGGCCGATCTTCGCGGCGATGCTCTCGACGTCGTCGCCGAGTTCGATCAGCCGGGCATATCCCTCGGCCTGCTCGAGCGGGGCCACGTCCTCCCGCTGGTCGTTCTCGATCACCTGCACCTCGGCCGCTTCCTTCTCGTCGAGGTTGCGGACCAGGGCGGGGATCGTCTCGACGCCGGCGAGAGCGGACGCCCGCCAACGGCGTTCGCCGGCGATCAGTTGGTAGTGATCGATGCCGAGGCCGAGCGGATCCTTATCCGCGATCGGATCGAGGGCCTTCGGGCCGGGGTTGTACGTGGCGGCGCGGGCGTCCGCTTCCTCGGCCCGCCCTTCCTTCACGAGTTGCTCCGCGATCGTGTCGAACTGCTTCACGTTTTTGAACGTGATTCCAGCCCGCTCGAACTGTGGCTTGCTCAGTCCGTAGCCGCTGCCGTCCTGGTCGAGGATCCGCTTCTGGACGGCCACGAACGAGCACACGCGCTGCCACAGCGTGCGGGGCCGCACCAGGATCGGCTCCAGCACGCCCTTCTCCTTGATCGACGCGGCCAGTTGTTTCAGGGCCTGCTCGTCGAACGTCTTGCGGGGATTCATCGGGCTCGGCCGGATCTGGTCGAGCGAGAGGCTGACGAATTCGGGAGCGGTCGCGGCGGCCATGAGGTCCTCGGGGTGGAACGGGGTGAGCGGGAATTACGCGGCCGTGGTCGTGCCGGATTTGGCGTTGGCTTCGGCCTCGTGCTTGACCTTGAGGTTCAGCCGGAGCGCGTCGCGGAGCTTGATCGCGTTCTCGGGCGTGAGATCCTTGGCGCGGGTGAACTGGAAGTTCTCCCCGTACTCGATGCGGACCGGCTCCCAGCTTCCGGCCACTTCGACGGCCAGCTTCTCGCACTCGGCGATCACGTCCTCGGGCTTCTCCGCGGCCGCAGGCTGCGGTTCGGCCTTGGTGATCTCCGGCTCGGTCCGCAGCCAGGCCGCGAAGTCGGAGAGATACTCCGCCGGCACCTCGGCCCACTTGCTCGCGTGCGGCAGGTTGGACTTCCAGTTGCGGTTGATCGCGTCGATCGCACGCGGCCAGTTCCATCCCTTGGCCACGAGCAGGGCGGCGAACTCCTCTTTCGTGACGGGCGGCGCGGGCTGCGGTTCGTCCACGACTTCCCCTTCGACCACCTGCCGCACCACAGGCTTGCCGAACTCCAGCGGTTCGTACGCCTCCTCCTCGTCGGGCACGTCGTCCACGGCCGCGGCGAGCAGTTGCTTCAGTTGGCGGTTCGACTCGGCGATCGCGACGGCCGAGGCGGCTTCGAGGGCCGCTTGCGACTTGGCCGCTTCCAGAAGCTGATTCGCGTCCATGGATTGGTACTCGACGTGAACGACGTGCACCGTGGTGACGGCCCCCTCGGGCGACACCTGCATCGGGCGGACCACCATGCGGAAGATCGGACCGCGGAGCACACCGTGCGCGGACCGCTGCAGCACGAGCAGCGAACTGTACAGTTGGCGGGCGGAGATCTCCCCGCACGAACGGAACTTGTACAACCCGCCCCAGCGGGCGAGGCCGGCGGCGATCATCACGTTCAGCGTGGTGAATCGCTTGAAGAGCTTCCGCTTCTTGCTGCGGTCGCACGGATCGGTCGCGGTGAGGAACGCGTCTTCCCACGCGCCGACTCGCGGCGAGTCGAGTTTCTGGCCGGTGAGCGGGTCGAAGTAGAAGGTGACCTTCTTGCCCTCGCGGCGGGCGCCGAGCGACTTGCCGACGTACCAGACGTGCGTGCTCTGCATGATGTCGTCGAGGTCGTTCGACGGAAACATGATCGGCAGGGCCCGCAGTTTCTTGTCCTTCTTGTCCGCGAACGATTCGAGGGACGCCATCAGCGGCTCGTCCACCTGAAGCTGGCCGTCCTCGCCGCGGTGCAACGTGGTGATCTTGAAGTGATCGAGCTTCACCGGCGGCCGCCACGTTCCGCTGCCGTTGGCTTTCGGCCGCGGCGGCCCGAGTTCCCCGATTTTGATCTTTCCCACTTCGACGATGCTCGGCGTGAGCGTTTCGGCCAGCATGGACATGGGTGCTTCTCCTGGAGAGGTTCGAGGGTGCGTTCCGCTATTCGTCATCCCCGTCATCGAGGCCGTGATCGTCCACGAACGTGTTCGCTGGGATCAGTTGCTTGGGGAAGTCCCACGAGTGAACCGGTTCGGGGTGGCTCTTCTTCGCGATGTGCCGCGCGACGGCTTCCGAGACGATCGTCACGGAATAGATCGATCCGCCGCCGAAGAACTTGGTGATGAACGTCTCGGCTCCGTGGCATTCTGGACATGCGTCTGGCGCGATCTGGTGAGATTCGCAGTCGGCAAGCGAGCATGGCTTGCCGGTCGGGATGTCGATTCGGCCGAGCTTCGCGCCGAACTTCTCCTCCTCGGTCAGCCGGCCAGCGAGCTTCACATGGCCCATCAGTTCGACCACGGCCCACACGGCGGGCTCGGCGACAGGTTCGGTGGCGGAATTCGCAACCATGGAGTCATCCTCAGATTTCGAGTGCGGCGAACCGCGGGTTGAATGGCAAGGATTTCGGTGCGTCGTGATCGTCGAGGGACGGGATCCGCACCGCACACGTCACATCCCCGCCGAGGTGTCCGGCGGCGACCAGTGCCCGGATCGCATCCAAGTGCTTGCAGACGTTCACCCGAGCGGCACCGGTCTGGCCGCGGGGGCAAGTGCAGCTTGGCAACCCGCCGATCGCGACGACGTACACCGTGTCGCTGTGACACTTCCGCAGGCGGAACTGGCGGCCCATCAGGCCGGGCAGCGGATCGATCTCTTCCACGACGTAGCGCGAGGTTTCCCGCTGGCGGCCGCGGGTCAACTCGATCATCAGGTGGCCCGCGCCGTCGCCCGTGCCCGGAATTGACGGATGCCAGCCCCACGCCCGAGCCGTTTCTTTGCCACCCTTGCGAATGGTTGGTTCGAGTTCACCGGTTTCCAGTCGCGAGTAATCGAGCATGGCTCCGTCCTCGTGATGCCCGAGCCTGGATTCGAACCAGGACAGCCCCGTTCATCCGTGCGGCCTCGGGCATGCCCCTGTCCCTCACCGCCGGGGCCGCGAGCCTACTCGAACCCGCCCGCACATGACGCGGGTTCAATCGAGGTCTCAATCGAAGTTCTTCATGGACTCGAACGGTTGCGGCTCGCTGTCCTTCACCGGAGCGAGCACAACGCCGATCGGCTGGTCTTCTCCGGCTTCTTCGTGCCACGCCTTGCGGATCGCGGCTTGTACGTCCGCCGGCGAAACGTCCTCGGCGAACTCGACCGCGGTGTCGCGATCCTCGAACATGGCCAGCGGTACGTCGTGCTTGTGGCCGATGCCCATGACCAAGAATCCGTTCATGCGGCCCTCGTGAGCAGTGCGAGGAACGGCCGCGGATCACCCGCGTGGCGAGCGTCGGCCGGGTGGAAGATTGCGAGGCCGGCTTCGGCGCGGGCCTCCATCACGGACAGCTTCTCCGGCGTGCCCGGCGCGGCCGTGGTCGGCACGGCCGCCAGCCCCGGCAGGCAATGGCCGAGATTCCCGATTCCTCGGCGGGCGTACTTGCTCGTGCTCGGGAACCGCTCCCGCACGCCCGGCGAGTAGAAGCAGTTCCAGCACAGCCCGCGCGGGCGGTTGACGGCTTTGCGGGGATCGCGGCAGTGGCGGCATCGTGGCATCCGTGCACCTCGTTCCTGGGGAAAGATCGATCAGCCCTTGGCACGTTCGGCGAGCATCGCATCGGCGACCGCGTAGGCGAACATCGCAAACTGCGGCAGCGAAGGGCTGTTTTCTCCGGGCGGCAGATTCAGCGTGACAAGCCCCGCGATCACCTGCCCCGCGAACCAGTCGCGGAGGGTCATGCCTTCCTCGCCGTTGCAGAAGCTCGCGCCTTCCGGCCCGGCCGCTCGCGGGAACGCTTGTCCGCCGTCGTTGCATTTCATCGTGGCTCCTCAGATCGACAGCACCGGGTCGAGTCGGCGGGCTTCGCACCACTGCTTCGCGGCTTCGAGCGTGCCGAGCGGAGCGGAGGTTTCCGCGGGCGTCCGGTCTTCGGGGAAGTCGTAACGCTTGGCGATCCACTCGCGCCGCGGCGACCGCATCAACGTGAACTGGCCGCACTCGGACGTGTACACCGGGTCTGCGAAGCCGTGTGCTTTCCAGCGGATCATGGTGCAGGCCTTGGTGGTGATCGGGGTGCGGGTCACTTCGCGACGGCGGGGCGGCGTTTGAAGCCGCCGAGTTTCTCCAATTCGCATTCGGTGGCTTCGTGCATGCGATCGAGGGCGGAGTTGGTCGGGGCCGGCTCGACGGGCACTTGGGCGTTCAATCGTTCATGGAAGCGGTCGAGGGCTTCGCGGGACGTGAGGTATCGCCCACCGTCGCGGATCGCTTCGAGCTTCACGCGGACACCGGCCGCACCGCGGCAACCCTTGCGGATGTACCGGGTGAGCGTGGCCGGATGCTTCCGCGACGCGCCCCGAGTGCCGGGGTAGAGGCTGCACGCCTGCGGCAGGGTCAGCACGGTTTCGTTCAGGATGCCGTTCATGGGGGTCAAACTCCGAAGAAGGCCTTGAGCACGGCTTCGACCACGAACTTCAGCAGCCACTGGTTGCGGCGGATTCTCACGGCTCGCTCCGTTGGGCGAATGGTGTGCGGCGAATCCTGCCGGGGTTGATCCTTGGGTGGCTCAAGCGCCGGACTCACCGAGTTCGGCGTGTTCGCGACTGATTGCTTTGCGGTAGTCAGCTTCGAGTGACTTGGAGACGCGTCGCTCGATTTCCTCGGCCATGGTCGTGTTGCGTTCTTCAGCGAGGAATTTCGCCATCTTCAGCAGGCGTTTGTCGATGTAGACCGAAGCCCGTTCGGTCTGAGTTTGTGCGGCCATTCTTGCCTCGGCTACTTATATCCGTTCGATACATGGAACAATAGTAGCGACGGATACAAATAGTCAACAGGAAAACGCGAAGATTTGAAAAGATGAATTGGAAGCGGTGGGCTATGCGAGATACCTTGAACGCAGGTATCCCGCGTCAACGAGTATCGCGGGAAGAGGTTGCGTCAAATGGTGATGCTCATGGCAGAGAAGCCGCTCAAGAGCGATGAAGAGGCGGACTCGCTGACAACCGTGAAGTGTTACAAGAGCTTCGCGAGGGTGCTTGGGAAGCTCGCGAAGCTGAAGGGAAACAGCGTTCAGGATGAGTTGCAGTGGCGGGTCAAGGACTTCGAGGACGAGTTGCTCAAGGAGCTTGCTCGAGAGAAGCTAGAGATTGAGCAATCTCGTCGCGACTCAAGGAAGTGAAGCCCTCGCGTCGAATCAACAAGAATTCCAAGCGAATCCTGTCCCGCTCGATCTGAAGCACGATTTCACACCAGCCGGTATGTGTTCGGTCCGCGTATTCGCGAATCCTTTCGACCAGATTCTCTCGCGACATGGCACTTCTCCTTGCTTGGGTGGATCGTTCAGGGTTGGATCTCGCGCGACTCGACTAGGTCGCCGGTGTCCGGGTCGAACTCCTCCAGCACGAGCACCCGCTCGACGCCGCGGGCCTTTAGCCACGCCCGCAGAATCACCTCCAAGTCCTGCGTGTCCATCGTCGCGCCCAAGGCCCTCAACACGTCCGCACTCATGATGCACCTCTCGCTGTGAGGCCGGCATCCTTCCCGGCGGGATAGTGAACATGCTTATAGTTTTCCTTGAACAAGCGATCGGCGGCAGGTCCGAAGCCGGGAATCCGCGCGGATTTTCCGCGCGGGGCGTTTTGAGCTGGCGGATGCGCATCATCGGTAGACACACGTCCGGTGCTGAGCTGATGAGATAGTGTTCACTTGTATACATACTGAACACTATTTCAGTAATTCCGCTGCAACGCTTCTGGCATCGCGGGAAAGAGCGGAGCAGGATGCATGCGTTCCTTTCCCGCAAGCGGAGCGTTCACCATGTTGAAGCTGCGAATCGAGCCTGAACTGTGGAGCTTCCAGCCGAGCCCGGTCACCCCGCACCCAGTCGCGGGCCGGCGCTTCGAGGCGATGTTCGAGCCGGAGTGGGACCAGTGGGCGATCATCGACCGGGCGACCGGCGGCTTGCACCGCTGTGAGGATCAGCACTCGGCCGAGCGGGAAGCGGACTCACTGGAAGCCGTGGCGAAACTGGTGCGAGGGGTTGCGGATCACTTCACGGTGGCGTGAGTCATTGCCGGGCCTGACCACCTCCTGAGTTGGTCAGGTCCGCAGGAATTGCTGGGGAGTGTACCGCTCGTGAAATCGTGATTTGGATCGGCATGGAAGTGTACAACCTCCCGTCTAGGTAGACGTGGACGATGAATAGCCCGCCGCCGCTTACACCCAAAGTCATGTTCATTCGGAAGTTGAACCCGCCGTTTGGCTGGGGAGAAAGTAAGACGAGTTTTTCTAGCATCGTTCGCTTCTTCCCGTTTGGTGACTCCATGACGAGTCGCAACGTGTGTTCACCGGGAGAGTCGCCAGTCTTGAACGAGATGAGACCCGCTATCTGAAACGGGATCTTGTGCTTCTCAGAAGGGATGTCGGCTGGAGTGTCCGGCGCCAACTCGAGTGCGAAGTTGTCCACAATCCGAACAACCGTAATCGCGTTGTCCTCCTTCTCTTGCATGGTGCGTTCGCAGAAAAACGCCGCCGCCAAGAAAGGGCCACGGGGTTTTCGATCTTTAACCTTTGACTTCGGCATAGTTAGGCTACGTCTTGCAGGGAAGTATCCGCTGAAGAAGCACGAATGATCCTTAGGCCGCTGAAGTTGCCTGTGGCCTCACTATCTCGAATTGCTACCGTTGTGCTAGGAGTTGTTTCCCGCGAGTTGGAAACACGGATTGGCTGAGCAAAAGAACGGAACTCGCGACCTAGCACAGCGAAGGCATCGGCGATGGTCCGGATGGTGTTGTTCCCTTCCTCGTCCAAAAGCTGGGTGACCCACGCCTTGCTCTTACCGAGCATGTCAGCGAACTGGGATCGAGAAATGCCCAACTCTTCAAGAGTCTCTTCTAGAAGGTCTGTAACCTCCATTATCGCGCGCTCTTGCTGAAAGAGACGCATGTTCTCCTTGCTCTCGACAAATTGCTCAACCAGAGTTTTTGCCACGGTTGCCTTCTCCACTCTTGGTCACGCCAAGCAGTTGCTTGCGACGGTAGTATTCGGCTCTAATCCGCTCTGCCCTTTCAAACTCGCTATCGAGCCACTTCCCGAGACCGCCACCAACGCCTCGCTTCAAAAAGCCGTGAGTAAGGAGCATCCTCCTCCCGTCCGGGAAGCACGGGAATCTCACCTGCACATTTCGGACTTCATCCTTAAATGCCAGCAGTCCGTTCTTCTCATACTTGAGAAGCCGCTTGGGAGCTACTACCCCATAGTTGGCAAACTGCTGAAAAATGTTCAGAAACCGCACCATTGCGGTCTTGTCATGATCGTGTTTTCCGCCTTCTCGAAGCTGTGTCAACTCGTCTTGGAGGAACTCGATGGCAATGCATTTCCCGGAATCCAGGACCACGGCCTCCACCGTTCCCCAAGTTCCTCGGGCGACAATTTGCGTGAGATTCGCAGTTGCCATGCAGTTTAGTTATCCCTTAACCGAAATGCAAGGTATTCACACCTGCAAATCGGCCGGGACGCACCAAATCCTTTCGGTTGTGTCGAGGTGACGCGATGATTCCTTCATAACCAGTTATACCACTGGCCCGAGCTGTGCGTTAACCCGAGCGCTGTCAAAAGGGCTGCTTTTGAGGAAGAAACAGGCCTTCCCTTCTTGCCTCCAGCTCAGTTTCCTGCGGCTCGTAGGGCCCGTTCAGCCGAGCCTCTCAGCGACCTTTACCGCCAGTTCCAAGTTCCGCTCGGCATAGATCTGCGTGACGTCGGCCTTCGCGTGGCCAAGCGCCACTTGGGCGGCTTCCAAGCCGAACTGCTTTCGCACCTTCGTGCCGTGCGTGTGGCGAAGTTGGTTCGGCGCCCATCGGTGGGCCTTCCGCCACGTGGCCAGTGCTGCGTGCTGCTCGGGGGTGAGGCGGGCAAGCCAGGCCTTGGTCGATTCGAGCTTAGCGGGCTTGCCGGGTTCGGCCTCGATCTTCCGCTTGGCCAGTTCCGCCGGCGGCGGGAAGGCGCGGTCGCAGGCGCGTGCGATGGCATGGGCGTACGTCGTCACGGTGTACGGGCGGTTTGGACGCTTCCGGCGTTTCGGCGCTCGCGACGGTCGGAACAAGTAGTCGTCCATGCTCGGCGTGAAGAACCGCTTCAGCAGGTCCTGGGCCTGCGGCCCGATCGCGATCACGCGATCCTTCTCCCGCCAGCTTCCTTTGTGCTGGCTCGGCCGGTACAGCCAGATCTTGCTGCCGATGTCGATGTCGGCGCGGCGAATCAGCGTGGCTTCACCCGGTCGGCAACCGGTGAGTTGCTGGAACTCGACAAGGCCGCGATCGTGGGGGGCGAGGAAGGGGAGCGTTGCGGCGACTGTGGCTTCGTCCACCGGCTTCACGCCGGCGGCATCGCGAACGCCGCATCGTCCACGCTGCAGGCCGGCGACGGCCGCGAGCGACTGGAAGACGCTGCCGGGGACAAGCTCCTCGCCGGCAGCCCACTTGAAGACCCGCTTCACGCGGCCGATGCGTTGATTCACCACGCCGCGGCTCAGCCCCATGTCGATCATCCTCTTCCGCACCGCCTTCAGCGCGAGTGGCCCGAAGTCACTGGCGGGCAGCCGGGAATAGATCTCGTTCACGATCGTGCTCACCACGCGGAACTCCCGCACCTCGTTCGTGCGGGTTCCGTCCGCCCGTCGATAATGCGAATCCGCGTGCTGCAGGAACCGAAGGAAGATGACGGCAACGGTCGGTGCCACGGTGATCGTCGCGGGGGCCTTCTGCTCGTGGGCACCGTACTCGGCGAGCTTCTGCTGATAGAGTTCGCGGCTTTCGGCCGTGCCATGAACGCCGAGGTACACGAAGCGATGACCGCCCGCGCCGTCGCGGAGCTTCATGTACGCCTGGTTGGTGGCCTTGTGGTGGAGGTAGGCGGGAACGTGAATTTTTCGCGGCATGGAACACCGGGGAGAAGTTCGGGTGTAGTACTACACCCGGATCCCGTTGCTTTGACCGCGGCTCCGGAACACCCGGAGGTAAGCTGGAAATGCTTCGGCTGAAGGGCTTTCCCTTCCAGTGCCCCCTCTCGGGCTCGAACCGAGGACCCGCTGATTAAGAGTCAGCTGCTCTACCAACTGAGCTAAAGGGGCAGAAATCTCATTCTGTGAACGGAGGCGGCCGAGGCAAGTCCTCGGTCGAATTTTCACACGCTGTTCGCAAGCATGGACACGTGCGGCAGGAGGAAGTTCGGGTCAATTGATCGCCACGAGTTCCACCTCGAAGATGAGCGTCGCACCACCAGGGATCTTGCCCTGCCCGCGGGCACCGTAGCCCATCGAGGCCGGGATCACGAGTTTGCGGATCCCGCCGACCTTCATTCCCGGAATTCCTTCGGTCCAACCGGCCACTACTCCGTTGAGTGAGAACTCCAACGGATCGCTGCCGTGTTTCCGGCTGGCGTCGAACTCCGTGCCGTTGGCAAGCCAGCCCGCATAGTGAGCCTTCACGGTCACACCCTTGGGGCATTCCGGCCCAGTGCCGGCCTTCAAGTCGCGGTACTTGAGCCCGCCATCGCCGATCGTCTTGAGATCCGCGTCTTCGGTGCCGCCGTCGGACCCGTCGGACATTGGCTTGCCCGGCCCGCTTACGAGTGAGCTCTTACCGCTTCCGCCGCCGCCCTTGTCCGTGGAACTCGCGCCCGGTTCGTTCGTAGCACCGATCACGACCACGAGCACGACGATCAACGCAACGCCGGCCACCGGCACCAACACCGTGGCCAAGCTCTTCGAATCACCCGCGGGAGAAGGGCCGCCTGCTGCCATGTTCAACCTCGGAACGCGAGTCGGTTTCCCTTCGTTATAGTATCGGCCGAGTGGATGGCTCGGCAGCACGGTCCTTGACGCACCTTCCAAGGCGGCCTAACGTGATCGGGTTGTACTTTGCATTCGCCATTCGGTTGCGGGATCGTTTCATATGCCCGGTACGTGCGTGGTCGGCCTCCAGTGGGGCGACGAGGCCAAGGGAAAGATCGTCGATCTCCTCGGCGACCAATTCGATTACGTCGTCCGCTTCAACGGCGGGGCGAACGCCGGGCACACTGTCGTCGCAAACGGCAAGACGTTCAAGCTCTCGCTGCTGCCCACCGGGGTGATCCGGTCGAACGTCACGTCCGTGATCGGCAACGGCCTCGTCGTGTACCCGCCGCGCTTCCTCGAAGAAGTGGACTCGCTCCGCGCCGGCGGACTCGACGTCTCGCGCACGCTCGTGCTCAGCGACCACGCCCACGTCATCTTCCCGTACCACATGGCCGAGGAGAAAGCGGCCGAGGGCGGCGAGTCGGGCAAGATCGGCACCACCGGCCGCGGCATCGGCCCGTGCTACCAGGACAAGGCCGGCCGCCGCTTCGGCATCCGCATCGGCGAACTTCTGCATGAGACGCACCTTCGCGAACGGCTCGCCACCATCGTGCCGGTGAAAAACCGGTTGATTCAGGCGTTAGAGCCCAAGACCGAGTTCGAACCGCTCGACGCGGGCCGCATCGCGGACGAGTATCTCGGCTACGCCGAACGCATCCGCCCGTATGTGACGGACACCACGCGGTTGCTGCACGATGCCGTGGCCGCCGGCAAGCGCGTGATGTTCGAAGCGGCCCAAGGCAGCCTCCTGGACGTGGATCACGGCACCTTCCCGTTCGTCACCAGTTCGAGCAGCCTGCCCGGCGGAATCTGGACCGGCACCGGCGTACCCGCGAAGCACGTGCAGCGCGTGATCGGAATCGTGAAGGCGTACACCACGCGAGTCGGACAAGGGCCGTTCCCCACGGAACTCCACGACGACACCGGCGAACGCATCCGCAAGATCGGCCGTGAATACGGCACGGTCACCGGGCGGCCGCGACGCGTCGGCTGGTTCGACTCCGTGGCCGTGCGTTACACGGCCGCACTGTCCGGGGCAGATGAAATCACCTTGATGTTGCTCGATGTGCTCAGCGGCCTGCCGGAACTGAGGCTCTGCACGAGCTACGAACTCGACGGCGAGAGCATCACGCACTTCCCGAGCGACGCGTATCGCTTGGAGCGGTGCGTGCCGAAGTTCGAGACGATTCCCGGTTGGAGCGAGGACATCACGACCGCGCGGAAGTTGAGCGATCTCCCCGCCGGCGCCCGCCGCTACGTCGATCGCATCGCCGAACTCGTGGGGCGGAAGGTCTCGGTGGTTTCGGTCGGGCCCGACCGCGCGCAGACGATTTTGACGTGAAGTCCGACACGATTCCCGCCGTTCGTCGCATGTCGTCATGTTCGACCGCGAGGATGCCCCCTTGTCGCCCGCCGATGCGAACGACCCCGAGCCTGCGACGATCGGCATGCCGACCCTTCCGCCGACCGCTCCGGGGGAGTTGCTGATCGGCGATTCCCCGGAGACGATGACCCACCTGCCCGTGCCGAACCCCGAGTGCGACCCGATCCCCGTTTCGGTGGCGGTTCCCGGGTACGAAGTCGAGTGCGTCGTTGGCCGCGGCGGGATGGGGGTCGTGTACAAGGCCCGGCACCTGAAGCTGAAGCGG
>JAXMBB010000030.1:0-67719 GCA_046350135.1 Gemmataceae bacterium
GGAATGCGTTCATACTGCAACCAGCGGGCGGGTGGATCTTCCTCGCGCTCATGTTCGGGACGCCGCTTCTGGCTTCCGCACTGCGATACACGCGTACGGACCGGATTCAGCGTGCCGCGGACGCGACGCCGATCCGCGTGCGCGGGGACGTGCCGGGATCGGCCACTGATGCGTTCGTCGAGCCGCGCCGCCGGCCGCAGATCGGGGCCGCGGCACTGCTCTGGCTGGCGTGGCGCCAGTTGGCGAAACCCGGGCTGATCATCGCCGTGTTCGCGGTGGTGCTCGGGTGCAGCCTGCTTCCGGAGAACGTGCATCCGATCCTGCTCGTCCCCGGAATGGCTCTCACGGCCGGCGTGCTCGCCGGCGTCACGATGTTCATGGACGAACAAGGCGGCGGAGCCGCTCGGTTCTGGGGCGAACGGCGGCTCCCCGTACACCGACTCTGGTTTGCGAAGCTGATCGTTCATCTCGGGTTCGCGATCTCGCTCCTGACACTGCTGTTGTTGCCGGGATTCATCCAGTCCCAGTCGGGTGACGCGGCCTTGCGTGGTGGATCGACTCTCTCCGGTGTCCTCCGCAGCCTCCTGCTCGACGGCGCCCATCTCGGGGGCCAAGGCTGGAAGTTGCTCGTCGTGCCGCTCATCTACGGTTTCGTGGCCGGTCATTTGTGCGGCCTGCTTTTCAAGAAGACCGTGGTGGCCGCGGGCGTAGCCGGCGTGGTCGGCGGATCGCTGGCGGCGTTCTGGATGCCTTCGCTCCTCTCCGGCGGAACACTCGGCTGGCAGCTATGGCTCCCCCCGGTGGCCGTGCTCGCCACCGAGGGGCTGCTCATGCGGGCTTGGTCGTCCGAACGCTTGCCCACTCGTCGCCCGATGCGGACGCTGGCCGCCGGGCTCGCGTGCGCCATTGCATGCCTTGCGGCCGGGCTCGGCTGGCGCGTCCTCGAAGTGCCGGACGCCCCCGGCGCGGAAGACGACATCGCGTACATCGCGTCCCTGCCCCCGCTCGATGCGTTGGATTCCGGCCGTCAGTTCCGCTCGGCGGCGGAGCGGTTCGTGCGCTTCGCCCAATCCGTCCCGCCGTTCCCGAAGCAACCGGGGCCGCAACGGGCGCCGCTGGAGGAACGCCTCGCCAACACCGTTTACTTCGGATGGAATGCCGGCGACACCGAGGCGAAGGAGTGGATCGACAAGGTGTACGCGCTCGATTCCGAAGCCGGGGATCCGGACGAACGCTGGTACGTCCAGGCCCGCAACGCCGGCCGCGAACCCGTGGACGGGATCTTCGAACATCCGCTCCGCACCGGAACCACCGCTTCGCTTCAAACGCAGGTGAACGGCCGCCGCATGGGCGTGATCCTGCTGGCCCGCGGCCTCCAGCAACAGGTCGAAGGCCACCCCGCTGCATTTCCCGAGGAATTGCGAACGGCCTTGGCGCTCGGCCGCACCTTCCGCAACGGCTCGCTGACCGTCCCGCTGGGTTATGGCACCGATGTGGGCCGTGCGGCGTATGCTGCGACCCACCGCTGGTTGGAAGCCTATGCGGGGCCTCCGTCGACGCTCCGCACCGCGTTGGACTTGATGCTGGTGGAGGATGCCGCTCCGCCCTTCGATCCGCGCCCGCACCTGCTGGCCGAACGCTATGTGATGCGTGAACTGGCCAAGGCGCCCGGGCAGTTCCTCCCGGCGCAGATCACTCCGCCCGGCAAGGATCGCGAACACTACAACGCGATCGTCGACTTGGTGGCGACTGCGTGGAACGTGCCGTGGGAACGGGAACGGACGCGGCGACTCAGCGGGTTGGGCTTCGAGACGGGGGAAATCGATGCCGGAACCCGCGCATTGATCCGCGGCCGCCCCGGCAGCGGCCTGTTCCTCGCCCGCAAGGTCACACCTGGAAATGATCGAAAGCGACCGGCAACTGCGGCTCCATCGGCGGGCCGCGATCTGCTGCTCGCCATCCGCATCCACCAGTTGGAGCGGGGCACGCTCCCGACAACGCTCGACGACTTGGTCCGCACCGGGATTCTTCGCGCGATCCCGCTCGATCCGTTCTGCGACGCCCCGTTCCGCTACCGGATCTCGCCTGGCGAAACCCTCCCGGCACCCCCTCAAGTCGTGACCACGTTGGGTGCCAAAACGCCGCCCGGTGGCGAGCCCCGACCGATTCCCGCGGGCCAGCCGGTGTTGTGGAGCACGGGCCCGGACGGAGCGGACGACGGCGGCCGTACGCTTCCCAGCCGGCCCGGCGTGATGCGGTCCGGGCCGGACATCGTGTACCTGCCCGGCGCGAAGTGATGGTCAGTCGATCTTTTTCCACGGCGTAAGAACTTCCTTGCCGGTGGCGCCGATGCCGCCGAGCGTGGTGTACTCCCCGGTGAGTTTCGGGCCGCGCTCGATCTTGTACACGCTCACGCCGATTTGCCCGGCGCTGATCCACGACATGGAGAGTTGATCGCCGCGGCGCAGCGCGGTGCCGACGAAGAGCGTCTTGTCGCCGAGCATGTACGTCACCAGGTAAGCGTCGCCGCGGCGCTCGACGACCGCTTCCGTCACCACCGTCTTGCCCGTGGCCTCGAGCAATTCCGAGCGGTATTTGCCGACGATGTCCACGACTTCCTCGACGGCCGGCTTCGGTTTCTTCGCGGTGATCAGGATCGCGCCGGACTTTCCGTCCGGCTTGAATCCGTCCGGCCGCTCCTCGCCCTTGGGCTGAATGCAAAGCGTGAGCGTATCGCCGTCGAGTGAATAGATGCCGGGCAGCGATTCGCCCTTGGCCTCGCCTTCGCGAATGTTCAGGTCGATGGTGCGGGGGGCGGCGGCGGGATCGAGCTTGGCGAGCCCGGCTTGGTGAATCTTGCCCTCGCGACGAATCACGAACACGTTGCCGCCGAAGAAGAGTTCGCGTTTCTTGAGATCCGCGGCCGGCACCGCTTTTCCGCCCTCTTCCCAGCTTTCGATCTTCCACGTACCCTGCAGCCGTTGGAATTCCTGCGGCGCGGTCGGCGGCTTCTTCTCCGGCTCGGCCGCACGACCGAACGCGAATAGGCACAGCCCCAGCATCAACGCGGCCGCACGATACATGGTCGTCTCCTGACGCTGGGCGATGGCCGTCTTGTTAGCCCGACGCGCAAGCGAGGGCTGATCTCATCCCTTGCTTGCGCGTCGGGCTAACAGACTACGGTTCCTTCGGCAGTTCCACCTGCTCCGGGCTTCTCAGGTACGCGATCAGATCGCGCACCTCGTCCGGCTTCAACTGATCGAGCAATCCTTCCGGCATGAGCGAGAGGTTCGTCGTCTTGCGGCTCTCGAGATCCGCCTTCGGCACGATGATCGTCTCGTTCGCGGTGCGGACCGTGAGCCCGTCCGGCGTCTCCTTTTGCACGATGCCCGTGAGCAACCGGCCGTCCGTCAGCGAGAAGATCGACACTTGGAATTCACGCGGCACGACGGCGTTGGGATCCAGCACGTTCTCCAGAACGTAGTCGAGGTTCGCCCGCTGCGAGCCGGTGAGGTCGGGGCCGACCTCGGTGCCTTCGCCGAACAGCTTGTGGCAGGCGGAGCAGGACTTCACGAAGATCGCGCGGCCGTTCGCCGCGTTCGCGTTCTTCAACACGTCCGCGTTGAGATCGCCCTTCCACTTCTTGATGAGGGCGGCCCGTTCCTTCGATGCGGGTTGAATCTTGCCCCAGACTTTCTCGAGGCGTTCGGTCAGGCCCTTGTCGTTGAGCGCGATCACTTGGCGGGCCGCGACGAGCGACACGTCCGCGCGGGGAATCGTGTTCTTCTCCACGGCGTCGAGCAGCTTCGCGGCCCACGGCGACCGCGACACGAGCGTCTGGATCGCATCGGTCTTCTCCTGCGGGGTGAACTTCGCATAAGCGGCGACCAGTTTCGCGGGCGTGTGCTCGTCCGGGTACGCGGCCAAGGCCCGCACGGCGGCCCCGCGCACGGCGGGATCGTCGAGCAACGCGTGAAGTTCCGGTGCGAGGCCGTCCAGTTTCTTGCGGGCGAGCAGTTCGATGGCGGCGATGCGGGCTGCGGGCTCGGCCTTGGCATCGGCCAAGCGGGCTTTCAAGTCCGCGATCGCCTTCGGGTTGCCGAACAGCACGGCGAGCGATTCGGCTCGCGACTTCAGGTCCGCATTCTCGCTTTCCGCCAGGCTGGGGTACAAGTCCTTCCAGCCGTCCGGCTCGGGGCTCGAGCGCAACCCGGCGAGCGCATCCTGGATGCCGGCGAGCACTGCAATCCGTTGATCGTTCGAGTCCGCCTCGGAGACATACTTCACCAAGGCCGCGAGTTCCTTCATTCGCTTCTCGCCGGAGCGCGACACGAGGTAGCGGGCGCCGTTCCGCACGATGAGCGGATGGCGGCTCACCTCGAAAATCTGGTGCCAGCGCAGGTTCGGGTCGCGGGCCATCACGGACTGCGCCCCGTACCACACGGCCAGCGCGAGGTTCATCTCGTCTTCGGGCAGCACGCGCAGCGCGACCGCTTGGATGAGGGGCATCGCGTCGTCCACCGGGAGCCGCTGCACCATGCCGGAGTAGAAGAGCATGGCGAACTCGGATTCCTCCTTGTTCGCGGCTTTGATCAACGCCTTGACGAAGGCCGGGCTCGGTTCCGCCGGCTCGCAGCCGAGCATCGCCGCCCAGATGCGGACGTGTTCGTCGTCGTTCGCGAGCAGCGTCACGAGGTTGTCTTCGCTCAGGCCGCCGGCCACGTGGGCGGCCCACATCATGCGCAGCTTCGCCTGCGTGTTGTCCGTCATGATCGCGAGCATGCGGAGGTCTTCGAGCGTGTCCTTCTCCAACTTCCCGGCCGCGGCGCGCTCTTGGAGCACACGGCGGGCCTGCCTCACGAACCAGTCGTTGGAATGGCCCTGCATCTTGAGCAGTTCGCCGTCGGTCAGCTTGGCCACGTCTCCCTTCCACGGCTTCGGCGTGCCGTGGACCACGCGGAAGATGCGGCCGTTCGTGACGTCCGCCTTGTCGTAGTTGTGGCACTCGCCGGTGTCGGTCCAGTCCGCGACGTAGAGCCCGCCTTCGGGACCGCACTTCGCCACGAGACCGCGGAACCACGCGTCGTTCGCGAAGAGGAAGTCCGGGTTGTGCTTGATCACGTACCCGTTCCCGTTGCGGTCGAGCCAATCGCGGTTGAGGCGGTTCCCGTGGATGTTGCACATGTAAAGGTTGTTGCGGTACTCGGCGGGGAAGTTGTCTCCGAGGTAAATCGCGAGTCCGGAGTGGGCGTGGCCGCCGCCCGCTTCGCTGTGCTGCGGGCTGCCGTTCACCCCGGTGCTGCGGGAACTCGTCCACGCACCGCCGCCCCAGTGCAGGTGATCGCACTGGCTCGTCTGGAGTCCGTACACGTACGGGTTCACGTCTTCCCCGTACATGCGGGTCATGTGCCCGCCGGGGGTGACGTGGAACGCGTGGTGGATCACGCAGTTCGTGATGAACATCTGGCCGTGGTCGTCCCAGTCGAGGCCCCACGGATTCGTCGTGCCGCTCGCGTACAATTCGAACTTCCTCTTCACGGGGTGGTAACGCCACACGCCGCAATCAAGCGCCACGCGGTCCTGGTCCGCCGCACCCGGCTTGCCGACCTTCGCCTTCGCCTGGATCCCGTTGCACCCGTAGAGCCAGCCGTCCGGCCCCCACGCCAGCGAGTTGTACACGTTGTGCTTCGTGTCCTTGATGTTCCAGCCGTCGAGCAGCACTTCGCCGGGGCCGTCCGGCTTGTCGTCGCCGTTCTTGTCCGGAACGAAGAGCAGGTTCGGGGAGGAACAGAGCCACACACCACCGAAACCGATTTCGATACCGGAGAGGTTCACGCCGTTGTCGAGGAAGACGGTCTTCTTGTCAAAGGTGCCGTCGCCGTCCGCGTCTTCAAGAATGACGACGCGGTCGTT
Source organism: Gemmataceae bacterium (assembly GCA_046350135.1). GTDB lineage: Bacteria > Planctomycetota > Planctomycetia > Gemmatales > Gemmataceae > Urbifossiella. The sequence goes on from JAXMBB010000030.1 coordinate 5,914, forward strand.
CCCTTTGCCCTCGTGGTTCCACTTCGGGTAGCTGAGGCACTCGACGACCCAGAGCCGCCCGCGGGTGTCGAACGTCATGGCGATGGGCTGCACGATGTCCGGCTCGCCCGCGAACAAGGTTGCGGTGAAGCCCTTGGGCAAGGTGATGGCCTTGGCGGCGTCCTTGGGCGGCAGCGGCCGATCCGCGGGCTTGGGGTCGGCGGCGGACGCGAGTCCGGCGAGAAGCAGCGAGGCGAGGATGGTTCGCATGATGAGTCGCGGGAGGGAGGCGATTCGATGAGTGTATGGTAGCCGCACACACGGGAACGCGTCCATCCGCATCCACAGGGCCCGGCGGCGGATCGATTCGGCGCCGATGACAATGCCATACGCGTGCGTTCAGTTCGGCTTGTTCCGAACGCGGGAATAAAGTTCAATTTCCCACAGCCACCCTTACGCACTGGCGGCACATGGAACGTGCCGGAGATGGATCCTTCCGCCATGACGGCACCGCAGACCGCACCTGTCGCCGATCGGCCGCCGCTGCCTCGCGTGCGCCTCGATGTGCGAACCGGGTCCGGCCGCACTGTCACCTATGAAGTGGCCACGCACGAGTTCCTGATCGGCGGCGCGACCGGCTGCGATCTGCGGCTTCCCAATCCCGATCTGCCGCCGGTCGTGTGCCAACTCAGCCGCAAGGTTGAAAGCGTCACGGTCCGGCTTGTTGCGGCCGGTTGTCCGGTTCAACTCAACGGGCGAGCGCTTCCCCCGAACGCTCCCGTTCCCCTTCAGCCGGACGACCGCCTCGCTCTCGCCGGGGTCGAAATCGTCGTGAACCTTCCGCAGTCGCAGTATGTGTCCCCGCGGTTCGTGCCGCTCGATCCCGGAGTTGCGAAGACGGATCGCGAATCGGAGCTGGACCGTCGCGAGCGCGAACTCGAAGCCAAGATCGCGGACCTCGAAGCGGATCGCGTGGCGTGGTATCGCCGGCGGCAGGAGTTCGAGGCGGAGATGGGCCGGGCCGCGGTCGAAGTCGCGGAGCGGGAGCGGCTGGTGGCTTGGGAGCGGGATTTGGCGGCCCGCGAGGAGCGACTCGCCAATGGCGAGGCCGATCTTCAGGCCGGGCGGGAAGAGTACGACCGTAAGCGGAATCAACTTGCGGAGGATTTGCTTCGCGCGGACCGCCTCCGCGAAGAACTCGATGCCCGCGAACGCAAGCTCGACGCCCGCACCGTCGATCTCGATGCCCGTCTCGATCAATTGACACTGGAAGCCGGCGAGTGGGAGGCGACGGTGCGCCTCGCGGCCGCGGAGCAGGATCGACTTCGCGCCGAAGCGGAACGGCAGGATCGGCAGCGGCTCGAGCTCGATTCGCAGTCTGCGAAGCTGGCCGAGCGCTCGGCCCAACTGGAATCGCAGCAGAACGTGCTCGCCATCCTCCGGGCGAAACTGGACCGCACGCGGGAGGAGGTCGAGCGCGAGGCGGCGGCCCTGGCCGCGGCGCGGGTCCGGGAAGAGGAATCACAGGCTGAACTTCGCACCCGCATCCGCGACGCCGAGCAACTTCGCGCCGAACTCAGCACCGTGCAGGCGAATGCGGTGCTGGATCGTCAACGACTCGACGAGCGAGATTCGCTCTTGAGTGCGGGGTTGGAAGAGATTCGGCTCCAACGCGAATCGCTGGCTGCGACCGAAGCCCGGCTTCGCGAGTGGGAATCGAGCTTGGACGCGCGTTCCGCCGAGTTCGCGGAACAGACCGGATCGCTGAAGGGGCACTTGTCCCAAGCCTTCGATTTGCAGGCCCGGTTGGAAGCGGATCGAGTCGCACTGCGGGAGCGGGAAGCGGCACTGGCCCAAGCCGAGGACGCACGGCAGGCCCTGCAGGAGTCGCTTCGCAAGCGATCCGAGGAACTGGCGGCACGCGCGAAAGCGTTGGAAGAACAGGTTCGCTCGGTGGCGGCGGATCGCGGGCAACTCGATGCGGCCCTTTCCCATTTGGATGCGGGCGCGGTGGCGGCCGAGGAGCAGGTGTCGTCCTTGCGGGCCGAAGTCGTGGCTCGTGCGGCCGAGGTGGAGCGGCGCAAGCCGCCCGACGGCGGAGCGCGAAGCTGCTCTCGCAGTGCAGATCGAACGCTTGAAGGAAGTGGGCCAGGCGCTCGCCGCCGAACGCAAGGGCATGGCGGACGAGCGGGCCAAGTGGGATGCGGATCGCGCCGCCGCCGCGGAGGAGGCTCGCCGAACCCAAGAGGAACTCGATTCGCTCCGGCTGCGAGCTTCCACCGAAATCGCGACCCTGCGTTCGCAAGCACCGGAACTCGACGAACAGGCTCAAGCCGCGTTGGACCGGTTGAATGCGGCCAAGGACGTGCTTCGCGGCCACTTGGCGGAGTTGCACGCCTTCGCCCGCAAGGGCCGCGAAGATCTCGAATCCATCCGCAATCAAGTGCGGTCGGAATCCGAACGGCTCGCGGAACAGGCTGCGACGCTGGACCATGCCCGCGAGGAACACCGGCTCGCGGTCGCCGAGTTCCGCCAACAATTGGTGGAATGGCAGGGCAAGGTTGCGGAAATCAAACAAGCGTTGGCCCGCGGCGAAGTGCGGCTCGAGACGAAGCACGCGGAGGTGACCGAGATCCTGTCGAGCGACCACCAACGCTGCTGCGCGAACGCCCCGGCGAACGCGAGGAAGTGGGCCTGCGGCGGACCGAGATGGAACGACACCTCGCGGACATGCGCGAGTGGTACCGCCGCAAGCTGAAGGAACTGGCGGCGGCCAACGTGGAACGCGGATCGCGGAACGCGGAGTTCCCCACACTTCGCCTCGCACAGGTGGAGGAGCAGGGCGGTGCAGCCGAGTTGGAACCAGGCGATCGCCAACTCGGGGAGTTGCTCCGTTCGTACGAATTGGTGGATGCCGAGACGCTCGCCGCGTTGTGGAGCGAAGCCGGCCGGCAGCGTCGCACCCGCAGGTGCTCTCCAGCGGGCGATCACGCTCTACCAACTGGCGCTTATCGAAGCGGGCAATGTCGATGGCCTGATGCTCGGCCGCTTCCGTGTCATCGACCGGCTACGGGCCACGCCGCGCGAAACGCTGTATCGCGTGTTCGATCCGTCGCGTGCCGACGCCCGCAACTCCGGCACGTTCCTGCTGCGGCACCTCTCCGAAGCCGAGATGCAGGACGCGACGCATCCGGACGAGTTCCGCCAACGGTTCGCCGCCGCCCGTGCGGCCGCACACTCGAACCTCGCCGGTGTGGTCGAATTGCTGGAACTGGATGGCCGCCCCGCGGTGCTGCTCGAGTGGCTCACCGGCTTGTACAGCGGCGACTGGCCGGTTCACGCGTCGCACCCCGGTTGCTGGGTGCGACTGATGACTATGGCTGCGGAGGGCATCGCCGCCGCCCACCGCGTAGGCCTCGTTCACGGCCGCCTCACGTCCGATTCGTTCCTGCTGCCCGCGAGCGGCTTGCTGAAGGTGACTGGTTTCGGCGAACCCATGTGGCTCTCCGGTGGCCCGCTGCCGAGTGTCGAACCGAGTTTCGCGACGGACCTGCGGGCGCTCGGGCAAGTGTCGTACGGGTGGTCGCAACTCGCATCGAAGAAACGCACCCGCCCCGGCAAGGCGTTCCCTGCCGAGCTCATCGCCATCGTGCGGCGGTTGGAAGCGGACCCCGAGCCGCCCATGCGGACACCGTGCCCGCGGACCAACCCTACGAATCCGCCGAGGAGTTGGTCGCCGATCTGAAGCGCGTCGCGCGCGAGACACCCTTCAGCGACGATGCCTGGGAGAAGTTGCTGCGTCACGTCACCGAGAACGCCCCGGATTCACCCGCGGGTTTGCGCCAATCGGCGTGACCCGGGTTGATCGACGGCGATAGAACAATTCCATCATGATCAAGAAGCGCGAATCGGTTCGCCGGATCGCGAATCCCGCCATCTCAAAGACCGCGAAAGTGGTTGGCGGAGAAGCACGGATCCGCAACACGCGGATTCCAGTCTGGAGCCTCGTTCAACTCCGAAACTTCAAGCTGAAGGACGAGGAAATCATGAGCTACTTTTCCTCGCCGCTGACCAAGTCGGACCTGAAGGCGGCGTGGGCGTATTACGAGGAGCATCGCGAGGAGATCGACGAGGCCATCGCGCAGAACGACGCGGACTGAAGTGGCCTTTCTCTACTCGGATGAAAATGTCTCGGCTCGCTTGGTCGATCGGTTGGCGGACTCGATGTGGACGTTCTCACGGCGTTGATGGACGGCCGAGCGAATCGCGGACTGCCCGATGAACAGGTGCTGGCCCGCGCGGCCGAACTCGAACGGTGCGTTCTCACCAACAATCGTCTGCACTTCCATCAGCTGCATCGGACGTCCCGCGGTAACCACGCCGGCATCATCACCTGCACCAACGATCCAGACATATCGGGGTTGGCGAAGCGAATTCAGGAAGCGATCCTGAGCGAAGAATCCTTGGTCGGGAAGCTCATTCGCATCCGCCGCCCCCGCCGATGACGTCTCGCACATCTTCTCTCCGTATCATTTTCGATGCACATCGTCGGAGTGCATCGCATGCGACAGCTTCTCTCCCTATGCCTCGCTTTGATTGCAGTCGCGCCGCTGCGGGCGGAGATTCTCACGAAGCCGGTCGAATACAAGGACGGACCCGCCGCGCTCGAAGGCACGCTCGTTCACGAGTCGTCGTTTCCCGGGAAGCGGCCGGGCGTGCTGCTCGTTCATGAACTCGGGCCGAATTCCGCACAAGGCCGAAGCAAGGCGCTCGCCATCGCACGGCTCGGATACGCCGTGCTGAATGTCGATCTGTACGGCAAAGGCACCTCGGCGGATGCGGCCAAACTCGGCAAGGATCGCACGCTGCTTCGCAGCCGGCTTGCGGCGGCGCGGGCGGCGTTGGACAAGTTGCCCCAAGTGGATCCGAAGCGCGTTGCAGCCGTGGGCTACGGTGCGGGCGGCACCGCCGTTCTCGAACACGCCCGCGCCAAGGGTGAACTCGAAGGCGCGGTCTGCGTTCATGGCGACATCGCTCCCGCGGGGAAGGACGGCAAGAACGTCTCCGCGTCGCTGCTCGTGATCGTCGGGGCGGACGATCCGAAAGTGCCTCTCGGCAGCGTGGCGGCATTTGAAGATGAAATGCGGGCCGGCGGCGTCGATTGGCAACTGCTCCGCTTCGGAGGCGTGGCCGGGGACTTCACCAATCCGCTCGCCGGGAAGAACCTCGCGTCCGGCCGCGCGTTCGATCCCGACGCGGATCAGCGGTCTGCGGATGCGATCAAGCTGTTTCTCGCGGAGTGCTTCCCGCCATCGAAGAAAGCTGAGCCGCCCGCGAAAGCCGTCGCCGTTCCGAAGGGCATTCCGGAGAAGGTGCTCAAGGTGCTGGAGCATGTGGACAAGGACGGCGAAGCGATGGCCGGCTACGAGGGCGGCCGCACGTTCGGCAACTTCGAGAAACGCCTTCCGCAGAACGACGCCCAAGGCCGCCGGCTCAAGTACCGCGAGTGGGACGTGAACCCGCTGCGGCCCGGCGTGAACCGCGGGCCCGAACGGCTCGTCACCGGTTCGGACGGCTCCGCGTACTACACCGACGATCACTACGACACGTTCAAGAAGATCCGCGGAGGGCGGCCATGATTATGCATCTGGACGGCGCGAAACTGAAGGATACGGCCGCCGTGCTGGCCGCGTTCAACTCCGCGTTCGGCTTCAAGGCCAAGAACCGCGACGCCTTGGTGGACTTGCTTACTTTCCTCGATGTTGCAGACAAAACGCAGCGCGCGTCAGTCCTTCCCGGTGAACTCGTGCTGGTCGAGATCACCGGGGAGTGCCCGCAGTTCGGCGAGATTGCAGAGATGGCGGCGTTCGTGAATTATCGTCGCATGGAGCAAGGCGATGCGCCGGTGCTGGCGCTCGCCGCCCAGCCGTGATCACTTCTTCAATTCCTTCACCTTGATGTTCCGGTAGCGGACGAACTGCTTGGTGTAGTCGCCGCCGCCGTGGACCTGCAGTGCGATGCTGCCCGTGTCGCCGAGGCGTTTCTTGTCGTCCGTGAAGTCCATGAACTTCACGCCCTTGATCCACGTCTGGATGTGCGGCGGGTTGCCTTCGATGCGGGCGCGAAGTTCGTTCCATTCGCCATGCTTCCAGAACGCGGGCCAATCCTCGGCGCTCACCGGGCACTTGAAGGCCGCGTCCTTGTTCAATTTGATCTCGGTCACCTTCTGGAGGAAGTCGAAGTTCTTGACATTGGGCACGCCGCCGATTCCTTCGCCGTACACCCCCATGAGGTTGCCGTTGGCGTGGTAGTCGATCATGGCCTGATAGCACTGGCCCTTGTCGTTCGAGCGGAGGAACAGGCCGCTGTCCGGGCCGTAGTCGTTGTTCATCTCGAGCGAGACTTCAAAGTCGCCGTACTGCTTCTCGGTGAGCACGATGCCGCCGTTGCCGGGGATGTCCTGCGTGCCGGTAATGGCCCCGTCGTTTACTTCCCATTTGCCGCCGGACTTGTTCTTGCTGGCCGCGCTGTGTCCCGTCTTCGCGGACACGGTCCAGCCTTTCAGCGTCTTGCCGTCGAAGATCGTCTCGAAGCCCTGGTCGGAGAAGTTCTCCGGCTTCGGGAGTTCCGCCGCGGACGGAAGCGCGAACGCGGCGATAAGCAGGATTGCGGGGAGAGCGAGTCGCATGAGTGTTCCTTATTCGTGTGGGTTACGTCAGGAGCCGGGTTTCAGAATCGCCACAACCGCTTGGAGGATTCGATCGAACGCTGGAATGGTGAGGGTGCCAACTGCCTGAACCAGCAAGCCTTGGTGTGCCGTGAAGAGTTTTCCCCGCCTGGCGAAACTCGCCAGATGCAGCCCGCCCGATGCGAAGTCCGAATTGGCCAAGGAGAGTGCGGCGGGATCGCCGTAGGGGTTGCTCGTGATCTGGCACAGCACCCAATCGCCGCGACCCGCATCCGCCAAGCAGACTGCAGGGCGCACCTTCGATTGCGAGAGATCGGAGAAGGGGAACGGCACCAGCACTACCGCCCCGGCTGAAGGTGCGACCATGCCGCATCCTCCTCGGGCCGGGACCAGTCGGCCAAGGCCGCCTCGGACAGCAAGGCCGTTTCGCCGGGCACAGCGGCCGGCTCTTCAAGAATCGTGACGAGCGCGCGGCGCGTGCCGGCGACTCGGACACTGCCGAGAAGTCGCACTCGTCCCGTCGCATCCACGATGGCTTCAACCGTCTGAATCATTGTGACTCTCTCCGCGTGGATTGTATCGCCCGCCGATGCGGGTCGTCACTCCTTCTTCGACTCGGGCTTCTTGCCGATGATCGGGGTCAATTCGCGGATCCAGATGTTGCGGTAACGCACGGGGTCGCCGTGGTCTCTGAGGCGAATGGGCTGCTTCAGCGGGTGCTTCTCGTAACTGGCGGCCTTCTCGAAGTACGTGCCGCCCTGCAACTCGTAGTGGTTCTGCACGCACACGCCGTTGTGGAACACCGTGACGATGCCGGGCTTCAGCACCTTGCCGCTCTCATCGAATCGCGGGGCTTCGTACACGATGTCGTACGTCTGCCACTCGCCCGGCTTGCGGCAGGCGTTCACCATCGGCGGCTGTTGCTTGTAGAGGGCCGCAGCCTGGCCGTCGAAGTACGTCTTGTTGTCGTAGGAATCGAGCACCTGCACTTCGTAGCGGTTGGAGAGGAACACGCCGCTGTTGCCGCGGCCTTGCCCGCTGCCGCGCACCTTCTCCGGCGTCGCGAACTCGAGGTGAAGCTGGTAGTCGCCGAACGAATCGATCGTCGTGATGTCGGACTTCGCCACGGTGGCGTAGCCGTCCTTCACTTCCCACTTGTCGCCGTTCTTCCACTTCGAAAGGTCTTTGCCGTCGAAGAGCACGATGGCGTCCGCGGGCGGGTCGCCGGGCTTCACGCCGGGGGCCACGACCTTCGGCTCCGGCCAGATGATGCCGCTCTTGTAATCCTGCACGACGACCATGCCGTTGGCGGCGAACGCGACGAGCACCAAGCCCGCGGCAGGCAGCAGATTCCGACGCATGACGATTCGCTCCGGGAGAAAGGATGAGCATGGTGTACCCCGGCTCATCCCGATTTCACCCCCGGCTCACCGCGATCTCAGCCTCGTCGCGATAAGTTTCCGCGAACATCGGGCGGAGGCCGCACATGAACGGCGAATCGCGTCGCGGATTCTCATTGATCGAACTGATCGTGGTGATCGGCATCATCGCGATGCTGATCGGGTTGATGCTGCCCGCGGTGCAGCGGGTGCGGATGGCGGCGGCCCGCGCCCACTGCAAAAGCAACCAGCACAACCTCGGCGTCGCCTTCCACCATTATTTGGACGTGAACCGCGGCCAGTTCCCGGACGCGGCCCGCGTCCCGAGCATCCCGCTCACGCCCGCCCAGCAAAGTCTCGGCACGCTGCTCGGCCCGTACCTGGCGTGAGAAGTCGCCCCATTGTTCGCACCTCGGGGGCTGCTTGTTGGGCTTCTTGGGCGGTGCCCACTCCGCCGGCAGCGGCTTCTCGACCGTGAGGGGCGTCTTGTCGCCATACCGCTTTTGTTCGGCTTCCAGCAGCGTGAGTAGTTCCTTGACCTCCGCAGCGTGTTCCGGCTTGCCGGCGAGGTCGGTCGCCTCGTCCGGGTCGGCCGTCAGGTCGAAGAACTGGGTCCGGTCGACCTGTGGGTAGCGGATCAGCTTACACCGGTCGTTGTGGACGGCCCGCTGGAATGTTTCGGTCGGCGAACACCAGGTTCGTTCGGCGGCGCGGACGGGGTCCGTGAGTTCCGCGGTGAAGTCGCGCCCCTCGCTCGCGGCCGGCGCGCCCACCGCGCACAGCTTGCCGAGGGTTGGGAGCACATCGAGTAGGTAGCACATCGCCGCCGTTGGCTTGTCCTTCGGCACGCCCTGACCGGCTTCATTGTTTGGACGGACGCCGAAGAATTGCGTCGGCTCAAGAAGATCGCGACGAAGAAGAACTCCGTCCGGACCAACCGAATCTCTTTGACGGCGCCGCCGAACCCGCTTCGACATCGTCAGGCGTTGCGGCTTCTGCCGAGCCGGTCGTGCGCATCCGAACAGGCCACGGTCGCCGCAATCTGCCTGCGAACCTGCCGCGCGAACGCATCGTTCACGACGTGGCCGAGGCGGAAAAGACGTGCCCGTGCTGCTCGTCGGCGCGGAAGAAGATCGGCGAAGAGTCGCAACCGCTACGGCTTCAGAACGAGACGAATGACCTCGGAGTAGGCCTTCACCGTCAGGACGTTCCGAAGCTGATAGCCGTTCCGGTTCAGAGCGTCCTCCGAATAGTCCTGATGCAGCTTCGGGTTCGACGGATGCACGCCGTCCGCGGCGATCAGCGTCGGCACTTGATAGACATCCGCCGCCGAGTCCTTGAACTTCGCCAGCGTGCCATCCCAATCGTTCGGTCGCCGTTTCAGGATCTCGGCCTGATAGTCGATCAACGGCACCTTCAGATCCGCGGCGATCGTTCGTTGAGCGTCGGCGAACGTCTTCGCCTTCTCGGCGACTCCGGAACGCGGAGGCAGTGTCGTCAGGATCACGATCGTCCCGTTCTTCAGGCATTGCTCGACAACGGCCTTGGTCTTGGCTTCGAACTCCTTCACCTCGACTCGTTCAGATCGTTGGTCCCGGAACATGAGGACCGCGACTTCCGGGTTTAGTTTCTTCAGCCAGTCGTCGACCTTTTCGCTCGCCCAGATGATCGTCTTGCCGCTTTCGTTCCCGTACTCCGGCCCCCGCCACTTCCGCCGTCGTCCGGCTCATGTAGCCCTTCACCATTTCGATCGGCTTGCCGATATCCGCCGGAATGGCCTTGGGTGCGTACTCCAGCGGTGCCCAGAAGCGCCCAACGAGTACGTGATCGAATCGCCCATCAGCGCGAGGGTGCCCGGAGTGCCGTTGGAAGGGAATGCACCTTCTTCATCGGCTCGACCCATTCGGGATCGGCCGCGGTGGCGTGCGAAGCGAGCATAAGAGCGAACAATGTGAAGCGGTTCATCGTGATCGAACCCTCGGGGAGGTCGCTGTCGGAAGGAATCACTTCTTCTCGATCAAATCCTTGACGAGCTTCGGGTCGTACTTGGCCCCCTTCGCCACCTGCACCATCGTGATCCGCACCTTGGTCGGGAAGAACTTCTCCGGGTCCGGCCGCTTGTGGACATGGCCCATGCCGCCGCTGTCGTCCTTCATCACCAGGTGCATCTCCTTGATTCCCTGCTCCCACACGATGCTGCCGTTCTCCCAGAACTCGGTCATCTTCACGTCCCGCTCGTAGACGCCCTTCTCCTTGTAAATCTGGGTGCCAGTGCAGCCGTACCCGTTCTTCTGCCCCTTGTTCGGGATGTAGCACAAGGTCCAAGTGGTGGGAGCGCCGCCCTCCGGCTTCTCGATCACCTCCAGCCGGATATGGACGGTGCCGTTCCGGTAGTCCACGGGGGACGTCCAGTCTTTCGGGCGGTCGGCATTGAGCATCTTGTCCCGGACGTAGTAGTGGGACTTGCTGGGCTTGGAATTGTCCGCGTCTTCCTTCGTGTAGGTGAAGGTGGCATCGAACAGCAGGAACTGCTGTGCGGAGGTAGGCGGGACCGCGCCGGACAGTAGCGTCAGGCCTGGTGAGGACGAATACGAAGGTGCGGGCAAGCCGTCGGGAGTCGTCCATGGTTGGTTGCTCCGGATGGGTACTTGGATCACAAGAACCATTCACTTCGCGCCGATGCAGTACACCGCCTTGTCGGATCGGGTGAACCACTGCCCGCCGCAAGGGATCAGCGACGCGCGGAACGCCTCGCCCTTCGCCCCGAGCGTGTTCTCCGACACCACCTTCAAATCCGGCCCGGGCTCGATCACCGTCGTGTTGCCCGCTTCATTCTGGAAGAACACCCGCTTCCCGACCGCCACCGGCGACGACGAGAACGCCCCTTTCAGCCGGTCCGACCAGAGTTCCTTCCCGGTCGGGGCATCGTAACCGGTCGCCACCCCGGCCATGTTCACCACCACCATGAAGTCGCCAACCAAGATCGGCGACGGTTGGTCCCGCCCGCTTTTCCGAGGCGTGTGCCAGGCCATGTGGGTCTTCGTCACGTCGCCCCGGCCACCCGGCCGAACCGCGAAGATGTCGCCCGGCTGCCCGCTCACCACGAACAGGAGTCCGCCAGCCCCCGGGGTCACGGTCGGTTCGCCGCGGCCGATGAAGCTCTTGCAGTTCCACAGTTCCTTGCCGGTGGCCGGATCGTAACCCGTCACGGCCTTCTCGCCGTTGAGCACGAGTTCCTGCGTGTCGCCGACCTTCACGAGAATCGGCGTGGTCCATCCGCCGCGTTCCGGTGCGGTCCGCTTGCTCCGCCACTTCTCCGTCCCGGACTTCTTGTCAAAGGCGATCAGCAAGCCTTCGCCGGCCGCGTCGCAGTTCTGGATCACGAGGTCTCCGACGATCACCGGCGAGGCGGCGGTGCCCCACTCGCCCGGAAACACGCCGAGTTCCTTCGACCAGAGCGGCTTGCCGTCCACGGTGAAGCAGTGGAGCCCGCCCTTGCCGAAGAACGCGACCACTCGCTCACCATCCGTCGCACAGGTCGCGGTCGCCCAGCCGTTCTGGGCGTGGCTCTTCTCCGGACTTCCCGTCCAGACTTCCTTCTCCCAGAGGATCTTCCCGCTCTTCCGATCGAGGGCCAGCACCCCCCGCGACTTCCCGGCGTCCGGAGCCATCGTGAGGAAGATGCGATCGCCCCAGACGATCGGGGAGGATTGCCCGGCACCCCGGAGCGGAGTCCGCCAGACGATCGACTTCTCGTTCCACTTGATGGGCAGATCGGTCTCCGGCGACTGACCGTCGCCGTTCGGCCCGCGCCACCGCGGCCACGTTGGCTCGGCGGCGAGTGTGGCTGCGGCGAGCAGGCCGGTGAGGAGAATCACGCGTGCGAACATGGGAATTTTCCGGTGGAGGGTGCGTTCCGGATCGAGACGGTGTGTGTGGGCATAGGTTACCTCAGTCCAGCCGCGAAGACAGTCAAGCGGCAACGGTTGATGACATTATTGCGGATCGCTTTGCCCGCCCCATACGACGACTTGCTTCCCGTCTCGTTCACCTTCCCAAAGCAAGGTCGAGCAAGTCTTCAGCAGCAGGTTCTTCCAGAGGAGCGAGTTCGTGAAGGTCTCTTCGTCCGGGCTGAACATCGAGAAGATGTTGCGCGACGCGACCAGAATCATCTTCCGCTTCGCCCGGCTCACCGCCACGGTCAGTCGCCGCGGATCGAGGAGGAACGCGCTGGAGGCCAGCAGGTAGGCCCGATCGCTCTCGGTGGCACTGACCAGGATGGCGGTCCGCTCGCCGCCCTGAAACCGTTCCACGGTGTCGATCGCTGACCGGCTCGGCAAGCCGCTGGCCGGGTCGATGATGCAGAGTTCCGGGAATGACTCTTGGAGCGCGGCCCGCTGGGCCCGGTGCGGCACCACGATTCCGAGTCCGGACTCCGCCCGCAGGCCGTGACGCTTCGGGTCCGCAAGCGCCCGCAGGATCGGGTCGATCAGCGCTTGCTCGAACGGATTCCGCACCTGGCTGCCAGTTTCGTCGTGCGTCACCACCACGATGGGATAGTCCGGCTGGAGCACGGCGGCGACCAGAGCATCCTCGTCTGGATGGGCCGACAACACGTCGATCTTCTTCGAGTGGAAGTGGATCCCGTCGTGGCGATAGACCTCCTGCCGCAGGAACTCGGCCATCGCCGCGTGGAGCCGGAACGACTCGGCGAACCGAATCATCGGCGGCTTCTGCGCCCGGAGCGTGTCGAACAGGCTCTCGTAGACCTGGTACTGGCGGAAGGTCCGTCGGGTCTCCCGGTCCCAGTCGTGCTTCACGATCGGCGGCATCTGCCGGTGGTCGCCGACGACGATCAGCGGCGCGTCCGCTTTCATGGGCAACGCGGCCATGATCGCTTCCGGCAGGTTCATCTGGCTGGCTTCGTCCAACACGAGCAGGTCGCAGAGTTCGTGACCGAACAGATTCCTCGACCACTTCTGTTTGAGCATCCCGTAGGTGCCGCCGGGCGTGATCCCGATCACCGCCCATTCATGTTCCTGAACGATGTCCGCGTTGTAGTCCTCGTCTTTCTCCTTCTCGGCATCCTTCGTCAACGAGATCACGCCGGGCGGTGGTGGTTCGTTCGCGGCGACCCGGTAGAGTGGGACGGCGAGGAGGCGTTCGTCGAAGTGCTTGGCGAACAGGTCCGGATCCTCGGCCTGAAGCCCGCGCAACTTCTCCTGCACATCAAGCACGTTCTTCAGCAGGACGTCCGTGGCGGCGTGGGTCTTGCAGGTCAGGAAGACCCGATACGGCCGGTTCTCCTTCATCGCGGCTTGAAGCCGTGCAAAGACCGCGAAGGCCGTGCTGTAGCTCTTGCCCGTTCCGGGCGGGCCTTGAACGAGCAGCATCGGCGTCGTGCCGTGACGACCGATGAACTCGCGTTTGCTCTCCTCGAAATCGTGCAGGAGCCCAGCCTTCTGGACGGCCTCCAGCCCCTTCATGAACTGCTTCTGACCGGGCAAGGCTTCTCCGTTGCCGTGGTTCGGAGGCTTCACGAGCCGGTTGTACAGCACGTTCGGCTGCCCGGAACAGAGGCCGGTGACGACCTGAAACAGCCAGTAGCCGTACCAGTCATTCGGGCACGGATCGAGCGAATAGACTTTGCCGTCGTGCAGGGGCCGGCCGATCCCCGCGAAGACATAGGGTCGCATCGCGTCATTTCCGAAGCCATCCTTCAATTCGACCTCGGCGAACCCGGTCGTCACCCGCCCGGCCGCATCCCGGCTCGTGGTCAGACCGATCAATTCGGCGCGCGGCCCGTAGAGGATCTGCTTCGGCGTCGGTGTGAACTCCTTCCGATCGGCGATCGGCAACCGCTCATCCACCGTCCAGCGCGGAAACATTACCAGCCGATCGCCGGCGCGGAGGTTCGACATCAAGAGCGCTTCGTGCAGGTCGCAGTCGATTCCGGTGGTCTCCAATCGCAGCTTGATCCTCATTCCCTCCGCCGACCACTTGCACTCCGCCGACTGCTCCTTCGTCATGCGGTACTGTTTGTCCGGATTCGCGGCTTTGAAGGCCGCAGCGTAAGCCTCGCGCTTCAGCCGACGTCGCTCGTTTTCCCGATTCTGTTCGGCCACGCCCGATTCCTGGTCTTCCTCGCAGTACTTCACGAGGAGGCAATCGCCCATCAACACCCGGCGTTCGGGCGGAGCATGTCTGGTCGCCTTCCAATCGTTTAATTCGACCATTCGCTCGATGGTGAGGAACTCGTGCAGGGCGTGGGCCAGATCATCCGCCTTGTCCTCGTAATGGGCGAGGTCCGGCAGCACGAACGGCGTCTTCTGCGTGTTCGGGTTGCCGTAGATCGAGTTGGCAACGTGCTCCAGCGCCTCCAGTCGGCGCACCTCGAATGCGGTCAGCAGATCCGTTGTCACGTCCCGGAACTTCTTGAACTCGTCGTTCTTCCCCGGCTTCGGAAGCTGTCCCCAGGCGGCATAGGCGTATTCAAGCGGCACGGAACTGGAGAACCGGGCGCGACGCGTGTACCACTCGGGCACCCCGTCGAGTTCCATCTTGCCGACGTGGTCGAAGAGTCGGGAGCGGAACAAGTCCCGGAACGGATGCGGCGTGGTCCAGTCGAACTTCAGATATTGCGCCACGGATTGAAGCGACTGGCAGGTCATCGGGAAGTTCTTGAACGCCCGCATCTCCTCGTCGAGGAAGCTGGCGACCGGCGAGTCGAAGGCGGCGATCTGCGTCAGGAAATCGTAAAGGGGCGGCGTGTTCTTAAGGACCGGCGGGAAGTTTCGGGCCAAGGCCTCCAGCATGACGCGCTGCTCGTAGCGGTCGAAGAAGATGATGTGGATCGGGGCCGACTTCTTCTCGCCCTCGGGTGCTCCCGACACAGCCAGGTCCACGACGCTCTGCACCAGTTCGCGGGTCCACCTCACGAATAGTTCGCGTTCTTTGGCCACCGTGTCGGGCGGGCCGTCCATGAGATGGACGATGCTCTTCCGTCCGACCGGGACGCCATCCTTCGAAGCGACGACCAGTGCGCCGAGCAGATAGACCCGGTCTTCGAGGTAATCCTGCTGGGCGTCGAGGTAGATGCGGACGAGATTGGGGTTCACCTCCGGCGTGCACACGGGCAGCGTGCTGTTGCCTTTGCCGGGGATGTAGCTGAGGGCGTGCGTGCCGTCCTTACGGACTGAACGGCGGAAACTCTTCGCGCGATGGATCAATTCGTCGAGCCGCGGGCCGACCGACCATGTGGCGGCGATCTGCTTCACCTGGGCCTCGCGCCCGGGTGCCGGGACGAGTTCCGAGGCCGCGCCGGTACCGGTGGCCGGAACGAACTCCTTGAGTGTGGCGAGGGACTGAACGGTCGTGATGCCGGCCTTGCGGAGTGCATCTTTGTCCGTGCCGGTCATGTACGGGAGCAGGGAGAGATCTTCGGTCTCCGCGCTCCACTTCATGCAGAACTCGTTGTAAAGGCAGCCGTCGCACTTGAACGAGAGCGAGTAGGGAATCGCCTCGAACGGAGTCGCGGCGACGCGACGGGCTGTCGAGTCCTTGCCCAAAACGAGATCGTCCGCCGACTGGAGGTACGCTTCGGGATCGGCGATCACTTCGAGCAGGGCGTCGACGAGGCCGAAGGCCTGCTGAGCGGCCTCACGCAACGGCTTGATCTCTTCCTCGTCCTCCGGCGTGGGATCGGCGGGCGGGCGGTAGAGGATGCCGGTCTCGATCGTGTCGTGGCCGATACCGTCGCTGCGGAGGATGTGCTCCAGCATCACGCGGTAGAAGGCGACCTGAAGCCGATGCTCGACCTTCACTTCGACCGAGGACTTCATGTCGCCGATGAAGACGCGAAGCGTGCCGTCCGCGGTTCGGTCCAATCGCACAAGGTCCACATCGCCCCGGAGCCGCCAGCCGCCGAGTTCGGCTTCCAAGCGAGGCTGCAACAAAATGACGGACTGCCCGGGGGAGAGCTTGCGGGCCTCGTCGACGACCTCGGCGTTGTTCTCCGGGCGGTTGTGGGCTTTCGCGTACTTCGCGGCGAAGTTGAGGGTTGCGACCCGCCTGGCGAGATCGGCCTCGATGCTTTCCTCGAAGGTGTGGCCCGACAGCGAGAGCAGCGGCGTCATCCGCTGCGGGATCACGTCGTACTCTTTCATGAAGTCCTGCCCAGCCCGCTCCGCGAGGCGGAGGCGAAGGAATCGTTCGCATTGCTCCAGCCGAACGAACTGCGTGACGTCCGTCGGCGTCAGGCGTCGAGCTTGATCGGCGGGCAGGACCGGGAGTGAGATCATGGAAGTAGGTATAGGTTCGGCGATGCGGAGACGACGAACTCGGCGGCGTGATCCGCTGCGTCGGCTCGGTCTTCCGTGATCTCGGCGAAGAAATGTTCGACTTGGTTGATCCACGACGCACGCGTCGGCGTGAAGTGAACGACGAACCGCGGGTGTTTCACCAGCCACCGCTTCACCGCCGGGTCTTGTGCGTGGCGTAGTTGTCCATCACCAAGTGAATACTCACACCCTCTTGGAGTTTCCCCTTGATGCGTCGCCAGCGTCGATCCGCTCCTCGAATCGCGATTGGGTTTGACCGCCAAGCACTCACGTCCGACAATCACCTTGCCGCCCGCGTGCCTTGCAACTCCCGCCTGAACTCCGCGCGTCCGAATGGACCTTGCCGATGTCGAAAGCACGATCCCCATTCCGGCTCCTTCCACTGATCGTCGCCTTCGCCGCGCCGTCTTCGGAGTCTCGTGCAGCAAACTCGTCACCAGAGGCCCTCGCCCAATTTGAAAAAGACGTTCGCCCGCTGTTCATCGAGAAGTGCCAGCGCTGCCACGGGGCGAAGAAGGCGGAGGCCGGGTTGCGCGTCGATTCGCGGGAGGCACTGCTCAAGGGCGGGGATCACGGTCCCGCCGTGGTGCCCGGCCGGGCGGACAAGGGCACCTTGCTTGCGGCATTGAACCACACCGGTGACGTGAAGATGCCGGAGTCCGGGAAGTTGCCGGATGCCAAGATCGCCGCGGTGAAGAAGTGGGTGCTCGACGGAGCAGCATGGCCGGAAGAGAAGACCGCGACGACTCGCACGCCCGGCATCAACGCATCCGATCGGAAACACTGGGCGTTTCAACCGGTCGCCGATCCGCTTCCTCCGCCGGTTCGCGATGCAGCTTGGCCTCAAACGGATCTGGATCGGTTCCTCCTCGCGCGGCTCGAGGCCGCCGGAATCAAACCGGCTGCGGTCGTGGATAAGCGAACGCTGCTTCGCCGGGTCACGTTCGACCTCACCGGTCTGCCACCGACACCGGACGAGATCCGCGACTATCTCGCGGATGAACAGCCGGGCGCGTTCGAGCGCGTGGTGGAGCGGTTGCTCGCATCGAAGCATTACGGCGAGCGTTGGGGGCGGCACTGGCTCGATGTCGCCCGCTACGCAGACACGGCGGGCGACGGAGCCGATTACCCCGTTCGCGAAGCGTACAAATACCGCAACTGGGTCGTGGACGCCTTCAACGCGGACATGCCATACAACCAGTTCCTCCGTGAACAGATCGCCGGGGACCTGATTGCCCGCGACGGGTCGCCGGATCGGTACGCGAGCCGCTTGATCGCCACCGGGTTCCTTGCCGTCGGCAAACGCTACGGCTACAGTCCCGGCCCGGACTTCCAGCATCTCGATTTCGCCGATGTGATCGAATCCGCGGGGCGGTCGCTCATGGGGCTCTCGCTCGGGTGCGCCCGCTGCCACGATCACAAGTACGAACCGGTGACGATGGCCGATTACTACGGCCTGTACGGCATCCTGCAAAGCACGAAGTGGTCGTTCCCCGGCGGCGAGGAGCACAAGCGCCCGGCGAACCTTGTTGCGCTCGTGCCCCCGGAAGAAGTTGCTCGCCGCGACAAGGCCAAGGCGGACGAGTTGGCGAAGTTCGATGCCGAGATCGGGCGATTGAAATCGGAACGCAGCGCACTCGATGGCAAGGCCGTCGGCGGCGGTGTGGACTTGGGGTTCGAGGGGCAAGCGAGTGGGAAGCCACCCGGAAAGCCGTGGCTCTCCGAAGGAGCGAACACGGTCTTGGCGGAAGCCCAGAGCCCGTTCTCGCACCTTCATCCCGCCGGAAGCCGCGGCGCGAGACTCGGCAGCGGCAAACCCACGGACGGCGTTCGCTATGTCCTTGAGCACCCGCTGAAAGCCACGCCGAACGCGAAGATGCACTTCGCGATCGACTTCCGCACCATCGCTCCGACAGACAAGACCGGTGCGTACCGCTTCTACATCGGCCGCGGCGTGATCGCATCCTTGGCCGTGGAATGCAGCATCACGCCGAACGAGTTCGCCGTCAAGAACGGCGCCAAGTGGGACGTCGTTCGCAAGCTCGAACCGGGGACATGGTACACGCTTCAACTCGCGATTGATCCGACGAAGAAGAGTTACTCCGGCACCGTAGGCAAGCCCGGCGACCTCACGGCGTTCGCGGACAAAGGCGTCGGCCCGGCGTGGGACGGCATCATCGACACGTTCATCTGCGATGCATTCGGGCATGTCGCAGGTGCGGCGCCGGTTCGCGATTTGGACAACATTGCGCTTCAGGTCGCGCCGCTTCCTGCACCCGGCGGTGTGCCCGTGAAGCCGATCGCTCCGCCCGCCGATCTCAAGGAACGGACCGCGAAGCTCGACGCGGCGATCGCCGAGGTCGTGAAACGACGTGCGGTTGCGGCCGCCGTTGAAGCGTATCCGATGGCTTACGGCGTGAGCGAAGGCTCACCGGTGAACGCTCGTGTGCAGTTGCGAGGTGAGCCGGAGCGTCCCGGTGCGGAGGTGCCGCGTCGATTCCTCGAGATCCTCGGCGGCGACCCGCTCCCGAAAGAGAACAAGGGCAGCGGCCGCCTCGAACTTGCCGACTGGATTACTCGGCCGACCAACCCGCTGACCGCACGCGTGTTCGTGAATCGCGTCTGGCAATGGCACTTCGGCCGCGGCTTGGTCGCCACTTCGAGCGACTTCGGAACACGCGGCGAGTTGCCAAGCCATCCGGAACTCTTGGACTGGCTGACGACCCGGTTCGTGAAGTCCGGTTGGTCCGTGAAGGAACTTCACCGATTGATCCTGCGGTCGCGAGTGTATCAACTCGCGGGCGGCACGGGGCATCCTGCCGATCCGGAGAACCGCCTGCTCGGACATTTCCCGAGGCGCGGCTTGGACGCCGAATCGATCCGCGACGCCATGCTGGCCGTAAGCGGCCGGCTGAACCGTACGATGCCCGAGGGACATCCCTTCCCGGACGTGAACACGTGGGGGTTCACGATCCACGCGCCGTTCCATGCCGTGTACGATTCGGACCACCGCAGCATCTACCTGATGGTGCAGCGCAACCGGCGACACCCGTTCCTGGCGATGTTCGACGCCGCCGATCCGAACCTCAGCGTCGGCGAACGGCTGCCCACCACGACGCCGACGCAGGCACTGTATTTGATGAACTCTCCGTTCGTTCACACGCAGTCCGAAGCGTTCGCCAAGCGGTTGCTCGCGGCCCCGGGTGATGACGCGGCGCGGATCCGACTGGCGTTCGAGATGGCCCACGGCCGCGCGCCCGAGAGTGCCGTCTTGAATGATTCATTGGCGTTTCTGAAGGCGTACCGTGCGAAGGCAACCGGACAGGAAGCGGCCGCGTGGGCCGCATTCAGCCGCGTGTTGTTGACGTCGAATGCGTTTCTCTTCGTGGATTGAGGTTGCGATGACGTCTCGTCGTGAGTTCCTGCATCGTGCTTCGGGCGGCTTCGGGGCCGTCGCACTCGCGGGGATGCTCGCCGAAGCACAGGCGGCGGAGAGCGATCCGTTGGCTGCACGCAAGGGCCATTTCCCCGCCAAGGCCGACCGCGTCATCTTCATCTTCTCCACCGGCGGCGTGTCCCATGTGGACACCTTCGACTACAAGCCGAAACTGATCGCCGACCACGGGAAGAAGATCACCGCGACGCGTTGGCTGAACAAGCCGGGCAAGTTCGAGCGGTATCTGATCAAGCCGCGCTGGGCGTTCAAGCCGTACGGCAGGAGCGGGTTGAAGGTCAGCGATCTCTTCCCGAACTTGGGCGGGGTGATAGACGAGGTGTGCCTGCTGAACGCGATGCACTGCGACAGCGACGGCCACGACAAGGCCACGCTCGCGGCTCATTCCGGCAGCCCGCAATTCGCACGGCCGAGCGTCGGGGCGTGGGTCAGTTACGGGTTGGGCACGGTGAACAAGAACCTGCCGTCGTTCATGGTGCTCGCGCCAGCCGCACCTTACGCCGGTGCCCAAACGTGGGGGAGCGACTTCCTGCCGGGTTGCCATCAGGGCACGCATGTGATTCCCGGCAAGGATCCGCTGCCGAACGTGCAGCCGCGCGTGGCCGGTGCCGAGTTGCAGCAGATGGAACTGGACCTGCTCGGGAAGTTGAACCGCAAGCATCTCGAAGAACGCGCCGCGGATCGCGCGCTCGATGCGAGAATTCGTTCATTCGAGACCGCATTCGGCATGCAGCGCGAGGCACCCGAGGCGTTCGATCTCTCCCGGGAGACCGACGAAACGCTCAAACTGTACGGCGTGGATCGCGGCGCGACGTCCGGCTTCGGCTGGCAGTGCCTCGTGGCCCGCCGACTCGCCGAACGCGGCGTCCGCTTCCTCGAACTGATCGACGTGGGATCGAGCAACAACTGGGACTCGCACGGCAACATGGCGGATCACGAACGGCTTGCGAAGGCGATCGACCGGCCGATCGCCGGGCTTCTCGCGGACCTCAAGCGCCGGGGCATGCTCGAACGCACGCTCGTGGTCTGGACCACGGAGTTCGGCCGCACCCCGTTCCACGAACAGGCCGGGCACGCGGGCCGCGAACACCACAACCTTTGTTTCACATCGTGGCTCGCCGGCGGCGGCGTGAAGGGCGGCCTCGCCCACGGCACCTCGGACGAACACGGCATCTTCGCCGCCGAAGGCAAGGTTCACACACACGACCTGCACGCCACGATGCTGCACCTGCTCGGCATCGACCACGAGAAACTCACCTACCGATACGCGGGACGCGATTACCGACTGACCGATGTCGCCGGCGAAGTCGTGAAGCCGATCCTCACCTGAGGCGAACCGATCCGGAGGGCGAAGCCGCCTGCGGAACAGGAGACATTCGCGATGTCGATCACCGACTTCGCGAATCCGGTGTCAGCCCACATAGACGCCACCGACAAATCCCGGGTAGGCGTCCAACGAAAATGCACTCGGTGGAGTGCCCGCATCCGAGAAGGATTTGCCCAAGTAACCGGTGACGTGGGAACCGGCCCCGGTGCCGTCGCCCACGACAAGATCCGCCAATCGGTCGCCATCAAGATCGCGGGCCACCAGTCGGATCCCGCCCCGGTTGGAGTCGTTCCCGCCATAGAAGTTGGCGACGACGCGTGCCGCGTCCGCCGTCCCGGTCACCAAGTCCTTCCCGCTCAGGGCGAACACCCGTGGGCCGCCGCCCGGCCCGCCGCCACCGATCACTTCCGCGAAGCCGTCGCCATCGAGGTCGCCGGCCGTCACGTAGGCGCCGTTTCGCAGCGTGCTTTCGAACATGAAGAAGTCGGCGAACAGGGGTAGAGGCCGGCTGGCCGTGATGGACCGGCCGTCCGTCACGGAGATACGCGGGCCGCCGCCGAACCCGGCGGAAACCACCAGATCGCCGAAGCCGTCGCCATTCACATCGCCGACACCGGCGCGGGCTCCGCCGCGGAACTCGGGATCGTCGATGCCGTAGAAGTCCGCGAGTTGCCGGAAGTCGCTTCCGTTGAACACCCGGACGCGCGGGCCGCCGGATTCATCGGGCGTGATCACGAGTTCCGGAATCCCGTCCCCGGTGATGTCGCCGGCCGCGACGAACACACCGCCGATGAACCGGTCTTCGAAGGGCTGAATCGAGAACAGTTGGTTCCCGCTGGCGCCGTCGAACACGACCACACGCGTGATGGAACCCGGCCCCGTCCCGGCGACCAGATCCGCGATACCGTCGCCGTTGAAGTCCGCCGAGGTGACGCGGACACCGCCGGACAATCCGGGAAACACGGTCTTCGAGAAGCGTTCCGAACCGTCCGGGTTGAAGAAGCGCGCGACTGCGGGATAGCCGGACCCGGCCCCGACTCCGAATTCGTGGTATCCGAGCAACACCGGACGCGGCGGACGCACGTCGATCGATACGGTTGCAGGCGAACTCGTCGCCAAGCCGTTTGTCGCCGTGAAGGTGAACGAGTCCGCCCCGACATATCCGCTATCCGGGGTGAAAGTGACAACGCCCCCGACAGGAGTTCCGAGGCGGCCGTGCTGCGGGCCGCTCACGATGGAGAATGTCAGCGGCAAGGCGGGGTTGTTCGAGTCGGTGCCCGACAATGTCAGGACCACGGGAACGCCCGCATCCGTGATGGCGGACTGCGGCGTCGCCGTCGGCGGATTGGGGGAGCCGACCGTGATCGTGGCCGTCACAGTCGCGAATCGGCTGGTTTCCGAGAGCGACTGCACACGAATGTTCACCGTACCGAGGCCGACAGAGCGGGCCGAGAGGCGAACGCGAATCACGCCGGTCGAAAGGCCGGGGAGGCGAAACACCGGTACGGTCGCCGTGGGGATGCCGTCCAAGCCCACGAGCATCGCATCCGCCGAGCCGGTCGTGCCGCTGATCGCGGCCGAGTAGGAATCCTCGGTGTTCCCGGAGTTTTCAACATAGAGCAGGAGTTCTGCAGAGGCTCCGACTGCAAGCGTCTTCTGCGCGGGATCGAGCCGGGCGGCGAGTCCGAAGGCGGCCGGCACTTGGAGCGTGGCCGATGCCGCGTCGCGTACCGCGGAGTTCGTTCGAGAAACCGCGGAGACGGTGAGCGGCAACGCACCGCGAACGGCGAAATCGGCGGAGGCGGTCGCGATCGGGATCTGCCGCGACTCGCCCGCGGAAAGAGCGACGCTCGTTTGGCCCAGCGATGCCACCAGTCCGCCGGAATCGGCGACCCCCAGGTCGAACGTTTCGGCGACGGCACCGGTGTTGGCCACGGTCGCCCACAACGTGTCACCGGGTTGGGCCGATGTGCGGTCGAGGCGAATCGTCACACCCGATGCCAGCACGACCAACTCGCCGCCGACGCTCACATCCGTGGCAAGCCCGTCCGCAAGGACGGTGAACGCAACGGTGCCGGGCGACGCTCCGGACGCGATCGACAGGGTGAACCGCACTTCACGATCGTTCCCGGCGCCCGGGGGCACCGAGATGCTCGACTGATCGAAGACCGCCGTGATCCCGGCAGGCAGTCCGAGGATCGAAAGCTGAAAGCTTTCGGTTTGGCTGCCGGTGTTCGTGAGCCGCAACCGGTAGACCGCGCGGCCGCCGGGTCCCGCGGAGGCGGAACTCGGCGCCAATTGAGCGGTGGCTCCGCGGGACTCCGCATCCGGGTTGTTCGGCGCGGGCGTCACCGTGAGCGACGCCTGCACGGTGCCCGGATAAAAGCCGTCGCCCACGGCGAACCCATAGTCTCCGGAAGCGACCAACGCACCGGGAGTGATGACCAAGGGAATACTCACCGTGCCGTTGGCCGGAACCATCACCGGGCCGGGAAGCGAGAGCCATTCATCCGGCAACCCGAACACGACGGGCAGATACTCCACCTCGAAATCGAACGGATTCCGCAACGTGAGCGTGAAACTCGCGGACTGCCCGGCCTGAACGGTTCGCGACGCCGGGCTCAAGAACAACGTGGAGGCCGTCGTAACCTGCTGCGGAGCCAGCGGTTGACGGCCGGAGGTTCCCTCGCTCGTGAACGTGATGGCACCGGCGCCCGTCACCGCTCGCGATTCACCCGGCAGCACACCGCTCAAGCGGGACTGCCAAGTGATCCGAAGATCGGTGACTCCGGCCGCCAGCGGAAAGTTCCAGACGTATGTGTCCGAATCGGAACCCGTGATGATCTCATTCGGTACCCGGCTGAACGATTCGGGGATGACGGTCACGCTCTTCGGAATTGGAACTTCGATCCGCACCGGAGTGCCGACCACCTCGCCGATTCGGTAAGTGGAGAGGCCGTCCTGGCTGGTCGCGAACAACACGTCCCCGCTTACGGCCAAGCCGTTGGTATGCGAGGGCACGCGGATCGATCCCGCGAGAATGTTGTCCGGGTCGGACGGATCGACCACGGTGAGAACGTGCTCGCCGCCCAAGGTGGTGCAACTCACGGCGAAAAGTCCGTTGCCGAGGTCGAGAGCGTCGAGCTTGCCGATGCCATCCGCCACCGAAACGAACTCATTCAGCGTGAGCAGCGTCGTCCCGATGATCGCGGGGTGGAGCGAGTCCGTGGTGTCCAGCAGCGTCAGCGTCATGGTGCCGGTGAGCACGAGATCGGCGACGCCGCCCCCCACTCCGCCGGTGCTTCCCACCACCAGAGCCCGATTGCCGCGAACCGCCACATCGATCAACTGGAGCGTACCGGGAATCTCCAACGAGCCTGCGAGCACCGCACTGCCGGACGAAGTATCCACGATCAGCAGGCGGCCGGTCCCCACGTTGGCGTCCCACCCCTTCGCGGTCGTACTCGCGGCGTAAGCCAGTTGCGGCGTCACAGCCGTGATGCCGTACACCGGATGGTCTCCGCTGTCCGGGTTCAGGCTGCCGTCCGGTTCGCGCCGGTTGCCGAACAGCGGACCCGTGAACGCAGGGTTCTGCGGGTCTCCGTAGTTCACGGCCTGGATGTCTCCGAATTGGTCCTGAAAGGCGACCCCGAACAGGAACGAGTAGCCCGCCGTGGTAATCAACGCGCGGCCGCTCTGCAGGAGCAGGTCCGTGGGGAAGCGGGTGGGAACGCTCGTCCGCCCCGAGAGGCTCGGGTTCGCCGGGTCCGAAATGTCGTACACGAGCAGATCGAACGTCGAAGTGTTCACGGTGTTGGTCGAAGCGACGACCAAGTTCGAGCCATCGATCTGGCACACGTTATAGCCGCCCGCGGCGATGTCCCCGGCTCCGAAGGTCCGCACGAGCATCGGCCTTGCCGGATCGGCCACGTCGAACACGCTGATTTCGACCGTACCAATGACGAACGCATAGTTTCCGAAGAGGCTCACCGCGGTCGCCGGCGCGCTGGTGGCCGCCACGCCCAACAACGTCAAAGGATCCGGGAAAGTCGTCTTGGCCTCGACGTCCAGCGTGGTGGTGATCAGAGACTCGCCCGGGGGAACTTCCGAGGGCGAGACGCGAATGCTTCCGCTGACGGGAGCTCCGACGAGAAGCGTGCCCGCACCCGTGCCCCCGGCGATCGCAGTCCCGTCCGGATCGGTGGCGAGAACACGCACCGTATACGCTCCGCGGGCCAAGCCCGTGGTGTCGAGGAACCCCAAGTCCACGGATGTCAGCGAGGCCTGGATCCCGAGCGAGACGTTGACAGTTGCGGAAGTGAAGACCACAACGCCGGCTGCGTCGCGCACTTCGTATCCGACTCGGATCGATCTCACCTGATTCGCGGTGTTGAAGATGTTCGCCGAGATCCGCACGGGCGTGCCCGGATCGGCGAAGCCCGGCGTCACGCCGACCGCGGCCACTTGCACGAAAGCGGGGCGGATGGTCAACGAACCCGGCGTGGTCCGGGTGATGGCCGGGTTATCCCGCGCCGTCACCCGCACGACGAAATTCGTGGCCGAGAGTTCGCCCTGGGTCTCGGTGAGGGAGAGCGAGATTCGATTCGCGTTGAGCGGGATTCCCTCGCCGGGTTGGAGCGTGATCGAGGTCCGGTCGAACGCGCCCGCGACGGTGGCCGACGGGACGGTGACCTGCAGGTCGTACGTCGTGGGAAGGTAGCCGGTGTTCCGGAGCAGCACGTCGAAGGTTGTGGATTGCCCGGGAATGGCGACCGCGGAATGTCGAGAAAGGTCCAGCGTGAATCCGTGCTCAGCCGCGGCCGCGACCACCTCGGCGAACGGTCCGATGACATTGGGAAGATCGCCGATCACGGCTCGCAGTTGTGCAGGTCCGGCGGCCGAGAGGCGATTGCGGTACGTCGTGAGGTCGGGCACGAACGGGGACAGGAACACGTCATTGGAACTGATCCGGATGACGGCGTCGAGCGCGGCCACGGCCTGCGACTTCGCAACGGCACCGGATGGATCCTCGAACAGGGTGGTGATCGCACTCGCCAGATCGGACAACCGGTTGGACAGGGCCGGATCGGAGGAACGACCGGCGGAGAATGCCGCGGTCGCAAGCAGGTCCGCGCCCGGCACGGTCACACGGATCGGGATCGTGACGGTTTGATCGTACACATCGCCGAGCGGGTTGAACCGTGCCGTGATCCGCGCCGCGAGCATGGAGTTCAGCGCCGCAGTATCGGCGACCAACAACGAGAGCGGGAGTGTCTGGCTTTCGCCGGGAGCGAGTGTGAGCGTGGTCGGCAGTTCCGGCACCGTCAACCCCGCGGAAAGCACACCCGAGAGCCGAACCGCTTCCGATACGTTGCCGACCGCGGTCACGACGAGGTCCGAGGTCACACTCCCGCCGGGCAGGGCCCCGAAACCACTGGGGGTTGCCGTCAGAATCACGCCATGCACCTCCGGCATGGTGAAGGACACCGTGCGGGTCTGCGTGATCGCGGGATTCGTGGTGCTGGTGGCCGTGACGTTGAAGGACAGCGGCGTGCCGGGCGCCGGCAGCGTGCCCGAGGGTTGAAGATAAACGCCGAGCACGCCCGTTTCGCCGGCGGGCACCGTGACCGAAGTTCCGCTGTTGATCAGTGCGAATCCCGAAGGCAAATTGCTGAATACGAGCGTGTACGAGTCCGTCGCCGGACCGAGGTTCTGGATGTTCGCCCGGTATGCCGTCGGCACCGCGGCACCGGCATACGGCACCGTGAAGATGACATCGGGATCGACGGTGAAGTTCATCCCCGGCGACGTGGCCGCAACCGTCACCGGGACAATCGCCTGGGCCACCAGATCCGCATTCGCATTGGATCGTGCCACCACGCGAACGGAGTAAATCCCCGATTGAGTCCCGGGCGCGGGCCTTACCGTGACCACGCCCGAGTCGCTGATGGTCGCGGTCCACCCGGGCGGAGCTTCCGCGCTCAGCGTGTAGTTGCCGGCGAGGCTGGTGTGGACATTCGCCTGAAACGACGCGGACGTGTTCTGATCGGCGTTCACTGCGTTGGGAGTGGCCGAAACCGTCAGGACATGCGTGGTGGTGCCGTTGAGCGTGACGCTATCCGGATTGTTTCCGCCGCCCCCGGCCGCGACCGTGATGGAGCCGGTGTACCCGTCGAGCGTGGCCCCGTTCGCGATGTCCAGCGCGCTGCCACCGAGGGTGACACTGCCGTTGCCCGGCCCGAGTGTGACAGTGCCGTCCGTCGAAGTGATGGACACCGATCCAGCGAAGTTCGGGGACGACGTCGCGCCGCTGCCCGTCAGCATCGCCGACGAAGTGGTGATGGTGTAGGTGCCTAACGGAAGCGGTTGGCCGTTCAGCGTGAGCTTGTCTGTGGTGAGCGTGATCGTGACGTTGCCTGTGACGTTGGCGGTGTAGTGATCCCAGTTGCCGCTCACGCCAAGAGACGGCTCAGCAGGGCAGTAATAGGCCTGGGTGCCGGTGCCAGTGACAGCGTAGGAGCTCGCGCCAGTGATAGACACCGGCACGACAGTCGTCGCTGTCAGCGTGACCGAACCAGACTCGATGCCGCTGGTGGCCGTATTCACCACGGTGGAGTTCGGAGCCTGCAAGAGAGAGGTTAGAAAAGTGCCGACACCGTTGGACGACCACGAACTGGTGATCCGTCCCGAAGCCACCAGTGTCGCGGTTTGAACTGTACCCGATGCAGTGCCTCCAGACACATCCGCCGGAACGATAACGCCTTCGAGCCCCCGGTTGGTACGTTCCAAAGGGCCAGTGACTGCAACTAACGAGGAAGGCAACGGCGGGTCAGGATGGGTCACATCGAAAGCACCTAAGAGCGCATTCATTTGATTGACATAGCCGGTTGAGTACCCAGTTAGATTGGCTAACCAATTGTCCTGCACCCTGTCCTTCGCAAGCTTCACCAAATAGGCGAGGAAATTCTTGGCAGCAGCCTTGTCTCCCAAGCTGCCTGGATTCAGTGACATTAACGCCTCAGCTACCTTCTCCGACTGACGATACTCGATCGTGGCAAAGTTTCCCCCGATCTGTGGAAAGAGAGAATAGCCAGCGAACAACAACCCGAAAACTCCAAGTATGGTAACAACCTCTGCAACTGTCGCCGAGATCGTCGCATTGTGGCTACCATCCTCGCTTACGTCGATCACCACCCCTGTGGTAGGGTCGATCTCGTACCACGCAACCGCAGCGGCACCATCGAGAGTTACAGACCTGGCAGGTACTGCCACGATCAGCCCGGCTTGCAATGCTACGGTGATCCTCGCCTTCGCAACGGCCGAAATGGCGAGAGAATCCAAGATCGAGATGTCGGTAGGGCTCAAGGTTACGACCGGAATCGCCTGATTCCTCGCTGCCTCGAACAAGGTGGCCGTACTCACCGGCGCTTGGAAGCGGACATCTCCCGTCGAGGATGTCGACGGAAAGACGGTCGACTCGATCGCGTTCTCGAGGAAACCACGCGCGGATTGGAAGGGGGGCAACGCGGACTCTGCCTGCCACGGGGCGGCGATTACACGGATCGTGTTCTTCAAGAGATCGGCCTTGAAGGACTGTAATGCTGACGCCGCGTCCACAGAAGTCAAATGCGAGGATATCATCGTGAGGCGGGGTCGGTCGAAATACGCCTTGGCGTGTGAACCGCTTTCCAACTGCTCGGTCAGAGCACCCGAGATGGCGAGCAGGCCGTTAAGGAATGCTCTCGTCTTTCCGACGAACACCTGAGTCTGAGAGAAAGTAATGGGGGAATCGACCGAGGCCGTCTGAAGCTGCGAGTAAATCGGCTCGAGTCGGAGTTCACTCGACACGGCCGTCGAGAGGGCCTGACGCCCTGAAAGAACGCTCATGGACCAGATATCGTTTTCGTTCACGAAAGGTGGGCTTGTAGGACTTGCCGAGAGGCTCACTCCGCTCCCCCCTTGGCGGACATCGTAGCCGATCCGGTCCCCTAATGTCTTGGAGTAGGTGCGAGCAGTCCCTATGGGACCCGTCATGGTCAGGTCAAGAAACAGCCCGGTGGCGACCTGACTGACGAACGCGAAGTTCGAGAAAACATCCTGATAAGATTGACCGATGACAATCAAGTCCTGTCGCGGGTCGGGATTGGCATCGTCACCCAGCTGCATGTAGGGCACATATGTGATCGTAGTGGCGGTAAAGATAGATCCTTCACCAGACGAACTCACAAAGTGGCCGAACGAGAGCGGGCGACCGACAAGCTCGACGTCGCTGAACGTCCGGTCGAGAACAACTGTTTTCGACAGTCCGTCATCGATTCCGAGAAAAGCTGCCCCTTGGTTGTAGACTTCTGCGGTCAGCGTGATTCGGGTCTTTTCACGAAGTGCATCCGCAACCTCCGTGAACGTGCTACTTGCCACCGTGTACACCGTGCCGAATGTGGTCCCACCAAGGCCGGAGGTGTCCGCGTTGACGAAGCCGGTGCCGAAGTCCACTTGCATCCAGTAGTGGTCCCGCGTCTCGCCGAGCAGTTGCGGGTCGTTCGCCGGGTCGGCCACTTCCGTGCCCGCCGGGACGTAGCCGACCGTCTGGAAGCTCGCGGGGAACATCGACAGGATGAGTTGCTTCGCGAGCGGATCCGAGAGTGTGCCGCGGGCGTAGCGCGCGGGGATGCCGCTGGCGCGGAACAGGGCCACGCCCAAGCTCGCCTCGTCCAGCGAGTTCCCGGCTACGCTCCACAATGTGCCGCGGGCTCCGCGCAGCGAACCGACATAGGATTCGTATCCGACCTCGTTGTTCAGGTAGTCGAAGATCCGCTGCGGGTCGTAATCGAGCTTCGCAGCCTGCTCCTGAATGAACGGGTCCGACCAGTTGGCGTCCGGCGTGGACGCGAGTTGATCCGCGGGGATGACGCGATTGGAGAGCAACGCGGGCGGCGTGTCGTCCGTCACCATTCCGGCATTTTGCATGGCGAACGCGCGGGCACCGGAGTCGATCTGAAGTGTCGTCGAGGCAGGCAGTGTGACCGTGAGCGTAACGCTGGCCCGGTCGAATCCGCGGATCGTGCCGAGGCTCCACGCCAAGTCTTGCCCGCTGCGGTCGGGCAGGGCGGTGGCCGTGGTGAACGTCACGCCCGGTTGCAGGGAGGTAGTCAGCAACACGCCCGTGATGTCGTCCGCCGTCTGGTTGTAAACCGTGTAAGTCACGTCCAGGCGGTTGTTTTGCACCGCCGCCGTCGTGTAGGCCGAGAGCGTCCGCCCGACGACAATCTCCGGCGAAAGCCCGCCGGCGAGCAGTGTTCGGTCCTCCAACTGCTCGACTGCGAGGCGACGGGGGCGCAAGGCTCGGTGCGATCGGTTCGACATGGTGCAGCCCGAACGACGTAGACATCGAAGATGACCGGAATAGTACGAACGAACACTTGGCATCTGTCGGAATCGTCCTGTAATTTTCCTGCACGCTTCCGTTGCGAACCGTTTCCGGATGCACTCGACGCCCGCGAGTTTACTCGAACTGGCCCGCAACCCCGCGGAGTATGCGGCCCGTACCCGCTTCGTGCTCCTGTATACGCCGTTGCTGGCCGAGTGGTCCCGCCGGCAGCAGCTCCAGACCGCGGATGCGGAAGATCTGATCCAAGAGGTGTTTGCCGCCGTCTTTGCCGCACTGCCCGAGTTCCGCTACGATCCGTCCCGCAGTTTCCGCGCATGGCTGAAGACGATCACATTGAACACGCTTCGCGACCGGATGCGGAAGAAAGCACCGGAACTGTTCCCGAACGGTGCACCGCAACTGGCGGAGCGGCCGGACCCGACGACTGATCCCGCCGTGCTCTTCGAGGAAGACGAATATCGTCGCGTCGTTGTCGGCCGCGCCCTCGGATTGCTCGAGCAGGAATTCGCACCGGAGGCGTGGGCCGCGTTCCGCCGCACGGCACTGGACGGCGTGGCCCCGGCGGTTGCGGCTGCCGAGCTCGGCCTCTCCGTGAATAGCGTGTATCTGGCCCGCAGCCGCGTTCTCCGAAGGCTCCGGGAAGTGTTGGCCGGCTTGGTTGAGGAGACATCCTGACAGATCGAGACGCCGCATTCGTACTCCCTTTATCCGATCGCGCGTGACGAGCCGTTCATGACCGAGGTTCCCGCTCCACTGGATCCGCGTGTTCTCGCCCGGTTCCTCCGCGGGGAGGGGGAGTCGTCCGAGTTCGTCACCGTGGCTCACGCATTGGAAACGACGTCCGAATTGGCTCGGAGCCTGGAACAACTCGACACGGAGAATCCGTGGTTGAAGTGGGTGCGGGACTGTCGATACGCGCCGGGTCCGGACGGCTTGGCCGAATCGATTCTGAACCGCCTCGCTCCGACCACGCTCGGCGATGCCGGTCGCGATCGGCGCATGTTGTCTGCTGCGCCGCATCCACGGCATCTCGGGGAATATCGCCTTCTCGGCGTTCTGGGTGCTGGCGGGATGGGCGTGGTTTACGAGGCGGAGGACGAGCGACTTCTGCGTCGCGTGGCCGTGAAAGTGATCCGCCCGAACCGAATTGCGGACGATCTGGCCCGCCGCAGGTTCCTCCAGGAATCACGGACGCTCGCGAGCGTGGAAAGCGAATATGTCGTCCCGGTGCTCGGTGCGGGGGAAGACGGCAACGTCTTGTTCATGGTCATGCCTCTCCTGCGGGGCCGGAGTTTGGCCGATGTGCTCGCGGACGGCGTGCCGCTTCCCCCCGCGGAGGCGGCCCGCATCGGCAAAGAAGCGGCCCGGGGCCTTCACGCCGCCCACTCCCGTGGCATCGTCCACCGCGACATCAAACCCGGCAACGTATTTCTGGAAGACCGTGTGAACGGCACTCCTCGCGTCCGTCTTCTGGATTTCGGACTGGCGCGGGCGGACGCTTTGGGGCGTCTGACCCAGGACAGTGTCGCGGCGATGGGGACGCCGGGCTATATCGCCCCCGAGTTGCTTCGCGGGCACGCGGCCGACTTCCGCGCCGATCTGTTCTCCTTGGGCGTCGTGTTGTATCGGGCCGCGACCGGCGTCGAGCCCTTCGGGACCTCTGGAATCATCGCTGTTGCCACGGATTCGCCCAAGCACCCGCTGCGGATCAATCCGCGACTTCCGGAGCGCTTCGCGGACCTGATCCTGCACCTCTTGGAGAAGTCGCCCGAGCGTCGCCCCGCGTCCGCCGAGGCGGTGGCCACCGCGTTGGAAGTCATCGAAAGGGGACCGATCCGAGAGTCTTCTCGGCCGACGCGGCGACGCGCCCTCATCGCCAGCGTATTGGCGGCCGGAGGGTTGTCGGCGGTGTCGTACGCATCGCGAGCACCGCGAGACACCGACTCCGAGGCGGCGACGACACCGACGTTGGACGAGCAGACCCGTGCGGCCATTCAGAAACTCACGCAGGCCGGAGCGCTCGTGACGGCTTGGCACGGAGAGCAAGCCCTCCGCATCCCCCCGCATCCCATCCCGGAGACCGGGATCCGTTCCTTTGCCATCGAGTTGCCCCCGGAACCGACCAAGATGCCACGGTCGGAGCTACTGCAACTCGTGCGGCGACTCCCGCACATCCGAGGGTTCAGTGATGAATCGGATGCCCTCGGATTCTCGGATGACGACCTCAAGGCGATGACGGATCGCCCGTATGCGGCCGACTTGCGAGGGTTGTTGATTCCCGCCTTTTCTCTCAGCTCGGAGAACATCGCTTTGCTGGCGAAGTTCCCCCGTTTGGAGGTGCTCGCACTCGGGGCGGCGAATTCCGATGATGCCATCCTCGGCGAACTCGTCCGAACGCTCCGAGGGATCGTGGACTTGCGACTCTTCGGCATGGGCCGCACGAGTCGTGTCACATCGGACGGCATCGCACGGCTGCAGCAAATCCGCCTGCACACGCTGAAGTTACCCGGCTGGCAGGGGCTTGCATCCGAATCGGCACGGGCGATCGGGAAGCTGCCGATGGCATTTCTCGAGCTCCCCGACACGAATCTCAACGACACGATGCTGGCCGGACTGTCGGATTCGAGGCCGCCGTATTTGATCAGTTTGAATGTCGTTGGCAGCCTTGTCACGGAAGCCGCCGCAATCCAGTTCGCCAATCAGCATCCCCGATGCGAAGTGCGATGGACCGGCGGCACAATTCCGCGTACCGGGTTGGTCGCCAAGTAGACAACTCGTCGCATATCTGGTGCGAGTCAAGCACTCCGTGTCGCGGACCGTTCCCTTCCCGACCCTCGAACATGCCCATGCTTGGCCGCGGGTCGCGCCAATGCGATTGGGGCCAGCCCGCGCGGTTGGTTGCCTATCGTGGAGCTGTTCTGCGGCGGCTCAATCGGCGCGCTGCCGGAGCCGACACGGTGTACACCCCCGTTTGCGCTTCGTTATCGCTTTGCGCACTGACAGCGTGATTTTCACTCGCCGCAGAAAACACGGGAAAATGTCGCACTTCGCGAAGTTGACAGCCGCGACGAACGCATCCTAGGTCTTCAGCAGACTCCTCGCACCACCCCTCGACGGTGCGGATCCGGGTCCCGCGATCCAAGCATCGCGGCCACACGGTTTCGTCGAACAACCCACGATCGCAGCGGTCACTCGCCAGCGGGCGTCACCATCCGGTGCGCCGCGCCCGGAGCACCTCTCCGCGCTTCGACCCGGTTCCGACGCCGCCGTCTCACCATCGGTCTGGGATGCGGTCTCATGCTCTGGAAGAACCTCTTCGCAAGTCCACCACGCCGCACCACGCGGCTCGGTCTTGAGTCGCCTGGAGGCTCGCGAAGTGCCTGCGGTCTCCGTGCTGCTCGATTACCTGTACGACACCAGCGGCGCCGCCAACGACTGCTCGGCGGGTGCTGTTGCAGCAAGCGGTGGACAACATCGCCTCGCAACTCGACGCGAACCTGCCGGCCATTTCCGCCCCCGCGGGAACAAGTTGGTCGCAAGTCTTCTTCAACCCCGCGAACGGCCAGCAGGCCACCGTGGTGAATCCGTATGTACCCGCGAATACTCTGGTGATCTACGTTGGCGCGCGGGCGACCGGCGGCACGGAAGCGGCCTTCGGCGGCAGCGGCGGCTACTCCGCCAGCGGCAGCCAAGCCTGGTACAACACCCTCGCCGCCCGCGGCCCCGGCGGCTCGCTCCTGTGGGGCGGAAGCATCGCCTTCGACTCCGGCACCGACTGGTTCTACGGCAACAGTCTGAGCGGCATCACGGCCAACCAAGTCGATTTCCTCTCGGTCGCCGAGCATGAGTTCGGCCACGTGCTCGGACTCGGCACCTCCCCACGGTGGACAAGCCTCTCCTCCGGCGGGTATTTCCGCGGCTCCTCCGCCAGCACGCTGTACGGCGGGCCCGTGCCCCTCTCCCCGGAGGGCGCCCACTGGGCGGACAACATCAAGTACGCCGGCAGCGACGTGGCCTTGGACCCGACCATCACCCGCGGCACCCGTGTGACCTTCACCGCGCTCGACTTCGCCGGCCTCCGCGACATCGGCTGGACCGTGAGCAGTGCCGCCGTGCCCACCTTCTCGCAACAATCGCTGTCCGTCGCTCCCGTGCCGGTCGGCAGCAGCCTGTTGAACCTCGCCCCGGGCGCGGACTCGCGGCTGATCGCGATCACCGGTGCCACAGACGGCTCCGCCCAGATCTTCACCCAAGGCGCGAATGGCGAACTGACCGAAGCCGGCCCGCGGTTCCAACCCTTCCCCGGATTCACCGGCGTCATCCGCTCCACGATCGCGGACTTCGACGGCGATCGGAAGGCGGATTTCGCATTCGCCACCGGTTCGGGCGTGGCCGGCACGATCCGCATCATCAGTGGGGCGACCGGCCGCGATCTCGTCGGCCCCACCACCGTGTTGAACGGTTTCTCCGGCGGTGTGTTTCTTGCGGCCGGCGATGTGGACCGCGATGGCAAGGCCGAACTCGCCGTATCCGCGGATTTCGGCGGCGGCCCCCGGGTGTCCGTCTTCACCATCCAGAACGGCTCGCTTCGCACCGCTGCGGATTTCATCGCCTTCGGCCTCCCGGACTTCCGCGGCGGCAGCCGCGTCGCCTTCGGCGACATCAACAAGGACGGTGCCGCGGACCTGCTCGTCGGAGCCGGCATCGGCGGCGGCCCCCGCGTCTCGGTGTACAACGGCACCACCCTGCTCTCGGGTGCCCGCACGCATCTGGTGCCGGACTTCTTCGCACTCGATCCCACGCTCCGCAGCGGCGTCTACGTCACCGCGGACGACGTGAACGGCGATGGCCAGCGCCGACGTGATCGGCAGCACCGGCGGCAACACGGGCGGCCCGCGCGTCCGCATCGTCAGCGGATACATCCTGCTGCAAAGTCCGCGGCGACGTCTCCAGCTTGCCTGCTCCTTCGCGATCTCTTCGCCTTGGACGAATGGGATCGTGGTCACGCCCGCATCGCGACCTTGGCGACTTGACGGCGACGGCCGCGAGCGATATCGTCGGCAGCGCCGCGAAGAACCCCACCGTGCGAATCATCCCGTACTCCCAGATGAACACGCCGCTCTCACGTCGCTGCAGAACCCGCTTGGCGATCCCACCACCATCGACGGTACCTACGCTCGATGAGCCGCAGGTCTCGGGCTCCCGCGAATGAACAGCGATCTGGTGCGAGAGCAAGACGATGAGCACGTCCGCCAGCGGCCACGATCTGACGCCGCTTACCGATGAAGAACGCGAACGCCGGGCGGCTTCGCTGCTCACCGAGGAACGCCGCGTCCTCCCGCACCAGCGCACGGAGCGGTCAGGTTCTGCGGCGGGCATCCTCGGCGAACAAGAAGCCCGGCACCCATGTGCCAGGCCGCGGTGCGAGTTGCCGCTGTTCGGCTCCGCGGCGGAAGCTCGAGTCCGGCACCGGGTGGCCGAGCTTCTACGAGCCGTTCGATCCCGAACACGTCGCGAACATCCGGGACACGAGCCACGGCATGGTCCGCATCGAGATCCGCTGCGCCCGCTGCGACGGGCATCTCGGCCACGTCTTTGAAGACGGCCCCGCGCCCACCGGTCTGCGCTACTGCCTGAACTCGGCGTCCTTGGCATTCGTCGAAGAATCGTCGTGAGCACATCATGCTTCGCACGCTCGTTCTCGCCCTGCTCCTGCCCGGCAGCGTGGCTGCGGCCGAGCCGCCGGCCGGTCTGTCGCCCGCGGATGCGGAACAGATCGATCGCGACCTCCGCGAACTCGCCGACCGCCTCCACAGCCTCCGCAAGCGAACGAGTGCGACGGATCTCGTTGCCGATGCGGAGGTGTTCCACAAGGGTGTCGCTTGGGCCTTGCGATACGAACCGAAACTCGAGCCGGCGGATGTCGCACTCGTCAAGAAGGCACTGGCTCGCGGCTTGGAACGGGCCTCCGCGGTCGCCGTCGGCCATCCTCCGTGGACGGAACGGAAGGCGAAGCTCATCCGCGGATACGTTTCCGCGGTGGATGGCTCCGTGCAACCGTTCGGGCTTGTGATCCCCGCGGGCTACGACCCCAAGAAGCCGACACGGCTCGACGTCGTGCTTCACGGCAGCACCAAACCCGTGGGCTTGAGCGAACTGCGATTCATGAACCGGTTCGATGAAGGCGACGGCCCGGCAAAGAACGCCCCGGACGCGAACTTCATCGAGTTGCACCCGCTCGGCCGCGTGGAGAACTGCTACCGCTGGGCCGGCGAAACGGACGTTTTCGAAGCAATCGAAGCCGTGTGCCGCAACTACAAGATCGACCGAAACCGCATCGTGCTCCGCGGCATGTCCATGGGCGCGTCAGGCACGTGGCACCTCGGTCTCAAGCATCCGGATCGCTTCGTCGCTCTCGGGCCGTACTGCGGCTACGTGGACACACACGAGTTCTCCCGCACGGCGCTCCCGAATTTCATCAAGGTCGGCGAACTCCCGCCGCATCAGGAGAAGGCGCTGCACATGCTCGACTCCGTGGACTGGGCTACGAACGCGGGCGTGGTTCCGGCCATTGCGTGCATGGGCGAGAAGGACGTCTTCTTCCAAGCCCACGTGCTCATGGGCAAGGCGATGGAGAAGGAAGGCCTGCAGATGGTGAACCTGATCTCTCCGGGCACCGGACACGTGATCGACCCGAAGACGCACTCGAACAAATGCGCGCATCGCGGCCCAGGAGAGAGGATTGGACCGTTCGCCGAAGCACATCCGGTTCGTGACGTGGACGTTGAAGTATTCCGAGTGCCGTCCGTTCAGCGTGTTGGGACTGGAAGAACACTACCGGCGGGCGGAGCCTGGACGGCACATTCGCCGACGACGTGCTCGAACTGCAGGAGCCGAAGAACGTGACGCGTTTCGCCGTCCGCACGCGTTCGCGGATCAAGATCAACGGCGTCGAGATCGCACTGCCGGGGCGTGACAACTCGGGCCCGTTCCACCCGGTGATCGGTAGGAAGGACGGCAAGTGGACTTTTCTTGGCGACCGGAAGGCGGTGACGCTCGACGGCAAGCGGCCGGGGTTGCAGGGTCCGATTGACGACGCATTACGACGCCGTTCCTCTGCGTGCGCGGCACCGGCAAGCCATGGAACTCCGCGGTGCAATCGTGGGCGGACGCCAACCTGAAGCGTTTCGCATGCGAATGGCACCGCTACTTCCGCGGCGAGTTGCCGGTGAAGGACGACACCGCAGTGACCGCCGAGGACATTCAGACCAAGAACCTGATTCTCTTCGGCGACCCGGGTAGCAACTCGCTTATCGCCAAGACGCTGCCGAAGCTGCCCGTGAAGTGGAGCGAGAAGGAACTGGTCTTCGGCGGGAAGACGTATACGGCCGCGGATCACGCCCCCGTGATGATCCAACCGAATCCGCTCGCAGCGGGTCGGTACCTCGTGCTGAACAGCGGGCATACCTTCCACGAGAAGGAACTCGCCTCGCTGAACTACCTGTTGTTCCCGCGGCTCGCCGATTGGGCGGTGATGAAGCTCGGCCCGATGCCGCCGGAGGAGACCGTGCTCCATGCCGGCTATTTCAATGAACAGTGGCTCGCCCCGTGAATTCGCGAGACCTTCGAGATTCGCAGACGGAAGCGTTGAGACTTCAGTTTCAAGAGCGGTTCAGAACAACTCGAGGATCGGCTTCGCAGGGTGTACGGCCACCGGTGCGCGTCGGGGACCTGGGATGGTCGCGCCCGCGGGAACGCCCAAGGCGTGGAACACGGTGGAGACCAGTTCCTGCGGCAGAAAACAGGGCGGTCCGCCGGTGCGCCCACCGTTCGCATCGGATCGGCCGAGGACGCGGCCGCCCTGCACGCCGCCGCCGGCGACGAGGGCCGTCCAGCAATTCGCCCAGTGGTCGCGACCACCGTTGCCGTTCAGCTTCGAGTGCGGCCGAACTCTCCGGTCGCCACCACGAACGTCGTTTCCAAGAGGCCCGCGTCGGCGCGGCTGGACAGGAGTTCGCTGAAAGCGGTGTCGAAGCTCGGGGCCACGGTTTCGCGGTAATCCGCGAGGTCGCAGCGGAGGGAGCCGCGATCCGCGTGGCAATCCCACGACGGCGAATCAAACACCGTGTCGTACATGTTGATGGTGATGAAACGGTGCCCGGCCTGCACGAGCCCCGGTGCCGTGGCGCAGCTTTGCGCAAAGGAGAAAGCACCCCGCGCTTCGCGATCACGGACAGCGAGCGGGCCGACGTGTTCAGCCGACAGCCATCCCGTGTCCAACCCGCGGCCGATGTTGATGCCGGTCTCAACGGTTTCATCCGGAAGGACGCACCACGCGGGGCGGTCGCCGCACCGCTGCGACGCGAGTTGGCCCAGCACGGCACCGATGTTCGGCCAAGCGGGGCCGTCGCGGAACAAGCGGCCCGTGTTGTTCAATTGCAGGCCGGATTCGTGGATCGGCGGCGCGTCGTGGTGCATCGAGCGGATCAGGGCGAACTTGTCCGCATGCTTCGCGAGGTTCGGGAAGAGTTCGCTCAGGTGGATGCCCGGCACGTTCGTACGGATGGGGCGGAACGGCCCGCGGACGTCGCTCGGCGCGTCCGGCTTCGGATCGAACGTGTCGAGTTGGCTCGGCCCGCCGACGAGGTTGATGAAGATCGCGCTCGCCGCGCGCGGCTTCGTGTTGGCCCGAGCCGCGGGCGCGCCGAGCAGCGTGCCCGCAGCACCCGCCGCCGCCAAGTGAAGGAACTCGCGACGCGATTGATTCGACATGATGCCCCTCTCGAACCGCCGTTCGCCTCATGGTAACCGCCGCCGTCCCGGTTGCAACGACGGAATCGCGTTCAGCCGCCGTGGATGGCGGCGCCGATGATGATCGCCATGCCGATGATCATCGCACCGATGATGATGGCCAAGGCGCTGTTCTGGTCTTCCTCGATCTCCTTGCGGACGGAGAACGGGACGAGCTTCACGATCGCCATGAACGTGGAAACGAAGAACGCGAGCCCGATCAGCACATAGATGATCGCCGTGAGCACCTTCGGACCGAGTTTGTCCAGTTCCATCACTTGCCTCCCCGGTAGCTGGAGATCCAAAGGGCCCGGTGCCCGCCGGAGGCGTGTCGGGCCGTCGATTGTTGAGCGGTTTCGCGGCCGGGCGAGCCGACTTCCCAGCCCATGAAGGCGGACGTCGTGTAAAGCCCGAGCAGGCCCGTTCCGAGCATCAGATAGAGCTTACTCAGCATCGTCTTCGTCCTCCTCGTCGCGGGGGCGCTTCTTCTTTTTCTTGAGGATCGGCTTGGCCACGGGCCGCGCCACGGGGCGGGCGGGCGGGCGGGTCTCCTCCGCCATCGGGATCGGGTCGTCGATCGCCGGCGGCGGCGGCTTCAGGTACTTCGCGGTCTCCAACTCCACTTCGGGGGGGCCGCCGCGATCGTCCTCGTCCGGCGGCTCGATGCTGCTGTTGGACCATCGCGTGCTGTTGAACACCATGTGATAGATGCCCACGCCGACCGGGAACGCGATGATCGTCAGGAACGCCAGGAACCACATGATCCCGCTGGACGACCCCTGCTCGATCTTCACGATCAGCGGGCCGGACAAGTCCGCCTTTTCCTTCTCGACTTCTAGCTTCAGCGAATACGTGCCGCCGGGCTGTGCCGAAAGGTACTCGGACTTCTCCGTGTCGGATTCGGTCCACGCCTCGCCGTCCTCCACGCCGGAGAAGTGCGTGAGGCCGATGAGGAACGGCTGCACCATCCCGTTGGAGTCCTGCACGAGGTCGCCCTCGGCGACGAGGTAGCCGCCCTTCGAAGCCAGGCTCGGGCAACTGATCGTGACCCGGACATTCTTCCGCGGCTTGAGTTCGAACTTGTCCGTGAAGAAAGTCTCGAGCTTCTCCTGTGCGACCGGCGCGGGTGCCGGAGGCGGGACCGGCTGTCCCGGCACGAAGGGGCCGGGGACCGCCGGCTGCGGCGTCAGGTTCCGCAATTCAAATGTCTGCTGGTGAACCGTGCGGGTCGGCGAGATGGCGAGCAGTCCGCAGCCGATCACGCACAGGAGCGCGAAGAAGAGCATGCCGTAGAAGTAGATCCGCTTGTACGGGAACACTTGGTTCGGGGCCACGCCCTTCGGCTTGCCGAGCCGCCGTTCGAGGTTGAACGCCTTCTCCACCGCCGCCGGTTCCAGATACTCGGCGCGGGACCAGTTCATCTCGCGGGTGCTGCCGAAGGACGACGTCTCGCTGGACAGCATGAACGGCGGGTTGATGAAGTCTCGCGTATAGGAGCGTTCGCCGACCTGCACCTTCCAGTAGCATTCGCCGATGACGCCGCGGACGGTGGCGGTGCCGCTTTGGAACAGGCGATACGTGCGGCCGTTGTATGCGGCGTTCGAGCGGCCTTCGTCGATCTTGCCGATCGGCACGTTCCGCACGCGGTTCCAGTGGTTCTCCGCACGCACGAGCCACTCGAACCCGTCGCGTTCGTCGTACAGCAGGTATTCCTGCCAGAAATAATCCTGGCCCTCGACCGTGACGCTGCGTTCGACCGCGCCGATGACGGTGCGTTCGTCGTCGCCGAACGCTCCCTTCGCACCGAGCGGAATCGCCAAGTTGAACGGCGGCTTCTCCATGGCCGTGAGCAATGTGAGGTTGCCCTGTTTCGCGTCCAACATGGAGCCGCAGTACGGGCACCCGACGCGTTCGGTCTTGTCCGGGGCTTTGAGGTCGAGCGGGCCGCCGCAGTTCGGGCAGTTGATCTGCTTCGCCTTCACTTGGCGAAGTTCGTAGATCTCGCGTTTGATGTTGTCCGGGATGCCGAGATCGTCCAGCGTCACTTCACGGCCGATGTACACGGCGAGCGGCGTGCCGGAGTAATCGAGCGTGGCGAACTCGCCCCGGGGGCCGGAAAGGTCCGCGTAGCGGTACTGGGAACCGGGCACGAATCGGAACGGGATTTCGCCTTCGGCCCCGCGGGTCGTGGCCGTGCCGGCTTCCGCGACGACGAAACGCGTGTCGCCGTCGTTCAGGTACACCGGGTCGCCGGGCGAGATGTTGCGGAACTCGGGCAGATCGTCGCGCTGCTTCTGCTCGAAGAGGATGTAGTAGCGGCCTTGCGCTTCGGAGAGCCAGCCCCACACGTCGTTGGGGAACGAGACGTACCATTCGTCCCAGACGCCGCCGCCCTCGTGTTGAAGCTGGGTGCGGCCGGTGAGTTGGAACTTCTTGCCGTCGTACTTGCCGGTAAGGCCGACGCGGAGGACGGCGCCGGTGTCCACGAGGTCCGCGACCTTGCCGAGGTTCTCGACGGAGCGGTCGCCGCGGGCCACGGCCGAGCGGCAATATGGGCACACGGCCACCATCGAGGAGCCGACTTCGAACACGACGGCCCCGCCGCACGCGGGGCACTGCACCCGCACGCTCATGGCCGCACCTCCCCGCGATCCAAACTGCGGACCATCACGCGCCCCGCGCCCAGAACTTCGCCCAAACGGTCTTCCCAGTTCCAGCGGCGACGCGGCCGACAACAGTAGAGATTGAATGTGGCCAGCGCGTGCTCGGGGTACGTGTGGCAGGCCAAATGCGATTCGGTGAGCAGATAGAGCCCGGTCACGCCTCCGGGCGGCGGGAAGCGGTGCCAATGCCCGCCATCGATGGCGTGCAGGTCGAGTTCACGGAGGATGCGCTCGCAGAAGTGTTGGAGTACGCGGGCGTCGCGGAGCGAATCGGGGTCGCAACCGAATGCCTCCACGACCCACTCCACGCCGACGAGCGGCGGCGCGGCGGCATCCGGTTGTTCCAGGGTGAGAATCGACATCGCGTTAGGGACCACGGATACACCACCACCGGCCGCGAGTCAACATGCCGCACCGGCATTCCAGCAATTGTTCGCACGGAACGCTGATGGATTTGGATTCGACCGGGAATAAACACGGATTCCGAAGTCGCGTTCTTGAAGGATCGCTATGCGTGGATGTTCCACCAGCGTGTGCTCGACGCTGCGAGGGTAATGGCCCGGCGGGCATGAATCGCCATAGGCTCTTGCAACCACTCCGGAGTGAACCGGTTGTGAATTCGCCCGGCCCGCGGTTTTTTGATCAACCCTCCTGTGGAGACACTGTTTTGAACGACACGCCCGTTTACGTCGTCCTCGGTGCGACGGGCGGCATCGGCTCCGAACTGTGCCGGCGGCTTTCCGCCCGCGGTGCCCGGCTCACCGTCGCCGCTCGCGACGCGGCCCGGCTTGCTGACCTCGCCGCCGGGTTGGGGGCGGACGCCCACCCGCTGGACGCCACACGCCCGGCCGACGTGGACGCTTGCTTGGCCGGGACCGCCGAACGGCACGGCCGGGTGGACGGGGTGGCGAATTGCGTCGGGTCGTTGCTGCTCAAGCCGGCCCACTTGACCACCGAGGAGGAATGGAACGCCACCGTGGCTGCCAACTTGACAACCGCGTTCGCGGCCGTGCGGGCCGGTGCGAAGGCGATGCCGGCCGGGGGCTCGATCGTCCTCGTGTCGTCGGTCGCGGCTCGGGTCGGGCTCGCGAACCACGAAGCGATCGCGGCTGCCAAGGCCGGGGTGGTCGGGCTGGCCCTCGCCGCCGCGGCCACCTACGCCCCGCGCGGCGTACGGGTGAACTGCGTCGCCCCCGGGTTGGTCCGCACTCCGCTGACGGCCCGACTGACCGCGAGCGACGCATCGCTCAAAGCGTCCACCGCGATGCACCCGCTCGGCCGCATCGGGGAACCGGGCGACGTGGCCGGGGCGATCGACTGGCTGCTCGGCGCGGAGTCCGCTTGGGTGACAGGGCAGGTGATCGGGGTCGATGGCGGTCTGGCCTCTGTCCGGCCTCGCTGAATCGGGAGGACTCATGACATCCGCTTCGGACCGTGAGCCGTTGGCGATCCCCGTCTGGGCGAGGCGGTGGCTCCTTGCCGCGGGTGTTTACAACCTTCTCTGGGGGGCGACCGTGATCGCCTTTCCTCATCTCCTGTTCGATCTCGCTGGAATCGAGCGAATCAACTATCCGCAGATCTGGCAATGCGTGGGGATGATCGTCGGCGTCTATGGCATCGGGTATCTGATCGCCGCGGGCGACCCGCGGGTTCACTGGCCGATCGTGCTCGTGGGACTGCTCGGCAAGATCTTCGGCCCGGTCGGCTTCGCTGTCGCCCTGTCCAGCGGCACCTTGCCGCCGCTGTTCGGTTTGACGATCGTGACCAACGACCTGATCTGGTGGATTCCGTTCGCCATGATCCTCCGGGACGCGGCGATCTCCCACAAACGCCTGCCGGGGGCCGCCGCGGACTGCCTGAGGTACGTCAAGGAATCCCGGATCGCCGCTCCCCCGGAGGCCGTTTTCCGCTTTCACGAAACGCCGGACGCACTGGTACGGTTGATCCCGCCTTGGGAGAACATGGAGGTGGCCGAATCCGCGGGTTCACTTTTGCCAGGAAGCAAAGTTGTGTTGCGCGGGCGTATCGGGTTGGTTCCGATCCAATGGGTTGCCGTTCATGTCGAGTACGATCCGCCCCGCCTCTTCGCGGACCGCCAAGAAGCAGGACCGTTCGTCCGGTGGTACCACCGGCATCGATTCCTCGATGACGGGCAAGGGGGAACGATCCTCCGGGACGAGGTCGAGTACCAGCCGCCCTTGGGTTCGGTCGGGCGCCGGCTCGGCGGCTGGTTGATCCGCCGCAAACTCGAGCGGATGTTCGCGTACCGGCACGAGACGACACGCCGATTGATCGAGACAGGAGATCGGGCCGAGCGGCAGCCGGCGACCGGGCCGGAAACGGGAGGCGAGCACGGATGAGCCCCGATGTCATCATTGTCGGGGCCGGTCTGGCGGGACTGTGCTGTGCCCGCGAACTGCATCGCCGCGGCCTACGGTTCCAAATCCTCGACGCGGCCGACGGGGTTGGCGGGCGGGTCCGCACGGATGTCGTGGACGGGTTCCGACTCGACCGCGGGTTCCAAGTGTTCCTCACCAGTTATCCGGAAGCACGGCGGGTTCTCGACTATCCGGCCCTCCGCCTGCAGCCGTTCCTCCCGGGTGCACTCGTCCGGTTCGGGGGCCGGTTCCACACCTTGGCCGACCCGTGGCGCCGGCCCTTGGCCTCGATCCGCTCGGTGCTGTCGCCGGTCGGCTCTCTCGCCGACAAGCTGCGAGTCGCCCGGTTGCGGTCACGCCTGCTCAAGAGGACCATCGAAGACAGCTTCCG
The DNA here is from genome assembly GCA_046350135.1 of Gemmataceae bacterium. Taxonomy (GTDB): domain Bacteria; phylum Planctomycetota; class Planctomycetia; order Gemmatales; family Gemmataceae; genus Urbifossiella. The sequence goes on from JAXMBB010000030.1 coordinate 50,690, forward strand.
CGACCCGGAAACGACGACCCTTGACGCGTTGACCGCCGCCGGGTTTTCGGACGGTATGATCGACCGCTTCTTCCGTCCGTTCCTGGGCGGCGTGTTCTTGGACTCGGACCTGCGCACGTCCAGCCGCATGTTCCAGTTCGTGTTCCGGATGTTCGCACAGGGCGACGCATGCCTTCCGGCCGAAGGAATGGAGGCGATCCCGCGGCAACTGGCAACGTTCCTCCCGCCGGGGAGCGTCCGCCTGAGGACCAAGGTCGAGAAGGTGGGGACCGGTTCGGTGCGGCTCGAAAGCGGAGAGGATCTTTCCGCACGGGCGATCGTCGTGGCCACGGACGGGCCGACCGCCGCCCGACTCCTCGGGGGGGACATTCCTGCGGCGGCCGTGGGTGTGACCTGCTTCTCCTTCGCCGCCCCACACCCGCCGATCGAGGCACCAGTACTCGTCCTCAACGCCGAGGGCCGCGGGCCGGTGAACAACCTGTGCGTGCCCACGGCCGTCGCCCCGACCTACGGCCCGCCCGGCGCGAGCCTCGTCTCGGCGACAGTTCTCGGCGTGCCCCCGGACGAGTCCCGCCTGCGGGGCGAGGTGCTGGAGCAGTTAGCCGGCTGGTTCGGCCCCGCGGTCCGCGACTGGCGGCATCTGCGGACGTATTGCATACCCCACGCTTTGCCGCGACAGGAACCGCCCGCACTTGCCGCCCCGGAACGTCCTGTCCGCCGGGAACCCGGCCTCTACGTTTGCGGCGATCATCGGGACAACGCCTCCATCAACGGGGCGATGGTTTCGGGCTGGCGAGCGGCCGAGGCGGTCGCAGCCGATCTCTCATGAGCGAAACTGCCGTCCGATTCATTTTGTTGACCCACCTTGCAGCGACCCTCTACATGGTTGGCTTGATCTGGTTCGTGCAGGTGGTTCACTACCCGCTGTTCGCCCGCATCGGGACGGCGGAGTCGGTGGAGTACGAGCGGAACCACACAAGGCGAACCGGCTGGGTGGTCGCGCCGCCGATGCTCGCGGAACTGGTCACTACAGTCTTGTTGACGTGGGTGCGACCGGCTTCTGTGCCGCTCGGGATTGCTGTCGCGGGGCTGGCGCTGTTGGCCGCCATCTGGGTCTCGACGTGGGCGGTTCAGATCCCCTGCCACGAACGGCTGTCGCGGGCGTTCGACGCGGCGACCCACCGCCGGCTGGTGGCGACCAACTGGTTCCGCACGTGGGCGTGGACCCTGCGTGGAATGCTCGCCCTGTCGATGGTGAGCGACGCTCTTCCCTGAGGTGCACGATGAGTGAACTCGACCACGAGCGACACATGTGGCGGGCGATCGACCTCGCGGCCGACTGCCCCGAGCGGCCGTTCGGGGCCGTGATCGTGTGCCGCGACACCGGCGGGATCTTCGCCGAAGGCTGGAATCGCTCGGAGGAGAACCCGCTCCTGCACGGCGAGATGGACGCCCTCCTCCGACTCGTCGAATCCCGCCGTGGGGTCGACGCGACTCGCTTGGTGCTGTACACGACGGCCGAGCCGTGCCCGATGTGCATGGGCGCGATCCTCTGGACCGGCATCGGGAAGGTCGTCTTCGGGACGTCCATCCGCTTTCTGACGGCGATCGGCTGGAAGCAGATCGACATCCCGGCCGAGGAAGTGATCCGCCGGGCTCCGGCGTGGAACTGCATGGTCGTCGGGGGCGTCCTGGAAGCCGAGTGCAACGAGCTGTTCTTGAACGCCGCCCGTGCCGCTCCAGGCCGCTGATCTCAGCAGGGTTTTGTCCGGCGGCAACGCTGCGAGCAGTACCGGACCCGATCCCACTCGCGCGTCCACTTCTTGCGCCACGTGAAGGTCCGCCCGCAGGTCGCGCACGTCTTGGTCGGCAGGCCGGCTCTGCTCTTGGGATGCGGCATGAGCTACCCGTGCAACTCGGCGAGGAAGGCATCCGCGGCGCGGTGGTGCTCGGCCATCTTCCGACCGAGTTTGTCCCGCATCTTCACCATGACCGCCGTGCGAGGGTTCGCAGCGAAGAAATCGGCGTGCCGATCGATGAACCGCCAGTACAGGGCATCCCACACCCCGCACCAGTCTCCTTTCGGAAAGTCGCTCATCTTCCGCACGTAGCTGCTGCCGGAGATGTAAGGCTTCGTCGTCATCCCGCCGCCGTCGGCGAACTGGCTCATGCCGTACACGTTCGGCACCATCACCCAATCGTAGGCGTCGATGAACAGTTCCATGAACCACTGATACACGGCGTCCGGCGAGAGGTCGCACAGGAGCATGAAGTTGCCGAGAATCATCAGCCGTTCGATGTGGTGGCAGTATGCCGTGTCGAGAACGGCGCGAATCACATGATCGACCGGGGCGATTCCGGTGGTGCCGGTGTAGAACGCCGCCGGGACCGGCCGGGTGTGGTTCCAGTAGTTCCGCGTCCGCTGCCGCCACCCGCGGGTGCGGTACACCAGCCGGACGAACTCCCGCCACCCGATCACCTGCCGGATGAATCCCTCGAGCGAGTTCAGCGGGACCCGGCTCTCGAACCGAAGCGCGGCATCGACCACTTCCTGCGGCGAGAGCAGGCCGATGTTCATGGCCGGGGTCAGGACGGAGTGGAACAGCACCCGCTCGCGGGCCGAAATGGCGTCCTCATACGACCCGAAGTCGGCGAACCGGTGCTCCAAGAACTCGGCCAGCCACGCCCGCGCGGCGGAGGAGGAGGTCGGGTAATGGAATGGCTCGTCGCACCCCGGGGCGTCGGGGAAGCAGGTGCGGACGTAGCAGCGGGCCTCGCGGACGAAAGCGTCCTCCGGTGGCGGGGTCGGGGCCGGCGGGCGGACCGATGCCGGCAGTTTCTTCCGGTTGTCCGTGTCGAAGCTCCACTTTCCGCCACGCGGCTTCCCGTCCGGAGTGAGGAGCACGCCCTGCCGCTTCCGCTGTCGGATGTAGAAGTCCGTGAAGAACAGTTTCTTCCGCCCGTCAACGAAGGCGTCGATCTCCGCGTCCGGGGTGAGGAAGTGTGGGTCAGGAAGGATCGTGAGCGTCACACCGGCAACCTCGCACGCGGTTCGCAACCGCGAGCCGAGCCAGTCGTCGCTCGGGTCCACGACGCGGACGGCCCGGCATTTCGCGGCCGCCACCAGCCGCACGATGTCACCCGTGTCGGTCAGTTCCGCCGCCTCGACGTACCGGGCCGTCGGCTGGTGGTCGCGGGCGTACCGCTTCATCGCCGCCCGGTGCAGGAGGAGCTTCTGCCGGTGAAACGCGTACTGGCGGAAGAAGAGCGGGTCTTCGACGAGGAACACCGCGTCCGCCTCGGCCGCAGCCGGTTGCGGGTGGAACAACTGGTGCGGGTAAATCAGTGCGGCGGTCGGCATGAAATCGAACGCGGTGGGTGTAGTCCTTCGAAGAGACCGCAATCCTGCGGATTTCATCACTGCTGAAGCTGCCGGACGCAGGCAGCAAGTAGGCTTTCACGAGCAGGTTGCCGGCGGCCGCCGCGCTGCCGCACGCGTTCCCGAGTAATCCCGAACCCAGCGTCTGTGCCGTCGCCTGGGAGTGAAGCGGCGAACTCGATGTTCAGCCCGGTGACGTCGCGGAGGTTGAGCCGCCGGGTATCGGGAAGGGCCTCCGGCGTTTTGTGGAACGATTCCACAAAACGCACTGTTCGGAGTCGTGCCCGGAAGAGCCCGCGGTAAGCAGGAACTGCTTTGACTTAAAAAAGCTATCGTCAGTACACCCGAAGGGATTCGAACCCCTAACCTACGGTTCCGAAGACCGTTGCTCTATCCAGTTGAGCTACGGGTGCAAAAGCCTTGAAACTCAGGTGATTCCCGCGTTCCGAGTATGCTTGTCGTATCTGGTCGCTACACCCGATACTACACCAGCCTCGGAACCTCCCATGCGGAAGAAGAAACCCGCCAAGCCGTACAAGGACTTCCCCCTCTTCTTACATGCAACGGGCCAATGGGCCAAGAAGATCCGCGGCCGGATGCATTACTTCGGAACGGACGCTGCCGCGGCGGCCGAGAAGAACGAACGGGACCGCGAAGCCCTTTACGCTGGGCGAACACCCGCGCCAGTGGCGAACACGATCACGGTGATGGACCTCGCGAACCGCTTTCTCACGGAGAAGCGGGCATTGAGGGACTCGGGGGAACTGTCGCCGCGGACTTGGCGCGATTACTACGCATGTTGCGATCGCATGGTGAAGGCCTTCGGCAAGAAGACCCCGCTGGTCAGCTTGGTGCTGCCGGTGGACGAGTTGCAACCTCTGCCCGGTGAGGAAGCGGAGCCACAGGAAGAACGGCATCTCGGGTTTCTGTGAGTACTCCGCCGCCCGCGCCTGGAAGTCGAGGAACGCCTCCTGGAGCACGTCGTCGAAGTCGAGGCGGCCCTGCAGGCGGCGGTCCAGGCGGAGGCGGACCACGCGGCGGAGGCGGTCGCGGTAGTGGTCCCAGATCCGCCCGAGGACCTGCAAGTCGGTGCCGCCCTGGCGGATCAAGTCGATCGGGTCTTCGGATTCGCTCGGTCCCATGAAAGGGTAACTACGCCGGGCGGCGAGCCGAACACTCGTAAAATGGGAATTTCACGGATTCGCGTTGGCCGGTCACTCCGTCGTCGGCGTCTTCCCGACTTTTGTTCCACCTCGACGGATCGCTTCAGGAAGTCCGGCGGCCGCGGAACCCCCCCCCAGGAAGCCGGTCACATCGGACAGCCGGCCGAGTGTAACCACGGGGGACGTCGTGCCACTCAATCACTACGGTGGGTCCATCAGCACCACCGCCGGACGGCTACGATGCATCCGCTGGGGCATGATTGCCCGGTGTGCCGCAAACTGAGTGAACCGCAAGTGCCGTCGGTACACGAACTGCTCGTGGCGATCCGCGTGCTCGGCTGGTCTTTTGGTGCGATTGAGAGCCACATGCCCGCGACGCGGGCTCGATCGCGAAGGCTGCGATCCGCCGGATCTTCGGGTCCGGGTCTTTCAGGTAAGTGAGCAACGTCATGCACTCGGGCCGGGTCTTCACGTTGAGTCGTTTGGCGATCCCGTTCAGGCGGCTGTCCGGATGGGTATTGCCGTCGATGTCCCAACCCCCAGGCCATTCTGTTCGCCGAGCCCCTGCGGTTCCGGCAACTTCTTCCGGAATCCGTCCATGGCCCGCATCAATTCCTCGGAGTTGCCTTCGGCAAATCGCTCCTTGGGAGGCTGCGAGCAGAATGCGAGAGAAGCGATGAGTGCAAACGAGATCATTGTCCGTCCTCCGTCAGTCGATTTCGACAGCGGGCAACTCGAAAGCGAAGACGCGGATGCTTGGGGCGAAACCCTGAGTCAGGGCGTACATTAAGTTACTGCTTGAACTCCCCCTTGTCGTACCGCTGCCAGAACTCTGCCGCCGGCCAGAATTCCACTCCGATGCCGATGGTTGTGAGGCTCTTCATCTCGCGGATCGCATCCAAGCCCTTGATGATGTTCTTCGGGGTCAAGCGGATGTCTTCCAGGGGCATGCCCTGAAGCGATTTCAAGTCAGTAATGGCGGTGTTGTCAATCCACAGATCCTTCAAAGGCATGCCCTTGAAAATGGCCAGGCCCGCGTCGGTCACGTTCGTCCACTGGATGTGCAGGCTCGTCAGTTCCTTGCAGTCCTTGAAGTGGGTTAGGCCAGTGTCGCCTGTATTCGTTCCGGCCAGATGGATCAGCGTCAGGGCCTTACAGTCCTTGAAGGAGGTCAGGCCCGCGTCGGTCACCTGCTCGTTGGCGTTCAGGTGGAGGATGGCCAGCTTCTTGCAATCCTCGAAATACATCAGGTCCGCGTCAGTAATTCTCGTGTTGTGGGCCAGGTTGAGAAGCTTGAGGCCCCCAAGGCTCATTCCCTTGATCGCTGTCAGGTCCGCCAAAAGACCGTTGGGCTTTCCGGTCCATGTGCCGCTGAGATCAAGTACCTGCAGGGCGTTGAAGACCCGGATCGGGGCGATGTCGGTCACCTTGTCGGTCACGACCCTGATCTCGGTGACGACGCCGTCCTCGATCTTGGTCTCAAGCTTGCCGTCGAAGCCGGGGTTGCGGCGCACCAACTCCTTCCGCACCTCCTCGACCTGCTGCTCGGCCGGTAGGGCGGCGATTCGCTTCACATCGGCGTCGCTGAACGGGGGGACGGCGGGAGGTGGTGTCTTCGCATCGGGAGACGGAGTGTCGGCCGGAACGCGGGCCAAGCGCAGGCCGCGGTCGTTCCACCGGACCCCCGAAGACCGATCGCCATTGCCAGCATTGGTGCAGTTGGAGTCGCCGGAACTCCAACTGCCACCACGGCACACCGCCAAACGTGGTGGGGGTCCGGTATCGTACTCCCATACGCACCACTCCCCGACGTTTCCGTGCAGATCGTATAGTCCCAGCCGGTTTGGCTCATAAGAGCCCACCTTGCACGTCCGACTCAAGCCCTTCTTCCATCCGAAGTTGGCCCGTTCCAGCAACAGGGTATTCGTCGGCTTGCCGAAGTAGAAGTCGAAGGCACTATCCGCCCTGTCCGCCATCGGACCGCCCCGGCAGGCGTACTCTCGTTCCAACTCCGTCGGCAGCCGATAGACCCAAGCCGTCTCCTTCTCCCGCTTGTTCAGCATCGCCACGAATAGCTTGCATTCCTGATATGACACCATCTCCACGGGGAAACGCTTCAAGTCCGCGTCGGGGATGTCCTTCACCGCGTCCTTGCCAGCGCCATTGCGCGAGAAGTGGCTGGGGTTCTCGAACATGACTTTCTCCCAATCCTCCTGCGTGACCTCATACTTGCCCAGGTAGAAGTCCTCCTTGATCTCCACCTCTCGGTCGCCCAGTTTGTCCTTGCCGCCGCCCAGCCACGACTTGCCCTTCGGCACGCGCACGAACTCCATGCCGATGCCGTTCGTGAACGTGGGCGGCGGCGGGGAATGCGTCACGGCCGGCAGACGCTTGATCTCGACCTTGCGGAACTGCACCGCCGTCTGGGGGTGAAGTGCCTGTAAGGCGATGTGGCCGGACGAGAACCGGGCTTCCGGGTCGTCGCAGTCGGCGGTTTGGGTGCCGTTTACGCGGGTGACGAGGTGGTTCCCGCGGGTGATGACTTCGAGCACGAACCACTCGTCGTCCTTCGTGAGCGACCCGTCTGCCGTGGTCCACAAGGGCTTCGGAGTGCCCGTCGCTTCGGCGTTCCACAGGCTCCCGGTCGGCATTTGATGGCCGGGGCTGCGGTGCAACTCGGCCTCGTACCCGCCAGCCGGCCGGAGCGTTCCCGCGTACCGCCCCGGGCGCATGGCGAACGGGGACCGGAAGAAGATGCCGCTGTCGCCGCCGCGGTTGATCCGGGCCTCGACCCGGAGGTGGAAGTCGGCGTAGTCGCCCGCGTCGCTGAAGAGGTAGCTTGACGTGTTGCTGCCGATGAGGATGCCGCCGTCCACCCGCCAGTTGCCGGGCTGGTCGGGGTGGTACTTCCACCCCGTCAGGTCCTTGCCGTTGAAGAGCGGCTCCCAGCCGTCCGTTGCCGGGCGGGCCTGCGCCGGGGGCTCCGCCCGGTGCTCGGCCGTAACGTTCTGCCGGCCGGGCAACAGGTGCGTGACCCCCGTGAACTCCGTCACCGCCAGCGTGACCACGGGCAGGAGCAGGATGGCCGCCGCCGCGACCCATTTCCGCCAGCCGCTCGTCCCCGCAGCGGGCGGGCTGCCTTGCGGGATGCGGGAGAAGTCCTTGAGCTTGGCATTCTCCTTCAGTTGGGCTCGCAGTCGGCCAGCACGTCCGCCACCTCGCGGGCCGTCTGGAATCGGTCGTCGGGGTTCTTGGCGTGCAGCTTGGCGATGATGGCGCACAGCCACTGCGGCACCTCGGGACGATCTCCCGGATGTCGCGGGGCGTGTCCTCGGCGACGCGCCAGCACCGCGACCGTGCCGTTCGCCCGGAACGGCGGCCGCCCGGATGCCATCTGGTAGAGCACGCTGCCAAGGCTGAACAGGTCCGCGCTCGGTTTGTGCCGACGCCTGCTCCGGGGCCATGCACATCGGCGTCCCGGCGATGATCCCACTCTGCGAGATGCTGGCGTCGTCGGCCGCCCGGGCCAGCGAAGTCGGTGATCTTCACCTTCTGCTGACCGCCCTCCAGGAGGGATGTTGCCGGGCTTGATGTCGCGGTGGATCAGGTCCGTCGCATGAGCGGCCGCCAACCCCTCGGCGATCTGCCGGCCAAGCCGCACCACCTCGGCCGGCTCGATCGGCCCGATGCGGTCGAGCCGCTGCTGGAGCGTCTCGCCCGGGATGAACTCCATCACCAGGTACGGCAGCGGCTCCTCCCCGACTTCGTGGACTTGCACGACGTGCTCGTGCCGGATCGCGCCCGACGTGCGGGCCTCCCGGAGGAACCGTTTGCGGGCCGGCGAGGTGGCGGCCATCTGCGGGGCCAGCACCTTGACCGCGACGACCCGGTGGAGCACGTCGTCGAAGGCGCGGAAGACGATCCCGAACCCGCCCTGGCCGAGAACCTGGAGCACCTCGTAATGGCCGATTCGGCCCAGAGAATCCGGGCGCTTGGAAGGCGTGAGGAAGCCGAGTGGGATTTCATCCGTGCCCCCTTCGGCCGTACCGCCGCTAGTCCTGGTGTTGGCGTGGTCTGAGTCGGGGGAAAAGGCACGGGTCGCAGCCTGGTCCGGGTCCGGCGGGGTGACGAGCGGGGCGTCGAGCAGGCTGTCCGGCTGGCCGTGTGCTCGCAGCAACGCCTCAACTCGATCCCTCAAGGCGCGGTTGCTGGCACAGGCACTCTCGAGATACGCGGAGCGGACCGCGGAGTCGGTTATCGCCCGCGCAGCGGTGAAAATGTCTCTCTCGCTCACGATCCGCCCTCCAGTCTGAAGTGACCTCGTATTCCAATGCGAGAGTGGGATTCAGATCACGCAACGCTTTTCGAGGATTCTCTTCAATCCTCGTGGCGGAGGGCAGCGACGAGCCACGCTCGTGCGTACGCCCAGTCGTTGTCAGCGGTTCTGGGCGAGACGCCGAGCGCGATTGCTGCTTCCGCAACGGTTAGACCAGCGAAGCAACGAAGTTTGACCACCTCCGCGGCCCGCGGCTCGACAGCCGCAAGCCGGTCAAGAGCTTCGTCGAGATCGAGCAGGCGTGGAGATGGGCCCGCAGGCTCCGGCTGGTCGGGATCGAGGGGGAGGCGGGTGAAGTCACCGCCGCGTGCCGGCCCGTGTTTGCGACGAGCGGCATCGACGAGGATCCGGCGCATGGCCTCGGCTGCGGCAGCGAAGAAGTGGCCGCGGCCGTCCCACCGAAGGTCGTCGCCACGGCCGACCAGTCGGAGGTACGCCTCGTGCACGAGCGCGGTCGGTTGGAGGGTATGGTCTGGTGATTCGGCAGCCATTCGCACGGCCGCGAGCTTCCGCAATTCGTCGTAGACGAGCGGAAGCAGGTCGGCGGCTGCCTGGCGGTCGCCGGATTGCGCGGCTTCGAGCAGGCGGGTCACGTCGGGCATGATGGCCGAGTGTAACCGCGGGCTGACTCGGCGGCGACTCAAAAGCGAGGCCTTGTCAGCACCTCCGCCGGACGGCTCCGGTCAAAAGTCGTATCAGGTAATCCAGGACACCGTGGTGCTTTTTGCCTCACCTTCTGTGTCGTTGGCTCGATTTTCAGTTTCCATTCCACCACAGCTTCCTGAACACAGGCTGAGGACCAGCCCAACTCTTGCTGCCAAGCAGTTTGCCGTTCCTCTCGTGGTACGCCCGTAAGCTGAGAAGATCGACGTTCTTCCAGGACGACAACGCCTCGCCATCTCTGGTCTTGAAATCATTCGGCTCCAGCGACACGGCTTGCGCATCTTTGCCGCCGTTGAGTTTCACGACGGCCACGAACTCTTGCGACTTGCCCCGGTAAGATCGGAACAAGTTCTCGGTCAGCACGATGACCAGATCGTTCGGTTTATCGGCTTGGACTTCGAGGCCGAGTCGCTGCCCCGACTGCCCCCGCCACTGCGGATCGGTGAGCTTTCGGGTCGAGAACTCCCAATGGTGCGGGTTGTCGGCGGACAACAGATACCAGTCCCGCCATCCGCGCGTGAAGTCGTCAATCACCGGCTCGGGCTTGTCCGTCGCATTGACCCCGGCCTTCCTCAACTCAGCAGGGCTGGCCGTGTGCAGCATCGAACTCATCGTAAACTTCTCGGTCGGTCGGGCGAATGGTTCCGACTCGCTCTTCTTCATGCCATAGAAGACGTTGGCGAAGGCGAAGAGCGGCTGGTCGGCACCCAAGTCCGACAACTTGGCCGTCCAGGTGTCCCCCGTCCTCGTGGCGTCGGCTGACCGCCAGAACCTCGCCCGCGGGTCGGGATCGACCGAGTAGTAGACGTGAACCGCTTCCACCTTCTGTGCCGAATCCGGCGTCACCCGCAACTCGGCAACATGGTCGCCGGGTTCCAGCACCAGCTTCGTACCCGGCGTCTTCGGGAAGGTGAAACTTCCCTTGAGAAACTGATCGAACCAGAGGGGCCTCGTGACGGCGAACTCCGGCGTGAAGCGGTGATTCAAGTGCGGGACGAAGGCGTATCGCACATTCTTGTGCGGGATCAACTCACCCGTGCGATAGGTGTCGTCCATGATGCCGTGAAAATCGTTGGTCGAGCCAAGCCACAGTAGCGGCGTTTTGACATGCGGGGCATACGACTCGAACCCCAAGGTCGCCTCGAACAGCTTCACGTCGCCGTTGGGCGTCTCCAACTTCACCTGCGGGAGCAGCGGCCAAGGCTGCGTCCTGAATCCCGATCCACCGACCGATGGCGCAGCGGCCTTCACCCGGTCGTCGCTCCCGGCGACATAGACCGTGAGGCTGCCGCCCATCGAGTGCCCGTACACGCCGAGCTTATCGGGATCGACTTCCGGCTGTTGTTCCAGGAAGGTCAGGGCACGTCTGGCTCCCAGCGTCAGCAGATACCAGTTGTTGTTGCGGGGCGAGTCCAACGGATCGAGGTACCTTTCGCCGGGCTTGAGGTTGAAGTAACCGGGCACGTTTTTCTGCGTGGGATCGACCGCTCCCCAATCGGTGTTGGGATCGGCTCCCTTGGCTTCCATTTCCCGCCCGCCCCAATTGATCGACAGGCAGGCATAGCCACGCTTGGCGTAGAACTCGACTTCGTGCAGAAAAGCCCGTTGCCCGCCGCCGTGAAGGTGCAACAGGCCCGGCAACTTCTCCGCTCCTTTGGGGAAGCCAACGAACGCCGCCATGCGAGCCGGTTTGCCCATGAACGTGCCGACGTGGAACGTGACGTAGCGATATACAACACCGTCCTTCTCCAATTCCCGCACGACCTTGGCGTCGAGGGCTTCTTTTCGAGGGTCGAAGTCGGCGAAGAGTTCCTTGACCGTGCCGGGGGCTTTCGGCTCGTCGGCGAGCAGTGATGACGGCAATAGGCAGGCGAAAAGAAGCAGGATGTTCCGGTTCATGTCATGCCCCCTCCATACCGCACCCTCGCCAAACGGTCAGTTCGTCCAGCGTCGTCAACTTGCCCCGGTGCTTCCGGGTGGTCGCCGGTGGCCATGTCACCCGCTCCTAGCCGCGGCTCTTGATGTACTCGTCGATCGGAAGCTGCCAGCGCACGGCCTCTTGGCGGCTGGACACGACCACCATCGCCTTCCCCTTGAGCAAGGGCGCGACGAACTCCCGGTAGTGACGGCGACCGCCGGTCATTTCTTCTCCCGCGGTGGCGGGGCGACGAACGGGTACTTCGCCCGCTCCGCCCGCCACCGCCTGGTCTCTTCCGGCTTGCCCGTGGAGGTGTACAACTCGATCAGCCGGTCGAGCGACTCGGGGATGCGGGTGTTGGCCTGCGGCGGGATCGACTTCTCGCGGGCCTTCATCCCCTCGTATCCCTTGAGCAGCAGCGGCTCAGCGTCGGCGTACTTCCTCTGACCCAGGATCGCCCCGCCGAGCATCGATTGCGCGTCGGAGGTGTTCCAGTCATCGGGCCGCGACTTCTCGCGAATCGTCACGCACTCCCGGAGAAGAGGGGCCGCCTCGGCCCATCTCTTGAGGGCAAGGTAAGCACCGCCGAGTTGTGCCAGAACCTCGGCCAGTTCCGGGCTGTCCGCAAGCATCGATTTCCGGTCTGCCGGCAACTGCTCGGCGAGGACGTTGACGATCTTGGCGTGTTCTCCCGTTAGCCGATAGGATTCGATCAACAACTGCATCACATATCGCGTTTGCTGACTCGCTTGGCCCTCTTTCGCCCTTCGAGTTTTCCACACGTCCTCGAGCAGTGGTATGGCTTTCGCGAACTGGCCCGTCTGATAATAGGCCCTGCCAAGATTGTCCACGGACTGGATCGTGGCGGGGTCCTCGGGCCCGAGTTTCGCCCTGTTGACATTCAGGACTTCGATGAGCAGCGGCACGGCATCGTCCCATCTCCTGGCCACCATGTACTCCTCGCCGAGTTTGGACAAAGCCGCGTCGGCCACCGCGTCGGCCTGAGCGAGCACTGCCTGGCGATCCGCCGGCGGGACGAGGTTCAGGTAGAACGCGGCCGCGAAGTCGTCCTTCGCGGCCCGCGCTGCGAGGTACGCTTCGCGATAGCGCCAAGGGTTCGGCCGGGTGTGCAGGAGCCGGTACTCGAGTTCCTCGGGGTCCGGTTTCAAGGCCACGAGTTCGACGCTGTTTTCAACCATGCGGGCGAACAACCGGCCGTCGGGACTGAAGAGGCCCGGCTCGTGGGTAACCGGAATGGGCTCGTTGAGCACTTCCGTCCCGGACCGCGCGTCCCAAACCAGAGCTTTGTCTCCCCCGGAATTGCGGTTGACGATGCGCGTGCCGTCCGGGCTGAATGCGACGCGATACACGTCCAAGCCCGGGCGTCCCTTGAGGTCGAAAACGGCCGTGCCGGTCTGCACGTCCCAAACCGTCGCATCGCCTTGGTCCCGTGCCGTGACGAGGCGTGTGCCGTCCGGGCTGAATGCCGCGCTGTGTGGCACCCGGGACCTGATCCCGCCCACGTTGTGCAGGAGTGCACCTGTCCGCGTGTCCCAGAGCTTCACCATCCCGTCCGGACTGGCCGTTGCGACCCGCGAGCTGTCCGGGCTGAATACCACGCTGGCGACCATGTCCGTGTGGCCGTGAAGTTTGAGGGGTGCCGGACGTGCGTAGCAGACGAAGACCTCGCCCGGCTTGCCACGCTCCCCGTAACCCGCACAGACGATCCGCGTGCCGTCCGGGGTGAATGACGCGGTCGTCACCATGCCCGTGTGTCCCTTCAACTCGATGAGTGCCGTTCCGGTCCGCAGGTCCCACAGGCGCACCGTCCGGTCTTCACTCCCGGTGACAAGTCGTCCGCCGTCCCGATCCGGGCTGAACGCCACGCTGCTCACTTCACCGGTGTGCCCTTTGAGGGTGGCGAGGAGCTTCAACGTCCGCGCGTCGAACACCCGCACCGTCCTGTCCCAACCGCCAACGGCGATCCGTGTGCCATCCGGGCTGAACGCCACGCAAATGACCGCAGTTTGCGCGTACCCCCCGACGAGTCTTGTCCCCGTCCGCGCGTCATACATGCTCAGATCCGGGCCACCAGCGCCCCCGGCAACGAACCGTGTGCCGTCAGGACGCCACGCGGATACCAGAAGCGAACCCGTCGGTGCCGAGGATAACCGACTGCGGTTCTCCCGCCCTGGTCGAGAAGGATCTTCCCGAACGCGTGTCCCACATGGCCAACTCATTCCCGCCCCCAAATACCCCACCGCGGCAATGATCCGCGTCCCGTCCGGGCTGAAGGCCGCGCTATGGACCCCTTCCTTGAACCCTTCAGATCGAGCAGGGCCGCTCCCGGTCCGGCGCGTCCCACACTTTCGTTTCCTCGCCGGGGTTTTTGTTTCCATCCCCCCACTGCCCTCGACCCCGCCGCCGGTGAGGATGCGAGTCCCGTCCGGGCTGAAACACACGCTCCGCACGGGGAGTTGGTGTCCCTTGAGAGTCAATTGCTCGGCACCGGTCCGGGCGTCCCACACCTTCACGATCTGGCCCAAACGGCTGGCGGATGTATCCTCGCCGGCGGCCGCGATCCGCGTCCCGTCCGGACTGACCGAGAGGCCGCTCACACCGGCCATCGTCCCTTGCAGCTCGAGCCGGGGCGTCCCGGTCCGCGCGTCCCACACCTTCGCGGTCCGGTCCATACTCCCCGTTGCGATCTGGTGCGCCGTCCGGGCTGAATGCCACGTACGTCAGGTGGTCGGTGTGCCCTTTGAGGTCGAGCAACTCCGCCCCGTGCGCGCGTCCCACACCACCGCCCTGTCTCGGAAATTCACCTTGACCGCTCCCGGTGACGATGCGGGTGCCGTCCGGGCTGAACGCCACCACCGTCCCTCCGATGCCCGCCGAATAACTGCCCGACTGGGGCCCGCGCGGTCGGCCTTCAGTTCGATCAGCACGGCCCCCGTCTGGGCGTCGATCACCCGGGCCGTGTTTCGCTCTCCACCGGCAACGATGCGCAGCTTCCGTCCGGGCTGAACGCCGCGTCACCCCCGGATTGCGACAGCATCCTCTCACTTCCCGAGCAGGCGTTTGCCTGTCCGCGCGTCCCAGACCCGGACGGCTTGGTCGTAACTGGTGGTGACGATCCGTGTGCCATCCGGCCGAACGCCGCACACGCCACTGCCAATTCGTGCCTTCTTCACCTCGAAGAGGTTGGTTCCGGTCCGCGTCACGAACCCGCACTGCCTTATCAAGCCCGCCGGTGATGATCCGCGACCCGTCCGGGCTCAACGCGAGACACCAGCCGGGATCTTTCTGTTCGAGTTGGAGGGCTCCCGTCCCCGCATCCCAAACGCCGAAGCCGTTCCCGTAAGTCGCGACGATCCGCATGCCGTCGGGACTGAACGCCACTTTCATGACGCTGACGTACTGGCCCTGAGGAAGTCCCTTCAGATCGAACAGGAAGGCTCCCGTCCGCGCGTCCCACACCTTCGCCTCGAACTCTTGACTGAGAGCGCCTCCCGTGACGATGCGCGTGCCGTCCGGGCTGAAGGCCACGCTCGTGACGACGTTCTTGTGTCCTTCGAGCGTGAAGATGCCGCCGCGCACCTGCTGTTTCAGATGGCGCCATTCCCAGCCGCGCTGTCCCCGGGGCACCTTGTCCAGTCGCTCGGCCGCCAGCTTCACGTCGCCGTTGTCGTAAGCGGCGCCGGCCAAAAGAAAGTTGCTCACGCCGAGTTGGTGCTCGGACTCGTTCCTGGCCTTGCTTTCGTCGTCGGCCAGTTTGGCGTTTGAACTCGCGAGTTCCGTGGCCTTGCTCTTGGCGTCGCGTTCGTCATCGGCGAGTTTCGCGTTCTTTTCCGCAAGTCCCTCAGCCTTTTCGCGCTCGGCCTTCTCCCCATCACGCGCGCGATCCGCTTGCACCAGCCCGATACTCGTACCGACGATGCCGCCGACCAGCACGAACAGCATCAGGCTCGCGGCGATGACCTCGCCCTTGTGCCGGCGGACGAACTTCTTGAGTCGGTAGCCGGGCGCTCGGGGTCGCGCCTCCACCACTTCATCCGCCAGGTACCTGGATGTCCGCGGCGAGTCCGCTTGGCCGTCTCGTACCGGAGGGTGCGGTCCTTCTCCGTTGCCGCTTTCATCACCACCCAGTCCAATTCCCCGCGCAAGCGCCTCGCTAGCTTCGCCGGCTCCGTGCTCCGGTTGGCGGCGATGTTCGGCAGGGCGTCGGCCACGCTCAGCTTGGTGCTCGGCCGTAGCGGCTCGACCTCACGCACCATGCGGAGCATTTCGAGTATGGCCCCGCTTGAACTGCTTGCTGTCGATAGGCGGCGACCCGGTCAGCAGTTCATAGAGCATGACCCCGAGCGCGTACACGTCGGTGCGGTGTCGATGTCCATCGACGGGTCGGCCTGCTCGGGCGACATGTGGCCGCCGGCGTGCCGACAATCGCCCCGGTGTCCGCGAAGCCGAGATCCGTCAGCTTCAGCTGGTCGCCTTGGCCACGCCGAAGTCGATCACCTTCGGCGTCGGCCGCCCGTCCACCTCGGTGACGAGCACGTTGCCGGGCTTCAGGTCGCGGTGGATGATCCCCTTCTGGTGCGCGTGCTGCACCGCCTGGCACACGGATAGGAACAGTTGCAACCTCGCATCGATCGACAGCCGCTGCGCGTCGCAGTACTCGGTGAGCGGCACCCCTTTCACCAACTCCATCACGAAGAACGGCTGGCCGGTCGGGGTCACGCCGCCGTCGTAGATGCGGGCGATGTTCGGGTGGTCCATCAACGCGAGCGCCTGCCGTTCGGCGTCAAACCGGGCCAGCACCGCCTTCGAGTCCATGCCCGTCTTGATGAGCTTCACCGCCACCTGCCGCTTCACCGGCGTGGTCTGGGTGGCCAAGTAGACCGACCCCATTCCCCCTTCGCCGATCACCTCGACGAGGGTGTACCGGCCGGCGATGACAGTGCCCGGTTCGGCCGGCCCGCTACCAGCCCGCGCGACCGGGGGCTCGCCGAAGGTGCCGGTCGCCCCGTCCGGGCCGAAGTCCGCAGTAGCCAGTGCCGCCGGTCGAACGGCCTCTGGGTCGAGCGTGCCGGTGGCGTCCGTCGAAAAAGGGGCCGGCAACGGACCGTCCTCGTCCGCACGGAGCAACGCCTCCACCCGAGCACGTAGCTCGGCGTCCGCCCCGCACTCGCGGTCCAAGTAGGCGACCCGCTCCGCCGCATCAGGCAGATCCGACGCGGCCAGAAACAAGGATTTCGCTCGGGCGTTATCGATGGCCATGGTCCACTTTCGGGGTTGGGTTCTTCATTCAATGCCCCGTCCGGGTGAAATGTGTCTCCGGGAATCCATTTATTTTCCAAGAGCATCGCGGAGCCAAGCCCGCGCGTACTTCCAGTTTCGGTAGGCGACCGCCCGCGACAGCCCCAACGCCTCGCCCGCCTCCTCGACGGAGATCCCACCGAAGAGGTGCAGGTGCGCGACTTCTGCCGCGGCAGCGTCTTCGGCACCGAGCCGGGTGAGCAGTTCGTCCAGCGACAAGATGAGGTCGGGATCTTCGCCTAGGCGGCCGAT
>JAXMBB010000031.1:0-65103 GCA_046350135.1 Gemmataceae bacterium
GGGCCCCGGGGTCCGCGGCCCGTGCCCCCCCGCTCCTTTCAGTCACTTCGCCGCTCACTTCCGGTGCCACAGCCCGCCCGCCTGCCGTGCCAGCACGTAAATCATCACCGGCAGGGCCAGCCCGAAGCTCACGCTGAGCAACTGGCTGAACCACTGGGCGGGGGCGTGGGCCGCAAACTCGTAGGCGTTCAGCATCATGCTCATGACCGTCGCCATCAGCATGTAGACCTTGCTCCACCGCCGCACCGACGAGTCCTCGGCGATCATCTCGGCCACCTCGGAGGCGACGAGGCCAAGGTCGATCCCGACCGCCAGAAGCACCGCGAGCACGAGCGGCGAACCGGTCAGCGTCGAGATGGCACACGTCAGGTGATACACCGACAGGAACACGAGTCCCGCCGCCACCGAGCCGAGCACCAGCGCCACCCGATTCCGCGCCCCGTTTCCCTTCGTTGATACCCGGCGCGGCTTCTTGCTGTCGATCTTCTTGGGCTTCTGGCTCACTCGGGACCGCAGGCGGTGCGTGCCGTTGGTGGATTCGGTCATGTCGATAATGTCGTTTCTCCGCTGTCGTTGGGGTGTCTTCGCCACACTCCCGTAGCGGGTGTCCGTCGCTCGATTCGGGCGGGCTAAACCGGAGCGGGAATCGCGTCAGAATGTGGGTAGAAAGGAGGGCTAACCCATGCTCTTGACCGTGCGTGACGACGCGACCCGCTACCGGATCGAGGCTCCCGACCACTGCCAGTTCAGGCTCGACGACGGGGGCACAGACTTCCTGATCGTGCCCGACCCGGAGCAGCCCGAGGTGCCCTACTGGTTGTTCGACCACATCCTGATCGCCGCCGCCCGCGACGGTGAATTCGGGCTGCGGCTGCTGTCGGAAGAGCCGGTGTCGAACGAAGCGAGAACGGTCGGGCGCGGGGACGATCCCCGCACCCGACCGTCGATCATCACCCCGCCATGAACGCGGCGTACAGGTCCGCGAACCGGGTGCGGAACTGGCTGACGGCACCGGGCGTCACGCCGAACTTCGCGGCCACGTCCTGCGTCCGCTCGCCCGCCATGAGGTCTTCGGCCATGAGCCGCTGGCGGTCGGTCAGGGTGGCGAGGAACGCGGGGAGGTCGATGCGGAAGGCCACGGCCTGCGGGATCGGGGTGGCGTCGGATACGAAGTGCCGCAGGTCCACGCCCTCGAAGCGGACCTTGCCAGCGGCTGCGGCGGTCGCGGCGTCCTTGGCGTTCGTGTTCCCGGAGCGGGACAGCGCCCGCCCCGCCCGCGTCTGCTTGATGGAGTACCAGAGTATCGACTTGATGATGCCCGGCTCGTCGGCCCGGTGCTGCGCGATCAGGGCGGCGTAGTTTTGCCACGTCAGGGCGAGCGTGTTCTGGACCGCCTCGTCGCGCCCCTCGGGGTCGAGGTCGCGGAACTTGGCCGCGCACATTTTGATCAACTCGGGGACGAGGGCGACGAACCGGTCGCGGAACGTGGTGATCTCGTTCATGGGGGACTCCCGTTGCACGGTGCCCACCACGCTCTCAGCGGCGTGGTGTTGCACCGCTATCGGGTGTCCGTCTGACGGTTCGGGGAGGTGCGCCGCAGACGCGGGGCGAGCCCAGAAGGGGGGAAACTCGTGGCCGACGACCACCAAGACGGCGGAATGCCGCACCTCACGCTGCTCCACCGACGATCCGACGTGAGCGAGGCGGCGGGGGTGATGACGGAAACGTCGCTCTACCGGAGCCTCGTGACCGGCCAGTTCGTGTTGGAGCAGGTGGTGTTCGGCAGGCACGGGCGGGACCGGAACGCCGTCTGCCTCGGCGCGGAGGCCGTCCGTGGTCTCCTGCCGTGGCTGGAGCGGATCGCGTCGGGAAGTGCTCGGGACGAGGGCGGCTGACCGTCTCAGTGGGCTTGGAAGTTGAAGTAGTAGCGCGGCTGGTTCTGGAACTCCAGCGACCCGCGCACCCCGTCCGACTTGCGCCGCACGGCGAGGATCGGGGCCATGAACCCGATCACGATGAACTCGTGGGCCAGTTCGCGGGTGTCCCACACTTGCCCGTAGCGGGCCTCCAGTGCCGCTCGCTCGGCGGCTTCCGTGTTGATCTCGGCGAGCCGCTCGCGGCGCGCGGCTTCGGTCGGGTCGGTCATGAGTGATCTCCTCGGGTGTGAAAGTGGAAGGCCACGGCGTCGGTCGATTCCGATGCCGTGGCCGAAGGGTGTAGCTTGCTTGTTGTGGCCGTCAGTGGGCCGCGAGAGAATGGAACTTTTCAGGGCTGCGGGTCGCGCTCGGGCTGACTCTGCCAGTGCTGCACTCGGAGCGTGAACTCGACGAGTTCGTCGGTCTGGTCAAAGAGTTCGGCGAAAATCCACGGCGCGTCTTCGCTCGGCAGGTGAGCGCCGAAGTACCCGTAGTAGATCACCCGTTGGCCGCTCGGTAGCGGCTCCTCGGGGACGTGGAACCACTCGCCGTACTGCCCCGACTCGTCTTCACCCACGTTGCACTTGGTAATCGGCTGGTCGGCGAGGTCGGTGTACTTCATCAGACCGTGGCTGTTCCATTCGTCGCGGTAGCGAAGGTTGACTTTCACGCTCATGGACGGACTCCGGTTCGGGGTGCGGGATTCGATGCCTTTCCCGTACCGGGTGTCCGTCACACGAGCGGGCGGCTAATACTCGTCGGGCAAGAGCACGCAGGTCGAGGCCCGCTTGCCGTCGTCGCCGACCGCCTCGGTAATGATCCACACCTTCTCGCCGCTCTTCAGCTTGTATGCCGAGAAGATCCGCGAGCCGTCAATCAAGGCCGCGTCGTTCGCCGTCTTGTCGTCCGCGTCGAGGTCGCCCCAGTCGCCGCTGAGGTGCCGGGATACGAGGCGCAGGAGGCTCTCGTCGCTTCGGTGGATCGCACGAAGGGCACCGGGGGTTGCGACCTGTTGGCCCGGTTCGAACTTGCCGTTGGGTTGGGACACGGAGGCTCCTTTATTCAGGGTGAATGGGACGTTGGCGTACCGGGTGTCCGTCAATCAGGCCCGCACTCGGAACGGTGCGGGCCTTGTGAGCGGTCAGGAGTAGACCGAGAGAACCGCGTCCCGGACGCGCTCCCAGTCGGAATCGCCCAGCGCCTTCTTGCGGGTCTCGGGCAGCGGGGTGACGTAGGCGTTCAGGATCGCGTCCGGGTGGTCGCCGTTGAACGAGATGGCCGGTGCCCAGCCGAAGCCGACCCCCGGCGCGCCGATGCTGCCCATCGTGCGCACGTCCTCAGCGACGAGGCCGCAGCGCCGCACGAACTCGTCGAACTGATCGCGGCTGAGGACCGCGCACCACTTCCGGTGGTGCCCGCCCTCCCAGCGGCCTTCGAGGTACGAATACTCGAACTGGCCGTCGCCCTCGGTCTGGTCCCAGAGGTCGGCGGCGTGCGGCGGGGCGTGGTCGAGCACGTCCTCGTCGGCGGGCACGTCGGCGGTGTAGATGACGCTGAACTGCATGGCGGTGGCTCCTCTTGAGAGGTCGCCGCCCCCACCTCGGGAGCGGCCCCACCGCCGTACCGGGTGTCGGTCACTCCCCGTCCCGGTCGCCGAAGTCGGTCGGCGTCACGCCCTCGGGCGGCAGGCCGTCGCCGTGGTACAGGCACGCGAACGGGCAGTCGGCCCCCTCGCGCCCGTTGATCATCAGGTGGTCGAGGTCGAGCACCTGCCCGGACGGGCCGTAGTGCCGCTCGTCCTCGGGGTAGTCGCCGAGGTCTTCGACGGGGACGACGATGTGAAAGGCGTACTTGTCGTGGTCGGCCAACTCGTCGATGGCGTCCGTCGCGCTGTCGGCCTCGACGACGAGGAACAGCGGCCAGTACGAGCCGCCGATCTCCAACAGCCACGCCTTGCCGAACCACGCCCCCGGATTCAGAACCGGGATGTCGGTGAGTTGTTGACCGGCGAACGAACCACGGGCCTTGATCGCGCTCATCGTGAGTCTCCTGCGAGGATGGGTATGCCCGTGGTCGGTAGCCGGTGTCCGTCAGTCCGCTTCCTCCCAGCAGAGGTCGTCCTCCGCGTCCCGTTCGGCGAAGTGGTCGGCGAGTGCGAGGGCGGTCCTCCGCGCGTCCTCGTGGTCGGCGTTCGTAAGGAGTTCACCCCGGAACAGTATCCCGTTCTCGCCGAGGGCGTACCCGGCGACGAACCGTCGCTTGGTCAACCGGAACAGCACCGCCAGCGACCCGTCGCGGAATTCCCGCACGACCTCCGACCGGCACGCGAGCGTGGTCTTCCCGCCCCACGTCGTCAGGGCGAGGTCGCCGGTCCCGAGCCGCGTGTACCCGGTGACGTGCCGCCCGACGACCGACGCGCCGAGCGCGCGGAACTCCCGCCCCGCGTGCTCGACCACGCCGACTTCCACTTGCCCGTCCCGTTCGCACCGCGTTGACATGATTCGCCCCCTTCGAGTTGTGGGACTGGGGACCGAAATCGCACCTGCGATTTCGGTCCCCAGTCGGGGGGCGTAAGAGGTGGCCGTCAGTAGCTCAGTTTCTCCGCAGCCTCGGCCAGATCCTTCTCGCTGCGGCGGGTGTACCGGGCCGTCGTGTTGAGCGACTCGTGCCCGAGGTTCTGGGCGAGTGCCACGAGGTCGTTGGTCTCCTCCAAGTAGCGGTGGGCGTAGGTGTGGCGGCACAGGTGGGGGTGCAGGTCGATGCCCGTGATCGCGCTGTACTTGTCGCACACGGCCCGGACGCCTCGGGCGGTCAGCGCCCCGCGCTCGCCGACGAACACCTTGGCCGTCTCCACCGGGGGCCGCGCGTCGAGGTACGTCTGGACGGCCCGCCGCGCCGGGAGCGGCAACGGCACCGACCGCTGCTTGTTCCCCTTGCCGAAGCGGAACACGACGGTCCCGGCCCGCTCGCCGAGCAACAGGTCGTGGAGTTCGAGGGCCACGAGGTCGCCGACCCGACAGCCGGTGAACAGCAGCAGGTGGAAGAGCGCGTCCGCCCGCACGTCCTGCCGAAGCTCGACCTCCCGGAGCAGCCTCCTGACCTGCGACCGGTCGAGCCCCTTGGGGGCGAGCGCCTGCCGCCGCAGTTCCTTGACCGGCGTGGCGGGGTTCGCGGGCACGCGGCCCTGATCCGCGAGCCAGCCGAAGAGCGTCCGCACCGTGACCAGCGCCCGGTTCACCGTGGCGACCGCCTGCTGCCGGTCGCGCCGCAGATGGTCGCGGAAGTCGGTGATGTCTCGCGTGGTCACCCGCCCGACGACGAACGGCTCCCGGTTGGCCTCGGCGAACCACCGGGCGAACTTCCTGATGTCGTTGCGGAAGGCGCGGCGGGTGTCCGCCGCGTAGTCGTGGGCGGTCAGGAACCCCGCGACGAGACCACCCTCGTCGGGACCGACCGTGATGCCGTCGAAAACACTATCAGCCGAATTCTTCATGGCTTCTCCGCAGAAAGTAGACAGGAAGTGGACAGTCCGAGGGGCTAACCGGGCTGGTAAGGGGAACTATCGCCCCACGTTATCGCCCGAGTTCTGGCGCTTCAGGTGCAGGAACACGGCCCGCAGCACCTCCCCCGGCTCGGCCCCGCCGACCCCGGACGGGTACACGGCCCTGATCGCGGCCCCGACCTGATCCGCCGTCGCCGTCGTCCCGAGCGCCGCCAGTCCGTCGATGAGGTCGGCGTGCGGGGCGACCTGCGGCGGCTTCGCCTTGGCCGGTCGGGTCGGCCTCGGCGGGGCCGGGGGCCGGTGGCCCCGCGCGTAGAACAGGACGGGGCGACCGTTCACGCCGCAGTTCCGCCGCCGCACTTCGAGACACACCTCTTGCAGTTCCTCGACGTAAACCGGACGCCGGTTGGACAGACAGTAGACGGGCTCGGGGAACACCCCGGCCCGGACGAGTTGGTAGAACCGCGCCCGGCTGAGCGAGCACATGCGGGCCATCTCGCTCACGGTCACGACGGCCTTGGTGGTCACGGTCTGGGCAGTCATCACGCACTCCTTGAGGGGAAATCACGCAGGATTGTTGCCGCAATTGGACAGGTGCTCGCGGCCCTTTGCCGTCAGTTCCCGCCGCCCCTGATCGTCCTTGACGACGAACCCCAGCCGCAGCAGGAACGGCTCGACGACTTGCGAAACCGTGCGGGCGGGCAGGCCGAGCAGACTGGCGACCACGTTCAGCCGGGTGGTCCCATCGGCGAGGGCGGCGAGGTACTGTTGCTCGGTCGGGCCGAGGCCGATCTCGTCGATCCCCTCAAGTTCACACGCCCGTAGCAGGTGTCGGTGGGTGATGGCGGTTTCGGCTTCGGCGCGGCAGACGCGGCGGCAGGACTGGAGCAGCCGCAGGGCGAGCCGGGGCGTTCCCCGAGCGCGGCGGGCGATCAGCGGCAGCACGTCGGCGTCCACGTCCCACCCGAGGGCGCGGCTCCGCAGCCGCACGACCGAGGCCAGATCCTCGGGCTTGTAGAACTCGAACCGGAGCGTCAGCTTCATGCGGTCGCGGAGCGGTTGGAGCAGCCCGTACTCGTCCGTCGTCGAGAGCAGCAGCGTGAAGTCGGCGAGCGGGATCGACTGCGGCCCGGTTTTGGTGCGGCCTTGCAGCAGCACCTTCCGCTGATCCAGAGCGAGATACAGCGCCGTCTGGTACTCGCGGTCGAGTTCGTGTGCCTCGTCTACGTGGATGATGTCTTTATCTCTGGCCCCCAGCAGAAGGGCGTTGAGGTCCGATGGGGCCGCAAGGCTCTGGCCGAGAACCTCGTGCAGTTCGGTCCCCATCTCGGAGGCGACGACGCGGGCCAGCGCGGTCTTGCCCATCCCCGGTGGGCCGACGAGCAGGGCGTGGTCCATCTTCTTGCCGTCCGCGTTCGCGGCTTCGAGGGCGACGGCCACCTGATCGACGACGCCCCGTTGTCCGACAAGATCTTTCAGTGCGGTCGGGGCCACGTCGTTCATGTCGGCAGGCTTCTGGTCGGTCATGGGGCACTCCGGTTCTGGGTTGTGGTTCTGGTCCGAGGCCGTAGCGGGTGTCCGTCACGCGACCGAGAGATGAGGATCGCGCCAGCGGCGCGGTTCGCAATGTCGGTTGCGGGGTCACTGGATTCGCACGAACAGCAACGAGCCGCCGAGCGAACGTGCTCGGCGGCTCGATCAAGACACCCGCTTACCGGGTGTCCGTCAGAGGAGTGAACTTGAGTGGTGGGGCGGCACGTGTCGCCCCACAGGGGAGACTTCACGCCACCGCGACTTCTTCGGGCTGATCCTGTTGCTGGCAGGAGAACCCGAGGAGGTAGTTGGCCGCGCGGCTGGCGTCGGCGGTAACCCGGAAGATGAACCGGGGGTCGGCCTTCATCTCGCCGAGCCAGTGGGCGAGGTACGAGGTGCTGTTCAGGCGGTCGCCGTGCGGGAGGCCGAGATCCGTGGCCGCGAAGCAGGCGGTCATCTCGGCCCGGAGTTCGCCCTCGGCGTAGGAGCCGGTCCATCCCAGCCGCACCTCGCTCCAGTGCCCGAGTTCATGAAGAACCGTCTGGTAGTAGTCCTTCTCCTCCGCGAACCGTGCCTTCTCGGGCATTTGGATGCAGTCGCCGCCACCACCGGCCACCGGTCTTCGGTAACACGCCTTCTCGCCGCCGTGTCGGATGTCGGCACCGGTGGCGGCGATGGCGTGCTCGGCGGGGGCGTAGTCGATGAACTCGGTGCGGTGGCAGGCAGTCTCGGCCCGCAGACGGTCGGCGGCTTCGCCCTCGACCTGATCGACGGAGAACACCGTGAAGTTCCGCAGCACGAGGTACTGGCCCTCGCGCTCGTCGCCGTCCTCGGTGTCCTTCGGCTTCTTGGCGACCGGTTTGCAGAAGATGACGTTGCAGCCCCAGCACCCGCTCGGGACGTGTGCGGGCCGGGCCTTCACGCGGCACCCGACCTCCTGCCACTGGTTGAACGTCGCGTAGCGACTCGACGACAGGCCGAGCCGCTGGCGGTGCAGTTGCAGGAGTAGAGTGTTGATGCCGGTGTAGCGGCGACCGGTGGCGGCGTTCGCGGGCGGACCCGACCGCCCCCATGGGCACCGCCACGGGGGCAGGTCGCCCTTCTCCAAGGCGGCGACGATCTCGGCGGTGATGCGTTCGCGGATCTCGTTCTGCGTGGACATGACCGTACTCCAGCTAGGGATTGTGACGCCCCCCTATCTGGTGTCTGTCACCACTGGAGTTTTCCGCTGCGCTCCGTTCGTGATGTGTCTACGTCGCGGTGGCTCTGTTCCGGGACGGTGTTGGGACCACAATCGCTCCTTCTTCGGAGAGCACCGACTGGGCCGCGTTACCGCAGATTTCGGCCATGCCTTCCGAGCAGGCAATCGCCGCAACGAGGCACAAGAATGCGTCCGCTCCGTCCGGGTCGTTCCCAGAAGTACGGTACGTCTGACAGAAGTGCCGCACCGTCGCGTCGAAGTCGATCCTGATTCCAAGCTCCCCCAAGAACTGCTCAGCCCTCGACAAACAGGCATCGGGGCTGGCCTTGTAGCTACCCGAAAACCCTACTCGGTTCGCCACTTCCCTCGGGTACGTCTCGATCATGCACGCGCCGGGGCGGGGTGTTGCAGAGCCGAGCAGCGGCGCGTACCCGTGTGACCGGAGGTGCTCCAGCAACGCGGTCCCGGCGATGGTCATGGCGAACACGTTTTGGAACTTGTGCTTGAGGGGCGGGCTCCCGTTCGTCGCGGAGTCGGTGGCACGCCGGTTCCAAAACTGCTTATTTCGCCAAGGGTCGAAGGAGGCGAGGTCTCGTAGTTCGGCGTCTGAAGTCCCGTCGTCGAATGCGAGGCGAAGACCGCTGCCGACGAACTGCGCCCACGCCGCTCGGGTGCGGAACGCTGCCTGCCCCATCAGTCGGGCAAACTCGCCGTCGTTCAGCAAGGCGACTGGGAGTGAGAACGGGAAGTCGAAAGCCGCCACCTTCACCGAGGAGTCGGCACAGAGCGACTCGGCGAGAGCGGGCAGAGTCCAACCCCGCCGCTTCTCCTGCCACGGCGCACCGCTGGCGTACTCGTGTACAAGTCGGGCGTTCCGCCCGGTCGGTTCGATGGCGTAGTGCCGATGTCCGATTTGAACGGCTTCGAGGAGGATGATCTTTTTGGCTTGGTCGCCCGCCTTTCTTGGAACCCCGAAATCGCACCCGATCACCCGTGGCCTCGTGGCTAAGCACGCTGCGAGCATTGCAGCCAACGCCTCCGAGTCCGCCAGCCGATGATCCGTGCCGACCTCGATCAGCGCCGACGCCCGGAGGCCACTCTTCTTGACCAACTCCTCGCTGTCCGTGAACGGAATTACGTCATCGGCCCGGCTGTGCAAAATGGTCGTGCGGGACTTCACCACGGTCGCCGTTCCGTACCTCTTCCACGCCGGGCACAGTAGGACGAGCGGGGCTTGACCGGCCCGCACGTTCATGGCAACCGCCCCGCCTCTGCTGGAGCCGACGATAACGTCAGGGTTGCGCTGGTCGATTTCCACCTGCGCGATGCGGACGGCCCCGGCGAAATCGTCGTCTGGGAGCGCCGGGTTGATGACCTCGTGGCCGTGGGAGGAGAGGAAGGTCGGCTTGACGCCGCCCGGCTTCGAGGTCCACCCGTGCAGAAACAGGATTATCATGGGGCATGTCATTTCGGGACGGGAGCATCAGCTTCCTGCTCGGGCTGCGGATCTTCTCCCTCCTTGGCCGCAAGCATTTCGCTGATTCGTTGGCGCAGGGCGGCACGTCGGGCGGTGTAGAACGCCCTGAACTCGCCCACGGATTCAGGAACGTCGCCCAGCAGGTGATTTCCGCAGTAGTTCGTCCGAGCCGACTCAGACGGGAACGCCTTCTTGATCCAGTCGGAGGGCATGGACGCCAGTTTTTCGACGTTCTCCGAGCCCTCAAGCAACTGAAGGTTCGGCAGGTCGTTCACCATCACCTCGAACGCCCCGGCGTCCTCGTCGGGCACGCCCGCCTTCTTCAACTTGTGCATCGTGAACAGGGACTTCGGGAACACGTGGTCGATGTGGAAGTGGTTCTTCGTGTCCACGAACGGGAAGAGCAGCACCAGCATGGCGAACAGTCTCTTGTCGCCGTACCGCATCTCGACCAATTCGTTGATCTCCTCGTCGCTGAAGAGGAGGGACTTGCCCCGGCGTGCCATTACCTCCTGCAATTTGGCGGTCGGGAACTCGTCCTGCCCGTGCTTGGCAATCGTCTCGCGCAAGGCGGTCAGCAAGGTGTCGAGGCCGCTGCCCCAGATGCCCGACGCCTTCAGCAGACTGCGGACCAGCCATGTCCGAATTGCGGCTCGATCCGAGGCGTTACTGCCCTTGGTGATGTACTTGCCGTCCAGTTTGCGGTGGCAGACGTAATAGGCGATGGGCAGCAAGGCGCTGTCGGCCCGCAGCGTCTTCTCGCTGAACCCGAAGCTCGCCAACAGTTGCACCGCCACACGCAGAGACCGCTTCACGTCGGGCCACCGCTTTTCGAGAACCTCCATGTTCGCCCGGTTGAAGTTCTCCACCTTGAACCCGACGTTGCCGATCTCGGCGAGCATCAGCCCTGCCTTCAACACGAGGTCTTTCGAAAAGTTGAACCCGTCCCCCGTCGTGTTGAGTTCATCAACCAGCGAGTGAATCTCGGTTCGAGCGTCCCCGGACCACTGGGCGACGGCGATGGACAGCAGCAGGTCGGAGTAGGAGAGGACGGTGCCCCCGCTGTTCATGCGGATGAAGATGTTGAGCACCTTCTCCAAGTCTTGACTCTTCTCCTCGTAGAAGGAGATCATGTTCTTGTTGTGGACGACCTGATAAAGCTGGTCCAGCGTGGTGAAGGCCCGAGTCAGCTTATCCTGCGGGAGCCGGGAGTTGAGCCACGCCAGCATCGACGGGCCGCTCTGCATCCCGAGGATGTCGCCGACCTTGAACCAGCACTCCTCCGGGTTCTCGGACTGTGCCTGCTCTTCGGTCAAGAACTCGAACCGGTACTTCTCGCCGCCCTCCTCACCGTCCCCGTGCTCGGCGAGCAGGTCGAGGTGGAGGTGGCGAACCGGGTAGGCGTTCGGGTTGTTCTTCCACTTGTACGGGATGCGCCACGCCATCGACCCCCGGAGGCCGATGTTCAGCGCCGTGAGCCTCTGCTGGCCGTCGAGCACGGCGGTCAGGTCGGTGTCGTGGAAGGCGGGTAACTCGGGGCAGTGCGGGTTGTCCCGTTCGTGGTAGTTGCAGACGAAGCTGTAAAACTTGTACTTGCCGCTGTTGGCCTTATCGACCTTCCAGTACAAGAAGGTGCCGAACGGGTAGCCTTGCATCAGGCTGTCGAACAGCCGGGCGATCTGTTCGGGCTTCCAGACGAACTCCCGCTGGATCGCCGGGAGGACGAACTTCGCCTGCTGGATCGCTTGCAACGTCTCCCGGATCGTACCGCCTGTCTGATACATGTCGGAAATCCTCAAGTGAAATCTGCGGACCAAGGTGCCTGTGCCGGGGCGCTGTCACTGCCCCTTCCGAACTCACGGGCCGTGGTGTGCCGTCCCTCGCCATGCTCGAAGCACGCACGCATTTCATTACGGGATCAGTGAAATGCTGAACACGGCCACAACCCAGCACGCGAGGCCGACGATGGTGACTTGGGCCGCATTCCTCACGGTCTTGTGCTTGGTCAGGGCGATGTGTGAGGTCTCGACAACCTGCGTGCCGACCTCCTTCAGCCAGTCGTCTTCGGACATCGCCTTGAGGTCCGTGACGTACTTCTCGAAGTCGTGGCCGTACTGCGTGGCGATGTGGCCGAAGAAGATGTGACACTTCGGGGCCTTCTCCCCGAACCGCGACATAACGGTGAAGATCAGCATCCCCACGGCGACGACGGCACAGACGCCGAACACGACCAGCGCCACCAGCCCGACCCACGCCGAGGCTGGGACCGTGCCGAGTGCCAGCGCCTTCTTGAGCGCGCCCACGCTATTGACGACGAAACCGAACATCAGGGTGTTTATGGCGAAGACGAACGCCGCCTTGGTGTCGGCAAACCGGATCTGCTCCTGCACACTCGCCAGCACCTTGAGGCAGTTGTCGAGGTTCGACTTCTTCTCGACCGACGCGCCCGTGGTCGGGCCGTCTGTCGGCTGGACCGGGGCAGTCGGATTGCTCGCTGGTTTCTTCGCCACGCCCATCACCCCCTCAGCCGCCGCAGGCAGCAGACCTTGAACTTCTTGCCGCTCCCACACGGGCACGGCTCGTTGCGTCCAACTCTTCCCTTCTCACGCACCGCCTCGGCGATGCCTGCCGTTCCGTGGGATCTGGCCTCCCCCGGCCAGACGGCCTTGACGCCGGTGAGCGATTCTTTCCCGAGCGCCTGCTGGTACAGGTGTTCTTTGAACAAGAAGGTCTGTAACACGGCGAAGAGATCGTTTAGCGAATCGGCCTGCCTGAAGTCGATGCCGCTCTCGCACGGCACGTACAGGCACAAGCTCCAGTCCGCGTTAATGTGCGAGTCGCCGCCCTTCCTCCAACGGTCCCGGTGGCTGACCAGAACGACGGTCGGCGTCGTACCCCGGTCGGGGAAGGTCGGGGGGTATTCGACCCGTAGAGTCACCGACTCGTAGCGGTGGCCGTGACGGGAGCGGACGTGGAAGACGCCCTCCACGAACGCCACCCCGCCGTCGCCGACCCCGCTGCCGAAGTCGTCGAGGATCTGGCGTCCGATCCGCTGCTCGGCCTCCCACCGGGCCGGGTCTCGCTCGTGCCATTCCATGTCAGTGCGACCGCCACGGGCGGCTGTTGTGCCACGTGCCGGTCGTCGGCGAGGCGGCGGTGGTCACGACGACGCTCCCCTCCTTGACCGCAGCCCCGAGGCTCCCCGCCCGTGCCGCCTTCTCCTCCTCGATCCTGTCCAGCTTGGGGAAGGTCAACCCCGTTGCGACGTAGGTGTCGCCGTCCTTGGTGAACTCGGCCCGCACGTCCTCGTCGTCCAGTTGGTCGAAGACCTCCTCGCTGATGCGGATCTGCTTGGCCCCGGTGCGCATCTGGAGTCGCTCGGCGGACGACACCTCCGGGCCGAAGCAGATGCCGATACGCCGACCCTTCTTGCCCAACCGCGTGACGAACGCCTTGCCCACGTCCAGCCCGACAGCGAGATGAATTCCCTTGCGATCCTTCAGGTGTTCGTTGAGGACGTGCTCCATTGAGGACTGCAAGGCGATGGCGATGTCCACCGCCTTGCGGCACCGCTTGGCGTGGTTGTCGCCGCACGGCATGTGGAGGATCGCAAGGATGCAGTCGCCCCGGTGCTGGAGGACCAGCCCCTCGTAGTCGCCGCCGATGACGGAGTGGAACTCGGCCCGGATCATGTGGAACTGGCGGATCAGGGAGACGACCTTCTCGTTGCTCTCGGCCTCCTGCACGTAGCGGGTGAACCCGTCGAGGTCGGCGTAGACCGCCACCGCCGCCGTCCGCTTGCAGTTGCGCTCGGTCAGGAGTTCGAGGTCGATGAGGGCGGCGGCGTCGGAGACTTCGATCTGGTCGAGCGGCAAATCGTCACGGTATTGCTCCGTCTTTTCCCGCCACTTGTCCTCGTCCCACGCCACCCCGAGGTCGTCGGCCAGTTTCGGGAACCGGCTCCACCGCAGCCCAGTCGCCCGGTAACTCTGGACCCCAGCGACGACGGCGGACTTCGTGAAGTGTTCTTTGAGGCTGTCGGGCAGCAGGTCGAACACGTCCTTCGTGACGTGGATGGTGTCGGTGGCCCCGAGGATCTTGGCGGCGAGGTTGGCGCACGACCCCAAGGAGATGAGTTCCCGGTTGCCGTGCTTGCCGATGTTGGCGATGTAACTCGTCCCGGCGCTCAGCCCCGCCGCGCTGCCGAAGCGGATCTCGTCGAACACCTTGTCGAACACGTCGATGACGTAGGTGTTCTGCGTGACGGCGTGGATGACGGCCCGCTTCGCTCGCTCGGCGGGCTTCGCCTCGTCGTCGGCGTCGTAGGGCTTGTAGGCGAGGGCGTGAAGGCGGACGGTCTGCCGCTGGATGTCGCCGATGTCGTCGGCGTCCATCAAGTCCCGCTGGACCTTCCGCAGAACGCTCGACGCCCGCACCAGTTTCTTCTGCTTCTGCTTATCGTTCCCGGCGTCCGCCACCGCGTCGTGGAAGCCGGGCACGTCCACGTAAATGTGGACCCCTTCGGCCCGCCTCACGTCCTTGGTGCCCAGATTGCGGAAGTCCATCGCGCGGCGCAGGTCTTGGACATCCACCTCGAAGTCGTGGAAGTCGTTGTCCTCGACCCGCTCCCTCGACCGCTCCTCATTCCATCCCATGTCGGACCTCCGAAAAGAACGGCGAATATCCCGAACAAGCGAGCCGTTCGCAATAATGGTACAGTTCGCTAAACAGGATGTCAAGCTACTTGCCTGTTGCGTAACATCTCTTCGGCTTGTACAATGAGCTTTCGCCGTAACCGCAGGTTCGGGTCGTCAGCAGCAGGGCAAAAACCATGTCCATCGTGGGGGAGCGGATCAGGAAGCGGAGGACCGAACTTGGATGGACCCAAGACCAACTGGCGCAGAAGGCCGGGATCAGCAAGTCGTTCCTGTCCGATCTGGAGAACGGCAAGCGGAGCGTCAGTGCCGACAACCTGCTCGACATCGCCCGCGTATTGAGCCTCAGTCTCGACTACTTGATGAAGGGCGAAGAGACCGAGCCCAAGTCCGCCGAGGTGCAGATCCCGGCGTCTCTTGCGGCATTCGCGGAGGAAGAGCGCCTGACGTTCAAGCAGACCATCGCCCTGCTCAGGATGCGGGAGCAGATCGTGGCCCACCGCAGCAGCGCGAAGAAGGACGGGTTGGAGCACGTGGATTGGCAGAAGTTCTACGAGGCGGTGAAGGAGTTCCTCGAATGAGCCGACTCGACCAAGAGCCCGACGTGATCGAGCAGGCCCGGAAGTTGGGCGTGCTCGGGCGTGGCGACCCGGTGGCGGCGGTCGTCGGGCACTGCCTCGACCGCATCCGCCGCTGGGTCCGAACGGAAGGGCCGGTGACGACCATCGGGCAACTGGAGTCGGTCGTCGCCCGCCGCCTGCACATGGTCTTCGAGGAGGTCGAAACCGACGAGGCCCTGACCGCCCTGATCCGCAAGTACGTCAAGCTCGGGGAGGGGGTGTTCGCCTACCTCAAGCACGACCTCGACGGCGAGACCTTCGGGGCCACCTACCGCCGCAGCACGGCGGCACCGGACGCCCCGGATCGGCTGGTGGCGATCATCGACTGCCGGGGCGACAAGGGGGCGCGACGGTTCTTCACCCGCTGGCACGAGGTCGCCCACTTCCTCGTCGAACCGGACCCCGAAGTGGTCGTGACGCCGGTGCATCGGGCCTCGGACTCGCCGCTGGAGCGGCTGATGGACGAGATCGCCGCCCACGCCGGGTTTTACGAGCCGATCTTCGGCCCGGCACTCGACGGGGCGATGGCGGGTCGCCCCCGTCTGACGCTGAACGTCGTTGAAGCGGTTCGCCGCCAGCACTTCGTCACCGCCAGCTTCCAGTCCACGCTGTTCGCCTGCCACCGCAGGCTGACGACGCCGGTGGTGTACGTCGAGGCGGAAGAGCGACACAAGGCCGAGCACGAACGGCAGATCAAGGGCGGGGTACAGTGGCTCTTCGAGGAAGCCCGCCCCGAGGCCCAACTGCGGGCGGCGGAGGTCGTGCCGAACGCCGCCGCCCAGAAGTCGAAGCTGTTCATCGCCCCGAACATGCGCATCCCGCCCTCGTCCGTGATCCACCGGCTGTACCACGACGACCTCGGGTTGGAAGACGCCGGGCAGGAAAACTTGAACACGTGGGAGCACTCCGGGGGCAAGCGGCTGGCGAATCAGGAAGTCTGGATCGAGGCGAAAAAGATCAAGGGACGGGTGGTCGCTATCGTCCAGCCGATGATGTGACCCGGAGTGGGGTGGCGACCGGGATGGGCCGTGGCACAGGGCGAGGCAAAGTATGACCGACGCATTATTCGAGCGGTTGCTGTACGAGGAGGAGAGCACCACGCTCGACTTCAAGAAGGAGCAGTACCGCTTCGTGAAAGCCAGCGACGAGGACAAGTCCGAACTCCTCAAGGACATTCTCGGCTTCGCTAATGCGTGGCGGCGCTCGGAAGCGTATATCCT
The DNA here is from genome assembly GCA_046350135.1 of Gemmataceae bacterium. Taxonomy (GTDB): domain Bacteria; phylum Planctomycetota; class Planctomycetia; order Gemmatales; family Gemmataceae; genus Urbifossiella. The sequence goes on from JAXMBB010000031.1 coordinate 16,125, forward strand.
GATCGGGGTGGAAGATGTGCGGGGCGGACGCGGTAACGTCGTCGGCATCCCGGCTACCGACCACCTCGACGACCACTCGTTGCAGCAGTTCGTGAACAACTTGACCAACCGCCCCGTCCGCTTCCACTACGAGGCGTTCGGCTTCGAGGGCAAGCAGGTCGGCGTCATCCGAATTGAGGAGCAAACCCGCCCACTTTACGCCAAGCGAGATTACGGCAAGCTGAAGAAGAACGAGGTGTACGTCAGGCGGGGCAGTTCCACCGACCCGACGAAACCCGCTACGCTCGACGAGATCGCCCAGATGGGCAGTGGGCAGTCGGCTGGTTCAAAAGAACCTGTGCTGTCCGTCCAATTCGCAACCGTGGGTCGAGAGCAGCCCTTGGGCGAACGGATCGAGTGGTCCGGCGAGTTCTGCGAGATGCCCGAGTTCAAGTCGATTCCCAAGCTCAGCGACCGACCGGCTCCTGTTCGACTCCCCGGAGGAGGGACGTTCCAACTGCCAGACTTCTCCACTCTGGGTGTTCACGACCGGCTGAACACAAACTATTACCACGACCTCGCCAACTATCTGTTCGTCCGCAGGCTGGTGAAGCGGGTTCGCCTCGTGGTGGCGAACACCGGCGAGGTGCCAGCGACCGAGGTTCGACTGGAGATCCGTGCCACCAACGGCCAAGGGTTCGGAATCGTCGATGACTCGGAGATCCCCAACGCCCCCAAGCGGCGGGAAAGTCTTCTGGCCTCACCCGCGCTCGACAAGATCCGGTTCCGCCCGCCGTTCCGCCAACCGGGTCGGGTGGACATCGACAAGAACGACCACGAAACCAAGGTCGAAATCGAGTGCGGGAATCTCCAACCGGGTCGCAAGATCTGGACGGACGCCTTGTACATGGGGATCGGTCAGAGCGGTGAGGTCAAACTGACCGGCTATCTGTACGCCGCCAACTTGCCCCAGCCGCAGGAATTCACGCTGGCGGTGAACGCCACCGTCAACAGGACCGCGCTGACGGTCGAAGAGTTGGTGGCGCTCGGCAAACAGGAACACTGGTCGGACGAGGAGTAGCCCGAAAAGCCATGAACAACTTCCAAGAGAAGGTCAACTTCATCTGGGCGGTCGCGGACCTGCTCCGGGGCGACTACAAGCAGTCGGAGTACGGCAAGGTGATCCTGCCGCTCACGGTGCTGCGCCGCCTCGACTGCGTGCTCGAACCGACCAAGCCGAAGGTGCTCGACAAGGCCAAGGCACTGCCCGCCAAGGCCGACGAAGCGATGCGGGACATGATGCTCTGCCAGACGGCGGGGCAGACCTTCTACAACCTCAGCCAGTTCGTCCTCCAGCCGACCGCCGCCGTCACCGCGAAGGGGCTCGCCTCGCTGCTCGGCGATCAGGAGCAGATCGCCGCCAACCTGAAGAACTACGTGGCCGGGTTCTCGCCCAACGCCCGCGAGATCTTCCTCGACAAGTTCAAGTTCGGGGAGCAGATCGACCGGCTCGACGAGGGGAACCTGCTGTTCCTCGTCGTCGGCAAGTTCACCGAGATCGACCTGCACCCGGACGTGGTGGACAATCACGAGATGGGGTACATCTTCGAGGAACTCATCCGGCGCTTCTCGGAGCAGTCGAACGAGACGGCGGGCGAGCACTTCACGCCCCGCGAGGTCATCCGCCTCATGGTCAACCTGCTGTTCGCCGAGGACAGCGGCCTGCTCACCAAGAAGGGCGTCATCCGCACCCTCTACGACCCGGCGTGCGGGACCGGGGGCATGTTGTCGGTCGCCGAGAACTACCTGCGGGAACTCAACCCTAGCGCCACGCTCAAGACCTACGGGCAGGAACTCAACCCCGAGTCCTACGCCGTCTGCAAGAGCGACATGCTCATCAAGGGCGAGGACGCCAGCCACATCAAGTTCGGCAACTCGTTCACCCAAGACGGACTCGTCGGGCAGCACTTCGACTACATGCTGTCGAACCCGCCGTTCGGCGTGGAGTGGAAGAAGGTCGAGGCGTTCATCCGCGACGAGCACGAGAAGCTCGGCATGGGCGGGCGGTTCGGCGCGGGCCTGCCTCGGGTGAACGACGGCTCGTTCCTGTTCCTCCAGCACATGCTCGGCAAGTTCAAGAAGGACGGCGGCGGTTCCCGGCTCGCCATCGTCTTCAACGGCTCGCCGCTGTTCACGGGCGGGGCCGGGTCGGGCGAGAGCGAGATCCGCCGCTGGATCATCGAGAACGACTGGCTCGAAGCCGTCGTCGGCCTGCCCGAGCAACTGTTCTACAACACCGGCATCGCCACCTACGTCTGGATCGTCACGAACCGCAAGTCGCCCAAGCGGAAGGGCAAGGTGCAACTGATCGACGCCAGCGGCTTCTTCGTGAAGATGCGCAAGAGCCTTGGCAACAAGCGGAACGAGATCGCCGAGGAGCAGATCCGTCGCATCACCGAGATGTACGGCGACTTCGAGGAGAGCGAGTTCAGCAAGGTTTTCGACAACGAGGACTTCGGCTGCTGGCGGATCACCGTCGAGCGCCCGCTGCGGCTGAACTTCTCCTTCGCCCCGGAGCGGGTCGAGCGGCTCAAGGCGACCACGGCGTTCCAGAACATCGCGGCGAGCAAGAAGAAGCCGGGCAAGGAGCGGGACGCCGAGATCGAGGCTGGGAAGAAGATCCAACAGGACATCCTCGTCCTGCTCGCCGACATGGACGGCAAAAAGGTGTACCGCAACCGGGACGCCTTCCGCAAGGTGCTGGAGTCGGCCTTCAAGGGGCTGATGAAGCTGCCGACTCCGTTTTGGAAGGTTATGCTCGACGCCCTGTCGGAGCGGGACGAGACCGCCGACATCTGCACGGACGCCAAGGGCGACCCGGAGCCCGATCCCGACCTGCGGGACAACGAGAACGTCCCCCTAAAAGAAGACATCCAGACGTACTTCAAGCGGGAGGTGCTGCCGCACGTCCCCGATGCGTGGATCGACGAGGAGAAAACGAAGAAGGGCTACGAGATCCCGTTCACCCGGCACTTCTACAAGTACGCGGCGCTGCGCCCGCTGAAGGAGATCGAGGGCGAGATCACCCAACTTGAGGCTGAGATTCAGGCCATGCTTAAGGGGGTGGTGTCGTGAAAAGCACCGCTTCTCTTGCTCATCTGAAAGCCACGATTGCGGCAACCCAGCCACTCGGGGCTGGGTTGCCGGTCAAAATTCCCTCCCACTGGTCTGCCCAGAAATTGAAGTTCATTGCTGCCGTTCAACTGAGCAACGTGGACAAGAAAAGCGTTGAGGGCGAGGCGGCTGTCCGGCTCTGTAACTACGTCGATGTGTACAAGAACGACCACATTACGCCGGACATGGCGTTCATGGATGCTACGGCGAGTGATCGCCAGATCCGTGACTTTACACTGCGGGCGGATGATGTGCTCATCACCAAAGATTCCGAGGCGTGGAATGACATCGCTGTACCGGCTCTGGTCACCTCCGACCTTGATGGCGTTCTCTGCGGCTATCACCTCGCCCACATACGGCCTAAGCCAGAGGTCATGACAGGTGGCTACCTGTTCCGGGCCATTGCTGCGGAAGGCATCGCCGATCAATTTCGCGTTGCAGCGAATGGGATCACTCGCTTCGGCATCGGCAAGGACGAGATCACCGGCGCATTGTTCCCTGTGCCTCCGCTTGAAGAACAACACGCCATCGCCGATTTCCTCGACCGCAAGACGACCCAGATCGACGGAGTGATCGCCAAGAAACAGCAGATGATCGACCTGTTGCACAAGAAGCGGCAGGCGCTAATCAGCGAGGCCGTCACCAAGGGTCTCGACCCCGACGTGCCGACGAAGGACTCGGGCATCGAGTGGCTGGGACGAGTGCCGAGGCATTGGTCCGTCGAGCGGCTCAAGTATTCGATCTCGAAGATCGAGCAGGGTTGGTCGCCACAGTGCGACAACCGCCCCGCCGAAGAGGATGAGTGGGGCGTTTTGAAGGTCGGCTGCGGCAACGGGGACGAGTTCGACCCGTCCGAGCAGAAGGCGTTGCCTCTCGACGTGGCTCCGATGCCCGAGTACGAGATCCGATCTGGCGACATCCTCATGAGCCGGGGCAACACCCGCGAACTGGTCGGGGCGGCATCACTCGTCAAAAATGTTCGCCATCGGCTGATGCTGTGCGACCTCCTGTACCGCTTCCACGCCCAGCCACGGCGGGCTGACGCGGAGTTTCTCGTCTTCTCCCTCCGCTCTCCTCACGTCCGGTTCCAGATCGAACGGGAGGCATCGGGCACGAGCGCCTCGATGAAGAAGGTCGGGCAAGAGACGATCCGTGAACTGGTCATCTGCCTTCCCCCGGTGGACGAGCAGAAAACGATCATCACTCGGCTCAGGCCGCTGCTCGACCAGCACGATCAGATCGTTCACCGGATCGAATCCCAGATCACCAAACTGCGGGAGTACCGCCAGACGCTCATCTCTGCCGCCGTCACCGGCCAGATCGACGTGTCGAAGGAGGGCCAGCGATGACGCCCACCCAGTTGTCGGCCCTCCTCATCGAACTGCTCGCCCTTCCGCACGAGACGGAATGGGTCGAGTTCAAGCACGACTACACGCCGAAGGACATCGGCCCGTACATCGCCGAATACCTGTCGGCGCTGGCGAACTCGGCGGCGCTTCATTCGAGGGACTCGGCCTACATGGTCTGGGGCATCGAGGACGGGACGAAGAACGTCGTCGGGACCAAGTTCAAGCCCCGGAACGCCAAGCACGGGAACGAGGAACTCGAAAACTGGCTGATGCGGTCGCTCCACCCGCAGGTCAACTTCAAGATCTACGAGTGGGCGCATCAGGGTAAGCCCGTCGTCCTGATCGAGATCCCGAAGGCCACCCACGCGCCGGTGCGGTTCGTCGCCGACGAGTTCGTCCGCGTCGGGAGCCTCAAGAAGAAGCTGAAGGATTACCCGGCGAAGGAGGCCGAGCTTTGGGCCTCCTTCGCCAGAACCCCGTTCGAGAAGGGGATCGCCAAGGCCGATCTGCCGGGCGATGAGGTGCTGGCGCTCCTCGACTTCGCCGGGTGCTTCGACCTCCTGAAGATCCCCCTGCCGACCGACCAGAAGGGCATCCTCGCTCGGCTGGCCGACGAGAAGCTGATCGTCGCGAAGCCGGGCCGACGCTTCGACATCACCAACTTGGGCGCGATCCTCTTCGCCAAGACGCTGCCCGCGTTCGAGCGGCTCTCCCGCAAGGCGCTGCGGGTCATCAAGTACAAGGACACGGGCCGCACCGACACGGAGCGGGAGTGGCGTGACCCGCCGTCGCTGAAGGGCTACGCCGTGGCGTTCGAGGCGGCGGTGGCCTTCATCAACTCGCAGCTTCCGCAGAACGAGCCCATCGGGAAGGCGTTCAGCACGGAGGTCCGCATGTACCCCGAGAAGGCGATCCGGGAACTGGTCGCCAACGCCCTCGTCCATCAGGACTTCTCCGTGACCGGCGCGGGGCCGATGGTCGAGATCTTCACAGATCGGATGGAGGTCACCAACCCCGGCGAGCCGCTCGTGGACACGCAGCGGTTCATCGACACCCCGCCCCGATCCCGGAACGAGGACTTGGCCGCGCTGATGCGGCGGATGAAGATCTGCGAGGAGGGCGGGACGGGCATCGACAAGGTGGTCGCGTCGGTCGAAGCCTTCCAACTCCCGGCCCCCGACTTCACCGCGATCACGACCACGCAGCCGGGGTCCACCAAGGCGACCCTGTACGCCCACCAGAAGTTGACCGAGATGGACTCGAAGGACCGCATCCGGGCCTGCTACCAGCACGCCTGCCTCCTGTTCGTGATGAACAAGCGGATGACGAACCCCTCCCTCCGGGAGCGGTTCGGGATCAAAGCGGAAAATGCGGCGCAGGCGTCCCGGCTGATCCGGGAGGCGGTGAAGTCGGGGCTGGTCAAACTCTACGACGCGGACGTGCGGGACCGGGACCGGAGTTACGTCCCCTTCTGGGCCTGATTTCATGTTGACGGCATGTTGACTGGGAGCCCGCAAACGGCCTCCCGGAACAGCAGGGAGTGGCAAAAACCCGCAGGAAGACAGGGGTTGCCGGGAGCGGACAGGAGTGGCCGCAGGTTGACGGCAAGTTGACGCACGAGGACGCCCGGAGGCGCACGAGGACGCACGAGGACGCTCCGAACAGCACCAAGACCGACAGAGAAGTAGGTGAACCGTGCCGACCGATCACACCGAGAAGGGCTTCGAGCAGGCGATTGAAAGCCACCTGCTCGCCCACGGCTACGAGAAGGGGAACCCCGAGCACTTCGATGCCCGGCTCGCCCTCGATCCGGTCATGCTGGTTCGGTTCCTCAAGGACACCCAGCCGAAGGAGTGGGCGAAGCTGGCGGCGCTGTACGGCCCGGACGCCGAGGGCAAGATCGTCGAGACCATCGCCCTGAACCTCGACCAGCGGGGCTCGCTCGATTGCCTGCGGCACGGGGTCACCGACCGGGGCGTGAAACTGCGGCTCGCGTTCTTCCAGCCCGCCAACCGGATGAACGCGGAGACGCTCGCCCTCTACCAGAAGAACGTCCTGACCGTCACCCGGCAGATCCACTACAGCGAGAAGAAGCCGAGCCTGTCGGTGGACGTGGTGCTGTCCCTGAACGGCGTGCCGGTCGCCACGGCGGAACTCAAGAACCCGTTCACCGGCCAGACCGCCGAGCACGCCAAGCGGCAATACCGCAACGACCGCGACCCGAACGAGCCGCTGTTCCAGTTCAAGCGACGGGCTCTGGTCCACTTCGCCGTCGATCCCGACGAGGTGTACATGACCACTCGCCTCGCCGGGAAGGGCACCTTCTTCCTGCCGTTCAACAAGGGGCGGCACGGCGGGAAGGGGAACCCCGACAACCCCGTGAGCGGATGGAAGACCGCGTACCTGTGGGAAGAGGTGTGGGCGCGGGACGGCTGGCTCGACACCCTCGCCCGGTTCGTCCATCTGGCCGTCGAGGAGAAGGTGAAGGACTCGAAGAAGGTACGCACCGAGTCGATCATCTTCCCCCGCTACCACCAACTCGACGCCGTGCGGAAACTGCTGGCGGCGGCGCGGGCCGAGGGGCCGGGGCACAACTACCTGATCCAGCACAGCGCCGGGAGCGGGAAGAGCAACAGCATCGCGTGGCTGGCCCACCGGCTCGCCAGCCTGCACGACGCCGCCGACAAGCTGGTCTTCGACTCGATCATCGTCATCACCGACCGCAGGGTGCTCGACAAGCAGCTACAGGACACGATCTACCAGTTCGAGCACGCCCAAGGGGTCGTCCAGAAGATCGACGAGAACTCGTCCCAACTCGGCGTGGCGCTCGGCACCGGCACCCGGATCATCATCACCACGCTCCAGAAGTTCTCCTTCGTGCTGGACAAGATCAAGGAACTGCCGAAGCGGAACTACGCCCTGATCGTGGACGAGGCGCACTCGTCGCAGACCGGCGAGTCGGCCACCAGCCTGCGGCGGGTGCTGGCCGCTGGCTCGCTGGAGGACGCGGAGAAGCACGACGGGGGCGAGGCGCAGGAGGACGCGGAGGAGGAGATCCTCAAGGCGATCAACGCCCGTGGCCCGCAGAAGAATCTGAGCTTCTTCGCGTTCACCGCGACCCCGAAGCACAAGACGCTGGAGATGTTCGGCAGGAACGGGGTCGAGGGGAAGCCGGTGCCGTTCCACCTGTACTCGATGCGGCAGGCCATCGAGGAGGGTTTCATCCTCGACGTGCTCCAGCACTACACCACGTACAAAACCTACTATCGGCTGAGCAAGGCCGTCGCGGACGACCCGGAACTGGACCGCAAGAAGGCGACACAGGCCATCGCCCGGTTCGTGTCGCTCCACCCGCACAACCTCGCCCAAAAGACCGAGGTGATGGTCGAGCACTTCCGCCACTTCACCGCCAAGAAGATCGGCGGGCGGGCGAAGGCGATGGTGGTCACCCGGTCCCGGCTCCACGCCGTCCACTTCAAGCAGGCGTTCGACCACTACCTGAAGGACAAGGGGTACGCCGACCTGAAGGCGCTGGTCGCGTTCTCGGGCACGGTGAAGGACGGCGTGGCCGAGTACACCGAGGCGGGGATGAACGGGTTCGGCGAGCGGCAGCTTCCCGAGAAGTTCGACACCGACGAGTTCCAATTCCTCATCGTTGCCGAAAAGTACCAGACCGGGTTCGACCAGCCGCTCCTGCACACGATGTACGTGGACAAGAAGCTGGACGGCTTGCAGGCGGTGCAGACCCTCTCGCGGCTGAACCGCACCTGCTCCGGGAAGGAAGACACGTTCGTGCTGGACTTCGTGAACGAGGCCGAGGAGGTCCGGGAGTCGTTCAAGCCGTACTACGAGCAGACGCAGATCGAGGAGCGGGTGGACCCCAACCTGCTCTACACCCTGCGGCACAAGCTCGACGGCTTCCAGATCTACTGGCTTCAGGAGGTCGAGGAGTTCGCCAAGGTGTTCTTCAAGCCGCCCGACAAGCAGCGGGAGGCCGACAAGGGGCTGCTCCACAAGTGCGTCGATCCCGCCGTGGGCCGGTTCCAGACCGAACCGGAAGAGCGGCAGGTGGAGTTCCGCCACCAACTCGGGACGTTCCTGCGGCTGTACGCCTTCCTGTCGCAAGTGGTGAACTTCGCCGACCCGGATCTGGAGAAGCGGTACGCCTTCGGGCGGCTGCTCGTGACGAAGCTCAAGATCGACGGCGGCGACGGGCCGCTGTTCATCGACGACGACGTGCGGCTGGCCTACTACCGGCTGACGAAGACGCACGAGGGGTCGGCGGGGCTGTTGCCCGGCGAGGGCGTCCCGGTGGGCGGGCCGACCGACGTGGGCACCGGCAAGCCGGTTCACGAGGACCGGGCGCGGCTGTCCGAGGTCGTGGACGTGCTCAACGACCGCTTCGGCACGGACTTCACGAAAGAGGACCAGTTGTTCTTCGATCAGGTGATGGGGGACATGCGGCAGGACGAGCAGCTTGCGGATCAGGCCCGGAACAACACCCCGGAACAGTTCAAGCTGGCGTTCGACCCGAAGGCGATGGCCGCGCTGATCGCCCGGCTGGAGCGTAACGAGGACATCTCGGGCCAGTTGATGTCGAACGAGGAACTCCGTGTGGCAGCGCTGGCGCTGATGATGCAGAAGGTGTACGAGCACTTTCAGGCAGAGCCGTCCAAGGGGTGATTCGCCGCCGTGATCTGCAAGGGGGCCGACCTGTCAATGGGGAGTATTAAGGTGGCGCGGTCAATGCGCAACGGACAGCGGGGATACTTTTGCTGCTAGAGATCAAGCTGAACATCGTGTTGGAGCGGGTCGATCCGGTGTTCTACTCCGACCTGAATACGGGCGGTGAAGACGCTGGGAATGACATCAGTGGCTCTGCCCAGCGGCGGCCAGAACCAGCGCCGAGCAACAATACCCATCCCTTCGCTGCGCTACTCCGCACGCTGCTTGTCCCAGCCGAGAGCACGGGCGATCTCGGCGATCCGCAGGCACGTCTTCTTCTTCGGGTTGTCTTCGGCCAAGTGCTCGGGCGCTCGGCCTCTCCACACCTCATGGCAGCGGCGACAAACCAAGATGACCGTCCTCGGATTGAACAGGCCGTGCCGGTACGAAAGGTGATGGACCTCGGAACCCTGCCCCGAACAAACATGGCATTGGCCGTTGAAGTGGTCCCAGATCACGTCACGAAACAGTTTCCACTGGTCGGATTGCAAAAAGTCGTTGTAGTTCATGTGGTTATTTATTCCACAAACTCACGTTTTCCGAAGAATTGAAGCCACTCACGAGCACTTGTTAACGTGACACGACCGCGATGATCAGCGGCTCGAACCGTGCGAAACGCCAGCGCGAGCCGTCGCCGTGAATCGTGGCGGCGGGGTCGGACGGATCGGCGGCGGCACGAGCGGGGGCGGGCGAGCAAACCACAGCGAGAATGCGGTCACGTGCTGGACTGCGCTCTTCCCGACGATCAGATTGTGCAGAGCCTCGGGTAACGGCGTTCACGTTCAGGACGAGGAAGCGAAAACCAGAAGTGCAGCACGGTCTATCCCGTCATCGGGGCCGAACCGCAAGTCACCGAAGAAACACAGAGATGCGCCGGGCAACTGACTGAGCACGGACAGGCACTTCGTACAAAGGCCGCTCGACCGGACAACGCACACTTGGCGAGGCCGTCACAACGAGTCGGTGAACAGAACCCACCACCCAAGCAATGCCACACTGGACTGGCTGCACACTGATCGGGATCTACCCTTGAAGCCGTGGTTGGCGAAACGGGCGTAGCCCCCGCCTGAAGGAGTCGCACGAGGCAGTTCGTCCCAAGTACGTCTTCACGCAAGACTCGTCGAAGTGACGGCCAGAGACACAGGACAGGAGTGCGGGGGCGTGGGGGCGCCGCCCCCACAACACCAGCGAATGCGACCGAGGTTCCTGACGGGCTTCCAACGTTACAAACTGATTGTTCGCGTTGCTTTGTTTATATCTTTATTGTCCGTACTCTCGGGACAAGTGGCCGGAACAAAGGGGACACTTTCTTCAGAAAAAAGTGAGAGGAGGGGGATAGATACTGGAAATGACGCTTTCTAAAAGGAGATACAATGAGCGATCAGTTTGATAACAAGAAGTACCTGTCGGTCTTCTGCACCGCCAGAGAGTCCCCACTGGCTTACACGGACCTTCTGGTCTATTGCTACCGCACCCACCAGCACGCCTTCGAGACGTTGCCGTCTCACCGCCGCACCGCAAAGGCCACCGGACTGAAAGAGGAGACCGTGGCGTCTGCGACCACGCGCCTTCACCACCACGGCCTTCTGCTCGCCGATGGCGCAGTCGTCGCTCCGTGCCCGCAGAACAAGTGGTTCCGCCAACTCGACGCACTGCGGGAGAAGTTCGGCGACAAACACTTTTCTATGTGGTTCCAGAACTGGCGCTGCTACGTGCGCCAGCCGGGTGTTGACAACCCGCTCACGATACCTTGCGTGATGGTGTACAGCCTGATCCGCCATTCCGTACTTCAGTCATGGAAGCCCTCTGAAGGCTGGAGTCACGAGTACATTGCCCTGATAACAGGCATTAACCCGAAGACGGTTAGTAGTGCGTTGGATACGCTTGAATCGAACGGATTCCTAACGGTCCTCGACGGAATGCGATTCCGCCTGTTCAAGCTGCGCGAGTCGCAGTTACAGTTCTTCGCTGATAAGCGGGCGTGGGTGGGGGCCGGTTCGACACAACCTGACGAAATCGTCGAAGAGTTGGCCCCGGCGAGTGCAGTGCTCGAAGACAAGGCAAAGGCAAAGCGTGAGCTTGTGGAGATGCTTAACAGGTATCCGATCAACGACAATCACAAGGAGAGGATCTACAAAGGAGTCGTTTCGCAAGAATCTTGGTTTATGGGGAAATGGCAGGATGCCGTACTGAAGGTAGTGGGCAACATTCTGGAAGCGCCATAACCCGGTACAGTTGCTGGTGCCCAACACGAGTGTGCGTCGATGAAGTGAACACGGGGTAGACCGAGGTGCCGCCTGATGCCCTGCGCCACCCCTGCGCACGTCCCGGAGATGTCACTGAATAGCCTCGGTTCTGGAGCGAACAGAAATCTGGCCCATCGAATCCCCGGATCGCACAACCACGACGCGGGCCGCAGCCAGTGATGACTGCGGCCCGCGTTAATAGAAACACGTTACTAACCCGTGGTCAGTTGCGATTCTTGCTGCTCCGTCGAGCCCACAGTGAGGTTGATGCCGACCTCCTTGAGCATCGCCACCAACTTCTCGGGCTCGCCCTCGATCTCGTACTGCTCCATCAGATCGGCGAGCAGCGGATACGTCAGCGCACGCTTTGGCTTGTCGGTTCGCGTCCGCGTCTTGAGCAGCGAGAGCGCCCCCCGAATCGTGAGTTCGGCCATCTCGAAGCCCTTCTCGCTGGCCTTCTCCTCGATCTTCTGCCACCCCCTGTAAATCCGCAGGTAGTTCGCGGCCATCCGCTCGGTGATCCCGCACTTGTTCTTGACCCAGTAGGACCACTTGAGTTCGGACTCGTCGATTTTGCCCTTCGCGCTCGTCAGGAGTTCGCCCGCCTTTCTCGCGTGGTCGAGGGACTTCTTCATCGCCAGCCCCACCTGCTCGTGCTCCCTCCTGATGTCCGTGATAAGCTTCTCGCCGATGACCTCCGGGTGCGGTTTGACCTCCGGGCCGTCCGCCGCGTTCGTCTGGGGCTTCTTCGCGGCGGCGTTCGTCGTGCTCTTTTTGACCGTCATGTCGCGTTCTCCACGGGTGGTGAAGTCGGACTGTCGCCCGACCTTTTCGGCCCGCTTCTCCGCGAAGCAGGCTCTCACCCTCACACGGCACAACAAGACGGTGTAAATGAACACGTGTTCACAATCGGCAGATTTTTCCCTGCTTGGGCGTCATCCGAGTGTGCCACGGTGGATACCGCGTCAGCGACACGGGCCTGCCCGTCTACTCCACGTGACTCCACAACCCATTGCTCTCGATCCGGGTGTGGTTTTGACCTTTGCACATCACCTCCGACTTCATCACTCTGAGCCAGAGAAACCAGTTTCACCTGACTCAATTCTCCACACTCAAACCGATTGGGATCGAACGGCTCCTCGCCGAAAGTGGCTTCAACGTGGCGAATCGTATTCACCGTGAATGAACCGGTCGCGCTGCCCCCTCTTGCGTGAAGAAACTGGCCCGTTTATCCTCAACGGGATGAGCCGCAGCGAAAGAATTCGAGTCCTGTTAACTCTGTTTCCGGGGCTGAAACCGAAGGAGATCGAGCGACTATTAGCCGAGCGCGGCGTGCCCGTGGACGCGAACTTGATCGGCGTGGCCCGACTGCGGCACCGCCGCGACCAGCAAGCCGAGCGTGCCCTGTTCCGCCTGCTCGCCAACCTGCTCGACCAGCGGCCCGACCTCACCCACACCCTGCACGACTCCTTCGACGACCTGACGGAGCGAGTCGTCCAGATCGCGGCGGCTCACCCCGGCCTTCCCGAAGACGAGTTGATCGCGCGATTGGCGACCGAACTCCCGCCTGCCGCTCCGAAGGAGACGGCGACCGCCCGCTTGTCCCGCGCCTTCCTCGCCGTCCTCGACCAGCGCCCCGATTACCGCCGCGCCGTAGAACTCCGCACGGGGCTGGACCCCGGTGGCCTCAAGTCGGTCGGGATCAAGGCGACCAACCTCAGCGACGATCTCACCGACGCGCAGATGGAGGCCATCGTCCTCAAGTACCTCGAAGAGCAGTTCCCCATCGGCCCGACCGCCGAGGCCGTCGCCCGAGCCTACTTCGGCATCGCCCAACGGCGGGCCGAGCAAGGCGAGGTCGAGCGGCAACAAGTCGTTCAGGCCGAAGCCGACCGAGCCTCACGCATCTTGGCGACTGTTTTGGGCAGGCTGCGTGTTCCGGTCGCCGATCCCGAGGCCGCGTTCGCGGTCGTCCACCATTTCACGGTCAATTTCGCCGACTGGACGGACGAGGACATCGCGGACAGGATCGCCGAGGGCTTGCAGCACCAGTCCCAGAAGGAGGAGCCGCAAGTCCAGCACATCGAAGGGCTCACGATCCGATCCCGAATCTGAACATCTGTTCCATTACGCCAAATCTTGTTCCCGCCAGAGGGTGTGGGGCTGCTTCGACGCGAAGTGCCCCGAACCCGACCTCTGAGCGAGAACCGACGTGCAAAACAACCTTCCGAACGACGCCCCCCGCGACAACTGGACCCTCGAAGAACTCGGCCTGTTCGCCCAACAGGTCGCCAAGCGCACGGCCCGCGATGCGTGGCTGCTGGGCCGCGCCTACGGGATCGCCAAGGCCAAGGCGAAGGCCGAGGGGAAGAAGATCGAGACGTGGCGGCGGAAGTGGCTCCCGATCCTGTCCCAGCCGACCCTGAGCCGCTACGAGGCCGTCAGCAAACTGCCCGAGGACGCGGTGGTCGGCAAGGGACTGACCGAAGTGTATCGGCTCCTTGGCCTCGCGCCCCAGAAGGCGTCCCCCACCGCGTCGGACAGCGGTGTGGAGACGCCGCCCGCGACCGACGCGGCCACGGAAGTCGCGCCGACCGCAGACGGGCCGATTCGGGAAAGTCACCCCGAACCCGACTCGCTCCTGAAGCGGGTCGCAAAGGTGGCAACGCTGGTCCGGTCACTTGTCACGGACCTTTCGAGCCTCGAAGCCAAGGCCGACGACGCGGAGGCGCTCGACACCGCGATCCACGACGCCATCGAACTGCTGAACCGGCTCCGCTATTCGGTCCTCCGAAGGGAGGCCGCGTGAACGGGACTTACCCGCAGTTGGCGACGGTGAATGCCGTCGTCCACCGGGATTGCGTCGAGGGGATTGGCGACCTCCCCGCCGACGCGATCCCGCTGACCGTGACCTCGCCGCTCGACCCGTTCGCGGGTGCGGGGACGACGCCCAAGATGGCGCTGTTGGAGGGGCGGTGGCTCGGGTTTGAAATCGACGCCCGGTACGTCGCCATCGCCCGCGAGAGGATGAAGAAGGCCGAGCGCAGTTTTTGGGCGTCCTGACAACGCCAAGGCCGTGTGCGAAGGGCACGGCATTCGTCAAGTGGCCCGCAGCCGAAGCAACACAGGACTATAACGAGTAAAAGCTAGTTGTTCACAATCTCAGGGACTACCAAGATGAAAAGCGAAGACGCAGTGTACGTTCGTAAGTCCAGTGACCCGCAGGAGGAGGCGTCCCAGATTGGCGCACTTCGAGACTACCTCGACCGCCAGCAGATCCACGTCCCTCAGCACCTCTGGTTCATCGACACCGGGAGTCGTGCTAAGCCGGAAGAGCGCGAAGCCTTTCAGCGGTTGCTGAAGTTGGTGCGAGCGGGCAAGATCAGCCGCGTGTTCATCTGGAAACCGGACAGGTTCACCGTGGGCGTCACAAAGTGGTTCGCCACCTTGAACGACTTCCAAGAGTCCCACACCCAGTTAATCGAGATCCTCACCGGGAAAGACCTCGCGTCTGACGACCTCGAAACGGAGATCACCGCGACGTTCAAGGCACGGCAGGGCAAGGACGAACTGTACGCCCTCGCCGAGAACGTGATGCGGGCACGCGGGAGCATGGCACGAAAGGGTATCCCCGTTTCCAAGTGGGCACCCTACGGGTTCGACAAGCGCATCACTGATGCGTCGGGGCTACACCTGTGGACAGTCCACCTCCTCGACAGCAAGAAGTGGCTGGTCATCAACCCGGACGGTTCGACCGTGGAGCGGGCCTCTTGTCCCCGAAAGAGCAAAACAGACCTAATTCAGTACGTCCACAGTCGTGACCCCAAGCGCCTGAAGGTCATCGTGGACATCTTCACCGCGTTCGCCACCGAAGCTATCACCGAGCGGGGTATTGCCGTCCGGTTGAACACGCTGGGCCAACTTCACTACGGCAAACCGTGGTTGCGCACGACGATCCACGACATCCTTCGCAACCCCGCCTACATCGGGTGCGTGCGAAATCTGAACACCACGCAGGCAGAGTACGCCACGGACGACGGGGCGAAGGTGGTCCGCCTCACTCACCCGCCCAAAACGCGGACGGGGAAGATCCAGACACGCAAGGGAAATCCGATCATCGTCGAAGACCGTCACGAACCCATCATCAGCCGGGACATCTGGGACACGGTGCAGAGGAAGTTGGACACGAAGACCAGCCGTCCGCAGCCGCCCCGCCGCGACGACCTTTGGCTGCGGGGGGTGCTGGTCTGTGCGAAGTGTCGGAAGCCCATGCACATCTTCAGCGTGCCGAAGAAGGCGAAACAGGGCTACATCTGCGCGAGTTACTACAGGTACAACCAGACGCACAGTGAGAAGGACAACACTGGATGCACGCGGAATTGGGTGAGTCACGCCGCCGCCGAAAAGCTCATCACCGACCGTCTTGGCCGGTTGGTGACGGATTCCCACGAGGGCGACGATCTGAGTCGGCTGCGCCGGTTCTGCGGCATCGGCGAGAAGGAGTTGGAAGCCGCATTGCTCAAGGGGGTGATGGACTACATCGAGTTCGTGCGAGACATCGGCGACAAGACGGGCACAAAGATCAACGTGGCCGATCTCGCCCGCCGCACCCTCGACCTGAAAGCGAAGGGTAAGGCCGACATCAAGGACAAAGACCTTCGCCGCATGATCGAAGAGACTGTCCCGTCACCGCTGAACGTGGCGACCTACCGCAAGTTCTTCTTAGCCTTCGAGGAGCAGCGGGTGGACGCGGCCAAAGCCCACCTCGCCAAGCTAAATGCGGACTATGACCGATGGCTCGCGGCTAAGGTGGACGCCACTACCGACCGCGAGAAGGAGCGGCATACGGCCAAGCTGCGGGAGATCGAGGCTGAGCTTGAGAAGTGGGAAGGGCTCACCGTCCCACTGGACGAACAGCTTGCCGCCGTCCGCTCTCGTGTGGTAGACCACCACCGCCAACTCGCGGACGCGGTGAAGGCGTTGGCGGGGTCGGCTAACCTGCGAAAAGCCGAGATCGTCCGCCAGTTCTTCAAGGCGGTGGTCTTGCATTTCGACCCGGTTCCAAAGGCCAAAATCCGCGACTGCGTGTTCCGCCCCGAACTGACGGAATTCGTAGATAATCTTGACGATGGTTCATCTTCACGAACACGCCGAGCTTCTTGGCCGCGAGGTCGAGGTTGCCGGTGGTCGGCGTGCTCTCGGTGATCGCGCTGCCTTCACCGACCCAGTAGGCGGTCGAAGCGCCGGTGAGCTTCGGAAACTGCACGCGGCCGTTCGGCGGCAACGCCACTTCCTGCGCCCCGGCACTGGCGAACACTTCCATGCTGCGTTGCAGGTCGATCAGTTCGCCGAGCACGGGCAGCGGGAGGAAGGTGCCGCCGGCCGTGTCCACCGTCGTGCCGAGCGCCTTCACCCGGATGCGGCGACCGATCCAGTTCGCTTCATCGGGGTCGAACTTGCCCGCCTGCGCGGTCATCTTCTGCCGCAGTTCCTCGCGGAGGCGCTGTCCCTGCGGTTCGAACACGGGCAGATGCGCACTCGCGAGCGGCACGAGGAACGACTGCTGCCCGTGGTGCGGCATGAAGCCGTACGAGGCGTACAGGTCGTGAAGCTGGTGGTGGGCGTGGATCTCTTCCTTGGCCTGCTCGGGGCCGACGAAGCCGAGCGCGAACGCGGCGGCCTTCAGCACCGAGTACCCGGCGGAATCCTGGCACACGGGCCCGCTCGTGGCCCACGGCACGCGCCGCTCCACGCGGGCGGCCTTCTCCACCGCGGTCTGGGTTTGCTGTTCGATGAACGACACGAGTTCATCGCGGGACTGGAACTTGTCTTCAGTGGTTGCGGTCATTAGTAACTCCATGAAAAGAAAACGGCGAGCGGCCGGCGTGAGCCGGCTGTTCGCCTGAGGAAATGAACAGCCGGCTCACGCCGGCGCTGTATTCCGAGTGTCGGTATTCGTCCGGCACGCGGATCAGATCATCGAGCACGTCGCCAATGCGTGGCGGCTCCGGGAAGTGCTTCAACCAGCGTTTCAGATCGGGGTCGCGGACCATGCCCTTCTGTAGCGCGACCGTGAGCGCGCCGGGGTTCTCGGGGATGGGGACCGCCGAGTATTCGAGCAGGTCCCATTCCTCCACACGGAGCCCCGGCGCCTCGCGGCCGCGGTGCAGCACGCGCTTCGCCTTCCGCGGCACGAACCCGATGGACCAGCCGCGGAGCACGCCCTGCTCGTAGAGCCGGAAGATGTCTTCCGCGAAGGGCACATCCTGGGCGAAGCGCGTCTCGGCGACGATCCGCCGCGGCTGCACGTCGAGCCACACGCACGAACCGATCGGCGGGAACTGCGAGCGGTTGTGCGCCCAGAGCACCACCGGGTTCAGCAGGTACTCCTCGGCGTTCCGCAGGCCCGTGGGCACGACGACATCCCCGGCGCGATCCGGGTCGATGGTCGTGATCACGGAGCGGATGCGCATCTTGCCCGCATCGATGGACAGCGTGCGGGCCTCGGGATGCGTGGCGAGAACAGGATCGGCGCGAATGGTTGCGAGCATGGATTCACCAGAGGTCAGGGGACAAGAATCAGGCGTCAGAGATTAGCCGCGAGGCGGAGTCCGCGGAGCCGAGCGCGGCGGCCGCGAGTTCCTTCGGCAGGATCGGTTGATCGAACTTGGCATCCGCGAAGGGAAGCAACCCGCGGCTCTTGCGAATCTCATTGAAGGTCCGCAGGCCGAGCTTCGCGTCCAGTTCGTCGTCCTTGCGGCGTTCAGCCATGTTCCGCGGCGAGCAGTCCGCGAACGCCACCGCCACATCCGGCCCGTAACGCCGGCCCAAGTCGCGGGTCAGGGCCTGGCCGATCAGGTCCAGCTTCGGTTGCAGCGTGCCTTCGCAGAACATCACGCGGGCGCCGAACCAGATGTCCGCGCCGAGGCCCATGTTCTCCACAATGCCCGTGATCGGCGGCGGCACGCGGAACACCGCGAGGATCTCGTCGCGCGTCATCTTGGACGAATTGAGGAAGTCCATCTCGGCCGGCGTCAGCGTCCACGGGCTGGCCTTCAACCCCTGTTCGAGCACGAGCGGCCGATGCCAATTCTCGCGGCCGGCGAACTTCATTTGCAGCTTCTCTTCGAGCCGCGTCACCGTTTGATCGGTGAGAGTCTGTTCCGTTTGCAGCACGACGCCGGGGCGCGGGCCGGCGAGAAATGTCTGATACCGGCTCTTCAGCAACTCGGTGTTCGCGTCCACCGTGAGCGCATTCGCCTGAAGCGGCGAGAGCCCGTAATGCGGGTCGAGCGGGTTCGGATACTTGAGGTGAATCACTTCATCGGGGCCGAACGTCTCGGTCGGCACGCCCGGCGCGTGAACCTCGTACGCCTTCACGTAGGTTCGCGCGTCCGGAATCACCTTCACCCACGGCGTGGGGATCAGCCAGATTTCGCCGGGCGTGCCGAGCCGCGTGTCGCCTAGCGATTGCGGCGCGACGTACCAGAAGCAGTTGCCCGTCAATTCCAGATACACGACCGTGAGGTACCAGAGTTCCCATGGCGTGAGCCACGGGTTCGGGTTCTCGAGCAGTCGGCAGAGCGGGTGCGTGTGCGGCAGCGGGATCTGTTCGTGGTCGGCCTGGCCGGTGTTCGTGTAGAGGAACGGTCGGTGCCGCGCGGCTTCCTGCGCGATGGCGTTCACCGCGGCATACACCCACGACCGGTAGTTGCGGAGTTGTTCGGCGGGATCGTCCTTCCACCAGCCGGCGGGCATGCCGTACGGCGGCGCGAAGAGCTTCGCCGCCGCGTGCGACACGGGCTTGGGCGAAGCGGGGCGTAGCGCTTTCAGGATGGTTGCGAGAATGTTCATGAGGCCTCTCGGTGGAGGGTGTTGGTTCAAACGGGCAACTGTGGAGAAGCGGCTTCCTGCTCGGCCACCTTGGCGCGGATCGCATCGGCGAGGCGAAGCTCGGCCTGCGTGATCGGCCGCGTGTCCGCGGGAACGGCGGGGGCCACCTTGCGGTAGCCGCAGCAGTGCAGCACGTAGAGCATTTCGCGGTACGAGGGGTAACGCCGCCGCCACTTCCGCTGGTACGTCTCCATCGCCTTCAAGAACGCCCACTCTTCGTCCGTGATGTGGCTGCCGGGATGCACTTCGGAGTAAACGCTGGCGCCAATGATCTGCGGCATCGGAGCCTCCGGACGCGGTTCGCGCGAGACAGGACCGGACGGGAAGCCGTGCGCCCGGCTTCCCGCCCGGCGTCAGGAAGGGTCCCGCGCAGGCTGCTGTTCAATAGGTGTAAGTTTGTACACGAAGTGAATAAGTTCCGAGGTCGGATGTGTCAAATCATTCCGAAGAGAATCGAGAAAATGCGGACGGAGACGAGCTGCCGCCAAAAAGCGAAAACGGGGGCTTTCGCCCCCGCCGCGTGCTGCGATGCAAGTCGGGACCGGCTCACTTCTTCTTCGCCACGATCTTCTTCACCACGTAGTCCTTGCCGGGGCCGTCCAGCCACTTCACGAACGCTTCCTTCGTGAGTTCGTTGAAGTTCACCGCGGGTTGGCCGGGCTGCGGCCGCACCGGCTTCGGCGGCACCCAGCCGTCCTTGTCGGTGAGGCCGAGCGAATAGAAGGACTGCATGCCGTTCGGGGCCGTGCGGTCGAACTTCGCCCAATCCGATTCTGCGATCCCCTTCAGGATCAGCTTGCTCTCTTCAGCGTTGATCGGCACTTGGTCGACCTCGCCACCCGCATCCGGGTACGAGCGGTACTTGCCGGCCATCACGGCCGCGGCGAAGGAGCGTTCTTCGGCCTTCGTGGACTTCAGCGCCTTCATCGGGTCCGCGATCACGGCGAGGGTCTTCTTCACCGATTCGAGTTCCGCCTTGGTGCCCTCGGCCTTCACGTCCAGCGGGGGGCTCATCATCGGCATGACGTAGAAGTTCGCGCTCGGGTGCTTCGAAAGGAAGAAGACGAACTCCTGGCCTTCCTTGAGTTCGGGGGTGAGGCCGGGCCGGCGGATGCCGCCGCCGATGCGGGGTTGCCCGTTGTCCACCGGCGCGGGGGCGGGCGGCGGTGGCGGAATGAACCCGACCTTGATGTGCGTCACGTCCTTCACGCCGGCCAGTGCGGTTTCGACCTTCACCACCGCGACCTTGTACGCGACCTTGTTCGGTGCGTTCGCGAACGGCGCGGCTTCCACCGGATCCTTCTCGATGGACGTGACCTTGCCGACGACGACGGCTTCCGCGGACAGGGCGCGTTGCCCGGCGGGCTTCATCGCCACCATGAGAGCGGTGGACGGCACCGCGGTGAGGGCCGTGGCGAGTGCCGCGACCGCGACAGTCAGAAAGAACCGACGCATGAGGCCTCCGAGGAATGCGGGAGAAGGGCGCAGTGGAGCCATCATAGGCGGCGGGCGGGGGAATCGCAGCAGCCGTTACAGCTCGTTACAGTGCGAATTCCGCTGAAAAACGGCTCCAGCTGTTGAAGGGCGGCGATCCGCCGGTTACCGTGACGGCATGATCGTGCCACACGCATGGCTCGATCTCCCGCCGTCCGGCCGCATCCCCGTGCAGCCGGACGGTTTTTCGCGCGCGTCTTGCATCGCCGGTCCACGCTTTCGGGAACTTCCCGCCCGGCTGCCGCATCCAACTCCATGAGCGATACCCGGCGCACCCCGCCGGGTTGGAAAATCTGTAGACCGCGCTCCACTTTGCGGTCTACACTAATGCTCACGGACCACCGCACCCGCACCGCCCACTCCTTCCCCCGCGCGAACGCCCGGGGAAGCTTACCGAACCGGGGGATACCGAAATGATCCGCGTGTTGCTCGGCCGCTCGGCATTGGCCGCGGCCCTCGTGTGGCTCGTGGTGCCCAGCGGCCCCGCCCAGGACAAGAAAGATCCGCCGGCCAAGCCCGAACCCGCGGCCAAGCCCGAGACTCCGCTGCCCGCCGCGACACCCGGCCTCTCCCCGCAAGCGCAGAAGATCAACGAACTGATCAAGAAGGGGTACGAGGCCGGCGGCATCAAGAAGAGTGCGGCCCGCGCCACCGATCAGGAATACATCCGCCGCGTCTTCATCGATCTCGTCGGTCGCATCGCCACCCCCGATGAAATCGCCGACTTCGAAGGCGACAAGGGTTCTTCCGCCGAGAAGCGGATCCGCCTCGTGCAGCGCCTCCTCGGTTCCGGCGAACACAAGCTCAAGAACAAGAGCGGCGGCGTCGCCACCTTCACGAAGACCGCGGGCGAGAAGGGCCCGGCCAAGCCCATCGTGAAGTACTACGCCGAAGAATACGCCGAACATTGGGCCAACATCTGGACCGTGTGGCTCATGACCCGCACCGGCCACCCGGACTACCGGGACCAGATGAACGTGTGGCTCGAGGATTATTTCTCCGTCACGCCGAGCCGGCCGACCATCTCGCAGAAGGACTTGGTCACGAAGCTGATCACGGCGACCGGCCGCGTCGGCGGCGCGAAGGATGTCGGTGCTTCCGGCTGGACCCCCAAGCCCGAATACGCCGCGAACTTCATCGTGCATCACCTCGGTGAACGCGAGAAGGACGCCGCCAAGCTGAAGGAAGAAGGCGCCTTCGACGCCGTGCCGATCACCTCGCGCGTCACCAAGCTGTTCCTCGGCCTGCAGACGCAGTGCACCCAGTGCCACGACCACCCCTTCAACAAGGAATGGGTGCAGTCGGACTTCTGGGGCGTGAACGCGTTCTTCCGGCAGACCGTCCGCAGTGCGACGCCGAGCTTGGCCCCCGGCCCGAACAACCAGAAGATGGCCAACGCCGTGGCCGTGACTCTGACCGACGACCCGGACCTGAACCCGCAGATGCTCGTGACGTACGAACGCCGCGACGGCCGCCGTCTCAGTTCGTTCCCGATCATGCTGAAGGACTACGCCCAGGCGATGGCCGGCGAGAAGTCCACCCGCATGCTCGCGAACGCGAACTCGACGAAGACGCGCCGCCAGCAACTCGCGGAGTGGGTCGTGGCTCACGACAACTTCAGCAAGGCGTTCGTGAACCGCATGTGGACCCACTTCTTCGGCCGCGGCCTCTGCAAGGAACCCGCCGCCGACGACTTCGGCTCCAACAACGAGATCGTCCACCCGGAACTGCTCGAGTACTTGGGCAAGGAGTTCGCCCAGTACAACTACGACCACAAGAAGTTGATGGAGTGGATCTGCACGAGCGACGTGTACAACCTCAGCCACGTGGGCGTGAAGGAATACACCGATCCGAAGTTCGACCCGTACTTCGCCCGCATGCCGATGAAGGCCATGTCCCCCGAAGTGCTCTTCGAATCGTTGATGACGGCGACCGGCACGACGGCCGAGAAGAAGAACGCGGCGGCGGCCGAAGCCCGCCGCGGCGCCCGCGACGCGTGGATGCGGAAGCTCGTCCGCCAGTTCGGCGACGACGAAGGCAACGAGCTCAGCTTCAACGGCACCATCGTGCAGGCGTTGCTCATGATGAACGGCGGCGAACTCAACGGTGAAATCGGCGTCGGCCGCGGCGGCGGCGGCACCAACGTCGTGAAGGAACTCTTCGACCAGTTCGGCCGTGAACCGGGCAAGATGTACGAAGCCCTGTTCCTCCGCACGCTCAACCGCAAGCCGACGCCCGCCGAAGTGGCCAAGCTGAACGATGTGAAGGACGGCAAGGCGTCGATCACCTCGACCGCGCCGCCCCCGCCGAAGTCCACCCGGCCGCTGCCGAAGGGACCGACCACGTTCATCCCCGCCAGCGGCGACCTCAACTTCTACCAGGACGTGTTCTGGGCCCTCTTGAACACCAGCGAGTTCATGATCAACCACTGATCGCGAACCGGTTCCCGCTCCACGCCCGCCCGGCATCCCGGGCGGGCGTTTTGCGTCCACTCGCCCGCCACACCCCCATCCCTATCTTCACCGAATGAGTTCACCCGCCGAAGCGAAGCCGCCGCGCTCCGCCATGTTCATCGTCTGGCTCGTCGTCTTCATCGACCTGCTCGGGTTCGGGATCGTGCTCCCGGTGATGCCGCGGCAGGTGGATCGCTACCTCGCGGACCTCGGCCCGGAAGCCAAGGGCGCGCTCATCGGCGTCCTGTTCTCGTCGTTCTCGCTGATGCAGTTCGTGTTCTCCCCGATGTGGGGCCGCATCTCGGATCGCATCGGCCGCCGCCCCGTGCTGCTCATCTCGCTGGCCGGCTCCGTGATCTTCTACGCGCTGTACGCGTTCTCCGTGACCTTGCCGGTGGAACAGGGCGTGCTCGCGGTCGCGCTCATGCTCGCGTCGCGGATCGGGGCCGGCATCGCCGGGGCGAGCGTGGGCACGGCCGCCGCCGTGATCGCGGATTGCACGCCACCCGAGAAGCGTGCCAAGGGCATGGCCCTGATCGGCATCGCGTTCGGTGCGGGATTCACGCTCGGGCCGCTCATCGCGTTCTTCGGCCTGCAACTGTTCCAAGACCAGCCGTGGGGGGTGGGCGCGCTCGCCTCCGGGCTCTCCGCCCTCGCCCTGCTCACGGCGGTCGCCAAATTCAAGGAGACGCGCACGCCGGACAACAAGGCGGAGAAGGAGTTCTTCAGCCTGGAGAAGACGCGCGACGTGCTGCGGATGCCGCTCGTCGGCCGGTACGTGCTCGTGTATTTCCTCGCGATCTTCGCGTTCGCCAACTTCGAAGCCACGCTCGCCCTGCTCACGAAGGCGGCCTTCAACCTGACGGACGACGACAACTTCCTCGTGTTCGCCACGGTGGGCGCGGTGCTGCTCTTCGCCGGCGGCGCGTACCGGCCCATGGTCAAGAAACGCCCCGAGACGAAGCTGCTCCGCACGGGAATCGTGCTCATGATCGTCGGGCTCGGCGGCTTGGGTGCGGTCGCGTATCTGGCTTCGACTCCGGAACCGCCGCCGTCCCTGAAGGTCGGCTTTTACATCGTCATGAGTTTGGCGGTGATCGGGTTCGCGTTCGTGAATCCCTCCGTGTCCGCGCTCGTGTCCAAGAACGCGGATCCGTCCCGCCAGGGCGAGGTGATCGGCGTGAACCAGTCGTTCGCGTCGCTCGGTCGCATTCTCGGGCCCTTCCTCGGTTCGCTCTTGTTCCAATTGCACGTTTCGCACACACTGCCGTACGCGGCGGCGGTGCTGACGCTGATCGCCGTGATGGGCCTGCTGCCGAAGACCAAAGCCGCGTGACGTATCGGAGGTGCGGCGGATCGCATCGCTCGTTAGCCCGACGCGCCAGCGAGGGATAACAACCCGAGTGCCGCACCGCATGACACTCATTCAGACGGGACGATGGATTTCACACCGCGACGGATCGCGTTGATCAAGCCGAGCGCGCTGGGCGACATCGTCCACGCGCTGCCGGTTCTCGCCGCGCTGCGGCTGAAGTTCCCCGAAGCCTCCATCACGTGGATCGTCAACAAGTCCTTCGAGCCGCTGCTCGCGGGCCACCCGGACCTCACGGACACGATGGCGTTCGACCGCGGGGCCGGGAAGCGCGGCGCGATCCGCGCGGCGAACTATGCCGCGCGCTTCGCCCGCGAGTTGCGTCGCCGCCGGTTCGATCTCGCCATCGATCTGCAAGGCCTGCTCCGTTCCGGGCTCATGTGCCTGGCCACCGGCGCGAAGATGCGCGTGGGCTTCGCCAACGCCCGCGAAGGCAGCCGCCACGCTTACACGCACCGCGTCGAAATCCCGGACGCGGATCGCATCCACGCCGTGGACCGCTATTGGAAGGCGGCCGAGTTTCTCGGCGCGGGCGATGGCCCCAAGCGGTTCCACGTGCTGGTTCATCCCGAAGCGCGGGCGTGGGCCGTGAACGAACTGAAGGGCCTTCCGCGGCCGATCATCGCGATCGCGGTCGGGGCGAAGTGGGTCACGAAACGCTGGCCGCCGGCACACTTCGCGAGCCTGCTGAAGCACGCCCCCGGCACCTGCGTCTTCGTCGGTTCCGGCGATGACACACCGTTGTCACTCGAAGCGATCCGCGGCCTCGCCGGCCCAAGCCGCGACTTCACGGGCAAGACTACGCTGCCGCAACTCACCGCGATCCTGGCCGAAGCCGATGTGATGGTCGGCAACGACACGGGCCCGCTGCACTTGGCCGCGGCCCTCGGCACGCCGTGCGTCGCCCCGTATACCTGCACGAAGGTCGCCAAACACGGCCCGTACGGCCTGTTTTCCGGAGCCGTGGAAACGACGGTGCCGTGCGGCGGCAGCTACATCAAGACGTGCCCGAACATGATCTGCATGAGCGAACTCGGCCCGGATCGCCTGGCGCCGCGGCTCGCCGAGGTGCTCGCCACATGGGCCGACCGCTCCCGTTCCGCCTGATCCTCGCCAGCGGCTCGCAGGGCCGCCGCTGGCTGCTCGAACAGGCTGGCTACAACTTCACCGTTCAACCGTCGCATATCGACGAACCCACCGAAGCCCGCTTGGGCGACTGCCGCCATTACGTGGCCGAACTCGCATGGCTGAAGGCCGAGGCGGTGGCGAAGACGGAGGACGATGCCGTCGTGCTCGCGGCGGACACCGTGGGCTGGCTGCACGGCAAGGTGGTGGGGAAACCGGAAGACGAGGCGGACGCACGCCGAATCATCAAGTCCCTTTCCGGCACCGTTCACGAACTGTGGACGGGCGTGTGCCTGTGGCTTCGCCCCGGCGACTGGCAATTCACGTGGCAAGAACGCAGCTTGGTGCGAATGAAGCCGCTTACGGATGACGAGATCGAAGCCTACCTGCGGACGCGGAAGTGGGAAGGCTGCTCCGGTGCGTACGCGATCGAATTGCCCACCGACCCGTACCTCACGGTGGCGGACGGCAGCGTGAGCAACGTGATCGGCCTGCCGATGGAGAGCTTGGAGAAATCACTCGCGGCGGTCAGCAAGATAACGTCAGGCTCCGTGCGTTAGCCGGACGCGCAAGCGACGGAATCAACCGTCGCTTGCGCGTACGGCTAACGACGGTCAGGAAAGCAATCACCCTCACGGAGAACCCGCAACGCCTCACCTCTCCCGTTGGGGAGAGGTCGCCGTGCCGATGCGAATGCATCGGCCCGCGGGGGCGGGGGGGGGGGGGGCCGGGTTGACCTCACACCGGAAACGTCGAACGGCCCCTCACCCGGTTCGTGAACGGCATTCGCCGTTCGCGAACCACCCTCTCCCTAACGGGGAGAGGGTTACAGATGCTTGCGATCCGGTTGTTGTCTTTGCTTTCCCGACCATCAGTAACCAACCTGGCGACTACTTTGGCTTCCGCACCGGACGGCGAATCACCCGACGATCAACTTGCCGATCTGAAACGTGAGCAAGGCGCCGAGATACGCCAGCGCGGTCATGTATGCGAAGGTGAACGCGGGCCACGCCCAACTCTTCGTTTCCTTCTGGATCACGACGAGCGTGGAGGCGCACTGCATGCATAGCGCGAAGAACACCATGATCGAGAGGGCCACGGGCACGCCGTACTTCCCGCGGACCGGATCCGCGGACCACTCCTTCTTCACGGCGTCCTGAAGCCCGGCGTTTTCTTCGCCGGGATCGTCCACTTCGTACAGCAGGCCCATCATTCCGACGATCACTTCGCGGGCGGGAAAACTCGCGAGCGCGGCGGTGCCGATCTTCCAATCCCAGCCGAGCGGCTCGAACGCCGGTTCGAGCGCGACGCCGGCACGCCCCAAGAGGCTGCTTCGCTTCCATTCCGCGGTGAGGGCGGCCTTCTCGGCGCCGTCCTCCGTGGCAGCGATGCGGTCCTCGTACTTCTCGCCGTTCGCATCCGTGGCCGGGAAGTAGAGCAGCGCCCAGACCACGATCATCGTCGCCAGGATGATCTTGCCCGCGCGAGCGACAAATGCGGAGCCGGCGTCCCACATGCGACGGAGAATGCTTCTCAACATTGGCCGCTTGTACGCCGGCAGTTCCATCACGAAGAGCGGCGTCGCGCCTTTCAGCAGCGTGCGCTTGAGCAGGAGCGCGACCAGCGGCGCGATCGTGAAGCCGATCATGTACATGGCGAAAAGCGCGAGGCCGGGCACCCACCACGCGTAGCCCTCGGTGAGGAACGCGCCGATGAGCAATGCGTAGACCGGCAACCGGGCCGAACAACTCATCAGCGGTGCGACGAGGATCGTGGCCAAGCGATCGCGGCGATTCTCGATCACCCGCGTCGCCATGATTCCCGGCACGGCACACGCCACGGACGACAGCATCGGGATGAACGATTTGCCGCTCAGCCCGCACTTGCTCATCAGCCGGTCCATCAAGAACGCGGCGCGGGCCATGTACCCGCAGTCTTCGAGGATCGCGATGAACCCGAAAAGGATCAGGATTTGCGGGAGGAAGACGAGCACGCCGCCGACGCCCTTGATAACGCCGTCCGTGATCAGCGAGCGGAACGGCCCCGCGGCCATCGCGTCTTCCACGCCCTTGGCAGCGGCGTCGAAGCCGTCCTTGATTAGATCCATCACCGGCGTGGCGAGCACGAAGATCGATTCGAACACGCCGAACATCACGAGCAGGAACACGAGCGTGCCCCCCACACGGTGGGTGAGCACGGAGTCGATGCGGTCCGTCCACGTCACAGGCCGTACCGCGGGCTTGGCCACGGCGGCATTCACGATCGGCCGCAGCCAACCGTAGCGTGCCTTGGCTTCCACACCGGGTACGCCGTGCCCCGCGGCGGCAAGCCGTTGACGAGCGTCGTCGAGATGCTGTCTCAACGTCGGCCCGTGCTTCTGCACCTGCCACTGTTCGACGTACCCTCCGACATCGAGCAGAAGCCGCCGCGTGAGGAACGCCGGCACGTCGTTGCCGAGTTCGACTTGGAGAACGGCAACTTCCTTCTCGAACTCGACCGGCATCGCGGGGCCGCGAGGCGACGTTCCGCCCGCTGCGGCGACCAATACCTTCTGCAACTCGTCCAGCCCGTGGCCCGTGTTCGCCTGAATGGGCACGACCGGAATGCCGAGTTCCGCCGAGAGCTTCGCGAAGTCGATGGTGATGCCCTGCGCCTTCGCGGTGTCGATCATGTTCACCGCGAGCACGACGGGTTCGCCCAGATCCAGCAGTTGGCTCGTGAGGTACAGATGCCGGTCGAGGTTGCTCGCATCCACAATCGATAGCACGACATCCGGCCGCGGTTCCTCCGGGCGGCGGCCGAGCAACAGATCGACGGCCACCATTTCATCCGGGCTGCGGGCGGC
The DNA here is from genome assembly GCA_046350135.1 of Gemmataceae bacterium. Taxonomy (GTDB): domain Bacteria; phylum Planctomycetota; class Planctomycetia; order Gemmatales; family Gemmataceae; genus Urbifossiella. Next base: position 44,780 of record JAXMBB010000031.1, read on the forward strand.
AAGGCTGTAGGTGCCGGGAAGATCGATCAACTCGACGGGCTGGCTTCCCGCGGTGAAGTAGCCCTTTTTCAATTCGACGGTGACGCCGGGGTAGTTGCCGACGCGTTGCCGCAGGCCGGAGAGCGCGTTGAACAGCGTGGTCTTACCGGCGTTCGGATTGCCGACGAGTGCGACCGTGAGTGTGCGGGGTGCGGTGTTCACGAAACTTGGATTCCGGCGGCTTCGGCTTTGCGGAGCGAGAGGCGGGCGTTCCCGATGCGAATCTCAATCGGGTCGCCGAGCGGGGCGAGGGCCAGCACTTCGACCGTTTCGCCCTCGAAAAGCCCGAGTTCGTACAGCCTCTGCACAAGGCCCGGCTCTCCGCCGAGGCTATGGACCGTCGCGGTTTGACCGGGGCGAAGCTGGTCCAGCGTGGTCATGCGAGCACCGGCCGCACCATGATCTGCGAACATTCGCCTGGCCGCAGGCACAGCTTGCAGCCGGACACATTCAGCAGGCACGGGCTCCCCGGTTGCACCACTTGCACGCGACTCCCCTGCCGAATGCCGAGTTCCGCGAGCCGGCCGACCCATCCGGGTTGGCCGCTCACTTCTTCGACATCCGCCCATTCGCCGGCGCGGAGCATGTCCAAGGGCATCAACATGGGCGGGTTCTAAATGAGAATGCGTCTCAGGCTGGTAACAGTAGTATCGGCGGGAACGGGCGACCTGTCAAGAAGAAGGCTTCAGCAAACTCCGCAACGCCGAACCCGGGAGGACGAGCCCCTCGCCCTCCCGGTGCTAGCGGCGAATCACGGCGACCTCGCCGGTGCGGTAGGCTTCCGCGACGAGGGTCGTTCCACGACTCCGGAAGGTGACCGCGCCGGCGGTCGAAGTGTCCCACACGGTCGCGCCACCGGGCGAATAGGCCGCGCGAAGGTGAATCGTCTCGCGTGGTTCCTGGCTCGCGACCACGAATCGCGGCTTCGCCCACGCCGCCATCGTGCCGGGCGAGAAGCGACCGTCCGGTTCGCGCCGCGCGTTCGAGTTCACCGCACCGTGATGCGGCGCGAGCAGCACGTCCGCCGCGGGAATCGGTCGCTTCAACGCCTCCTCCATCCCCGCGCCTTCGAGATCACCGGTGAGCAGGAACGTGCGTTCGCCGTGCGCGAGCAGCAGCACCAAGCTTCGCGCGTTCTCGTTCCCCTCGGGGCCGATCGCAGGCGGATGCAGAACCTCGATGCCGACTTCGCCCGCGGTGAAGCGGTCGCCGGCGATCGCGATGCGCCGCGGGATGCCGTGCCGATCCAGTGCCGCGATCGTTTCCGCGACACCGGGCGACGGCTTCTCCGCGAACGACGGCGTAAGCGCGACCTGCCCCACCGGGAAGCGATGGAGCAATTCGGGCACGCCGTTGAAGTGATCGAGATCGGCGTGCGAGAGGAACAGTTCGTCGATGCGCGAGATGCCGCGGCTCCACAGATACGGAGCGACCGTGCGGCGCACGAGGTCCGGCCCGTTCGACGTGCCCGCGTCGTAAAGCAGGACGCGTCCGTCCGGCGTCTCGATCACGGCACAGCCGCCGTGCCCCACCGAGAGGAACGTCACCCGAAGTTCGTCGCTCGACCGCGATTCAAAACTGAGAAGCAATCCGAATGCGGTCCAGAGGAACAACCCCGCCGCGCACTTCCAGCGCGGCCTTGCATCAAAGAGCACGACACCCGCCAGGAGGAGGTGGAAGCCGATGAGCCACCAGACCGACGGGCCCGGTGCGAACACCCACATCCCCGGCCACGATTGCACTTCATGCACCAGCGCGGCACACGCGGCGAGCGCATTGTTCACCACGAACGCGAACGGCCACGCCAACCACGAGCCGATGATCGAGGCGAACAGCAGCAGGAAGCCCGCGACCAAGGCCAGCGAGGTCAGCAGGATGAGCGGCGGACCGAGAATGATGCCGGCCGGGGAGGCGATGTTCTGCCACGCGAGGATGAGCGGCGCGTTCGCCACGCCAAGCACCAAGCTGACACCATAAAGGAACACGATGAACCGAAGCGAGCGGCGGGCGAGTTTCTCCCACGGCGAACGCGTGGATTCGATCAATGCTTCGAGCGGCGTGAGTTCGCGCGGCGCGAACCACCGGCCGGCGCCCCACACGAGAACGAACACGGAGAGAAAGCTCAATTGGCAGCCGGGGGTGAACGGGTCCGCGGGATTGAGGCCGATCACGACGAGCCACGCAAGTGCGAACGCATTCGCGGGCAAGGCCGGCCGCCGGAGCACGAGCGCTCCGCAGAGCGAACACACCATCACGGCGGCCCGCACCGCGGACGGCCTCGCCCCGGTGAGCAGCGCGTAACCGATCATTACGAACATGACGATCCACGCTCCGCGCCGCTGGCGCACGCCGGCGGCGCGAAGCACGAACCACACGAACCCGCCAGCACGACCAAATGCTGGCCCGAAATCGCGAGCACGTGCACGGTGCCGGTGCGGGCGTACACATCCCATTCGTCGCGGTCGAGAGCGGTGCTTTCCCCAGAAGCAAAGCCGCGGCGAGGCCGGCTTCGTCGTGCGGCAACGCTTCCTGAAAGGCGCGCGTGCCCCAGCCTCGCATGGCTGCCAGCCATCCGAACAGCGACGAGCGCCACCCTTCCTCGATCCGCGTCACGCCGTCCGCGCTGCGCTTCGATCGCAGTTCTGCGGTGATGCGTTGATCGAGCAAGTGGCTTCGGTGATCGCGTTCACCCGGATTGGACGGCGACGCGGGAAGCGAGAGGCGGCCGACCACTTCGATGAGATCGCCGTGGTGAATGTCGTCGAGCCGGCCCTCGACGACGAGCCGCGCCCGGCCGCTGGCGGGCTGCCAACCTTCGGCGGTTTCCACGGACGTGACGGCGAGAATGGTGGAAGTGGTTTCGGCCTTCTGGACGGTGAGCAGCGGGCTGGGCCGCGGCGGGCGGTAGCGAGCCGGTTCTTCGTCCAGTGTGCCACGCACGCGGCCGACGACGAACTTCTCTCCGGCGAAGCGAGCGATGTCGTTATCGTCGAAGCGATGCCGATGCAGATGGTGATGGCCCGCGGCGAGCGCGGCGGCCGCGAGCCAGAGCCACGGCGCCGATGCGGAACGTCGCCCGCGCGCCACGACCCACGCGATCAGCGCGAACCCGGCGACGAGTACTTCGCCGACGAAGCGCGGCTCGCCGTACCGATCCACGACGAGCCCGACGCCCGCCCCGAGTGCGACCGGCACGAGCGGCGCACGTGCAAACTCCCGCCACGCCGGAACGTTCGGCTTCGGAGTCGCGGGCGCGATGGACATGAGCCCGTTCTACGCTTCAGAAAGGAGTTCGAGTATCACGTCGCCATGGCACGGTTCCGGATGGCAGAAGCAGCCCAAGACCTTGCCGCGTAGAGATTCCAATTGCTGAAGACGCTGGGGATTCGCGATCAGCTTCGCCCGATACTTCTCGATGCAAGTCGTGCGATCGCCGTGCTTGCCGATTACGAACGGATTGCCCCACCGACTCGGGCGGCCGATGTACGCATACAGGCCGTTGTCGCGCGCCCACTGGATCAACGCGTGGTCCGACGTGCGATTGGCGACCACGGCGAAACCGGACTCCACCTGCCGGCGCCGTTCGAGTTCACACTCGGACCATGTCGCCATCACGCGTCTTCATGGATGGAGTAGCGATGTCGTCCGTGAAGAAGCGCCAGTACGCCGCCCGGCCGGTCGAAGATCGCGGCGAAATGGCTCAACACGTCGCGACCCAAGAGCGAGAACTCGCCTTCGCGACCTTCGACAAGCCCGTCGAACGGGCCATTAATGACGATGGAGGAACCGGAGTCGAGTTCCAACTGCAATTTGGTGTCCACCGTCAGCACGTCGACGGTGCCCCCGACGCCCACGATGTGATGTCGGGACGGCAGACACGGGAGGCCGAGGGTCCCCAGATCGTCCGGAGAGAACACTGTGGTTTCTGCTCCAGTGTCGATCAGGAACGGAATCTTTTGCCAACTGCCGCTGGCATCCAGAACCTTCGCGAAGAGTATGGGCTCAAGCACACCGTGCTCATCGAGCTGCCATTTGCCGTTGATTCGCATAAACCCTCGGTCCGCGGTGGATGGACAATCTCTTGGAAAACGGCCCCTGAGGAAGCTCGGGGTGTGCGGCGTAGGCCCGCGCCCGCACCTCGCGCGGATCGTCCCCGACGAAAAGCTCACCGCCGAACACCACGATGTACCGGCCGGAGTGGGCGTCGCGAATCTCCTTGGCGTGCTGGCCGAACCAGTCCACGTTGCGCGCGAACTCGGCCTGCGCGGCGCGGCTGTACGCACGCTCCTCCTCCGTCGTCGGCACCTCGACGAACGGCTTCAACTCCGCCTGTTCCCGATTCAACGACACGATCATCACGCACCTCCGCTTGGATTCTCGCCGCCACGGGATGCCGAGTCAAACCACCACTTCCACCACGCCGCAGGTCGGGCACAGCACTTCGCCGCCGGACGGAGATTCCTGGAACGATGTGCGTTCGCCGCAGTCGCCGCACGAGCCGGTGAGCCGCGGGCTCGGCGGGATATATTCGGCAGGCAACTCGCCGGCATACTGTAGGATCTGCCGGGCGCCGAGCAGCTTGCGATGCTTCAACCGCACGTAATCGATGAGCGGAAAGAGGCGCTCCACCTTCTCCACGTTCGCGGCCCACCATTCGGACCACGGCGGCACGGTGAGCGGGGCGTGAATCGCCGCCCGGAAATAGACGAGGCATTCTTCCACGACACGGCTCCGTCAGCGGCCGTAGGCGTCCAGCATGTCGAACTGCTTGTGGAAGTCGTGCTGGTCGACGCCGACGGGGCTCTTGAAGAAACAGGCGAGATGCTTCATGACGCCGCTTTCACCGCGGCGTTGGGCGAGCAGCGCGAGACGGACGATGTCCAGCACCAGCGGCGCGGCGAGGAGCGAATCGCACCCCTGCCACGTGAACTGGAGCGTCATCTTCGTGCCGAGGAATCCCTCGAAGTGGATGTGGTCCCACGCCGTCTTCCAGTCGTCGAGCGATTCGATGTACTCGATCGAGACGTGCGACTGCGGCTTGTAGCCGAGCAGTTCGCCGAGCAGGTGGTCTTTGCTCCGCACCTTGCTGGCCTTGTTGTGCGGGTCGTTCAGCACGAGGCCGTCGCGGTTGCCGAGGATGTTGTGCCCGACCCAACTCAACACCTTGAGATTGCGGCGAGCGAACATCGGTGCGAGCACGGACTTCAGCAGCGTCTCACCGGTCTTGAGATCCTGGCCCGCCAGCGGCACCTTGCGCTTCGCGGCCAGTTCGTCGAACGCGGGCAGTGTCGCGCCGCGCGAGGGTGTCAGATTCACATAGGGGAACCCGGCGTCGATCGCGGCGTAGGCGTAGAGCGAACTCGTGGGCAGCGGCGCGACACCGGGGCGTTCGAGCGCGGCCTGTAACTTCTCCAACGACTGATGCTCTTCACCCGGTTCGAACGGCGGCTCGGTGCTGGCTGCGTTCACCACCACGAGCTGATTGAGCTTCGCCGAAGCGGCGAACGCCTTGAGGTCGCGTTGGATCTGATCGATGGCCGCCTTCGGCGTCGGAGCACTCACTGCGTCCGCGCGATCGGCCATGGCCGCGATCGTCGGGTCCGGCCGATACACGACACCGGGCCGCACGTTCGCGGACCACGCGTCCAACTCCGGGGCGCAGGCGTCGATCATACGCTGGTCGAAGACGTTGGATCGGCAGTGGAGTTCCTTCACCGCCGAGAGCAGGCTCGCCTTGCGGATGTCGTGCCCGCCGACGGTGAAGCTCGCGGGTTCGTCCAACCCGAGCGATTCGAAGCGCGGCAGAGCGGTGACGAGTCCGGTGTTTGAAGTCAGGCCGCGGGCGAGGGCCGCAAGGCCGAGCGCGGTGGTGCTGCCCACGCCGCCGCAGGCACCGATCAACCAAAGTCCGACGCGCGGCGCGGCCATGTGAATCTTCGCGGAAAGGAGAGAACCGGCGGGAATGACGGTACGCTGTCATTCTCGCGGCGGATCGCGGTTTGGTCAAGTTTCGCGCACGGCTGGCAACCTCTTCACCTCTCCCCCGGCTTTGCGGGGAAGAGGTCGCCGTGCTGATGCGGCGAGAATCAGCACGGCGGGTGAAGGGGCGATGCAGTGAGTTCCGGAGGCGTTCCCCCTCACCCGGAGTCGAAGTCGCTTTCGCCTATACGACTCCGACCTCTCCCCTGCAAAGCCGGGGGAGAGGTGTAAGACTTCGCATTACCAGCCAGCCGATCACGCCCATCGCGGGCACGGCGATCTGGAGCACGCCCGGCGGCTTCAGAAAGTCGATCTGAATCTTGGCCAGCGGCGTGCTCGCAGCCAAGACGATCCAAGCGGCCGCGAACAACACCAGCCACGCGTCCCGCTTCTCGGGGAACCGTTCCCACAGCACCGCGGCCGCGGGAATGAGAATGGCCCACTCGTAAATGAGCGTGTGCGGCGACACCCAGAGCGAAAGAAACACTGCGACGGGGAACATCACCGCAACTTCCGCGCCGCTTCGCTTCGCCACCCGCCACGCCGCGAGGATCATCGGCAGAACGGTGGCCAAGGTCAGGATCCCGATCACGGCCGAAGTCGAATCCGGCAGCAGCAGCGACCAGAAGGCCCGCGGCGATTCCTTGTTCCAGCCCTTCTCGCCGCCGTAGGCGAGGTTCGCCTCCAACGATTCGACGAACGCCCACGACGCATCCGGCAGCACGAGCCAACTGATCGCGGCGAGAATCGCACCCGTCACCGCGACACCGAGCCAACACGCGACGTACTTCCGTGGCGCGAAACCCCACCACAGGAAGAGTCCGAGGAGCAGCTGCGGCTTGAACCACAGCAACCCCGCGACAAGCCCCGCGAGTAAGAAGCGATTCGACGACATCAGCCGATACACCGCCGCGAACACGCCCATACTCAACAGCGAGTTCTGCCCGAAGCTCAGCACCGCGAACACCGGATAGAACGTCAGCGACCACATCAACACGCGCCGCGGGTTCTCCGGCTTCAACCATCCGATCGCGAGCACGAGCACGCCCAAACCGATGGCGTTCCACACCAGCATGCTCTCGACGAAACTCAAGCCGGTCGTGGGCAGGTAGAGCAACGCATAGAACGGCGGGTTGCGGTAGCCGAGGAGCATGCCCCAATCCCAGCCGAGTTGCTCGCCCTGATACCGGCCGAGGAAATCGTAGTGGTACATCTCGGCGGCACGGCCCTCACGCACGAGCTTCGCCGCCGAGTAAAAGGTGAGATGATCGACGCACACCGGCGTGCCTTCGGCATCGACCGGCCGTTGCTCCTTCCAACACCCGTAGCTCACGCTGCCGAGCCACACCATCCACGCGGTGGCCCCGACCGGCCAACCGATCCAGAGTTTGGAACGCAGCCACGCGGCCGCGGCGGCGAAGGTCATGCCAGCACCGCACGCACGTCGGCCTCGGTCGCATCGTCGAAGAGCCGCACTTCGCCGAGTCGCGTCGGCAGGATGAAGCGAAGCTGACCCGCGGCGGCTTTCTTGTCCCGACGCATCACCGCGATCATGTCATCCATCGGCCACTCGGACTTCGGAGCGATCGGCAGGCCGAACGCCTTCAACAGTTTGATCTGTCGCTCGGTGAGATCCGCACGGATGAGCCCCTTGCGTTCGGCGAGGCGGCTCGCGCACACCATCCCGGCCGCGACCGCTTCGCCGTGCAGCCAGCCGCCGTACCCGCCGACCGTCTCGAACGCATGGGCGAACGTGTGCCCGTAGTTCAGCATCGCCCGCAGGCCCGATTCCTCGCGCTCGTCCTTCTCCACGACATCGGCCTTGAGCCGGCACGACCGCGCGACGACGTGCGGAACCGCCTCCGCGTCGCGATTCAAGATCGCATCGGCATTCGCTTCGCAATACGCGAAGAACTCGGCGTCGAGGATCACGCCGTACTTCACCACTTCGGCAAGCCCGCTGTGGAACTCGCGGCGCGGCAGCGTGTCCAGGTTCGCGGTGTCGATCCACACACCGCTCGGCTGGTGGAACGAACCGATCAGGTTCTTCCCCTTCGGGTGGTTCACGCCGGTCTTCCCGCCGACGGACGAATCGACCATCGAGAGCAGCGTGGTGGGCACCATGAGCAGCGGCAGGCCGCGGTTGTACGTGGCGGCGGCGAAACCCGCGAGATCGCCGACCACCCCGCCGCCCACCGCGACCACGGCCGTCTTGCGGTCCGCGGCCAATTCATACAGCGCGTCGTAAAGCCGGCTCGCCTCCGCGATCGATTTTGAACCTTCCCCCGCGGGCACGGTGGCGAGCGATGTCCGGAACCCGCCGCCCGATTCGAGCGCGGCCTGCGCCGCCTTCCCGTGTGGAATCGTGTTCGAATCGCAGACGACGAGCGCGAGCCGCGAGAACGGCAGACACTGGCGGGCGAACACGCCGAGCCCCGGGTCGCCGTGAGTGATCGCGATGTCGTAGGAACGCGGGCCGAGATTCACATGAACGCGGTTCATATCCGCATTTCAGGGGGCGAACGCGCGATTGCCAAGTGCGGCGGGGCCGCGGCCGCCCGGTTTTCCTCATCCGGAGCATCCGCAGAATCCGATAATCCGGACGTGACCGATTCGGGGTGGCTCCGCATGATGCGTGCGATCGCGAAACGCTGGGTGCTCGGGTTGGCCGCGGTGGCGGCGGCTCCGGAAGTTCGCGCGGACGACGCGTGGCAGCAGCCCGAGCATTTGCGCGGCTCGAACGTGCGGGTCTTCTCCAGCGACGGCACGCCCCCCGGTGTCGGCAAGGGGCCGGTGGCGAAGCCGAGGGTGAAGGAGCCGGAGAAGCCGAAGCGCGAGGCGGTGCTCGCTCCGCCGCCGGTTTCTTATCAGGTGCCGGTGGTCACGCCCGTTCCGGTGCAACCCGTGGCATTGGTGTCGCCGATGGAACGACTCTCGAACGTGCCGTGGCCGAAGATGCCGCACGGCTATCAGGATCCGACACACCCCGTCGGCCCGGCCGAGCCCGGCTCCGCGGCTCCCGTCCGCTTCGGACCCGTCAGTTCCGGCCACGTGCTGTGGAAACGCCGATAGTCCCGGCTGTTATTCTTTTCCCAGCAGCAAATCGACGACCCAGCATCCTTTACGTGCGGTCCGGGGCCGCGGCAGTGGTCGAGGATGTCCGCGTGCTCGCAGCCGGCGTCCTGCAGCGCGTCCGCAAGCAGCGGCATCGGGCCGAAGTCCCGCGAGTCGTACATGCCCTTTGCGGTGGCAACGCAGCGGAGTCAATCCATCCAGTTTTCGAATCGCAGTCCGGGAACCTGTTCGAAGTCGCTGCGGTTGGCGGTGAGAAGCAACGAATCGTTCGCGATCGTTATGGCGGCGATCTTCCGATCCATCGCACCGATTCGGATGCGGTGGAACTGCTCGAATAGGTTGGCAGAAACTTCGTCGAACGGGAGTAGAGACAACCCACCGAAAAAGTTGAAGAGTTCCCGCAGTTCCAAATAGGGCTTGACCTGTCGGAACGCTTTCCGCTCTTTCGCAATCGAGGCCAGCCAACCGCGCATCTGTTCCTCGGCGGTCACGATTGTCGTGGCCACCGGTTCGAGCGCGAGTGCCAGTCGTGCGGTGAGCCGGATGTATCGTTCGGAGTCGCGATACTTCAAAACGGAGGCGTGATCGCTGTCCAGAATGATCACGAATGGGACTCCTCACGGGCGGCTTTCCGCTCGGCCTCCCGAATCGCTTGTCCTTCGGCGTCGACCTGCTTCATGAACTCGCTGCCGGTGAACATTCCGGCCACGCGCCTCCAGTCTTTGATGGGAGCCGCATTCGCCTTCTGTTCGGCCAATACCTGTTCGATCGCCGCGACGCGCTGCGCGAGCGATTCCAATGTTACGTCGCTCATGGTCGGCTCCTCCCACGGGAATTGTACCACGCTTGTCATTCCCTGCCCAACACAAGGTCGACGACCCAGCAGCCCTTCACATGCGGGCCGGGGCCGCGGCAGTGGTCGAGGATGTCCGCGTGCTCGCAGCCGGCGTCCTGCAGCGCGTCCGCGAGCAGCGGCATCGGTGCGAAGTCCCGAGACTCGTACATGCCCTTCGCGATGGCGACCGCCGTGGACGTGCGCCAAGATGGATCGAACGCGACCGGCCGGAACGGATTGCCGAAGATGTCGCGAAGCAAGTGACTGCGAATCTCAGATGCTTCCCGGCTGTTCGTGATCGAATCGGTGAGTGGAAAGGGATACCAAGCTGCATCCTTCGCCGCATCAGATGCAGTTGGACGTCTGCAACAGTCTACGAGACTATTGATGGCAGACTCTGCGAACCCCCCAGTAGATGAAAGCCATGGAATGTGGAAGGCCGCTTCACGGACGTTCGAGTACGGTACGATCGAATCGGAGTACTCCTCTGCAACTTCCACCAGCTTCCGATGGGCCTTCGTCAAGCGATCCCAGATCATTCGACAACAGGCTGTGACGAACAATCGCAGTTTTCGTTTTCCCGCTTTCGTTCGTTGAACACGGCCCGGAGCGAGCAGGAATTCCAATAACTTCTCAGAAGATCGGCTTTGCTCCTGCCATTGCTCCTCTCTCATGGAATCGACCCTCGCTGGCGCGTCGGGCTAACGGGATTCGGCCACGAGGTACTTCTTCACGAAGCCCTCGTCCAGGGTCACGCCGAGGCCGGGGCGGTCCGGCACCTCCATCCAGCCGTTCACCGATTGGATCTTCTCGTGCGTCAGGTCGTGACGCAGCGGCGAATCCTCGACGCAGTCCTCGAACACGAACGCGTCGCGGCAGGTGCTGAGCCAGTGGATGCTCGCGGCGACGGTGAGCGGGCTCGTGTAGCAGTGGTTGCACAGGCGGGCGCCGATCTCCTCCACGCGGGCTCGGATGTACGCGGCATCGGTGAAGCCGCAGCGCGAGAGATCGACCTGGTACACGTCCAGGGCCTTCTTGTCGATCAGTTCGCGGAACGACTCGCGGCCGCACTCGCCTTCACCCGCAGCAATCGGGATCGGGGAACGGTCGCGAAGCCACACATAGCCGTCGACGTCGTCTTCGCGCAGCGGTTCCTCGAACCATTCGGGTTTGTACTCGGCGAAGGCATGGGCGCGGCGCAGGGCGGTGCGGGCGTCGTAGACGCAGCCGGCGTCGATGAGCAGCGTCGCGTTGCCGAGGCCTTCGCGGGCACCTTTCACGAGGTCGATGTCCACGGCTTCGCTCTGGCCCATCGGCTCCCAGCCGAACTTGACCGCGCTGTAGCCGGCGCTCACCCACTTCTTCGCAATGTCGCGCGTCTCCTTGCCGTCCTTGCCGAACAGGATCGACGCGTAGCCGCGAATCTTGTCGTGGTGCTTGCCTCCGAGCAGGCGGTGGATCGGCTGCTTGAACGCCTTGCCTTTCAGGTCCCACAGGGCCATGTCCACCGCGGCCATCGCGGTGATGCCGACGCCTTTGCGGCCGAAGTACATCGTGCGGCGATACATCTTCGCCCAGAGGCGTTCGTTCTCGAGCGGGTTCTCGCCGATGAGGAGTTGCCGCAGGCCGCACGCGATGTTGTGGCTGAACGGAGCATCGATGATCGCCTTCACCACTTCGGGCGAGGAGTCCGCCTCGCCGACACCTTCGAGTCCGTCGTCTGTGCGAATGCGGACGAGCACGGAGTCCTGGCTGGAGGCGGTCTTCGCGGTGATGTTCGGAATGCGGAGAATCTGGCAGACGACTTCGGTGATCTTCACGGTGTCGGGCTCCGACAAAGCAAGGTGGAATGAAATCGGGGATCGGTGAGGACGGGGTTGAATCCGGCTTCGTTACGCCAACAGTTCGCGCACCACTTGGCCGTTCGGAACCAGCGGCACGGGGCGGTTCGCGCGGTCGGTGAGAGTCGTTTCCAGATCGTAGCCCAAGAGGTGATAAATCGTCGCCAGCGCGTCCTTCGGCGAGATGGGGCGGTCCGCCACGGTGCCGCCGATGCTGTCCGTCTTGCCGACGACCTTGCCGCGGGCGATGCCGCCGCCGGCGAACAGAGCGGTGTACGCTTGGCTCCAGTGGTCGCGGCCGCCCCCCCGCGCCTTGCTGATCTTCGGGGTGCGGCCGTGCTCGCTGAGCACCACCACGAGCGTGTCGTCCAGCATGCCGCGCTGGTCGAGATCGGTGATGAGGCCGGAGAAGCCGCGGTCGAAGCCGGGCATCAGTTCGTTCTTCATCCGCGGGTAGTGTTCCCAGTGCGTGTCCCAGCCGGATCCCGCAAGGCCGAACTCGTCCCAGAACACGGTGACGAACTTGGAGCCGGCTTCGACGAGCCGCCGGGCCGCGAGGCAACCCTGGCCGAAGAGCATGTGCCCGTACTGCTCGCGGATCTTGGCCGGCTCGCGGCGCACGTCAAGTGCCTGCCGCAACTTCTCCGAACCGAGCATGGAGAAGGCCATCTCGCGGTACGGATCGGAATCCTCGCTGGTCAAGGAGGAACGGAGCCGGCGTTGCAGTTCGAACTGCTCCTTCAGCGATTCGCGCGTGTTGAGGCGGTCCAGCGTCAGATCGGCGGCACCTTCCTGTCCGATGGTGAAGTACGACTCCGGGGTAATGCCCGCGTACGGTTCGTCGAACTCGATGGTGCGGTCCGTGAGCGTCTTCGTGATCTTCTTGTTGGCTTTGCCGGCGAAGGTGGTGAAGAGCGGGTTGTGGGCGTTGCCGAGGAACGCGGCATAGGGCCCGGCCCGATGCACTTCACCGGTGCGCTGGCTGCTGAACGGCCACGGGAGCGCGATGTTGTCCGGCACGGATTTCCGGAGAGCCGCGGCCGCGTTCTTCTGCTTCTCCAAGTACGACACGACGGAGCCGATGAAGGGCCAGTGGCGGCCGTCCCGCGGGGAGAGTTCCATCGCCACGTCGATGTCCGGGACGGACGTGGTGGCATAGGCGACGCCGTGGATCGGATGCTTGTGCGTGAGCGACCGCGCCACCGTGACGTTGTGCATCACCTTCGACGTGTGCGGCAGAAGTTCGCAGACGTCGCAACCGGGAAGCGAGGAGCGGATGCTCTTCAGTTCGCCGCGGATTTCTTCCGGCGCGTCGGGCTTCTGATCGGCGAGTTCGAGTTGGCTCGGCGAACCGTACAGGAACAGCAGGATGCACGACTTCGCTTTGCCGAAGTGCTTGTCGTGCGTGGTCGCGGTCGGAGTGGCTTTCGCGCGCAAAAAGTCCGGGAGGGTGAGGCCCAAACCGCCGAGCGCGCCGACTTGCAGGAAGTCGCGGCGGCTCGTCCCGTTGCACAGGTTCTTTCGCGATCCGAGGACACGCAGCATAGGAGATCATGATGCCGGGAATGCCCGGCTGAAGCAAGCGAAATGCAATCGCGTCACGGCTTCTTGGTGCCGAGCACGGATTGCTCCACGGTCGCGAGGATGGTCTTGATCTGTTCGTCGGTCGGGCCGTTCTCGTCGAAGGTCCAGCGGTCCACGATGCGGATGCGGTTGAAGAACACCACCGTCACCTTGTCTTCGGGCAGGATGCTCCATGCGGCCGCTGGCTTGGACTTCTCCGGAGCCAGGCCGAACACCACGTTGGGGGTCTTCACGTCGCTGGCGAAGTTGCGGACCTCCGTTTCATACGTCAGCCGGTTCTCATCGAACGGGTACTCCGCATCGAGTTCCACCTTCGATTCGGACTTGTCCGGATTGGTGACGGTCACGGTTTCGGGCTTGCCCTGCACGCGGAAGAAGAGCACGAAGGACGCGAGCTTGTTGCCGCGGTAGTCCGGGATGGTCATCAGCTTGTTCAACTCGGTGGCGAGCTTGGCCACGCCGCCGCCCGCCGCAGCCTTCGCATCCTTCCCGATGAACACGGCGACCACCGGGTTCAACCCGTGCTCGCTCACCAAATCGTGCATCTTGTTCGTCGTGTCGTTCGGGTGGCGATCCTCGGGCTTCGTGGAACCGGCCACTTTCGGCGGGTAGCGGTTGTCCACCACCATGTAGGCGCGGAACGGGCTGGGCACGACCTCGCCTTTCTTCCCCTCGCTCTTCACCGCGGCCGGATCCTGGGCGATCGCGAAGGCGGAGACGCAGGCGAACAGACCGAGACCGTAGGCGCGCATCATGACCGTGCTCCCGAACGAAGGACTCTTCTTACCCTGACGCCCGTGCGGGGCCGCGTCAAGGGCGGGCGGCGATTGTCGCTTGCCGGGGGCCGCCTCCCCCCGTTAGGATCGGTAAGATACATCACGTCCGCGTTTCGCATCGTCCGGAGTCCCGTTCCATGGCCGTTGAACTGCGTTGCCCCGATTGCCGGGCCAAACTGCGGCTCCCCGAGGAGCCGGAGCCCGGTTCGGACGTGGAATGCCCCGAATGCAACGCCGTGTTCCCCGCGCCGGACCTGGACACGGGCGAGGTGCCGGACGATCGCGGCGGGAAGAAGAAGAAAAAGAAGAAACCCGAGGCCGCGGAGAAGAAGCCGGCGGCGCCCAAGGACAACACCCCCCGCAAGCGCAAAGCCAAGAAGAAAGAAACGAACCGGACGGCGATGACGCTCGTGATCATCGGGGCCGTGCTGTTCCTCTCGCTCGTGATCGGGTTGCTCGTCTGGTTCTTCAGCCGGAAGCCTGCTTCCTACGAGATGATGAACTACCTGCCCGAGGACGCGACGGACGCGGTGGGGCTCAACATCGGGCACATGCACAAGTACGCCGAGTTCCGCAAGACGGTGGAACCCACCTACGCGAATCTCGGCTTCCAGAAAGCGATCGACGCGCTGGGCAAGGCGTTCGGAATCGACGCCGGCGACGTGCCCGATTACATGGTGCAGGGCTGGGGCAAGAACGGCGGCGCGCTCGTGATCCGCACCAAGAAGGAATTCGACTCCGCGGATCTGAAGAAGTTGCCCGGCGCCCAAGAAGGCAAGCTGGATGGTGAGACCTACTATGTGATCCCGGCGATCCCGAAACTGTTCGGCGGCGTGAACTCGCTCAAGGTGTTCGCGCCCACCAAGCGACTCGTGGTCTTCGCGGAGTACAACCTGCCGCAGACCGCGTTCCAGAACATGCTCACGGGAAACAAGGGCGGGGACACGATGAACAAGCGGCTCGGGCCGCTCGGCAAGCGCACCGCCCGAGGGACCTTCTGGAGCATCTTCGTGCTGGACACGGCCAACAAGCCGAAGGAGGCCGACAAGGCGGACCTGGACTCCGGCAAGGGGGCGTTCCAAACCATGGCCGCCAAGACCGTGGCGAAGGGTCGCGGGCTCGGGTTCAAGGCCAGCCTCGGATCACGGGCCATCCGCTTCGAAGTCGCCACCTGGTTCGAGGACAGCGACACACCTGCTGAAATCGCCAAGTCTCAACGCGATAGCGAGCTCTCAAAGGCCCAGGACGACTCCTCGCTGGAACCACCGAAGTGGTGGAAGGAGTTTTCGCAGAACATGCTGGGCAGCAAGAAGGTCGGGGCCGAACTCTTCGTGAATCTGAGTTGGAAGAGCAGCGGCGACATGTTCATCGTCTCGTCCGAATGTGAAACGAAATTGATGATGACCGTGCTGGCGGGTGTTGTGAACAAAATCACCGGGCAGAACCAAGGCGGAATGTCGATGCCGGGCATGCAGGGCGGCGGTGGCGCCATGGGACCACAGCCGGGCGGAGCGGGACAACCCGGCCTTCCCGGCGGCGTCGCACCGCCGGGTGGCCCGTGACGATCGCTTGGCCGCCGACCGCGCCGCTCGCCGTACTCGTGAGCGGCGGGCTCGACAGTGCCGTGCTTCTCGCCGAGGCCGTTCAGTCCGGTGTGGACGTGCACCCGCTGTATGTGCGCACCGGATCGCATTGGGAAACGGTGGAGCAGGACCATTTGCACCGCTTCCTCGATGCCGTTCGCGCTTCCCACCTGAAGCCGCTCGTCACGCTCGACCAACCGACCGCGGACGTGTACGGCGAACACTGGAGCAACACGGGCCGGGCCGCGCCGTCCGCCACGGACCCGAACGACGCGGACTTCCTCCCCGGCCGCAACATCCTGCTCTTCGCGAAGCCGTTGATCTGGTGCGCGCTGCACGGCCTCCGCGATCTCGCCACGGCGCCGCTGGCTTCCAACCCGTTTCCGGACGCGACTCCGGAGTTCTACGACGGCCTCGCCGCGGTCGTAAGCCGCGGCATGAGTGCGGAGCTGCGCATCCTTCGGCCGTACATCGAACTGCACAAGGCCGATGTGATCCGCCGCGGGGCCCGCCTGCCGCTGCACCTCACGTTCACCTGCATCACGCCGGACGGAAGCCGCCCGTGCGGCACCTGCATCAAGTGCGGCGAACGACGACGCGGCTTCCAAGACGCGGGCGTGCCCGACCCCACCGATTACGCGAGGCGATGATGTTCCGAGTGACGAAAGAGATCCGCTTCTGCTACGGGCACCGCCTGCTGGACTACGCGGGGAAGTGCCGCCACCTGCACGGGCACAACGGCCGCGCCGTGATCGCCCTCGAAGCGGAGACGCTCGACGCGCTCGGCATGGTCACGGACTTCACCGTCATCAAGCAGGTGCTGGGGAAGTGGATCGACGACGCGTTCGACCACCGCATGCTCCTGCACAAGAACGATCCGATCATCCCCGAGCTGCGGAGGCAGGGCGAGCCGTTCGTGGAACTGGATGTGAACCCGACCGCGGAGAACATCGCGAAGCTGATCTTCGACCGCGCCGCGAGCCAGGGCCTTCCGGTGGTCGAAGTGACGCTCTGGGAATCCGAGAGTTCGTTCGCCACGTATCGCCCATGATCGTGCTGCTCGTCCACGGGCTGGGCCGCACCCCGTGCTCGCTGTTCGGCCTCGCCTCCGAGTTTCGGCGCGACGGCCATGCCACACAGTTCTTCGCCTACTCCCCGACCTTCGAATCGCTGCCGGGGATCGTGCATCGCCTGACGACACGCTTGCGAACCCTCGCGGACCGCGGCGAAGCGGTCGGCCTGGCCGGGCACTCGCTCGGCGGATTGCTGCTGCGCTCGGCGTTGGTCCAAGTTCCGCAACTGCGCGTGAAGCATCTGGTGATGATGGGGACGCCGAACCGCCCGCCGCGCATTGCCGCATTCATGTGGCGGTGGCGGTTGTTCCGCATGCTCACCCGCGAGTGCGGCCGCTTCCTGGCTTCGCCGGCTGCGATTCTCGAACTGCCGCCGCCGGCCGTGCCGTACACCCTGATCGCCGGCACCGCCGGCCCGCAGCGATTCTTCGGCGAACCGAACGACGCGATCGTGACCGTGAACGAAACGCGCATCGCGGATGCGGACGAACCGCATCGTGTGGACGGGTATCATTCGTTCCTGATGGATCACCCTGCGACGCGACGATTGGTTCGCGCGGCATTGACGACGTGAACGTTCACTGCCAACCGCGGCGGCGGAAGATCCAGGCGGCGGCGAAGATCCAGGCGCACGCCAGCGCGATCGCACCGATCAGGTGCAGCCAGTGGTACGGGTACACGTCGCCGGAGAGTGCCGCGTGCAGGATGCGCGGGCCGTGGTACTCCACCGCAAGATACGGGATCACCGGAATGCCGTTCGTCGAACAGATCAACAGCACCATCGAGACGGACATGAGGTAGCACATCGCGCCGAGGAACGCGGCCCGCTGCGTGCGGGCCAGGGAGGCGACGGTCATGCCGATGCCGAGGAAACCGCCGGCCATCGCCATCAGCGAGAGCCAGAAGAAGAGGCTGCCGAGCACGGCCGGGCGGTAGATGCCGGCGAGGATCGCGGCCAGCAGCATGCCCGCCACCGGGTAGAAGAGAAACTTCGCGGCGAGGATTTCGAGCGGCGACGCGGGCGAGAGCGCCTGTGCGAGCAGCACGCCGCGTTCGCGCTCTTCGCAGTTCAAGGTGGGCAACAGGTACACGCAGGCGAAGTACAGCGCGAACACGACCATGCCGGTGGCGATGGCCGCGCGAAAGTCCAGAACTTTGCCGCCGAGCCCCTTGCGGTTGATCTCGAGCTTCGGCACGCTTCCGCCCGCCCCAGCCACGCGCTTGGCGAACTCTTCGTGGGCTTCGATGATGGTCCAATCCGTGCCGGTGTCGAAGCTCGGCTCCGCCCCGAGTTTCTTCGCATCGGCCTTCGTCTCGGCTTGCGCGCGGAACGCCCGGCGCGATTCGCGCCAGAACCATGCCTCATACGGAGCGAGCGCGTTGCGGTCGCCCTCGGGATGCCACACGTCCACCTGCAGAACGGTCGGCTTCCCCGCTTCAAGGATCTGCCGCAGTTTGATCGCCCCGGTGCCGACCGGGTAGATCACCAGCCCGTTCACATCGTCCGCGTTGCCGGTCTCGCGGAACTTGATCTGCTCGGCGAGTTCCTTCGGCACGTTGGCCTGGAGGTGCTTGATGAGCGGCGTGGGGCGGTCGAACTCGAGGAAGCAGTGGTGGACGCCGCCGACCATGCCGGTGCCGCCCGCATTGCCGGCGGTTTCCTCCGGGGCGAACACCGAGAGAAGCACGGCGGCCGCGACGAGCAAGAGCGCGAGCGCGATCCCGCCGCGGTTCGCGAGGTGCCGCGCGAACTCCTTGTCCACCAGTGCCCGGATGATGTGCAGTCGCATCACTCGAAGGTTTGTCCGGTGAGTTTCAGGAACGTCGCGTGGAAGTCGAACTCGCGGGTGCGCATTGCCGCGACCTGTCCCGCTTCCACGAGTGCGGCCAACTGGTGCTTCTGCGAGTCGAGGTCGAACACCAGCCGTTCGCCGTCGGTGCGGATCACATCCACCTTGCGCTCGGTGTGGGCCTGCTTCAGTGTCAACGGCGAATCGAGGGCCACGAGCTTGCCGCGGCAGACGATGCCGACGCGGTCGCAGATCTTCTCGACTTCGTCCATGTCGTGCGTGGTGAGGATCACGGTCGCGCCGGCCTTCACGCGGTCGCGCAGGATACGGTGCACCACCTCGGCCGAATGGATGTCCAGGTTCGCGGTCGGTTCGTCGAGATAGAGAATGGGGGGCTCGTGGAGCAGGGCCCGCGCCAGCAGCAACTTCTTCCGCATGCCGAGCGAGTACCCGCGGACGGGCAGGTCCCCGGCTTCCTCCAGCTCCACGAGTTCGAGCACGTCCTGCGCCCGGCGTCGCGGCACGCCATACAGCTGTGCGAAGAACTCCAAGTTGCGGCGGCCGGTGAACTCCTCGAAGTGGTTCTCGCGATCCGGCACGTACCCGAACACCGGCTTGATCTTCGCCCACTCGCGAACCACATCGAACCCCGCGACCGTGACCGTGCCGGCGGTCGGCTTGCGTTGGCCGATGAGCACGCGGATGGTGGTGGACTTCCCCGCGCCGTTCGGGCCGAGCAGGCCGAACAGTTCGCCGCCGCGGATGTCGAGATCGAGCCCGTCCACAGCCGCGAACGAGCCGTAGAGCACGCGCAGGCCGGCGAGGCGAATCATCGGCTCGGACAAGAGGTCACCAAAAAGGCACGAAGTTCACGCAAAGCGGCACAGGGATGATTTAGGACATGAACTTGCATTTGGTCTTCTTTGTGGCCTCTGTGCGATCTTTGTGCCTCTGTGGTGAATTCCTTCATCGTGCGACGTTGAAGTACTTCGCGTCGGGATGATGGAACACGATCGCGGTGGTGCTTTGCTCCGGTTCCAGTTGGAACTGCTCGCTCAGTTCCAACCCGATGCGTTGAGGCTCGATCAGTTCGAACAACTGCTGTTGGTCTTCGAGCCGGGGGCAGGCCGGGTAGCCGAAGGCGTAGCGGCAGCCGCGGTAGTGCCCCTTGAAGAGCTTCCGCACATCCGTGGCGTCGTCCGCGGCGATGCCCCATTCTCGCCGCAATTCGCGGTGGAAGAACTCGGCCAATGCTTCCGCCGATTCCACGCCCAAGCCGTGCAGGTAAAGGTAATCCTGATACTTGCCTGCCTGATACCACTCCTGCGCGATCTTCGTCACTTCGCGGCCCATGGTCACGGCCATGAACCCGACGTAGTCCGTGGCGCGGCCGTCCTTCAGCGGCGCGGTGTAATCCGCGAGGCAAAGGAACTCGCCGTCGTCCTGCCGCGGAAATTCGAAGCTCGTCCGCGGGGTTCGGTGGTCGTCCTGATACACGGTGAGCGTGTTGCCGTCGGAGGCGGCGGGGAAGAAGCCGTAGGTCACGGCGGGTCGCAGGATGTTCTCCGCGAGGCAGAGCGCCTTGAGGCGTTCGAGTGCGGGTTTGGCCGTCTCACGGATCTGCTTCTCGTATTCGGCGATCTTCACGCCGCCCTTGCGGAACTGCCACTGCGTGGAAAACAGCGTCAGTTCGTTGAGGAAGCCGAAGACCTCGTTCATGTCGAAGTCTGTGCGGACCCGCGACCCGAG
>JAXMBB010000032.1:0-64350 GCA_046350135.1 Gemmataceae bacterium
GGCGTCGAAGCCAAGTTGAAGTCCTCCATTGCGACACCGCTTCGAGTTGTTCTTGATGAGGTCGCACGCAACGGGATGCACTTCGGCGGACAGGGAAAGGGTGTGGTTCGGCTGGTAATCGTGGTGCAGCAACAACAAGGGACACCATCATGTCGCGACCAAACGGGATCGTGGCTGACAATTCGGTGAAGACGGGCGAGAAGCCGTGATCAGAAAGACGCCGAACAACAACTCTCGCCCGCGGCTGTCAGGGAGCGGGAACGTAGGCGAATCCGCGGGCCTGGAGGTTCACCACCGCGGTCACGGCCGACGCCGCAATCGACACCTCGCCCCGCACCCGCTTCGGGTCGTATCCCTTCCGCGCGAGTGATTGCCCGCACACCAGCAGTTTCACCCCCGCGTTCTTCAACTTCTTCATCGCGTCCGCGTGCGGGTGGTCGGCCCCGGTCAGTTCCTTGTAGGCTCCATCGTCCAGCGCCGCGCTCGCCGCATCGCCGTGCAGGACGATCACGATCTCCAAGTCGGAGGCCTTGAGCCCGGCCGAGCCGGCGAGATTCAAGAAGGTCGCCGCCCGCGACAATCCCAGGAGGGGTTGGCCCGGCTCCTTCGCGACGCCGGTCACGTCGAAGACGACCTTGCTCCCCTTCGCCGGGGCTTCCGTCGCGTCCGGGAGCGGCACCACCGCGCCGTAGCCGGGGATGACCGGTGCGACCGGCTTCGGACCCTTCGCCGGCGGCGCATCGGCCTTTGCCGGCTTCGAGTAGATCACGAAGTAGTTCTCCGCGAGCAGGTCTTTCACCTCGTCGAGCTTCTTGAACCCGAACGAGGCGATCTCTTTCTCGACGATGTCCTGCCCGGCGCGGACGTGGCTCAACATCTTCTCGGAGGTCTTGCCCGGGATGCGCTGGAAGTCGATCACGATGAGCCGCCCGCCCGGCTTGATCGCGCGATGCAGTGAGAGCATCGTCTTCTCCGGGAACTCGAAATGGTGGTAGGTGTCGCAGAGAAACGCGACGTCCACCGCGTTCGCCGGAAGATCCACCGAGTCGAAGTTGCAGAGCACCGGAGTGACGTTCTTCAAGCCAGCGTCGCGGCTCGTCTTTTGGATGTGCTCCAGGAATCGCGGGGCAATGTCCACCGCGAAGACCTGGCCATCGGCCCCGACGGCTTTCGCGAAGAGTCGGGTGTACAGGCCGGTACCCGCACCGATGTCGGCCACGACCAGGCCGGGCTTCAGTCCGCACGCCTTGACCACCTTCTCCCGCTGGAGGAACACCTCGCGGCTTTCGCCCTCGAAGGTCTTGGCGAACTTCCCGACGTCGGGCTCCTTGAACGGGTCGTTGATCCCTGGTTTGACGCTCTTCTCCTGGGCCAGCATCGCCGCACACGCAACGGCGAACGCCGCAAAACAGCCGAAAACCCGCACCATGACACTCCTCCGTCAAGATTCGTTCCAGCGAAGATCGAATCCGGGCAACTGCATGTGCCCCTTCGACCGCGATTCTATTCTCACCAAGATCGCGGACATCGACTTGTGAGCCGCGAGAGGGAGGAGCGGAAGTTCTATGTCCGGCGCGTCCGCAGGAATGGCTTCGCGTGCGGATCCCAATCGGCACCGATGCCGACAGGCCGTTCCTGGAATTGGCCCCGGTCCTGATCGCCGTGCTTGTGCAACCGCACGGCCGAACCGCGAGCAGGACCAAGCCGATCATTCAAGCTCTCAGGCGGATCTGCCGATATTTCAGGGCATTTCGTTCCCGGAGTCTCGGAGTCGGCTGGATGACACCGTTTGTACGTCCCGACCGCTGCTGCCCCAAGTGCAAGCACAAGGGTTACATGTTCAGGGCCAGGCGAACAGTCGAAGGCAAACCAAGCGAGGACGGCGGGAAGTTCGTTGAGACGAAATACCGGTGTCGGTCCTGCTCGCATGACTGGTGGGAGCGGATCCCGGCCCCTGCGGAAACTCGACAGGCTGAGACGGGAGATGCGGCATAAGCCGCGGACACCCCGCAACATCCCCGGGGTCCGCGCTGACTCGCCACCTGTATGCCGTACGAGATGTCCTTCAGGATTTGGCTGGCTTCACTTCGTCGCCGGCTCGGCGAGCAACTCCGCGAGCGAGACCCGGAGTGCCGCGGCGATCATCCGCAGGTTCAAGATCGAGACATTTCGCTCGCCGCGTTCGACCGATCCGATGAACGTGCGATGCAGACCGCATTTGTCCGCGAGTTCCGCCTGCGTCAGCTTCCTGCTCTCGCGTCGTTCCCGCAGGCGAAACCCGAGCAGTTGAAGGAAGTGCTTGTCGTCCCGGTTCATTCTGGACGAACAGCTTGCCGCCAGCGATGATGCGTTTAAGTATCATTCCGCTCGCGGGAAACGGACGCCGGCATCGTCCGTCCGTCTCAACCGGCCGACTCGGTGCCCCCATGACGCGCGTCACGCGACTCGAAGATTGGCTTCCCGCATGGAGAAAGGCGTGTGCGGAACGCGTCGCCGGTGCAACGGCCGCCATGACCGATCACGCCGTCGCGCTCCTCCCCACTAACACGGCACCTGAGGAATCGAAGGAACTTGTTGCCTTGGCGGAGTCGATTGGCCGGCAACATTCCCGGTTCGTGGTGGACGACCTGCTGCCGTTCTGCCTCGGTTGGATGGCCGAGGAGCAACTCGCCGTTCCGGAATCGACGGCCGGTCGAGTGCGAGTCGAAGCGGCGTCCGCTCTGAAGCAGCGTCTTCCGTCGCTTCCACTCCGCCTTCCCGCGTCGACGGCTCGCGTTCCATACGGCTCTTGGGCGTTGTGTGCGGCAGCCGGTTCGGCACTGGGTGCCGTGCTGTTCGCTCCCGTGAGCCCGTACGTCGTCGGCCAACGCGAGGCCGGGCTCCTGATCGGCGGCGTCACCGGAGCGGGGCTCCTGGTCGGACTCCTGGCGTGGTTGTCGGAACGTCCGAAACTGCACGACCTGTTGCAGAAGCTGGCTCTCATCGGCGGCGGCATCGCGGGAATTCGCGGATCGATCGACGCGATTCGAGGGAAGAAATCTGGGTTCTTGAGAGCGGCCGTATGGATCGCCGGCATTTCGCTCCTCCTTCTGCTCGTGCGACCGCGAAAGGCTGCTCCCTCCCGGGACGCTTGCCGGGAGTTGCTCGGCATCCAGATCGCATCGGCCCTGGCCCATACGGTCGACCTCGTCCTGGCGCTGTGTTGGCATCAGTCGGCTCAGTCCGCAGCCGGGGCTCGGCCCGGCGGCGAAACGCCTCCCCTCCCTGAAACCATCGCCGACGCGATCGGTGTCCTGCACATGACCGCGGCCAGCGATCGAGCCGGAGAACCGCACGTGAAGAACGCCGTCTCCGCGTTGCTGCACTGCGTCCGTGCGGAGGGATACGAGTGGCAGTCCGTTCCGGACGGGACGCCGTACGACCCCGCCCTGGATGAACGCTACGCCTGCTTCGGTCTGGTCGAGAGCGGCCAACCCGTGGAAGTGCTGGAACCCGTGCGGCTCTGGAACGGCAAGCCGGACAAGCGGGGACTTCTGCGGGCGACCTGAACATCACGGGAGACTTCATGCCCGCATCCACGGAACCGCTGCCGACGGTCGGCTTCCTCGGCATTGATTTCGGCACGAGCAACACGCATGTCGCCATCTGCTACGTCGACGGCATCATCCTGCCTCAGTCCGTGCCCATGGCCGGTGAGTCCTCCACCCCGACCTGCCTCTTGCGGAAAGAGCCGTGGGAAGACGCTGACGACGAGGACGGCAACGTGCTTGCCATCGGCGACAAGGCGATCCAGACGTGGCTGACGCAAAAGGAAGAGGAACGGGCCCGCCGCCGTTTTTCCGCCGGGTTCAAACCCGACCTCTCGCGTTTGGCGACCGCCCGACGAGACGCCCGGGCGTTTCTGGGCCGGTGCTGTCGCGCCCTTCGCGAAGGGAGGATGGCCCCGGCCCTGGGCAGTCAGGAAGGCATTCCCGTTTTTGTCGGCGTGCCCGCGGAAGCCTCGCGCGAACACCAGGAAGAAACCCGCCGCATCGCACGGGACGCCGGGTTCGGCGACGCGGACGTGATGGACGAGCCGCTGGGGGCGCTGGCCTTCCATCTCGCGGACGGCTCGGTCACCGCCGCCGAAGTGCGTCAAGGAATCCTGGTGATTGATTTCGGCGGCGGCACCCTCGATCTGGCTCTCCTCGACGCCCGCCACGGTCTCCGGACTCCTTGGGGCGATCCGACTCTGGGCGGCCGGTTGTTCGACGACCTCTTCTATCAGTGGCTTCTGGAACAGAACCCCGAACTGGAACTCGCGGAACGCGATCATTCCGTCGTCTGGCTCGTCGCCGCCCGGGAACTCAAAGAGAAGTTCAGTCGTCACTGGACGGCCGTCGGTCCCGAAGTGGAGTTCGTTCAGTCCGTTCCGGTGCCCCTTCGCAAGTTTGCCGAATTCCGTTGCGGGGGCGCCTCGGAATTCCTGACGCGAGCCAGTCGGTACGTTCCGAGCCCGCTCGCGGGACGCTACTTCGCCGAGGTCGGCGGCGCTCTGGCCGAGTTGGGGCGGAGCGGTCCGGTCGATCTGATCGCCTGGATCCGGCGGGAACTGGAGCGTCAGGGACGACTGTCGGGAATCGGCCGCATCATCCTCACCGGCGGCAGCAGCCTGTGGCCGTTCATGCGCGACCTGGCGACGGACGTGTTCGGGGTCGATGCCAAGCAGATCCTTGTCTCGCCGAACCCGCAATCGACGATCGCTGCGGGACTGGCGGTCTACCGAGTCATGCAGCACCACAATGCCCGCAAACGGGTGAAGTTGACCGCGGAACTGCCGGAGTATCGGCAGCGGTTCGAGACGGATGTCGCACGACAGATGCAGTCGTTCTCGGAGAATGCCGCCACCGCCATCATCGCGCCGCTATTCGCAACCGTCGAAGGCTACTACCTGGAGTGGTATCGCAACGGCGGCACGCTTCGCGAGGTCAGCCACAAAGTCGAGTCATTCACCGCGAGTTACGACGTCAAGCCTCTCATTCGGGAGAAGACCGATCTGCTCGTTGGCGACCTCACTCGTCTCATGCGCGACCATCTGGGCCACTGGCTCGCGGAGCACGGAATCCCGCGCGACGCGGCGGAGTATCTCCCCGAGGGCGGCGTCGGAGTACACGCCCCGCTCGGGGATCCAAGCGGACAGATTGCAACGACCGCGTTGATCACCTTGAGTACGGCATTAATCGCCGCGCTTGTCGGCTTGGTGTACGGCGTCGCGCACGGAACCCACATCCTCGTGTCCCCCCTCACGGGCATTGTGGTGGCCCTCATCTCCGGGGTCTTGGCCGCGATCGGCGTCAAGATCGGAGAAGGCTTCCTCCGGGACAAACTCTTGGATTACAGGTGGGGAAAGCGCTCCCTGTGGACCCTGCGAAGGCGACTCTCCGAGCAGAGCCTGCGTGATCGGATCGAGAAACAGCGGAAGGAGGCGGTGCAGGAACTCGCGGCTCGGATGTGGAACGGCCCGGAGAAAGCAACACCTGGTGACTCGGTGATGAATGGAGCATGGCAATCGCTGATGGAACTGACGACCGCCGTGGTGGACCGATTTGAGTTGGCGGTGAGGAACGCCATCCGGGATCTCGGCGTCTTCGAGGAGATCCGCCGGGCCGGGAAGTGACTCCGGCCTGGGGTGAGTGCTAAAGAAAAACGCACGTCTCCGGGAAGAGGCGTGCGGTGTTCCCCGATGCAACATCTCAAGGTTCGCTCGTTCGCGTGGACGCATAGCTGTTGATTTCGCTCTGGACGAGCCATGTGGCGATCAGGCCGAGTCCGAATCCTCCCAACAGCAAGCCGATGCCGCCGGTCGCGATCGCCAGCGCGACGGACAGGACGTTGAGCACGCACACCCACAGCCCGAGGTTCGGCCGGGCTTCGTCGTGGTCGATCCGCCGACCATGGCGTTCCAGGGAGAACGCATAAACGACTTCGAGCACTGGAAGGGCGATGCCGAGGGTGAAGATCGAAAGCGCCAGCCAGGCGCCGAACGGCATGCGTCGCTTGCCGGTGATGTGTTCGACCTGCTTCGCCCACGACGGCAGCAGGTAGAACCCGAACAGGCCGAGCGTCACGATCATGAACAGGACGACCTGCCAGGCCTCCCACACCACGATCGGGTCGTCGAGGGCGGGATCGTGCTCGTCCGGCAACGGCGGCGGTGCAGCGGGCGGTCGGGGAAGCGAAGGTTGTCCGGCCTTCGGGAAGAGCCATGTCAGCGTGTCCGCCCGGACCCACTCGTCCCACCCCTCACGCCAAACCAAGGTGGAGGGCTTCAACCGGCCCGACCGGGCCAGCGACCGAAGCGTCGGATGATCGACCGGACCGGCTTGGCCCCGGCCGATGGAGTAGTACCAGAACATCTCGGAGTCTCCGTGGGCATGCGACCGGTCCGCGGAGCCGGTCGCTTGCGAACATCAAGCGACCGGCCACCGCGATCCCTCGCCAGGTCGCGAAAAGGCGGGACCGACACACCGACGTCACTTCGATTGCGCACGGGCTGGCTCGCTCACGCGGAGCGATGGACCGGCCGCGATCGTGTGGCATCGGCGGGCCGGGCCCACCTCGGGATTCATCCGGGGGACGCGAGGAGCGTCTTGGCGGAGCAGCGGAACCAGTTGCCGAGGCGGAGCAACCCGGCGGCGACCGCGGTCGTGACCACGGCGAGCCCGGCGGTCAGGGCGGTCGGCGCGAAGTGAATTGCCGCAGCGGCCAGGACGCCCGCACCGGTCACGGTCACGACCGCGGACATGGGCACCGAGCGGACCAGCGTCCGGGCCGTGCGGGCGATCGCAGCCGCCGCGGTGCAGACGCGGATCGACACGACGGCTTTCGCCGCGGCGACCTTCGCCTTGATCCGGGTCCAGAGGCTCGGACGCGTCATCGTCGGTTCCACCGGCACGCGCACGGACTCGGCGGCCGGAGCCGTGCCTTGCAGGAGCGCGCGGAGTTCGGGGTTGGCGAGGATTTCGAGGATGGCGTCCTTCACGGCGGCGCGGGTGCCTTCGCGGGCGGCGGCGGCGACGGCCGCGGGCAGGCCCTCGGCCAGCGAGTCGATGATCGAGTCGAGGCGATCGAGTTCCTCGCTCAGGAGCTTGCGTTGGGGGCGGCCGTTCAGGGTCGCGGCGGTGGCGGTCATCGTCGTTCTCCGGTGTGAAGCCAAGGGAAGCCCGGCCGCACGGTGCGGCCGGGAGGGATCAGGCGTGCGGGAGGCGTTCCGCGGTCGTGCCGACCGCGTCGCCGATGTTGAACAGGTCGCCGACGGCGGCGAGGATCGCGAGGGCGGACTGGATGACCGGCCCGCCGAGGAGCCCGAGCAGGCCGATGCCGAACCCGGCCCCCAAGGCGCCGAGCAGGTGGCCCCGGCGGGCCAAGAGCCACCACCGCGCGACATGGACGCTTGCCGCCACGACCAGACCGGGATTGCCCGATCCGCTCGGTTGGGCATCGTCCATCGATCGGGAAGCGGGGCGGTCGTACTCGTCGTCGTCGTCTTCATCCCACGGATCGTCCTCGGTCCGGGTTGAGCCGGACCACGAATCCCGTGGAATGTCGCGGCCGGCGACGACGGTGCGGACGACATCGCCGACGGCAGTGGCGAACTGGCGGGCGAGTTCGCCCGCGAGCGCCATACGGAGCCGAACCTTCAGGTCTTCGAACTCGCCGGCGAGGCGGTGCACCCGCGCGGCGACAATGTTGGTCACTGCGTTCCTCCCGGGGCGAGATTGAGTTGCTTGAGGCCCGCCCAGACGTTGGCGAGCACCTTCTTCTCCTTGCGGGAGGAGCGGAGCGTCCCGATCAGGCGGGCGAGCCGCGATCCGACTTCGACGACGAGGAGGCGGATCGCCTCGGCTTCGGCGAGCGGGTCGAACGTCTCGGGCTCGCTTGGCGTGGGCGGATGACGGCCGTTCGCGGCGGGACCGTTGACGGGTTTCATGGGGCCACTCCTGAGGGATGAAACCGCGGATCGAGGCGAAGTTCGATTCGCGGAGGGGACGATGGCGCTGGATTCGAGTGTGGCGATGGCAAAGACCCGGTCCGGCCCTTCGAGGGCCAGAAGCCGAACGCCGCGCGGCACAAGCAGCGTTCGACAGCCCAGTCGCAGCGCACGCTCAATGGCCGTGCGGTTCACCGCCGCGGCAAGTTGTGACCCATCGACAGCGACCGCCAAGCTCACTTCCTGAGCGACCTCGGTCGCCTCATCACGAGCCCGAACGGTGAGCCCTTCGGACAGGTCCAACGTGACCGCGCGATCCTCGCTCGCCGCTCCCGGCAGCGCGGGCAGGGCGAGCAGGAGTTCCGCCGCTTGGGCATCGTCGAGCGTCACGGAGGAGCAGGACTCAGGCTGCGGCAGGATCGACAGGGCGTCGGGGAACTTGCCGGAGCCGATCGGCAGATGCACCGACCAAGGGCCGCAGGCCACGACGACTTCGGCCTCCGTGCGTCCGATCCGGATGTCCGTTTCGTCGGCCAGTTCGCGACTGCCGAACACCGGGATCGCCGGGACGAGTACGCTCTCGGAGAAAGGAAGCGGGAATCCGCCCCAGACCAGCAGGTACTTCGAATCGGTGCCGATCACATGTCCGGACTCGCCACGGATCTGAACGTGGGTGAGCACGAAGCGATTGGCCTCGCGAGCGGCAGTCCTCCCGCACTCGTGCAACGCCGTGCGGAACGCGTCCGGCATCGGCGTCAACTCGGGCAGGGCCGGAACCGCGTGCTGCTTGCCGGGCGGAATCGCCTGGAAGGAATGAGCCTTCGCTTCGCCGCCATCGGTCCAGGATGCCGTCCCCTGAAGCTTTGCATCGACTGCGAGTGAGACGGGGTCGGAACGCGGCCCCTCGATCGCGGCGAGCAGGTCCATCGGCACGAGCAGGGTTTCGCTCTCCGCGGCCGGTGCAGCGACGGAATACCGCAGACCGACGGACTCGATGCGGCTCCAAAGCGTGAGCACGCCAGCACGGACGCGAATGACAACGGGCGGGGCCGGGCCGCGCGGGCGTCCGGCCAGGCACTTCTTCGCGAGCGCCCGGAACGCCCGGGCCGCAGCACGCGGGATCGCAATCATCGCGGATGGTCCTTTCATCGGACATCGGAAACGGTGAGTTCCGACGCGAGCAGGTTGAGGGTCTGATCCGGCGTCACCCGCTGTCGGCGGAGCCAGCGGGCGAATTGCCCGACCATGAGCCCCGCGGCGATGTTCGCCGTGTAGATCGTGCTCTTGGCGGTACACGTTCCGGCGAACGCCTCACCCGCGGTGAAGAGCGACTTCGGATACACCGCGTCGACCGACGGGCAGTCGCTGGCCAGGACGCGGATCACCTCGGCGGTCATGCGTCCGTCAGCGAAGAACGAGGCGACGCCGCGGACCGATTCCCAGATCAGCCGCCGAGCCTCGATCGCATCCACGCAGACGAAGACGCAGTGATCCTGCGACCGCGACCAACTGCGGACCGAAGACTTCTTGAAGCGCTCTTGAAACACATGCAATTCGAGCATCGGGCACTGCTCGTGGCAGGCGTTCCCGACCGCATGGACTTTCGGATCGTCGACATCGTTCGGGCTGAAGCCTTGCGTGGCGAGGTTCTCGACCGCGACGGTGTCGGGATCGAAGAGCGTCATGGACGGGACACCGGTCGCGGCGAGTTGCAGGGCCACCTGTCGGCCGATGGAGCCGACGCCGATCACCACGGCGTGGCACCGGGTCAGGCGTTCGGGCGGCACGAGATCGCGCTGGCGAACATCGCGGTTCGCCAGATCGGGCTTACGGGAAGGCATGCCAGTCTCCGGGAAAGTCATCGAGGGTGTCGAGCGGACGCGGGTGCGATCCGTTCGATGGAGTGCGAAGCAATTCATCTGAGGGACGCGGGACGTGGATCTTCGCGACATAGTCCTGCCGCCACGCTTCCACCCGCTCGGCGAGCGAGCCGGCGAGGTCCGGCCAGTCCGACCAATCGACCCGCGTCGGGAGCGCGATCGTCGCACCGGGCCCGGTGGTGAACTGAAGGCGGGCGGACATGCGTCCCGTCCGGCCGAGGATCGCCATGACCGACCAGTCGCACGCACCGAAGACGCGGGCGAAGGTCGTCTCGTCGACACCGCTCGGCTCGACCGAGGCTCCCGGATGGGTGTGCAACCAAATCCGGGCGAACCGGTTCGGCGTGATACCGGCGTCGGCCATGTCTTCGAACAAGTCCGCGACGGCGGCATCGTCGAATGCGACCGAGACGAACGTGCAGTGCTGCCGGACGACCAGCACATCTTCGATGAAGAGCGGTTCGTCGGGATGGGACAGGGCAAAGCCGCCGACCTCGGTCGGACCGGCGTGACAGAGGAACTGGAACTTGAGCCAGGCCAGCGTACTGAACGTCAGCGCCCGCGTTCGCCGGTCAGAGCGGAATCGCCTCCGCCGCTTCGGTTTCAGGAGCGGGGTCATCGGTCTCCTCCACGGTGGAACAGGTCGGGCAATGTCGATCGGAGTCGAGTTCATCCTTGGGGAAAGAAGCTTGGCACTCCGAGCACGCCTCGCGGCAGTTGGAACAGACGGCTCGTCCCCGTGCGGTCGTGTCGAGCGAACCGCGGCAGTGTCGCTCGCGGCAGACATCGCAGGGTTCCAGACAGTCCCCGCAGCGGAGTTCGTCGCACCCTTCGCAGCGTTCCCCGCACTCGTCGCAGAGATCGCAATCGCATCCTTCGCAGGACGAGGCCTCTTCGCTCCGGATCCGACGGCCGCACTGCGCGCAGTGCGAACCGTCCCACTCGTGGAGCGACACATAGGCCGAGTGCGGGTTGTAGTTCGTCAACACCGAGTGCACGAGTTGGAAGGCATCGACGAGCCGGCCATCCGCGATGGCCTGATCGAGAGCCTCCTTCGCCTCGCCGGCGCAGAGGATGTCGTCCTCGACGTGCGGGTGCGTGACGTCGGACCGCCCGGCGGGACGGTTCGGTTTGAGGGCTTTCACCTCGATGGCGCGGGAGCCGGTCGCGGACGGTCCGCCGGTCCAGTGGAACTCGATGGCGAAAGGCCCGAGCGAGACGCCCTTCAACTCGATGGGCTCGGTGACGATGCGGATCACGCTGTCGGTCCAGCGAACCGTCACCGTGCCGAACTCGGACTCCAGGTGCCGCAGTTCCCGGATCCACTCGCAGCGGTCCGGTGTTCGAAATGACGGCGTTTCGCACTGCTCGCGGAGTTCTTCGATCCGCCGGCCCATGAGCTTGAGCACCGCGTTCAGGTCCTGCTTCAGGCTGGCCGCGGCACAGTCCCACCGCCGCGCGGTGGCCTGCTCGATCCGCCAGCGAAGAGCTTCGGCTTCGGTCAGTTGCGTGCGAAGCGAAGCCCACGCCCGCTCGGGACGGGTCGGTGGTTCGGGTTTGGATGCCCACAGGGTTTCGAGCCGGCGAGCGAGACGGAGGAGAATGGGAATCGGAAGCATGTCGCCTCCCGGAAGCGAAACGACCCCGGCGCACGGCCGGGGTCGCGGTCAGGTTCGACGAGAGGTCCGGCTACGAAGCCGCACCCTCGATTTTCGATGGCGTAATGGAAATGCGGTCGCCGGGCTGGAGCACCTGGTCCGCCGGCGTCGGCAGCCGGTTGACGCGGATCAGGAAGTCGTCGGCCTTCCGGCCGGGCAGCTTCATCGCGAAGAACGCGGCCACGCTGATGCCGTCTTCGACTTCGATGTTGTCGGCGAACCCGGCACCATCGTTGTTGATGTAAAAGAGCTTCATCGAACGAACCTCCATTGAAATGAAGAAGCAAAGCAGATCCAACGGGATCAATCCACGCGCCACCCGGCGTCAATCAGTTCCTCGGCCGAGTCGTAGACCTCCTTCCGCAGAGCGAGGAACTCCTCGAACGTGGGCGGCAGCAGGAACAGGTTCGCGAACCACACGGTCGCGCTGTCACCCGTCTTGCCCGAGGTACCCATGGCGTCGAACAACAGACCGCATTCCTCGCGGCCCGCGGTGCGGCGAACGACGGGCAGGAACGGCCAGGCGGGCCACAACGCGGGCGTCGCGACGACGAGCAGGTGCCGGGTCCGGGGCTCGCGACCGGCTGTGGTTGCGGACACGACGACCTCCTTTCGCTGGCAGTTGGGGACGCGGAAATGGATCAGGCGACGGACGCGGTGGCGAGATGATCGACCTTGGCGCGGAGTTCCTGACGCGCAGTGGCGAGTTCGCGATCGAGCCGGGCCTTTTCCTCCGCGAGGTACTCGGCGTAGGCCGCGATCTTGAACTGCGTCTTGCGGATCTTCTCGGCGGCACGCGTGAGCGTGTCGTCGCGAGTGTCCTCACCGAACGTCTCGATCGCCTGCCGATGCTCGGCGATTAACGCCGCCAGACCCGCCGCCACGGCTTCCTTGACGGACCGATCGCCCTCCGTGGTTCCGGCCTGGATCGGGAAGCGAAGCAACTGGCCGTTGATCCGGCCGAGGAAAGTTTGCACCTTGTCCACGAACGCCGCGTGACGTTGCGGACAAAAGTAGCAGCCGCCTTGCGGTCGAATCGCGAACAGATCGGCGTGCCGCTCGAACAGTTTCTGGATCACGCGCGTGACATCCGAACCGGTCCGGGCGTCGATGGCGCGATCCAGTTGTTCCTGGGCCATCGTGGCCAACCCCGGCAGGTCGCACGAGACCTTGCCGGTCCGCTTGTCGAGCACGAGCATCGTTTCCAACTGGTACTCGAACTTGTCGCCCTCGCGGTGTTCGGCCGTGAACTGAAAGCGAAGGGTCGATTCATCCTCACCGACCTGCCGGATGATCCGCTGATCCGAGAGCTTCCGACACGCCCGGGTGAAGGCGTGCCGGGGTGCGAGTTCGCGGGCGACGTTCTCGTCGAGTCCGGCGTCTTTCAGGGCGGCGACGAGTGCCGCGTGGGTCACAGTCACGCCGGCGCAGGTCCACGAAATCACCTCGCCGAGCAACTGCGTGCCGGACGCGACCGGGAATGGCGCATGGGTGAACGTCATCGAACCTCCTGTGCTGGGGATGGAACGAAGTGAAGAGACCGCGATCCGTGCGGTGGACGGGACTGTTAGATGGAGAGGACGCGACCGACGGCCGACTCGTTGGCGTCGAGCGAGCGGACGGAATGGACTTCGTCGGCGACCGCGGCGAGATCGCCGGGCGGATTGTCGATCACGAGGGCGATGGCCCGCACTTGGGCCGACTGCTTCCACGCGCAGAACCGCTCGCGGATCTCGGAGGGGATCGAACAGATGGCGTCGGTGACCATGATCACGTCGGTGACCCCGGGCGGCGCTTTCATGTCGGCGTACATCCGAGGCAGTTCGCGGACCGGGACGTCGAGATCGGAGCCGTAGCCGATGAAGGCCGTGAGCCAGTCGGCGAGAGCGGACTCATCCCATCGGCCCGGTGGAAGAGTCAGAACCCGTTCCCCGGAGTCGCCGGAGTAGGCGACGAGCGCGGACCATCGTCCCTGCTGCCGAGCGATCCATGCCAACGCGAGAGCCAGCGCCTTGGCCGTGTGGATCTTTTCGTTTTGCATTGAACCAGACTCGTCCGCGGTGATGATGATCGGCCCCTTGCCCACGGGCTCGCTGGCGTGGTGTTCGCGACAGAGCGTCTGCCGCTCGACAAGACGCCGCAGCGTGTCGAGTTCGAGTTCGGGCACGGCAAGCTTGGCGAGTTCGTGCGGCAGCAATCGCGCGAGGTCCCCGCCCGGTTCGACGCCGACCACCTCGTCGAGCCCGTGCACGGTCTTCCGTCGCTGCTTCGATTGCGCCACCCGCCGGTACCGCCCGGCGAGTTCGCAGATCCGCTTCAGCACCGGATCCGACCTTACCCGTTTGAACAGCGCCGCGACGGCCTTCGGGTCGTTGGCACCGGGAGCCCCCGGACCCATCCCGAACGCCGATGCCGTCTCGTGCAGTTCGCCGACTTCTTCCTTCGCCGCAGTCAAGGCCTTCCCCACGGCCCGGAGCGTCTCCATCTCGCGATCCATGCCGTCCGCAGCGTCGGCCGCGATCGAATCCGAGGCTCCTTGCTTTGTGAGGTCGGCGAACTGGACCGCGAAGTGCGTGGCGGCGATTTCAGCGGCGGCATCGTCCAGTCTCGTGGCGGCATGCAACTCCCGGTACTCGGGTGTGCCGAGCAGTTGCGTCAGGAACTCGTGTCGGCGTGCATCGACACACGATTCGTGCAGACGCGGATCGGGATCGAACGCCGCGGCGAAGAAATCCGCGGAAGCGAGCGCATCCGTGCCGACTTGTTTCAGCCGCTCGCTCTCGGCGAGGAGGTCGCGGCCGCGCCGCAGCCCCCAATCGTCGACGTCGAGCGCCGTCGGATGTCGCGAGGCCGGCCCGGGCTCTTCACTCCGTTCGATCCCGATGGAGTCGCGGGGAGGAGCGGCCTCCTGTCCGCTCAGATCAAGCAACTTGAGCAGATCGTTGGGTTCCATGTGCACCGCCTGGGTGAGGAATTCCCTGCCCTTGCGTCGTACGCGGTCTCTCCCTCCTTCCCGGTGACGGAAGCGACGACGCGAAGAGCAGGAACGTGTGAACGCCGACGTGCCAAACGGCAGAGAGGCGTCCGAACGGTCGGGTCTCTCGGCGCTTGGAATCTTCGGGGCCATCCAAGGAAGGCGAAGAGATCCGGGCTCTCGGCTCGAAACAGGAACGACTGCGAGTCTTGCGACCGCAGTACAAAAGATTGGTCACTCTGCTGTGGAGGCGATCGAGCATGAATACGATCGAAAGCTTGCACTCCATCCGCATGGCGGCTGCGTTGCTCGAAGGCCGGGATCCGTCTGCCGAGCGGAGCCGGCAGATTGCCGGAGTCGTCGCGTTCGCTCGACATCTGATCGGCCGCGCTCATCGGGTCGAGGTTCACACGCGCTATCGGATGCCAAGCGTGACCGCGGCAAACGAGGCAGGGGACCGATGGGTTGAAATCCTCGCCCTCACCGACGGTGGCGGGTATCGCGTGGAATTCTGGCAGCGCCGTTCCGATCTGGAGCGTCCACCTTCGCCGGAGCGCAGTCAGGACATCGGGGAGGCGGACGCGACGAGATGGCTTTCGTGGGTTGGCTATACCTGCGAGTCGTGGCTCTGTCGCGCCGAGAATTGGCGATGGCTGCCACAACTGCCTGAACCTCAATCCTGAAGAAATGCTCGGAGATCCGCCGCAGCCGCCACGCGATGGAAGCCCTTCGCGCCGTGAGTCCGGGTGCCGGATTGCCACTTTTCACCGTAATCCCTGGCATTCTGATTCCTGAAATGGACTTAGCCCTAATACTCGTCGGGAAGCAGGACCGTGGTCGCTTCCCGATTGCCGTGGTCATCCACGGCCTCGGTGATGATCCAGATCTTCACATCCGTCGTGAGCAAGTAGGCCGAGAGCAAGCGGCTGCCATCCACCAGTGATTCATCGTTCGCCGCCTTGTCGTCGGCACTCACCTCACCCCAATCGCCAGCCAGATGTCGGCGGAGGAACTCTGATGCGTGCTGGCCGGCGTGTGTCAAAGCGGAAAGTGCTCCGGGCGTGGCCAGGATTCGCCCGGGCCGGAACAAAGGTGTTGTCATGGGACTTGATGCCCTCGCAGGTGAGACAGCCGGTCCGGCACCCATGAGGGCCGTACCGGTCGGTCGGAAAATCCATGGTCCGCAAGTAACGCTGGATCACCGGAGGTAGGCGAAGCCTCGGGCTTCTCCCCGCCGGTATCAGCAAACAGGATGAGATCCGGGCGAATGCCACGACGGGCGAACTCGACGAGCATCGCCGTCGAGTTCACACCGAGCCCATACGCGACCACGAGCGGACAGTCGGGCCGCGGGCGCGTGCCCTCCATGGAACGATCCTCGTAAAGGTGGGGGATGAACGGTCGAGATGAGATCGAAGCAGACAGCGGAATCAGACGGCTTCGAGGCTTGCAAGCTTGAGCCGCTTCAACTGTTCGCGAACGTAGGAGCGGGCCTTTTCAACGCGCTCGCTGGCGGAGAGAGCCGCGAGGTTTCGTTCGATCTCGGCGAGCTTGGCCGCGGCTTTCGCCGCCTCGGCCAAGTTGCGAGCATCGGCACCCGCCAGGATCTGTTCGACTTCCATCAGGTGCTGAGTGATCCGCATCCCGGTTGGATTGGCGACCCTCGCGATCACCTTCGCGCAGATCGCGGGCTGTTCGACGGGGTCGTCCCAGAGCACGCTGGCCAACGCTTCCAGATGCTCGGGTTCGACCTGCTCGGCGCCGTGGAGCCAGGCGTAGGCTCGGGCCGCCGCAACCGCTTTCACCTGTCGCCGGTCGCCCGGTTGCACACCCTCTTTCGCCAGTTCGCGGATCACCGTCTCCATCGCCTCGGTCGCATCTTTGGACCACGACAGGCTCATCGCCTCGAAGTGGGCGGCCTCGACCTCGATCGGGGTGATCGTCGTCGTGAGTGTCGGCACATGGTCGCGGTCCCAGAGGAGCCGCTTCCGCCCGGCTTGGGTCAGGATTGGCCGCACCGCCTTGCGGAAGCAGAAGCGGTCGAAGAGCGCGGCCAGTTCTTTCCCGGTCTCCGGACTCGGCCATTCGTTCGATGCACCGACGCAGAGCTTGAGCGGCACTTTCTTCGCGCCGTCGCCGGCATCGAACGTCCGCTCGTTGAGGATGCGGAGCAGCGTGTTCAGGATCGCGCTCGACGCCTTGAAGACCTCGTCGCAGTAGGCAAAGTCGGCTTCGGGGAGTTTGCCGGATGTGATGCGGAGGTAGCGATCCTCCTTCAACCCTGCGAGGGAGACGGGGCCGACGACCTCCTCGGGGACCGTGTACTTCGTGAGCAGGATCGCGAACTTCGTCCCGCCGGCCCACTTCATGAGCGAGTCGAGCAGCAGACTCTTCGCGCATCCTGGCGGACCGACGAGCAAGACGTGTTCCTTGGCAATGAGCGCGGTGAGCACGAGGTCGATCTCGTCGTCGCGCTCGATCAGGGCGGCGGCCATTTCGGTGCGGGTCGTTGCAAACTTGACGTGTACGGACGGGGATTCGGTACGGAGTGGTTTCATTTCAGTCTCCAGTGGCGGTGGGAAAGGGAGTTAGGAGTCCGGGCAAACGATGATGACGCAATTTGAGCGGGAATTGATCTGGCGGGCATAGGTGATGAAGAGGGCTTCAAGCTCGGATAGACTGTCAGACGCCATCGACCTATTTCATGAGGCGTCTCATGCATTCCTGATTCTCATGTTCGAAGACTCGGACAATCGCGGGCGTTCACGGAGCAGGAGATGGACAAGGTCAAGCTCGGTTCGCAGGGTGCGGTCGTGTCCCGCATGGGACTCGGCTGCATGGGAATGTCCGAGTTCTACGGCGAGCGGGACGACGCGGAGTCGGCAGCCACGCTCCTGCGGGCGCTCGACCTCGGCATGACGTTCCTCGACACAGCCGACATGTACGGCATTGGGGACAACGAGGAACTCGTCGGCCGGA
This sequence comes from Gemmataceae bacterium, assembly GCA_046350135.1. Lineage (GTDB taxonomy): Bacteria > Planctomycetota > Planctomycetia > Gemmatales > Gemmataceae > Urbifossiella. The sequence goes on from JAXMBB010000032.1 coordinate 17,461, forward strand.
CGATCCAGACGCGACGCGACGAGGTGTTCCTCGCCACGAAGTTCGCCAACGTGCGAAAGAAGGACGACCCTGCGTATTGGACGATCTCCGGCCGGCCCGAGTACGTCCGGCAGGCGTGTGATGCCTCGCTCAAGCGGTTGGGGCTCGATCACATCGACTTGTACTACCAGCACCGGGTGGACCCGAACACGCCGATCGAGGAGACGGTCGGGGCCATGGCCGAATTGGTCCGGGCCGGCAAAGTGAAGTACCTCGGATTGTCCGAGGCGTCGCCTGCCACGATCCGTCGGGCACACGCGATTCACCCGATCACAGCCCTGCAAACCGAGTATTCCCTCTGGAGCCGCGAGCCGGAGGCCGAGATCCTGCCGACGCTCCGGGAGCTTGGGATCGGATTTGTTCCTTACAGCCCGCTCGGCCGCGGGTTTCTGACCGGAACGATCACCAAGCCGACGGACCTCGACGCCTCGGATGTGCGCATGATCCGGATGCCGCGATTCGGGGCCGGGGCGTTCGACCGAAACGTGGTTCTGGTCGAGAGAGTCAAATCGCTTGCCTCAAAGAAGGGCCTCACGGCCAGTCAATTGGCTTTGGCTTGGGTTCTGGCCAAGGGCGACGACTTGGTGCCGATTCCCGGGACCAAGCGTCGGAAGTACCTCGAAGAGAACGCCGCAGCCGCGAATGTCCGGTTGACTGCCGCCGAGGTGACGGAACTGGAGGCCGCCGCGGCGGGAGTGACCGGCGGGCGATATTCCGAAGCGAGCATGAAAACGATCGACCAGTGAGGCACGCCATGACCCTCGTTCAATTCGTTGCGTGGAGTTTGACAGGTCTCGTGGCCGTCACAGTACCCGCTGCCGAAGACGCGGGCATCAAGGTCATGAGCTTCAACATCCGCTACGGCACTGCGAAGGACGGGGAAAATCACTGGGACAAACGGAAGGACTTCTTGGCGGCCACGATCAAGGTGTTCAATCCGGATCTGCTCGGCACGCAAGAGACGCTTGGCTTCCAACGCGACTTCCTGGCCGCCAAACTGCCCGGCTTCGGTGTCTTCGGCGTCGGCCGCGACGACGGCAAGGAGAAGGGCGAGATGATGGCCGTGTACTGGCGGAAGGATCGATTCGAGAAGCAGGACGGCGGCCACTTCTGGCTCAGTGAACGGCCCGGGACTCCCGGCAGCAAGAGTTGGGACACGTCGCTCCCGCGCATGGCCACCTGGGTCAAGCTGAAGGAGACGCGGAAGCCGGACGCGAAGCCTGTGCTGTTCATGAACACGCACTTCGACCACATGGGAAAGAAGGCCCGGCTCGAATCCGCGAAGTTGATCCGCGAACGGATCGCCACGCTCGGCAAGGATTGCTCCGTGATCCTGACCGGCGACTTCAACGCAGGCGAGGGCAGTGAGCCGTATAAGGCGTTGTTCGATGCCGCGGGCAAGGACGACTCACCCGTGATGGACAGCCTGCGAACCTTCTGTCCGAAGAAGGAAGCCGATGAAGGAACCATCACCGCATTCAAGGCGGGTGCGAACAACTCCAGCCGCATCGACTGGATCGGTGTGTCGCGGGATTGGCAGGTGGTCGAGGCCGGAATCGACCGCACGGAGAAGAACGGCCGCACGCCGTCGGATCACTTTCCGGTCACGGCCCGGTTGCGTCGCTGACGATTTTGCTGCTGCCGGAAGGTCAAACCCATGCGTGTTGCGACTTCAGATTGGATCGGTCTGGTTCTGCTTCTCGCGGCGTCTCCATCGAATGGAGCCGATGCCGAGGGTCGGCCGTGGGCGTTGTCGCCGGTGCGTCAACCGGTAGCGCCGGCAACACGCGACGCGGCGTGGGTCACGAACCCGATCGATTCCTTCGTGCTGGCGAACCTCGAAGCGAAAGGCCTGCATCCCTCTCCGGCCGCGGATCGGCGGACCCTCATTCGCCGGGTCACATTCGATCTCACCGGCTTGCCGCCGACACCGGAGGAGATCCAATCCTTTCTCAACGACCAGACCGCGGACGCATATGAGAAGCTGATCGACCGCTTGCTTGCATCGCCCCACTACGGCGAACACTGGGCGCGGCACTGGTTGGATGTCGCTCGCTTCGCCGAAACGGACGGCTTCGAGGACGACCAACAACGGTTTCACGCTTGGACCTACCGCGACTTCGTCATTCGTTCGTTCAACACCGACAAGCCGTACGATCAGTTCGTCCGCGAACAGATCGCCGGGGATGTGATCAAGCCCCTTACGGCCGATGCGATTGCGGGCGCGGGCTTCCTCGTGGCCGGCCCGTGGGACGCCGTGCAGCGGGTCACGCCGAGCAAACTCGGCCGTCTCCGTTCGCGCGAAGAACAACTTGAAGAGATGGTCGGTGCCGTCGGCCAGACGTTCCTGGGACTCACGCTGAACTGTGCCCGCTGCCACGATCACAAGTTCGATCCGATTCCGCAGACGGATTATTACCGCGTGAAGGCGGTGTTCGAGGGCGTGGATCACGGGTTAAGGGCCCGCGTCCACGGCACTCGGCGGATGATGAGCGAAGCCGAGGAAACCGAGTGGCAGAAGGCCACGGCTCCGCTGCGGTCGAAAATCGAGCAATTGGACAAAGCGGCAACGGAGTTGGACAAGCAGGCGAATGCCGACCCGAAGAGCGATGCGGTGAAGGAACGGCGGGCGAAGGCGGCGGCCCTGCGGCAGGAACGCGAAGCGGCACGCAAGGAACTCGATGCGAAGCACTCCGTCACGCTGGCGTTCGTCGGCGACCGCGAGCAACCCGCGCCCACGGTCGTCTATAAGCGAGGCGATGTCACCAAGCCGGACGAGGTCGTGAAACCTGGCGCGGTGTCCACGGTGTCGCCGAGGGCGGAGTGGGGGCTCGCGGAAAACGCGCCCGAGGCGGAGAGGCGAATTCGGTTCGCCGCATGGCTCACCCATCCGGACACCGTGAGTGAGTTGTTCCTGGCGTTCCTGATCCACGCTGAGAAGCACTATCGGCGGGCGGATGTGCAGATCGGGCCAGTGAACGCGGGTGAAGACGGGACAATCCAACATGGCGGACTCCTGAACGAACGAAGGCCGCCAACATGGGCGGCCTTCCACGGCTGAGATCGGGATCGGAACGGCGGACCGGTCCCGAGAATAGTATCAGCAAAATGCCGTGAGTTCAGATGAACAAGCCTGTGACGCGAGGTCTCGGACGAGGACTGCCGAACGCCGGCGGTGCGTCGGAACTCGCGGAAGAACCCTTTTCAAGCGTCCAATTACAGGACAGGATTTCCGGCAGTGGGGCGAGAGCCGCGCCGAGGGTTGCTGTTCTTAGCGGGATCATCCCGCGTAGACAGACCCAACGGCGCTCTCTGGGATCACCACACAGCATTCCACGCAATTCACGCGATTCGCAAATCCTCCCACGGTGACAGGTCCAAGTCCATCGAAGCGGTGCGAGTTGCCGCAATCGAGAGTTCTGTGGCTGCGATCGAAACTGCGATCGAACCGCCGGCGACCTTCAGCAACACCGTCGAGGTCGCCGTTGCCGATCGAGCCACCGTCGGGCTCGGCGGCCCGTTCGCCGGGAGCACGATCGAATCCGCACTCGGGGCGAACGACACATCTGTCGTTGCCAGTCGAACGGCTCCCGAGGGAAGCACGAACCCCGGTGGCGGCGGATCGGCGATGCCCTGCGGAGAGGTGTTCCCCGAAGCGAGCGGGAACTGATCCGCGGCCGCTTGGCTGCCGGAGGTTCGTGCGGTCGCGCCCGCATAGCGGAACACCGAGTCGGTCTTGTCGTCCACGATCCAAACGTCGCCGACGTTGTTCGGATCGATCGTCAGGCCGCGCGGCTGCGCGTTCGCCGCGTCGATAGTCCAACTGCCGAGCAGCGAACCCGTGAGCGAGTACTTGTAAACGACATCCGCCTTCGAGCCGTCGTCCACGGTCCAGAGGCTCGTTCCGTCCGTCACGATGCCCAGGGCGTTGGTGTCGCCGGCGGCCAAGGCAAAGCTCGACGTGGCGTTCATGGAACCGGAACGCAACGCCGCCGCTCCCGCGAACGCGAACACCTTGTCCTTCTTCGCATCCACGATCCAGATGGTGGTTCCGTCCGTCGTGATGTCCTCGGGGCCGTCGAGCCCGTTCGCCTTCCAACTGCCGAGCGACTTGCCCGCGGCGTCGTACACGTACACGGTCTTGTCGGCGTCGATCACCCAGTAGGTGTCGCCGGCCTTGTTCGAGGCAATGCCGCGGGCGTCGCCGTTGCCCGAGCCGAGTTTCCCGGACGTGGTGGCGGCGCCGGCCGCGGTGTAGCCGAACTGCTTGTCCTTCTCGACGACGAAGAATTTGGTGGAGTCGTTGCCGCCGCCGCCGTTCGACACGCCGACACGGATCGTGGCCGTCGCGGTGGCACCGAGTGCGGTGCCGTTCGCGGTCGCGGTCACGTTCGCGATGTTTGTAAAATCCCCGCCGCCGGTCGTCGGATAGAGCGCCCCCTTACCCGTCTTCGGCGGCGAGTTGTGCTCGGTCGGCACGGACCAGCTTCCGAAGCCGCTGGCGCCGAACGCGGACTTGCTCACCGTGGCCGAGTACACGATCTCGTAAATCCAGTTCGGATCGTTCACCGGCGAGTTGACCCGCACGCCGGCATTGTTCACGTACTGCGGGCTGTTCAGGTTCTGCATCAGCGAGGTGGTGAAGCCGACGACATTCGTCGCGCTGCCGGCGATCATCCCGCCGTCGCCGCCGCTGACGCCGAGCGAGCCGTAGCCGGACGGGAACGCGGTGGAGGCGCTGATGTAATCCAGGTCGAAATCGAGCACCACCGCGCCGCTGCCGTTCTTGAACTGGAACTCGGCGTGGTCGCTGCCCACGAGATTGCTGAAGGTATGCCCACTCGCCCAGCCGCTGGCGGGCGTCGCGCTCGTGCCATAAACGTTGTCGTTGAACGTGCGGCTCACGATGTACGTGGCGCGGATCGATGTGCCGAGATCCTCCGTGATCAGCGTGCCCGCCGAGACGAACGTCCCGGTCGTGGCGCCGGGCACCACCACCGGCGTCGGGGCGAGGCGTGTCACGGTGAACGCGGCCGGGCGCCGGGTGCGAGCGATGCCACGGTCCCCACCGTGAAATCATCGCCGGGATACGTCGGAGTCGCGTTGTCGTCCTTCACCACGACGCCCGTCAGCGTCGTGCCGCCGGTGTTGGTCACCACGTAGCGGTAGCTCACGGATTCGCCCGGCGCGTAGTTCGCCTTGTCCGCGGTCTTCACGAGCGAGATGCCGGGCGTCGTCGGCGGCGAGGTCACGGTGCGGTTCGCGAAGTTGAACAACTCCGTGGCGAGCATGCCTTGCGAGTTGCTGAACGCGGGCGAAGCATCCGGTGGCGTGTTTACGTTCAGGAACACCGCGGATTGATTCTTCCCGGCGGACTCCGCGAGATAGTTGTTCGCGGCGAGCACGACCGGATCGTTGGCCGCCATTTGCACGCGGAAGTTGCCGGCGGCGAGGTTCGGCGTGCTGTCGTAAATGAGTTCGTAGAGCGCGAGGCCGAGGCCGGCTTCGCTTGCGGAGGCCGTCGGCCCTGTGAACGGCGTGCGGCCGTACGTGTTGTACAAGTACGCGATGCGGCCGAGGTTGTCGGCGGTGGTCGGCGCGAGGCTTGAACCCGCGGGCAGATATGGCGAGGACGAGAGCGTCACGCCGAAGCTGGACGGGTTCGCATGGAACAAGTCCACGCAGTAAGTGAGAAAAGCGGGCGTGATCGCCGCGCCGTTGGACGACAGGAAGCCTTGGTACTGGTGCGCGTTCGACGAACTGAGTTGGCTCGTGTATGGGTTCAGCGGGCCGCCGTCGAGCACGTAGGCACTCGGGCTCGCCACCGAGACGTTCGGCGTGCGGTTCCAGGCGAGCGAACCGCTGTCGCCGCCGAGAGTGACCTGGACGCTACTCGCAGTCAACACCGTGGCACTGCTCACGAGCGGAATCGCCTGCACTCCGCTCGCGGTGTACTCCGGGGGGGTGAGTTCCGCGAGCGTGTACACGCCCGTGTTCAAGTTCGAGAACCGGTAGTAGCCGTTGGCATCGGTCACGGCGATGCGGTCCGGGCCTTCCGGCTGCACGAGACGGATCTGCGCACCGACCTTCGGCGCTTCGCCGGTGTCGAACAGGCCGTTCGCGTTCGCATCAATGAACGCGAAGCCTTGCAGGAAGTTCATGAGCGCCGGCACTTCGCGCGTCTCGAGCATCTCGACGCGAGGGCGGAACGGCCGCCGTCGTTCGCTCGACGATTTCTTGCGGGTGCGGTTCCAACGTTGAAACACGGTGTCGATCCAGTTCACGGGTTGATCCTCGGATTGAAGGAGCGGATGCGGCGAGGGGGCCGCGTTCCAGGGAACACGATCACCAGAGCCACCATTGGCCGGTGATCATCACATGGGCGGCGAGCAGGGCGTTGGTTGTCGCGTGGGCGAGGATGGCGTCCGCCACTCGCCCACGGCGGTGGTAAGCCGCGGAGTAGAGCACGCCCGCGAGAATCCCGGCGAGCCACCATCCGGGATGCAGCAGTCCGAAGCAGATCGATGAGCCGGCGACCGCGGGCCACGACCACCGCCGCGGCGACACAGAGTCGAACTCGCTTGCTTGCAGTTTCCGCAGGAGGAAGCCGCGAAACGCGAGTTCCTCCGCGATCGGCACGATCACAACCGCGCCGAGAACGCGTGCGATGAGCCAAACCGCCGCACCACCAGCGGACATCGCTTCCAGTGAACTCGGAATCGGTGATGGCTCCGTCGGCGCGGCGGGTGCGAGGGCCAGCCACACCGCATAGACCGCGGCTCCAATCACGAGTGCGTGCCACGATGGTCGCGACGGGCAGCCGATCGCATTGCCGACTCCACGCACCGTGAGAAGCACCGCGCCGACGGCCGCGATGCGAAGCCCGTACAGCGGATCGAAGCGGCCGTCGCTGAACGCGGCCGTCGCCATCGAGCAACCGACGAGTGCGATTAGTGGCGCGAGGTACGGCACGGCCGGATTCACGGTTGCATGCATACGAGATTCGCTCTTAGCAAATGCACGGTGGCGGCCGAGCGAGACCAAGGCGAAGGCGACGCCGAGGAAGCCAAGCCACCCCGCTTGTGAGTGGAACCCGCCTCGTGCGACATCGTGCCACCCCGACGCGCCCAGCGCGATCAACCCGGCGATCCTCAGCACGTTCATGGACCACGCGGCGAACAGCCCGAGCGGGATCAGCGCGATCGCCCGCGGGAAGCGGAGTTCCTCACGCTTCAGTACGAGAAACAAGATTGTGAACGCCAGGACCAAGCCGAGCCCTTCGTACCCGGAGCAACTCGGTGCGATCTGAACGGAGAACGCGTTCGCTCCGAGCACGCGATTCGCGTCGTCGCGGATGGTCCGTGTGAATGCGAGTTCGAGCATGGCGTGTGCGGCGGACAGTGTGCTTCCCGCGAGCGACGTCCAAAGCGGTTCCGCGAAGCGACCCGCGGCAAAGCCGAGCACACCCGCCAAGCCGCCAGCGACGAGGAACGGCCTCCCGAGCGCGCGGAGCAGCCCGGCCCTCGCGGGACGCGGTGCCACGGCTGCACACAAACCTGCTACCATGACGATGCCGGTCGCGACCCAAGCGAGAAAGACCGCGGTACCGGCGTTGCGATCACTGAGCAAACGATCGCTGCAAAGTGTGAATGCGATCAGCGCCGCGACATGCACGGCGAGCCCGGGCCACACCGAGTGCGTGGCCCGGCATTGCTCTGCAAACCCCGCCCACGCGGTTCGCAGAATCGAACCGCCGAACAGTGCGAACGCCACCGCCATCGTCGCGAGCAGTTGCGGCAGGAAGTGGGCTTCCCCCACCCACGCGGCCCACCAGCGGGTGTCCCCGTGGAGGGACTCCGTGTCGAAGCGCAGAGTCAGCGCGAGCACTTCGCATGCGAAGAGCGCGGCCAGGCACAGACAGAGCGCGGCCGGGCGCGGCGCGGCCGCGGGGCGCGACAAGGCGATCGCTGTCGACACGGGGTCAACTCGGTGGTGAGGTTCGGAGGGCGGGGAGGCGGGCTACTTCGAACGGCGGGATGCGCGGACCAGCATGGTGCCGGCGGCCAGGAGCGTGAGCGCGCTGCCGATGGCCCCCGGGCTCAACTCGGGAACGACATCGACCGCCGCGGCGGTGCCGCCGGCCGCGGTGAACACCAACAGGAAGCCGAGCGCCGCAGCGCAGGAACGCAGAATGGACATGGAACGGGTCTCCGTGGCCGGCTCGGCGTGAGGGGCGCTTCCCCGGCTAACTATTGGAACGGCCCGACCCCGCGGAATCCGCCAAAGTCAAACCGATGGATGCGGAATCGCGATGGAGTTCAGATCGGAGGTGAAATGCAGAAGAAGACTGGCGCGCCGGGTCACGCCGGCGCGCGAGGAGTACGCTTACAGATCGCGAACGTAGACATTCACAAAGTTGAAGTCCGTCCCGATGTCGCCGCCCGCGAGCGTGACGTCGACAATCTGTCCGTTCGTGCCGCTCGTGCCTGAGCCTGCTCCGTTGTTGATCTGGCCGACCTCGCTCGTGGCGCTTTGCAGGGTGAGGAAATCGGCGGAAAGGTCCGGCGGGGTTTCCGTGATCGTGTACGTGCCGGGTCGCAGGTTGATGAACTCGTAGCGGCCGTTCGAATCGGTGTACGTCTGGACGGACACCGTTTGGCCCCGGTCGTCGGTGCCGGTAAGCGTGAGCAGGACCTGGGCTTGCGGCATGGCGAAGCGGTCGCGAACGAAGCCCGAGATGCCGGCCGGAGAGACTTCGACCGGCGGGTTCACGTTCCCGACTTCCGGAATCACGCTCTTGGTCGCGCTGAGCGAGCCCGTGAAGTTGGAGCCGCCGCCGCCCGTGGCACCGCCGCGGACGAACGACTTGAAGTTCTCCGGCGTGCCGGCGTGGTCCGCGTTCATGTAGGTCGAGTCGCCGTTGTCCGCGGCTTTCACACCGAGCACGTCGGCATTCGTCGCCCCGAAGTTCGAGTAGGCCGCGCCCGCCCACTGCCAGTTCACCTTCACCCCCGCGGCGTTCGTGACGAAGTCGCCGCTCCACGTCACATTCTTGATGCCGCCGGGCAGGCCGCTCGGCAGCGGCACCGCGACGCCGGAGAGGAACACGTTGCCGCTGAACGTGCGCGGGCTGGCCATGCTCCAACTTCCGTCCGCGTTCGTCGCCGTATCCGCGTTGGTGGTGCCGGGCGAAAGCGTGAGCGTCGAGTCGGGAACCGCGATGGAATACGGGACGCCGTTCGCAGTGAAGCTGACGGTCTGATCGCCGACATGCACGATCGCGCCGGTGGCAGGAACGTTGGACACCTTCGCGACACTGCTCAGCCAGAGCACGTTGCCGGCGGCGATGGCGGTGCCGTTGAAGTTGCCGGTGATTGCGGATACGGTCGGGGTCGTGCGGTCTTCCAAGTTGTCGAGAGCGGGTTGGAAGCGGGGGAGAGCGGGTGCGCGGCGAGCCGGCGCGGGGCGACGACGGAACCAAGAGAGCATGGGAATCTCCGCGGGTACGAGACCGTTGGGTGACAGTCTCGCCGGCACGGGGGGCCGTTGCCTGGGCGAGTGCGACTGCGTCGCGGCGGGGTCGAATCCGGCGGGAGGACTCGACGCGAGGTCAAGGAACAGTGGGGTGTTCCGTGATGCAGAGACAGGAGCATCCCGAGTGCCGCGGCCGACAAACGGGATGGATTGGATTGAAAGTCAACCCGTGCGAGAATCGGCAATGCACACCGCCCGAATTTTCGACGGGAGCCGAGCGACGTGTGATCCGCTTCGTTGACACCGCGCCAACTGCGCGATGCAAATGCGAACGGACCCGGTCGCCACCCCGGGCCGCACAGAGTTGAAGAACCGGATGAGTCAGCACGCACGGCGACGGATGTTTGCTCCGACCGCGCAGGCCGCGCCGAAAAGCCCGAGCAGCAGGCCCGCAGGCGCGGGCACCGGATTCGTCGGCGGGCACGGCGGTTCCGGAGGGGGCGGGGGAGCGAAAGGCGAACCGTTCACCTTGGGCCCCGAAGACGTTTGAATCTGATAAGCGATGATCGCACCGTTCACCGTGCCGGGGGCCAGCGTAATTTTCTGCCCCGCGTTTGGAGCGAGAAATGTGCCGTTCAGCACGGAGGAGCCGTTGGACATTGTCACACCGCTGCCGAGCACATTGAACAGGACATTGCTCGCCGTGATCCCACCCGTCAGTTGGATCTGACCGTTGCTCACCGTGATGCTGCCGAGCACGTTGATCACGAAGTAGTCGTTCGCACCGCCGCTGATCGTCAGGTTGTTGGCCGGGTTCGTGATGTTGATCGAGCTCAGTTGAACCACCGTGTCGTGTCCGCCGAGCGAGTTGATGGAACCGGTGGAATTCAGCGTCAGGGCCGAACTCCCGACTGCTCCGTAGGTGGCGTTTGGAGCCAGTGCGGCGGCGGTGGATGCCGCGTTCTTCACGTCCATCACGGCCGTGGCCAGCGAGATCGGCGTGATCGATCCGCCGACGTTGAACTGCGAGTTGAAGTTGGATTGCAGCGAGGCGCCGGGATCCAAGTAGAGGTTGCCGGTCAGCGTTCCGCCGCCCGAGAAGTTCGTGCCCGCGCCGCTGGCGAGCCCGAGGTTCGTGTTGAAGGTCGTGCCCGAGTTGCTGGCGTTCATGGTGGTCGGGCCGGTCACGAACACACCCAGGTTCAACCCGCCCCGCCCGGCGGAGCCGAGGGATACGAATTCCGCACGGGCCGCGGAGCCGCACAGCAGCGAGAGCAGGGCGGAGCTCACAAGAGAAGCACGCATCATCATCTCCGATCGTTCACGAGGCACATCGAGTTCCGGAGAGCCACGCCGAGCAGGCGAGCGCCCGACGGCGTGCGGCGTCAGCCGTCCCACTGACGTCGGCCGCCCCCTGCGGCGCTTCTCCGGCTATCAATGGGAACGGCAGGAAACCGGTCGATCCGCCAATGTCAAATCGGGGCGTCGAGAATCTTTCGATTCACAAAGCGAGTTCAGTTCGGAACAGAAATGAGATTTCGGGCGAGCTCAAGCCGTGCCCGCGCCGCCATGCGATTTCGTGAACTAGGAATCCTGAGACGCACCCGCGGCACCGCGGGGATGCTGCGTCCTTTTTGGCGGTTACTTGCCACCGCCGCCGTTGTTCCTCTTAGAGACGGTGCGATGTCCGTCCCGCTCCTGACACAGCCGCCTTCGACCGCGCTGGCCAACCCGCCGAGCGATTGCACCTTGGTGCGGTATGTGCGCGGCGGGGACGATGCGGCCGCTGAAGAACTGTACCGGCGTTATGCAAGCCGTTTGCGGCGGATCGTGGCCGAGCGGTGTCCGGCCGCGTTTTCGTCCCGCTTCGATCCCGAAGACATCGTGCAGTCCGTCTTCCGCTCCTTGTACGAAGGCGTGCGGAAGAAGTTCTACGACATCCCGAAAGGCGGCGAGATCTGGGGGCTGCTGTTCGTGCTGGCCGCGAACAAGCTCCGCGATCAGATCTCATTCCATCAAGCCGAGCGTCGCACCGTGCATCGCACGGACACGAACGTGGCCGGTTCGCTGGACGATGTCCTAGGTGCGGACGACACCGCCGCGGCAGCGCTGAAGCTCACCGTGGAAGAGTATCTCGCGGGCCTCGTAGAAGCGGATCCGCGACATCGTCGGCCTGCGGATGAGCGGTCACTCGATCGAAGAGATCGTGTCGCACACCGGCCGCGCGAAGCGCACCGTGGAGCGCGTATTGCAAGCCGCGCGGGACCGTCTCGCCGATTGATTCAACCACCCTCGGGCATCGCGATGGTGTCCCTTCTCGATCCCGTGTTCGACGCCGCGCGTCTCGACGATTTCGAGAGGCGATTGCAACTGAACGCGCACGCGCGGTTCGAAGACGCGCTACCGCCCGAAGCCGATCCGCAGTACGTCGCGCTCGCCACCGAGTTGATCCGGCTCGACATGGAATATGCGTGGGGCCGGGGAGAACCGCGGGCTCCGGAGCATTACCTGTCCGCGTGCCCCGCTCTCGCACACAGCACGGCTTCAATCGAAGCGTTGGCCTTCGAAGACTATCGCCTCCGCAGGCTCGCCGGCCAATCGGTTTCACCCGAAAGCTATGCCAAGCGGTTCGGCATCTCCACGTGCGATTGGCCGGTCGATCCGCGTGTTCACGACGAAGACGACGCCGATCCGCTGCTCGATTCGCCGGCAACGTCCACGCCTCCGCCGGTTCGCGGCGTCGATGCGCTGCGTACGTCGGTGTTGGCCGCCGATTCCGATGCCGGGAATCAGGAACTGCGGCGTGCCGAAGCGGCGACGCCGGGCTGCGTCTGCGGCGGATTCCCCGTGATCGGGGCGCACCTCTCGGGGTTCGAGATTCTGGACGAATTGGGCCGCGGCACGTTCGGCCGCGTGTACCTGGCACGTCAGGCGGGCTTGGCCGGCCGCACGGTCGCGCTCAAGGTGGCCCGCCGCCTGTTCACCGAATCGCAGACGCTCGCGCAGTTGCAACACACGAACATCGTGCCGATCCACTCGATGCACGACGACGGCTCGATGCAGGCCGTTTGCATGCCGTTCCTGGGGCGTTGCACGCTGCTGCACGTGCTCGCCGCCGTTCGCAAGCAGGATGTGTTCCCCACGCGCGGCGACGAACTGATCGGCACGTTGAACAAGGGCCGCACCGCGACGCAGGACGACGCGGCCACGCACGTGCTCGTCGGCGGAAAGGCTGCCACGCCTACAACGCTCGCGGAGGAATCGCGTGAATCAATCGCGGCACGGAGTTGGTCCAAACTTGCGGGCATGAGCTATGTGGACGCCGTGCTCTGGATCGGGGCCCAACTTGCGGCCGGTCTCGCCCACGCGCACGAACGCGGCATCCTGCACCGCGATCTCAAACCTGCGAACGTTCTGCTGACGGACGACGGCGTGCCGATGCTCCTGGATTTCAGCATCGCCGAGGATGTGAAGCGGCGCGGCGAATCGCAGGACGTGCTCGTCGGCGGCACGCTCCCGTACATGGCTCCGGAACAGATGGCGGCCTACTCCGGTGAAGCGCGCCCGATCGACGGGCGTGCCGATGTCTTCGGCTTGGGTGCCATCCTCTTCGAACTGCTCTCCGGCGCGCGGCCGTTCCCCGATCGCACGGGCGACGAGAATGCCGCGATGGAGGCGATGCTCGCAGACCGCCGCAGCGGGCCGCCGAGCGTGCGCGCGTTGAACCTGCAAGTGCCGCCGAGCGTTGAATGCATCGTGCGGAAGTGCCTCGAACCGGATCTGAAGAATCGGTATTCCTCCGCCGAGGAACTGTCTGCGGATTTGCGGCGGCACCTTCGGAACGAACCGCTGCGGCACGCTTCGGAGCCGTCGATTCGCGAGCGGTTCCGGAAGTGGGTGCGGCGGCATCCGCGTCTCAGTTCCACCTCGACAGTCGCGGCCGTCTCGGTGGTGTTGCTCGTCGCGTTGGCGGGGTCGCTGTACGCGGTGCGTGAACGTTCCCGCACGTTCGAGGCTCGCGTGAGCCTCGGTGAACACGATCGCGATTTGAAGTCCATTCACGAGTGGCTCGGCGACCGCAACCAATCCCGCGAAAGCTTGGACCGCGGCCTGCAACTGTGCCGTGCTGCGCTCGCACGGTACGACGCACCTCTGGAAGAGGCCGCGCCGCGCAGCGATTCCCGGTTGATGCGCTACCTCGCGGCGGAAGACCGTTCGCGCGTGAAGGAGGATCTCGGCGAGGTCTTCTACTTCATGTCGAAGTCCGCGGCGCATCGGGCCGAAATGAGCCTCGCACCCGGCGAGCGTGAAGTTCATTTGAAAGACGCGGTTCGCTGGAACATGTTGGCGGAGACGTGGGGCCGCGATCGCATCCCGCGTGCGGTCCGCGAACAACGCGCGGATTTGTGCCGACTCACGGGCGACGAGGCCGCGGCCCGCGAGTGGCGGGACCAAGCCGCGGCCACGCCACCCGGTTCGCCGCGGGATCGCTATCTGCTCGGCTATTGGCACCACCATCAAGGGCGGTTCCGCCAAGCGGCGCCGGAGTTGGAAGCGGCCACCGCCGCCGCACCGGGTAGCTTTCCCGCGTGGTTCGTGCGCGGCAGCAATCACCTCGCACAGCAGGAAAACGACTTGGCGGCCATGTGCCTGACGGCGTGCATCGCGCTGCGGCCGGATTTCGCACCGGTGTGGATGAACCGCGGGATGGCGCTGGCCCGGCTGAACAAGTGGGAACTCGCACAAGCCGATTACGAAGCCGCGCTGCGGCTCACGCCGGATGATCCCGACCTGCACGTTCTTTGTGCCGGGCTCGATCAGGCTCGGAATCAGCACGCCCGGGCAGTGGAACGATTCACGGCGGCATTGGCGTCGCCGCGGTGCCCGTCGCGGGTGTGGTTCCACCGTGCTGCGAGCCGACGCGTGCTCGGTGATGCCGCCGGTGCGGAAGCCGACGAGGCTCAAGGGCTCAAAGCCGTTCCGGCGGATGAACACAGTTGGGTGGCGCGAGCCGAAGTGCGTGCCCTCCGTGGCGACGTGAACGGTGCCGTGTCGGATGTCGAGGCGGCGTTGGAGGCGAATCCGCGTTCGCTGGAAGCCTTGCAGATGCAGGCGCATCTCTTGAGTGAGAAGAAGCACGATGCCGCAGGCGCGGTTCGCGTGCTGAACCGCGCCGTGGAACTCTACCCGGAAAGCGTGCCGCTTCTGGCGGGTCGTGGCGTGCTGCGGGCCCGCGCCGGCGACCGCGCCGGCGGCGCCATCGCGACGCCGAGGACGCGTTACAACGCGACACCAGCGGGCTGAACCTTTATCAGGTCGGCTGCATTTATGCTCTCACCACAAAGGACAATTCCACTGATCGATTCCGCGCTTGCGAACTGATCGCCGCCGCGCTTCGCAAAGGCTTCGGAACCGAACATTTGCCCGTGGATCCGGACTTGGATCCGCTGCGGAGTTCGGTCGAGTTCAAGAAGCTCCTGGCGGATCACGCCAAACAATAATCGCGATTCTTGGCGGATTCGCGGCGGTGCCGCCGTTGTTGATTCCAGAAGAAGGATCGCCCGCCGCTTGATGCTCACCCCCCGAGCCGTCCATGCCACGAGCCCGATTGCAACTGGTCCGATTGGAAGAGCGCTCGCTCTTGTCCACACTCACGGGCGATGCGTGGCCCGACGCCGAGAGCCTCACGCTGAGCTTCGCGTCGGACACGGCTCGCTTGGGTGAAAGCAACTCGGCACTGTTCCGCACCTTCAACAAGTTCGCCAGCCCCGGTGAATGGCAGTTTGAAATTCTGCGGGCGTTCCAGACGTGGGCGTCCGTCACGAATCTGAACATCGGCCTCGTCGCGGATTCCGGCGATCCGTTCGGCACGCCCGGCGACATCCAGGGCGACTACCGATTCGGCGACATCCGCATCGGCGCACGGCCGCTGTCTTCTGACGCGCTGGCCAACGCCGTGCCCTTCGATTGGGCCTCGGGCACGTGGTCCGGCGACATCCTCTTCAACACCAACGCCAAGTTCGACATCAGCCCCGCGCGGCCGGGCGACTACGATCTGTTCACGGCCGCGCTGCATGAAGCCGGGCACGCACTCGGCTTGGACCACACCGACGACCCGACATCGATCATGTCCGGCCGCTATGCCGGCGTGCGGAGCGGATTGTCCGCCGCGGACCGCCTCGCGATCCAGACGCTGCACGGCACGCGATCGCCGGACCAGTACGATGCGGCGGCCCCGAACGACACGTGGGCGTCGGCCACGGTGTTGACGGGCTCAGGCAACTTGAGCGTGGCCGGCGACCTGACCACCGCGGCCGATCAGGACTACTACCGCTTCCTCACGGCGGCCAACACCACGAAGTTCGCCGTTCGCCTCCAAACAAGCGGCCTGAGCCTGCTCGCTTCGCAAGTCACGGTTTTCAACTCCGCCGGGCAGGTCGTCGGGGCGGATGTGAGCACGAACCCGGCGAACGGCGACTTGGAAGTGAAAGTGAACGGCGCCCAGGGCGGCAGCTTCTACACCGTGCGCGTCTCCGCCTCGCGGTCGGACGTGTTCGGCGTCGGCCGGTACCAATTGAGTATCGTGTACAAGGACACGCCTGCGCAGAAGTCCAACTATGTGAAGGACAACAAATCCAACGACAGCTTCGCCACCGCCGACACGCTGAACGCGGCTCGCGGCAACTGGTGGAAGCCGGACCCCGGGCAGTCCTTCAACGGCGTGCTCGAGAACAAGACCGATGTCGATTACTACCGGCTGACCGCGCCGACTTCCGGCTCCGGCCCGCAGGCGTTGGTCCTGCAGGTCGATGCGCTCAACGCGAAGGGGGCGCGGCCGCAAATCCAGGTGTTCGATTCGGCCATGAACCTGCTGCCGCAGCAGATCATCGGCACGAACCGCGGCAGCCTCTCGGTGCAAGTCGTCGGCCTGGTTCGTGGTCAGGAGTATTTCATCCGCCTCGCCGGGGACGGCACGGATGATACGAACGGAAACTATCGGCTCTCCGCGGACTTCGCGGCTCCCAAGTCTGCCGGGCTCGAGTCGCTGCAAACGGGCACGCTGGCGGGCGCGGCGAAGACCGCCGCCGGGCAGCTGACGATGACTTCGAGCGGGCTCATGCAATTCGGCCTGTTCGCAACCGCCGCGGACGGCACCCTGGGCCAAACCGTGACGCTGACGATCACGGACGCCGCCGGGAAGAAAATCACGTCCGCGGTGCAATCCGCCGGTTCCGGGCCGGCCTTCCTCAGCGTTTATCTTCCGGTCGGCGAGTACACATTGACGCTGACCCTCGCTGTGCCGAAAGGTGCGACCACCACGGGGATCACGTATCAGTTGGCGGCCGGACTTCGCACCGATCCGATCGGCCCCTTGGCGACGACCACATCGAGCGGTCCCGGCACGACCGGGACGACGCCCGCCACTTCAACGACATCGTCGAATTCCACATCGACCAGCGGCACCGGCGGATTCTTCTACACGGCCGGAACCGGACTCATCGCCACCATCGTCCCGTACTCGTTCTGATGCAACAGTATGGATGCCAAGGCCTCCCAACGAACCGAGGCCTGTTCAATTCGAGGCAAGAGTAGCTGCCTTGCGAACATCAGATTCTTCCGGGACTTTTGGTGGTGTACGAGTCTTTTGTCGCCCACTGGCAGCAAACCCGTTAAGTCGTAGTGTTTCACGCTAACGCCGGGCGAAACTCCGATATCCGGATCCTGTGAAAGTCTTTCCCAGAATCCACGGAGGCCCGCCCGTGGCACGGTGCTGCCACCTTCCTGTCTCCACACCGCCAGACCGGAATAGCGCATCTTTTGGACGGATGCCTTCGGCGTCCGCAGGTTCGAAATGTTGCCCGTTCCGAAATGTTGCCCGTTCCGTAGTGAGGAGGAGGACTCAGACACGTGAGTGGTCTGGGATGCGATTCAATTGCAGCCCAAGTGCTACCGGCTCCGCGCCGGTAGTTGGGGTTTCTACCGCGTTTGCATGCCCCTCTTGGCTCGTCTACGCTTCTCCTTGCAAAAGCTCATGCCAGTGAATAACCTTTCACACTGTAACGTCTTCTGCTGGCTGAAGAAGTCTTTTGGCCCATGCCTGTCGATCCGGTGGTTGCGGGTTCGAGTCCCGTCGTCCTCGCTGAAAGAAAACCCCTTCAGTCGTAGCGTTTCACGCTAACCCCGGCACTCCGCCGGGCGCGACTCCGATGGCTGGATTCTGTGAACCGGTTCACAGAATCCACGGAGGCCGCGACCGTGGCGCGTTCACGAAACCCTGTCCCTTCCTACCTTCCCCACAAGCAGCGCGGAAAAGCCCGCGCCGTCTGGACCGATTCCGCGGGCGTTCGGCAGTACCGATTGCTCCCCGGCGCGTACAACTCGAAGGAATCCAAAGAGGCGTTCGCGCGACTGCAGCTCGAGCTGGCCGCCGCCGCTCCCGCGGCCGCGTCCGAATCCGGCGCCGTGAGTGAGCTGTTCCTGGCGTTCCTGATCCACGCTGAGAAGCACTATCGGCGGGCGGATGGAAGCCAGACGTCGGAACTGCACGAATTCAAATCCCTCATCCGCATCGTGCGGCCGCTCTATGGCGATTCGCCCGTGTCGGAGTTCGGCCCGTTGGCCCTGAAAGCCGTCCGCGAACTGCTCGTGGCGAAGGGGCTCTGCCGCTCCCTCATCAACCAACGCATCGGCCGGCTCAAGAGAATTTTCCGGTGGGGAGTGGCGGAAGAGCTTGTGCCGGAAACCGTCTACCGCGCCCTCGATGCCGTGGCGGGGTTACAGGCGGGACGGTGCGACGCGCCGGAAGCCAAGCCGATCGGGCCCGTCCACGAATCCGTTGTCGAAGCCACGCTACCCTTCCTCAACCGCTACGTGCGCGGGCTCGTGGAGTTTCAGCGACTCACCGGCTGCCGGCCCGGCGAAGCCTGCCTGCTCCGTCGATGCGACATCGACACCGGCGGCGCGGTGTGGATCTACACGCCGCACCAGCACAAGACGGCATGGCGGGGGAAGTCCCGCACCATCGCCATCGGGCCGCAAGCCCAAGCGGCGATCCGGCCGTTCTTCACCACGAACATCGGCGACTACCTGTTCTCGCCGGTGCGCATGATGCGCGAACTGCGGGACCGGCAACGGAAGGAAGGACGATTGCCCACGGCGAAGGCGAAGCCGAAGAAGAAACCGGGTGAGCACTACACGTCGCGGAGTTACGCCGAAGCCGTGGGGCGTGCGTGCGAGAAAGCCGGTGTCGAGCACTGGCATCCGAACCAACTCCGTCACGCCTACGCCACGAAGATCCGCAAGGAACACGGGCTCGAAGCGGCGCAGGTGCTGCTCGGCCACGCCCGCGCCGACGTCACGCAGATCTACGCCGAGAAGAATCAGGAACTGGCCGCTACGGTGGCCGCGAAAATCGGGTAGCGGATCCACAATCCTATTGATCGACAAGCCCGCGCGATCGCGCGGGCTTGTTTCATTTCACCTTCGCGAGCCAGTGATTGATGACATCCGGTGTGGTGTCGAGTTGCTTCGCGATCCGCGAGACGGAGAGGCCGTTCGCCTTCAATTCCTTCGCCTGCTTCACTCGGGCGCGGTGGTGTTTTTGATTGCACGCGTCTGAACAAAATCGCTTTCCCGAGGCGTGATGGCCGTCGGGGCCGGTTTCAATCCATCGTTCACATTGCTCACACTGCTTGTACTCCACGTCGCCCGTCATGCTTCGGGCTACCTGCCACCACATGAGACCGAGCAAGGTGACGGGGAACGCTTTTAGAGTGAAGCGTTTCCTCCGCTCGTTCCAAACAAGACCGCATCGGCTGTAGACGGAAAGCTCGTCGTTCACCATTCGCTCGATTCGATGCGCAGCAGATCGCGAGCGGCGAACGGCGGTCTCGTCGAGCAGGCGAGCCGCCTCCCGCATCACCCGATGCTCGGCAAGCCAGTACCGGTATGGCTCTCCACGGCAGGGGAGCATGCCTGGGCGATGGAGAAATCGCGGAAGAAACTGACCGCTGATCAGGCCCAGAGGCCCGTATCGGTTGGCGAACTCAAGAAATCCGCTTTCAGTCGGCTCGACGTTGGCAAACTCGCGAAAAAGGTTCGGGAGATCGGAGTACCGTATCCTCCGCTGGGATTGCGACATTGTGCGGGTCGCCTCCTCGGGCTCCTTCTCGTCGTTCGGCCACTCTCGAAGCGCGTCCCGTCGAAACAAAGCCCTGTCGGTCTCCATCGTGTTGCCATCAACTTCACCACGCCACTCGAAGCCGCACAGGGGCACGACTGCCTCGCCGGCCGCTTCGTCTAATGGCTGATCTGTTTCCGCTGCAGCCGCGGCCGAGCGTTTCGACTTGCGTTGACCACCCATGCCGTAACCACTCCGTAAGAATGTTTGCGCCATTTTCGGCTACGCAACATCTCGCCGAAATCGTAAGAACGTGGCTGTGAAACTTTCTTACGGCAATAGCTTGCTGCGGACAACTGCGGACGCAACCGCAAACGGAGGACTCCATGAGCACGAAGAAGAAGGCGGATCCCAAGGACTTGGCCGCGGCCGCCGACCTGCTGGCCGATGGCAGCGTGACCGTCGCAGGGTTGAAGACGGAGTACGGTGTCGGGCGATCCGTCGCCTATGAACTGATGAACTCGGGCGAATTGCCTTTCACGCAATTCAACAAACGGAGGCTCATCCCCCGCCGCGCGATCAAGCAGCTTCTCGCGTCACGGCTCGTCGGCGGATCGGCCGGCAAGCGGCCGGGGTCGTGACCACCGGTGTAATCCATGCCGCATTCGGTCGCTTATGCGACTGGTGCGGATTCACTCAATCATTGCAATGGACCCTATGACACATCGCCCGCTACGGAGTGCAATATGTCCGCCGTCGCCGAACGACCTCGACCGCTGACCCTTGCCGACATCGCGGCATCAATCCCGGGCGCACGCGGCGCGCGGAACATGTCGCCGGCCACGCTGACGAGATGGATCCTTCATGGGTGCGCGGCTCGCGACGGCTCGCGAGTGCGGCTCTCCGCGACCCGCGCCGGAAGTCGCTGGCTCGTGTATCAGTCTGATCTCGAAACGTTCTTCGCCGCGCTCGCGGCCGATCCCGCACCGACCCCCGCGCCGAAGCCGGTGCGATCCGCCGCCAACCGCCGCAAGGCCTCCGAGGCCGCGGGTCGCCGACTGCAGCAGATGGGCGCCTGAGACGCAGCAAGCCGCGGGGTCGCTCCCGCGGCTTGCGTCGTTCGACCGTCCCGTGAAGGACCACCACCGTGAACACTACTCGCGCGGCAGCGAAGCCGCAAGCCCCGCCTGCCGGCTCGTGGTGCTCGTCGCCGGAAGATCGCCGCGCGAAGCTCGCGGCCATGATCGAGGAAGTCAAGTCGCGACCGCGGCGCGTCGTGCTGCCTGCGGGCACGCCGGGGCCGGACGGTCGCACGTTCAGCTTCGACGTGTACGACGATGCGTTCGACCTGCTCTTCGACGACGGAGGGCGAGTCTGATGGGGGGCGTTCAAACCGAAGCCGCGACTCCGTCGCACAGCCGGGTAAGCGAGCGCATCGTCCTGGGCTCCATCTTCCGTGAGCCGGGCATCCTACCCGAGGTGCTCGCGAAGGTGGAGATCGCGGACTTCCACCTCGACGCGCACACTCGCATCCTCCGCGCGATGCTCCATATCCACGGCCGCGGATTCCCGGCCGATGTCGTGGCGGTGCATCATCACCTCGACGCGACGCGCGAACTGGCGGACGTCGGCACCGTGGCGTACCTGACGGAGCTATGGGAGTCCGTTGCGACAGCCGCCGGCTGGGAGTACCACGCGGCCATCATCGTGGAGCACTCTCGCCGCCGAAAGATCCAGCGAGCGATCGCGGCGGCGGCGGCGCTCGCGGCAGCGGATGCTCCACTGGGCGTGGTGGCCGCCGAGATCGAATGCGGCTTGGCGAGCATCACGACATCGAAACCGGAGACCGCGCTACCCGTCGTCTACTTCTCCGATCTGCAGCCAGCACTCGATGCATCAGACTTCGTGGAGGGCGTGCTCCTCGACGGCGCGATGAGTGTGATCTACGGCGAGTCCGGATCCGGGAAGACGTTTTGGGCGCTCGACCTGGCCCTTCACGTCGCAGCCGGCATTCCGTGGCGTGGTCGGCAAGTCGATCAAGGCGCCGTGCTTTATCTGGCCCTCGAAGGCTCCCACGGCATTCAGAATCGAGTGACGGCTTGGAAGATCGCAATGGATGCCACGGCCGCGGATCTGCCGTTCGCAGTCGTCCCGGTGTCCGTGGACCTGCTCGACCCCGCCGCTGACACGCCCCGCGTGATCGCGGCCGCGAAGGCGGCCGCGGCGAAGCTGGGGCGAGCCATGCGGCTCGTCGTGGTGGACACGCTTTCCCGCGCACTCGCCGGCGGCGACGAAAACGGCCCGGCCGACATGACCGCGTTCGTAGGGAACATCGATCGCATCCGTCAAGAACTCGGCACGCACGTCGCGGTGATCCACCACAGCGGCAAGGACGCGGCCCGCGGTGCTCGCGGCCATGGTTCACTTCGGGCGGCCACGGACACCGAAATCGAAGTCGCTCGGGACGCCGACAACCGTACCGCAAAGATCAAGAAGCAACGTGATCTGGACACCGAAGGGCAGGAACTCGCCTTCTCGCTCCAGTCCGTCACGATCGGCATGAACCGGCGGGACAAGCCTGTCACGTCGTGCGTCGTCCGTCCTGCCGAATCACAGCCCGACGCCTCGCGCAACCTCAAGTCAGACGAGCGCACCGCGTACAAGCTGCTGACGGACCTGCTCACCGAACAGGGCTCGCTCGAGGTCCACATTGATGCGTGGCGAGAGCGATTCCACCACCGTACGCGGCCGGGCGATAAGCCGGAAACGAAGCGGAAAGCCTTCCAACGTGCGCGGGACGGGCTCGTCTCCGCGGGGCTCGTGACGTGTGACGGAGACCATGTTTCAAGCGGGACAAACAGGGGCGATTTTTGAGGGGGCTTGTCCCGCTATTTTGTCCCGCCTCTGAGACGGACCGGGACAAAGCGGGACAATCCGAGGGCGTTGCCGAACTGCTTAATTTCAAGGGGTTTCCGATGGGTGCGGGACAAGCTGGACAAGCCGGGACAATCGGGAAATGTCCCGTTTGCCCCCTGCCGGGACAGCCGGGACAGGGGTCTTTAGACCCTGTCCGCTTGTCCCGCTTGGGCCGGGACACGTCCGAGTTCACCCTCTGGTACCGCGCCGAAGGGTGCAAGCGATGGGCTCCCGTGGCCATCGGTCAGAGCTACAGCGCGTGCTTCGACCAAATCGACTCCGAGAAGTTCGGGGGCGACTGGATTGTGAAGCCGAAGGACGAGAACCCGAACGCGACCAGAACGTGAACGACGACGACGCCAAGCCTGACTCCTTCACGCCGCCAGTCGATGCTGAGCGGTGGGTGCTCGTGGTGCGAGCCGAGCCTCGGCAGGAGAAGCGATGGCTCAAGGTTGCGTTGAGGGGCTACGGCATTCGGTGCGAGTCGGCCAGTGCCACGACGCTGGTGGAGCAGCTCGAGGCGAGCCGGGCCGAGGTGCTGCGGCTCACGGCGAGACTGGAGCAGACCGAGGCCCGGCTCGCACGGAGGCATCGGCGAAGCCGATGCAACAACGTTTTACCATAGGCCGATACGATGCATAGGGCGCGATATGAGCGGGGCGGATTCGGGGAGGGTGAAAGGTGCGGGGAGTGAGCGAACGCCCCGCAGACGCGAAGCTAGGGGCCAGTGCGGGGCACGGTCCCGTACGTTTTGGGTCCTTTTCCGCGAAAACTGGAACCTGACCCCGTCGGGAACACCTCGGAGTTGCAACACAGACCTTTCAGGACACAAAAGTCCACTTTAGGCGAGGCGAGGCCATGAGCATCGAAGACGCGATCCTGATCACCACGCTGGCCGCCGAGGACGCGGCTCGGCTTCCGATCCGCCATTGGGAAGGCGGATTGTCCGCGGCTCGCTGTGAGGCAGCCCGGCTCCCCGGTGCTCCGCTTCGCATGTCGTCGCTCACGAGATCGGACGGCGGCCGGAAGTCCGGGGAACGGACGCTCGAGGATCTCGCGGCTCGCGGGCTCGTTCGTGTCACACGCTCGAAGTCGCTCAAGTTTCCGCTCGTCGCCCTGATACCGCTCGGCGATGCCCGGGCCCGCGCCCTGGCCGGCCTTCCGGGACTCGATCTCGGGCACCTGTTCCTCACGGCGCTCGTGGAGTACTCGCCGCTGTACCTGGAGTCGATCTCCGGCCGCTGGGTGCCCGAGATCGACTTCAACCTCGGAGGCGGATGGGGGGAGAGCACGCGAGAGGAGCGACGCGGCCTCGGGCAGGTGGAGTTGGACGCGCTGCCCGCGATCGCCGCGGGTTGGGCGAAGGCGCATTCCTCCATCCGCGGGAATGCCGCTTATGCCGCGACCCCCGCCGGGTTCGAGGCGGCCGCCCGTCCCGCGCCGGCCGCATCGCCGGTACCGCCGGCGAAGGGCGGCGCGGAGTTGTACCGCAGGGCCCAAGACGAGCGGCTCGCCGAGTTCGCCCGGGCACCGATCGCGAAGGAGATCGGCGAGTTGCCGCTCGTCCACTGCGATCTTGCTTCGCGCCGCTACCCGGCGAAATGACACCACGTTGACACCGCAGGGAGAGCGGACATGCCCGAAGAGAACATCGACCCAGCAAAATGCCCGAAGTGCGCGGGCCGGATGAAGGTCCTCAAGACGCGTCTCGGCGCGTCCGGTGTCACGACGCGGTACCGGCGCTGTTCCGAGTGCGGCGTGAAGACGGCGGACAAGGCCCGCGTGGTCGAGACGCCGATCGGCAAGCCGCGGTTGATCGCCGCTCCGGTGTCCAGATTGACCCACACTTGTCCAGATTGACCCACACTTCGGCGATTCTGCGGCCTCGGTGCTTCCAAGTTCAACCTCGCCGCGCTAATCATGCACGCACGCAGAGGCCGCCGCCATGCTCATCAGCCACGACGTGACCTTGCCGAACACGCCCGAGACTCAGCTTCACGCGATGGCTCGCCGCTTGGCCGCGGGCGAAGAGATCGACACCGAGGCGCTCGTGATCGCGTTGGCAGCGGCCGGGAAAGGCATGTCGGACCTTCACCGGCTTTGCGAGCGGTTTGGCGCCGAACTGGAGGCTCGCCGAACCGTGCTCGGCGACCTGGTGCTTCCGACCTTCCCGCACACGTTTTGATCGATCACCGTGCCCGCGAACCACGAGAACCCGACCATGCCCGCCGCTGTTGCCGAATCGACCGCCGCCCGGATGGACAAGCTCAAGCGAGATGCCGTCGCCAAGTTCTGGGCGCTCGCTCGCGCCGAGCACGACGGCAAGCCCGCCGACTCCCGGAAGCTGTACGACGCCCTGACCGGCTCGGGGTTGGGCTCCGACGACTACGCCCGCGCCGTCGAACTCATCGGCCGGCGCCACCGGCACGCGGCCATCCTGGCGAAGCGGCCGGAGGTTGCCCGGCTGCTCGAGGGCGACACGCAGAGCCGCCTCGACGAACTCATCCGCCGCCGCGCCGCCGTTGTCGCCGAGTGCGACGCGGAGATCGGCAAGCTCAGCAGCGAGCGAAAACGGCTCGAAGAGTACCTCGGCCGCTGCCACGAGGCGGAGCGGCGGCTTCGCATCGAGGACGCCCTTCCGCACGTTCGGGCCCGGATCGAGGAGTTATCCCGCGAGCAGCTCGCACTTTCAACGGATCTCGCCCGCCGCGAAGCCGAAGTCGCCCGGATGCAGGCGGAGGCCTCCGCGAACCTGAACAACTACGCCGGCGACGAGCGGCAGGCCGCGGAGGCCCGCCAGCGAACCGCGCGAGCGGCGTTGCCCGAGCAGCAGGCCGAGGTTGCCCGCGATCGCGAGCGGCTCGACCAGATGCACGCCGAGATCACGGAGCTCGAATCGAGCCTGTTGGCCCCCTGACCTTCCGCCCGAGGCCGCCGCCCGGCGCGCCGAAGGCTTCCACCCGATCCGCTTTTGGAGTCCCCGATGTCCGATGTCCTCGCTCTCGACCAGTTCTTCGCCTCCGCCGACCGCGCGGCCGTGCCGCCCGACCCGATGATCGGGCCGGACGGGGCGATCATCCGCGGGACGGCGCTGGCCCGTCTCGCCGAAACGTTTCGGGACTCGCCCGATCCGCGGAACCCGAACCAACGGCTCGAACCGCACGCCGGCGACCTGCAGGACGTGCTCGCCGTCTGCCCGCCGGAGGACGAGTTCGTGAAGACGCTCGCCGCGGACGTGCAGCGAACTCTGGACGCGAACGACCTGCGGCCCGGCGTGAAGCATCCGATGAAGTCCGGGGCTCTCCGTCAACTCGTGGAAACCGCGATCCGGGCGGCCGCCTGACCATGACCGCATCCGCCGCGAAGTTGACCGAGCCGAGCGAGTTCTCCCGCATCGTCGCGGAGAACGCGCTCGATGCTGCTCGGAGGTCGCCTCGATCCACGCCCGAAATGATCGCGGTGCTCGAGCGGAATCTTGCCGCCTTGACCGGCAGGGCTCCCCGGATCGCTTCGGCTTCGCGACCCGCTCCGGCGGCCGCCTCGGCCTCGATACGTGGCGTGCCCTGCGAACTGATCGCGTACTCCGGCGGCTTGTGGCCGCCGATGCCCGGCAACATGGGGCTGCCTGGCGTTCTCGACCTTTCCACGCTCAGAGGGTCTCGGGCGGTGCCCCTGATGCTTCGCCACGCTGAGCCGGCCGGCTCGGTCGAGTGGCGGGTGGAAGGCGGCCAACTTCGCGCAAGCGGCGTCGTCCAATCGAATACCCTTTCCGGCGAGTTGATCGTGAACGCGGCGCGACTCGGTCGGCGGTGGAAATGCTCGCTCTTTGCAAACGACCTCGCAGCATTCCGCGTACCGGACGGGCGACGTACGACGCTCAACGGCCGCTCGTTCACCGGCCCGTTCGTCGTGTACTGCGGCGCGACGCTCCGCGAGATCACGATCACCGAGGATCCGGCCGACCCCAACACCTCGGCCGTGCTGTACCTGTGAGAGGCCTGCCATGAAGTTCTCCGACCTGCAGCGTGCCAAGCTGAACGTGGACCCGCTCGCACGGTTCCGTGGGCGCCGCGAGGCTCCGCCGCCCGTGTCATTCGTCCCCCTGGGCAGGCTGGCGGCCGCGCCCTCCGGCGACAACCTGCCCATGACGCGCCGCGCGAGCGAGCACGCCTCCCCAATCGCCCTTCCGGAGTTCTCGCCACGCAGTGGCTGAGGATGCCGGGACCGATACACGATCGCGCACGTCGGCTCGTTGCCGACCTGCAGCCCCGGCGGTGTTCTCGATCGCGCCGCCGGGGATCGAACCACCGAGAGGTTTCCATGAGCACTTCCGCCGAGTTCGCATCTCCCAAGTTCACCGACCGCCTCGGCCGCGAGTGGCAGGTCGAGGTGAGCGTCGATCTGCTCCCCTCGCTTGCCGATCTCGGCCTCAATTTCAAGCCCGATGCCGATCACACCGAGTTCGCGTCGCGAATGCTCATCGATCCGCTTCTCGCGGGAGAAGTCCTTTGGATCTTCTGCGCCGCGCAGGCGAAAGATCGCGGCATTGACCACCACGGCTTCGCCAGCGGGCTGAACGCGGATGCGATCTGCGCCGGCACGGATGCGTTCGCGTTCGCGATTGCGAAGTTCGGCCTGCTGCGGTCGCTGCGATCGCAGCGTGAAATCGAATACGAGAAGCTCGTCACCGACCTCAACGCGGTCCGGGCGAAGTGCGGACTGCCGCCGCTGAATCCGGACGGCACGCGACCCACGCTCGCGAGTTCACCGACCACCTGGCGGATGCCCGCCTCGGTCTGATTCACCCGGAACGCTCGTTACGTTCCACCCACGAGGAACAAGGCATGGCGATCGGCGGTAGCAGTGGCGGCGGGTCCGGTGCCATTCGCGCCGGTCGCGCTTTCGTCGAGTTGTTTGCGGACGACGCGCGTCTTCAACGCGTGCTCCGCTCGTGGGAAGGCAAGCTGAAGTCGTTCGCGGGCGTCGCGGCGAAGCTCGGCGGAGGCCTGCTCGCCGGCGGCACCGCACTGGCTGCCCCGCTCGCCGCGGCCGTGGGCACGCTGCAGGATCTCGCGAAGCAGGGTTCCATCGCCAAGGCGTTCGGGCTCACCACCGAGGCCTTCACCGGGATTGCAGGAGTCGCGAAGTCCGCCGGCGAGGACACTCGCGAATTCATCGAGTCGCTTGTGACGTTGGGCAAGGTCGCGAGCGAGGGAGCGGCCGGCAAGGGCGAGGTCGCGGCCGAGTTCTTCAAGGAACTGAACCTCGACGCGGCCGAGTTCGCCGCGCTCAAGCCGGATGAGATGTTCTTCAAGTTCTTCGAGGCCGTGAAGAAGGTCGAGGATCCGCTTCGTCGCGTCCGCCTGCTCATGGTTGCGTTCGGCGAGGACGGCGGAAAGTACCTGCTACCGCTGCTCGACAAGTCGGATTCGCAGTTGCGGGACATGGCCGCGAGCTTCGCCATTTCGAGTCGCGACGTGGAGGCCGCGACGAAGGCGAACGCGAGCTACAACGACATGCTCGCGGTCATGGGTCGCACCTGGCAGGCGTTCGCCGCGGCCGTGGCGCCGGCGTTGGGCGAGGTGTTCTCGCAGGCGACCCGCATCCTGGCTCCGGTCGCGGGCCTCATCGCTCAAAACGCACGGCTCGCGGCAGGGATCGTCGCGTTGTCCGGCGGACTGGTGATCGGTGGCGCGGCGATGCTCGGACTGTCCACCGTGATGACCGCCGCCGGCACGATCGCCGGAGCGGCAGCGTCCGCGATCGCTCTCCTGGGCACGCCGCTCGGCGCGACCGCCGCCGCGGTCGCCGCCCTCGGCGCGCACTGGCTGACGACGAGCGAGAACGGACGGCGGGCGGTTGATGCGCTGGGCGAAAGCCTGGGCAAGCTTCGGTCGCTCGCGGGGACCACGATCGGCGGCATTCTCGACGGGTTGCAGGTCGGCGATCTCGAAGGTGCGTTTGCAGTCGCGACGCAGGGCATCACGGCATTGTGGAAGGAAATGATCGTCGCGATGCGGGGGATGTGGCTGGAGTTCCAATCGACTTTCGTCGGCGAGACGATCCAAACGGTCCAAGACGTGGCCAAGATGGTCCACTCGCTGTCCGGGAAAGGCGGATCCGCCGCGCCCACGGCTGCGGCTTCGCCCGAGAAACCCGGCAATCCTTGGACCAGTTCCGGATCGTTGCAGCTTCTCAGTACGCTGACCGGCTTCAAGTCTGCTTGGAGGCTCACCGGTGTCGGAATGCTGATGGATTACAACGAAGCCAAGCGGGACGAACGCACTCGGCTGGCTCAAGAGGAACTCGACCGCGCCCGCCAGATCGCCGAGATGGAGAAGTGGTTGCTCGACTCGCTCGCGGCCGAACTGGCCCGCTGGCGGAGCATCCGCGAAGAGGAAGCGGCAATGGCACGCCAGACCGCGGAGAACCGGCGGAAGGCGGCCGAGGAGTACAACCGGGCATTCGGCGGCGATCCGGCCGAGCGATTCCGCCGGCATGCTCTCGACTCGAAAGGCTGGAAACGAGACCGCGAGCAGGAGGAGATGGCGAAGCGGCTCGGGATCACGCTGCCGAAGTCGGCGATTCAAGACGAGGTGGAGAAGATCCGCAAAGAGTACATCGACCGGTCGCTTAGCGAATCCCTCAACCGCATCAACGAGCAGATCGGCGTGCTCAACAAAATGGCCGCCACCGGAGCCGGCGGCTTCGGCGGCCCGCTCCGCGCCCAGTTCGGCATCAGCGACAAGCTCGAAGAGAAGCAACTCGAAGCCCTGGAGAACATCGACAAGGGCGTCGAGCAGTTGCCGCAGGCGATGGCCGAACAGTTTGAACGCCGGTGGAGGCTCCAGTAGGCGGCCCGCCGAGCGGCTGCCCCAACGCCTACCGAATTCGCTGGGGGCGTTTTCTCGTTCGCGAGGGGAAAAGGTGCGGGTGCGGGAGAAACCCCGCCAGAATCGACGCGGGAGCTCAGGACGGGCTTTCCGGCCGCTTGGGTCGCTTCGGATGCTTCGCTCGCCATGCCGGGATGCCGAGTTCCTTCCGGCGGTTCGACACCTGCGTGATGCTCTTCCCGAGGATCGCCGCGACCGCGTGATCCGGCATCGTTCCGAGCATCGCGTCCGCCTCGGCAGCCCAGACGGGCCGAAAGTTCGGGATACCAAGCATCCTGCGACGGTAGCCGATAATCGAGTGCGACCGGCCAAGGTTGCGGGCGACAACCGAATCCGGGGCCGTCCCGAGCATCGCATCCTCGGCCGGCGTCCATTCGCGATCCATCAACTCATCCTCCGCCGCTTCAACCGCACCGCGTGGACCGTGCGCCCCGTCCGCGCCGCGACCTGGGCATCCGTCACCTTCCCGGGTGCGGTGTTCATTCCTCGGGGCTCTTCCCGGCACCGGCGACCTTCCGCACCACCCACACGATGAGGCCGACGAGGGCGCCGACCACGGCACCGATCAACGCGCTTTCGAGCATGGCTGATTCTCCACACTGAACAGGGTGCCCGCCTCGGCGGGTGAAGCGACCGGCCGAGCGGATCTCAGAAGTGGCCGATCGGCTTGTTCCAGAGCATGAGGTGCGCCACCACCGATACGGCCCAGCTCGCGACAAAGAAGAGCGGCAAAAATGCCATGATGAGCGTTCGCCTCGAGCGAGATTCATCAGCGGCGACCGCGGCCGTTCGCTCGGCAAGCGCCTCGCGGCTGCATATCCACCACATGACGCTCACGACCATGCCGAGCAGGGAAACCACCGCCCGGTGCGGATTGCTGTCCGCCGTTCCCAAGGCGGCGACCAAGAAGCTGCTTGAAGACTTCCGTGATCTTCACGAGATCGGGGTCTGTCGTCATGGGCTTCACGCCCCCTCCGCGTGCTTTGGCCCGGCGATTCTCCGGCCGGGGGAAATTGGACGCAAGCGAAAAGCGGTCACTCGGGAACGGTCGCACGGGCCAGAATCGCGGCCGCCTGCTTCAAGCTCACGTTGCGGCGAACCGCTTCACAGCGGACCCGATCTTCATGCAGCCGTTGTGCTGCGGCTGCAAACTCCATGATCACCGGCGCCACGGCCACGGCCGCACTGCTTAACACGCGGAACGCTCCGCCCATCGCCTCGGCGAAATCTCGCAGGCTGCGGCCGAGTGCGTTCAATGCGTCCGGATTCACTTCTTTCCCTTCCGCTTCGCCGGGGCTTCTTCGGCCGGTCGATGCCCGCTGCACTCCATCGCTTCGCGGGCCAAGTACCGCCGCATCTCCGCGACCGGCACCACCCGCCGCTTGCCCCGTCGATAGCTCCAGATCGCTCCCGTGCGGACCAGTCGCCGCACATCCGTGATCGTCTTGCCCATGTAGATCGCCGCCCGCTCGATGGTCCGCACTCCGGCCAACGTGATCCGCTCGAAGTCGGCGGGTGTCTGCGGGGCGTGTTGGGACGGGCAGACGGCCATCACTTCCCCTTCGGCCGCCGGGGCTTCAAGTTCTCCACGTACTTCTCCAAGTCCGTCCGCCGCCATCGCTGCGCCGCCGTGCCGGGGATGCCCACCGGCATCGGGAACCGCCCGGCGTCGCGAAGCCGGTACAGCGTTGCCCGCGAGATCGCAAGGAACGCGGCGGCCTCGGCGAGCGTCAGCAGTGCCGGGTTGTTCATGGCTTCTTCCGCTTCGCCGCGGGCTTCTTCGGAGCGGGCTTCGCCTTCGCCGGTTCATCCGCCTTCCGCTCCGGGTTCACATCCTCGCAACCGGAGAACGCTTCGCAGGTGACGCCGAGGGCGCGGGCGATTGCGACCACACTCGGGAACGAGGGAATGCTCCGGCCGATGGCGTAGACGTGCAGTGTTCCAAATGGAAGGCCGCTCAACTCGGCAAGCTTTGCCTCGCTGATCCCTTTCGCGTCCCGGAGTTCTCGCATCTTCTGTGCGAACGTCATTGCAGCCCCTCATTGCCTCAGAGCAAAGGTAGTTGCAATTCCGACTGGTGACAATCTCAACCGTTCGGAAAAGTTTCGCGGTTGTAATTGACACTGGTTGTAATTGCAACTACCCTACCCGTCGTGCCGGATGTTCCGGCGCAATGAAAAGGCCGGCGAGTGTCGTTCCCACTCACCGGCCCGGTTGTCCCTGCCCCCACGAAGGAGAAGAGAGCAATGTCTATTCGACGGAAGCCCGCGGCCATTTCAAGCGAAAAGCCCGCGACCCGGAAACCGAAGCCGCCCACGCTCGCCGAGATGCGGGCCGTCGTTCGTGCCTGGATCGCGGCGAATCACCCCGACGTCGAGCACGCGACGCTTTCCAGTCACAACCGCTACGGCAGCGGGCCGGAACTCGCCGAGATCATCGGCCCGCCGACCGATAAGGCGTGGTTCACCAACGACCTGCCGCCCACGGAAGAGCAGGAGAAGGAGCGGGAGGCGGCCGTCGAAGCCGCCGTGAAGAAGCACCGCAAGCAGCGCGAGCAGGAAGACAAGATCCTCCGGGAGGCGGACAACATCGACCCGCAACGGAAGGTTGTCGAGTGGATCGCACGCTGGGCGAACGCGACGGCGTTGCTGAACGCGCTCGATGAGGAACTGCAGGAACTCGCCAAAGCTGCGGACCGGCTTTCCATCGTGGACCGCGAGCGGGTGTGCAAGATCGAACTGACGGTTCACCGCGTGGCCACGGACGCGCTCACCATGCCCTTCCGCGGAACGCTGCCCCTGGCCCGCGTTCGGAAAGGCGGTGCGTGATGGCTCGCACCAAGCTGCAACCGAGGAAGAGGAAGCCCGAGGAGATCGATTCCGTCGCCGCCGTGGGGCCGCTCGTGCTGTGGTACGTGCAGGCGGTCAAAACGCTGTGGGAGCTATCCGACCAAGCCAGTGCCGTCGCCGAGGAATTGCGGAAGGAAGATTCGCCGTGGGGCGGCTACGTGACGGACGAGATGTTCGGATTCTGCGCGGCGCTGAACCGGATCGTGGATCACCACCTCACGCCGCCGTTCACCGGCCCGATGCCAACCACGAACCCGCTGGAAGGGTTGCGGAAGAAAGGCGGTGCCGCTTGAAGACGACCAATCGGAAGCCGAGGACGAAGACGCCGAAGAAGGTGCCGCCCGCGCCGCCATGCCCCGGCATCGACCGGACGCCCGACGTGACGAACTGGCTGGCGAAGTGGGCCAACCTCACGGCGTTGCTGCAAGCCGCGGCGGACGCGGCGTCGGACCTGGCTTGCGAGGTTCGGCCCGGTTCGGCGTACTTCAAACCGACCTTGGCCCCGCTCGGCATCAGCCGCGCCCGGATGGACCACATCGACCGGACCGTTGCCGCGGCTCGCGGCGCGACCATCCCAGTGCCGTTCGCGGGAACCGTGATCGAGATCGGCGACGGGATGCTGAAGGAGCCTGCGGCGAAGGGAGGGCCGGGCGAATGAACCGCCTCGAACACGGCCACGGACACGGCGACGCGATCCGGGCCGCACGCGACGCCCTCGAAGCCCGTCAGCGGCTCATGCGGTTCCGCATCGAGCAGGCCCGGACGAAGCGGGAAGGCGACCGGCAGGCGAAGGAGCGGCAGCAGGCGGCCGGTAAGCAGCACGGGCGAGGTAAGGTTGTGGAAAGTTTGCCACAACCTATCTCCGCCGATTCCGGAAAGGCCCGCGACGCCGTTGGCAAGTTGTTTGGCGTATCGGGAAAGTCCGTGGACTACGCCACGAAGGCGCTCACCGTCGAATCCTCTCCGCGGCGATCGCGGCGCGCGTCGTACGCACCGGATCGCCCCCGGTTCCTTCATTGTGGGCGGAACGTCCAGTGCCGGCCGCGGGGCTTGTGCTGGCCGTGCCACACGGATCCCGACATCCGGGAACGCTATCCGCCTGTGTCGAAGTACGGCCGCCGCGGGCTCGGGAACGGGTTCATCCGACACCGCCTGCCGGACATGCCGACCACGGCGCCGCCGGGCACCGTGGAGAAGCTCGCCGTCCTCGAGCAGCGGGCCGAGCGAAATGAAGCCCTGTGGCATCCGGCGGATGCCCGCTGGCCCGGCGACCCGCGGCCGCTGGAGTGGATGCGGGAGGCCGCGTAGCTACCAATCCCACGCCCCGGCATGCCGGGCGCGGCGGCGAAGGTGTGAGCCGCGACCACCTCGCCGGTGAAGCCGATCAACTTCAATGCTTGTGCCCGGTTCGGTTGTCGGGGAAACTGACCGGGCACTTTCAACTTTCACCCCGATGGTAAACTCATCATGCAAAACGAACCAGTCTACCTTGTACTCGGCGGCATCCCATACCCCGCTGTGACCTGCGAAGTGGCAGGCGTGGCCGAGGGCTTCGAAATCGTGGAACTGCTTGAAGATGTTGGCGTGCGAGGGGAAATCACCGGAGACGAAGCGACGACATTCCACAGCGCGGGCTCGTGCGTTTGCCGATGGACTGGCGAGCGACACATCTCGGATGGCCGGCGACTGATGAAACTGTGCGACCCGCGCCTCGCCGTAGCCCGCTAGCTTAATGCGGCGCGGCTCGCCGCCGACACGCCCCGGGTTCGTCCATCGTCGGCACCTGACGCCGGGACAAGCGAGCGTCTGCGCGGCGAAGGCGCGTGGCATCTACGACCGGCAGGCGAAGGAGCGGCAGAAGCAGGGCGGAGGGGACCGCAAGAGCGGGAAATCGGTTCCGGCAAATTTACCGGAACCGATCAAGAGCGATGCCCGCGACGCCGTTGGCAAGACCGTGGGCGTGTCCGGCAAGTCCGTGGACTACGCCTGCTCGCCGCGCTGCAGGCCGATCCGTCGTGGATCGCGGTGCCGAAGCACACCGGGCGGCTGACGGAGTTGGGCGCGTTCGTGCGGGAGTGGTGCGCGTCAAACGGATTCACATCGGGGGCATAACCCGCGAGGATGTTTTCTCGCCGCCGTTCACGGAACCGTTCACACTATTCTGTGAACCGTGCATGATTCCTCGCGAATCATCGCATGGGTTCGCACTGTTCGCAAAACTCGCCGGCCGATAGCATTCCCCATGAAAACAAGTGCCAACGGTTGTTTTCGAGGGGTAATCCGGCTCGCCTGTCGATCCGGTGGTTGCGGGTTCGAGTCCCGTCGTCCTCGCTGATTGGAAGTTCCACGACTGACGCACTTTACGCGTACCTCGGGGCGGTCCCGAGAGGCAGTCGGAAGCCTTGGATTTACGGAGAAATCTCCGTAAACCCCTTCCGAGCACCTCATGGGCCGTCCGAAGAACACAACTCCCACTTATCGCAAATTTCGAGATTACGCCCGCTGCTGGGTCAATGGCCAATGGGTCATGCTCGGCAGGTGGAAGTCCCCCGAGAGTAAAGCCGAGTTCGGCCGCATCGTCGCGGAACTCGCCGCCGCATCGCCCGAAGCCATGGTGCCGAAGAGCGCCGACGGTATCACCGTGTCCCGCGTCCTGGCCCTGTTCTGGGATCACGCCGAAACTCACTACCACCACCCCGACGGAACCCCGACCGGCGAACTTCCCGGATTCCGCGATTCGCTCAAACCGGTTCGCAGGCTGTACGGGCACGTCGAGGCCGTGAAGTTCGGCCCGCTCGCGCTGAAGGCCGTGCGGCAGGCGATGATCGATGCGGGGCTGACCCGGAAACTCATCAACCAGCGAGTCGGCCGCATTAAGCGAGTGTTCAAGTGGGCGGCATCGGAGCAACTTGTCCCGGTCGCGGTGCACACCGCGCTCGCCACCGTCACGGGGCTGCAGGTCGGGCGATCCAATGCCCGGGAAGCCGATCCCATCGAGCCCGTGTCGGATGAACTGGTTGACGCCACTCTGCCCTTCATGAATCGGCACGTCCGCGGGCTGGTGGAGTTCCAGCGTCTGACCGGATGCCGGCCCGGTGAAGCCTGCCGCATCCGCAGGGTGGACATCGACACCACGAAGAAGCAGGCGTGGACGTATCGGCCGGCCGGACACAAGACCGCGTGGCGCGGGAAGGCCCGCGTCATCGCGATCGGGCCGAAGGCTCAAACGGTACTGCACGAGTTCCTGACCTTCGACCCGAACGAATACCTTTTCTCCCCGCGGCGAGCGATGGCCGAGTTCCGTTCATCCCAACGCGAACAGCGAAAGACGCCGGTGCAAACGTCGCAGCAGCAGCGGAGCAAGGCGAAGCCGAAGAAGCAACCGGGCGACCATTACACCTCACGCTCCTACTTCGCCGCGGTGCTCCGCGCCTGCAAACTGGCCTTCCCGCTCCCCGAACATCTGCAACGCCGTGAGGGCGAGACGCCGAAGGCATGGAGGGGCCGTCTCACGCCCGAGCAGCGTGCCGAGGTGAAGGCGTGGTGGAAGACGCACCACTGGTGCCCGCTCCAACTCCGCCACAGTTTCGGGACGACGACACGGAAGCTCTTCGATCTCGAACACGCCGGGGCGGCTCTTGGCCATACGAAGATGAACGCGACCGAGATCTACGCCCTGCGAGACCAGAGCCTCGCCGAGGCAGTGGCCGTGAAGATCGGCTGATGCGTACGATGTCAGCGGGTTCCGGGTCGGGTTCGAAACCGATCCGGAAGGCAACACCGATCCACCGGCCGCGGCTCATCCGGTACGCGGCCGGTGGATCGACCCTCACCGGATGCTCCCCATGATGGATGCAAATCTCGAGGCGTTGCGGCTCGCGCAGCGCGCACTCCGCCAAGCCGAAGTAGCCGTGAAGGAAGCACTGGCCCTCGTCGAGGGACTGCTGCCCGAGGAGGACACCACGCTTTCTCCTCTCCAGAAGGCGATGCAGGAGCGGGGCCGCAGGCTCGTGGCGATTCTCGACGCTCGCGCGCGTCGCAAGTGGGAAGAGAGGCGAGCCCTCGCCGCGCTCGGACTCCCGACACGGCCCCGCCATCGCGGCCCGGAGTGGGATGCGGAGGAACGCACCCTGAGCCACAACGGCGTGGTCCTGCGCCGGTGGTCAAGATCCGCTCCGAAGCAGTTCGCGATCTTGGACGCGTTCGAGGCCGCTGGCTGGCCCGCCCGCGTGGCGATCGAGGGAGAATGCTCGTCCAGCCTGGGGGACACGGTCATGCACCTGAACGAGAACCTCGCCGGAGTAATCCAGTTCGGCAGAGACGGCTCCGGCACCGGTGTCTCGTGGCGATACGTCGAGGCTCAAGAGTCGGAGAGCAGCCCGACGCCGAACCTCTGCGGAGATGCGGCGGTCGCGGGGTAGAACTGCGTCACACAACCGGCGAACGATGGTGCAACCCATGAGGAGCACCGCGAATGCTGCAAGCCACACTACCGCACCCGTCCGCATCCCAACTCGTCGAACGCATCCTGAGTGAAGGGCCAATCGGAATGCACGCGGCGGCCCGCCTGAGGGCCAATGCCCGCTACGGTTCTTCTTCCGACAGTTCCTCCTCCGATGGCTCCTGCTCCGGTGGCTCATCGTCTGAAAAACCGTAATCGTCGTAATCGCCATCGTCGTCGCGGGACAGGTCGCCGTCTTCGAAGGAAACATGAATCTCCTTTTGAGCGAAGGCAACCGTTCCGAAGGTGATCTGGTCAGGGTGTGCCTGGTCGTACTGCAACGTCAGCGTCACTTCCGCTTCGTCATCTCCTTCGACGGTTCCACTTCGGCGGAAGACGAAACGCCGATCGCCATCGTCGGGGTCGGTGTAGCCAGAATCGGGGTCATCGTCGGTGATGGTGACCGCATAATGGAGCGTACACGCGAAGCTCCTCGAGCTGACGGCGGACACGCTGAACAAGGACGGCACGGTCAAGGCGGACCTGTACACGAAGGACAAGGTCCACCTCAGCGAGGCCGGGTACGCGGTGTACGCCGAGAAGCTGCGCCCGCTCGTCGAGGCAGTGTTGAGGGACGCCAAGAAGTAGCGCGTCGGTGGGGCAACGGGCGTCACCGGCTTGAGACCCGTTACGAAAATCACGCGGCGAACCAAGTTCATTGACCAACAGAGGCAATTCAGACATGGTTACCCCCAACAACCTCGACCGCCGAACGGCGCTCAAGGGCGGCACGCTCGGGGCCGGCGCAGTGGTCCTGCAGCCGTTCGTCGATGCGCTGGCTGCCGAGGCCCGCGGCGAGGTTCCGCCGCCGCGCATCGTCTTCCTCATGCAGGGGAACGGACTCTGGCCGCACCACATTCAGCCCGAGGGCGTCGATATGAGGAAGTCGGAGCGCCTCGTCGATTTGCCGCTGACCGACTTGGAACTGCCCGACCCCATCTCGCCGCTGATACCGTTCAAGAAGCGGCTCGGGATCATCCAGAACCTGTCGCACAAGATCTCCGGCGGCGGCGACCACGGCAAGCAGTACGGTGCTCTGGGCTGCTTCAACTGGCGACGCGGCCCACTTGCCCAGACGATCGACAACGCCTTGGCCACGGCCAACCCCGGTCCTGTGCCGGTCGTCGGACTGGGAGTTACACCGTCGCCCGAGACCTTGTTCATCAACAGCGTGTCGGCGGTCGCCCCCCAAGCGTCCACTTCCCATCGTCTGCCAGCCGGAAATCGCGTTCCAGACACTTTTCGGCAGAGTGGCGCAGGGGGACGCCGGGAAGGCGTTTCAGGCCCGCAAGAAGCTGCTCGACTGGTGCCGCTCGGACGTCAGGCGGGTGAGGGACGAGCTTCCCTCGATGGACCGGGAGAAACTCGACGTGGACCTCGACACGTTCGAGCAGATACGCACGCGCCTGGACAAGGTCGCGGCGCTGAAGGACAGCCTCAAGGTCAACATCCCGGCCGTGGACAAGTTCAACGGCAAGGTCATCACCGAGCGGTTCGAGGCTCAGTGCGTGATCGCGGCCGCAACGCTGGCATCCCGGCTGACGAAGGTGTTCACCCTCGACGCTTCTGGCGTGCATTTTCCGCACGGGATTCCGAGCGCTTCGGCTAACTCACAACACGGGTTGGCGTGGGCATGGACCGTGCGAAGTGATCCACGGGTCGGGAATGTCGCCGAATGTCCGGAGTAAGGGCGGAACGCAACCCGCGGCAGGAAAAGAACATGAACGCGGTTCGAAGTATCCTCTCCGTTCTGATCGTGCCGGCCCTCCTCCATTCGGCGAAGGCCGACGACGAACGGTTGCGCGACGCCATCGACCGCGAGATCAAGGCGGGTTGGGCGAAGGAGAAGATCACTGCACCGGCTCGGTCGTCGGACCCAGTGTTCCTGCGGCGCGTGTACCTCGACCTCGTCGGCATGATCCCCACCTACGAGGAGGCAACCGCGTTCCTCAAGGACGCCGACCCGAAGAAACGCGAGAAGCTTATCGACACGCTGCTGGCAGACCCGCGGTTCGCCCGGCAGCAGTCCCACGCGTGGGACCTGGCCATGCTGGGCCGCAATGCCAGGCTCGTGGAGGGGACGGTCGGCCACCGGAACCGCGAGCGGTTCCGCCAGTGGCTCGCCAGGCAGTTCGAGGCGAACGAACCGTGGGACCGCGTCGCCACGAAAATCCTCCAGGCGGAGGAGGACGGTTCGCAGCTCTTCTTCGCGGTGAACAGCGGCACCGACGAGATGGCCACCGCGGTCTCGCGCGTCTTCCTCGCGACACAGATTCAATGCGCCAAGTGCCACGACCACCCGTACGAGCCGTGGACGCAAAAGGATTATCACGGCATGTCCGCCTTCTTCGTCCGCACCATGACCGTGGAAGTTCCGGGGAAGCCCGAGGTCACGAACCAGAAGGGCAAGCAGTACCTCGTCGGCGAGAAGGCCGTCGGTGAGGCGCTGTTCGCGACCGAAGAAATCGACCCGAAGACCAAAAAGAAGCAGTCCGTCCCCATCAAGCCCAAGTTCCTCGGCGGCGCGGCACTGACCGAGCCCGAGTCGCCGAAGGATTACGCCGAACCGAAGTTGAAACCGGGCGAGGTGCCGCCGAAGCCGGCCTTCTCGCGGCGCGAGAAGTTCGTCGAGTGGATGACGGCCAAGGACAACCCGTACTTCGCGAGGGCGGCGGTCAACCGCGTCTGGGCGCAGTTCATAGGGCGCGGCTTCGTGCACCCGGTCGATGACTTCAACTCGCAGAACACGCCGAGCAACCCCGAGTTGCTGAAGGCCATCGAGGCGGCGTTCGTCGCACACAAGTTCGACCTGAAGTGGCTCGTTCGGGAGATCGTCACCAGCGAGGCGTACCAAGCGACCGACCTCGGCCCGGTCACCGACGCGATGCCAAAGCACTACGAACGAGCCCGCATTCGCCCACTCAGCGTCGAGGAACTCACGGCGTCGCTGCACATCGCAACGGGTCTCGGCCTCGAATCAGCCCTGAAGGCCGAGCCGAGTTCCCAGATGCTGCAGTACCTCGGGCAACCCACCGATGGCCAGGGGCGGTTTCAGGGCAGTCTGTCGGAGCACCTGTTTCTGCACAACGGTGACCAGTTCCGGGGGCTGTGCCGTCCCAACAAAGGCAACCTGCCGGAACGGTTGCTCACTGGTCCCGAGGACTGGAACGCGAAGGTCGAGCGCCTGTTCCTGTCGGTGTTGAGCCGGCCGCCGACCAGCGAGGAGAAGGACCGCTTCGCCAAGTACCTCAGTACGGATACGAAGGACGCGAAACTCGCGACGCAGCACATGGAAGACGTGATGTGGGTGCTGGTGTCCTGTTCGGAGTTCCGGTTCAATCGGTAGTCACTACCTACAGGGAGATGCAGATGGCTCCGAACATCCGGGCGGGCGCCTGCAACACGGGGCACCACTTGAACCGCCGCTCCCTGATGAAGGGATTGCTCACCACAGCAGGTGGAATGGCGGTCGCCAACTGGGGCTCGCTCACGCATTCGCAGTCGCTGGCTGCGGAGGCGAAGCGATCCGGCAAGCGCTGCATCATGCTGTACATGGAAGGCGGCGTCAGCCAGATCGACACCTTCGACATGAAGCCGGGGCGTCCCACGGCCGGCCCGTTTGTGCCGATTCAGACCAAGGTGAACGGTCTCCAGGTTTGTGAATACCTGCCCAAGATCGCCACGCACGCCGACAAACTGGCAGTCATCCGCAGCATGAAAACCCAGTCGGTCGATCACGGCATCGGCGGCTACCACATGCACACCTGCTACCCGTCGAGCCAGCGCTTTCCGCACCCGGAAATCGGGGCGATGGTCGCGAAATACTGCGAGAACCCGGACAGCGACCTACCGAGCTTCGTCAAGATCGGATCCGGAAGCGGTCTGTACGGTGCGGGGTATCTCGGGCCGCAGTTCGAGCCGTTCGTGGTGGCCGACGACGGCAAACTTCCGGGGTTCGCCACTCCGTCCGTCGCGGCTGACATCCAGGACCGGCGCGGCGAGTTGCTGGGCTTCATGGAACAGCGATTCGCGGAGCAGCGTCCCAGCGACCCGTTCGCGGCGCATCGCACGTCCGAGCTTCGCACGCTGCGGCTCATGCGAGCACGAAAGGCATTCGACGTGTCTGCGGAGTGGGACAAGGCAAAATCGCGTTACGGCGAGAGTAACTTCGGCCGGGCCTGTTTCACGGCACTCAAACTCGTCGAGGCTGGTGTCCCTTTTATCGAGGCCAGCCACCAGGGCTACGACAGCCACAACGACAACTTCCCGGTCCACAAGGCGAATCTGCAGGTGCTCGACCCGGCGTGGGCATCGCTATTGCAAGACCTTCATGATCGCGGCTTGCTGAAGGATACACTCGTGGTCTGGACCAGCGAGTTCGGCCGCACGCCCGCGATCAACTTCCAAGCAGGGCGGGACCACTTCGGCCGGGCGTGGACCATCGTCCTCGCCGGCGGCGGCATCAAGGGTGGCCAGCATTACGGGGCCAGCAACCGCGATGGCTTCGAAGTGCAGGACAACCCCGTGAACGAGGGCGACCTTTTCGCCACGATATACACAACGTTGGGAATCAACCACCGGGCCAAACACTTCCTCGGCAGCCGCCCGATCTGGGCGACGCCGGAAGGGGCGAAGCCGATCAAGGAACTGCTGTGATAGGCCGCCGAATGTTTCCCGCTCCGGCTCGCCTTGAACACGCGAGGGTACCATGGTCGACCAGTTCGCGGATGCGAAAGTCCTCTTCACCTTGCCCTGGAACAGCGAGGTGATCTCGGCCGTCGCGTTCATCGGCAACAACAAAGTTGCCGCCGCCAACAAGCGTGGCGACATGCTCATCTGGAACCTCCGGGCTGCGGACGGAAAGACGCCCGTCCCGGCGCGCCGACTGGTCGGACACACCGGCGAAATCAACCGCCTTCTCGTTACCCCGGACGGCAAGACACTCATCTCCGCGAGCAACGACCGCACGGTGAAATACTGGGATGCCATCAGCGATGCTGGAACTCCGGGCACCATCGTGCTCAACGATGGGACGCCGTTGAAGGGCGTTGTCGAGAAGGTGGACAAACTACCACCTCTGCCTCCGCCCGTCGAAGCGAATGTGATCGTGCAAAAGCCGATCAAGGAACTGGCGGGTCACAAGGAATGGATCCAGGGTCTGGCCCAATCGCCCGATGGCAAACGGCTCGTGAGTGGCGACGACCAAGGTGTCGTCATTGTGTGGGATCTGCCTGCCGGGAAAGAACTGCTCCGCTGGGAGTGCAAGAATTGGGTCCGCAGCCTGGCGGTCGCGCCCGACGGCAAGACCGTGGCGGCCTCGCAGCACATCCCCGGGCGAGACAAAAATGTGGTCCCGCCCAGCTTTCACCTCTGGAACCTCGAAACCGGTGAATTGAAAGTCGATCTGACCAAAGAAGTCACCGGCGGGATGTCCGCCATCGCCTATTCCCCCGATGGCAAATGGCTGGCAGTTTGCCGAGGGAACATCGAGCAAGAAGGCCCGACCGGCAAGGTGACGCTGCTCGACCCGGTCACGGGGAAGAAGGTTCGCGAACTGACGCCCGGCCACTCTCGCGGCGCGACCGACATCGCCTTCCACCCCGACGGCAAGCACATCTTCTCGGCAGGGCGTGACCAACTCGTGAAGATCTGGCAACTCGAAGATGGCAAACTCGTCCGCGATCTCGGCAAGTTCGCGGAACGCGGGTACTGGATCACCTCAATCGCGATCTCGCCCGACGGGCGGCGCCTGGCCGCCGCGGACGACAGCACCCGGCAAGTTGTGATCTACGCACTGTCGGATCGGTGAACAGCGGACGGCGACGCCCACGAGAGAGGTGATTCCCATGCAAGGACCTGCAGATGGTCGATCCGCTCGACCAACGGCGGGCAGACCTTTGCCCATCGCGAGAGCCACTGCCGGGTACTCTGGTCGCCGGGCGGTCAGGAGCACGTGCTCTTCATCAAAAGCCCGCTGCTCCGCGGCGCGCCGCGAGTCTTCGCGGACTCCGCGGAGCGGCGCGGTTCCTCCAGTCCCTCTTCTTGGCTGCGCACGCAGCGGGCGACACGAAGTCTCCGTCGCCGTTCGAGTTCGGTCGCTTTTCGAGAACCTCCGCGACCGGCAGGCGAGGATCGACACGATCAAGGACGACCTGAAGACACACGCCCCGAATCTCGACCGGAAGTTCGCCAAGCGATGGGGCCGCTTACCGGCCGCCGGCGCGGAGTGGTGAGCGGCCTGTCTGGCGCGTCGTCGGCCGGGGTTCGGTAACGTGGTACCGTGACAGAATCCCTCACCAGCCTTTACGCCTCGAGCCGTTCCCCATGACCCGATCCGGAACCCACCCGGCCGAGTGTCGCCGCGCCGATCACCACCTGTCTCGCCGGTTGTTCCTTCTTCAGGGGGAGGGTGCCGTCGCGCTCGGCGGATTCGGCCGCCTGTTCGCCGCCGACCACGCGGCAAAGGCCGCGAGACAGGGCAAGCACGTCATTCTCGTGTTCATGTCCGGCGGGCCGAGCCAGTTCGAGACCTGGGATCCGAAGACCGGGCGGCCGACCGGCGGGCCGCACATGAACATTCAGACCACGGTTCCCGGAGTGCGGTTCGATGAGTACATGCCGAACCTCGCCCGCCTTGCCGACAAAACGGCCGCGATCCGCTCGATGACGAGCGACCTCGGCGACCACATGGAAGGGCACTATCTCGCCCAGACCGGGCACAAGCCCACCAACGTCGTCGCCACCGCCCCGCACTGGCTTTCGGTGTGCGCGCAACAGCGGCCCGCTGCAAACGGGCTGCCGTCGTATGTCGTGCTCGGCGCGGAGGGCGGTGGGAACATGGCGGTGCCGGGGCCGGGCTTCCTCGGCGCGGGGTTCCAGGGGCTGTACTGCCCCGGCAAGGGTCAGGGGCCGGAAGACCTCCCCGCCGCGGGCGCGAAGGACCTCGACGAGTACCGGCGCCGGGCCGCGCTCCGCACGCAACTGGGCGCGGGCTACTCGGCCGGCCGCACCTCCGCCGCCGCCGACAGCCACGACGCGGCGTTCGGGTCGGTCGAGCACCTGCTCCGCAACCGCGACCTGTTCGACCTCGCGAAGGAGCCGCCGAAGCGGTTCGAGAAGTACGGGCCGACCGCCCTCGGCAAGGACTGCCTGCTCGCCGCCCGGCTCGTCGAGAAGGGCGTGCCGTTCGTCCGGGTGCAGCACCAGGGCGGGCTGGCGTGGGACAAGCACCGGCGGGCGTTCGACAGCCAGC
The DNA here is from genome assembly GCA_046350135.1 of Gemmataceae bacterium. Lineage (GTDB taxonomy): Bacteria > Planctomycetota > Planctomycetia > Gemmatales > Gemmataceae > Urbifossiella. Next base: position 61,505 of record JAXMBB010000032.1, read on the forward strand.
GGCATCTCACCCGCGAGTTCGACACCGCGACAGGTGCGTTGATCGACGACTTGAGGGAACGCGGGCTGTGGGAGAAGACACTCGTCATTCTCATGGGCGAGTTCGGCCGCACGCCCGAGATCCTCGGTCAGGGGCCGCCCGGCCGCAACCACTGGACGAAGTCGTGGTCGCTGTCGCTCGGCGGGTGCGGTGTGAAGCCGGGCGTCGTGGTCGGCAGCACGAACGAGGACGGCACCGCGGTGAAGGACCGGCCGGTCACCATCCCCGACCTGTTCGCCACCTTTTACACGCTCCTCGGCATCGACTATCGCACCGAACTGGAGTTCGAGGGCCGGCCCGTGCCCCTCACCGAGAACAGCAAGGGCACTCCCGTGAAGGAGGTGCTGTGACCATGCCCCCGACCAGGCTCACCAAACTGAAGACCTACCATATCGACGACGGCGCGAAGCGCGGGCCGATGACGATGTCCCAGGTGCGGTTCCACCCGACCGAACGGTTCCTGTACGCGGCTACGGCCGACCGCCGCGTCGCGATGTGGAACCTCGACGACAAGGAACTCACGGTCAAGAACCTAACCGCCGTGACCGGCAAGCTCGTGTGCCCGCACGACGCCGGATGGGTGCGGTGTCTGGACGTGTCGTCCGACGGCAAGTGGCTCGCCACCGGCGGCTCGGATCGCCGGCTGAAACTCTGGCCGTTCGCCGGCGGCAAGCCGGCCGACAATCCAACCCACGACACCGAGGCGCACGCGGGCTGGGTGGAAGGTTTGGCGTTCTCACCGGACGGCAAGTTCCTCGTGACCGGCGGGGCCGACCTCGCGGTTAGGGTGTGGAACGCCGCCGACCTGACCCCGGTGAAGTCCCTGACCGGGCACACCGGGTTCCTGCGCGATGTGGCGTGGTTGCCGGACGGCTCGGCGTTCGTGACCGGAGCCGAGGACGGCAAGTTGCTGGTGTGGGATGCGAAGGCGCTGTCGCTCGTCCGCATGATCACGTTCGGTGGGGCGAACGAGCAGTTCGGCCAGAACCCGTCGCTCAGCGGCGTCCACCGGTTGCACGTCAGCCGCGACGGGAAGTTCCTCGCCGCCGCGGGCGGCAAGACTCTGACCGTATTCGACCTCGCCACCGGCACACCGGTCGCCGAAGACAAGTCGGACGCGCAGGTGTGCTTCTCGCCGAAGGACGACCTGCTGGCCGCCGGGTCGAACAACGCGAAGGTCGTCGCTTACGACTCGACCAGGTTCGTTCCCGCGAAAGCCGACAAGAACGGCAAGCTCGGGAACCCTGGCGCGATACCCGGCAAGGAACTGGCGCAGATCAAGCTCGGCGATTTCTCCCTCGGGATGCGGTTCTCCGCCGATGGCAAGTTGCTCGGCCTCGGCCGCGCCGACGGCAAGGTCGAAGTGTGGGAGGGGGTGTGATGCGTTTTGCGTTTCTCATCGCCGTTCTCGTTTTGGCGGGCACCCCTCCGGTTCGCGCGGCCGACGCCCGCGACCTGAGCAAGACCATCGACGCCCGCATCGCTGCGCCTCACAAGGCCTCAGGGATCATGCCCGCCCCGCGTGCCGAGCAGCACGAGATCCTGCGCCGCATCTACCTCGACGTGCTCGGCCGTATCCCGACACCCGAGGAGGCGGCCGCGTACCTGAAAGACCCCGACCCGGACAAGCACCACAAACTTATCGACGCATTGATCGCCCACCCGGAGATGCCGGTGCACTGGCGGGGTGTCTTCAACCACTGGCTCAACGGCACGCTCGAAGAGAAGCGGGTCGGAGAGGCCGAGTTCCTCGACTTCCTCGAAAAGCGGCTCCGCGAGAACGCCGGGTGGGACACGATCGCCCGCGAACTGCTCGACCCGAAGGAGAGCGACCCCGTCGGGGCGAATGCTTCGTACTTCCTCGGCAGCCGGCTCGCGGGCGGCGACCGCGCGGCGCAACTCGATTCGATGACCGTCGCGGTGTCGAGCGTGTTCTTCGGCGTGCAGATGCAGTGCGCGAAGTGCCACGACCACCCGGTTGTCGGCGACTGGAAACAGGAGAACTACTACGGCCTCGCGGCGTTCCTCGGCCGCACCTTCACGACCAAGGGCAAGAACAACCTGCCCGCTCTGACCGAGAAAGCCGACGGCGAGGTGAAGTTCACCGGCCGCAAGACCGGCGAGCGGACCGCCCGGCTGCTGTTCCTCGACGGCCAAGTGATCGACGCGAAGACGGATCGTCGGAAAGCACTGATCGCCGCCGGCGTGACCGCGGAAAGCCCGTACTTCAAGCGGGCGATGGCGAACCGGGTGTGGAAACATCTGACGGGCGTCGGGCTGGTCGAACCAGTCGATCAGATCCACGACGGGTACCCGGCGTCGCACCCGGAACTGTTCAACGACCTCGCCGCGGACTTCGCGAAACACGGCTTCGACCTCCGTCGGCTGATGGGCGGCATCCTGCACAGCGAGGCGTACCTGCGGTCGAGCCGGTGGCCCGGGCCCGGCCCGCGGCCTGCTGACAAGACCTACGCGGTGGGTGCGAGCAAGCCGCTGTCGCCGCCGCAACTGGCGCTCGCGCTGGCCCAAGCCACCGGGTACGCCGACACCCTGCGGGCGAAGTACGAGCGCGAGAAGGCGAATCGGAAGCTCGACGCCGTGACTTTCGCGGTGGTGCGGAAGCAGTTCGAGCGGGAGCGGGAGTACGCGACGCTCCTCACCCGGTTCAAGCAGGAGGGTGAGGCGTTCCAGGCCAATGCCTCGCACGCGCTGTACCTGACGTACAACCCGGTGATGAAGACAATGCTCGCGCCGAATGGACTTGTCGGGAAGATCGCCAAACTCACGGATCCGGCCGAGGTCGCAAG
>JAXMBB010000033.1:0-59894 GCA_046350135.1 Gemmataceae bacterium
GCCGAACGTCACATTCGAGATCGAGAAGCAGAACGGCGAAGTGATCCACGTGCACGGGCCGCAGGACGTGCCCGAGGGCGGCGGCATCAAGGAGTTCCGCGAGCCGATCGTCCGCATCAGTTTCCTCATCCCCGCGGCGAACATCGGCGCGATCATGGGCCTCTGCACGGATCGCCGCGGCACGTTCGTGCGCACGGAGTACCTCAGCCAGCAGCGCGTGATCCTCGTGTACGAGATGCCGCTCGCGGAGGTGATTTACGACCTTTACGACAAGCTCAAATCCGTGACGCACGGCTACGGCACGATGGATTACGAAGTGCTCGGCTACCGCGAGGCGGACCTCGTGAAGCTGGACATCCTCGTTCACGGCAACAAGGTGGACGCGCTCTCGATCATCGTGCACCGGTCGAACGCCGAACGTCGCGGCCGGCAAGTGCTGCAGAAGCTCCGCAAGGAGATCGACCGCCACTTGTTCGAGGTGTCGCTGCAAGCCGCCATCGGCGGCAAGATCATCGCGCGGGAGAACATCGCCGCGATGAAGAAGAACGTGACTGCCAAGTGCTACGGCGGCGACATCACCCGCAAGCGCAAGCTGTGGTCGAAGCAGGCCGAAGGCAAGAAGCGCATGAAGCAGATCGGCCAAGTGGAGGTGCCGCAGGAAGCGTTCCTCGCGGTGCTCGAATCGGACGAGTGAATCGGGCGCGGAACTTCCGGGCGATTCGCCGCGTCCAACATTGAGACACACGGGGACACCGCATGATCGGCCGGCTCGCCATGGTCCTGAAGCTGCGCCGCGGGCCCTTCCTCGCGATGCTGGCCGCGGTGATCCTCGGCGTCGCCGCGCTGCACGCCTTCGGCCAGGACAAGATCGACGACAAGCCGCCGATTCCGCCCGAGAACACGAAGAAATCGCTCGACGCCGCCAAGTTCCGCATCGACAAGGAAAAGGCGATCTTCACCGGCCTGAAAGATCCCAAGACCGGCGTGCTTCGCGGCGGCATCGAAGACAACCGGCCCCTCGCCTCCGAGAAACAGAATTCCGACGAATACCAATCGCTGACGGAGTTGATGCTGCACGCGGCACAATTCTCGGGGGCGGACCTCGCCGAAGTCGGCCGCCGCGACCTGACGCCGGACGATCTCACGTATTCCGCCCGCTTCCAGTTCCGTCTCGACCTCGTGCGGTTCGAGGGCAAGTTGGTGAAGGCCCGCCGCCTGCGGCCGACCAAATCCCTCGAAGACACCGGCTTCAAACAAATCTTCGAGGCTTGGCTCGTTCCCGAGGACGAGTCGCCCGGCTACCCGCTGTGCCTGCTGTTCTCGCAGTGGCCGGAAGGTGTGGCCGCGCCGCCGGAGATCGCGGAAGGCGAGCCCGCCGGCGCGTCCGCCCCGATCGACAAATGGGTCGCGTTCGGCGGGTACTCCTTCAAACTGATGACGTACCCGGGGCCGGAGGCGGACCCGAAGACGCCGACGGGACCGGGCTGGCTCAAGGCGCCGCTGCTCGTCGGCCGGTCGTTCGTTCCCCTGCCCGAACCCGCTCCGAAGATTCCGCTCGACCGCAACCTGCGTGTCTTCGGCGAGATCCGTGACAAGACTCGCATGGCGCAGAGCATCGAGTTCTGGGAGGAACTCACGGCGTGGAACCGGGTGCTGATGCACGCGCGGCGATTCACCGCCGAGCAACTGGAAGCCGCCGCCACCCGCAATGTCGGCTTCGGCGACCTGTTCCAAGACCACCGCAAAGATTACCGCCTCGACCTGGTGCTGGTGGAAGGCCGCCTCGTGCGGCTGAACAAGGGGAAGAGCCCGGAACGGCTGATCGAAGCCGGCCTCGATTCGTGGTATGAGGCGTGGATCATCCCGGACCGCGAACCGGGCGGCCACCCGATGTGCTTCGTGCTGGCGGACGTGCCGCCGGGGCTCGAACCGAAGAAGTCCATGGATGTGCCCGTGCGGGCGGCGGGCTACTCGTTCAAGCTGTGGCGGTACGAGTCCGCCGAGCAGGACTCCGCGGACCCGAAGAAGAACGTGGAGAAGTACGCGCCACTCTTGATCGGCCGCAGCGTGACGGTGAAACCCGCGCCGATCACGGCGACGGAATGGTGGGAAGAAGGGTTCGTGCCGGCAGTGGTGGGACTCGTGATCCTGCTCGGCGGAGCCGGCCTCACTCTCGGCTGGTGGTACCGCCGCGGCGACCGCGCGGCCCGGGCCGAGATGGACGCGGCCCGGAACAAGAATCCGTTTTGAGCATCACGTCGGCTTGGGGTCGGAGCCACCCGGACCGGGCGGCGGGGCGAGGAAGCTTCACCCCAGGGTGCGGCCGCGGAAGCTGCCGCGAATCCGCCTCGGCATGTACCGCCCCGCTTCGATCTCCTCCCACGCGGGGATGTCGGGATCGGTCAGATCGGGTGCCGATTGCTGCGGGTCGGTCGGAAGATTGTCGTTCATGGGATCAACTCCACGTCCACATCCCAGCCTTTGGAATCGGGCATGCCGGTGCCGTCCGTGTTGCCGCCCATCAGTTGGCAGGTCGGCGGGCCGTACGGCACGAAGAGCATCCCGCGGGGGATGTTGCCTTCCTTGCACGTGAACTCGGCTTCGCCGATGCCGTTGCGGATGATCACCTTCGAGCCGTTCACCGCGCCGAGTGCCTTCATGTCTTCGGCATGCACGGTCAGTGTCGTGACGATTTCCTGATACGCCGCCTCGTCCTTGCCCACATTGACGTTCACGCCCTGCTTGTTCGTGCGGCCGGGAATCAGAAGGAATCGCATGATGCCACCTTACCCGGGAAACAACGCTTTCTCAATCACACTCTTCACGTCGCTGATCTTCACGCGGTCCTGCTTCAGGGTGTCGCGGTCGCGGATCGTCACGGTGTCGTCGGTGAGCGTCTGGCCGTCGATGGTGATGCAGAACGGCGTGCCGGCTTCGTCCTGACGGCGATAACGACGGCCGACCGCGCCCTTGTCGTCGAAGAACACGTTGAAGTGCGGCTTCAGGCTGCGGTACAGGGCCATCGCCTTCTCGGGCATGCCGTCCTTGTTCACCAGCGGGAAGATCGCGGCCTTGATCGGCGCGAGCCGCGGGTGGAACTTCATCAGCACGCGTTTCTCCACCTTTCCGTTCGCGTCCGGCACCTCGTCCTCGGTGTAGGCTTCGCACAGCACCGCGAGCGTGAAGCGATCCGCCCCCGCGCTCGGTTCGATGACGTGCGGCGTGAACTGATACTTCGCCACGGACTCCGCCGGCGGGTTGGTCTTCATCCATTCCTTGAACGAGTTCGTGGTACGGGTCGCGGCATCCGCGTTCCACGCATCCTCGTCGAAGTACGCGAACTTCTCGGCCATGCCGCTGCCTTTGGGAGGCGGCGCGGCATGCGCTTCCAAGTCGAACGACCCGCGGTGAGCCACGCCTTCGAGTTCCTGCGGCTCATCGGAGAACGGGAACATGTACTCGATGTCCGTCGTGCCGATGGAGTAGTGGGCGAGTTCCTCCTTGCCCTGTTCACGCGGCTTGAGGTTGTCCGACTTCACGCCGAGGGTGGAGTACCACTTCTTGCGGAGGTCGCGCCAGTACTCGTACCACTTCATCGATTCGGCGGGATGGCAGAAGAACTCGATTTCCATCTGCTCGAATTCGCGGCTGCGGAAGGTGAAGTTCCGCGGATTGATTTCATTGCGGAACGCCTTCCCGACCTGCGCGATGCCGAACGGCAGCTTCAGCCGCGTGGAGTCGAGCACGTTGCGGTAATTGACGAAGATGCCCTGCGCCGTCTCGGGCCGCAGGTAGACCATGTTGTCTTCGGACTCGATGGCGCCAGCGTGGCTCTTAAACATGAGGTTAAACGCACGCGGCTCTGTGAGGTGCCCGGCTTGACCACAACTGGGACACGGGACCTTCGCTCGACCTTGCTCCGTCATCTCAGTAATCGGTTCCACCCGGACCATCTTGGGTGCAAGCTTGGTTGGGTTGTGCAATTTGTCGATCTGCTTCTTGTTGGCTTCTAGCACCGCTGGCTTATCACCGACACCGCTAAAGTAGAAGTACTTTGTTCCCTCACCTGTGTCATTGAACGCATCGATCTTCACTTCGATCGTGACTAGCTGGTCTGCCCGAAACCGACCCTTACATGCCTTACAGTCCACCATCGGATCGGCAAAACCCCCAGCATGTCCGGAGGCGACCCACGTCTTCGGGTTCATGATGATCGAGCAGTCGAGCCCGACCATGCGGATTTCCTGGCCGTCCGGGCCGGGGGGCGGGTTGCGGACCATGTCCTGCCACCACGCGTCCTTGATGTTCTTCTTCAACTCGACGCCGAGCGGGCCGTAATCCCAGAAGCCGTTGATGCCGCCGTAGATCTCGGACGATTGGTAGATGAAGCCCATGTCCTTGCAGAACTTGGCGAACTTGGCCATGTCGATCTTCGTCGGCATCGCGAGCATCTCCCCGAACCGTACGCGCAGCGTACGGGCCACAGTGAACGGACATCTTACGGGCCGAATGGGGTTCAGTCGCTAGCGCGAAACAGGCACGGAGACAAGCCGAAACCTCGACGCTGCCCCCGGCTTTGCGGGAGAGGTCGACGTGCTGATGCGTCGAGCATCAGCACGTCGGGTGAGGGGTAACGCTTTGATGTGCCGCAGAGCGGCCCTCACCCGGAGTCGAAGTCGATCATCGCGACTTTCGACTCCGACCTCTCCCCCGCAAAGCCGGGGGCGAGGTGAAGAGGCAGTTGCGGCCGACTCCTCAATGCGGCGGAAGGCGAATCTCGATGCCGTAGTCCGGGGCGATCGCGAGCAACTTCTCGATGTCGGCCTTCGTCGGCGGCACGGCCGTGGTCGCGCCGTCGGGCAACGCGGTGCCGCACTCGAAGAACATCTTCTCCAGCCCCGCCGGGGCAACCGAAATGAGCATCCGGGCCGGGCGGTCGCTGTCGTTGCGGAACGAATGCGGCGTGCCGACCGGCATGTTCGCGAACGTTCCGGCCTTCGCCACGATCCGTTCGCCGTTCACGGTGAACGCGATCTCGCCGTCCAGGATGTAGAAGCCTTCCTCTTCGCGGCTGTGAACGTGCGGCGGCGGCCCGCCGCCGGGCGGCACGAGGGCCTCCCACAAGGCATAGGCTCCGTTCGTGTCTTCGCCCGTGGCGAGGAAACGATACACGTCGCCGACCACGGCGACCGTGCGGCATTCGTCCGCGGTTCGGATCATGGGCGTCATCGGGTCTCACTTCGCGGGAAGAGTCTTCACATGCCTCCGGGCGCGGTCGATCCAACCCTTCAGATCGGCGTCGTCGTCCAGCCCGACCGCGTCCACCATCACCCAGCCGCGCATCGGGCGGCCGGTGATGTCGAAGACGCGGACGTGTTCCTCGGCCAAAGCTTCGTCGTACTCGTCCGGATCGAGTCGCACGATCAGCGAGTCCTTCCAGACGCCGACGAGCATGTTTCCGTTCAGGAGGAAGCCGATGCCGCCGAACATCTTCTTCTCCGCGATGCCGCGGCGGCGGGCGAGCGACTCGCGGATGCGTTCGGCCAGGGATTCATCGAAGGGCATGATTCACTCCCGGCCGCCGAACCGCTGTTCGGCCCACGGGTCGCCGCGCATGTGGTAGCCGCCGTGGTCGCCGCTTTCCCAGAAGCCGGGGCGGTCGTGTTCCATGAACTCGATGCCGCGCACCCACTTCGCGCTCTTCCACGCGTACAGCTTCGGCACCACAAGCCGCAGCGGGCCGCCGTGATCCGGTTCGAGGTCCGCTCCGTCGTGACGCAACGCAAAGAGGCAATCCTCGCCGAAGAAGTCGTCGATCGGCAGGTTCGTGCTGAAGCCGTACTCGCCGTGCACCATCACGAACTTCGCGTTCGGCGACACGGTGACGTGCTTGAGCAACTCGCGGGTGGGAACGCCGTCCCAGAGGTTGTCCAGCTTGCTCCACCGCGTGACGCAGTGCATGTCCGCGAAGACCTTCACCCGCGGCAATGCGAGGAACTCCGGCCAGGCGAAGCGGACGATGCGATCCACGAGCGGGATCGGGAAGATGGTGAGATCCCACGTCGCCGGGTCGAACGGTGGCACTTCGCCGGCATGCAGCACCGGCCACTTGCGCGTCAGCACCTGCCGCGGCGGCAACCGCTCGGCGCGAAGCGTATCCGAGCTGCGAATGACATCCGACATGAGGGAGCGTCCTTACTCCTGGTCGTCCTCGTCGCGGAGGATCGTTTCCAAATCCCACGGACATTCGGTCGGGAACGTGGAACGGGGCAGGCGAGTCTCGGCGGCCGCCTCCTTGCGGGCGGCGTCGAAGCATTCGGCGAGGACCGATTCCGCGTGGTTGTAAAGGGTGCCGCTTCCCAACAATTGCCGCAACCTGCGACGTTGTTCCAAGATGGTTGCGTCCCATGAACCCGTGGCCTTCTCGGGTTGAAACTGCCGCTTCAACAAGTGAGCAAGCAACTTGGCGAGGCGGTTGAACACAGCTCGGCGGTCTCGAATGGCCATGTCGTTGAGGTACTCGCTGAGGTGCGGCAGATCCATCTCGGCGAATCGCCGCTCGGCCGCGAGCTTCGACATGGCTTCGAGCCACGCAGTTTCATCCTGCATGTACAGTTCAGTGAGCGGTGGCGATTCGGTCAGTGTCATGACGTTCATCCTACCACATCATGCCACGGCTTCGCGGATCGGGTCGCCGTAGGGAAGCAGCGGCACGGGGCGGTTCTGGCGGTCGAGCACGGTGCTGTGGTGGTCGATGCCCATGAGGTGGTACGCGGTGGCGAGCACATCCTTCGCTTTCAGCGGGCGATCGATCGGCTCGGCGGCGATGCCGTCCGTCTTGCCGATGACGCGGCCGCGGGCCGCGCCGCCGCCCGCCAGGAGGTTGCAATACGCGCGGCCCCAGTGGCCACGGCCGTCCCCCTGCAGCTTCGGCGTGCGGCCCATCTCGCTGAGTACGAGCACCAGCGTTTCATCGAGCAGCCCGCGCTGCGTGAGGTCTTCGATCAGCGCGGAGAATGCCAAGTCGAATCCGGGGAGCAGATCGTTCTTGAAGCGGTTGCGTTGGTCCTCGTGCGTGTCCCAGCCCGTGTTCAACTGGCCGAACTCGTCCCACACCACCGTGACGAACCGGCACCCGGCTTCCACCAATCGCCGGGCCTGCAAGCACCCTTGGCCGAAGAGCGTGATGCCGTACTGCTCGCGGAGCTTGGCGGGTTCGCGGTCGAGGTCGAGTGCGACCCGCACCTTCGGCGAATCCATGAGCGAGAACGCGAGCCCGCGGTTCTCGTCGAGCCGCCGCGCGGTGCGGCTGCGATCCGCTTCATATCGTGATGCATCGAATTGATCCAACAACGAACGGCGCGTGTTCAGGCGGTCGAGCGTCATGCCGTCGGTGAGGGCGGTGCCGGCGGCGAGTTCAAAGCGGCTCTGCGGCGTGATGCCGAGATGCGGATCGGGGAAGTCTTCGGGCGCGCCCCACGCCGCCCGGCGGATCGAACGCGTCGCTTTGCCTTGGAACTCGCCGACGATCGGATCGAACTCGCCACCCAAGTACGCGGCATGCGGCCGAGCGTACGGGGGCATCGTCCGTTTGGAACTCAGCAGCCACGGCAGGAACACGTTGTCCGGCACGCTGCCGTTCGGCTTCGCGCCGTGCTTCGAGTGCTGCAGGTGGGTGTACACGGAGCCGATGAACGGCCACTGCTCCGCGTGCATCTGCGTCTCTTCGATCGGGATCGTGCCCTGCGGCAGGCCGGTCGTGGCGTACTGCATGCCGTGGAAGTTCCACGGATGGTTCAGCGAACGGATGAGCGTGACGCGGTCCATCACATTCGCGATGTGCGGCAACTTCTCGCAGATGTCCAGGCCGGGCACTCGCGTGCGGATCGCTTTGAATTCGCCGCGCACTTCCGGCGCGGCGTTCGGCTTCGGGTCGAACGTGTCCAATTGGCTCGGCCCGCCGAAGAGATACAGCAGGATGACGTTCTTCGCGGTGCCGGACGGCTTGGCTTCGCGGGTCGCGCCGAACGCGGGTGCGGCGAAGCCGCCTGCGATGAGGAAGTCGCGCCGCGTCGGGCCGCCGCACGTCCGCTTCGGAGAGCCGAGGATTCGCAACATGCATCGACTTTAAGCGGAAGAGGAGATGGCTGCAAGATTCAACCCGGCAGGCGGTTCATCTTCACGTCGCCGCCGACGATCGTGGCCGCGGCGCGGCCCGTCACCGGCCAGCCGTGGAACGGCATGTTGCGGCTCTTGGACTTGCTCTCGTTCACGTCGATCGTCCACTTCACCTGCGGGTCGATCACGGTCACGTCCGCGGGGCGGCCGGGTTGAAGGGTGCCGCGATCGATGCTCAGCACTTCGGCGGGGTTGCAAGTCATCATTGCGAGCATCTGCGGCCACGTGAGCCGCTTCGTTTCGATCAGGTGGGTGATGCACAGCGGCAGGAACGTCTCCAAGCCGAGGATGCCGTTCGGGGCCTGGTCGAGTTCGCGTTCCTTCTTCTCCGGTGCGTGCGGAGCGTGGTCCGTGGCGAGCACGGTGAGCGTTCCGTCCTGAAGCCCGGCGAGGATCGCGTCCACGTCCTTCTGCGTGCGAAGTGGCGGGGACATCTTGAAGTTGCTGTCGAAGCCGCGGAGCGATTCATCGGTGAGGAGGAAGTGGTGCGGGCACGCTTCGCCGGAGACGCGGATGCCTTTCGCCTTGCCCTGCCGGATCAGATCGACGCCTTGGGCCGTGGACACGTGCAGGATGTGGACGCGGCCGCCGGTGAGTTCGGAGAGCATGATGTCGCGCGCGATCATGATGTCTTCGGCCACACCCGGCATGCCGCGCAGGCCGAGTTGCATCGAGACCACGCCTTCGTTCATCACGCCGCCGACGGTGAGTTCGAGGATCTCGGCGTGAACGAGCACCGCCTTGCCGCGGTCACCGAGCATCTTGCAGTATTCGAGCGCCCGCCGCATGATCTCCGCGGACCATACCGGCGCGCCGTCGTCCGTGAACGCAACGGCACCGCCTTCGACCAAGCCGCCAAGTTCGGCCAATTCCTTGCCGTCGCGGTTCTTCGTAACCGCACCGATGGGGAACACATTGCAGTTGCCGGCCCGCTTGGCTTGTTGAACGACGAACTCCGCGGCCGAGCGGCAGTCGAGCGGCGGCTCCGTGTTCGGCATGCACGCCACACTCGTGACGCCGCCGGCCACAGCCGCCGCGGTGCCGGTCGCGATCGTTTCGTCTTCCTCGCGGCCCGGCTCGCGCAGGTGAACGTGCATGTCGATCAACCCCGGTGATACGATCATGCCGGTGCAATCGAGCATGCGATCGGCGTTCAGGCCGGCTTGCGGTCCGAACCCGACGATGCGGCCGTCCTTCAGCCAGAGATCGGTCTTGGAGTCGAAATCCTGCGACGGATCGATGACCCGCCCGTTGCGGAGAAGAAGCGTGCTCATGAAGGGGTTATACGACCGACTGCGGGGCGGCCGACTCAAGAAATGTCCCTGCTCCAAGATTGCGACGGATGCCGCTCTCGTTTACTCTCCAATCCTCCATTTGTTGTCGCCGCGAACCCGCCGGTGTTCCTTGAACAGTGCCTGTCCGCAGTGCGGAAAGCCGTACATCGTCACCTCCGCGCTTATCGGCAAGCGCGTTCTGTGCAAGCAATGCCGAACCACTCTCATCGTCACGGTGCACGGCTTGGCGCGGATTCAGCCGCCGGCTCCGCCGCCCCCGCCTCCTCCACCTCCCCCGCGACAACCGCCGCTTCCGCCACCCGTCGTCGGGAACTGGCAGCACGGCATGGCACCGCCCCAACCGGTGCCGCTACCGACCCGGCAATCCGCACCGCCGCACGTCGGATATTGGATGCCGGGCGTGGCCCCGCCTCCACAACCGGTGCCACCCCCGCCCCCGCCGATCCACGATTTCGACGATGAGGAGGATGAACCGATCGAACGCCGGAGAGTTCCGCGATGGCTGGCCGCGTTCGGAGCGGGATGCGGCCTCGTGAAGTGGGGCATGTGGGTGAACTTCGCAGGCTTCGCGTTCATGATCCTGTTGCTGGAAATGATGTTGATCGGAGCGGCCTCGAAATCCAAGGAGTTGGCGCTGCTTGACAAGCTGGGCCTCTTCACGGTGCAGTACCTCTTTGAAATCGCCGGCACCATCATGATGATGCTGGGGTGGTGGCGCATGACCGCCGCCCCTTCGAACTCCGGTGCCGTCGGGCTCATGACCGGTGCTTCGATCCTCGGAGCGTTGCGAACGCTCTCGCTCTTCGTCGGCACGGTCTACCTCATCATGGCCGTATCCGCCACGGGGTTGGATGGGCTTCGCTACTTGGTCAACTCCTCGACGGCGTTGATGATCGCCGAGATCAGCCTGTTGGTCGCCACGTTCTCGGTGATTCCCGGCATGGCGATCGTCGGCGGCGAGATTCCCAGCCGCGCGTTGCGGAAGCAAGCGGGATGGGTCACGCTCTTTCACCAGTTCCTGGCAATCGTGTTGCTCGCGCTGATCGCCTTCGCCCTGTACATGCTGTGGCTCAGTGATTTCGTCGGAGACTTGAATCCGGCCCCGGCTCGAGCGGGTGCCGACGAGGAACGACTCCTGCCGCCGAAGCGAACGAGCGGCCAGAGAGTGGAAAGCGCGGAACCGAGCAGCCCGATTCCGATTATGATGTGCGTGTTACTGGTGATTCTCGCAGTCAAGGGCGCTTACACTTACTTGCACTTCTCACTCTACGCGGTCGGCAACCGAGCGGCCGCTCGACCCGATCGCAGCTGATCGCACCCGTGTGTCGTGGTTCTCGCGGCGGTCACTTCATCAACATCTCCATCACGGCCTTCTGCGTGTGCAGGCGGTTGCCGGCTTGCTGGAAGACCGCGCTCGCGGGGCTCTCCATCACTTCGTCCGTGATTTCCTCGCCGCGGTGGGCCGGGAGGCAGTGCAGCACCTTGCAGCCCGGCGCGGCCTTCGCCAGCAGCGAGCCGTTCACTTGGAACGATTCGAACTTCTTGAGCCGCTCCTCGCGTTCGGCTTCCTGACCCATGCTGGTCCACACATCGGTGTAGATCACATCCGCGCCGCGAACGGCGTCGGCCGCGTCGTTCAGCTCGGCAGGGAAGTCCGGGTTCACGCGTTCGCGCCACTGCTTCTTGAATGCGTCGTCGAAGCCGTACCCCTTCGGGCAAGCGAGCACGAACTTCGCGCCGAGGCGGCCGCAACCCACGGCCACGGAGCGGGCCACGTTGTTGCCGTCCCCCACGAACACCACCGTGCGGCCCGCGACGGTGCCGAACAGTTCCTGGATCGTGAGCATGTCCGCGAGGGCCTGGCAGGGGTGCGACCAATCCGAGAGCCCGTTGATGATCGGGATGCGCGAGGCGTTCGCCACGCCTTCGACGGTGTCGTGGCGGAAGACGCGGAGCACGAGCGCGTCGATGTACTGGCCGATGGTGCGGGAGAAGTCCGCATGGGATTCGCGCCAGCCGAGGCCGACTTCGTTGCCGGGCAGATACAGCGAGGTGCCGCCGAGTTGAGCGACGCCGCTCTCGAAGCTGACCCGCGTGCGCAGCGACGGCTTCTCGAACACGAGTCCTACGACTTTGCCCGCAAGCGAACGCGTGGGCACGCCGCGGGCGTGGGCCGCCTTCAACCGCGCGGACTCGGCGAGCAGCGCGGTCAGTTCCTCGCTGGTGAAGTCGATCAGGTTCAGAAAGTGGCGCATCGCGAAACTCTGGGAAAGCGGGAAGCCCGCCCGTTGCCACGGGCGGGCTTTGTGAGGACCCCTTCAAACAACTCAGGCCTTCAGGCCCATCAAGACCGAATCGATGATGTCGCAGCCGGCGTCGATCTGCTCGTCCGCGAGGTTGATCGCGGGGAGCAGGCGGATGGTCGTGTTGTGCGTGCAGTTGATGAGCAAGCCCTTCTCCAGGCACGCCTGCACGGCAGGCGCACCATCCACTGCAAGTTCGACGCCGATCATCGCACCCTTCACACGCACGTCAAGGATCAGCGGGCACTTCGCCTTCAAGGCGGTGAACCGTTCACGGAACGTCTCGCCGATCTGAACCGCGCGTTCGAGCAGGCCTTCTTCCTCGATCGTCTCGATGGTGGCGAGTGCGGCGCGGGCGGCCAGCGGGTTGCCCCCGAAGGTCGCGGCGTGGGTGCCGGGCTTGAGCTTCTCCGCGACCTCGGGCTTGGCGATGAGCCCGCCCATGGCCACGCCGCCGGCGAGCGCCTTCGCCAGCGTCACGATGTCCGGCAGCACGCCCCAGTGCTGGTGGGCGTACCACTTCCCGGTGCGGCCCATGCCCGTCTGCACTTCGTCGAAGATCAGCAGCAGGCCGTGTTGATCGCAGAGTGAACGCAGGCCTTCGAGGAAACCGGCGGGGGGAAGGTTGATGCCGCCTTCGCCTTGGATCGGCTCCAGCATGATGGCGGCGGTTTCGGTGTCGATCAACTTGGCCGCGGCGTCCAAGTTCCCGAACGGGGCATAGTTGAAGCCCGGCAGCATGGGCTCGACGCCGGCGTGATACTTCGGTTGGGCCGTGGCCGTGAGCGAGCCCATCGTGCGGCCGTGGAACCCGCCGGTGAACGTGATGATCTTGTAACGTCCCTTCGGCTTCCCGTTCAGCCGCGAGAGTTTGATCGCGGCTTCGTTCGCCTCCGTGCCGCTGTTGCAGAAGAAGCTCTGCCCGCCGAAATCGGAGCGTTCGGAAAGCGCCTGGCCGAGCAACGCTTGGGCTTCCGTGTACCACGTGTTCGGAACGTGGATCAGCGTGGCGACCTGCTCCTGCACCGCGGCGACCACCTTCGGCGGGCAGTGCCCGAGCAGCCCGCAGCCCCAACCGGGGAAAAAGTCCAGATAGCGGTTGCCTTCCGCATCCCATACCCACGAGCCTTCGCCGCGCACGAGCGCCACCGGGTAGCGCGTGTAGTTCCCCGTGAGGAACTTCTTCGCAAGCGCAATGGTCTCGGTGCTGGTCACTGGGTGATCTCGGTGCCGGGGAAGGAATCGTGCAGAAAGACGCGGAGCAGCGAGAAGGGTTCGCGTCCGTCCAAGATGAAGGCCGATTTCGCGCCGGCGGCGAGAGCCTCGAAACAAGCTTCGACCTTGGGCACCATGCCGCCCTCGATCACACCTTCGGCGATGAGCGAGCGGCATTCAGTCTCAGTGAGCTTTGGAATGAGCGAGGCGGGGTTCTTGCGGTCGCGCAACACGCCAGGGATGTCGCTGAGGAAGATGGCCTTCTCGGCACCGATCGATCCCGCGACGGCGGAAGCTGCGGTGTCCGCGTTGATATTGAGGCATTTCCCTTCGCGAGCATCGTCAACGGCAAGCGAGGGAATGATTGGGACGTCCTTCCCGCCAGCAAGCTGCCAAGCTGCAAGCCACTCCTTGTCGACGCTCGTGATGGTGCCCACTCGACCAAGATCGATCGCCTTCCCATTCGCATCCACCAAACGAAGCACCGTGCCGGTCAATGGAAAAGGATCGACATCACTCATGCCGTAAGCAGAGGCGCCGAAGTCAGAGAGACGCCTAGCGAGGTCTTCATTAATCTCGAAGAGCACCCTTACCACGATGTCCAACGTGGCGGCATCGGTGTATCTGCGGCCGGCGACCTTCTTCGGAACGAGGCCCGCGTCCGCCATGGCGCGGTCGATGGGCTTGCCGCCGCCGTGAACCAACACGAGCGGCACGCCGAGTCGATGCAGTACGGCGACGGAGCGGAGGCAGGCGTCGGTGGCCGCGGGGTCTTCCATCGCGCTGCCGCCGAGCTTCACCACGACCGGCCGATCGCGATGCAACGCGAGCCGCTCCACGGCATGGGCGAAGGCTTCAGCGGAGACTTCCGGCAAGGGCATGGTTCAACCGGCGGCGCGGAACCAAAAGAAGAATCGTAGGGGCGGCGGCCGCCACCGTCAATCTCGCCGCGTGGAGAATCACCGGTATCTTTGAGGTTAGCCGCGACGCGGAGTCCTCGGAGCGGAGCGCGAGGGGGGCACGGCATGTCGGAACCGCTCGGAATCGTACTGATCGGCTGCGGCACGGTCGGCGGCGGCGTCGCGAAGATCCTGCTCGAACATCGCGAGCGGTTGCTCGGCCGCGCCGGCCGCGCCTTGGATCTCAAGCGTGTCGTCGTTCGCGACCTGAAGAAAGCCCGCCCCGCCGAGATTCCGGCCAGCGTCATCGGCACCGATCCCGTCGCCGCGATTCACGATCCCTCCGTTCATGTGGTTGTGGAACTGATTGGTGGAACGACCACCGCGAAGAAGGTGGTGTTGGACGCGCTCGCAGCCGGAAAGCACGTTGTCACGGCGAACAAGGCCCTCCTCGCGGAAGCCGGCGCCGAGATCTTCGACGCCGCCCGCAAGACAGGAAAGACAGTGTGCTTTGAAGCGGCGGTGGCGGGTGGCGTGCCGATCATTCGCGCCCTCGGTGAGAGCCTCGCGGCCAACCAAGTGACGGCGATTCAAGCCATTCTGAACGGCACGTCGAACTTCATCCTCACCGCGATGTCCGAGAAAGGGATGAGCTACTCGGACGCGTTGGCCGAGGCCCAGCGGCTCGGCTACGCCGAGGCCGATCCCACACTCGATGTCGATGGTTCGGACGCGGCCCACAAATTGGCCGTGCTCGCGCAGATCGCATTCGGCGTAGCCGCAAAGCCGGATGAAATCGAACGACAGGGCATCGACACGCTGCAGGACATGGACATCCGCTTCGCCAACGAACTCGGCTACACGATCAAACTGCTCGCGGAAGCGTGGACATCCGAATTGCGGAATGCGGAACGTGGAATGCGGAATGGCAGGCAATCTTCCAATCCGCATTCCGAAATCCGCACTCCGCATTCAAAAGCGGTTGCACTGCACGTCGCGCCGGTGCTCCTCCGCCACACGGATCTTCTGGCCCAAGTGCGAGGCGCGTACAACGCCATCGCCGTGCATGGCGACTTGGCTGGCGAAACGCTCTACCAAGGGCCGGGTGCCGGAATGATGCCCACGGCCAGCGCCGTGGTCGCAGACTTGATCGACATCGCAGTCGGCCGGGCGCAATGCACCTTCGCCGCGGCGAAGCTCTGGAGTCGCGAGGGCAAAGGCTACACGGTCGAACCTGCGGAGCGGGTGAAGAGCCGCTTCTATTTGCGGCTTCTCGTCGCGGATCAACCCGGCGTGCTGGCGGATATCACCCGCATCCTCGCGGACGAACGTATCAGCATCTCGAGTTTGGTTCAGCACGAGGCGGAGGAGGGCGGCAGCGGCCCGGTACCGCTGGTGATCGTGACGCACTATGCCGAGACCGGCGCGTTCAAGTCCGCGCTCAAGAGAATGAACGCGCTGCCTGCGAGCGCGGCTCCGGCCGTGTTCTTCTCGATGGGCGATTAGTAGTCCCCGATCACCTCGCCGCCGCTGCGGGTGCTCAGGGCTCCCACGATCCACAACGAGGTGGACTCGCGGAGGTTGCGAACGGACCCGTCCGCAAGGCCGACGCACGCCACGGTGTCGTGGAAGCCGAAGTAGATGCCGCCCCACTCGTTCGTGGCGTTCACGCGAAGCTGCCCGGCGGGGAAGGCGGAAAGCGCGGCATTGCCGCCGGAGCACCCGAGCGGCGGGCGGCCGAGCTCGTACGGGTTGTCGTTGGTGGCCCAGGCGCCACCACGGGCGCGGGCGCAACCGCCCTGTGCGGAATCCGTCTGGGCCGGCGTCCCCTTCTTCCCGCGGTAGACATCCTCGCGGCCGGCGCACTCGCCCACGAGGATCGTGTTCGAGGTGCCGTCGGCCACCTGCGTCAGAGTGATCGGCGTCTCCGGCACCGGGCGGAGCACGCCCCACATCGCGTCCGGCGTCGTGCCCAGCGGTGACATTCCCTGCGATGAGAGTTCGGCGTTGAACGAGGCACTGATCCCTTCCGGCACGAAGTAGTCCGAGCACGCGCCGATCTTGCGCTTCACGTCGTTCGCGTCGTATTTGTCCTGGAAGCGGTTCGGGTTCGGGGTGGAGGGGCACTGCAGGATCTTGATCTGCGTCATCACCGCCCCCGCCGGCGGCGTGACGGAGGTGCGGTTCAGCCACCAACTCTTCGTGAGGTCGTACCCGCCGCCTTTGGTGATCGCGTCCTGCTCGAGAAAGGGGAACGCGTCGAGCGCCCAGCTCCGGGCTCCGGCCACGCCGGGAATCTCTTGCGCCTCGGTGCGCTTCGAGCAGGGCAGGCGGCCGTTCGCAGTCTCGTAATTGTGGAGCGCGAGCGACACCTGCTTCAGGTTGTTCGCGCACTTGATCCGGGAGGCCGCCTCGCGGACCTTCTGCACCGCCGGCAGCAGCAGGCCGATCAGGATGGCGATGATCGCGATGACGACTAGCAGTTCGATCAATGTGAACGCGCGGCGGCGGCTCATGGCGGGTATCCGTGGCAGGGGTGTTCGGCAGACCGTGTGCGAATGCAATCCCGGTGCCGGTGCGAATTCACCGGAAAACGCAAGCGATCAGCCGCGGCGCGGCCATTCCGCGACCACCGCTGGCGATCCCGCGCCCTAAAATCACCCGAACACGGGAGGTCGCGGCATGCGCACGCGGAAGTACCTGTTCCCCAATGTCATCGAACTGAACTTGCAAGCCGGGCGTCCGCTCGGAGTGAACATCTACCTGATCGACGGCGGCACCGAGTGGGCGCTCATCGACATCGGCCAGGACGACACGCTCGACGAAGTGATCGACCTGATCCGCGAGATGGACTTCCCGCTCTCGAAGTGCAAGCTGGTGATCGCGACCCACGCGGACGCGGACCACATCCAGGGTTTGGCCCGGGCCCGAGAACGGCTCAAAACGAAGACCGCGGCCCATCCCCGCGCCGCCACCGCCATCGAATCCGGCGACGCGGTCGAAACCTACGCCCGGATCTCGGCGCAGGACTTCAACATCCCGATGCCTCCGTGCAAAATCGACGTGAAACTGGACGAAGGCGACGACGTGAAGATCGGCAAAGTGAAGCTCAAGGTGATGCACACGCCGGGGCACACGCCGGGCCAACTCAGCTTCAAGCTCGGCAACCTGCTGTTCAGCGGGGACAACATTTACAAGGACGGCTGCGTCGGCGCGATCGACGCTCACCACGGCTCGCACTTTCCCAGTTACATCGAATCGCTGAAGCGCATCCGCGACGACAAGGCGGAGTACCTGCTGCCGAGCCACGGCCCGGTGTTCAAGAAGGACGCGAAGTTGCTTCAGAAGGCGATCGACCGCCTCACGCAAGACCAGCACATGGCGGACTTCGGCACCTGCACCGTGTCGTGGCCGCTCCAAGAGCAGTACGAGAAGGACATCCTCGCGGGCAAGATGCCGGAGTTGTAAGCCCGCACCGAAACCTTAAACCAGCCACATGTCCCACTTCCCGAGTTTCGAACAGTTCGCCGAACTGGCCCGTACGCACACCGTGGTGCCCGTGTACCGCCGGCTCACCGGCGACACGCTCACGCCCGTATCCGCGTTCAAGAAGATCGAATCGGGCGAATGGTCGTTCCTGTTCGAGAGCGTGGTCGGTGGCGAACGTATCGGCCGGTACAGTTTCTTGGGCGCGGAACCGTTCAAGAAGTTCGAGGCCCGCGGCAACCGGGTTCGCGTTCAGCACGGAAGCGGCCCGTGGGTCGAGAGCGAAGCGGCCGACCCGCTGAAGGTGCTCGAAGACATGATCGCGGAGCACCGGGCTCCGAACCTGCCCGGACTGCCTCGCTTCAGCGGCGGTGCCGTCGGCTACGCCGGGTACGACACCGTGCGCTACGTCGAACGGCTGCCGAACGCCCCGACGGACGACCGCGGCCTGCCCGACCTGTCTTTCGGCTTCTACGACCGCATGGTGATCTTCGATCATGTGGCGAAGACCGTGAGCGTGGTGGCGAACGCGATCGGCGGTGACGACCGAGCCGCGTACGATTCCGCCTGCCGTCGCGTGGATGAACTCGTCGGGCGGTTGCAAGCGCCCGGCAACGAGATCCGCATGGCGGACATCGACCCGAGGCCCGAAGCTCGGAACCCCAAACCCGTCCGCTCCAATTTCACGAAAGAGGGCTACGAGGCGGCGGTGCGGAAGGTTGTGGAGTACATCAACGCGGGGGACGCGTTCCAGATCGTGCTCAGCCAGCGCTTCCAGGCCGAGACCACCGCTCACCCGTTCGACGTGTACCGCGCGCTGCGTGTGGTGAACCCGTCGCCGTTCATGTTCTACGTGCGATCGGGTTCGGTCACGCTGGTCGGGGCTTCGCCGGAGATCATGTGCCGGGTGGAGAACGGCGTGATCACGAACCGGCCGCTGGCCGGCACCCGCCCCCGCGGCGCGACACCCGAAGAGGACAAGCGGCTCGCCGAGGAACTGGTCGCGGATCCGAAGGAACGGGCCGAGCACATCATGCTCGTGGACTTGGCGCGGAACGACGTGGGCCGCGTGGCGAAACTCGGCAGCATCCGCATCGGCGACCTGCTCACGGTGGAACGCTACAGCCATGTGATGCATCTTTCGAGCACCGTGACCGGCCTGCTGCTACCGGAGAAGACGGCATTCGACGCGTTGCGGGCGAGCCTTCCGGCGGGCACGCTCAGCGGGGCGCCCAAGGTGCGGGCGATGGAGATCATCGACGAACTGGAGCCGCACCGCCGCGGGCCCTACGGCGGCGCCGTCGGCTATGTGGACTTCAGCGGCAACATGGACACGTGCATCGCACTGCGCACGATGGTGATGATCGGCAACACCGCCTACGTGCAGGCCGGGGCCGGCATCGTGGCGGACAGCGTGCCCGCGAGCGAGTATCAGGAAACGGTGAACAAGGCGATGAGCCTGCTGCGGGCGTTGGAAGTGGCCGAGACCCAACTTTGACCGCAAGGATCGCGGCTGCCGCAAGTCTCGACTCGGCAGTTGTTTCTGGCGAAACATCGCGACTGGACACGAACCGGCCAAGTGTGTGCCTGCTTGGCCGGTGGCCGCTTGGCCGGTTCCGGCCGAGACGGGATCTCGCGAGCCCGAAACGCAAAAACCCCGGCGATTTCTCGCCGGGGTTTTGTCGTTCGTTCGTGAAGAGTGACCCGGCCCAGGTGAGGGGCCTGGGCCGGGTTGCGGAGGCCGGGCGAACGGAGCCCGACCTCCGGGGTTTTCAGCTTAGTGGCAGCAAGAGGCCGCCGCACCGCAGGAGGCCGCCGCGCCGCAGGGGCTGTCGCAGGCGTCCTTCTTGTGGCAGAGCTTGCCCTTGAGCCCGCCGAGGCGGCTCTTCAGCTTGTCGAGCAGGTTGGCCTTCTCGCAGCAAGCGGTGGTGGCGTCGCAGGCGTTGCCGCACGCCGGGCCGCAGGCCGGAGCCGCGGGGGCGCAGGGCTTCTCCGACACCTTGCACACCATCTTGCAGACCTTGACCTTTTCTTGCACGCAGACGTTCTTGCACACCGTGCGGGTCGCTTCGTACGGGACGCACTTGCGGGTGTTCACCGTGCAGGTGATCGTCTCGCAGGTCGGGACGCACTTGGTGACGGTGCACTGCGTCGGCACGCACTTGGTCACGCACTCGTAGGTGCAGATCGTCTTCTGGACCGGCTTGCACTCGTAGGTGCAGATGGTCTTCGTGACGGGCACGCACTCGGCGACCTTCTTGCAGACCGTGACCGGGCAGCAGACGGTTTCGCACACGAGCTTCTTCTTGCAGACGACCTTCGTCTTCGGGCACGGGTCGCTGCAGCCCTTGCTGCAGGCGTTCGCACAGGGGTCCGCACACGGATCGGCGCAGGGATCCTTGTGGCAGAGGTGGCCGAGGAGGCCGCCGCCGGAGCGGCCGCCGCCGAGACGGCTGCCGAGGCCGGCGCCGATGCCGGTGCCGAGCAGGCCGCCCTTGTCTTCAACCACTTCCTGCACGTCCACGAACTTGCGGACGGTCTTGGTCTGGTTCTCGACCACTTGCACCGTCTTGTAGCGCGTCTCGTTCACCGTCACCGTCTTCTGCACGGGAACCCGTTCGTTCACCGTCACGGTCTTCTGCACCGGCACGCGTTCCGTCACCATCTTGTTGACGGTGATCGTCTCGGTGACCTTCTTGTTGACCGTCACCTGCTTGGTGACGGTTTCCGGCACGCACTCCCACTTGTAGGCGGTGTACTTCTCGGTGACCTGGGTGGGCTTCATCACGTTGACGGTCTCTTCGACCCACGTGGGCACCCACTCGGTCACTTTCACTTTGCCGTTCTCGCAGCCGCCGGCGGCGGGGGCGCCGCAGGCGTCGCACGAGTCGCTCTTCTTGCTGAAGAGCTTGCCGCCGAACGCCGCGGCGCTCGGGGCCGTGAGGCCGATGAGGCCGAAACACACGGCCGTCAGCAAACACACCTTGATCCGAAGGATGCTCATGGAATCCCTCACTTCATTCCTTGAGCACTGCGTCCGCCGCCGTCGCGACCGTTCCGTTCGCCGCTGACAACGGCGGGCGGCACCACAGTGCTTGCGTGTAGATTGACCCATGGCGGCGAAATGGGAAATCGTTTGGGGCAAGTTGCAACGCGAAATCGAGCCCCCGCGCGCCCCGCTGTGCCGGTTGCGTCCGCAGGACGAGACATGCGGGTGTTGCGGAACGGACGGACGCGATCTTCTGGTGCGGTTGTCGATGCGAATTCGCCTTGTTTTCCGGGTAAGAATTACAATCCGCTCAAGTCGCGGCGGGTGTTCCCGCCCGGAATTCACCCGTATACTGATTCCAACCCGGTGACCGGGTCGACAGTCGGCTCAGGGACCGGGCGTGTTTCAGGAGGAAGCAACATGAAACGGATGATTCTCGCGCTGTTCGCCGGATTGGGCCTCGTTGCCGTGCCCGTCTCGGCGGACGAACCGGCCAAGCCGGCGACCACCACCACGGCCTCGACCGTCGTAGTGAGCGAATCGACCACGCCCGCCCGCCGCGGTCTTTTGGCCCGCCTCCGCGAGCGCCGCAGCACCGGTGCGGTGATGACCGCTCCGGCCACCGTGGTGACGCCGAGCACCGCGACCCCGACCACGCCGCCGGCCACCGTTCCCGCACCGCTGCCTTCCGTGAAGCCCGTCAGCGGCACGACGACGGCCGCCAGCGGCGTCACTACCGCGGCGTACGCCACACCGGCCGCCCCCGCGACCCGCACCGGTCTCTTCTCGCGGATGCGGAACCGCACCACGAGCGCCCCGACGACGGCTCCCATGCCGATGCCGATGAGCGCGGTGGTTCCGGCCTCGGGCACCGTGACGATGACCCCGGCGACCACCGAAACGACGACGGGCCGCACCGGCCTCATCGCTCGCCTGCGCGCCCGCCGCGGCTGAGAAACGAAGAACCCCGGTTTCGCTTGAGAAACCGGGGTTCACAGAAGTTTGCCAGAACCCCGGTTTCCAGAGTGAAACCGGGGTTCATTCATTTCCCGATGGGCGTCACGACCACCGATCCGTTGTCGTGGCCCGAAATCAACGCCTTGCCGTCCGCGGTGAACACCACGCAGTACCCTGGCGACTTGATCGCCTTGCTGAACGTCGGCTTGTCCGCGGCCGGTGTCCACGTGCTTACTTGGCCCGAGTAGCCGCAGACCGCGATCACCTTGTTCTTCGGATCCCACGCCACGGCGTACGGGTCGTCCGTCGTGGGGCCGAGCTTCTTGGTGTCCTTGCCCGCGGTCACGTCCCAGATGCGGATCGTGCGATCCATGGATGCCGAGATCAGCGTGTTGGAATCCGCTCCGAAGGTGACGGACGTCACGGGCTGTTCGTGGCCCTTGAGCGTCTTCAGTTCCTTTTGCGCGGCCACATCCCAGACCTTGATGACGTGTTCCTTGTTGTTCGCGTCGCCGCCCGCGGAAGCAAGATACTTGCCGTCCGCCGAGAAGGCCACGGAGTAAACGCTGCCGGTATGCACGCCGAGATTCTTGAGTTCCTTGCCGTCTTTCGCGTTCCACAGCCGCACCGACTTGTCCGCACCGGCCGTGGCCACGGCCTTGCCGTCCGGCGAATACGCGACCGTGTCCACGATGTCCGTGTGGCCCTTGATTTCCAGCGTGGTCTTGCCGTCCGCGAGGTTCCACACGCGGGCGGTCTTGTCGAGGCTCGCGCTCACGAGCACGCCGGCTTCTTTCGGGTGGAAGGCCACGGCGTACACCGGGCCGGTGTGCCCGCTGAGCACCTTCTTCTCCTTCAAGCTGCCGTCCGCGCCGACGTCCCACACCTTCACGGTGTTGTCGAATCCCGCGGTGGCGACCAGTTTGCCGTCCGGCGACACGGCGATGGCGTGAACCAAGGCGCCGTGCGCCTTCACCGGTTGCCCGACGGCGGCCGGCACGATCGCGGCCACGGCGAGTGAGAAGAGGGCGATCCGGAGGATCGTCATGATGTCGGCTCCGAGAGAGGAGAGTGAGGCGGGACGAGGCAACATTGTCGGCGGAAGCGAGCCCAAGGGCAACCGTGCATCCGGGAAATCGAGGCTGTTCTCCACAACGGCCGGCAGGCACATCCATCCAATGGCTGACTTTGTCATGGCACGCCGAGCGCCTTGCCATCGATCCGCTTGTCCGCCGCGCCGAGGAACAGGCCGCGTTGGCCGTCGATGCCGATGGTGTGGGCGTCGCCCTGGCGTTGCTGGGCCACGGAGTGGCCCAGCGTCTTCAGCTTGGCCACGAGGTCGGGGTGCTCTTTCGTTCCCTCGAAGCGCACGACATCGGGGAACCACTGGTGATGCAGTCGCGGGGCGTCCACGGCTTCAGTCGGGCTCATGCCGAAGTCCACGACGTTCACCACCACGCACGCCACGGTGTTGATGATCGTGCGGCCGCCGGGGCTGCCGGTGATCAGTACGGGCTTGCCGTCCTTGTACACGAGCACCGGCGTCTGCGAACTGAGCATGCGCTTGCGCGGGGCCACGAGATTCGGCTTCGTGCCGATCTGCCCGCCCTTCGTCGTCACGCCCGGCACCGGGTTGAAGTCCGTCATCTCGTTGTTCAGGATGTAGCCCGCGCCCTTCACCACAACGCGCGATCCGTAGCTGTTCTCCAGCGTGTACGTGTTGCTCACCGCGAGGCCGTCCTGGTCGATGATGGAGAAGTGCGTGGTGCTGTCGCCCTCGGGCTTGAGCGGAATCTCGGGCGCGAGATCGGTGCTCGGCGCGGCCTTTTCCCTGTCGATGCCCGCGGCCAGTTTCTTCGCGTATTCCTTGGTGACGAGGTGCGGCGGGATGTCCGTGAACGCCGGATCGCCGAGGTGAATTGCGCGGTCGGCATACGCCCGCTTCATCGACTCGATCAGCAGGTGGTTCACCTCCGCCGACCAGCGGTCGTGCTTGTTCAGTTCGAAGTTCTCGAGGATGTTCAGGATCTCGGCGAGGGCGATGCCGCCGGAACTCGGCGGCGGCGGGCCATACACATCGAACCCGCGATAGGTGACGTGAATCGGCTTCCGCTCCACGGCCCGATAGTTGGCCAGATCGTCGTTCTTGATGAGGCCGCCGCCCCGCTTCATCTCCGCGACCAGTTTCCGGCCCGGTTCGCCCGTGTAGAACGCATCGGCTCCCTGCTCCGCGATCGCGAACAGCGTCTGGGCCAAGTCCGGCAGTTTCAGCGTGTCGCCGTCCTTCCACGGGCCGTCGCGCTTGCCGTACGCATTGCGAAACTCGGCGTTCGTGGTGTTCTTGGACGCGAGCACCGAGTTCAGCCCACGTACCAGTACGGCGTTCATGGTGAAGCCATCCGCAGCCAACTTCGCAGCGGGCTCCACGACGCGCTTCCACGGCAGCTTGCCGAACCGCTTGTGCGCCTTCTCCAAACCTCGCACGGTGCCCGGCACGCCGGACACCGTGTGCGAATACGGCGACACATCGCCCTTCGCGAACATGCCTTCGGTCGCGGCACCGGGTGCCTCTTCGCGATACTCGATGCAGGTCGGTTCCTTCCCCGGCGGGCCGATCATCATGAACCCGCCGCCGCCGATGTTCCCGGCTTCCGGCCACGTGACGGCCATGGCGAACGCGACGGCCACCGCGGCATCCACGGCATTGCCGCCATCCTTGAGAACGGCGGCCCCCACTTCCGCGGCCGGGGCGGACACGCACACCACCATCCCGCCCTTCGCCACCACCGCCTCCCGCACCGCGGGTTTGGGTTGAGCGAGAATCCCGGCAGCGAGGAGCGGGAATGCGAACAGCGGTGTGAAAGCGCGTCGCATGGTCACTTCCCGTGTTTGTCGAACCAGTCCAGTACGCGGCGGTACACGTCTTCGCGGTGCTTGGGTTGTTTGATGCCGTGGCCTTCGTCCGGGTAGGTCACGAGGCCGGTGGGCACGCCGCGGGCGGCGAGGGCCTTGTGATACGCTTGGCCCATCGGCAGCGGGCAGCGGCGGTCCGCCGCCGCGTGCAGCACGAGCGTCGGCGTGCTCACTTTCTCGACATACGTCAGCGGGCTGTGCTTCCGCATCTTCTCCGGCACCTCCCACGGCTTGCCGCCGAACTCCCATTCCGTCCAACTCGGGATGTCGCTCAGGCACCACATCATGGTGAGATCCGTGACGGCGTTCTGCGCCGCGGCGGCCTTGAAGCGGTCCGTCTGGCCCACGAGCCACGTCGTCAGGTACCCGCCGTAGCTGGTGCCGTACACGAACTGGCGGGTGCGGTCCGCGATGCCGTCTGCGATCAATTTGTCCGCGCCGGCGAGGATGTCGCGCATGTCGCCGCCGCCGAAGTCGCCGCGATCCGCGTCGATGAACTTCTGTCCGTAGCCGGAGGAGCCGCGGAAGTTCGGCTGCAACACGGCGTACCCGTGCGCGGCGAAGAGTTGCACCGTGAAATCGAAACCGAGCGCGGAACGGCTGTGCGGCCCGCCGTGCGGATGAACCAACAGCTTGTATGGCGGCTTCACGTTCGCCTCGGCCGGCGGCAGCGTGAGGATGCCTTCGATGGTGAACTCGTCGCTCTTCCACGAGATGAGTTTTTGCTCGCCGAGCGCCACCTCCTTGAGGGCGAGGTTGCCGGGCGGCGTGAGTTCGGCCTTCTTCGCGAGCCGTTGCTCCAGGATGCCGGGCGAGCCGAGCGATTCCACGGTGTTGAAGTGCATCGCCACGGTATTCGCGCCGGACTCGCACGGCACGAACAGACGGGCGTTGCCATCCCAGCATTCAAGCGGCAGCGGGAAGTTCGGCACGCGCGGCGGGCCGGCCGGCGGCTGGCTCTGATCCACGAGCAACTTCGAGTCACCGGTCGCGAGAGTGATTACCATCAGGTTGTAAGCGTCGCGGTGGGAGCCTTTCCGCGGCACGCTGAGGCACGCCAGCGTCTTGCCGTCCGGCGAGAACCGCGGAGACATCTCCGGGCCCGGCCCGGTCGTGAGCCGCCGCCCGCCGCCGGTCTCCGCATCGATCAGCCAGATGTCGTAGTTCTTGTTGATGGAGAAGCGGACGGACTCGCGGTCGCCGGTCCAATTCGCGTGAATGGCGAGGCTCTTGCCATCCGGGTGCCATTGCGGATCGCCGTACCACAAGCCGATCTCGGCGTTCGCCCCCGTGAGGTGAACAATCTTCGTGGCGGCGAACGCGCCGGGCTTCTCGTCCAAATGGGCGACCCACAGTTGCGCGGGGCCGTACCCGGTGTAGCCTTCACCCTGGTCGTCACGACGAAGGCGCACTTCGTTGGTCTTCTCCGTCGCGGTGCGCGGGTCGGCACCGTCGTCTGCGATGAAGGCGAGCCGCGTGGAGTCCGGGGAGAAACTGAGTCGGCCGTAGAAACCGTCGTTGAACGCACGGCCGTAAGGCTTATGCGGCCCGGCGAGCGGAATCGCGGTGCCACCCGCGGCAGGCATGAGCCACACATCGACCGCGGGATCGGATTCGGGCGGCACCGGCGGCGTCGCCTTCCAACCGTCCGGCCGCGGCCGCGTGGAGTAGAACGCGATCCACTTGCCATCCGGGGAGAAGACCGGAGCGCGGGCATCCGGTTCGTTGGCTTCCAGTGCCACGGCTTTGCCACCGACTACCCGCCAAAGGGAGTTGCGTTCCAGCTTTGTTGTCGGATCGATCCAGTTCCGCACGAAGATCAGCGAGTGGCTGTCCGGGCTGAGCACGGCGTCGCGCGGGCCATCCAATTTGTACAGGTCGTCCACCGCGAGCACGCGTTTCGGCTGGGCGTGCAACGGCGGTTGGGGCACAAGCGCGAGCAGGAGAACCGCACACCGCCATTTCATGATGCCGACTCCGAGGGTGTGCTACCGAGATACCCGACGCGGAGCGCGAATGCAACGGCCGGCCGTTGCTCCCGGCCGCGGCCCGCGATACTCTTCTTCTTCGGGAGGCGGCCGATGAACGATCTGCACAAGTTCGTGACCACGCTCGCGGAGTACGTCGTTTCGGACAACATGGAAGTGCCGGACGCGGTTCGCACCGCGGCCGGGTTGTACGCGAAGGAATGCGAGAAGACCAACGACCGCCTCGTGACGTGCGACCAGCTGCTGAAGAACCATCAGCGGGCCGAGGCGCTCCGTCAGGCGCAGCTCGAGCCGGACGTGCTCAAGGTGTACGCCGAGCTCGATTTCCCGAACCGCGAGCGGTGGGAGGAAACGGCGTTGCAGGTTGGCCTCCCGGTGCCGCCGAAGCTGAACGCGAAGGTGGCCCGCCGCCTCAATCAGGCTTACGCCGAGGCCCAATCCACGGACGATTTGCTGAAGCAGCACCGGCTGTTGGCGCTGCAACGGGCGCCGATCCAGCGGCGGCTCGAAATCCTGCGCTTGCTCTCGAACGCCGAACGGAACAACCTCGGCTGGTCCGAAGACGTGCAGGAATTCGAGGAAGCGCGGTTCGAGGAGATGCGGGCCGTCTTCAACGATCCCGTGAAAGGGAACAACTGGGCGATCGTGCGGTCGCTGCTGGACGATCTCATGGCGGAGGGCTGGTTGATGCCGCCGCCGCTGGACTTGGTCGCGGCCGTGCAGGAACGCCACGACGATATGCGCCGCAAGCAGGGCGAAAAGATGCTCCGCCTCATCAACCCGCAGATGCAGCGGATGGTGGCGACCAACAACCTCGAAGGGGCGGAAGACCTCGAAGCCCAAGCCCTGGTGTACATCAAGGACTACGGCATCCCGGAAAAGTCGCCGCTGGTGGTCCCGGTTCGTCAGACGTCCGAGTGGATCGACGCGGAACGGAAGCGGCGGAAACTGCAGAAGCAGTTCGACAGCGCCGTGGAGCAACTCCGCCGGGCGCTCGAGGACGGCGTCTCGTGGTCGTACGTGAAGCACTACTACGAAGTGGTGATGGAGTACCGCAAACCGATTCCGAACGACGTTAAGGAGATGTACGCGGCGAAGCAGAAGATGCGGACCACGATCTTCATCGCGGCGGGCGCGGGTGCGATCGCCATCGCGGTCGCCGGGGTCGCCCTCCTCCTCATCCTGAAATTCACCTGACGTGAACCACGCTCGCATGCGCTACGGATCGGCGACGCGGCGGCCGTTCACCGAACGGCCGGGTAACGCTGCGCGACTGCACGGGCTTCGCTTCCGCACCGAACCGGCGGCCGATGCCAGCACCGATCCGCTCGGCCGCGAGCCCGACCTCGCCCGCCTCGAAGCGGTGCTCATGATGGCGGACGAACCGCTCCCCGCCCGCCGCCTCGCCGACGCCGTCGGTGTGGACACGCCGCGAGTCCGCGAGTTGATCGCCAAGTTGAAGTCGCTACTCGACGCGGACGGCACGGCGTTCCAAGTGGAAGAGATCGCAGGCGGATTCCAGCTTCTCTCGCGGCCGGTGTTCCACCCGTGGCTCACGCGGCTGAAACGCACGGGCCACGAACTGCGGCTCACCCCGGCCGCGATGGAAACGCTCGCCGTGATCGCGTACAAGCAGCCGGTGATGCGGGCGGAGGTGGAAGTGGTCCGCGGCGTGGCATGCAACGAACTCATCCGCCACTTGATGGAGAAGGGCTTGGTCCGCATCGCGGGCCGCCACGATTCGCTCGGCCGCCCCCAACTCTACGGCACCACGAAGAAGTTCTTGCAAAGCTTCGGACTGAACTCGCTGAAGGATCTGCCCGAAGTCGAGGCCTTGAGAAGCGGCAAGTCGTGACCGCACCCCTCGCATTCATCATTTCACGCTGCCGGTGATGGTGACGGCCTTCTCGGTGGTCAGGGGTCGGTCGCCGAGGGAATCGCTCGTGAGCTTCGCCTTGAACCACGCTTGGGCGCTCTGCTTCGCCTCGTAGGTGATGGTGTAGGTCGCTTCGCCGTAAGCCGGGATCGTGGCCGGCCCCCAGATCATGCGGTTGCCCGTTGCGCGGATGTCCGGGGTGCTCTGCTTCACGGCCACCTCCGCGGGCAGTTCCACCTCCACCCGCACGTTGCGGGCCTCTTCACCGCCGTTGTTCTTCACTCGCACCGTGAACGTACCCTGCCGGCCGACCGCCAGCGCGACCGGTTCCGGCTCCGTTTCCCACGCCAACGCCGCGACGCCTTGGAACAATGTGGCGAGTTCGTCCGCAGCCCGCACTTTGCGAGAGTCCGTCGCGCTGGCCACCACCACACGGCGGCCCGTCGTGTTCGCCTTGATCCCGTAGCGGAAGGACTTGGCCTCGCCGGGGTCGAGTCGCGGAATGTTCCAGACCACGGAATCGCGGAAGACTTGGCCGCCTTCGGTCTTCATGCTCGGTTTCGTGTCCGCGGGAAGCGTGCCGACGACTTGCACGTTCGTGCTCGGCAGCGAGCCGACGTTCCGCACGGTGATCTCGTAGCGGGCGGAATCGCCCGCGTTCACCACGCCGGTCGGGCCCGTGAGTTTCACCGAGAGGCCGGGCGTGTGAACGAGCGTGCGGGCTTCCGCCTTCTCGAGTACGCCCTTGTCCGCGGATACATTCGTGGTGGTGAACGCATCGGCCGCCACGCGCGGCGTGATGCGGTACTCGATGACTTTGCGCTGCCCCGGCAGCAGCGTGCCCACCTGCCACTCCCACTGGTTCTCCTCCGGCTTCGTCCGGGAAGCCCCGACCGTCATCGCCTCCACTTCCGCGCTGCGTTCCACGTTCTCCACGATGCGGACTTTCTCGGCGGGCACGCGGCCGGTGTTCTCCACGATCACGCGGACAGTGAACGGCTCGCCGCGAACCGTCTCCTTCGGAGATTGCTTGGTCACCTTCACCACGGGCCGGTTGATCTTCGTCGTCACCGCTTCGCCGTGTTCGAACTGCACGTAGGCCAGGTTCTTCACTTCCTTCGCGTCCGGCTTCGGCTTCAGGTGCAGTTCGATGGTGCGTTTCTCGCCGCCCTTCAACGTGCCGAACTTCCACACGACTTGTTTCTCGCTCGAAAGCTTCGCGTCGGGTTGCGGCTCGGCCTTGGTCACCTGCAGCGCACCCTCCGGGATCGGATTGCGAACCGCGACTTGGTGCGCATCCGCCTGCGAGGTGTTCTGCACCACGATGAGGTACTTGAGATCGTCGCCGGGCGGCGCGTCCGCCGGGACGCGCACCTGGATGCGGACCACCGGCGGCGGCGGGTCGGACACGACCCGCGTGGGGGCCGGAGGCGGTGTGCCGTTCGGCAGCGACTGCGGTTGCGTGAACTGGGCTTGTTCGATTCCGGGGTCTTCGATCGGCGTGATGAGCGGGGCCGACGGCTCTTCCGACGGCTGAGCGGCGAACTGGGCGCGGGCCAAGGTTCCGAAGGCGAGTGCGACGCCGATCGCCGCCGCATGTGCGAAATTCCGCTTCGTCATGGCCTTTCCTCCGCCGCCCGAACGCCCGGAATTGCCGGGTCGCGGCGGGGAGATAGCGTTGTCTGCGAAGCTGCGGAAGATCAATCTGCGCGGTTCGGGTTGAGCCGGGGACGGCGAGGCGGTATGCGGCCCGCCTGCGCCGCGTTGACCGCTCCGCGCGGCCCCCGTAAGGTGGTGGAACCACGCCCGCGAAAAGGATCGCATGCCTGCACGCAACTACCGCTGGCTCCTGCTCAGCCTCGCGTTCATCGGCTTCACCGTGGACATCGGCAGCAAGTACGGCGTGTTCCGCTGGCTGTACGAAGGCGGCGAGTTCCAGGACGCGACCGGCACCGGAAACAAGCGCACCGTCGTACCCGGCTGGTTCGAATTGATCGCCCAGTTCGACCGCGACACGCCGCCGTGCGACTGCGCCGCCAGCGGTCTGCAAACGTGGAGCGCGCCCATGATGCCGCGCGTGAACCACGGCGCCCTGTGGGGCATCGGCGGATCGCAGAAGGGCAGCGCGAACCTGTTTTTCGCCGGCGTGAGCCTCTTGGCCGCGGGCGGCATCCTGATCTGGGGCACACGCGGGCAGCCGGCTCAGGAGAAGTGGCTGAGCGCGGCCTTGGGCCTCATCCTCGCCGGTACCCTCGGCAACTTCTACGACCGCATCGTGTTCGGCGGCGTCCGCGACTTCATGCACTTCATCTACATCGAGTGGCCCGTGTTCAACTTCGCGGACTGCTGCCTCGTGGTGGGTGCGGTGCTCCTCCTGATCCAAGCCGTGTTCGCCCCGCATCCTGCGAAGCCGACACCCGAAGTCACCCGCACCGCAGCACAATGAACCGGACGCGACTCAGACTTCGCGTCACTTCATCACCGCGATCGAGCCCGTCTCGCTGATGAAGATCAGGTTGCCGTTGCGGTTGTCCTCGAACACTTCGATGCCGAATTTGCGAGCCTTCTCGAAGTCTTTCTCGCCGCCCTTGCGGGCCCGCAGGTTCATCGCCCCCTTCCAACTCACACCCTTCTTGTCGTCCATCCGCGGGGCGTTCGGCATCACGGCGATCGAACCCGTGTCCGTGATGTAAAAGATCGTGTTGGCGTTCGGATCCTCGAAAACCTCCACGCCGACCTTCTTCGTCTTGTCCGAGAACTCGGCTTCATCCGCGGTGCGGACACGCAGCGTCAGTCCGTACAGCGGCACCGGGATGGCGATCTTCTCCGGGTTCGGGGCCGCGGCCGGAGCCGCGGCCGCGGCGATCGATCCCGTTTCGGTAATGTAGATCAACCCGCCGGTGTTCTCGTCCTTGAACACTTCGAGCCCGAACTTCTTGGCATTCTCGAACGTGATCGCATCCAAGCCCCGCACCTTCGGTTCGAGGCCGTGGTGCCACTTGGGCCCCTTGTCGTTCACGAGGTTGCCGGGCACCGGGGCGAACGCGACGGTGGCCCCTTCGGAGACGTACAGCAACTTGTTCGAACCCTGATCGCGGAACACTTCCACGCCCCACGTCTTCGTTTGCTGGGTGAAGTCTTTTTCACCAGCCTTGCGCACTTTCAGGTCGTGGGCGGTCACCCATTTGCTGGTCTTGTCGTTGCCCACGGGGCCGAGCGGGAAGACGCTGAGGTTGCCGGCTTCCGTGATGCCGACGGTGGCCTTCAGCGTTTCGTCCTGAAACACTTCGACGCCGATCTTCACGGCCTTGTCCCAGTCGCGCTGGGTGCCGGGGCGGACTTTCAGGTCGTGCCCGTAGAGAAACTTCGGCGGCGGCCCTTTCTCTCCGGCCTTGGGTTGGGCGACGACCTGGGCCGTGAAGCCGGTCAGGGCAAGCCCGGCCGCCACGAGCGCGAACCCGGCGGCGATCCGCTTCCGCATGAGAAACTCCGAGTGCATGGTGGAACAAACCCGTCCCGCGGGCCGGGATGCTATGCGACGAGTAACATAAGGCCCGCTAACAGCATAGTGCGAATTACGGGGCGGGGCAAAGTGTTTGAAGCGTTCACCAGCCTTCATCTTCGACTGGTTCCGCCTGGCGGGATGGCCGAAGCAGCAGGTGAAGGGACATGCCGCCGAGCAATGCCACGAACGCGCCGCCGAGCAGGAGCGGGATGCCGATCGCTTCCGCGATCAGGGTGTAACCGCCGTAGGCGGTGAGCGTGCCCAGCATGATCACGACGGCGCAGCCGAGGATCGCGAGCGCGTTCAGCGAGGCTTTGAACAATCGCGACATGCCGTTTCACTCCGTACGGCAGTGACGCCGGCGGGCCGGGTTCATTTCGGCGGCCGCCGATGCATCAGTATGCGTCAATCATGTGCTCGCCGCCGTGGGCCGGGTTGCCGATCAGCCGCTGTCCGACCGGATCGACGACCCAGTCCATCGCTTCGAGTGGAATTTGCCCGATCAGTACTTCGATGGTGTCCGGCACCTCATAGACGTCCACAATGCAGTCGCGATCCTGAATGGTGAGTTGAACGGCCCGGTACACGCCCTTCGCAACCTGGCCGCCAACCGTCTTGGCTTGCCGCGTCTTGAACTGGACCAGCCCGAGCTGCTTGATCAATCGGGTCGGCATCATGAGACCGGTAGCCCCTGTGTCGACCAGCGCGTGGTCGACTTCGACAGACCGCACCTGGTCCGGCGCAAGCGTGCCCTGGCGAACGTTGAACACGTCTTCCAAGTTCTCAATCTTCGCCCGGACGATCAGCTTGCCCATCGTCGTGGTCTCCATCGCTCACCCTTCCTTTCACCCGCATTGTAACCGATCACGCTTTGCCCAGCACGCCGTCCACGACCCGGCAGCCGCGGACGTGGGGCCCCGGCCTGCGGCAGTGGTCGATGATCTCGGGCACTTCGCAGCCGGCGTCCTGCAGCGCGTCCGCGAGCAGCGGCATCGGCCCGAAGTCCCGCGATTCGTACATGCCCTGAGCAATGGCCACCGTGGTGGTCGTGCGCCACTCCGGTGAGAAAGAGATGGGCCGGAACGGATTGCCGAAGATATCGAGCGCGAATTCGACGATTGCCTGAACCTCGGACTCGTTGAGGAACCGGTTGCGATATTGATTAATTCCCAACGCATTCATCGTTTGCAACCCGGCCTGATACCCGCTCCAGTTGAACAGACATTGGTACTCCGCGGAGAACGTGCGAAACGCCCGCAGTCGATCCCGCTCTCCTCGTTCGCCCCAGGCGATTCGCTCCGCCAGAGCCAGAAAAGCAAGATCGATATCATGACCCCGCTCTTCCCTCAGAAGTTCCAGACAGCGAACGGCGAGCATCCTGCCTTTTCGATTCGCCCCCGGAATGGCGAAGCACTCTCGCACGATCATCCCGGGATGGTCACACCTCAGCCATTCCTCCTCGGTCATGGATGCACCTCATGCTTTGCCGAGCACGCCGTCCACGACCCAGCAACCGCGGACGTGCGGGCCCGGACCGCGGCAATGGTCGATGATCTCCGGCACTTCGCACCCGGCGTCCTGCAGCGCGTCCGCGAGCACCGGCATCGGGCCGAAGTCCCGCGAGTCGTACATGCTCTGCGCGATCGCGACTGCGGTGGTCGTGCGCCATTCCGGCGAGAAGGAGATGGGCCGGAACGGATTGCCGAAAATGCAACGAATGATCGAGGAAAGCCTACCCGCTGCCACATCCCCCTCTAGCCGCTGACAGTGCCAAGCAGCGTTGCAGGCGGCTACGAACACATCCTCTGACGAAACCGACTCTGCGAACTGACGAATTGACTGATCGTACACAAGAGGGTTCTTTCTTAGCCTTCGAGCGGCTTTTCCATGTTGGTTGAGCTCGCCTCGTCCTTCCACACACGCCTCGAATGCTGCAAGGAACGAGCACATGGCTTGGGTTTGGTTCTCAAGGAAGTAAGGGCGAACGATCTCAAGAGCGAAGGAGGTAAGCCCTCTCCGGGGTAGAGGTCGCTTCTCTCGCATGTTGAGTATTCGGATGACATCTAACAATGCTTTTGGCACTTGCTGAACGCTCCATTCCTGCTCCGTCATGTCGCACCTCCGACACCCCCGGCTGACGCCGGGGGCTCGCCGGGCTTCGTGCGTCGCTTCTTCAACTCCTCCATGCGGGCCTTGATTGCGGCCTCGTCGCCGCGGTCGGTGGGCACGTAATACTCCACGTCCGCCGGGATGTACTCCTGGTCCACCCAGCCGCCCTCGAAGTTGTGCGAATACTGATACCCGACGCCGTGGCCGAACTGCTCCTTCGCGCCGCGATAATGCGAGTCCTTCAGGTGCTTCGGCACCGGCAGCGTGCGGCCCTCCTTCACGTCCTTCACCGCTTTGCCGATCGCCACCGTGCAGGCGTTCGATTTCGGCGCGGTGGCGAGGTAGCACACGGCCTGCGACAGGTTCAACTGGCACTCCGGCATCCCGACGCGCTCCACGGCGTCCCACGCGGCGGTGGCCACCGAGAGCGCCCGCGGGTCCGCGTTGCCCACGTCTTCCGAGGCGAAGATGACGCACCGGCGGGCGATGAACCGGGGGTCTTCGCCGCCTTCGAGCATCCGGGCGAGCCAGTACACTGCGGCGTTCGGGTCGCTGCCGCGCATCGACTTGATGAACGCGGACGCCAGATCGTAGTGGGAATCGCCGGTCGGATCGAAGTCCATCACCTTGCGTTGGATGGAATCCTGAGCGAGAGCAAGGTCGAAGACGATCTCCGAGCGGGGGCGTGAGCCCCCGTGTCTTCGCCTCACCGAAGACACGGGGGCCCCCCCCCCCCCCCCCCGCTCGGGATCGCACTCTTCACCCCGATCTCCAACGCGGTGAGAGCACGCCGGGCGTCGCCGTCGCAGATCTCGCAGAGGAACGCCATGGCATCGTCCGTCATATGCACGTTCAGGTCGCCGAGGCCGCGCTCTTTGTCCGCCAAGGCACGCTGGATCACGCGCTTGGTGTGCTCGCGGGTCAACGCTTCAAACGTGAAAATCTGGCTGCGGCTCAAGAGCGGCGTGTTGATCGCGAAGAACGGGTTCTGCGTCGTCGCCCCGATCAGGATAATGACGCCGTCTTCCACGTCCGGCAGCAGCACGTCCTGCTGCGAGCGGTTGAAGCGGTGGATTTCGTCGATGAACAGGATGGTGCGTTCGCCGGCGTCTTCGAGGTGGGCTTTGGCTTCGGCCAGCAGTTCGCGGACATCCTTGATCCCGGCGGAGACGGCGTTCAGTGGCTTGAAGCGACTCTTGGTGTGGTTCGCGATCACGTGGGCGAGGGCGGTCTTCCCGCAGCCCGGCGGTCCGTAAAAGATCAGCGAGTTGAGCCGGTCCGCGAGCAGCATCCGGCGAAGCAACTTTCCTTCGCCGAGGAAGTGCTCCTGCCCGACGAAGTCATCCAGCGTGCGCGGCCGCATCCGCGCCGCCAGCGGCCGGGCCTTCATGCGGTGATCGGAACGCATCGAGTCGAAGAGATCCACGGCGATATGTTATCATGCCGTGGACGAACACATGAACAAAGCCCACGGACGATCGTCCGTGGGCTTTGTTCGGCTTCGGTTCTCAAAAACCTTCACACGTGTTGCTTGTGGCCGTTCTCGCTGTGGCAGCCGTTCATGGTGCCGTTGAGCGGGGTCAGGCTGCCGCCGTCGCAACCGGCCGAGCCGGCGTCGATCACGTTCAGCTTGCGGCGGGCCATCCGCTCGTTGCCTTCCGGCATCAGTTGCGTGCGGTCGCCTTGCAGCAGCCCGCTCACGCCCCGGGTCGGCGTCTTGGCTTGGGCGTCCGGTGCCCGGTCCTCCGCCTGGTAGCGGATGAGCATGCCCTCGTAGTTGCGGAGCACCACCGCGTCGTCGCTCATCGAGACGAGGTAGTTCGGCATCATCGGGATCTTGCCGCCGCCGTGGGGGCTGTCCACCACGTAGGTCGGGATGCCGAT
The DNA here is from genome assembly GCA_046350135.1 of Gemmataceae bacterium. Lineage (GTDB taxonomy): Bacteria > Planctomycetota > Planctomycetia > Gemmatales > Gemmataceae > Urbifossiella. The sequence continues at coordinate 35,598 of JAXMBB010000033.1, forward strand.
GCCGGACATGTGCCCGCGCAGGCCTTCCATGATCTGCAGGCCCTTCCACACGCTCGTGCGGAAGTGCCCGGCCCCGATCACCGGGTCGCAGTGGAACAGGTAGTACGGGCGCACCTTGATCTTCAGCAGGCCGCGGAGCAATTCGCGCATCGTGCCGAGGTCGTCGTTCACGCCCTTGAGCAGCACCGAGTGATTGTTGATCGGCATGCCCGCGCGAAGCAGGGACCGGCACACCTTCGCGGCCTCCGGCGTGATCTCGCGCGGATGATTGAAGTGCGTCTGGATGTAAACCTTGCCCGTCGATTCGAGCAGGTCCAGCAGTTCGGTATCGTAGAGCCGCTGCGGCAGCGTCACGGGCACGCGGGTGCCGATGCGGATCACGTCCACATGGTCGATCTTCTTGAGATTGTCCATGTAGAAGCGGAGCTTGCCGATGGGCAGTGTGAGCGGATCGCCGCCGGACACGATCACGTCCTTGATGGACTTCGTGCGGCGGACGTAGTCGATCATGCGCTCGTCGTCGGCGCTGACGCCTTCCCATCCTCCGCGGGTGAGCGTCGCGCGCTTGCGCGTGCAATACCGGCAGTACATGGTGCAGTTGGGCGTGGTGATGAGCAGCGCGCGATCCGGGTAGCGGTGCGTGAGCCCCGGCACCGGCGAGTCCTTGTCCTCTTCCAGCGGGTCGTCCAGTTCGTAGCCGGAGGGGTTCTCGGCTTCCTTGGGCGAGGGCACGGACTGGAGGCGGATCGGGTCCGCGGGGTCGTGCGGGTTGATGAGCGAGAAGTAGTACGGCGGGATGGCGAGTTTGTACTCGCTCTCCAACTTGCCGAGCGCCTCGAGTTCGTCGGCGTCGAAGGGGAGAAGCGAGCGCAGTTGGCGGACGGACCGGATGGAGTTCTGCGTCTGCCAGCGCCAGTCGTTCCAGAGTTCGTCGGGAACGTCGTCCCAGAGGGGGAGTCGCGTGGAGGCGTCGGTGCGGCCGTTGCGACTCGGGGGTTCGTCGTCGTCGTGCCCGTTCGAGGGGTTGTGCGAGAGGGTGGTGAACGGGCGAGCGTCGGGCTCGAACATACGGGGTACTGCTCCGTGGACCCGCGATCCCGTGTCGTCGCCCTGCTTGGCTTCGACACTCGGGAGGGCACGCAACTGAGGTTGCATCACATCAGTGGCATGCGCCTTAAGAACAGATAGTAACGTGACGTCCGATTAAAACAAGTTCGCAAATGCCCGAAGCGCCCAACTTTTGCAAAAATCTTTCCCCCCGCGGACTCGCGCGTTCAGCTCCGCGAAGCCGCCCCGAAGCGCGAGTGACAGTGGTGTGTCACTCGATTCCGCGACTACAATGACGCCCGCACCCTTTCCCACGAGGCTCCCATGACACGCAAGTTGCTCGGGCTCGCGCTGGCGATCGGCTTCGCCGCCGCGATCCACTGTTCGTTCGCCCAGGACAAGAAGAAAGAACGCATCGCGATCAACGAACCGGAGAAACTCAAGGACGACGCGGACTTCGCCATCCAGGGCGAGTACGTCGGCGAAGCGCCGGACAAGACGAAGCTCGGCGCGCAGGTCGTGGCCAAGGGCAACGGCGAGTTCGCACTCAAGATGCACATCGGCGGCCTCCCCGGCGACGGCTGGGACGGCAAGACCGTTCACAAGGAAACCGCCAACCGCAAGGACGGCAAGGTGATCTGCTCCAAGGGCAAAGCCGTCATCGGCGAAGGAGTCATCACCATCACCGACGGCGACGCCAAGTTCACGCTGAAGAAGGTGGAACGCACTTCGCCGACGATCGGAGCCAAGCCGCCGGAAGGCGCGATCGTGCTCTACGGCAAGGAAGGCGACGAGAAGCTGTGGAACGGCGGCAACCTCGTCAAGCTCTCCGACGGCACGTACCTCGGCGTCGGCGTCACCAGCAAGCAAGCCTTCGGCGCGTTCAAGGCCCACATCGAGTTCCGCCTCCCCTGGATGCCCAACAGCACGGGCCAGGGCCGCGGCAACAGCGGCGTCTACTTCCAGGACCGCTACGAGTGCCAGGTGCTCGACAGCTTCGGCCTGAACGGAGAGAATAACGAGTGCGGCGGCATCTACACCCAGCACAAGCCCAAGGTGAACATGTGCTACCCGCCGATGCGATGGCAGACCTACGACATCGAATTCACCCCGGCTCAGTTCGACGACAGCGGCAAGAAGACGAAGAACGCCCGCGCCACGGTGAAGCACAACGGCGTCGTGATCCACGACGGCATCGAGTTCCCGAAGGAGTGCCCGGGCGGCAAGCCTGAGACCGCGAAGCCCGGCCCGTTCCAGTTCCAGAACCACGGCGATCCCGTGGTGTACCGCAACGTGTGGGTCGTGGAAGTGAAGTGAGCAGGAAGCCGCTTGCGTGTTCGCAACGCGAACACGCAAGCGCGTCCGATCATTTCTGTTTGAAGTCACCCGAATACGGCTTCGTGCCCACCTTGCCACTGACCGTGCCCGAGATCTTCTTGTCCGTCTTGAAGGCGTCGTGCTTGCCGACGAACACGGTGGAGCGGCCCTTGGGGTCGTCCTTGCTCGGCTTCGGCTCGAGCTTCACGATCGTGGCGGGGTCGGTGGTCTTGAGTGCGAGGGTCAGCGACTTCGAGTCGATCGCCCGCATCTTCTTCTTGTGAAGCTCGGTGTGGTTGCCGTAGACGTAGATCGTCACGTCGCCGGTCTTGGTGTCCGGAACCACTTCGAGGTGGTACTCTTCGTCGCCCCACTCGGCGACTGGTCCGTTGTGCGGACCGACGTGGTCGTCGTCGTCCGCCGCACGGCCCGCGCCGGCCACCAGGCCGAGCATCACCGCCAATCCGATCGCCATCATCGTTCGCATCGCACAACCTCCGGTCGGGGGGAATGATCACAATCCTTCTGCTTCGTGCTTCGCCTTCGCCAGCTTCACCGCGGACGTGCCGCTGAACCGCCAAAAGATTCCGGGGTGGATGAGGAACTCGCAGAATGTCGAGGTGATCAGGCCGCCGAGGATCACCGTGGCGACAGGATACAGGATTTCCCGGCCGGGTTGGTGCCCGGCGAGCACGAGCGGGATCAGGCCGATGCCCGCGGTGAGCGCGGTCATGAGCACCGGCGGGAGCCGTTCGAGGCTGCCGCGGAGCACCATGTGTTCGGTGAAGCCTTCGCCTTCGTGCCGCATCAGGTGCAAATAGTGCGTCACGAGCAGGATGCCGTTCCGCACCGCGATGCCGCCAAGCGAGATGAACCCGACCAAGCTCGCCACGGTGAGCGTCTGCCGGGTGAGAAGCAACGCAAGGACGCCGCCGATGAAGGCGGTGGGGATCGCGTTCAGGATTTGCAGCACGATGCGGGTCGAGGGGAACAAGAGATACAGCACGAAGAACATGCCGACGAACGAGAGCGAGGCGAGGATCGCAATCAGGCGTGTGGCCCGCTGCTGGTTCTCGAACTGCCCGCCGTACTCGATGAAGCAACCTTCCGGCATGGGCACGTCTCGCTTCACTGTTTCTTGGATGTCGTTCACGACGGAGGCGAGATCGCGGCCGGCGGCGTTGCATCGGATCACGATGCGGCGGCGGGCGTTCTCGCGCTTCACCTGGTTGGCACCCGCATCTCCGCCGGTGAGCGGCGTGATCGTGGCCACGTCTTCCAGGCGGATGTCGCCGAGTTCGTTCGGCAACTCGATGTGCAGCTTCTTCAGGTTCGCGATGTCGGCCCGGTGTTCCTCGTCGAGCCGCAGCACGAGGTCGAACCGCCGCTGCCCTTCCACCACTTGCGACACCACCTCGCCTTGGAGGGCGATCTGCACGAAGCGGCCGACGTACGCGCGATCCAAGCCGTAGAACGCGAGCGCCTCCGGATCCAGCTTGATGTGGATCTCGTCCACGCGGCGAATGGGTTCGACCGCGGGCGCGGTCACGCCCGGGATGCCGGCGATGCTCGCTTGAATGCGCGTGGACAGCTTCTCCAGCACGTCCAAATCGTCCCCGAAGACCTTGATCGCGATCTGGGCCTTGGTGCCGGTGAGGTTCTCGCTGATGAGGTGGGCGAGCGGTTGCTCCACTTCAAAGCCCACGCCCGGCACCGCATCCTCGACGCCTTCGCGGATCGAGTCCAGCACTTCAGCGCGGGTGCGGCCGGTGTTCGGGTTCAATTGGAGGATGATGTCGCTGGCGCTCGGCGGGTCGGCGTGCTCGTCCATCTCGGCGCGGCCCGTTTTCCGCACGAACGAACGGATCTCGCCGTTCGGGTTCTCCTCGCTCACCATCCGTGAGCGGAGGTGCGCGTCGATCAGGAGGCCGACGCGGTTGCTTTCTTCGAGCGAACTGCCCGGTGGAAGCGAGACGCTGAGTTGGGCCGCGCCTTCGTCGAACGCGGGGAGGAAATCCGCGCCGATCGTGGTGAGCCGCCAACCGCAGTATCCCGCGAGCAGCCACGTCGCGAGAAGCAGGAGCGAGGCCCGCTTCATGCTGAAGCGGACGAGAATCGCCGCGCACCACTTCAGAAGCCGGACGAGCGGCCCGTCCGATTCGCGATGCACGGCTCGGGACTTCGCCAGCAGGTAGTACGAGAGCACCGGCGTCACCGTGAGCGAGACCACGAGCGACGCCAAGATCGAAATGATGTAGGCGATGCCGAGCGGGGTGAACAGCCGGCCTTCCATGTCCGAGAGCGCGAACAGCGGCAGGAACACGAGGATGACCACCGCGGTGCCGAACACGATGGCAGTGCGGACTTCGGCGCTCGCCTCGAAGACCACGCGGAGGGCCGGCTTCGGCTCGGCGGCGTGAGTATTCTCGCGGAGACGCCGAAAGATGTTCTCCACGTCCACGATGGCGTCGTCCACGAGTTCGCCCATGGCCACGGCGATGCCGCCGAGCGTCATCACGTTGATGGAAAGCTCCGTGCCCGTGACCGCTCCGACCAATTGAAAGGCGACGGCGGTGACAGCCAGGGACAGCGGGATCGCGGTGAGCGAGATGAACGTGGTGCGGACGTTCAGCAGGAAGAGGAACAGCACGACGAGCACGAGCACGGCGCCGATGGCGAGCGCTTCGCCGACGTTCCAGACGCCGCGGTCGATGAACTCGCGGAGTTCGTAGAGGCTGGGCTCGATCACGACGTCGGCGGGGAGCGAGGGCTCGACTTCGGCGAGCGCTTCCTTGGTTCGATCCGTGAGGGCGCGAGTGTCCGCCGCGGGTTGCTTCGTGATGGTGATGGCGACGCCGGCCTGCCCGTTCACGCTGGCGGTGCCGCGCTTCATCTGCTCGCCTTCGACGACCTCGGCCACGTCCGCGAGCAGCACCGGGCGGTCCGGCGGCTTGCCGCGTTCCGCCTTGCCGGCGGGCCGCACCACGATGCGCTTCAGGTCCGCGATCACCTGTTCGGGACGCGGCCCGAGCCGCCCGATCACGCGGATCGGCTTCTCAAAGCCGCCCTGTTCCGCGAACCCGCCTGTGAAGTTCACATTGTTCGCGGCCAAGGCCGCGAACACGGCATCGAGCGTGACTTCGTGCGTGTGCAACGCCGCATGATCGACTTCCACCACATAGCGTTTGCGGCCGCCGCCCATCATCGTGACCTGCGCCACACCGCTGGTGCGAAGTAGACGCGGCCGCACGACCCAGTCCGCAAGTGTGCGGAGTTCGCGGGCCCGCTTCACTTCCGGCGGAAAGATCACCTCCGTGATTCGGCCTCCGATCGCGGCGCGAACGCGCTGCGTGCCGTCCGCTTCGGGTTCGCTCCACTTCACATTGGCGACCGGCACCTTCTCCCACGCGGCGGGGTTGTGGCGATCCGTCGGCTTCCACGCGAAGAGGTTCGGATGCACGCGCTCGGCGAAAAGCGGCGTGTCGGTCACAGGTGCGAGGTCGCCGCCGTTCGGGCCCGGTTGTCGACGCAAACCAGCGATCAGGATCTGCCCCATGATGGAACTGACCGGCGTGAGTTGCGGCCGCACGTCGGCGGGCAGGTCGCCGGTCACGGTGGCGAGCCGCTCCTGCACCGTCTGCCGCGCCGCGCGAATGTCCGTGCCCCAGTCGAATTCGACGTTCACGATGGACAGCCCGAACGCGGACTGCGTGCGCACGTCCTGCACGCGGCTCGCACCGAGCATCGCCGATTCGAGCGGGAAGGTGACCAGCGTCTCCACTTCCTCGGGGGCGAGCCCGTGGCACTCGGTCATGATGGTGACCCGCGGGCGGTCCAAGGCGGGAAACACGTCGATGGGCATGGTGGCGGCGTGCCACGCGCCGTACACGAGCAGCGCGAGGCTGGCAGCCACGATCAGCGGCCGGTGCTTCAACGAGAATCGAATGACGGCGTTCAACATGGAGAACTCGCGGAACCGGTTCGCTCTCTTCCACCTCTCCCCCGGCTTTGCGGGGGAGAGGTGGAAGAATCAATGGTCGTGGTCGTGGCCTTCGTGGCCGCCGGCGGAGGCTTTCAACGCCCGGTTCAGCGCGGCGGCGTTGTTCCGCACTACGAACTCCGCCTCCGTGATGCTGCCGTCGTTGGCGATCACCGCGTCGCGGCGATCCTCGTACAGCACCCGCACCGCCTTGCGGATGAACACATCCCCCGATTGCACGAACACGTAACTCTCCCCGCCCTCGCGGGCCACGGCTCCCGCGGGGAGAACGAATGGCAGCACCTCGGTGCCGTCCGCCGCAAGCGTGACCAACTTCTCGACTGGCACGCGGAGCCTCACCCGCTGCCCCGGCCGGTATCGCCACACAAAGTACGTTTTGTCGTCGCGGGTGAATGACCGCCGCTGGTTCTCGAGCGGCAGGTAGAAACCGAAGGTGCGGGCCGCGGGGTCCACCTGGTTGGCGAGATGATGCACGACGAGCGGCTCCTGCGCGGGCCACGCGCCCGCCACTTCGTCCGTGAACTCGGCACGGATCGGCAGTTTCTTCTCCGCCGCGGCCGCGAGCGCGTCCGCCTCGGACTTGAACGCCCGCCCCTCCACGTAGAGTTTCAAGTGGTTGGCGAGCAGGCACAGCGTCTGACCCGCGGTCACCTGTTCGCCGAGGTGCACCTTCAGTTCCTGCACTTCGTACGCATTCAGCGGCGAGTTCGTCGGATGCACCGGCGCGGTCACCTGCACCTCGGTGATCACCTCCCCCTTCTCCACGCGGTTCACCTGCTCGGGTGTCAAGCCGAAGAGTTGCAGTTGCCGGCGGAATGCCTGCACCTGCGTGGTGATCCGCTTCACCTGATTCTCTTCCTCGATGAGCACGGCTCCGGATTGCGTGCCTTGGCTCACGAGAGCGGCGACCCGGTCCCGCTTCGCGGTGGCGAACTCGAGTTCGCGGCCGGACTTGGCCAAGTCCGTCTGTGCGCTCTGGAGGAACTCGCTGGCTAATTGAATGATGAAGAGCGTGTCGCCGGGCTGGACGGATTCGCCGGGCCGGGCCTTCACGGAAGCCACCACGCCGGCGACTCGAGATGTCACGCCGCGATCGCTCTCGCCCGGGCGGTCCACCACCATGCCGGGGATCATGAGCGTGCGCCAGTACGCAGTCGGAGTCGGATTGTCGACATCGAGAGCGAGGTTCTGCTGGGCTTGGGGCGAGAGCTTGACGCGGTCTTCGGCCGCTCCGTGCTCGTGCCCGTGATGGTCGTCGTCCGCCTTCGCAGATTCGCCCGCCGGCAGGACGTGCGGCAGCCATCGCTCGCGCGTGTGGTACGCGGCGAAGCCCGTGCCGGCGACTACGGCCAAGCCGATCAATGTGGAAACAACGTGGCGCATGATGCACCCGTGGAATGAGGATCTTCGTGGGGAAATTCGAACGGGACGCGCGCGGATCAATTCCGCAAGGTGCGCAGCGCCACATAGAGAGGCACGGAAGGAGCGTGAGATGCGAATTCAAATGGGACTGCGGAGACCGAGTGGGAGGCGGTGTCGGTCGGTTCCGCAGGCTCGAACAGGAACGAAACGGTCGAATCAACTGGAACCGCGGCCGGCGGAGCGGTCAGCTTGGCCACCGGCTGGAACACCGGGCAGTCGCAGCCTTCCGGATGGTCGTCGCCCGCAGCACCGAGCAGCGGCTCGTCATGATCCAAGCACGTGCAGATGCGCAGCGGGTTCGGCCCCGCGATCGCCAAGAGCGCAATCAGCACGCGAGCAAGCATCTCCTGCAAGGTATCCGCCGGGGCGGCCGTTCGTCAAGCTCCCGGCGGGTTCAAACGCCCCGCCTTGCCCGCGAAATGCGCCGATCGTAGGATGACCGCTCGGATTTCGGCCGTTCCCACGGATTCTTCATGTACACCGCTCTGATCGCCGAGGAACCCGCGCCGCAGCCCCAACCCGGGGCGCAGCCGTCGCCGTTCAACAATCCGATGTTCCTGATGATCGGGGTGTTCATCCTGTTCTGGCTGGTGGTGCTCATGCCGATGAGCCGCCGCCAGCGGAAGGAACAGGAGAAGCTGCTCGCCAGCGTGTCGCGCGGCTCGAAGATCCTCACGACGTCCGGCATCGTCGCCACCGTCGTGACCATCAAGGACGGCGACGACGAAGTCGTGGTCCGCTCGGAAGACACCAAGCTGCGCATCAAGCGGACGGCGATCCAGCAAGTGCTCGGGACCGAGGCCGCCACGACCGAGCCGACGAAGTAGTTCCAAGTTCCAAGTTTCAAGTTCCAAGTCACTTGAAGCGGGAATTTGGCAGGAAGCCGTCCAATTCGGGCGCGAGGCGGAGAGTGCCGGGCTGGGACTTGGAACTCGGAACTTGGAACCACGAAACATGCAACGCAATTACCTTCGCGGGCTCCTGATCTGCCTCATCCCGTGCCTCGCCGCCGGGCTGTTCGCGGTTCAATTGGACAAGTACCGCTTGGGCATCGACCTCGCCGGCGGCACGATTCTCGTCTACGAGATCAACCTCGAGCGCACCAAGCAGCTGAACGAAGCGAAGAAGAGTTCCGGCGAGCCCGTCGCGCCGCGCCAGCAGGCCGCCACCAGCGAAGGCCTCGGCAGTGACGACATGCTGAAGCTCGCGACGCAGATCAAACGCCGCATCGACCCCGCGGACTTGAAGAACGTCACCGTCCGCCCCTTGGGCAACACCCGCCTCGAGATCATCCTGCCCACCGGCGGCGCGGGGCAGTCCGGCAAGTCGAACCTGACCACCGAAGAAATCGAGGAAGTGAAGCGGCTCGTTTCGCAGATGGGCGTGCTCGAATTCCGAATCCTCGCCAATGACGCGGACGACTCCCTCGGCATCCAACGGGCCAAGGAAATCATCAACACCGCGACGCCGGAACAACTCAACGATTGGGCCGTCCGCGGCCAAGCCCCCACGGCGCCGGACGGCAAGTTCGACGTGAAGGCTGAGAGCGACAAGGCCGTGCCCGTGAGCTACGCGTGGGTGGAACTCTCCGCCGAAGAGCGGCTTTCGCTCGGGTTGGACAACGCGGCCGAAGCCAACGGCGGCGGGATGTGGACGCAACTCGCCGCGGCCCGACTCGCCGGCGCCCGCGACCGCACCTTCCTCTCGCAAGGCAGCAACGACGGCAAGGTTCACAGCATGCTGCTCTACAGCCGCGAGGTGAAGAACCCGGCGTGGCTGGAAAAGGAAGCCAAGGACAAGGAACGGCTCGAAAAGGAAGGCAAGGGCGACCAGTTCAACCCCAAGAAATACGAATACTTCCTGCTCACTCGCGTGTCCGACAAGGACAACGTGAAGGTGGAGGGCGACATCTCGCTGACCGCGACCGCGGACATCGACCAGAAGAACTTCAACCCCTGCGTGAGTTTCCGCTTCAACGCGGCCGGCGGCAAGAAGTTCGGCGAAGTGACCGAGCGCAACAAGGTCGGCAACTCCGTCCAGCGCAACCTGGCCATCATCCTGGATGAGAAGATCGTCTCGGCCCCGACCCTCAGCACCGTCATCACGACGAACGGCCAAATCACCGGTCGCTTCGACAAGAAGAGCGTGGACCGCCTCGTGAACTTCCTCCGCAATGGTGCGTTGAACGCGCAGCTTCGCGAAAAGCCGGTCTCGGAAAACACCATCGGGCCGACCTTGGGTGCGGACACGATTCGCAAGGGCACCGAAGCCGTGGGTGCGGCGTTTCTCGTGGTCATGGCCTTCATGGTCTACTACTACCGCTTCGCCGGCTTGGTCGCCTGCGTTGCGCTGCTCGCCAACCTGCTGCTCACGGTCGGCTTCATGGTCGCGGTGCACGCGGCCTTCACGCTGCCCGGGCTCGCCGGCGTCGTGCTCATGCTGGGCATGGCCGTGGACGCGAACGTGCTCATCTACGAGCGACTCCGCGAAGAACGCAACAAGGGTGCGAACCTCGCCACCGCCATTCGCAACGGCTACGACCGCGCCTTCCCCACCATCATCGACACCCACCTGACGAGCATCTTCACCGCCATCGTGCTGTACACCTTCGGCAACGACCAGTTGAAGGGTTTCGCCATCAGCCTCACGGTCGGCCTCATCATCAGCCTGTTCACCTCGCTGTACATGACGCGGCTGATCTTCGACTACTGGCAGCACCGCCGCTGGCTCACCGAACTCAAGATGCTCCGCATCTTCGAACGGCCCACGTACAACCCGATGAAGTACCGCATCCAATTCTTCACGGTCACGGGCGTGCTCACCATCGCCGGCCTCGCGCTCTTCCTGATGCGCGGCAACGACGTGCTGAACGTGGACTTCCGCGGCGGCACCGTGTACGGCGGCCGCCTCAAGGACGGCGAAGAACGCGCCCTCACCGCGACCGACAAGCCGGGCTTGCGCGACCTGCTCAACGAAGAGCACCAGCGCGAACGCCTCAAGGTGAACGGCGTCCGCTGGGTGAACCCGGCCAAGGACATCGCCGCCGTCGGCACCTACGTGTACGAGATCAGCTACGCGGACGGCACGAAGTCCACGGTGAGCCTCACCGAGAAGCCGCTCGGCGACACCGAGAAAGACATGGACGCGGACGTGAAGCGCCGCGCCGAGCACCTTCCGGACACCTCCGTCGAGCAAATCTTCCTTTCGTCCGATCCGAGCTTTCCGGACGGCAAGTGCCGCTACTTCACGGTCCGCACCACGGAACGGCAGCGCGACCTCGTGCAGATCAACCTGGACCGCCTGCTCACGGACAAGTCCGGCTCGTTGATGGACAAGACCAGCATGAAGATCGGGCCGGTCACCGGCGCGATCGTGGAGATCACGTTCGACAAGCCGACGTCGCCGAGCTACACGCAGGATCTGCTGCAGCGTGAGTTCGCCAGCGAGAACGCGTTGGAAGGCGACGCACCGTTCATCCTCAGCGGCGTGGGCGAGGGGAAAGACGGCCGCTTTACGACGATGACGCTGGACGTGAGCAAGAACCCGCGGTTCGGGGCGCTGGCCAAGTTGAAGGCCGGCGGCGCGGGCGGGGCGGCGGTGGCCGGACCGGCGGCGAACGCCAATCCGGCCGATCCCGCGGCCGCGCCGCAACTCGAATCGCTGAAGTCGATCCTGACCAAAACGCAACGCGAGTTCGACAGCCGGCCCGTGCCCGAACGCCTCGAAGTGTTCGACAGCACGCTCGCCAAGGAAACGCAGAGCAAGGCGTTCTTCGCGATCATCGTGTCGTGGATCGCCATTCTCGTGTACCTCTGGTTCCGCTTCGGCAACTGGACATTCGGCCTGGCCGCCGTGCTGTGCCTCGTTCATGATCTGGCGTTTACGCTCGGCGCCATCGCCGTGTGCCACTACGCGTTCGACAATCCGCTCGGCTGGATCCTGCGGTTGGAAGACTTCAAGATCGATCTCGCCGCGGTGGCCGCACTGCTCACCCTCGTGGGCTACTCGGTGAGCGATACGATCGTGGTGTTCGACCGCATCCGCGAAGTGCGCGGGAAGAACCCCGCGCTCACTCCGCAGATGATCAACGACAGCGTGAACCAAACGCTGAGCCGTACGATCCTGGCGGCCGCAACCGTGTTCCTCGTGAGCTTCGTGCTCTACTGGTTCGGCGGCGAAGGCGTTCACCTTTTCGCCTTCGTGATGGTGTGCGGCGTGTTGGTCGGCACCTACTCGTCCATCTTCGTGGCCGCTCCCCTGCTCTTGCTCTTCGGTGAAGGCAAGACGCACGAGCGACACGAGGAACCGGCCGAGAGCGAGAAGACCGAAGCCGAAGAAGAAGTGGTGGAAGGTTGATAACATCTCGCTTGCGTGTTCGCGATGCCGCCTCGGCGTCCACTGCGAACACGCAAGCGCGGGAGCCTCTCCATGTTCCCGTGCGGTCTCACCCGCCGTGAAGCGATCTGGGAGATGGGCGGGGGCTTCGCCGGCCTCGCACTGCTGGATCTGCTGTCACAAGAGTTGCGGGGCGCGGACGCGCCCCGCCGCCATTTCCCCTCGCCGGTCAAGAGCGTCATCTTCCTGATGATGAATGGCGGCCCGTCGCAGGTGGACACGTTCGACCCGAAGCCCGCGCTCGCCAAGTTCGCCGGCACCGAGATCCCGAAGGACAAGAAGTTCATCAACTCGGGCGGCCGCAAGATCGGCTTCCTCACGCCGGCCTTCCGCCCCTTCAAGCCCGGCGGCAAATCGGGTCTGCCCGTCTCCGATTACTTCCCCAAGGTGCGAGAGCACGCGGACAAACTGGCCGTCATCCGCTCGTGCCACACGGACAGCCACGCCCACGGATCGGCCTTGGTGCAAATGAACACGGGGAAGACGTTCATCGGCCGTCCGTCGCTCGGCAGTTGGGCCGTATACGGGCTCGGCACCGAGAACCAGAACCTGCCCGGCTACGTGGTGCTCATGGACAAGCGCGGCGGGCCGATCAGCGGTCAGCCGAACTGGGGCAGCGGGTTCATGTCCGCGGCGTACTCCGGTACGCTGTTCCGCCCGACCGGCGATCCCATCCTCGATCTCCGCGGCCCGGCCCACGTTTCAAAAGACGCCCAGCGCGAACAACTGGACCTGCTCGCCAAGCTGAACCACGAACACATGGAAGCCCGGCCGGGGGCGAAGGACCTCGCCGCCCGCGCCGCGAGCTACGAACTCGCGTTCCGCATGCAGGCCGCCACGCCCGAAGCCGTGGACCTGACGAAAGAGACGAAGCAGACGCAGGATGAATACGGCATCGGCAAGCAACCCACGGACGAGTTCGGCCGCAACTGCCTGATCGCCCGGCGACTCGTCGAGCGCGGCGTGCGTTTCGTCCAACTTTACTCCGGAGGCGGCCACCTTGAAGACACCTGGGACGCCCACGCCGGGATCGAATCGAACCACGGCAAGCACGCCGCCGAGATCGATCAACCGATCAGTGCCCTGCTCGCGGATCTGGAACGCACCGGGTTGTTGAAGCAGACGCTCGTGATCTGGGGCGGCGAGTTCGGCCGCATGCCGTTCTCCGAAGGCAAGAACGAGCCCGGCCGCAACCACAACCCGTACGGCTTCTCGATGTGGCTCGCCGGCGCCGGCGTGAAGGGCGGGATCAGCTACGGCTCGACGGATGAGTTGGGCTTCGAAGCCGTCGAGAACAAGGTCCACGTCCACGATCTGCACGCGACGATCCTGCACCTGATGGGATTGGATCACGAGAAGCTGACGTACTTCCACCAAGGACGCCACGAGCGGCTCACCGACGTGTACGGCAACGTGATGAAGGCAATCCTCGCTTGATGCCGGCAGCACAAGCACGGATGCGTTCCAAACCTTTGCCTGCGGGCTCGATTCAATCTACGTACACGAACTCGTTCAGATTGAACAACCCGCGGCAGAGTTCATTCAGGGGCGAATCCTGCAGGAACTTCGCGGCACGGGTGCGCTCGGCGTCGGTCGGGGGGCGGCCGAGCGCGAGCCGCCACGCGAGGTCGATGCGTTCGGAGTCGGTCTTCGCCTCCTTCATGAGGCGGCCACTGAGAGCGGTCGCGGCCCGCATCACCTCGGGTGAATTGAGAAGCGACAAGGCCTGTGGCGCGATCGTGCTCTTCTCGCGTTTCGGACAACTCATATTGCTGTCCGGCAGGTCGAACGCTTCGAGGAACGGCAGCCGCAGATTGCGGCGCGAGAAGAGATACACGCTGCGGCGCGCATGCTCCGCGATGTCCGCCGTGGCGGGCACCGCCCGCGAGCCGCCGGCCGCGGCGGACGCCTCCGGCAACACCACGCCCGGCCCGCCCGCCCTGAAGTTCAAGGTGCCGCTGATCGCGAGCAGCGAATCGCGCACGGCTTCGCCTTCGAGCCGCATCGGTTTTGAACGCACCGCGCGATACGCGTTCGACATCAGCATGAGTTTGTGCATCCGTTTCAATGCCCACGGTCGGCCGTCCGCGGGCGCCGTCAGCTCCGCAGCCAACCAGTCGAGCAACTCGGGATTCGTCGGACGCGCCCCCCTCAGCCCGAAGTCGCTCGGCGTCCGCACCAAGCCTTCGCCGAAGTGGTGCTGCCAGAGTCGGTTCACGATCACGCGGGCGGTCAGCGGGTTGTCCTTCGATGCGATCCACTTCGCCAGCGCGAGCCGGCCGCCCGGGGCATCCTTCACCGCTCCGCCGGAGAGAATCCGCGGGAAGCCGGGGTTCACTTCCGCGCCGCGGTTCGTGAGTTCGCCGCGTTCCAGGATGAAGGTTCTCTCCGGCTTCTCGGAAGCGGCCAAGCCCATCGCCACCGGCGCGGGCGGCGGCTTCTTCGACGCGAACCCCGCGATCATCGCGTTCAACGCCCTCACCTGCTCCTTCTCATCCTCCGTGAGCAACTTCGCCACCTCGGTGTCGCTCACGTTCACGAGGCGCTGAGTATCGCGTACCAATTCCTGTTGCCCGCCGGTGCGTTTGTCCGCATCCGTGCGGTGAGCCGCCTGCGCTTCCGCGGAGAGTTTCGCCAGCTTCGCATCGTACAGTTTCGTGCGGTGCGGCAACTCCACCCTCGCGATCCGCTGGAAGAACACCTTCGTGGATTCGTCGTAATCGGCTTGCGCCTTCATACGCGCAGCCTGCTCCTCGGGCGTGATCACGGGCAGATCCTTGCGGAACGCCGCGGACTGGAAGAACGCCTGCATCCGGAAGTAATCCGCCTGAGGGATCGGCTCGAACTTGTGGTCGTGGCAACGGGCGCAACCCATTGTGAGGCCGAGGAACGCGAGCGCGGCCGTGTCCGTCATGTCGTTCAGCGTGTTGTGCCGCCGCTGGAGTTGGTCCGAGGAATCAGTCATATCCGGGCCGAGCAGGTTGAACCCGGTGGCGATCAATGCGTCTCGGTTCCCGGGGAACGCCTCGTCCCCCGCGAGTTGCTCGAGGATGAACCGGTCGAACGGCTTGTCATCGTTGAAGGATTTGATGACGTAGTCGCGGTATCGCCATGCGTCCGGCCGCGGCTCGTCGAACTCGTAGCCGTTGGTGTCCGCGTAGCGGGCGAGGTCCAGCCAGTGGCGGCCTTGGCGTTCGCCGTACCGCGGCGACGCGAGCAGCCGGTCGATCAACTTCCCGTACGCGTCCGGCGACTCATCCTTGAGGAATGCATCGACTTCATCCGGCGTCGGCGGCAATCCCGTGAGGTCGAACGTGACGCGGCGGATGAGCACGGTGCGGCTCGCTTCCGGCCGCGGCGCGGGGAAAAACGAGTCGATGGAGTGGCGGTTCGCCGGCCGCGTCACCGGCTGGAACGCCCAGTGCTTCTCCTCCGCGACGACCGGTGTCGTGAAGAGCAGCACTGCGAGAAGGGAAAATCGCATCCCGTGAATGTACCCGAAGGAACGATTGACCGCACGCGCCCGAGCCGCGACAATCCGCTCATATGTGGAAACCTCTCTTCGCTCTACTCCTCGCCGCCGGCCCCGCGCTCGCCGCGCCGCCCAATGTGTTGCTCGTCATCACGGACGACCAAGGCTACGGCGACCTCGGCGTGCACGGAAACCCGCAGATCCGCACGCCGAACTTGGATGCGTTCGCCAAGCAATCCGCGCATCTGAAGAACTTCTACGTCTCGCCGGTGTGCGCCCCCACGCGGGCGTCGCTGCTCACCGGGCAGTACCACTACCGCACGGGCGTGACGGACACGTATCTCGGGCGGGCGCTCATGCGGCCGGACGTGAAGACGCTCCCCGAGATGCTCGCCGCGGCCGGGTACCGCACCGGGCTCTTCGGCAAATGGCACCTTGGGGACAACTATCCGCTGCGGCCCGAAGACCGCGGCTTCCAGGAAACGCTTTGGTCCCGCGGCGGCGGCTTGGCCCAACCCAGCGACCACCCGGACATGGTGTGGAAGACCGCGTACTTCGACCCGATCCTGAACAAGAACGGCAAAGAGGTGAAGACGAAAGGCTACTGCACGGACGTGTTCACGGATGCCGCGGTCGAGTTCATGCAAGCGAAAAGCGACAAGCCGTGGTTCACGTACGTGGCGTACAACGCGCCGCACGGCCCGCTGCAGGTGGACGAGAAGCTGGTCGAGCCGTTCCGCAAGTTGGACCTCGGCGTGAGCGGCTTCCCGAAGATCGGCCAGCCGTGGGCCGGCGCGAAGGTGAACACCGAAGCGACCGCCCGGCTTTACGCCATGATCGAGAATATCGACGCGAACTTCGCACGGCTGCTCAAGGCGGCGGACGACAACACGCTCGTGATCTTTCTGACGGACAACGGCCCGGACTCGGCGCGGTTCAATGCGGGGCTTCGGAACCGCAAAGGCACGGTGTATGAAGGCGGCATCCGCGTGCCGTGCTACACGCAGTGGAAATCGGCCGTGAAGCCGCCACGGGGCGAGATCAGCGAACCGTTGGCTCACATCGACATGGCTCCGTCCATCCTGCTTGCAGCCGGGATCGCCATCCCGGACGGGCTCGACGGGCGGCCGTTCACGGGGCGGTTTCTCGGTGAAGTGTCTCGCGAGAAAGATCGCACGCTCTTCAACCAATGGCACCGCGGCGACGTGCCGGAGAAGTTCCGTTCGTTTGCCGCCCGCGGCCCGCGGTACAAGCTTGTGCAGGCGAATGGCGGCCTGTTCGGCGATGCGAAATGGAAACCGAAGTTCGAACTGTTCGACATCACGGAGGATCCGTTCGAGGAGCACGATCTCGCGGTCGAAAAGCCCGACGAAGTCGCAAAACTGAAGAAGGAATACGAGGCGTGGTTCGACGACGTGACGAAGAACGGTTTCGACCCGCCGCGGATCATCGTCGGCAGCGAGAAGGAGAATCCGGTGCGGCTGTCGCGGCAGGATTGGCGCGGGCCCAAGGCCGGATGGAACAAGGACAGCCTCGGCCACTGGGAGATCGATGTGGCCCGTGCGGGCAAGTACAAGGTGACGATCCTATCCGACCAAGAGTTCGCGGACTGCCGCGGTTCGGTCGGTGACTTCGTGATCTCGCACGCCATCGCGGACGGGGCGGTGAAGAGGTCGACCCACACGATCGAGTTGAAGGCGGGTCCCGGTCGCGTCGAATTCACGCTGGCGGATCGCGACGGCAGCAACCGCCGCGGGCCGATGTACGTGCAGTTGGAATACGTGGGGAAATGATCACTCGTATCGCTTCGCGATCTTGGCCGCCTCGGCATCCTTCTTCTGGCTGCGAAGCGATTCGAGGAGCAGGTCGCGCGCTTCCTCGTGCATCACGTCGATGAACAAGGCGTCGCGGGCGAACCGCTCCGCCTCGGCGGGCTTGTCCTTGAGCGTAAGGCGGGCCAACTTCACCCGCACGCTTAGATCATCGGGATCACGTCCGGCCATCTCCAACAGCACGGACTTCAACTCCGCGTCTTTCTTGAGTGAAGCATAGATGCGGGCCAGTTCCGTGAGCCAGTCTCCATCGAGTGGAGCGAGTTTGCGGCCGCGCTCGAACGGGGCCGCGGCCTTCTCCGCCTGCCCGCCTTCGAGATACGCCTTGCCCAAGGCCAGCAGCACGCGAGAATCGTCCGGGTTCTCCGCGGCCGCCTCTTCAAGAACCTTCAAGGCTCCGGCCTCGTCCTTGTCGCGGGCCACGAGCCGGGCCTTCACCACGGATGCGAGCGCGTGGCCCTTCTCCTTGGCGAGTGCCGCGTCCACGAGTTTCCTCGCCTCCATCGGCTTGTTCCGCCGCACCTGCTCGGCCGCGAGGCGGGCCATGATGTTGGCATCCTCGGGCGTCTTCTTGTACGCCGCTTCCAGTTCCGCGAAGGTCATCACCTTGTCGTTTCGCCGCTTGGCCCCGGCCGCCTTCACGACATCATCCACATACTTGCGATAGCCGGTCTCGAAGTCGTCCTGCTGGACGCCGAGCGCGCTCTTGAGCACGGCCGCGGTGCCGGCTCCGGAACGGTACGCGTCCAGCAACTTCGCAATCGCGCCTTCACCGTGCGTCTTGGTGGTGTACTCCACGTAGAGCAACGCTTGGCAGTACGCCAGCGGCCAATCATCGGGGCTGCGCGGCCGCACGAACGCCATCGTGATGTTGTCCAGGTTCAGAAGCTGCCCCGTGGCGTGATGCTCGCGAAGCACCGCCATCCACGAGAGCGGCTTCTCCCCGCCTTCGCTCCGCACCGCGAGTCCTTCCGTGAGCCAGTGCGGCACGCGGTAGTCCGTCTGGATCAGGTTGAAGGCGTGCGTGAGTTCGTGCCGCACCACGCGGGCCCAGTTGAACGGCTGGCCCCCCTTCGCCACCGGCGAGGGGAACGACACGACGCGGCCGCTGCACGCACCCGCCGCCGCATCCGGCAGCGACGGCAACGCGATGGTGCGCCCGCTGAACATCTCCCGCGTGCTGAACACTTCGATCAGCACCTTGCCCGGCGGTTCGTACGCAAACTGCTTCTTGTACTCCGCGTGCGTCTGTTCCAAGAGGTCCGCGAGGAACGCGCCCATCACCTTGTCCGTCTTCTCGTCGAACTTCAGCACATAGTGCGGCGTCTCGACCGTCTGGTAGCCGTCGAGGTGCTTCAGCACGCGGAGCGAATTCGAGACGCGGACGTTGAACGGATCGGATTTGATCGCGGCTTCGAATGTCTTGCGGGCTTCGCCCTCCTGACCCGTGCGCATGAGCAGCATGCCGAGCCCGGCCTTGGCCGCGGGCAGCATCGGCCGCAGTTCCGCCGCCTTGCGATAACACTCTTCCGCCTTCGCATACTGCTTGCGGCTTTCGAGCGCGGCCGCGAGTTCGTGGAAGAACACCGCCGGCTTCGCGTCGAACGACTCCGCTTCCTTCTGAAGCTTCGCCACTTCGTCGGGTTTGTTCTGGAGGTGGAAGCAAGCGGCGAGCAGGCCGAGCGTGGATTCATCGCGCGGGTTGATGATCTTGGCGATGCCGAGGAGCCGTTCCGCGCCGCCGAGGTCGCCGCCGGCGAGCAACACATGGGCCTTCAGCCGCAACGCCTCGGGGTGCTTCGGGTTCACCTTGAGCGCCTGTTCGGCGAAGTTCTCCGCGTCCTTGAGATCGAGCGTGTCCAAGGCGAGCAATCCCTTGCCGATCAATGCCTCCGCGGCCTTCGGGTTGATCTTCAGGGCCTTGTCGAACGCCTCGACCGCGTCGGCCCGGTTGTGTTTCTCCAGGAGCAAACGGCCGGCGAGGTTCTCCGCCTGCCACGAATCCGGATCGAACTTGAGCGCGTCGCGGTAGAGTTCGTTCAGGATGAAGGTGAACTGCTGCGGGCGGTTGTTCCAGAGGGCATTTTCCGCACCGGCCTGCCCGATGAGCAGGAGCGTATCCGCATCCTTGATCGGCTTGTCGGCGTTTTCGGCTTCCGAGTATTCGCGTACGAACCAGCGCACTTCCTTGTCCGCGGCGGCCATGTCGCCCTTGTCCCGCAGGAGGCGGGCTCGCACCCAGCGGGCGAGAAAGTGCTTCTCGTTCTTGGCGAGCACTGCTTCGGCATCTTTGGAAGCATCATCCCATTGGCCGAGCGAGTGGAAGAGGTCGGCGCGGTGGGCGCGAAGGTCCGGGTGATCGGGGAACGCCTTGAGCCCGTCTTCGAGTGCGCCGAGTGCCTTGGAATTGTCCCCTTCGGCCCGCCACGCTTGGGCGAGCCCGGCGGCCGCGGCCGGGCCGTGTTTCGCATCCTTGAGAAGTGCTTCGAATCCGGCGCGGGCTTCCTCGTAGTTTCCGTGCTGAAGCCGCTGCCTCGCTTCGGCAAACGGGTCGGCGGGCTTCGGGATTGCGGCCGCCGAGGCCAGCGCGAGGAACAACGCGACGATCGGATACCGCATGGGTCGCCTCCGGCGTCATTCTAGGCGCGCGAGCCGCCGGACGCTTGCGGACCGCACCCGCCGTCGGATATGCTCAATCTTCTGCCGACGCTCTCCTCGCGGACACCCGCCATGACCTTCCGCCCCGCCGCTTTTATTGTTTTGTTCCTCGCCGGAAGCGCAGCCGCGAACCCGCCCGTGGCCAGTTACATCTACCCGGCCGGCGGACAGCGAGGCACCACGACCACCGTCCGCGTCGGCGGATTGTTCTTGCACGATAGATGCGGCTTCGCCTTGGATGGCACAGGCCTCACACCTTCGAAGACGCTGCTCCCGACGAAGCCGCTGTGGTTCGAAGGGCCGGTGCTGCCGCTGCCCGATTCACAACGGCAGGAAGATTACCCCGCGGACATGAGCGGCACGGTGGCGATCGCGAAGGACGCGCCGCTCGGCTCGCGGCGCGGCTGGGTCTTCACCTCGCAGGGCGGCGCCGGCGGGCTTGTGTTCGTCGTCGGCGACCTGCCCGAGGTCGTCGAGAAGGAAGTGGAGGGCGACGCGATCCCGCACCCCGTGAAGTTGCCGGTCACGGCGAACGGCCGCATCTTCCCGCACGACGACACCGACCTCTGGGAGTTCGAAGCGAATGCGGGTCAGACCATCACCGCGACAGCGGCGTCGCGGTCGCTCAAGTCCCCGCTCGCGGCGAAGCTCGAAATCCTGGACAGCGGCGGCCGCGTGCTGGCCGAGAACATGGTGCATCCCGTGCCCGGTGCGGACGAATCGGTGAAGTTCACCGCTCCGGCAAAAGGGACGTATCGCGTTCGCATCGGCGATGCGAAGGCACAGGGCGGGCCGTCGCATGTGTACCGCCTCACGCTGACCACGGAGAACGTGCCGGAGTTTCACTTCCCGTTGAAGGTGCCTGCGGACGGCTTGAAGGACGCGCTCGCGCCGGCGGCCGGGCTCGCGGCTCCGGTTGCACTCAACGGCCGGATCGAAGCCCCCGGCGCGGCGCAGGAGTGGAAAGTGGAGTTGAAGAGGACGGTGCGATACACCTTCGATCTACAAGCGCGCCGTTTCGATTCACCGCTCGCCGCGGTGCTCGCCATCCACGATGCGAGCGGCAAGGAACTCGCGAAGGTCGAAGGAACCGACGCCGACCCGACAACCGCGTTCCAGCCGCCGACGGACGGCGCGTTCACCATTCGCGTCTCGGAACGGTTCCGGTCCCGCGGCGGGCCGAACTTCATTTACCGGCTGCGGATCGCGGATGCGGCCGCGGTGCAACCCGGCTTCAAGCTCACGACGCCGTTTCCCGTTCAGAACCAGGGGCCGCCTCCCGATGCGGTGTCCGTGCTGCGCGGGGCCAACGCCAAGCTGCGGGTGAATATCGAACGCCTCGGCGGCTTCGCCGGCCCCATTGATCTGACGGTGACCGGGTTGCCGAACGGCGTCACATGCAAGCCCGCGATCGTGCCCGCGAACCAGAACACGGCCGAACTCACTTTTGAAGCGAACGCGAAAGCCCCGCTCGCGACCGCGCCGATCACCATCACCGGTGCTGCGAGCGGCGGGCACGTCTTCGCCACCGTCCTCGGCTTGCGCATGCCGGAACCCAAGACGCTCCGCGCGACCTCGGTAGTGCCCGCGGAGCGTTTCCTTCCGGAGTCCGGTACGCTGTTTCTCACCGTCGGCCTGCCCGCTCCGTTCAAGATCGTGGATGACTACGTGATGACGCAGGCGCCGCGCGGCGAAGTGTATCGTCGCAAGTTCCGCATCGAACGCGATCCCGGCTTCACCGGCGCGATCGAAGTGCGGATGGCGGATCGCCAAGCCCGGCACCTGCAAGGCGTGAGCGGCCCCGTGGTCACCGTGGCACCGAGCCAAACTGAAGTCGAGTATCCGGCCACGCTGCCGCCGTGGATGGAACTCGGGCGCACCTGCCGCGTCTGCGTCATGGCCGTGGGCAAGGTGAAGGACTTCGACGGCACCGAACATTCGGTCAGCTTCAGTTCGGTGAATCAAAATCAGCAGATGATCATGGTCGTGGGGCCGGGCCGCCTCGACGTATTCTTGGACAAGCTGACGGTGCGGGCGGAGCCGGGCGCGGAAGTGCGCGTGCCGGTGAGGGTGACGCGGGCGCGCGAACTTTCCGGCCCGGCGACGGTGGAAGCGGTGATCCCCGAACACTGGCGCGGCGTGACTGCCGCGAAGCTGACGATCCCCGCGGATAAGAGCACCGGTGAACTCGTGCTGAAGTTCGGCCCCGACTGCGGCCCGTTCAACCTGCCGCTGGTGGTCCGCGCCGCCGTGGAGACGAAAGCGACTCCGATCACCGCGGAAGCGAAGCTCGAAATCGTGAAGTGAGTCGGTACGTCACTTCCGCAGGATGTCGAGCGTCGCGGCGTGCAGTTTACCGTTCGTGGCGAGCACGTCCGGCGTTCGCGTGGTCGGGGTGCCATTCCAATCGGTGAACGTGCCGCCGGCTTCTTCCACGATCGCCTTGAGTGCGGACACGTCCCATTCGTGGACGCCATGTTCGAGCATCAGGTCGCAGGCGCCTTCGGCCAGCAGGGTGAAGCCGTAGAAGTCGCCGAAGCCGCGCTGCCGTTGTGTGGCCTTCACCAGTTCAAGGAACGTGGCCTCGCGGCCGGCGCCTTGGAACCAGCGGATGCTGGAATAGCACATCAGCGAATCGGCGAGCGCGGCGGTGGCGGACACATGGATGCGGCGGTCGTTCATATGCGCGCCGTCGCCGCGGAGCGCGCGGTACATCTGCCCCATCACGGGGATGTACGCGATGCCGCCGATCTGCTCCCCCTTGTATTCGAGGCCGATCAACGTGGCCCAAATCGGGATGTGCCGGACGAACGAGCGCGTGCCGTCGATGGGATCGATGACCCACCGGAAGCCGGACGCGCCGGGTTGGTCGCCGAACTCTTCGCCAAGGAAGCCGTCGTTCGGGAAGTGCTGCGACACGAGCCCGCGGATGATCTGTTCCGCTTCGCGGTCCGCAATGGTGACGGGGCTGGCATCGGCCTTGTGCTCCACCGTCACAGTGGTGTCGTAGTATCCGCGGGCGTGGTCCCCGGCCTTGCGGGCCGCTTCGATCGCCAGTTCGTACCGTGCGCGCCAATCGGCATTCATCGTGGTTGAGCCTCGGTATTCATCGGACTTCGAGTTTGAATCGCGGTGTGCCGTCCCGCACGATCTTTCGGGTCAATCGGAAAGACTTGCGGAACACTTCGGAGCGGGTCCATCCGGAGACTTTGCGAGTCTCGACGTAGCCCTTCGCCGTGTGCTTGAAGATCTGGAATTCGTGCCGGTCGTCGTGGCAATCGACGAGCCAATACTCGGAGATGCCGGCCTCCCAATACGCTTGGCGGTATTCCTTTTTGTCCTTGGTCACCGGACTGTCCGACACGACTTCCAGAATCATGTCCGGCGTGCCGACGATCTCGGTGAATCCGCTCCTGACGCCTTCCTGAACGACAACGCGACCTTCGTCGAGCGTCTTGGTGGAAACGAACACTCCATCCGGATTGCAAGACAGCCCAGTGTCTTCGTTCGACAGGAGCAAGCCGTTGCACGAGTAGAAACCAACCTCCTCGTCATCGATCAATGGGAGCAGCACGGCCGCGATGACCGTCTTCAGGAGCGCGTGCGAGAAGATCTGTTCCTTGCCCATGTCCACCCACACCTTTCCACGGTAGAAGTCGACCCGGGTCTTCTCCGGAAGGTCGTTGTCCATGGCCCAGGCCCGGAACGCGGCGTGGCTTCGGGACACAATCTCGGGAATCTCGACCAATCCCGCATCGGTGTTCACCGACACGCTACCGCCGAGGCGCTTCTTCTTCGCGAGCATGGTTCCACTCCCTTCCCGCGATTATACTCCAACCCCATGAGCGAGCCCGCCCTCTTCCGCCGCCCCGATTCGGACGCCGCCCGCGCGGACTTCGCGCAAAAGCCTCGCGGCCTCACGGACAAACTCATGTCCGTGCCCGAAGCCGTGTCCCGCTTCATCCGCGACGGCGACTACTTCGCCACCGGCGGGTTCGGCGTCAACCGCATCCCCACCGCGATCCTCCACGAGATCCTGCGGCAGGGCCGGCAGAACCTCGCGTTCTCCGGGCACACCACCACGCACGATTTCCAGGTGCTCTGCGCCGGCAACCTCACCGGCCGCGGGCAGACGCTTGCGAAGCTGGACATCG
>JAXMBB010000034.1:0-58701 GCA_046350135.1 Gemmataceae bacterium
GAATGCTCGCGGCTCCGCTCTCCGAACTCCGCCGTCGTGCCGAGTCATTCGCGGAGATGCTGCGGTCCCTTCATGGTTTTCAAGTCACGGTTCGGGACGAGACGGCGTTCGCAGGCGGCGGTTCCCTGCCAGACACGGCCCTGCCGACGTGCGTGGTGGCCTTGCGGGCCGACGGGCTTTCGGAAAAGGAACTCGCGGAGCGGCTGCGATCCGGCTCGCCGCCGGTGGTCTCCCGGGTCCACGCGGGAGAGGTGTTGATCGATCTTCGTACGGTGTTCGAGTCGCAGGAATGTGAGCTGATTGAGGCACTCTCGCGGTCGGTTTCAGCAAAATGAATCAGCACCCGAATCAGAATTGAACACTTCTTCAAGGTGCCGCGCATTCTCCTCGCTCATTCGTTTTTCAGACTTTTATCAGAACGCTTGAAATGCCGCAGTTTCGGGATGTTTCACGGCGGTCGCTTCGGATTGGCACGAGGCCTGCTTAATATTTTTATCGAAGCCCGGTATGCGAGTCCCGGGCTTCAAGAAACATCCGGCGACGGCCGGATCCTGCCTACAAAAGGGCACGGGAATAGCCGGGTATGCGAGTCCCCGGCCGAATCCCGTGCCCCATTTCTTTTTTCCAGCCGCACCCAATCACTCACGGAACTGCAGCAACAGTTCCGTAGCCATGAATCCGATTTCGACCACCAGCAGCAAAATGATGGTCAGTTCCAGCTTGCTTCCGTGAGCCCAGCCCGCGGCGTCCGCGGCGCGGTCGGCCGCGCCCTCGTACAGCTCCTCGCGAAGCTCCAACCGGTCGCTCACCGCCTCGGAACGCTCCGCCGTGCCGGCCCGCTCCAGCAACTTCTCCACCCAAACCTTGGCTCGCGGTGAAAGGTCCGGAGCCGCGTCATGCCAACGGGGTTCGAGTCTCGCGAATTCCAGTCGCAATCGCGAGTAGTCCTCCATCCGCTTGGCGAACATCGTGCGGTGTTCCGCGCTGCGCACTTCAAAGAACAGCGGCAGTTCGTTTTCCGCCTCCGCTTCGGTGCGGTCGAGTTCCGCCTCGAAGCGTCGCAGTCGCGAATCGTAGTGTTCGAACTCGATGAGGGCCGCCATCACGTCCGCGAACCGCTCGGCGGAACCGATCAGCACTGCGCGGCAGGCGGTGCGTTCCAGCCGGAGCTTCGGGGAGCGCACGGTTGAAGCTGCCCCCCCCAAGAATGCGTCGTGCCGGGGCTTCCATTCCCGTTCGCACGAGTGCGGCACGAGTGCGACCGTGAGACCCTCCGCATCCGCGCCGGGTTCCGCGAGTTCGGTCTCGAACGCGTGAACGGGCACGGGGCCGGGAAAAACCCGGCGAACGGGGCCGTCGGGAAGGTCGGTGGAGAAGCGAATGCGGACGAAGCGGATGGACTCGGGCACGCTCGGCTCACTTGCGGGCTGACGGAGGGAAGTCTTCGACGATGGTTTCCGCCGCCCACTCGGCCGAGTCCATCACGCCGTTCAACGTCGAGTCGAATAGGTAATCGCCGACGAAGTGGAAGTTCGGGAACGCGACGGGGTCCGGTTGGTGCCGCTTCTCGGGTGGCAGCGGCGTGCGGCCGCCAGGAAGGGCGTTCACGGTTCCGATCCACCTCGTGACGCGCGCTTCCAGGAACTCGGCTCGGGCGTCGCCGAGCATCGCGGGCCACGACTCCAGCACGGTGCGGATCAATTCGTCGTCGGTTTGATTGGAGTGTGTGGCCGCGGCTTCGCCGCCGAGCAGCCAGCCGATGACGCCGTGCCCTGCGGCGCCGTCGCGATCCGATTCGTCGTAGAGGCAGCAACCGCCGAATGCATCGTGCATGAAGTACGAGTCGGCGAGGTGCTTCCGCCAGAACGGAGTGCGGAACAGGGTGCTGATTCGCAAGTAGTGCGCGGGATGGTCGAAGTGCCGGTGATGCGCGAGCACGGCGGTGTCGAGAGCGGGATGGTCGTACGCGATCCCGCGGATCGCGTTCACCGGCAGGGCCACGACCACGGCATCGGCCTGCCGCCGGATTGCGCCGTCCGGGTGGTGGATCGTGAGTTCGAAGCTGTGGTCGGGCAGGGGCCGGAGGCGAGTGACGCGATGGCGGGTGTGGAGGCCCGCGTGAAGCCTACGGGCGAGTTCGCGGACGAGCCGCTGATTCCCGCCGCGAATGCCGTAGAGGGACATGTATCCCGGTTCGTTCATCAACCAATTCTGAAGGCCGTATGCGGCGCTCGTGCGGTGCGGTTCCGTGGCCAAGTCCGAGTGGATCGCGGTCTCGATGTAACGCCGTGCGAGCGGATCGCGCAGGCGGTTGAGCAACGCGCGAAAGCTGGCCCGTGCGAGCGGATCCTCCAAATCGGCCCTCCAGTCGGATTCGTAGTACTCGGCCGGGCTGATCGCTTCTCGTGCGAAGCGAGAGAACCGCTTCAATTCTCGACGCGCCTCCGCATTCAGCTCTTGGGAAGTCCGATACAGGCGGCCATCGAGGATCACCGCGTCGCCGCGCATCGGGAACGTTCCGAGCCCGAGTTCGGCGACGAGTTCCCGCAGCGGATCGGGGCCGACGGCGGAGTAATCGTAAAGTTCGGCGGCACCGGCTTCGTAGCTCACCGGCGCGCGGGAGAACTGCCGCGTCAGCACTTTGCCGCCGACTTCGGGCGCGGCCTCGTAGAGATCCACCTGCAAGGATTCCGGTGCGAGTTGCTGCAGGCGTCGGGCCGTCAGCAAGCCGCCGGGGCCGCCGCCGATGATGGCGATCGAGCGAATGGTCATGGAGAGAATGTCCGGGCGAAACGCTGCACTCCTTCAGTAAACCCCGCGGAGTCTCTCGCGGGCTGCCATCTCATTGGGTTTTCATCAGCCGAATCGGCGTTGACGCAGGACCAGATAGTCCAACAGCGCCTTGTCGAAGCCGATGCTGGTGTCGATCGGCACGTAATCGATGTTCGCATTGGCGCATTCGCGGCGGTAGTGTTCGCGCAGGTCGCCCACTGCGGCGAGGTAGTCGTCGCGGATGCCGGCCGCGTCGATCTCCATGTGGTCGTCCGGGTGCTCCACGTCCTCGAAGTCGATCAGGCCCGTCATCGGGAAGTGGACTTCGAGTTCGTCCAGGATGTGGAAGAGGATCACTTCGTGCCCCGAGTAACGCAGGCGGTACAAGCTCCGCATCACCGGCTCGGGGTCGGTGATCAGGTCGCTGAAGAGCATGACGAGGCTCTTCCCCTTGATCATGGACGCGAGTTGGAACAGGCTGTCCGCGATGTTCGTTTCGCCGGTCGGCTTCAGGTTCGCGAGCACCGAAAGAATGGTGCCGAGTTGCGAACGTTTGCTCTTCGGCGGGATCACCGTGGTCAACTTCGTGTCGAAGGCGACGAGCCCGACCGGATCCTGCTGATGGATCATGAGGTAGCCGAGGGCGGCGGCGAGGCAGATGCCGTACTCGAATTTGGTGAGTGTCTCGTCTCCGCCGGACGCCGCGGAGTCGAGCTTCACCTTCGCCTTGGCCGCTTCGGCGCGGCCGTTCCAGTCCATCGATTTCGAGAGATCCATGACGAGGTGCCCCGTCATGTTCGTCTCGGCTTGGAACTTCTTCACGAAGTACTTGCCGGTCTTCGCGTACACGCCCCAATCGAGGTACTTGAGATCGTCCCCCGGGTTGTACTTGCGGTGCTCGGAGAACTCGACGGAGAAGCCCTGGAATGGGCTCGAGTGCAGGCCGGTGAGGAACCCTTGGATGATGAACTTCGCGCGGAGATCCAGCCGCGCGACTTGCCGGATCACTTCGGGGCGGAGGTATTTTTCCGAACCTGCCATAACAGAAGGATAACGAACGCTCCGCCCATCACACAGGTCGCGGCCGCTCGCGTCCGCCGGCGCCAGTGCGTCGGCGTGAATTCCGGTTGTTCCACCCGGACCACATGCACGCGCCACGCATCTTGATTCGGGATCGAGAACTGCAGCGGGATCAATTCCGGATTCACAGCCCACGAATCGGCCATGTCCATGCGAACGGGATCGGCCCCCGACGGATGCAGTGTGAAATGGTCGGGAATGCCGTCGTCGTCGCGATCGAACTCAGTGCGAAGGCGCTTGTTGTCTTCTGCAAGCCAGATCCACTGCGAAGCCTGCCAACGACCTTCGTGAAACTGCCCCCACTCCTCGCGCACCCTCCTGCCGGTGTCCTTGTCGAACCAGCGGACGGATGGCCCGCCGTCGAAGTGGTACGAACACGCAACCGGGTGCGACGGCATATACTCGATCAGCACCTGCGCCCAATCGAATGTCGACGAACTGTCGCCGACGTTCAACCGCCGGGCTTCGCGAGTTCGGAAGCCGTTGCCGTCCGTCCAAGTGCGTGCGAGCATCTTGCCGCCGTTCGGGCTGTGTGCATCCGGCAGCCTGCGGGTTCTGGCGGGTTCGATGCGAGACCAGTCCGCAAGTCGCAATCGAAACTCTTCGACGAGAGATGTGGCGCCCGGCATCATCGTCCACCCACTCGGCCGCGACCGATCGAGTTGCCACGGCGTGTATTCACCCAGATCGGTGAGGATCTGCCGGCGGAGTCTCAAGAACCGCGTGCGGTCCCACTCCAGGCGTGCGTCAAGGCCGCGAGGGAAGTCGTCGTCTACGGGGAGGAGGAACACGACCACACCGATGCCGCCACGGAGATCCGGGATCAACTCGATCGCGCCTGCGTCTCCGATGAGATAGTACCGTTGCTGTTGCCAAGGCATCGGTGGCCGCGGCGGAGCACCCGGAATCATGATCCCGGAGTAGAAAGCTTGGCGCGGAAAAACAGCGGGGAGCGAAAGGCCGCTCGGCAGCTTTTGCACTCCGACCCAGCCGGTCGCGGGAAGCGACTCTTCGCGCCCGTAAATCCGCTGCGACAAGCGGTGGATTTCGTGCAGCAGCGACTCCGCCTGAGGATGATTCGCGGCGGCCTTCAGAAACTCTTCCGGCTCATCTCGAGGGTCGTTCAGATATGAGAAAACAGCAGCGTTCCCAGCCGGTGGAGCAACCAGCAGAACGAGCAGTGCGAGCAGTGCGATGAAGCGCACGACGAACTCCTTCATGCCTCATGCCATTATCGATTGTCCATCCTGTTGCGCGAAGCGATTTCCCGATGAAACCATTCAACGGCGTTCATCCGAGATAGAATACGCCGCACCCCAACCCCGCCTGCGATCCACCGACATGCCCCCACGCAACCTCGCTTTCATCGACCGACTCGCCAAGCTGTACACCCCCGTGGTGGCAGACGTGCTGGACCGCATCGGCTTCCGCAACCAGAGCCTCGCGTCGCGGATCCGGCCACTCTGGCCGGAGGCCAAGGCCGCGGGCTTCGCGCTGACGGTGCAGACAGTGCCGGCGCAGAAACAGGATCCGGAGCATCCGTATGCCGGGGAACTCCGCGCGGTGGACTCGCTTCAAAGCGGCGACATGCTCGTGGTGTCCGAATCGGGGTGTAGTTTCTGGGGTGAATTGCTCTCCACCGCGGCGAAGTACCGCGATTGCCGCGGCGTGATCCTGGACGGCCCGACCCGCGATTCGCAGGCCATCCTCGGCATGAAGTTCCCGGTGTTCCACGTCGGCTTCCACCCGGCGGACAGCTTGGGCCGGTTGGACGTGGTGAACCACAACGTGCCGATCCAATGCGGTGGCGTGTTGATCTACCCCGGCGACCTGATGCTGGCGGATCACGATGGCGTGGTCTGCGTCCCGGCCGCGGCCGCGGAAGAGACGCTGCTCAAGGCGGAAGAGAAGGTGAGCGGCGAGAACCTCGTCCGCAAGGCTCTTGCGGACGGGATGACGACGACGGAAGCATTCGCGAAGTTCGGAATCCTCTGACCCGTTCCTTTATGGGGTGGGGTTCTCAACGGCCGGGGTCGGTGCAGGCGGTTTCGGGCCGCCCTTCGCCGCCTCGGCCTCTTCCTTCGAGTAGAGCACGAGGAACGTGCCGGCGGCCACCAGCAGAATGCCCACCGGCAGTTTCCAGCCCGGCATTTCGAAGGCGAAGTGAAACGGGTCGCCGGACTTCGGGTGCCACACGAGGCTCAGGAGCGTGTTGATCGCCGGAGCCAGGGCGAAAATCAGCGGGGCGATGTACACGCGGTAGGTCGCCGGATTCACGCCTTCCAACTTCGCCGCGTCCACCGCGGCTTTGCTGGCGAAGATCACACAGATCGCGCCCACGGCCCCGGCCACGCCCGCGAGCCCGCTGAACACCAGTCCCGTCGTCTTCCACTCGGGTTTGGCGTCGTCCCGGATCGCCATCAGCACGACGGGAATCACCACGGCCAGCAGGAAGTACGCGACGCCGACGCACAGGATGGAGGCGAGGCGGCCGCCGACGGTGCCGGGCTTCGTGGTGAGCTCGGTGCCGCCGAAGAAGACCAGAGGCACATACGTGCCCCACGCGAGGCCGGCGCCGACAACGTAACCCCACCAAGGGATGTT
Organism: Gemmataceae bacterium; assembly: GCA_046350135.1. GTDB lineage: Bacteria > Planctomycetota > Planctomycetia > Gemmatales > Gemmataceae > Urbifossiella. The sequence goes on from JAXMBB010000034.1 coordinate 6,457, forward strand.
CATGGTCCGTGTTCCGATTGGGAGGAAAAGTGCGGCCGAAGCAAGGCCGCGGGGGCGGGTCCACCGTCGATGTTGTATGGACGAGGGCCGGTTCGTTCATCCAGAGGGTTTGTAGCGTCCGAAGAGTTTGCCCGGCTTGCGTGCCGTGCCATTTTCGGGAGGCGAAATCGGCCGTTTGTCGTTAAACTCCTTAAAGTTCGGGACCGTCTCGCCCGGCCGCCACCCTCCGCGGCCATTCATCCATGATTCGCCGAGCAGAGCCATGAAGACGCGGAAACCCGCTCCCCGCCAGCCCCGACTCGGCCTCGAAACGCTCGAAGCACGCGACGTGCCCGTCGTCATCGGTTCACTCGACCCCACCTTCGGCACCGGCGGCAAGGCGGTGGTCGATTTCGGTCTCACTCCCGCCTCGGCGAGTGCGGTCGCCATCCAGGCGGACGGCCGCATCGTGGCGGTCGGTTCGACGGGGGACGGCAACATTGCTGTCGCACGCTTCCGCCCCAACGGCCTGCCGGACTTCACCTTCGGCGGCGGCGACGGCAAGTTCACCTTCGATGTCGGCGGCACCGACGTCGCCACCTCGGTCGCGATCCAACGCGACGGCAAGATCGTCATCGGCGGCTACACCGACTCCGGCAGCCCCGGGAACAACAACTTCCTCGCCGCCCGAATCCTCGCGGACGGCAGCGGGCTCGACACCTCGTTCGGATTCAAGGGCGCGACTTCCATCGCCTTCGACTACGGCGGAGCGAAGGACGACCGCGCGTATTCCCTCGCGATCCAAGGCGACGGCAAAATCTTGCTCGGCGGGTACGATCAGTTTGCCGCGACGGATTGGGACTTCGCCATCGTTCGGCTGAACACCGACGGCAATCTCGATACCGGATTCGGGCCCCTCGGCGGCGGCGGCTTCTACTTTTTCGATGCTGGCCCCGGCGGCCTCTTCGCCGACAAGAGCCAAGCGCTCAGCATTCAAGCGAACGGCCAGATCGTACTCGCGGGGTCGGTCCAAGTGTCCGCCACGGGCACGGACATCGGCATCGTCCGCATCACTCAAGCCGGGACGCTGGATCCCGCTTTCGGGAACGGCGGCTACCTCCAAATCGCTTTCAACCTTGCGGGAACGGATGTCGCCCAAGCCACCGGCCTCGCCATTCAGCCGAACGGCGATATCGTCGGTGTGGGCAACCTGCAAATCTCCGGCACCGATAACTACGACATGTTCGCGTTCCGCCTGAACTGGCGGAACGGTTCCATCGACACCACGTTCGGCAACGACCTGAACCAGTACGCCGGCGCCACCGTGATTCCCTTCGATCTCGGCGGCACGCTTAACGACCGTGCCACGGGTGTCAAGCTTCAACCGGACGGCAAGATTGTGATCTCGGGCACGGTCGAAGTCTCCGACACGCAATCGGACTTCGGCCTCGTGCGCTTGAATGCGGACGGGACCTTCGACACGACCTTCGATGCGGATGGGAAGGTCACGATCGATTTCGGCGGGAACGACTCGGGGAACGCGCTGGCCATCGGGGCGAACGGGCGCATCGTCGTGGTGGGGAGCGGCGGCACCACGCCTGGCTTCGCGCTGGCCCGCGTTGCCGGCACCGTGGAGGAGCCGCGCGGCCTCGCATTGAGCGGCGACTACAACGCGGCGGCGATCACTCTGAAGCCGGACTACACCAACAAGACGCTCGTCCAAAGTGGTTCGACCGTGGCGATCGACCGGTTCGGGACCAACGTCCGCATTGCCACCGGGGATGTGAACGGTGACGGTTTCCCGGACACGATCATGGTCACCGGGCCGGGCACGCCGATCCGCGTGGCCGTGATCAGCGGCGATGACAATGTCACGTTCCTCGCCGGGCCGTTCGATCCGTTCGATGGCGACTTCTCGGGCGGCGGATTCGTCGCGGCCGGGGACTTCGACAACGACGGACGTGCGGAGTTCGTGGTGACGCCCGACCAAGGCGGCGGCCCGCGTGTCTCGGTGTTCTCGCTCGGGTTGGACAACCTGCCGGTGCTGCGCGGGAATTTCTACGGCATCAACGACCCCAACTTCCGTGGCGGGGCGCGAGCCGGCATCGGCGACGTGAACGGCGACGGCGTGCCCGATCTCGCGGTCACGGCCGGGTTCCAAGGCGGCCCGCGCGTCGCCCTGTACAACGGCCGCACCGTGTTCTCCTCACGCCCCTCCGCGCTGGCACCCGACTTCTTCGCGTTCGAGCAGGCGCTTCGCAACGGCACGTATGTCAGCATCGGCGACGTGAACGGCGACGGTTTCGGCGACCTGATCTTCGGCGCGGGCCCCGGCGGTTCGGCCCGCGTGCTCACGATCAGCGGCCAGAAACTGCTCACAACCGGTTCGGCGTCTGCGATCGCTGCGCCGCTCTCAAACTTCTTCGTGTCCGGCGTCTCGTCCTCGAACCGCGGCGGCGTGCGAGTCGCCACCGCGGACGTGGACGGCGACAACAAAGCGGACGTGATTGTTTCCACCGGCGAACGCACGGCCAGCGCGGTCCGCGTGTACCTCGGCGCGAACTTCGGCGGCGGGGAGCCGAAGATCTTCCAGGATCTCGATCCGTACCTTTCGCTGGTGCTCACCGACGGCACGTTCGTGGGCTGAGCGCCCTCTCGTTCGCCCGACGCAACAGCGCGGGATGCTGCTCTCGCTTGCGCGTCGGGCCAACAGCAGATCACGAGTACGGGCGGCTCGAACGGCGGGCGTGGGCTTGGTAGTTCGCGTGCTTGCGGAACTTCGTCGTTTCCCCGTCTGCCAGCATCTCCTCGATTTGTTTCAACGCGGCGAGTTCGGTGTTCACCTCGGCCGTCGGCGGGGCTGCGGACAACACCGCCTTCGCCTTCTCCAGCCATGCCTTGGCATCCGCGGGGTTGCCGCGGTCGATGGCGTGTGTGGCCTGCTTCTTGTAGCGGGCCGACAGCAGCAGTGCGGCCTTCTCCTCCACTTCCACGTTGGCCGCGAGCGCGTCCCACGCCGCGCCGGGCACGGTCGGCAGCGAGAACGACACCGCGAGGTTGCGGGCCGCGCCGTCGGGTTGCGTCCACTTCAACTCGAAGCGGACGAGAGCGGACTCGGCCGCCAACGGCGGTACATTCAGCCGAACCACCGCCAGGATCGGCCAGCCGGCCACGAGATTCGCCAGCTTGTAGCGGTCCTGCGGCGTCTTCTCGAAGTCGTTCAGCACATCCGCGACATGCACTCCGGATTGCGGCGCCAAACCCAGTTCCACCGCGCGGCCGAAGGTCGCCATCAGGCCTTTGAGTTCGGTTTGGAAGATGTCCGGCAGTTGCTTCGAGTCTTCGATGTGGAAGTAATTGCCGTCGCCGGAGCGGGCCATGGCTTCGAGCAGGTCTTCGTTGTAGTCGTCGCCGAGGCCCATGGTCGTGGTGCCGACCGACTCGCGGGCGGCACGGTGGACGGCGCTGGCGATGACGTCGTTGTTTGTTTCACCGACGTTGGCGAGTCCGTCCGAGAGCAGGATCACGCGATTGAGCCCGCCCTTCAGGAGGTTCCCGCCCACCTGTTTCGCACCCTCCTTCCAGCCATCGTGCAAGGCGGTGCTGTTGCGTGGAAGAATGCCGCGGAGCGCCGACACGATGCGGTCCTTTCTCTCCGCGAAGTCGTTCGGCACGATGGTCTCGATGTGGTCGTCGAAGATGGTGATGCTGACGCGGTCCGTGGGCAGCAGTTGCAGCACGGCGAATTCGGCGGCTTCGCGGGCGTAGTCCAGTTTCTTGGCGGATGCCATGGAGCCGGAGCGATCCAGCACAAGGCCGAGGTTGACGGGCGGCCGCGCGGCGTTCAAAGCGGGTGCCGGGGCCGAGATGCGGAGCAGCACGTCGAGGGTGGTCGGGGCGTCCGAACGGACAGCGGGCTTCAGCGGGACGATTTCGAGAACGGGTTGGGACATGACGTCGCTCCTGGGAATTGGAATGCGTGAGAGAGCGGCGTCGGCCGCGTCAGGTTCACTTCCCACCAATTGGACCAAGTTCGACGGATTTCGGAATGTCGGTTCAATCAGGGAACGAGATGTTGCCGGGGTTCACGTCCATCATGTGAATGTTCATTCGCATGAGCTCTCGCAAGACCGCTTCGACATACGGCCAGCGGCTGCCGAACTGCTCCGTTTTCTCGGCTCGCCATTCGGCCATCACTTCCTCGGCGAATTCCGGCGGCTGATACAGGTACGCGCCCGCGAAGTCGAGAACGAATGGCCTCGAAACAATGGTCATTTCAAGGATCAGAAGGTCGTCGTCGAAGTCGAGCAGCAACGGTACTTCGCATTCAAGGATCGAATCCACTTGAAATCCGCGAAGGTGTAGGTAAACATCACGCTCCCGCGCATATCCGGATTCCGATTCGTGGGCCTTCAGAGCCTAGAGGATGATTTCGTGTTGGCTTTGCGCCGTGAAGACAATACCGTGAACGCCGGAGCCGAGATGTTCACGCAGCCGTAGACCCCGCTGGCGAGCATACTCTTCCAATCGTCGAATCAGATCGGAGCGAGCCATGATTCCAACCTCCAAGTCGATTCGACATTCCGCCCAAGTCGAGATGGAACTTCGCGTCGGTGGTGAATCATTCCCGATCGGTCAGCTCGGCCCCGGCTTCGTGTTGCTGCGCAATTCTGTCGAACTCTCACCATGTGTCGGCGAAGTCGTGGTTCGCATCGACGGGCAAGAGACCCGATTCCCGGTTCGGCTCGAATCCGGTGCGAGTTCCCTCACTCGCCGGACGCCAATCACTTCAATGAATGCAGCAGTGTCCGCGGCATGAACCCCTGCTTCACGGGGTTCTGGCGAGGCGGAACCCGGAGTAGCTGGTGGCTTCGCTCGGGAGGTGGAAGAAGCGGCAGGCGGAGCGACAGATCGCGTCGTTGACGAGCCAGGAACCGCCGCGGATCGCGCGATGGGCGCCCATTTCCGGGCCGCGCGGGTTCTCTCGCGGCGACACCGTGTAGTACCCCTTGTCGTACCAGTCTTCGCACCACTCCGCGGCGTTGCCGTGCATGTCGAACAGCCCCCACGCGTTCGCCGGGTAGCTGCCGACCTTCGTGGTGCGGCCCAGCTCCTTCCATTTGGGCGAGGCTCCGTACCCGCCGGTGTCGAGAAGGGCCTTCACGTTCGCGGTGTGCTCCGAGCTTTCCTTGCCGTAGTGGAACGGGGTGGTGGTGCCGGCGCGACACGCGAACTCCCATTCGGCCTCGCTCGGCAGCCGGTAACCGTTCCCGCCTGCGATCGTGACGGCGGCCTCGGTGATCGTGACGCCGTTCTTCTTCACGTCGGCCAACTTGTAGTACGGCTCGTAGCCGTCCTTCACACTGAGGCGATTGCAGAACTCCGCGGCGTCGAACCACGACGTCATCTCCACCGGGAAGCGCTTCGTATCCAGGCCGTTCACTTTGGCACTGCCGGCTCCGTTCTTCGAGAAGTGGCTCGGGTTCGCGCCCATGAGCTTCTCGTAATCCTCCTGCGTCACTTCGTGAACGCCCATGTACCAGGCCTTGGTCAGCTTCACGCGGTGCTCGGTCTCATCCGCCCGGCGATAGGGTTCTTCACCGGGCGAGCCCATGCGGAACTCGCCGGGGTGGATCAGGGCGAACTCCATGCCGAGCGTCTGGCTCTTCGAGGTGCCGCGGGCCTTGATCTGGATGCCGTTCGGGACAATGGCTTCGAAGGCGGCGGGGCCGCCGGTGATGTACGCTTCGATGAGGTCCCCGCGGCCGGGAATGTCGATCTGCCCTTTGTCGCCTTTGAAGTTGGCGGGGCGGGTCGTCGCCTTCCACGCCTTGATGAAGATGACGCGCCCGGCCGCGTCCCCCTCCACCTTCAGCACCTTGGTCACGTTCAGTTCGATGGCGTAGAGCGTGTCCGTCTGCGTGTCCGAGATCTTGCGTTCGCTGGTGTAAACGCGTTCGACACGCCCCGCAACGATGAACTTGGCGGCCTTCTCGAGTTCGTCCACGCTGAGGGGTTTCTCCTCGGCGAGTATTGTTCCCGATGTGAGGAGCACGACAATGCACGCGGCGCGGCAGGTCATGGCGGGCACTCCGATGACATCACCATTGTGCCCGGAAAGCCGATGAATGAGAAGGCCTGGAGTTCGGGCTTCCCTCGAGCCGCTGGATCCGGTTAACATTCTCCCACGAATCCCCATCGGGTGACTGCATGGATGCCGTCCCGCCACCGACCGACATCGCGCCCCTTCCGGCGTACACCGAATCGCCGGTGGTCACGGAACGCCGCAACGAACTGCTGTTGGACGGAGTGAAGGCGGCGATCGCGGCGCCGGGCGAGCATCGCCTTTTCCGCTTCGGCCGGCTCGCGGGGTTGTTTCCGAGCCGCGCCGGGCTGTCCGCCGAAGCGGCGAATCTCGCCCTGCGGCTGGGCCTGCTCGAAACCGTCCGCACCGAGACGCGCGGCAAGTTGGTCGTCGAATGGGTGCAGGCCACGGCCCAAGCGGTGGGCTACGTTCACGAACACGATTCGCCCAAATCCGTGTTGCGGGAACTCAAGGATGTGTTGCAAGCGACGCGGGATGGCGTGCCCGTGTGGATGAAGGAAGCGAAGGCGGAGATCGCGGACATCTCGTACCGCTTCGACCGCCGCGCGAACGCCCTCTTGAAGCGGCTCGATGAAGTGGCCGAACGCGTGGACGCGGTGCTGCGGCGGGCCGAGACGCGAACACCGACCGTCGCAGAGCCCGTGGGCCGGATCATTCCCTGGGCCGTGGACGCGCTCGAGTACCTCGATCATCGCGCGGAAAGCGGCGCGGCCGAATCCTGCCCGCTGCCCGAACTCTTCCACGCGATGCGGCTCAAGTTCCCGGAGTTGCCGCTGCCCGCGTTTCATGACGGCGTGCGCCGCCTGCACGATCTTCGCGCCCTCCGCCTCGCCGAGTCCGATATGATGGCAGAACCCGAGCACGCCGTGCTCGCGGACGGCAAACTGATGTACGCGGCCACCCGCCGCGCGGCTTGAACCATGAAGATTGGAATCGTCGCGGAATCAACGGGTTTGGGGCTGCGGGCCGCGATCGCGGAGGCGGCCAAGGTCGGAGCCGCCGGCATCCAGTTCGATGTGAGCGGCGATTTGCTCCCGGATCGGCTCGTCGGCACCGGCCGCCGCGAGTTCAAGAATCTCCTGCGGTCTTACAACCTCGAACTCGCGGCCCTGAACCTGCCGTTGCGGCACGGCTTGGACGAAATCGAACATCAGCAGCAACGCATCGACCACGCCCGCGCCGCGATGCAAATGGCATTCGACCTCGGCGCCCGCAAGCTGGTCGCGCCGCTCCCCAAGCTTCCGAAAGAAGATGAACTGAAACGCGGCACGGTGATGCGGGAGTCGCTCGCGGCGCTCGCCCCGTTCGGGGATCGCATCGGCACCGTGCTCGCGATGGAAATCGGCTTCGATTCCGCGGATGCGGTGAAGGCTTATTTCGCCTCGTTCGACAGCGGCAGTTTGAAGGTCGCTTTCGATCCCGCGAACCTGCTTCTGCACGGCCGCGATCCGTTGAAGAATCTCGCAGTGCTCCACGGAATGATCGCGCACGTCTTGGCGCGGGACGCGCGTTCCGCCGGGCTGAACCGTGGACTGCAAGAGGTGCCGGTCGGCGCGGGCGACGTGGACTGGCTCGCGTTCACCGCCACGCTGCAAGTCATGGAGTTCGGCGGCTTCCTCTGCGTGAAGCGCGACCAAGGCGAGAACAAGCGTGCGGACGTGGCCGCCGGCGTGAAGTTCCTGCGCCGCTTCGCCGCACCCGGAATTCAAGTCTTCAACGCGTCCACGAACGCCCGCAACGACGGCGGCCGGTAACGCTGCTTGTGCCACACGGCGCACAGCGTGCGCGTCGGAGTCGGCTTGCCGAGCGGGCGATAGACGCGCTTCGGCGATGCGTCGCCCAGCGCCGCCATCTCGGGCACCACGGACAGCCCTTGCCCCGCCGCCACCATCGCCAGCAGTGTGGCGATCTGTTCGCCGCGGCACACCACTTTCGGCTCCAGCCCGCCCCGGCGGCACAAGCTCAGCACCTGATCGCCGAAGCAGTGCATCTCGTCCAGCAGGATGAACGGCTCGTTCATCACATCCGCGAGTTTCAATTCGCCTTTCGAGGCGAGGCCGTTGCTCGGCAGGCAGAGACCATCACGAGCGGCTCGGAGTAGAGCGATTCCACATGCAAGCGGTCGTCGCGGATAGGAAGCGCCCATCACCCCGAGATCAGGCTCGCCGGTGAGCAGGCCGTCCAAGAGCCGCTCGGTGCGATCTTCGACGAGTTGAAGCTCGACGCCGGCGTGCCCGCGGGAGAACCGAGAGACGGCTGGCCCGGCAGCACGAACGGTGCGACGGTCGGAATCGCGCCGACGCGGAGCCGCCCGCCTTCCGCCGAATCGCGGATCGCGCGTTCGGCCTCGTTCACCGCAGCGAGAATGGACTGTGCCCGGCCGAGCAGTTCACTGCCCGCGTCCGTGAGCACGACCTTTCGGCCAAGCCGATCGAAGAGTCGCCGCCCCACGCCGTGCTTCTTGCTTTCCAGCCGCATCACTTGTTCGCTGAGCGTGGGCTGGGTCACGCCCTCGCGTTCGGCGGCGCGGGTGAAACTGCCCGTTTCGGCGACTGCGACGAAGTAACGAAGCTGATGCAGTTCCATTGGCGACACCGATTCGTTTGGCGATGTTGATCGACCAAGTCAATTCTACGGCCCGCCGCTCCGTGAGCCCGACGCGCCAGCGACCGCAAAGGCCCCACCTCTTCCCGCAGATGCGTGCGTTCGGCCGGAAGTGACGAAGTAGGGAGCCGGGCCGCACTCAACCGGGGATTTCTCTGGGAAAACAAGCGAGAATCCAGTATTATGATTAAGTGCATAAACTTGGTAATAATTTGGTCGGTGGCGTGGAATCTGCGACGGAATCGAGTGGAATGCCGACACTGGACGCCGAGCGGCTCGAACGTTTCGAGGCGTTCGCAGCGTCGTTCCGCACGGTGTTCCACCGAGCCGACCAATCCCTGCGGTTTCGCGCGTATCTTCGCGGGTTGATCGAACCGGGTGGTCGCAAAAATGTCGAATCGATCGCGGCCTCGGCCGCCGGTTCGATGATGGTGGAAGCCAATCTCGCCCAAGCGCTGCAGCATTTCATCAGCCAGAGCCCGTGGGACAGTCGCCGGTTGCTGGAGGCGGTGCGACGCAAGACGTCCGAACGGCGGCGAGATCCGGCGGCCGTGTGGGTCGTTCAAGACGGGGCATTCGCGAAGAAGGGCATTCACTCGGTCGGGGTGCATCGGCAGCTGGATCGCGCGGCGGGGAAGAAAGTGAACTGCCAAGTGGGCGTGTTCATCTCCCAACTCGGACCGGCCGGCTACTTTCCGCTGGCGGCGAAACTCTACCTCCCCGCCGCGTGGCTCAAGGAGAACGAGGAACTGACCGCGAAGACCATCCCGGAAGAGGATCGGCAGCCGCGTTCAAAGTCCGAGATCGCCATCTCGCTGCTGGACGAACTGAAATCGGACGCGGCCGCGCTCCCCGTGTTGGCCGAAGCGGGCTACCACGCCGGTGGCAACTTCACTGACGTTCTCCTGCAGCGTGGCCACACCGTGGCCCCGGACGATGAAACCGCGTTGAACACGTCCCGAGCTCGGTTCGACTGGCTTCGCTCCGAGCTCGGCTTGGATCATTTTGAAGGCCGAACATGGCACGGATGGCATCATCATGTCAGCATGGTGATTACGGCGTATCACCTGCTCGCGGGCGAACCGAAATCCCGGATGGCCCGCCGTTGGTTCCTTCCGCGATGATGTTTGTGAGGCTGACAGGGTAGGACTCGAAGTACCGAAGTCGCGTGGTCACATCACTTTGGACTGGTTAACCTTCCCCAAGCAGAAATGAAACGACCGCGGGACGGCCCGCGGTCGCTGGAACGGTTCGCAAGCGGGATTAGTTCATCGAGAAGGCCGGGATGCGAATCGTGGCTTCCTCGTGAAGTTGCTCACGGGTCTGCTCCGCGGCCAACTGGTAGACGGCTTGGGCGAGTGCCAGTTGAGCCGGAGCCATGAAGCCGACCACCGGACACGGAACGAACGCCCATTCCGCGGGAGCGGAAGCCGCGCCCGGAAGAATGATGCGAAGTTGTTCCCGCAGCCGGTTGACCAACATGGCACTGCCCTCGGAGGGTGAAGGAAAGTATATTCATCACTAACTTTGTAATGATGATTGACTTTCTACCACAATCCTAACCGGCGGTTGATGCCAAGGCAAGCGGCCGAGTCAAGATTTGTCGATTTTCTGCACGCGGTGAGAATCGCAACTGCGGAATAGCAACGAAATCTACCACGAAACATGGTGTTTTCAACCTTCACCCCTCGGGAGACGAAAAGATGACGACCGCGATGATGATGGACCGCACGGCGATGACCGGCATGGGCAACGCGATGCCGATGGGCGGCATGCCCGCCATGACCCCGAACATGATGATGGTGCCCCGCTGCACCATGAAGCTCGAGAAGTGCCCCGGCGGCATGAAGATCACCTGCGTCTGCGACGATGCCGCCGCCTGCACCATGATGCAGAACCTCTGCACGATGATGGCCGGCGGCATGTGCAGCATGTGCTGCATGATGAACGGCATGATGGTCTGCACCTGTTGCCTGACCATGGGCGCGTGCAAGGTCGAGATGACGAAGGACGGCTGCTGCGTGACCTGCACCAGCGGTGACAAGGCCTGCTGCGATATGATCCAGGGCTGCTGCGACTGCATGATGGCCTGCATGAAGGGCGGCTGCACCTGCTGCATGATGATGGGCGGCACCCCGGTGTGCTGCTGCATGTGCTGATCGTCGGCGAGCGGGGGGCGTAAGCCCCCTGATTCGCATCAAGGCGGCTTACGCCCCCGCTCGCCTCTCACCACTTCGTCAGGTTCAAAGGCGACTTGCCAGAGTAGCTGAATTCGCCTGAACACACCTCTCTGAAACCACTTCCGCGCTTCGATCAATTCTGCAAATTCCACTCACCTAACAGAGTCTCCCCGCGCACGCTCCATTCCGTGCGAACCATAGTTGATATCGTTCGTCAAGTTAATCATATTACCCGCGAGGCGCGTTCGCCCGCACACGAAAGGAACGACTCCATGCTCCGTATCCGCCGATCCGCATTCACGCTGATCGAACTCTTGGTGGTGATCGCGATCATCGCCGTGCTCATCGGGCTCCTGCTGCCTGCCGTGCAGAAGGTTCGCGAAGCCGCGGCCCGCACCAAGTGCCAGAACAACCTGAAACAACTGGGCATCGCGGTCCACAACTATCACACGGCGAACGACACGATCGTTCCCGCGTGGATCGGCACCAACGCCGTCGATCCGGACGGGTGGGCCACGTGGGCCGTGCTGCTCCTGCCGTACTTCGAGCAGGACAACGTTTACCGCCTGTGGGATCTCCGGTACCCGGCGTCCAAGCAAACTCCTGCCGCGTACCAAACTCAACTCAGCATCCTGCACTGCCCGGCCCGGCCCGAATTCGTGCTCAGCCAAGGGGACTTCACCTCCGCCGGCGGCGGACTTACCGACTACGCCGCCTCGTTCGGCACCGCCGCGAACTTCACCAACTCGAACGGCGCGGTCATTCCCGTGGATCCGCCGCAGTCGAAGGACAGCTCCGGCAATCTGATCTACACGTCGTTCCGCGGCCAGCTGAACCTGCTCAGCATCTCCGACGGCACCTCGAGCACGTTCCTGTTCGGCGAAAAGCATGTGCGGCCGAACTCGCTCCGAGGCAAGAACGAGGATCGATCCGTGTTCGGCGGGCAGAACAACTCGGTTCGGCGGATGGCAGGCATCGCAGCGAATGGCGACGTGCGGCCGCTCAGCCCCGCAAACAACCAGTCCGGCGCCCTGGCCAACACCACGTTCGGAGGCCCGCACCCCACCGTGTGCCAGTTCGTGTTCTGCGACGGCAGCGTTCGCGGGCTCGCGCTCAGCACCGATCTGCAAACCCTGACGGCACTTGCCACCCGCGCCGGCGGCGAAGTCGCTCCGAACTACTGAGATTGCCACTTCGGTGTGTGGCAATGGTGGCAACATCCCTCAAAAACAGGACTTTCGCGAGGAACTCAGACCATGACCGGTGTTGGAAGATGGGGTACCGCATTCGGCCTGGCCTTCGTGCTCGGTTGCGGCGACTCGGGACCGAAGACTTACCCCGTGAACGGAACGATCACGCTGCCGAGCGGGGATTCGTCCCCGTTGGCCGGGCACAACATCGAGGCGTCGCTGGACGGCGAACCCACGGTGCGGGCCTCCGGCGTGATCGAACCGAACGGCCGCTTCAAACTGGAGACGCTCCAGAACGGCAAGGTCGTGACCGGCGCCCGCGAGGGCACCTACAAAGTGCGGCTCGTGCTTTCGGACGACGACGCGGCCAGCCGCAAGCTTGCGAGGAAGGCCGTGCCCCCGCGCTACTTCCAGTTCGACACCTCGGGGCTCGCCTTCCAGGTGCCGAGTGAAGACGTGAAACTCGAAGTCAAGACTCCCTGACACCACGCGGACCGGTGCGATCATCCGGTGTCGCGATTGAGGGGAGAGGCAGTCGCGATGGACGGCGGTGGAGACCCGCTTGAGGATCGGTCGCACCGGTTCCGCCGGCTATTGAAACCGAGGAATCCGTGGTACACTCTGACGAAATCCCGAGGAGCAAACTGATGACCGCGAGGCTCATGCTGCGAGCGAGCGCGATCGTATTGGCGGTGGGGGCGAGCGTGGGCCTGGCCCGTGGCGAAGAGCCGAAGCCGGATGCCGCGAAGGTCGAGTTCTTCGAGAAGAAGATCCGGCCGATGCTCGCCAACCACTGCTACCACTGCCACTCGGCGGACACGAAGCCCGCCGGCAACCTGCGCGTGGACGACAAGAACGGCCTGCTCACCGGTGGCAACGCCGGCCCCGCGGTCGTGCCCGGACACCCCGAGAAGAGCAACATCCTGAAACGGGTGACGGACAAGAACGAGAAGAAGCGGATGCCAACGGAGGGCGAGCACCTCACGCCGGAACAGGTCGCGGACCTGACCGCGTGGATCAAGGACGGGGCCGCGTGGCCCGCGCTCAAGGTGCCCGCTTCGCTCGGCAAGGCGAAGGCGGAATACGAGAAGCTCAAGGCGAATCACTGGGCCTTCCAGCCGATGAAGACACCCGCGGTGCCGAAGCCACAGGATGCGTCGTGGGCGCGGAGCGACATCGACCGCTTCATCCTGGCCAAGCTCGAAGCCAACAAGTTGAAGCCGGTCGGTGATGCAGTCAAGGTCGCGCTCATCCGGCGGATCACGTTCGATCTCACCGGCCTGCCGCCGACGCCGGACGCGATCGATGCCTTCATCCAAGATGAATCGCCGAAGGCGTTCGAGAACGTGGTGGATCGGCTTCTCGCGTCCCCGCAGTTCGGCGAACGCTGGGGCCGGCACTGGCTGGATGTCGCACGGTACGGCGAGAGCACCGGCCCGAGCCGCAACATTCCGTACCCGCACGCGTGGCGATACCGCGATTACGTGATCGACGCCGTGAACGCGGACGTGCCGTTCGACCGCTTCATCCGCGAGCAGATCGCCGGCGATCTTCTGCCGGCGGCTTCACCCGCGGAACGCGACCGACTGAACACTGCCACCGGATACTTGGCGCTCGGCGTGAAGGACGTGAACCAGCGCTTCAAGGTGCGGTTCGAGATGGACAACGTCGATGAACAGATTGATTCGGTGAGCCGCGGGTTCCTCGCACTCACGGCGAGTTGCGCCCGCTGCCACGATCACAAGTTCGACCCGATCCCGAGCACGGATTACTACGCGTTGGCCGGCATCTTCACCAGCACGGACAACTGCGCCGGCGTGCGGAACAAGATGGGCGGCGGCGGGCTGGACTATTACAACCCGGCGATGCTCGTCAAGTTGAGCGGCGACACGCTGCCGCCGCTGCCGCCCGAACAGGTGGCGAAGCTGAAGAAGGAACTCGATGAAGCCAAGGCGGCGTGGGACAAGATCCGCGGCACGCCGGAAGGCTTGAAGCCGGCTGCGAACGGACAGCCCACGCAGCGCCCGTTCCGCTTGAAGTACGAGAAGCTGCAAGCCGAGTTCGATTCGCTGAACGACCCCGCCGCCCGTGGCTTCGCCGTGCATGGCGTGCGGGATGCGAAGACCGTCGCCGATACGTCGATCCGCATCCGCGGCGAAGCGGAGAAGACCGGCCCGACCGTGCCGCGCGGATTTCTCACCACCTTCGAGGTGCCCGGTGCCGCGAAGGTGAATGCGAAGCAGAGCGGCCGCCTGGAACTCGCCGAATGGCTCGCCAGTTCCAAGAACCCGCTCACGGCGCGGGTGGCGGTGAACCGCGTGTGGCACCACTTGTTCGGCCGCGGAATCGTGTCCACGGTGGACAACTTCGGCGTCACCGGCGACGTGCCGGCCAACCCGGAGTTGCTCGATCACCTGGCGAGCCGCTTCATCGCGGACGGTTGGTCCGTGAAGAAGCTCGTGCGAGTGATCGTGCTTTCGCGGGCCTACCAACTCGGTTCCGAGGTTCCTGAAACGCACCGAGTCGCGGACCCGGCCAACAAGCTGGTTTGGCGGCACAGCCCGCGGCGGCTCGATGCCGAGGAAGTGCGCGATTCGCTGCTCGTCACGGCGGGTTCGCTCGATCCGAAGCGACCCGCCGCGAGCCCGGCCAAGGAACTGAAGATGGTCGAGATGCGGGACAACGGCCCTGAGGCGACCGCGATCTATTCCAAGGCGGACACGAGCCGCAGCCGCAGCGTGTACCTGCCGCTGCTTCGCGGTGTCACCCCGCGGACGCTCGAAGCGTTCGATCCGGTGGAACAGACGTTGGTCACCGGCGCCCGCGACGCGACCACCGTTCCCGGCCAAGCCTTGTTCCTGCTGAACTCTTCGTTCGTGCGGCGGCAATCGCTCACGCTCGCCGAGAAGCTCTTGAAGCAGGACGAGAAGGACGACGCTCGGATCGCTTCGGCGTACCGGTTGATCCTCGGCCGCGTTCCGACTGCGACCGAGATCGAGAAGGCGAAGGCGTTCCTCGGCGAGTACGAATCGGCATACCGCGCCGATCCGCCGCCCGCGCCCAAGGAGAAGCCCGCGCCGAAGCCCAAGGACAAGGGGCCGAAAGAACAACCCGCCAACCCCGATGAGATCGACCAGACCGGCGAAGCCGTCGTGACCGAGACCGTGTACGCGAAGGATCCGAAGAGCGCGGCGTGGCTCGCGTTCGTGCAGGTGCTGTTCGCCAGCGCCGAATTCCGCTTCGTTCGCTGAACCAACACGCTTGCGTGTTCGCGATTGCAACACGCCCACACCCATACACAGGATTCAAGATGCTCCCCACATACAACCGTCGCACTGTTCTGAAATCCGCGAGCGCCGGGTTCGGTTACCTCGCACTGGCCGGCTTGCTCGCCGAAACACGGGGGGCTGACGCCCCCCGCTCGGAGAAGCCGCTCGCTCCCAAGGCGCCGCACTTCCCCGCGAAGGCGAAGAAGCTCATCTTCGTTCACATGAACGGGTCGATGTCGCACCACGACACCTTCGACTACAAGCCGAAGCTGATCGCGGACCACGGCAAGCCCGGCCCCGGCGGCGGCGTGCTCACACAGTCCAAGTTCAAGTTCGCCCAACACGGCCAGACCGGTTCATGGTTCTCGGAACTGCTGCCGAACATGGCCAAGCATGCGGACGATTACTGCTGGCTCCGTGGGCTGCACACGGACACGCCGGCGCATCCGCAGGCCGTGGTGCAACTGCACACCGGCAGCGCGAATGCCGCCCTCACGCGTCCGAGCCTCGGCGCGTGGCTGCTCTACGGCTTGGGCACGGACAATCAGGATCTGCCCGGGTACATCACGGTGAACCCGCCGCCGAACTTCGGCGGTGCGGTGAACTACGGCTCCGCATTCCTGCCTGCTCACTTCCAGGGCACCCGCATTAACGACCAGGGCTACCTGCCCAATCTCAAACCGCAGACCGCGACCGCGCTCCAGCGCAAGCAACTCGATCTGCTCCAAGAGTTGAATCGCGATCTGGCGAAGCAGTCCGGTGCGCCCGATCAGGTAGAAGGCGTCATCGAGTCGTACGAACTCGCGTTCCGGATGGAGGGCAAGGTCGCCGATCTGCTCGACGTTTCGAAGGAGCCCAAGAAGGTGCTCGAGGAATACGGCGCGGACAAGCCGCAGACCGCATCCTTCGCGAGGCAGTGCCTGATGGCCCGGCGACTGAATGAAGCCGGCGTGCGGTTCGTCGAGATCTGCCAGCCCGGCTGGGACCACCACAACAACCTGCACAAGGGGCTGATCGACCGCTGCGGCAGCGTCGACAAACCCGTCGCGGCGTTGTTCGCGGACCTGAAGCGACGCGGCCTGCTGAAGGACACGCTGGTGTTGTTCGGCAGCGAGTTCGGCCGGCTTCCCACGGCCCAAGGTCCGGACGGCCGCGACCACAACATCACCGGCTACCCGATGTTCCTCATGGGGGCCGGCGTGAAGCCCGGCTTCACCTACGGTGCCACGGACGAGTACGGCATCAAGGCCGTGGAAGGCCGCATGCACATTAACGACCTGCACGCCACGCTGCTCGCCCTCCTCGGCCTCGATCACGAGAAGCTGACCTACCGCTACTCCGGCCGCGACTTCCGCCTCACGGATGTGGCCGGCTCCGTGGTGAAGGACATCTTCTCGTGAATGAAAACCCGGCGACTCACGTCGCCGGTTCGCCTAGAATGCCCTGATGAAACCGACGAGCGACTTGGGTTGGGAACTGACGGCGGCGCTGGAGGCCGCCGAGTTGGCCGGGGCTCACATCCGCACGGAATACGAAACGTTCCGTGCCATCCCGGACGCACCCGCCAGCATCACGACGGACGTCGATCGCGCTTCGCAAGACGTGATCATTCATCACCTCCGCTCGAAGTTCCCGAAGGACGCGTACTGTGGCGAAGAGAAGACGGCCGCGCTGGAGGGCGTGCCGCACCGCGGGCCGCGCACGTGGGTCGTCGATCCGATCGACGGCACCCGCGGCTTCGCCCGCAAGACCGGCCAGTTCTCCGTGATGATCGGCCTTCTGATCGACGGCCAACCCGCGGTCGGTGTCGTGATGGAACCCGCCTTGAACCGCTACACGTACGCATGGGCCGGCGGCGGGTGCTGGACCCGCGTGGGCGACGGCACGTCCGTCCGCTGTTCGGTTTCGACCCGCGCGACGCTCGCCGGATGCATTCTCACGCAGAGTTTGTCGAAGCCCGGCCAGCCGACGAAGCCGGTGCAAAAACTGAATCCGAAGGGCGTGATCGAGACGTACTCGGGCGGCGTGAAACTCGCCATCGTGGCGCGCGGCGAAGCGGACCTCTACGCCAACACGTACGAGGCGTTCGCGGACTGGGACATCTGCGCCGGCCACATCCTGGTAACGGAAGCCGGGGGGCTCGCGACGGACTTGAAGGGCAACCCGATCGAATATCAACGGTCCGGGTTCATTCAGGATCGCGGAATGCTGGCGACGAACGGCCGCATCCATCAGGACACGCTCGACAAACTGAGGCAATGACGCACTGGCTCACCGACTGACTCGCACCACAGCACCCTCGCGCTTCCGAATGTCGGGGTGCAGCGTCGTACCGATGCCGGGTTTCGTAGGCGCGAGGATGTGGCCGCTCTCCACGGTCGGCAGTTCGGTCGCGAGTTCCGGGTAGTTCACACGCAGGTACGCCCGCACGGATTCCTGGTAGATCGCGTTCGTCGCGTTGATCGCGAGGTGAATGCCCGCATACAAGGTGAACGGACCGGTGCAATCGTGCATCGCCACCGGCCGCTTGTACGCCTCCGCCATCGCACACACCTTCTTCGTCTCCGTGATGCCGCCGGCCCAGGTGGGATCGATCATCACGATGTCCGCAGCCTGCTTCTCCAAGAGCGGCTTGTACTCGTAGCGAGTCGCGAGATACTCGCTGGCCAGGATCGGGCACGTGGATGTGTTGCGGAGTTCCGCGAGAGCGTCGATGTCGTCCGCACGCATGAGGTCCTCGAGCCACGCGGGGCGGACTTCCTCCATCGCGCGGGCGATCTTCTGAGCCGCGGGCAGGCTCCACAAGCCGTGTCCTTCCAGCATGATCTCCATCTTGTCGCCCACGGCCTTGCGGATCTCGCGGAACGGCTTCATGCCGCGCTCGAGGTCCGCGGCCGTGATGTCGTGCCCGCCGAGGTTGCGGATGTTCGGGTCGAACATTCCGCGGAAGCTCTTCCACTTGTCCCACGCGCCGGGCCAGTGCGCGACGTAATCGAACGGCCACAGCTTCATGCCGGTGATGCCCTCGGCGAGCAACTCCTGGGCGAGTTCGCCGGGGCGTTCCATGAAGCCGACGAGATCTTCGAGCGGGCCGGTGGCGTTCTCGGTGCCGTAGCCGGTGCCGCCCTTCGCCGCGCGGCCGTAGCCCGGCCCGCCGCAGGTGTTGTAAGTACGGATGCGATCCCGCGCCGCGCCGCCGAGCATCTGCCACACGGGCCGGCCCGCGCTTTGTCCGAAGATGTCCCACAGGCAGCAATCGATGGCCGAGAGCCCGCGGAGTTCGGCCCCCTTGCCCACGATGTGGGCGATCACTTCGTACAGCCGCCGCCAGTGCAGTTCGATGTTCAGTGCGTCATGCCCGATCAGCATCGGCGCGGCGAAGCCGTGGATGAAGCCGGCGATCGCGTCCGGCATGTAGCACGTGTCCGACCACCCGGTGAGGTCTTCGTCCGTATGCACGCCGACGAAGAGGATCGACGGATATTCGGGGATGTGTATGGTTTCGAGCGCGGTGATCTTCATGAAGAAGTGTTGTAGCGACGATCAACGCTCGCGACGGTCCCGGGGCGGCCGCGGGAACAGGTTCGGATCGATGCCCGGCGGCAGCGGGAACTGCTGGTCCCAGCCCGGCGGGAAGTTCGGCTGCCGGCCCATGCCGGGTCGCCACGGGTTCGGCGCGCCGCCATCATCCCAGTCGTCTCGGGACTTCCTGCCCGCGTCCGGCGAAGCGAAGGCGATTCCGCCGCTCGACTCGGCGGACTTCGCACCGCGTTGCACGAACGACCAGGCGCTCTCGGCGGGCTCGGCCGCGCTTTCGCCTTCCGGTGCCACCGCCGCCACGCCGACCACCCGGCCCGCGTCGTCCGTCACGGGGCCGCCCCATGTACCGGCCGGGAGTGGTCCGTTCAGCAGCCACCACGGCCGCGTGCCGCCGACGGCCCGCGAGCCGGAGACTGTCGCGTTCACATGCTGCACCTTCGATTCACTTGCGGTGAACACGACCAGAGGCATCGATTCGCGAACGGTGAACGTGTCCGCGGTCAGGGGCAACGGCTCGGGCAGGTCCAATCCCGCGACTTGCAGCAACGCCAGATCGAGTTCCGAATCCGCGGCCAAGATGCGGGCCGCGAAGAACCGCGGGCCGTGATTGACGCTGATCTTGGTTGCAGGTGTCTTCTTCGGCCCTTGGCCCACGGAGCGGGCGTTGGTCAGGATCAATCCGGGGCCGGGGACGAAAAAGCCGGCGGAGGAGGCGGCCTGACCGTCCGGGAACGCGGTGCGGACGTGAACCGTTGCCGCCCGCACTTTCGAGATCGCGTCCGCGGGGATGCGCGTGTCGGCCGGGCCTTCGTGGATCACGGGCGAGACCGTCTCCCTGGCCGCGTCCGCCTTCAATAACCTGTAGGCCAAAAAACTCGCTCCCGCCACGCCGCCGAGCAGCAGGAAACCGATTGCGGCAACGAGTGCGATCAACCACCCATTGCCAGCGGACCGCGGCTCGACTTCCGGCTCCGGCGCAGAGCGGCGGACACGCTTGGGCGGCGCGGCCACCGGCGGTGATTCCACCGGCTCCGCATCGGGGATCACTTCAAACGGCTCACGCTTCGGCGGCTCGAACGGATCGTCCGCGTGCGCCACACGATCGAAGAAAGATCGATCCGGGTCCGCGGATTCATCCAAGGGGACTGCCACCGAATCGGAGAAGTCCTCTTCCGCTTCGATGATCGGAGTGAAGACCGCCTTGCACTTGGGACAGCGGACACGCCCCTCCGGCGTCGCCTTTGGCAGGCGAAGCGGCGAGCGGCACTCCGGGCACGTCACCAAGGCTGCGGACACGTTGGCTCGAGGGACGGGGAAGGGGAGCGATGTGATGATACCCCTGCGCGGGATGGGCTGCAAGAAAGCCGCGGGCGCATTCGCGATCCGAACACGCCCGCGGTTGAACTCACTCTTCTTCGCCAGGCAGGGCGAACAGCGGGCCGGCCGCACCGGTGCCGCCGCGGAGGTCCTTCTTTTCCTTCTCCGAGCGTGCCACCTTGCTGCTCGGCAACTCCTCCGCCTCGTCCGGGATGTCCGCGATCTTCGCGTCTTCCGGCACGGTCGGGTCGTCCACGTTCCGCATCGACAGACCCACCTTGCGGTCCTTCGTGTCCACGCGGAGCACCTTCACATCCACTTCGTCGCCGACCTTCACCACCTCTTCAGGCGATTCGATGGGGGCGTCGGTGAGTTCGGAGATGTGCAGGAGCCCTTCCAGTCCCGGCTCCAGTTCAACGAACACGCCGAAATTGGTGAGCTTCGTGACCTTGCCGCGAACCTTCTGGCCGGGGTTGAAGCGGCCGGGAATGTCGCCTTCCCACGGGTCGGTCGCCATCTGCTTGAGGCCGAGGGCCACCCGCTTCCGCTCCTGGTCCACGGACAGCACCTGGCAGGTGAGCTTCTGCCCCTTCTGCACCACTTCGGACGGGTTCGAGACCTTGCGGGTCCACGACATGTCCGACACGTGGAGAAGGCCGTCGATTCCCTCCTCGATTTCGATGAAGGCACCGTAGTTGGTGAGGTTGCGAACCACGCCGGAGATCACGGTGCCGGTCGGGTACTTCTTCGCGACGTCGCCCCACGGGTTGCTCTGGCACTGCTTCATGCCCAGCGAGATTTCCTTCTTCTCGTGGTTGATGTTCAGCACCTGCACCTCGACCTTGTCCCCGATCTGGACGAGTTCCTTCGGGTCGGCGATGCGCTTCACCCACGACATCTCGCTGATGTGCACGAGGCCTTCGATGCCCGGCTCGAGCTTCACGAACGCCCCGTACGGCATGATGTTGACGACTTCGCCTTCGTGGCGGCTGTTCATCGGGTACTTGGCCTCGATGTTCTGCCACGGGCTCGGCGTCTTGTGCTTCAGCGAGAGCGCGATCTTCTCCTTCTCGCGGTCGATGTGCAGGATGTAGACCTCGAGTTCCTGGTCGATCTGCACGACATCGCGCGGGTTGGTGACGCGGTGCCAGCCCATGTCCGTGATGTGGAGCAGGCCGTCGATGCCGCCGAGATCGACGAACGCGCCGAACTCCGCGATGTTCTTGACGGTGCCCTTGCGGACCTGGCCGACATCGAGTTCCGCGAGCAGCTTGTCCTTCTGAAGCCGGCGGCGATCTTCGATCAACTTGCGGCGACTCACCACGATGTTGCGGCGAAGTTCGTCGATCTTGAGGATGACGCAGTCGATGTTGCGGTCGATGTACTCGTCGATGCTCTGCGGGCGGCGGATGTCCACCTGCGAGGCGGGGAGGAACACGTTCACGCCGATGTTGACGAGCAGGCCGCCCTTGATCTTCTTGAGCACCTTGCCGGAGACCACGTCCCCTTCCTTGTGCTTCTCGAGGATCGCGTTCCATTCCTTCTGGCGCTTCGCCTTGCGGTAGGAGAGCGCGATGCCGCCGTCTTCGCCTTCGACGGTTTCGAGCAGCACTTCGACGGTGTCGCCGGCCTTGGGTGGCGGCCCTTCAGCACCATCGTCCTTCCACTCCTCCAGCTTGATGACGCCTTCGGACTTGTATCCGATGTCGATGACCACGTCTTCGCCGCGGATTTCGAGAACGCGGCCGGTCACGATCTTGTTGGATTCGAACTCTTGCGACTCGGCCGGGAGCCAAGTTTCCGGCCCGCCGAGGTCCTTGAAGATGTCGTCGATTTCGGATTCGTCGTTTTGTGCGTCGAACTGGCGGAGGAGATTGCGATTAACCATAGTTTGGGGTGAGCAAGGCGCGGCCCGTTGAGAGCGGGCGGATGGGTTGGAGCGTCTTCGGCCTCCGGCGTGCCGAACGGCGCGCATCCTCGGAGGGGAAGGCTGGATACTATATTAGCAATGCAGGAAAAGGAATAGTCCGCTTGCGTGTTCGCGATTGCGCCGGGTGCGGCAAAACTCTCTGGCGCATTTTGGTGTTTTCGGTGAGGATGATGGCGTCGTCTCCTCATGGGGCTCGGTTATGCCGTCTCTACCGCCTTCGGGAACACCTCTCCCGCCTGCGATGCCGCCGCTCGACCGCGTGGCGTACATCAAGACCATGCGTCAGAAGCTGGAAGCCATGCTCGGCCAAGTCGCCGATGCCGTGAACAACGCCCCGGACGGGTCGATCATCGCGGGCAGCGAATGCGTGGTGCGCGACGTGTTCGCGAGATTCCGACAGGAAGCCTTCGAGCGGGCGATGCAGATGCGAGTCGACGCGGCGGAAGCCGCTTTTCCCCCCTCCGAAGAACGCCGCGACCGGGGCGAAGCTTCGCAATAAGGGCCGTCAGGAGTACACGGTGCTCACGGTGAACGGCCGCATCGCGATCCGTCGCATCCGTTGGCACGGCCCGGGCGTCGGCAGTTGCACGATCCTCGATCCGTACCTCGACCGTCTCGAGCGGACGATCAGCGTGGCGGTGCGGGAGTTGGCGTGCCGGCTCAACGGTGCCGGGACGAACTTCGACCGCACCGCGGAAAACCTGTTCGCCGCCGCCCAGGTTCAGACGAGCGGCGAGACCCTGCGCACGCTGATTGAAGGCGAAGGCCGGGATGTGCTGGCGGCGATCCGCGACGGTTCGTTGCCCAACCCGTGGACCGTCGCGGATTGCCGCGTCGATCCGAAGGACGCGACGAGTCCGACGCGGATTTACTTCGGGTGCGACGGCGTGATGGCGCCGATGGTCACGGCGGCGGAGAAGGTGAAGCGTCGGGAGAAGGTGAAGGCGAAGCGGAAGCGGTGCGGGAAGAAGCGTCGGCCGCTGCCGCGGGCGAAGCCGGGTGCGGATGAGACGTTCAAGGAGTTCAAGATCGTCACGTACTACGACGAGCCGAAGACGCATCGCGTGGTGCTGGGGACGAAAGGGAACCACGAGGATGCGGGCGTTCTGATGCGGCAACTGGGGGGCCGGATCGGCTTGCCGCAGGCGACGGAGAAGGTGGGAATCGTCGACGGGGCGCCGTGGATCCGGCTGCAGGTGGAGTCGCAGAGCCTGCCCTTGGATGCGTTGGGCTTGGACTTCTACCACTTGGCGGAGAACGTGCACAAGGCCCGCCGCATCGTCTACGGCGAGGCGGCGTTGGAGGGCATGGTGTGGGCGGGCGAGGTGCTGCATGCCTTCAAGCACGACGGCTTCGACGCGGCGTGGGACCGGCTCGCGGCGTGGCGGAACCGCTGGCGAGCGGCCAAACGGGTGGCGGCGGACGCCTTGTTGAACTACGTGGACGATCGTCGGGAGATGATCCGCTATCCCGACTTCGCGACGAAGGGTTGTTCGCCGCTCTCGTTGCATTCGGCGGCAGCCTTCAATGCGCGGACTCTCACGAAGCTCGAGGTCATTCACTTCCCCAAGTGATGCATCGGATATCCGTGAGGCCGCTCACCCGCGGCGGTCTCCGTAAAGGCTCGACCCGCCCTACAAGAGTGCCTTGTTCCTATGATGTCGGACGAGAGGCGTATCAAATCCGAACCTGATTCCGTTCGCTCGGAATATGACTTTCGCACGATGCGCGGAGTCGTCCGCGGAAAGTACGCCGCGCGTTATCGCGAGCGGTTGCGAGTCGTGCGACTGTAGGCGGATGTCGCCAAGGCGTTCGCCGACGAAGCGGCCGTGAACGCAGCCCTTCGCGCGTATCTTCAGGAACATCCGGTAGCGGTCAATCCGGCTTGATCACTTTCGCGTGATCTCGGGCGGCATCTCGACGGTCGCGGGGCCGTACTCGGTGGGTTGATATTTCACGTCCAGGTGCGGGGTCTCGATCCGCTTCCCCTTCTCGCTGCGGCTGATCATCACCGCGTCCAGGATGCCCGTGGTCAGCAGCGTGCGCTCCACCGGGTACGGTGCGTGGCCGGTGCGCATCATCGAGTCGATCGCTTTCGTCAGTTCCATGAAGTGGGCGAACGGCTCCTCGTTGTGCAGGTAGAACTGGCACGATTGCGGCTTCTCTTCGCCTTTCACCTGCCCCGCGAAGATGAACGAGCCGCCGGGGCCTTCGTAGATCCAGCCGTTCGCCATCAGCACGAACGCCCGCAACCCGTCGCGGTATTCCACTTCGAAGAGCCCGGCTTCCTTGTCCTTCGAGGTGATCTCGCGGACATCCGCCTTCGCATGATTCGGCACGTGCTTCAGCCCGGCTTCCACGAGCGGTGAGTAGCCGGCCGCCTTGTCGAGCACGGACCACATCGTCTTTTCGTCGTGACACGTCACGGCCTTCACGCCAGTCTCGCCGCCCTTGCGGCGTTCCACCATGCACTGCAGTCCTTCGAGCGCGTGGAAGCCGTACGCCTCGAACGGGCCGTACCCGATCTGCACCGCGCCCGTGAGTTCCACGCCCTTCTTCAGCACGAGGTTCGGCTTCCGCCAGCCGGTGGGTACGGACGACCCCGCGAGGAACGGCACCATCAGCTTGCGGGCGCGGTCGTACATCCACTTCGCGTCGTCCCACGTTGCGGCGAGATGTTTGTCGTTGAACACCGGCACGGATTGCTTCGTCGATTCAAAGACCTTGCAGATTTCCTCGAAGAACCGCCGGCGCGGGTATAGCTGTTGGCCGCGGTTGTTCTTCGCGTAGTTGCCGTGTTCGCCGATGGAGAGCACGCCGTCCACGGCGAGCTTGCCGGTGCCGAGGGTGAGCGATTCGGCGATGCTGTCGCAGATCTTGAAGCCGTGCTTCTTCGCGAGGCCGCGGCTCATGTCGTTCTTCGGAACCTGATCGGTGAAGAGCGACACGAGTTGCATGTCCGGCTTGATCTTCTGATCCGGCGGGTAACCGTCGAGCAGGTTGCGGAGGATCACATCCGCATGGGACCAGTGCCGATACTCGGTGACGATGGCAGCGATCTTCTTCGGCATCGGATCACCTCAATTCACGCTCAACGAACGGCCGTTGTCCTTCGCACCGAGCCCCAGGATGAACGGGGCGGCGCGTTTGGCCCATGCGTCGGGTTTGGGATACTTCGCGGCCCCTTCCGCCCACGCTTGGCGCAGCATGTCGGTGTCGATGACGCCGGGGTTCAGCGGGATCGCGGCCATACCGCGGGGAAGTTCCTGGGCGAGGGCGAGCGTCAGGCCTTCGATCGCGTACTTGGAGGCACAGTACGGCGCGACGTCGGGCGAGGTGCTGCGGCCCCAACCGCTCGAGAGGTTCACGATGATACCGCTGCCCCGCTTCACCATCGCGGGAACGAACGCGCGAATCACGTTCGCCACGCCCTTGATGTTCACATCGATCACGGCATCGAAGTCGGTGGCCGGGACGTCCCACAACGGAGCGGGCGTGTTCATCAGTGCGGCGTTGTTGATGAGCAGGTCCGGCGGGCCGTGCGAATCGAGCACGGACTTCGCCCAAGTGGCGACCGCCTCCGCATCGCGAACATCGACGGTGCTCCGCCCGCAACCGACCACGGTGTGCCCGGCCGCGGTGAACTCGGCGGCCAGCGCCTGGCCCAAGCCGCGTGTCGCACCCGTCAGCACGATCAACTTGCCTGCCATGTTCGCCCCCGTGCGAAACGGCGACGTCTGTACCGGTCGCGCGTTTCCGGTTAAGATGACTTCAACGGCGACCGCGCCGCCCCGGATTGAGACAGGCCGTCCCGCCCGGTAAGCTCCACACAGGATGCCCCTCCACCGGAGTCCCGGCCGTGGACGCCAAACCGTTCACTTCGGTCGACCGCGACCTGCTCCGTCGCTGCCTCAACAAGGAGGCGGGGTCGTGGAACGATTTCGTGGATCGCTTCCTCTCGTTGGTTTATCACGTCATCGGGTACACGGCCCATCTGCGCAGCGTCCGCGTGAGTCCGGAAGACAAGGAAGACATTGCGGCCGAGGTGCTGCTGAAGATCGTGGAGAAGGACTTCCTCGTGCTGCGGGAGTTCCGCGGGCACGCCAGCTTGGCCACGTATCTCACGGTGATCGCGCGGCGAATCGCCATCCGCGAACTGGCCCGACGTCAGAAGGTGAAGGAGAGCATCGCCCGCGGGGACGTGCGGTTCACCGAGCCCGAAGTGGACGGCGACTCCGCGGCGGCGAAGAGCATCGAGCGGCTGGAGGAAGTTGAGAAGTTGCTGCGACGGCTGAAAGGGCGCGAACGCGAGATCGTGCGGCTTTACTACATGGAAGGCCGCACCTACGAGGAGATCAGCATCGCGACGGACGTTCCGGTGAACACCATCGGCGCGGTGCTGTCGCGGGCGCGGAAGAAGCTGCGGCCGAGCGGCGGCGGCGGAGCGGATTCGCTCGGCGTGGCGGCCGGTGTGCCCTCCGCGGACGGAAGCGAGAAGAAAAAGATCCGCGTGCCAAAACTGCCCCCGGCCCCGTTGCCGAAACGATCGAAGGACAAGGGCCATTCGTGAAGTCGGGGATTGTCACGAGGGCTTCATCCGATCCAGCGGACACGCAAGAAATTGCTATAATGTCCGCCATCCCGGTCGCCCCGCCCTGCCACACCCGCTTCGAACCATGATTCCCGCACTTCGAGCCTTCGCGTTTTCCTTCGGCCTTTTCGCCGCCGTCCGGATCTGTGCTTCCACCGAGGCCGCGGACATGCGCGCCCCGGTGCCGCCGGTGACGGACATCGAGAAGGCCCAAGGCACCATTCGCGACCTGTACAAGTCGGACTTCGCCAAGACGAAAGCGGCGGATCGCCAGGCGTTGGCGGCGAAGTTGCTTCAAGAGGCGTTGGGCACGACCAACGATCCG
Source organism: Gemmataceae bacterium (assembly GCA_046350135.1). GTDB lineage: Bacteria > Planctomycetota > Planctomycetia > Gemmatales > Gemmataceae > Urbifossiella. Next base: position 33,488 of record JAXMBB010000034.1, read on the forward strand.
TCCGCAAAGTTCGCGCTGCTTCGCGAGTCGCGGGATCTCTCCGCGAAAGCGGGCGATGCGTTCGGCGTGCTTCGCGCGGCGGACGAGATGTCGCTCAGCTTCGCCATGAAGCCGGGCGAAGCGATCCTGCCCGCGCTCGATCCGCTCGTCGGCTCCACCAACACCGCCGCCAACTCGAAGCAAATAGCCGAAGCGCTGGTGCTGGCCGCGGACGAAGCCCGCTTCTCGGGCGAGTGGGCGACCAGCCAGACGATTTTGAAATCAGCGAGTGCCGCAGCCGGCAAGACCGGTGCCAGCACGACCATCGAGCGAGTCCGAGCGAAGGCGAAGGAGGCCGAGGTCGGTCGCGCCGAGTCCGAGCGGGCGAAGGAGGCGTTCGACACGCTGAAGCAGAAGCCGACGGATGCCGCGGCCTGTCTCGTCGCGGGTCGCTTCCTCGCGTTCATCCAACAGGATTGGAACGAGGGGCTCCTGTTGCTGGCCCGTGGTTCGGACGAGCGAATGCAATCGCTCGCCCGTCGTGATGAGCAGGCCGCCAAGGGCGGCGACGAGGACAAGATCGCCGCAGCGGACGGCTGGTACGACTTCGCCGCCTCCGCCGACCCGGCGATCAAAGCAGGGGCGCAGATTCGCGCGTACCACTGGTACGTGTCCGGGTTCGGCACGCAGTCCGGCCTGAACAAGACGCGCATCGAGAAACGGATCGCGGAGCTGCAACCGATCGCGGACGCCAAGGCGGACCGCTCCGAGATGTGGGCCGCCCTCCGCCGGACCGCGGACCAAGATCGCCTCCGCAAGTGGCGGCTGCTCAACAATCCGACCACGGACAAGGCGGTGGAAGAACTGGCCCCGTCGGGCGGGTACCTCGTCGGCTTCCACTATACCACGGCCGCAAACAAGCTGCCGGGCGTGGTGCAGCCGATTTACATGACTCCCTTCGGCGAAGCGGTAGGCGGTAGCTACGGCACGGCGGGCAAGAAGGACTCCGCGCGGGCGACTGTGAAAGCCAAGCCCGGGTACGCGATCGGCGGGCTCTCGATCCGCGCCGGCGGCACGGTCGAAGCGGTCAAACCCGTGTTCATGCGCATCGTCGGCAAGGGGTTGAACAAGGACGACAGCTACGAAGGTCCGATGATCGGAAACACCACCCAAGACCTGACCCTGCTCGGCGGCGACGGCGCCTTCATCGTCGGTTTGCATGGCCGCCTGAACGAGAAGTCCGGCAAGTTCGACGCGTTGAGCCCCATCACGCTGTTGGACGAGAAGGCGAAGAAAAAGAAGAAATGACGTCCATCAGTTGGCTTGAACGAGGAACACGATCGCGGAGACGAACGCGATCGCGGCCACGATCGAAAGCCAAATCAAGCGCTGCACGAACCACACTTCGATGCCCTTGCCGAACTTGATGCCCATCAGCCCGGCGTGAATCGCGGACGAGATGACGAGATCGATCGGCAGGAACAGGAAGAAGATGATGATGCCGGCTTCCCAGCGCGGCACGTTCGCGGCCTCGCAGCCCCACCTCACCAGTTCGACCATCACCAAGTCCGCGAAGAACTGCGCGAGCGTGATCAGGAAGAGATGCCCGCTCGCGGCAAGCACCGAGGGCTTTTCCAGGCCCGAGAGCGAACACGACTGCCGGAAGATGTACGTGAGAAGGAACAACAGCCCCGGCAGGAGCAGCACGAATAGGAAGCAGCAGATGAGGATCGCCATGGACGCATCCGCTCACGCGTCCGAAGGGGCGGGGAAGCTTCGGCAGAGTTCGAGCACGGCGGCGCGGACGCGGGCCAGTGCCGCGGGATCCTCGCGGCTCGCCAGCACCTCGCCGATCCAGGCGGCGATGCGTTTCATCTCCGGTTCCTTCATGCCGCGGGTGGTGAGGGCCGGGGTGCCGAGTCGGACGCCGGAGGGATCGAGCGGCTTCCGCGGATCGAACGGAATCATGTTTTTGTTCACGGTGATGCCGGCGGCATCGAGCGCGTGCTCGGCCTGCTTGCCGGTCGCGCCCTTGGCCGTGACATCCACGAGCATCAAATGGTTGTCCGTGCCGCCGGACACGATCGGGAATCCGGCCGTCAGAAGTTCTTCGGCCAGCACTTTGGCGTTCGCGATCACTTGCTTCTGGTACTGGACGAAGCTCGGCTGCAGGGCTTCGCCGAAGGCCACGGCCTTGGCCGCGATCACATGCATGAGCGGGCCGCCTTGCACGCCGGGGAACACGGCCGAATTCACCTTGTCGGCCCACTCCTGCTTGCAGAGGATGAATCCGGCGCGGGGGCCGCGGAGCGTCTTGTGGCTGGTGCTGGTGACGAACGCGGCGTGCGGCACCGGGTCCGGGTGAAGCTTGGCCGCGACGAGCCCCGCGATGTGGGCCATGTCCACCATGAGGAGCGAACCGATCTCATTCGCGATCTCGGCGAACTTCGCGAAGTCCAAGGTGCGGGGGTATGCACTGGCCCCGGCGATGATGAGCTTCGGTTTGTGTTCGCGGGCCTTCTTCGCCATGTCGTCGAAGTCGATGCGGTGGTCGGACTGACGCACGCCGTAAGACACGACGTTGAAGTACTTGCCCGAGAAGTTCAAGCGCATGCCGTGGGTGAGGTGGCCGCCATGGGCGAGGTCGAGGCCCATGATCGTGTCGCCGGGTTGGAGCGCGGCGAGGAACACGGCCATGTTCGCCTGGGCACCCGAGTGCGGCTGCACGTTCGCATGTTCACTGCCAAACAACTGCTTCACGCGGTCGATGGCCAGTTTCTCGGCCACGTCCACGAACTCGCAGCCGCCGTAGTAGCGTTTGCCGGGGTAGCCTTCGGCGTACTTGTTCGTGAGGCACGACCCTTGCGCCGCCATCACGGCGGCGCTGGTGTAGTTCTCGCTGGCGATCATCTCGAGGCCGTCCTGCTGGCGGCGGCGTTCATTCATGATCGCGGCGTGGATCGCGGGATCAGCCTGTTCCAGAATGCTCATCGATTCTCACTTGGGGGGTGTTGAGTTGTGCGCGGAGTGCGGCGAGTTCGGATTCCAGCGCGGCGGCTCGCGCCATCGCGGCGTCGCGTTCCCGCATCGCGGCGTCGCGTTCCAATTGTGCGAGAGTACGTTGGTGCCGCTCCTCCAGCAGATGTTCCTCACGTTCCGGGACGAGCGGAACGAGTTCGCCACGAAACCAAAAGCGGACCCAGCCATCGAGCAGACCCACTTCGAGTTCCAACTCCGGAATTGGGAAACGGCCCTCGCCATTCGGATTCAATCGCTCGTATCGATCCCGGACGAGGCAAAATACATCCAGCTTCGATTCGTCGGGATCGAACACGAGGTAGTAGGGGGCTTGAACGAACTCTTCGTACTTTTCGTAGCTGGATTCGTAGTCCTTCCGGGTATTCGCGTCGGAAACATATTCCATCACAAGCGTCGGCCGAATCTTCATGATCGGCATCATGTAGCTGCCGATATTCTCGATCGGTTCCGGATGGACCACGATCATGTTGTCCGGCACAACTCGTCCCGGCTTCTCCGGCCTTTCGCCCGGCCGCAGGTATTGAATGAGCAGCTCGTTGAAGCATTGGATGTCCGGACGATGGACTCGAATGGCTCGAAAGCTCTCAAGCGTGATCGCACGCTGAGTGCCCTGGGCTGTAGACTCCATCAGGTTATCCTCGGTCAGAGTCCGGCTATAGGCCATCGCGTCGCGCTGGTAAGCGCGGCGAAGCCGTTCAAGGTCCAAGCCGGGATCGACGGTGGTGCTCATGGAATCACCTCCTGCACACATTCAGTTTATCGGTCGCGCCCGCCGTTGTCGCCGCTGCAATTCGTCTCGAAATCCGCGACGGAACCGAGTACGATTCCAAGGGTTGGAATGGAAGGAATTCACGACAGCGACAGGATGCGAAATATGCGGACGACATCAGGGATGGTGCTGGCGGTGCTGCTCGGGTTCACGCTCGGCTGCGGCGGGAAAACAGACGCACCCTCGGAAGCCAAACCCGATCCGACACCGGCTCAACCCGCTGGAACCAATCAGCCGGTCGATCCGGGGAACAAGCAGGTGATTCCCGCCGCCGTGCCCGCCACATGGGAAATGGATCCCGCGAAACACAGCGTGCCCGCCGGGCCGATCACCGGCAAGATTCGCGGCGAATCGGTGTCACTCGTCGCTCAGGCCGAGAAGGATGCTGTTCGCTTCCTCGTGAACAAAGACGGCCTCGGCACCACGGTGGTCGAGATTCATTTGAGCGATCCGGAAAAGTCCACCGAAGGGCTCTCGCTTTCGATCAAGCCGGACGGCACGGGAATCGACGTGCCCAACGTGATCGTGTGGAACCCGGTGAAGGCGGACGACGCCCCGCAGGTGTTGAAGAACGGCTTCGCCCTCACGCTGAACCTTGGCAAACGCGAGAAGGGCAAACTCAGCGGCAAGGTGTACCTGAGCCTCGCCGACCAGCAGAAGTCGTTCATCGCCGGTTCGTTCGAAGCGGATTGGATCCGCCCCGTTTCGGAACTTCCGACCGCGGACGACGCCCCGTACATCCAAGGCAAGCTGAGCGTGTCGGGTGCCGCGGACACGAACGTGTGGTACGGCGTGTTGCGAGTCGATCCGCTCGATCCGACGAAAGCGCTGGTGAACATCCACGGCACGGAGTTGAAGCCGGGCGCGACTCCCTTGCGGTCCGATTCCGTGCGGCCGCTCTCGCTCATCGTGCCGGGCGCGAAGGGCATGAGCGACCCGGCTCGCTACGAGATTACGAAGCTGGAACCGGGCCGCTACTGGGTGTTCGCCAACGTGAAGGGCGGGCCCATGGCGTGGAAGTGGGTCGATGTGACCGCGACCAGCCAAGTGACGCTCGACTTCACGATCGACGCGACGAACTACGGCAGCCTCGCCGTGACGGCGCCGGGCGATGCGAAGTCCTTGTCGGTGGTACCGGCGGCGGAAGCGGGCAAGCCGTGGCCCGAGAGTGTGATCTCGTCCGCGTCGTCCATCGTGGACCTGTTCGCGGACAACGCGAAGCCGGACCCGGCGAAGCCGTGGTCGCTGACCTTCCCGCGGCTCGCCCCCGGCAAGTACGAGGTGTGGTCCGGCGACGAGAAGATCGACGTCGAGATCAAGGCGAAGGAAACGGCGAAGATCGAGTTCAAGAAGAAGTGAGGCCGCCATGCAGTGCACGCCCGCCCGACACGCCATCTCCCGCCGCCGGTTCCTCGGCGCGGGGCTTGCCGGGCTCGCGACCCCGGCCTTTGCCGAGCAACTCAAGAAGGATCGCCGCCAAGTGCTGTTCGTGTGGCTCGACGGCGGCATGAGCCAACTCGAATCGTGGGATCCGAAGCCGAACACGCCGTTCGGCGGCCCGTTCCGCTCCATCCAAACCGCGGTGCCCGGCGTCCGCATCTCCGAGTTGATGCAGAATTCTGCAAAGATCATGAATCGGCTCGCGATCGTCCGCAGCGTCTGCACGCAGGACGATTCGCACTCCGCGGGCGTGGACCGCATCCAGCGCGGCGACCCGAAGAACCGCGGCGTGACGTATCCGTTCTTCGGTTCCGCCGTAGCCCGGCTCATCGGCCCCGGAGACAGCGGCCTGCCGCCGTACATCTGGGTGAAGCCCATGAATGGCGGTTTCATCTTCAAGGACGCAGGTTTCCTCGGCCCGAAGTACGGCGCGCTCGCACTCGGCGACGGCAAGCCGCCCGAGAACCTGCTTCGCCCCAAGTCGCTCACGCTCGAAGAAGACGAAGCGCGGAACGAACTCCGCAAGCTGGCCGATTCCCGCTACATGGCGGATCGTCGCAAGGACTTCACTGAAGCAAACAGCTATGCGTTCGAGATGGCGGCGCAGCTTCAGAAACGGGTTGAACTCTTCGACACCTCCAAGTTGCCGCAGAAGGACCTGGACCGTTACGGCACGCACGACCTCGGCCGTCATCTGCTGCTCGCACGACGACTGCTGGAGGAAGGCGTGACGTTCGTGAAGGTGACGAGCTACGGGTGGGACACGCACGGCGACCACTTCAACGGCGCCAACAACCTGCATCCGAAGTTCGACCGGCCGTTCGCGTCCATCGTGGAAGACTTGCACGAACGCGGCATGTTGGACAGCGTGCTGGTGATCGCCTGCGCCGAGTTCGGCCGCACGCCGCGGATCAACGGCCACCTCGGTCGCGACCACTGGCCGCAAGCCTGGAGCGTTTGCATGGCCGGCCGCGGCATCAAGCCCGGCGTCGTCGCGGGAAAGACCAACGACAAGGGCACCGAGGTGGCGAGCGAACCCGTGGACATCGGCGGCCTGTTCCACACGTGGTGGCGGGCCTTGGGCGTGGATCCGGAGAAGGTGCATTACAAGAACGCGAGCCAACCGCTGCCCATCGCGCACGAAGACATGAAGCCCGTGAAGGAAGTGTTGGCGTAAAGAGGCTTGCGTGTTCGCGATGGCGGTTGCAACCGCCAGCGCCAACACGCAAGCGTGTGTCACGCCGCCATTCGCAGTGGCGCGGGTTCCGGCACCGCTTGAGCCGCTGCAGGTTTCTTCCCCAGCACCGCGAGGCCGTAGGCCCACAGGCCCACCGTGGCCGCCGCACCGAAGCCGCACTCGCGGAGCCGTTCGAACACGGGGCCGGGGAACAGGGGCAACGCGGTCATGATTCCCCAAGCGGTGATGGCCGCGACCGTGGCCGGAGTGCCGCCCGCCTGGCCGGGACGGCTCGCGAGATCCCGCAGCCACAACCCCGCCACCAGCGGCAACACGATGGCGTAGTAGTGCATGTGCGACACCGGCGACACCACCATCAGCAGGGCGCAAAGGCAGCCGAGGAAGACCAACTGGTCAACCGGGTCGTTGGTCAGCCGCTTTCGCGCCACGAGCATCGTGATCAGCGTCAGCATGCCGCTAATGCCCCAGTGGGCGAGGCGGATTTCCTTCGAGGCGTGCGGCGGGCGATCTTCCTTCTGCAGTTCCCAGTAGCGAATGTTGTGCAACGCCGCTTGGAACGACTGGCTGTCCGTCGCGGTCGTCTCGGTGAGATCCTTGCCCATGGGGTGGTCGCCCGAGCCGGCGGTGCCCGCGAGCACGATGTTTTTCACGAAGAACTCGTGCTGGTCGAGCGTCTGCTTCGGGCCGTACACGGCGAACGGCACCACGATCAGCCCGACGACGGACGCGAGCGCGACACCGGCACCGGCCCGCCAGTCGCGGCGCATGAACGGGAAGATCAGCAGAAACGCCGGAATGAGTTTGAAGACGATGGCGGTGCCCAGCCATGCCCCGCTGGCGATGCGGCGGTTCTTCACCGCGGCCGCGAGCATCCCGGCCACCAGTGCGACGAGCAGCAGGTTCACCTGTCCGCGGCCGAGCGAAAAGCCGATGCCGCCGAGGCAGACGTAGAATGGCACCGTGCGGGCGTACCACCAGCGGCGCGTGCCGCGTTGTGCATCCGGCAGCACTGCATTCGCCAGCACGTGGCAGGCCCAGAGCACGCAGGCCACGCTGAAGACGTACCACACGCCGACGGACACCGAGTACGGAACGTAGAACTGGCCGTCGTCCGGCACCCACGGCGGCCGTTCCGCGAACGGCACCATCAGGATCGCGAACGCGGACGGGTAAGTGTAATGCAGGCCGTTCGTGGCCACGGAGCCGTATACGTCTCCACCCGTGCGGACCAGCCAGCCGACGTGGGTGTAGCAGTTGAAGTCCGTGTGGCGGAACTGCAAGAATGCGGAGCGGATCTCAGTGACGACGCCGAACGCGACCATCAGCAACCCGCCGAGTGCGAGCCCGATCTTCTCCCAACGATAAAGGCGGGCATCACCGGGGCGGGCAGTCATCGGCAGCTTCCTGTGTGTGGATCGATGTTCGGACGAGACGGAAGGGTCCGTCGTCCACCATGTCGGCATTCCGACTGCAGACTCTGAAGGGGATTCCGATCATGCAGCCTGCAAAAGGAACGATCGCGGCTCCGGCGAAAGAACTTGGAAAGCCGCTGGTTCCGCCGTGCCAAGTGCTGCGCATCCGGTTCATTTCGGATGGCAAGACGCTCGCGGCCGCATGCACCGATGGCACGATCAAACGCTGGGACGTGACCGCGAAAGAGCCGAAGGAACTCCCCGCGCTCGCGGGTCATAACGGCTGGGTCACCGACCTGTTGTTTCGTAAGGACTCGCTGCTCAGTGCAGACAGTTGGGGCCGGCTTACGGCATGGAACGCCGATGCGAGGCCGCTTTGGTCCGTCGAAACCGCTCACGACGGCTGGGTGCGCATGATCGCGGCAATGGACGCTGCGCTCGCCACTTGCGGGAAGGACGGTTTCATCCGGCTGTGGAATCCGGCCGACGGCAAGAAGATCGCCGAGTTCGAGCTGAAGAACGACGCCACGGCCGTCGCGTTCCCGCCGGACGGCAAGACGCTGTTCTCCGGCGATCTCTTCGGCCTCGTTCGCGAGCACGAACTGCCCTCGGGTAAAGTGCGGCGAATACTCGAAGTGAAGGAACTGCACAAGATCGATCGCATCCAGGACGTGGGCGGTGTGCGGTGCCTCGTGTTCGACCCGCCGGGCAAGACGCTGCTCGTGGCCGGGGCCGTGCCGGTCACCGGCGGATTCGTGCAGTGCGTGCCGCTGATCGTGGCGTTCGATGTCGCATCCGGTAAGCGGCTTTGGCAGTGGAAAGGCGCGAATGACAACGAGGGCTATGTCACGGATCTCGCTTGGCATCCGGACGGGTTCGTGGTGGCGAGCGCGAGCGGGCAGCCGGGCCAGGGCAAGGTGTTTTTCCTGAAGCCGGGCGAAGCCGCGCCGTTCTTCACCAGTGCGAAGCCCAACGTGCATTCGGTGGCGATTTCACCGGACGGCAAGTTGCTGGCCGCGAGTCTCACCAACGCCAACAGTTCCGGCAACGGCCGCGTGAAGGGAACGGGCGGCGAGTATCCCGCGAACAACTCACCCATCCAATTCTGGGAACTGATCAAATAGAAAAGCCCACCCGCTTGCACGGGTGGGCCTCGCTCGGTCAACCGTTACGGTTACCAGCGGATGATCACGTCCAGCATGCCGGTGAAGAGGTTCTGGTTCCCCTCCCACACTTCGGTCTTGCTGTTGTTGTCGTAGCGGACGCTCGGGCGGATGATGAGACCGTCGGCCACCTTGAACGCGAGGCCGTAGGTCACTTCCGTGTACAGGCCGGCGAACCCGGTGCGGGCGCCTTCCTGGTCGTTGAACACTTCCGCGCGGAGCGTGCTCGTGACCTTGTCGTTGATGTTGTAGATGAAGTAGTTCGCGGCTCCGTACCACTGAACGGTGCCCGACGAACCGGCCGGGTAGTCGTTCATGTGGGTGTAGCCCGTGTCGAGCACATAGGTCAACTTGTCGTTGAACTTGTGCGTGAGCACGAGGTTGTAGAAGTTGTAGACTTGGAAGTTCGCGTCCGCGATGTACGACGGGTCGGTGACCACGACGTTCAACGCCACGCTGGTCTTGCCTTCCTTCGGCGCCCACTTCAACTGGCCGAGGAACGTGAGGCGGTTGGTGCGCTGATCGATGAACGTGTCCGTTCCGGTCGAAGCACCGTAACCCACGGTCCAGTTGTCACCCAGCGAGGTCGTCGCCCAGATACCGGTGTGGGTGAAAGGGTTGTACTGGAACATGTACGAGCGGCTGATGAACGGCGTATCGACCGCCTGAACAAGTTCATAACCGACGTGCGTGGCGAAGCGACCGACCTTCACCGTGGTGCCGTCGCCGATCCCCGGCAGGTAGGCCTGCGCGTAGAACTGGAACGGATCGATCGGGTAGCGCGTGCCGTTCGTCACTTGGTCGTACCACAGGCCGCGGACGACCGTGGTGCGGGCATCCTGGCCGGGCAGGATCCAGTCCGTCAAGAAGCCGAGTTGGAACTCTTTCTTGCTCGTATCGAGGGTCTTCTCGATGTGCAAGTAGTTCTGGTTCAGCATGAACTGGTTGGCTTTGTCGGTCATGTACACCGGGGCGTTGCTGTCGCTCGCGGTGCTCACGTTGTAGCTGCCCTGCGTCCAACCTTGGATCACGAAGCCGTTCTGATCCAGGAGTTGGCCGAGGCGCGTCTCGGCGATCGAGCGTTCGAGCAGGTACTTGGTCCGCGGTGCGGCGGCCTCGGGGTCGGTTTTGTCCGGGATTTCCTGGGCGTTGGGCACGCCGCCCGGCATCGGCAGGTCCTTCTTCGGCTCTTGGACCACGATTGCCGGAGCGGCCGGCAGCGTGGCCGGTTGGCCCACGGTCGTCACGCCGGGAAGGGGTTGCGGGATGTCCACCACCGGCGGCTGGCCGCTGGCGAGCGAGGCACCGAGCAGAAACGAAGTAAACATGGGTCGTCCGTGACTTGGGGCAGGGGTATGGAAACCGACGCCGTCCTGACGCCGGATGCATGTGCGAAACCGAACCGGGGGAGCGGTGCGGCCTCGCGACACGGAGGTTTTCGGCGGGTTGTCCCGATTCGCTGAACGGTTGCGGAAGAATGGCGGCGAACGGGGCGGTAAGATGGGCAATTGCGACGGATGGTTCCAACCGCGCGGCCGGTTTCACGTCACGGGCTGCAACACGCGAAGCTCCACGCTCTTCACAAAGTCCTTCACGGCGACGCGGTAGTCGGCCATGTGCGGCGCCTTCGAGTGGGCCTGCAGGGCGGCCACATCGGCCCACTTCTCCACCACGATCACCGCGTCGTCCCCCAAGAACTCCTGCATGGGGCTGCCGGAGGCGATGTCGATGGTCGGGCCGTATTCGATGCAGCCGGCTTCCGCATGGACGAACGGCACGAGCTTGAGAAACTCCTTGAGAAACGCGGCCCGAGTACCGGGGTTCAGGCGAATCGTCGCGAGCACATGAATCATGATGTTGTTCCAATCGGGATTGTGGATGCCGCCTCTTGAGGCAACTCTGCACAGCAATTCAGCCGAGGCCCATTTTACGATTTGCGGTCGCCGTTCGCCGCTCCGCTCCTATGAATAACAGTCTGCCGCGAAGCCGCGCCCGGGGCGTTCCTCGGGCTTTCGCGATGGCACTGGCGAGCGGTTCGCCGGGCGAACGACCTGTGACCCTGCCGAGGGGATTCAAGACGGCTTCGGCCGCTCCCTCCCACGGAGATCGCAATGGCCACCAAGAACAAGACCAACAAGAGCGTCCGCAAACGGATCAAGGTGACCGGGACGGGGAAGCTGAAGTACGCGAAGGTGGGCCGTCGCCACTTGAACGCGCACATGACCACGAAGCGGAAGCGGCATCTGCGCCAAGCCGGCGTGATCGAAGGCCGCCCGAGCGTGCTCAAGAAGTACAAGCTGGCCTTGGGCCTCCTGTAATTCCCGGCTCCGGCCGCTCACGCGTGCCGGCTCACCCCACACACCCTGATTCGAGGATTCGCTCATGGTTCGCGCGGTCAACAAGTCCGTCACGGCGGCCCGCAAGAAGCGCCTTCGCAAACTCACGAAGGGGTTCCGCCTCGCCCGCCACAATCTCTTCCGCCAGGCGAAGGTCACTCTTCTGCGTGCCGGCGTATTCGCGTTCCGCGACCGCCGCGCCAAGAAGCGGATGTTCCGCCGCCTATGGATCATCCGCATCAACGCGGCGTGCCGCATGCGCGGGATGCGTTACAGCGAGTTCATGCACGGTCTTCAACTCGCCATGATCTCACTGGACCGCAAGTCGCTGTCCGAGATCGCCATCCACGACCCGGCCACGTTCGACAAGCTGGTCGAAATCGCGAAGAAGTCTGTCGCCAAGTAATCGAACGATACCGATTAGCCGCGAGGCGAAGTCCTCGGAGCCGAGCATGCTCCGCTTCGAGGACTCCGCGTCGCGGCTAAGCTATTGGAGCCAGCCATGGCAGAGATTCGGGCGTTCCGCGGGTTCCGGTACGACCTCGGCCGCGTCGGCCAATTGTCGGACGTCGTCGCCCCGCCATACGACGTGATCGACGCCGCACTTCAACAGAAGCTCTACGACCAATCCGAGTTCAATGCGATCCGCCTCGAACTGACCAAGGACGAGCCCGGCGACAATGAGACCGAGAACAAGTACGCCCGCGCCGCTCGCACGCTGAAGGGTTGGATCGCGGAGGACGCTGTGCGCCAAGACACGGCCGGCGCGCTCTACATCTACGAGCAGGAGTTCGAAGCCGAGGGCAAAACGTACGTCCGCCGCGGCTTCTTCGCGCGGGTGCGGCTTGAGCCGTTCGAGACGGGCCAGATCTTCGCCCACGAACAGACCATGTCCGGCCCCAAGGCCGACCGCTTGAAGCTCTACCACGCCACCGGTTTCAACTTGTCCCCGGTGTTCGGGTTCTACCCGGACGCCGAGGGCGAAGTGAACAAGGTGCTCGACCCGTTCACGCGGAAAGGGCCGCCGCTCGTCGCGAAGGATCACCTCGGCGTGACGAACCGCCTGTGGATCGTGACGGACACGCAGGCGATTGCGGCGGTGATGGGCCTCATGGGGCCGAAGCCGATCTTCATCGCGGACGGCCACCATCGCTATGAAACCGGCCTCAAGTACCGCGACGAACAGGGCTCTTTGGACGCGGACGCGCCGGCGAACTTCGTGCTCATGATGCTCGTCGGCATGAGCGACCCCGGCCTCATCATCCTCCCCACGCACCGCCTCGTGAGCGGGCTCCCCAACGTCACGACTCAGCAGGTGAAGGACGCATTGAAGGATCACTTCGACATTGTGGAGTCCTTCGGCACGGACGCGACCGCGTGCTGGGAACACATCGCGATGGACGGCTCGCAATCGATTTTGGGCTTCGGCACCGCTGCGGACGGGCAATGGTTCGTCGCGAAACTGCGAGACACCACCGCGATGACGGCGTTGGCCCCGAACCAGAGCGAAGAGTGGCGCGGCCTCGGCGTCAGCATTCTGCACAAGCTCGTGCTGGAGAAGCTGGTTCCGGAGAAGCTCGGAGCCAAGCCGACGCTCGGCTTCGTCCACCTGTTGAAGGAGGCGACCGACGCCATCGCGGCGAAGAGTTGCCAGTTGGCGGTCTTGGTGCCGCCGGCCACGATGAGCCACGTGGAAGAGATCGCCGGCAAACGCGAAAAGATGCCGCAGAAGAGCACGTACTTCTACCCGAAGCTGCTCACCGGGATGGTCTTCAATTCGTTGAAGAAGGATTGATGCGGGCCCGAAGCGCGAGCAGGGAAGAATCATTCCTTGCTCGCGCTTCGGGCTTTCAGAATTGCCTGAGGAATCGCAAGTCGTTCTGCCAGAACAGGCGAATGTCGTCGATGGCGTGCTTCAGCATGAGCATGCGCTGGGGGCCCATGCCGAATGCGAAGCCCGTCACCTTCGCCGGATCGTAGCCGCCGGCCTTCAGTACGTTCGGATGCACCATGCCCGCGCCCATGATCTCGAGCCAGCCCGTGCCCTTGGTCAGGCGGTCGCGGTTCGGATCGTCCTTCGGCCAATCGATGTCCACCTCGATGCTCGGCTCGGTGAACGGGAAGTAACTGCTGCGGATGCGGACCTGCCGCTCCGGGCCGAACATCCGCCGCGCGAACGCCGTGATCGTGCCTTTCAAATCCGCCATCGTGATGCCTTCGCCGATCGCGAGCCCCTCCACTTGGTGGAACTGGATCTCGCTGCGGGTGCTGATCGCTTCGTTCCGGTAACACATGCCGGGGAGGATCACGCGGATCGGATTCGGATGCTGTTCACGCATCACATGGATTTGGCCGGGGCTCGTGTGCGTGCGAAGGATCACGCCGGGAGTCTTTGTGAAGAACGTGTCCCACATGTCGCGCGCGGGATGGTGCGCCGGCATGTTCAGGTGTTCGAAATTCATCTCGTCCGTTTCGACTTCGCGGGTGCGGTACACCTGGAAGCCCATGTCCGCGAAGATGCCGTAAATCTGGCGGAGGATCTGTGTGGCGGGATGGAGGCGGCCGCGGGGCTTGGTGCGGCCCGGCAGCGTCACGTCCAGCGGGTTCGCCGTGAAGCTGGCTTGAAGGGCCGCTTCCTTCGCCTCGGCGAACTTGGTCGCGTAGGCCGCCTCGAGCGAGACTTTCACACGGTTCGCTTCTTGGCCGTACGCCGCGCGTTCCTCCTTGGCGATCTTGCCGATCGCGCCGAGGGCCGCCTTCATCAGCCCCTTGTCCCCGAAATGCCGGGTGTTCCATGCCCGCAGGGCGGCCTCGTCGGTGCACTCCGCGAGCGTGGCCAAGCCGCTGGTTTCGAGGGACTTCAAATCCGCGAGTGACGACATCAGCCGGACTCCAATCGTTCGACAGGTTCAAATTATGAACTGAACCCGGTTCATGCGGGGATGAGCCTATCGCGGCTTGTTCGACTGGAGAACGGCGGCGACGCTTTGCTTCAGCTTGCGGTGGGCCGCGGTGCTGCCGTTGCAAAGTTGCAGCACGTCGCGAACCGACAGACCCGGATCGGGGAACGGCAGGCGGGCCAAGGATTCGTCGAAGCTGATGGGCAGAGAGTAGCGGTTGTCCAACCCGAGTGTGATGTCGATGCGGAGATCGCGAAGCAATTCCAGGTCGCGATAGAAACCGCGGACGTCCACCTTCATGCGAATCAGAAGCATGCGGCGGGTTTGCGGTCCGTCGCCGAGAAGTGTGAGCAGGCGGTACAGCCGCGCGGCGCGCGGAGCGGTGAGAATGACAGCCGCGGCACCGGGCTTTTTCCTCCCCATGTCGGTTCCTGACTTCGCTCGATGGGCCTGCGTCCCTGCTCGAACCGGCGGATGGTCCGCAGCCGCCAAGTGACATGATGCTAGGGACGCCGCGAGTTGAAAGCAAGCATTTGCATTTGCTCACTTCGCTTTCGCGGCTTTCTCCGCCTGCCATTCCGCTTCGTCCTCGGCGGTCCACTCGAAGGGCGGCATCGTGGCGACGACCTGCGCGATCTCCGCGGACGAAAGCGGCGTCTCCGCGGATTCCGGCAGGATCAACACCTCGGTGCCGTCCGGCAGGTTCACCTCGACCTTGCCGTCGCGAACGACGCCACGGACTGTCTGAACACTCATGTCAGATGATCTTCGCGATGGGGTCCGCGCCTTCGACGCCGACCAGTTTCTGATCCAAGCCGCCGAAGAAGTAGCTCAATTTGTTCGGGTCGAGGCCCATTTGGTGGAGCACGGTGGCGTGCAGGTGCTTCACATGGTGGCGGTCTTCCACGGCGTTATTGCCGAGTTCATCCGTCTTGCCGACGCTGACGCCGCCCTTGATGCCGCCGCCGGCGAGCCACATGGTGAAGCCGTAGGCGTTGTGATCGCGGCCGGTGCCTTGGGCGTATTCCGCCGTGGGTTGCCGGCCGAACTCGCCGCCCCAAATCACGATCGTGCTATCCAGCAGGCCCTTCCGCTTCAGATCCTTGAGCAACCCCGCGACCGGCTTGTCCGTGTTGCCCGCGTGCAACGAGTGGTTGCGGACCATGTCCGAGTGGGCGTCCCAGTTGTGGTCGTTGTGGTTGCCGCCGGAGTAAACCTGGATGAAGCGGACACCGCGTTCCACCAGTCGGCGGGCGAGCAGCATCTTCTTGCCGAAGTCGTCGATCAGCCCTCGCCGATACAGCCGAGGATTCTTGGTTTCCTCAGTTTCCTTGGTGAAGTCCACGGCCTCGGGGGCGTGCTGCTGCATGTTGAACGCCAGTTCGTAGCTCGCGATGCGGGCCGCGAGTTCGCTGTTGTCTGCGCGGGACGCGAGATGTTCCTGGTTCTTCTCCTTCAAGCGGTCCGGCAGGTCCACGCTGTTGTTCGCGTGGTGCCCGGCGAGCAGGGCGAGGTCGTGGATCGGCGCCGTCACCGCCTTCGGCGTCACCGCCTTGGTACGCGGCCGGCATCACCCGCTGGACCAGTTCTTCGGGCGCTGATCAGGCCGCCAGGTGTCCAGCATCACGACGTAGCCAGGCGGCGTTCTCGTTCACGCTGCCGAGGCCATGCGTCGCGAAGGCTTCCAGCGACGGATGCCCCGGGGATCGAAACCGCGCTGTTCATCATGAGCAGCGGGGCGGATCGGGCTCTCGGCGTACATGCCGTGGAGGAATACGATGTCGTCCGCAACCACCGATGTACAGGAAGGCTTGGACACGCGGCACCGCGCGGCGCGGATTGTCGAACGTCGCTGAAGGCCGGCGGCCTTGGCCGATGTTCTTGTGACCGCCGCGGCCGAACGTTTCCACCGGGATCAATGCCACGTCCAGCTTGTACAATTCGGGCTTCTCGTCGAAGGTGTCGACTTGGCTGGGCCCGCCGTAGCAGAAGATGAAGATGACGGACTCGCCTTGGCAAGGGAACATCAGCGGCTTCGGCGCCCAGCCAGGTTCGAGCTTCGTGTTCCGCAGCTCCGTGCCGAACGCGAAATTGTCCCGCTGGAGCATCCCCGTGAGCGCGAGCCCGGTAGAGCCGGCCCCATGTCCCAGAGGAACTCGCGCGCCGCGTGCGCGCAGCCTGGTTGGTCATGTTCGGACTACACTTCGAGTTCAGCCCAGCACTTGCTGGAAGTCGCGGAGCGTTGCGGGGTGACCAACTTCGCTCCATGCGTGTGATGGAGGCGATGCGGAGGGTCTTGGGAGCCGATTCGGATGCGCCTGCCGCCACTCAGGTTTGAAGGCTCTTGGTCTGCGGCAATGGTGTATCTGAAATGTCGTAGTTGCGTGTTCGCATCCAAAGCATCCTGGAGGTGCTTGTATGCGAGCGCCCGAACGATCCGCAGCTTGCGGCTTGTCCCGCCCTTCGGATCGCATCCAGCCACGGCCCGCAACGCTAACTGCGCTGGACGGCAGAGGCGCTTCTTCATGGTGGGAGCATTGCCCAGCAGGCCGCTGGTTGCTGCCTGGGACAGGGTGGGGGGGGGAAGGGCGGGCGAGGACCGCCGCGCTTTGTAGAACGGCGAGCTTCCGGTCTTCGCAGCACCTGCTCCTCGGCATGCCGCGTGCTGTATTCTTCTGACGGAGTTGTTGCCGGCACATCGAGCATCACCAATTCGTCCTGCTTCGGATCGAACAAGCTCGAACGCAACGCTGTCAGAGCCGATTCCCGCGTTCCACCTGATGCACGCAACGATGGAGATACCAGCACGCTGGCCGTGAAACCGTCGTTCGTCCGCTCCACCTTCACCGGAATGGTCATGGCTTGCACCTCACTCCTTCCATCTTACCCGAATTTCTGGCCGAAGCGATGCCCCGGCCTTACCGTGAAAATCAACACCCCGCCACGGATGGACACCATGCCCAAGATGAGCCTCGAAGTCGTGAACGCCGACACGGCGACGTTCGATTGTTCCTTCGGCCGCGGATGCAGCGGGTTGTGCTGCCAAAACGGGCGACCCAGCGTGAGCGCGAAGGAAGCCGCTGTCATCAAGAAGCAACTCAAGCGTGTGCTGCCTCTCCTGCGGCCGTCCGCACGGAAGCTCATTGAGAAGGACGGCTTCCTGAGCCGCCGGATGAAGCTCGGCCGGCCGATGGTCCGTGTGACGGACACCTGGTGCGTCTTCTTCAACGAAGGCTGCGTTCTGCACAAGATCGCCGCGGAAGACGGCGACCCGCTGAAGTACAAGCCCGTGCAGTGCGCCATGTTCCCGCTCCAACTCGACACGGATACCGGCGAGTGGTACATCCGTCAGTGGCACTACAAGGGCGAAGACTGGAACGACCTGTTCTGCCTGAATCCGAAGAACACGAAGCGGAAGGCATCCGAAAGCCTCGCCAGCGAGATCGCGATGGCCGAGACCGGCGTCGCGGACAAGGCCTTCCTCCCGTCCTGAAGCCCACGCCTTGCAAGTTCTTCGCGTTCATGCCGCAGCGGGACTTCTTGGATGACCCCGCCGACCACGCGAGAGGCACCGAGGCGTTCCGCGAATCGGTGGCGAAGGCCGCTCCGTCATCCGCCTCTTGAACGGGTTCTCGTGGTTGCGCCGCATCCCGGCCAGCATGGGTTGCCGTCGTCACATCCACACTCCGCATGAGGATGCGTCGCTACCGGTTGAATAGAAACTCCCGGCTGTTGATGAGCACCCAGAGTACGTCCTGCAAGCCTTCCGCGGGAGTGGCCGCGGCCTTCACCCAACTCTCGGCCTTGGCCAGTTCGTCCTTCGTGGGCGAGCGGCCCCACGTCGCCAGCCACAATTCATCGATCGCCTTCGGCATCGGCACTTTGTCCGCAATCAGTTTCTCCACGCGGCCGGTCTTGCTGGCGATCTTGTTGTTCAGGAACGCACCGTTCAACAGGTGCATCGCTTGTGCGATGTTCGGCTTCGTCGTGCGTTCGCACTCGCAGAGCACTTCGCGGGGCGGGCGGCCGAAGGTGTCCATCAGATACGAATTCACTTCGCTGTCCGGCAACTGGATCGCCCGCGTGCCGAGGGGCAGGCCGGCGTACTTCTCGCGCGTCCCGGTCACGAAGTCGATCGCGTCGGCGAGTTGCTCGGCCGTCAGTCGCTTCACCGTGTACCGCGTGAAGTGGATGTTCGCCCCGTCCGCCGCGTTTTCCTTTGTCGGCGCCGCGTCCAACTGGTACGCCCGGCTGTTGAAGATCGTCCGCAGAAGATGCTTCATGTTGAACTTCGACTTCACGAGATCGTCGGCCAACGCGTCGAGCAGTTCCGGGTTGCTGGCCGGGTTCGTGGACCGCATGTCGTCCAGCGGTTCGACCAGCCCGCGGCCCATGAGATAGCCCCAGAAGCGGTTCGCGATGTTGCGGCTGAACATCCTGTTGTTTGGCGAGCCGAGCCAGTCCGCGAGTTTTTTGCGGCGATCGAACTCATCCTCGTAACTGGTCGCGGGATTGCCGTCGAGCGGCATGGGCTTCACGATGCCGCCCTTGCGCGGGTGCGAGGCTTCGCCCGCCGGCCGCAGGAACACCACGCTCTCCGCACCGAAGATGCCGAACTCCTGGCTGCTCTTCGTGCCGAGCCGCGAGAAGAACGCGACCAGCCCGTAGTAATCGTCCTGGCTCCACTTCTCGAACGGATGGTGGTGGCACTTCGCACAGCCGACGCGGATGCCGAGGAACACTTGCGAAGTGGTTTCGGCCCAATCGGGTGCCGAGTTGCCGATGCGGTAGAAGTTCGCCGGGCCTTCGAGGAACGTGCTGCCCTCGGCGGTCACGATGTCCCGCGCGAAGGCGTCGATCGGTGCGTTGTCCCGCACTTGCGCCCGCACCCAATTGTGGAAGCTCCACATGCCTTTCTCTTGCAGCGCCCGGCGGTTGATCCGCAGCAAGTCGCCCCACTTGAGCGCCCACCAGTCGGTGAACTCGCCCCGTTCGAGCACCGTGTCGATGATCTTCTCGCGCTTCTTCGGGTCCTTGTCCGCGAGGAAGACGCGAATCTCGGCGGGCGTGGGCAACGTGCCGATCGCGTCCAGAAACAGGCGGCGGAGGAACTCTTCATCCGTGCAGAGCGGCGACGGCACGAGCCCGAGGTCCTTCCACTTCGCGATCAGTTTCTGGTCGATGAAGTTGTTCGCGGGCACGGCCGGGTAATTCGTGAGCTTCGCGAACGGCAGCGACACTTGCGACACTTCGGCTTGCCCGCCGAACCGCACCATGACGTGAGTCTCGCCCTTCTCCTTGGCCGTGATCAGTCCGAGCGGAGAGACCGATGCCACGGAATCGTTCAGCGCGTCGAACTGCGCCACCGGTGTGACATCTTCCTTCGTTCCATCGGACCATGTCGCAATGGCGACGAGTTGTTGCTGTTCGCCGGTCTGCATCACGC
Source organism: Gemmataceae bacterium (assembly GCA_046350135.1). GTDB lineage: Bacteria > Planctomycetota > Planctomycetia > Gemmatales > Gemmataceae > Urbifossiella. The sequence continues at coordinate 53,170 of JAXMBB010000034.1, forward strand.
GGCCGGTCGGGAAGATCTCGAGCTTCGTCACGGTCAGTTCGCCGAGTTTCGGGTCCGGTCGCTCCGGTTGCGGCGAGCCGTCTTCGAGCCACGCCTTGATGCGGTTGTAATCGCGACCGCCGAGCTTGAGCTTCTCACCGCCGCCGTGCTCCATCACCAGTGCGGGCTTGGCGAGGAGGATGCTGCGTTCCGGGTCGCCGGGCACGATGCGCCGGCCTTCGTTGCTGTTCACGATCTGCTGCCAGTCCGAGCGAGGGTCGAACGCGAAGAGGCTGAGGCGGAAGCCGCCCTTGCCGTGCTGCGCCCCGTGGCAGCCGCCGCCGTTGCATCCGGCCTTGGTCAGGATTGGTTCGATCTCGCGGGTGAAGCTCACCGGCACATCGGCAGTGAACTTCGATACGGCCACCGGCACGGAAACCTTCGTGCCGTTCGCATCGATGCTGATGCTCGTGACGCCGTCCGCGGCGGGGCGAACGATGCCGCTGTCCACGTTGGCGATCTTGGCGTCCGCGGATGCGAACTTCGCAGAACGAGTGAGATCCTGCTTGCGGCCGTCCGCCCACACGCCGAGCACGACGAACCGCTGTTCGTCGCGAGGCCCGACGAGCTTCACCTCTTTGGGGAAGACGATCAGTTCCTTCGGCGCGTCGGCGGCGTGCGCGGAGAATGCGATGGAGCCCAAGATGATGAAGGCGGCAGCGAAACGCATGACGGACCCCGTGCGAGAAGGGGCGGGAGGCGGGAAGGTCGAGGCTTCAACTCCTATATCGTCACGGAAGCACGCCGTGCCGTCAAGCAAGACTCATGAGGTCCAACGATGCGATTTTTCGCCCTCGCCGTTCTTGCGATCGCCCCCGCTCTCCTGCCCGCGGATGAGAAACTCGCCGGGATTGCATGCCGCTCCGTGCATCTCGGCTACTCCGCCGGCGAAGGCACCGCGTTCACCACGGAACTGATCGTGGATCAATCCGCGCCGGGCACCTACTTCTGCGCCATCGGCTGGAACAAGGGCTACTTCGGCATCCAGGAACTCGGCAATGGCAAGAAGCTCGCCATCTTCTCCGTGTGGGACTCGGGCCAGAACGACCCCAAGGCCGTGGACGAATCCAAGCGCGTGAAGCTGCTCCACAAGGACGAGAAGGTCCGCATCGGCCGCTTCGGCGGCGAGGGCACCGGCGGGCAATCGTTCTTCGACTTCGACTGGAAGACCGGCACCCCATACCGTTTCCTTGTCACGTCGAAGATCGATGGCGACCGTACCGAGTACGCCGGGCGCCTGTACATGCCGGAAACGAAAGAGTGGAAGCACCTCGTCACGTTCTCCACGATCACCGGGGGGAAGAACCTCGGCGGCTACTATTCGTTCGTGGAGGACTTCAAGCGCGACAAGATCTCGCTGACGAAGGCTCGCACGGCGCGGTTCGGCGACGCGTGGGTGAAGCCGCTCAAGGGCGACTGGACACCGGTGAACAAAGCTCGCTTCACCGCGGACAGCAACCCGGCCGTGAACATCAACGCCGGATTGAAAGACGGCCTCTTCTTCCTCGCCACCGGCGGCGACACCAAGAACAGCGATGTGAAGCTGAAGGAGTCGATCACGCTTCCCGAGGCGAAACGCACGCTGCCGAAACTGCCGAACTGAAGGACGCCATGCTCACCACCGAATCCCGCCGCCGCGATTTTCCGTCGCTTGAAGGCCGCGTCTACCTCAACTCCGCAGCGGAGGGCATTCCGCCGCCGTCCGTGCGGGAGTCGCTGCTGCAGTACTTCCGGGACAAGGAACTCGGCATGGACGGCCGGATTCCACACGGCGAGCAGTGGGACGCGACGAAGCGGCTTGTCGCCGAGTTCTACGGGCTGACCGCGGACGAGGTGAGCCTCTGCTCGTGTTCGTCGGAGGCGTACAACCTCGCGGCGATGGCGCTGAACCTCAAGGCCGGCGACGAAGTGATCGTGAACGACATCGAGTTCCCGGCCGGGGCCACGCCGTGGCTTCAAGCGGGGTGCCCGGCCACGGCGAAGGTATGGCGCAACCGCGCCGGCGCACTTCGCACCGAAGACCTCGTGCCATTGCTCACCTCGAAGACGCGACTCGTGTCCGTCTCACTGGTCAGTTTCTTCAACGGGTTCAAGGTGCATTTGCCGGAGGTGGTGGCGGCCGTGCGGAAGCACTCGCCCGCACTAGTCGCCGTGGATGTGACGCAGGCTCTTGGTCGCATCCCGCTCGATCTCGCTGGCGCGGACCTGATCATCTCCAGCACGCACAAATGGATCCTCGCCACACACGGCGGCGGCCTTGTGGGCGTTCCCAAGGCACGAGCCGCGGAGTGGACCGCCCCCGCCGGTGGGTGGTTCAACCTGGAGGATCCGTTCGGTGCGGGCCGCTTCGAGAAGGCGGTGAGCAAACCGGGTGCGGCGAGCTTCACCGTCGGTATGCCGAACTATCCCGCGGTGTACGCCATCCGCGCGGGCTTGGAATACATCCGCGGCGTCGGCGTGGAAGCGATCGATCGCCACGCCCGCCCGCTCACGCTTCAGTGTTTGGAGGAAGTGAGCAAGTTGCCGGTGGAGTTGCTCACGCCGCTGGAACCGGACCACGTCGCGGGCATCTTCTCGTTCCGGCATCCGAAAGCGGACCGGTTGCATGCGCATCTGCATGCGAAGGACATCCATGTGATGAGTAGTGCCGGCCGGCTCCGCGTCGCGATCCACGGCTACAACACCGCGGCCGACGTGGATCGCTTCTTGAGCGAACTGCAGGCGGCGATCGCGGCGGTGTAGCTCGAGGTCGGCCCCTTGCACTGAGCGTTCCGATCGTCGAACATGCTCCGGTCGCCCCTCACGGATCGTGAAGCTTCCGCTTCGCAAACGGAGACCCAAGCCATGCGCTGCCTGCTGCCGCTCGCGCTCGCCTTCCTGCTTCCGGCAGGAGCGAACGCGCAGAACCCCCGCGAAAAGAAGGTCCGCGACGACAAAGTCAAAGTCGAGGCGGACGGATACTGGATCTACAACAACCTGCCCAAGGCCTTCGAGGAGGCCAAGACCACCGGCAAGCCAATGGTCGTCATCCTCCGCTGCATCCCGTGCGAAGAGTGCGTCAAACTCGACGACGAACTCGTGGACAAGAATCCCGCGATCCGCCCGCTGCTGGACAAATACGTCCGCGTCCGCGTCGTCAGCACCAACGGGCTCGATCTCTCACTCTTCCAGTACGACTACGACCAGTCCTTCGCGTGCTTTCTGCTGAATGCGGACGGTACGATCCTCGGCCGCTTCGGCACGCGTTCGCACCGCACCAATTGGGTCGGCGACGTGTCCATCGACGGCCGCGAAGGCGTTGCAAGGCGGGCTGGACCTGCACGCGAATTTCGACAAGGTGAAGAATTCGCTCGCGGCGAAACGCGGCCCCGCTCCGCTGTTTCCCGTGCCCGAGAAGTTCCCGAGTTTGGCCGCGCGATATACGTCGAAGCTGAACTACGAAGGCAACGTCGTGCAAAGCTGCATCCATTGCCACCAAGTCGGCGACGCGATCAAGGACTACTACCGCAAGAAAAAGGAGCCGCTCCCGGAGGAAGTTCTCTTCCCGTACCCGCATCCGAAATCGCTGGGGCTGATTCTCGATCCGAAGGAACGGGCGACTGTGAAGGATGTGAAGGATGGCACACCGGCCGCCCAAGCCGGATTCAAACCGGGGGATCGGATCGAGATACTGGGAGGGCAACCGCTTCTCTCCATCGCGGACGTGCAATGGGTGCTGCACCGCACCGATGCTGCCGGGGCGAAGCTCAAGGCCCAAGTCGTTCGAGGTCAAGGGCGGGCGGCATCGCCAATCGACCTGACCCTGACTCTGGAGAAGGGCTGGCGCACCGCGGACGACATTTCGTGGCGGTCCGGTTCGTGGGGCTTGCGACGAATGGGCACCGCGGGCATGAAGCTTGACGCGATCGAGGAACGCCCCGCCGGCGTTCCGGCTGAGGGCATGGCCCTGAGGGTGGCCCACGTCGGTATGTACGGCGGGCCGCACGGCGCGGCCAAAGCCGCCGGGATCGCCGTCGGCGACACCTTGATCGCGTTCGATGGTCGCACCGACCTGCTGCGCGAGACGGATGTCTTCGCCTACGCCATGCGCGAGAAGAAGCCCGGGGACATGGTGCCGGTCAAGGTGGTGCGAGGCGGCAAGACACTCGAGATGAAGATCCCGATGCAGGAGTGATTCACCCGAGTTCCCACTTCCTCGGGTAACTCGCTTGAGTGCCGGGCCGTTGCACCGAGAGGGCCGCGACCCGGCACGCCTGCACCGCGGCTGCTTCCAGTTCGAGCCCCGCGGCCAGATCGAACGCCAAGCTGCCGAGGAACGCATCGCCCGCTCCCGTCGTGTCGACCACCGGCACGCGTGGAGCGGGGATCAACTTCATCAGGCTCTTTGTGCCCAGCAGGCATCCGCGTTCGCCGAGCGTCAGTACCACGGCCGGAACGCCGCGACCGAGCAGATCCTTCGCACACGCCTCGGACTCCTCCGCGGGAACTCCGGTCAGGATGGACGCCTCGGTCTCGTTGAGGCACAGGACGGCGACATCCGCGAATGTCGAATCGGGCAAGCGTTCGGGCGCGGGCGAAGGATTGAACAACACCGGGACTCCGGCCGCATTCGCGATCCGAATCGCCGCGGCGTTCGCCTCCCACGGCACCTCCATCTGGCACACCAGTGCTCCCGCCGACTCGATGGCATCGCGCGCGGCTTCGATGTCTGCCGCCGTCAACATGCCGTTTGCTCCCGGCACCACGACGATCGTGTTGCGACCTTGGGCGTCGATGGTGATGACGGCCGCACCGGTCGAGACGCCTTCCGTGAGCCGCACGTGCCGGGTGTCGATGCCCTCGCTGCGGAAGTGTTCCAACATGTCGCGGCCGAAGGGATCGGTGCCGACGCGGGCGATGAACCGCACCTCGGCCCCGCGGCGGGCGGCCATCACGGCCTGATTGGCGCCTTTGCCCCCGAATCCGGTCGAGAACGATCGCCCGTGGAGCGTCTCGCCCGGAGCAGGGAACCGTTCGACCGCGGCGTTCAGATCCAAGTTCGCGGAACCGACCACGCAGACCTTCGGCATGACGAAGCTCCTTGCATGTCACCGTTCTAGCGTGAAAAAAGGGACAACCTCCGCCTTGGGGAAGGCGGAGGTCGGGGGAAGGAGGATGGACGGGTGTTCGGACATGTGTTCGGACTGGTCCGGAAGAGGGGGGATGTCTCTTCCGCGGCCGCGCTCCCGGGGGAAGGAGCATTGCGGCCCGTCGTTCGCAACCGGTCGCCGTTGGATGGTTCGCCTTTGGGGGAAAGGCTCGCCGAGGCTACCGGCCGCGACCCGCGGTTTGCTTGGGGGAAGCTTGCCGCGGACGAGAAAGAATAAAGCAGGCTCCGTGCCAATTCGCAATGCGACACCGGCCAGTTGCCGCAACCCGTTGAAGAATCAATGGATCAAGAGAGCCCGAGCGTGAAAGAAAATCGCGGCCCCCGTCCGGATTTGTATTTCTTAC
>JAXMBB010000035.1:0-58035 GCA_046350135.1 Gemmataceae bacterium
TTTCAGCGCGCTCGGGAGCAGCACCGGGAGCAGCAGCTAACGGAGATGTACGGTTACGAGCGGTGATTCCCGAGGAAGTCGGTGAGTTAAGTGACCTACGAGGCGCGAACCCCCAAGCAACTGATGAGTCAAGACTTGGGGAGTATCGAGGAGGACTGAGCGAAGAAGAGGAAAGAGGCCTCGCCCGGATTCGAACCGGGGGTGACGGTTTTGCAAACCGTTGCCTTACCACTTGGCGACGAGGCCGGACGATGGGCCGGATGGTCAATCGTATCGGTGGAAACGATTCACGGCAACTTGCCGCCCGCACCACATTATCGGCACTCTTGCAGTGAGACTTCACCCCGCTCCGGGGTTCGCTGTCAGTGCCGCAGCAGGAATTCGTTCAAGTTCAGCAGAGCGTGCTGCACATCGTGAAGGCCCGCGGATTTGTCGTCGAGCTTCGACAAGTGCTTCTTCACGAGTTGAAGTTCGGTCGCGGTCGGTCGGCGGCTCAGCGTCGCGAGGTAGATGCGCTCCACGATTTCCTCGGGCGTCTTCCCCTCTTTCAACCACCCCGCGACGCGGCCCTTCTCCGACCGCACTTTGGCGAGCACGCCCGCGTTGTTGAGCATGTGCAGCACCTGCGGCAAGGATGGATCCTCTTCGCGGGCGCACTCGCACACCACATCGCGCACCGGCCGCGAGAACGCCTGTAGAAACGGATGATCGATGCCGCCCTCGGGAAGGTCCAAGGCCCGTGTGCCGGCCGGGTAGCCTTTGAACGTCTCGGGCACGCCCGTGGCCGCGGACACGGCATCGAGCACCTGCTCGGCCGCAAGCATCCGCACGGCGGCTTTCACGAAGTACCGCTCCGGGTTCGCCGCATTCGGCGATTGCTTCGGCGCTTCGCTGGCCAACTGGTACGTCCGCGAGTTGAGAATCAGCTTCACAAGCGACTTCAGCCGGTAGCCGTTCCTCGCGAAGTCGTCCGCCAACGCCTTGAGCAGTTCCGGATTCGACGGCGGATTCGTGTCGCGGAAATCGTCCACCGGATCGACGATGCCCTTGCCCATGAGGTGGAACCAGACGCGATTCGCGACCGAAGGCGCGAACCACTTATTGCCGGGGCTCATGAGCCAATCGGCGAACGCCTTGCGGCGGTCGTCGTCCGGTGCGAACGGGCCGGGCTTCATGCCGAACGCGATCGGTTGTTGCGGCTTCCGCGTGATCGGGTTCTGCACCTCGCGGCCGGGTTGCAAGTACACGATCTCGTCGTCCAAGCCGAACGCCGTGCCCTTGAACTGCACTTGGGCGAAGAACGCGGCGAGGCCGTAGTAATCTGTTTGCGTGATGCCCTCGAACGGATGGTTGTGGCACTTCGCACACTGCACACGGACGCCGAGGAAGAGTTGGGCGGCGGTCTCGGCGGCTTCATCCGGCGTGCGGGCCACGCGGAAGAAGTTCGCACCGGGTTTGTTCAGCGTATTGCCCGTGCCGGTGAGCAGGTCGCGAGCCATGTCCGTGACCGGGCGATCCTCGGCGACTTGCTTTACAAGCCAGCGGTGGAAGCTGTGTACGCCGCGTTCGCTGATCGTGACCGGGCTGCCGCGCAGGATGTCCGCCCACTTCAACGCCCAGAACAGGGCGAACTCGTCGCGCGCGAGCAGGGAATCGATCAGCTTCGCGCGCTTGTCCGCGGCCTTGGAATCGAGGAATGCGCGGGCTTCGTCCGGCGTCGGCAGCGTGCCGATGGTGTCGAGGTACACTCGACGGAGGAAGACTTCATCGCTGCACACCGCGGCGGGCAGCAATTGCAGTTCCTTCTGCTTCGCGAAGACGAGTTGATCAACGACGTTGGCCAGTTGCGGTGCGGTGAACGCGAACTTCGGATCGGGTTCGACGTACACGAGCCGCGTGCTGACGATGCCGTCCAGATAGCGGGCGAGGAACGACGCGTCCGCGGTGCGGTGGAACTTCACGAGGCCCGTCGCCGAGATCGACGCATCGCTCTCAGCCGTGGTGAACACGGTGAGATCCGTGACATCGCGTTTGTTGCCGTCCGCGAAGTGAGCCGTCGCGGTGATCTGCTGTTCGGGTTTGGCGAGCTTCCCGGATGCGGGTGCGAGTTCGAGCTTCACCAGCGGCGACGGCTTCACATCCTGGCAACCTTCGGCCACCCAGCGGGCCAGCGTGCGGTACGCGGCGGAATCGCGGCCGATGAGTGCGCCGCCCTGGTGGGCCGTGCGGCCGGTGGCTTTGAGAAGGAAGAGGCTGTCGTCCGGCGAGGCGAGATTCACCCGGCGGCCGCCGTTCTCCTTGACGAGCGTGTGGAAGTCGAGGTCCGCATCGCCGCCGCGCAGCGAGAGTCGGAAGCCGTTCTTCCCCTGCGGCGACCCGTGGCACGCCCCCGAGTTGCACCCCGCGCGCGACAGCGCAGCGATCACATCGCGGCGGAACTCGATCGCATCCGCAGCGGAGATCGGGTTGGAAGCGAGCAGCAGGCAGGCGAGCGCAATCAGGCGGGACATGCAGCCATTAGACTCGCTTTTGGCCCAACACTCCACATGGAAAACGCCCGATCGCCTGCCCAAGCAAGGTTTGAAGGTCACGAGTTCGGTTCTGCGGAGTCGTGGGCAATAACTGTATTTGACAAGGCGTTTACGAGCGTAGCGATAGCGCTTGCAGTTAACTTGGTGCCGTGGAGCCACAGCTCGGAAAGTTGTACTGGTTCAGCCTGAATTGGAATTGTCGGGAGCAGTCGTTGGCGACAACGGGTGTGTTGGGATCGACTCATTTTCACAGTAGCACCGGTTTTCAATTCGGGGCGGCGTGGCGAGCGATTCGGCGACGTTCGCGAGCCTCCTCAAGCTTGCGGTCGCGTTCGGCGTGGATGGCGTCGCGACGTCCGGCGAGAACGTCGTGGGGCGTGACGTAGCCGATGGCGCTGTGCAAGCGGACGGCGTTGTAGTGGAGGATGAAGTCCCCGACGACGCGACGGGCGTCTTCGGGTGTCAGGGGGGTCTTCACGCGGACGGCGTCGTGCTTCAAGGTGCGGTGGAATCGTTCGAGTTTGCCGTTGCTTTGGGGATAGTAGGGCGAGGTTTTGACGTGGGTCATGCCGCTGATGCGGATGAACTCCTTGAAGTCCTTGGCGAGGAACTGGGGTCCGTTGTCGGTGATGATCCGGGGCGTGACACCGGGGTGACACTCCTTGCCCTTCTGGATGATCTGTTCGATGTCGGCCTCGGTCATGCGTTCGCGGATGTCCCAGTGGACGATGGCGCGGCTGGCTCCGTCGAGGACGGAACACAGGTAGTGGAAGGTGCCGGCGATGTTGAGGTAGGAGACGTCGACGTGCCAGTGCTCGTGGGGCCGGAGGGGTTGCACGAAACCGGTTCCTTTCAAGCTGGTTTTGGGCTTCCAGCGTTGGAGAAGACCGGCTTGGGAGAGGACGCGGTAGACGGTGGCGGGCGAGCAGGCGACGATGTTGCGGTCGATCATCATGTAGGTGAGCCGCCGGTAGCCTTCGAGCGGGTATTGGTGGTGGAAGTCGATGATGGCTTTTCGTTCGGCGGCGGTGAGCCAGTGGTCGCGGGGCACGGCGCCGTTGTGTTCGTTGGCCTTGCCGTAGCGCTCTTTCCAGGTGTGGTAGGTGGACGGGGCCAGCCCGATCCAGCGGAGCAACCGGCCGGCGGTGAGGCCGGCCTTGACGCTCCAGGTGCGAACGAAGTCGACGATGGCGTCGCGGACATCCGGGGCAACCCACTGGCCGGTCAGGGTTCCCCAAGTTCTTTTTTTAACTGGACGTGTTCCTCCAGGAGTTCGGAGAGCACCTCGTGTTTGCGTTGGAGCTTCTCTTCGAGGGCGGTGATTTTCTTGTCCTTGGCGTCGTCGGCGGCGGACTTGGCGCGGGTGGTCTCGAAGGCGGCGACGCCTTGCTCGAAGAAAATCTTCTGCCACTGGTAGAACTGCGAGACGGCGATGCCGGCCTCGGAGCAGACCTCGGAGACGGGTTGGCCTTCGAGCAGGTGTTTTCGCAGGATCGCGACCTTGGCGGCGGGCGGGAAATGCCTTCGTTCGGGCGTGCTCATGACGGACCTCCAGAGTGGAGTGTCGTCACCTCAGCCGCGCTCGTCAATTTCCAAGTTCAGCAGAGGCAGAACACCACGTTGCCAAGCGTGTTCACGTCCTCGACGACGTTGGCAACATCGAGGTCAGATATGACCTGAGCGAACTCGACTTCTCCAGAGCCCAGCGGTCGGCAACGTGGTTTGACCTCGACGTGGACGGATCGGCTATCGTACTCGCCGATCGCAGCCTTGAACCGACCCTCGAGTCGGACGCACGCCTCGAGTTTCGCGGGGTCGTTCCTGTAATCGGCCGGGCTCGTCGCCATGCCGAGCCCTCCGTCGCCGAACAGTGAGTGAATTCCGAGTCAGTGTATTCTGCGTTGCACCGTTACGGGTGCCTTTCACGTTGCCATCGCGAATCCGGTTGGTCAGCTTCTTCCTTCACGGCACCAATCGGCGGATCGCCTCCGCGGCGCGGTCGCAATCCGCGGCGGAGACGTCGAGGTGCGTCACGGCGCGGACCACGTTCATTCCCAATGCAGCCACCAGTACGCCGGCTTCCTTCAGCTTCATCGCCACATCGCGGGCGGAACGCCACGGCGCGCCGACCTGCCACCATACGAGGTTCGTCTGCACGTCCGGCGGGAGCAGCGTGAAGCCGGGCCGTTCCGCGACTGCGGCCGCGATCCGCTTCGCGTTCGCGTGATCCTCGGCGAGCCGGTCCACATGGCGTTCCATGGCGTACTGGCATGCGGCGGCGAGGAACCCGGCCTGCCGCATCGCCCCCCCGAAGAGTTTCCGCACCCGCCGGCCGTGGGCGATCAAGTCCTTCGGACCCGCAAGCGCGGAACCCACCGGAGCGCCGAGCCCCTTGCTGTAGCACACGGAGACGGTGTCGAAGTGCTTCGCCCATTCCTTCGCGGGGATGCCGGACGCCACGATCGCGTTCCACAGGCGGGCGCCGTCCAAGTGCATGGCGAGGCCGTGCGAGCGGGCCCATGTGGAGATGGCCTTCACCTGCTCGAGCGGGTACACGGTGCCGCCACCGCGGTTGTGCGTATTCTCCAGACAGACGAGCCGCGAGCGAACCGAGTGCATGTCGTCCGGGTGAATGAGGTGTTCGAGTTGGCTCACGTCGAGCAGGCCGAAGCGTCCGTCGATGGTGCGCTGCGTGACGCCGCTGAGCGCCGCGGGGGCGCCCGCTTCCCACAGATAGATGTGGCTCGTGGACTCGAGCAGAATTTCGTCCTGCGGGCGGCAGTGCACGCGAACCGCGATCTGGTTGGACATGGTGCCGCTGGGCACGAAGAGTGCGGCCTCCAAGCCGAGCATCGCGGCGGTGCGGCGTTCGAGTTCGTTCACGGCCAGGTCTTCGCCATAGACATCGTCGCCGACCGATGCGGACATCATCGCCGCGAGCATGCCCGCGGTCGGTTTGGTGAGCGTGTCGCTTCGCAGATCGATCATGAGAGCTCCGGTCTTGACAAGCAAACCATCCAGCATTTCGTAGGGTGGGCCGGACCGCAACGAACTGCGCAGCAGTCGTTGCGGGAGGCCCACGCGGGGACCACAGAACTCCGCTTTATCCTACCCGTCGCGCAGCGGAGGGCCGACGTCGCAGATCACTCGCTGCGAGAGCTGCGAGCGGCGCGATACCCCATTCGGCCTATCCACCAACCGCCGAAAAGCGCGCCTGCCCCGCCAGAAAAGAGTAAACAGCAGGGCAGTCCTTCGAGTGAATCGCCACCACCTTCCAGCCCCGTAATCGACGAACTCTTCAGCAAAGCGATCACCGCGCCGATGCCGCCGAGCAGAGCACCGACGAGGAATCCTCGGATGGCTTCATAAACCGGCCAAGGATGGCTGTTCGGTCGAATTGGTTCGTTGCCTGGCATGACGCTCTCGTTGTGTCCTTGAGAGACTTGCTGCAATCGACCTGCCCTTTGCAACTGCTATCCGCCTTAGCGCAGGAGAGGAATCAACTGACCGCCCGCGTGGGCCTCCCGCGACCATCGCTGCGCGATTGGCCGCGGTCCGGCCCACCCTACGAGATCATGGTTGTCTATCCGCGAGGCGGGTTCGGACGCGACTCAAAATCATCGCGTGGTCGAAGGCGAGCTTCGGCAGCTTCTCCAAGGGGAACCACGCCACGGCTTCGGCGTCGTCCGCCGCGATCGGCTTCAACTCGTTCGGCGCCACGCGGGCCAGGTACACGACGCTGACCGTCCAGCCGCGCGGATCGCGACCGGGGTCGCCCGCCGTGTAAAGCTGTTCGAGATCGCCGACCGCGACACCGGCTTCCTCCAGCAACTCGCGCCGCGCCGCATCCGCGAGTTTCTCGTTCTCATCCACGAAGCCGCCGGGCAGGGCCCACGTTCCCGCGAAGGGATCCTTCTTGCGGCGGATCAGGAGCACGCGGGGCTTCGCCTCGCGCGTCACCACCGCGAGATCGACCGTGAGCGCGGGCCGCGCGTACTCGTACGCGAACTTCTTCTTGGCCATCGGGCGGGCCCCCGTGAAAGACTCGATCAGTATAACCACTGCGTCCCATGCTCCGAGGCGAGGTTCGAAATGGAATATGCGATCGGTGCGGCCGGCGGGCTGGTTCTCGGCTTGATCGCGGCGGCAGCATTCTTCAAGTCGCAGGCCGCTCCAGCGCCCCAGGCGGAGGTGAAGCCAGTGACGCCGCCGAAACCGCCCAAGCCTTCCGGCGCGGCCCTCCGCATGCTCGCGATCCTGCAAGCCGAATCGCGGCTCGTTGATTTCCTGCTCGAAGACATTCAAGGCGCCTCGGACCAGCAGATCGGGCAGGCCGTGCGCGAGGTTCACAAGAAGGCACAGGCCGCACTCAAGCAGCACGCCGTCATCGACACCGTGCTCGCAGCGGCCGAAGGCGACACGCATACTGTGCCGAAGGGGTTCGATCCGTCCGCGATCCGCGTGGTGGGCAACGTGACAGGCGAGCCGCCGTTCACAGGCACGGTGCAGCACCCGGGGTGGCGTGTGAAGGAATTGAAAGTGCAGCCGCCGCCCGAAGGGGCGGACGAGTTCGTGCTGCAACCGGCTGAAGTGCAAGTGTGATCAGACCGTGCCCATGTAGTGCTGCAACTTGCGGACGGCCTTGTACTTCTCGTCGCTGATGCGTTCGACCGGGGCCGCGAGTTCGGCCGCGATCTGCGGGATGGCCCAGCCGTCCGCCGTCAGCTCCAGGATGCGGCGTTGCCGCGGGCTGAGCACCTCGCGGGCGGCCTTCGCCACCGCGTCGCGATCATCCCGCAGTTCATTCTCGGTGCGGTATTCGGCGGCGTCCGGGGCCAGCGGCGTGAACTTCCGGGCCCGCTGCGTCCGCTTCTTCACCGCGTCGATCGCGCGGATGAACTCGCGCCGTTCGGTCGTCTCGTCATCCTTCAGCACCGTGTCCCACTTGCCGGCCTCGATGCGTTCGAGAAGCCGCACGAACACCTCTTGGGTGCAATCCTGCCAGCGGTCTGCGGGCAGTCGGGCGTTGCGCCAGCAGGCTTGGCAGTATTTGCTGATGTCCTGCACGGCCTTGGGGTTGGGGCTGCTGGACGCTTGGGCCGAACCGGCGGCCAAGGCGGTGCCGAGCACCACCGCCGCCATCATGACGCGGGAGTTTCGCGGGGTGGGAACGAAGCGTTTCATGGTCCGTCTCGGTGGCGGGTCACGTAACAGTATACGGACGCCGAGCCGCGACCTTATCGCGACGGGTGCCGGAAAAAGCCAGTGAAATCGAATCGCCGCCGGTCATTTCACTTGCAGCGTGAACTCCGGATGGCCGTGCGAATCGTTCGTTCGCAGGAGGCGGAACGAACGCCCGAACACAGCCGACCTCACCCAGCCGGACTGCCTGCGTGTCGCCACGTATCCTTTGGGGCCGCGACGGTAAATGTCGAAGATCGGTTGGTCCCCGCGGGCGTCCACCAGCCAATACTCCGGAATCCCCGCCGCGAAGTACGCGCCGAACAGTACGTCCGTGTCTTTGGCGACCGACGACCGACTCACGACTTCCAACACCATGTCCGGCGTGCCTTCGAGCCGGATGAACCCGCCGTCTGAACCAGGTACGCGGCGGATGCGTTCTTCCGATTCCGCCTCGTTGGAGTAGAAGAGCATGTCCGGGTTTCCGGAGATGTCCGCCTCGCGGTTGGTGAGCAACACGCCGTCGCCGAGCACGCGGCCGAGGCCGTTTGTCTTCGCGAGTTGCCGCAGCACCGATGTGATCTCGGTCTTCACGTCCACATGCGAGTCGATCTGCTCCTTGCTCATGTCCACCCAGACCTCGCCCTGGAGGAACCACGGCTTGAACTTCTCCGGAACGTCCTCCGATTCGACCCATGCATGGAACGCATCGAGGTCCGGCACCCAACCGGGCATTCGCAAGGCTTCACTCTCGGCGACGATCGTGGTCATGCCTCACTCCAACTCCAGCACGTAGGCGGTGCCGTCGGCGTTGGCGGTGACCACGGACTTGCCGTCCGGCGTGTAGGTCGCGCCGTTCACGCCCACGGGCAGCTTCCAGGTGCGGCCCTCCTTCGGCGCCGCCGGATCCTTCAGGCTCCACGACTTCACCTCGCGGTCCACACCGATCGTGAGGAAGCCGTCCCCCTTCGGCGAAACCAGCAGCCCGCGGACGCCGGCCTTGTGAGCCGTGATCGCCGGGGCGATCACCTCGCGTTTCTCCACGTTCGCCACCTTCAAGAGGCCGCCGGAGTCGATCGCGATGAGCAGCTTCTTGTCCGGGGTGAGGCCGAGATCGCCCACCGGGTTCTTGTCGAAGAGCGGCCAATCGCTGCCGATGCGGTCCTTCTTCTCCAGGTCGAAGATGCGGATGACGCCGTGATCGTCGCCGGCTGCCACCCACTTGAGGTCCGCGGAGAACGTGGCGGCCTTCACGTCGTTGCCCTTGTCCGCGAGCGTGGCGAGTTGCTTGCCGTCGCGGTCGAACAGTTCATAGGAACTGTTCTTCACGGTGCTGCCGCCGGCGAGGACGGGGCGGACGGACCACGCGCCGATCTTCGAGCCGTCCGCCAACGCGGCCACGCTGTACACCTCGCCGGTGGTGATGCTGTTGAGCAATCGCGGCGGCACGGCCTGCCACAGATGGAGGCGGCCGGTGTCCCGCGTGGGGAGCGTGCCGCCGAGTGCGACGTTGTTGTTGCCGAAGAACGTGATCGCGTACGGCACATCCGCATTGCCGATCAGCGTGCCGACTTCGCGGCCCGAGGCGAGATCCCACAGCTTGATGGTTTGGTCCACGCCTGCGGTGGCGGCGATCTTGCCGTCCGGGCTCACCGCGACGGCGTTGGCCGAGAGCAGGTGTCCGAAGGAACCGCCGCCCTCCTGCGGGGCGAGTTCGAAGATGCGTGCGACCTTGTCCGCGCCGCCGGACACCAGCACGCGGCCGTCCGGCCCGAATGCCACGCACGTGGCCCAATCGGTGTGCCCGCGCAGACCGCGAATCTCACCCTTCGTTTGGACATCCCACACGCGCACCACCATATCCGCACCCGTGGAGGCGACGAAGCGGCTGTCCGCGGAGAAGGCGACGGCCGAGAGCGGCGAGAAGCCCGCGGCGGCGTTCGGCTTCACTTGGCCCTCGAACTTCGCGAGCGGAGAAAGGGTACCGTTCTCCGCGACGGTCCAGATGCGGAGCGCGCCGTCGCCACCGGCCGTGGCCAACTTCGTCCCGTCCGGGCTGTACGCGAGTGCGGCCACACCGGCGACATGCGCCGACAGGGACACCAGTTCCTTGGGGGCCGTACCGGCCGCGTCGAGAACCACGAGCGCGCCGTCCGCGGTGCCGATCGCGACTTGCTTCGTGCCGGGGCGGATGCCCGCCGCGCAAACCGCCTTTGCCTTCCCGGTCCATGTCCACAGTTGCTTGCCGGCGTCCGGATCCCAGCCGATCGCCTTGCCGTCCGCCCCGCCGCTGACCAAGAGTTTGGAATCGGTGCTCACCGCGAGGCCGAGCACGGGCAGGTCGTGACCGGGCAGTTCCTTCGCGGCCTTCTTCGCCGTCACGTCCCAAATACGAACGATGCGATCCCCTCCGGCGGCCGCGAGGCGGTTGCCATCCGCGAAGAACGCCAACGAAGTGATCGCGCCCGCTCCGCCGAGCGCCGCTTCAAGCTTGCCGGTCTCGGGATCGTAGATGCGGATCTGTTTGTCCGCTCCGGCCGCGGCCGCCCGCTTGCCGTCCGGAGAAACCGCGACCGCCCAGATCGGCTCGGTCGCTTCGGTGAGAGCGCGGTGATCGTCGGACGTGCTCAGGTCCCAGAGTCGGATGGCGCCGTCTTCACTGGCGGATGCGATCTGCCGGCCGTCCGGGCGAACGCCGACCGCGAGCACCCGCGTCATGTGCCCTTGGAACGACCGCAGTTGCTTGGCGTCCTTGAGGTCCCACACGCGGACGGTCTTGTCGTCGCCGCCTGTGACGAGGTGCTTGCCGTCCGGGAGAAGTTGGACGTCGGTCACGGTGCCCGTGTGGCCGGTGTACGCCTTCAACTTCGTGGCGGTGTTGTTCGCCCCGGTGCCGTCCGGGTTCGCCCCGGCGGTGAGCCGCGCCTGGGCGTCCTTCCCGCAGGTGAGGATGCTGCTGCTGTCCAAGGTGAAGGCGATGCCGAGGCACTCGCCGGGGCCGTCGATGACGCCGGTGGAGAGCGGCATGGCGTTGCCGACGCCGGGGGCGAAGATCGCGGCCGCGCCGCCGTTGTCCGCGATGCCGATCATTTTGCCGTTCGGGCTCCACGCGCATCGTTCGATGCGGGCGTTCCGCGTCGGGCTCGAGAACGTGTTCTTCCCCGATGCCACGTCGAACACGCGAAGCACGCCTTCATCGGACCCCACCGCGAGGCTCTTGCCGTCCGGGCTGAACGCGACGCACTTCAGCGGCTTGTCCGACTTGTCGATGGTGGCAAGCACCTTGATGCGCTTGCCGGTGTCCGGCTCCCAAAGATGCACTTGGGTGCCGCCGACGGATGCGATCACTTTCTCCGTCGGATGGAACGCCGCGGCTCCCACCTTGAGCAAATTCGCATCCGCGCTCGGATCATCGACCTGTTCCGCGTGGCCGCGGTATGTCACGAGTTCGCGGCCGTTGCCGAGATCCCATACCTTCACGGTGCCGTCCGCGCTTGCGGTGGCGAGTCGGAGGCCGTCCGGGCTGTAGGACACACTGTTCACGCGGTCTGCGTGCCGCATGCGGCTCTCGCCGAACACGCGGCTCACGAACGGCGGGAGGTTCACGGGCAGGTACGGAAGCTGCCATCGGGCGTCGCGGAAGTAGCGGGCGGCGACGCGCGGGTTGTTGTTCGCCTTCGCCGCCGCGCCGCGCTTCGCGAGGTCGTCCGCCTTCGCGAGCGCCTCCGCCGGAAACTTGGCCTTCACCGCCGCGTCGCGTTCCGATTGGAAGGCCGACTCGATCGCCGCGATCTCCGCGGCAGTGGGCTCCGCCGGCGGCTTCGCCTCGGCCTTTGGTTCGTCTTTCTTCTCTTGTGCGAGTGTGGCGCGCGATTCCGAAACGGCGACGATCATCGCCCCGAGCAGAAACAGGGCGGGAAGCTTGCGGACGGCGGTCGGCATGGGCCACCTCGGCGAAACGGGTACCCGTGAGTATACACGGGCGGCCGCAACGAAGGGCGCAGCTGTTACCTGAGCAAAGGAACCGATCGAACGCCGGGAGTCACTCCAATCGCCACCGGCCGACGTTGTGGAAGAGCACGCTCGGGTTCAGCACATGGTACGGGGCCGGCTCGATCGAATCGTCCACGAACACCCGCAGCCCGCTGTTCACGAGCATGTGCCGGTCCACCTGCCAGAGCGGCACGAAGGGCATCGTGTCGTTGAACATCTGGTGGATCTCGCGGGCCTTGGGCAGGATTTTCTTCTCGAAGTCGCGGAACTCGGCGATGGCGGCGAGTGCGCCGCCGAGGTCGCGATCCGCCTGCTGGGCGCCTTTGCCGGGGGCCCCGTACTCGTTGAAATTGCGACCGCCGGGGTTCGCCGCCGCCGGGTCCAGCATCGAGGCCAAACCGAGCGGATGCCAATCATCCGGGTAGTCGTAGGGAACGTACGCGAAGTCGTAGCGGTGTTCGAGGAACACAAGGCGGTGCAGTTCGCGCGGCTCCAGCGGCTGCAAACGAAGGGTCAGCTTCTGCGGCGAATCCTTCAGCAACCCTTCGACGTGGCTCTTGATCTTCTCGCACACCGACTGTGCTTGCGGGTCGCCGGTGGAATACGCGAGGTCGAACTCCGCTTTCACGGCCGGGATGCTGAGATAACGTTTGAGCCGGACCAAGGCATCCGCCCGGTTCACCAGGGGAACGGGTTGTCCGCCGGTGGCGCGAACCGTGGCCCACGAACCCGGCGGGTACGGGCCGGACATCGCCGCCGTGAAGCGGCGGTTCTGCGCCGGCACGCCGCGCAAGAACACCTCACTCAGGATCTCGTCGCGGTCGATGGCGAGTGCGACGCCCTTCCGCAGATCGAGGTTTTGCATCGAGTTGCGGCCGTGATTCACCGCCAGCATGTGGATGCGGCGGTTCGTGGACGCCGTCACCACTTGCCCGCGGCCTTCGAGCGCGGCCCCGCCCTGATCCAACGCCTTCTTCAACTCCTGCATCGAAAGATCGGGAAGGATGTGCAACTTGCCGCGGCGGAAGTCGTCGAACGGGTCGAGCAGCTTGGGCACTTCCACGAAGCGGATCTCGCGGAGGTGCGGCTGGCCGGTGCGGTCGCGGAAGCGGCCGAAGGCCGGGGAATCGACCACGACGAGTTCGCGCGGCGCGGTGCCGGGAATCCCGCCGAGCGTGTGCACGCGGTACGGCCCGGTGCCGAACGGCTTCGCGCCGAACTCCTGGTCGTCCATTCGCTTGCCCTTGTCCGCCAGGTAGCGGCCGGGCAGGATCTTGAATGTGAGCAGAGCCCGCGGGTCCGGGTGGCCGATCTTGAATCCGATGCGGATCGCGCCGCTGCCGATCGGGGTGGGCAGTTGATCGATCCACGGCAACGGGGCGGACACGACCGCCTCGGGGCGCTGCCGCAGCAGCTTGATGGTCTCGACCACATCATGTGCGTCGAGCCCCTCCATGCCGTTGGGCAACCGCGGGGCTTGGCGGAGCGTGAGTTCGCGGCCGCCGGGGATCATCACGGGGAAATCGAGTGCCGCGCCCGGGCGGTACCGCACCCCGCCGCTGCCGTCCGGCACTTCCTCCAGCATTCCTTCGAAGAGCAACTCGACGATGTGCTTCTCGCTGTCGAACTGGGCCGTGGCCGGCGAGAGCCGCTCGGGAAAGTCGCGAGCACCGACATACAGCACGGGGTATCCGCTGCCGATCTCGCGCTTCAACTCGCGAAGCCCGGGAATCGCAGGATCGAGCGCCTCGGCGCGATCGAGTTCGTTCCGCGCCTCGACTGCGTTCCCGCCGGCCTTGAGCGACTTGGCGCGGTCAAAGAGCCGCTGCGCCTCGTTGTTCAATTCGCGGCGGATGAGCCGGGCCGGTTCGCCGCCCGAGCCGGGAAACCGCGACTCGAATTCCTCCAGCAGTTCGCGGGCCTTCACCCGGTCCGCGTGGCTGTTGGATTTCATGAGCAGTTCGGCTTCGGCGACCCGCGCGATGGCCACCTCCTTGGCGATGGTCGCGTCCTTCGGATACGCCAGCAGCAGTTTGGTGCCGAACTGCCGGGCGCGTTGCCAGTCATGGGCCGTGACCGCGCGTTGAAGCTGCCGCAACCGCACTTCCAGCAATTTGTCATCGAGCGGCTTGCGAACGTCGTCCCACGATTTGCCCTTGCGGATGGCGTTCTCGCGGGCATAGGCGTGGAAGCGACCGGCGGCGGCGAGCACTTTTTCGGCCGCCGCGAGTTGGTCCTCCGCGGTCAGATCGTCCGGGCCGGGTGCGGCACCGAGCGGTTTCTTCTTCAACCACGCGTCCACGTCCGCGAGCACGGCGAACTCGTACGCGTCGATCTTCTTGATGTCCGCCACCGCGACCTGCTTGGCGTCCATCGCCTTGCCGGTGCCGTCGATGGGCGTGACCTCGAACGATTTCCCCTTCTGGAAGATATCCTTCCCCCACATGTACGGAATCGGCCGCGCGCGGAACGAGTTGTCCTTCTCCGTGACGCGGTCGAACGGCGCGGCATAGCTCACGAGGAACTGCTTCACGGCCGCGTGCTTCGCTTCGGCGGCGGCCGCGTCCAGTTCATCCAGCCGCTGATCGGGCGGCGTGCCCGATACCGTCTTGGGCGTGTTCGTCTTCGGCGACGGCGGATCGGGATCATCCACGATCACCTTTTTCTTCACCGTCCCCTTCGGGTCTTCGTCTTCGACGCCGATCTTCTTCTTGACCTTGCTCTTCGGATCTTCGACCTCGGGCGGTTGCCCGGCGAATGCGACCAACCCCGCCGCCAGCAGGTACCCCGCGAGCGCGAGCAGGACGTGGATGCGCGGCGACTTTGTCATGATGAGAAATCCATGATCGTCACGGAACTGATGGCCGGAGAGCGGGTTCATCATAACATGCGGGTGCGGTGCGGGCGAACCGCGTTTCCGCCCCCGTAGCCCGGCCGGCCTCGTGCGTTCGGCCACAGTATTCACTCGACAACCGGAGTCAATTCGATGCGCAAGTTCGTGCTCTCCCTCGCGTGCATGGCGTTCATGGCCGGCCTCGTCCTCGCCGCCGAGTACACCATCGTGTCCTACGACAAGGACAAGAAGGCCGTCACGCTCAAGGACAAGGACGGCAAGGAAGTGACCGCCAAGCTCACGGACAAGACCAAAGTCGTCCGCATCGACAAGGACGGCAACAAGACCGAAGGCAAACTCGACGGCGTCGAGAAGATGCTCGGCAACGAAAAGGCCAAGGGCCGCAAGCTCGAAGCCACCATCGAAGGCGGCTCGATCACCGAGATTACGACCAAGGGCAAGAAGTGATTCGACTTCCTGAGTCGACACCGGCCCGGTTTCGCCCTGCGAAGCCGGGCTTTTCATTTCCCGGGAGCCTGCCGCCCAACTCCCGCGACCCTCGGGATCTTCCCTTCGGCGTCCGCGCGACAAGCGGGCACAGCCCCTACTCCATCCGCACCTTTGCTCCGAAGTCTTTCTTCTCGCCGATGAAGTACGTCGCGCACGCGGCGTCGATCAGGTCCGGGCTGAAGTTCACCCGTTCCATGTTGTACTTGGCGATGCTCATCATCTGGTCCAAGATGTCTCGCGGCTGGCACATTCGGAACGGGCGATTCGTCGGCTTGTACCACTTCGCGATCAGGTAATCGATGCCGCGCTCGTCGAAGTCCACATGCTTCGCCCGGCACACGAGCGTCCAGATCGCGCGGTACTGCGCCTCGTCCGGGTCGCGGATCTCGATCTTGAACTTGATGCGGCGGAGGAACGCTTCGTCCGCCAGTTGGTGCGGATCGAGGTTCGTCGAGAAGATCAGGATCTGGTCGAAGGGCACCTCGATCTTCGTGCCGTTCACGGTGTTGAGGTAGTCGTACTTCTTCTCGAGCGGCACGATCCAGCGGTTGAGCAAGTCCATGGCGCGGACCTGCTGGCGGCCGAAGTCGTCGATCATGAAGATGCCGCCGTTCGCCTTCATTTGGAGCGGCGCTTCGTAGAACTTGCCCACCGCATTGTACTTCAGGTCGAGCATCGCCATGGTGAGTTCGCCGCCCACCACGATGGTCGGCCGCTTCACCTTCACATACCGCATGTCGTGGGCGGACGCCCGCTTCATGAACATCGTCTCCGTCATGTTCCCCGCCTCGGCGTCCTTGTCCACGATCGGCGCATGCTGGATGGGATCGAACACCTTGATGATCTGCCCGTTCGCTTCGATCGCGTGCGGCACGTACACGGAGTCGCCCATCAACCGGGTGATACGCTCCGCGACGGACGTCTTTCCATTGCCGGGGTAGCCGAAGAAGAAGATCGATTGGGCGGAGTTGATCGCGGGACCGATCTCGTTGAACGCGTCGTCCGTGATGATGAGATCTTCGAACGCCTTGCGAATGCTCCTCCGCGTGACCGTGAGTTTCCGCACCGTCTGGGCCAGCACCGATTCCACGTAATCGGAGAACGGCACGGGGGCGGGGCCGACGTACGCGGTCTTGTCCATCGCCTCCTGCACGGCGGACGTGCCCTTCGGCGGCTTGATCTCGTAGATGAAGCTGGCGTCGCCGCTGGAGCCGCGCTGCCCCACGATGTCGATGAGCGACTGCTTCCGCATCGCCTGGAACACGGGGTTGATCACGGCGAACGGCAGGCACATCTCGCGGGCCAAGTCGCCGCCCGTCATCTGCCCGCGGGTGAAAATCGTCCGCAGGGTGAGTTCGAAGAGAAACGGCAGATCCAGCCCCAAGTCTTCCCAACGCACCGGGACGCGGGGCGAGAAGTGGTTCTTCTCCTGCGGGGCGGCCTCTTCATCGCTCGGAGGCGGGTCGCCGATCAGCGTCACGCCCTCGAGATCGCCCATGCGCTGGGCGTCGGCGAGCAGGCCTTCATAGTGCAGCTGGTGCAAACGCAAGTGATTGATGGCTTCGTTGTCTTCGCGTTTCTCGGCTTGGGCGAGGCAGTCCGCCACGGCCGGGGCGATGGTGTACTTCACGCCGTCGATGTACATGTGGTGCAGATACTCGCCCGGCCGGACGTAGCAGTCCGGCGTGTGGTACGGCATCTGAAGCATCTGCTGGTAGAACTCGGGCGCGATGATGAACCGCATGGCCGTCCTTCCGCGAAACGAAACTTCCCGCCGAAGCATAGAACACACCCGTTCCTGCGGGAGCGAAGTTCCTGCGGGAGGCGAGAGCCACCCGCAAGTGCATGGCAAACCAGCACTTGCCCTGTTCCGGTGGCTTCCTTTCCCGGAGCACGCTACTGTAATGTGGGAACGCGCCGCCCGCCGGCGGCGTCCAAACCACGCCCCGCCTGCCGCATTCGAACACCCACACACTCGCGAAAGGGACAGTCATGCTCCGCCGGTCCACGGCCCTCGCCGTCTTCCTCGCTTCCGCCGCCGGCCTCACCGCCCCCGCCGCCGACCTCACGCCGATCGAAATCACCAAGACGAAAAAGGCCCTGCAGGAAGTGCAGGACTTCATGGGCGCGTGGACGCTCGAAGGCACGCAAAAGGTCGGTGCCAAGACCGAAGCGTGGAAAGAGAAGGTCGAGTTCAGCTGGAACATCAAGAAGCGGCAGACGGCGATCAACCTCACCTTCGGCGAGGGCAAGGGCAAGTACTTCACCAAGGGCGAACTCACTTACGCCTTGGACAAGAAGAAGTACGTGCTCACGCTCGAAGACAAGGACAAGAAGGAGCAAGTGTTCATGGGCGACCTGTTGAAGAGCGGCGGGCTCAAGCTCGAACGCAAGGACGAGAAGACCGGCGACAACATCCGTATCACCGCAAACACGCTGGCGGACGGGGTGCGGCTCTCGTTCAAGGTCGAGAAGCAGGAGGGCGGCAAGGGGCTGTTCTCGAACGCCTACACCATGCTCGGCAACAAGGACGGCGAATCGCTCGCCGGCGGCAGCAAGAAGCCCGAGTGCATCGTCACCGGCGGGGCCGCCTCCATCGCCGTCAGCTACCAGGGCAAGCAATACTTCGTGTGCTGCTCCGGTTGCCGCGACGCGTTCAACGAGAATCCCGAGAAGTTCGTGAAGATGCTGAAGAAGTGAGACTCATGAAACCCACAGAATACATCTTGGGCCAGTCCGCCGAGGCCGCGCGGCGGCTGGACATCCAGGATCTCCACTTCGCCGCAGCGTCCGAAGAACTCCTCGACCGGCTGCAACTTCAACCGAGCGACCGCGTGGTCGAACTCGGATGCGGGCCGGGTGCGTTCACCAAGCGCATTCTCAAACGGCTCGGGGCGCAGGGCCGCCTCACGTCCGTCGATTCCGCGCCGGGCCTTCTCGACCAAGCGAAATCCGCACTCGCTTCCTTCCCCAACTTCCATCCCGTGGCGGCGGACGTGTCCGCCCTCGGCGACTGGCTCGACGGTGCGGATGTGGTGTGCGGCCGCGCCGTGCTGCACCATCTGCCGATGGCGGAGATCGTGGTGGGCCGGTTACGGGCGCGGGTGAAGCCCGGCACCCGGATCGGCTTCATGGAACCGGATTTCCGCGCGATGCTCGCCCGCATCGGTCACTTGGAAGCGACCGGCCGAACCGAACTCGCCCCGCTGCGCGAGTGGGCCCGCGTCATCAACGATCTTTATCTGATCCGCAAGATCTCGCCCGGCGTCGGGGCCACGCTCGGCTCCGCACTCTCCACCGCGGGCTACTCGAAGGTTCAAACCGCGTTCTTCGAATTCCCCTGCGATCAACTCGTGATCGACAACATGTTGCTCTTCTACGACGAGGTCGGCGAAACATTGGAGCGTCTCGGCGTGATCACCCGCGAACAGATCGCCGCGCAGAAGCCACTCCTGCGCGCGGTGCCGCCGGGTTCGCCCGCCGTGTGGGGCGTCCACGTCGTCACCGCTTCTGCGTGATGGGGGAATAAGCCGGTGGGAGAGGTGAGGAACTCTCAGCACTTCGCCGACTTGCGCTTCATGCCGATCTTCGACCGCGCCTTCACTTTTTGGATGTAATCAAGCGCCGAGGGCACGTTGCACGAGGTGTCGCCCATGTCCACATGCACCTTGCCGATCGCCTTCGCCGCCTTCTCCGCGGTCGCGGTCAAGTCCGCGATGTAACTGCCGACCGAGATCACGAAATTGTTCATCACGTACTTCACGCGGTCCGGCCGGTCGTGGATCGTCTTCACCACGCGGTCCAGCAACTTGCGGTACTCGGTGATGTCCAAATCCTCGTCCGGCGTGATGGACGCGATCGACGACAGCGTGGCCCAGCCGGCCTCGGCGAGCCGCTCTTTCCGGGAGTCGATCCACTTCAGTGCGAGCGTGCGGCCGTGCTTGCTGCCGGATGTCACCCATGGCACGGTGTACTCGCTGATCATCTGCCACGTCGCGCCGTCCGCCCACGATTGCAGATCCTTCTTCGTCATCTTCGCGTCGTCGGCGATCAGCCCGGCGAGGTACATCGCGTCCGAAATACCGGTGTCGTACAGTTCGAGGGCGAGCTTGTAATTCACACCGACGCGGCGTCGGATCTTCTGCAGGTCTTCGACCTTCACACCGAAGATCGGCTCCGGGGCGCCGTGCCGCATGAAGGTGCGCTTGATCTTGTCGTTGCCGAGGGAACGCAGCTCCGCGATGATCTCGTCGCATGTCATGGCGTTGCACCTTGGGGCGGAATCCCCCCATCCTACGCGCGGACCGCCTCGTCGCTCCAGAACTTCCTCCAGGAACACCACAAGCCATTCTCCCTCTCATTGCAGGAATCGCGGCCGCACGGGTACTTTAACCCGATGAGCCGCACTCTCCTTCAACTGGTCGTCCGCCATGCCGAGAGCCTCGTCGCCGATCGCGAGAGCGATGGCGACGGGGACCTGCTCGCGCGGTTCGCGCGGGAGCGGGACGAATCCGCGTTCGCCGAGCTGCTGCGCCGCCACGGGCCGTTGGTGTGGGCGGTGTGCCGGCATTCATTGCCGGACAACGCCGATGCCGAAGATGCGTTCCAGGCGACGTTCCTCGCCTTGATCCGTGCACCGGAGTCGGTCCGCAGCGGGAACGCGCTGCCGGGTTGGCTCCACGGCACGGCGGTGCGCGTGGTCGGCAAGTTGAAGCGTTCCGCCGTCCGCCGCAAGCGGCGGGAGGAACGCGTGGCCGGCGGCGAGGCGGACCACACGGTGCCAGAGGGCCGGTGGGAAGCTCTGCTCGCCGCGGTTCACGAGGAGGTGCAACGATTGCCGGACGCGATGCGAACCGCGTTCGTGCTTTGCGAACTGGAAGGGGTGCGGCAGCCGGACGCGGCGGCCCGTCTCGGATGGAACGCGGGCACGCTCACGAGCCGCCTCACGCGGGCCCGCCAGCGGCTCATCGAACGCCTCACGCAACGCGGCCTCGCCCCCGCACTGATCGGCTCGCTCACCCTGGGCGTGGCGAGCGCACACGCCGCCCCGCCGCAGGAATTGATCGAGTCCGTGGTTCAACTGCTTTCCGCCGGCGCGGCCGCCCCGCCGGCGATTCTCGAACTCATACACACGGTGAACCCGATGTCCCGCATGAAACTCGCCGCCGCGACGCTCTTGGTCGCGTGCGGTTTCGGAACCGCCTTCTTTCCCGCAAGCCGCGCCGAATCGCCGCCCGTGGTCGAAGCCGTCGTCCGCCCCGTGGAAACCGTGACGCTCGCGGACGATCCCGCCGCGAAGATGCCCGCGGGCCTGCGCTACGTTCCCGCCGATGCCGCATTCTTCGCCCATGTGGATGTGGCGAACTTGTGGACCAGCAAACTCGGCCAATCCATCCGCGAAGCGGACAAGGAGATGTTCGAGCAGATCGTCAGGAAGGCGAGGCGGGCGTACGGCGCGGAGCCGGCCGATCTGCGTTCCGCCACCGTGTTCTTGCCGTCACTCAAGGATGGCGAGCCTCGGTTCGGCCTCGTGCTGGAGTTCCGCGAGGCATACGACAAGGCCGCGCTTCAGGCCGGCCTCGATGCGGATGTGCCGAAGCCGATGTTTGCGAAGGTCGTGGCTGCTTCACCCACGGTGGCCGTGCTGCTCGTGAACCTGGACGAAGCGAAGTACGGCAAGCCGATCGAGAACCCGGGCCGCGGGCCGCTGACTGCCGCGCTTGCGGATGCCGCCGCGGGCAAGCACCTGATCGCGGTCGGGTCCAACTTCGGCGCGCTGCCCGAAGCGATCCGAATGGCGATGGTGCCGCAAGCGTTCCGCCCGCTGCTCCAAGCGGAAGCCCTCTCCGCCTTCATCAGCTTGGACAAGGAACTGAAGTTGGACGTGCGGGTGAAGGGTGCGGATGCCGGCGAGGCGAAGGCCGCCGCCGCCGCCCTCGGCGACTTCGCCAAGATGATTCACGAGGAACTCGGCAAGTCGCTCACGAAGATCGACGACGATCCGTCGTACGCTCCGGCCAAGCCGGTGTTCGAGGCGATCCGGACGGCGCTGAAAGAGGCGAAGCCCGGCGCCGAAGGTGATACCGCCCGCATCACCGCGACCATGCCCGCGGACCTGCCCTACGCCCAAGCCTTCCTCGTGAGCATGGGCAAGGTGCGCGGCGCGGCCGGCCGCTCGCAATCGAGCAACAATCTGAAACAGATCGCGATCGCGCTGCACAACTACGCCGATGTGAACGGGGCCTTCCCGCCCGCGGCGGTGTGCGACAAAAAGGGCAAGCCGATGCTCAGTTGGCGCGTGCTGATCCTGCCGTACATCGAGCAGGACGCGCTGTACAAGAAGTTCAAACTGGATGAACCGTGGGACAGCCCGAACAACAAGCCGCTGAGCGAAATCGCGGTGAAGGTGTTCTCCGATCCCAACAGCAAGACCGCGAAGGCGAACGAGACGCACTACCGCGCGTTCGTCGGCAACGGAGCGGCGTTCGACTGGATCAAGGGCCGCAAGATCACGGATTTCCAAGACGGCACATCGAACACGATCCTGGTCGCGACCGCGAAGGATCCCGTGATTTGGAGCAAACCCGATGAACTGGAGTTCGATCCCGAGAAAAGCGACATGACGAAGATGCTCGGCTTCTATTCCGGCGACACCGCCCTGGCGATGTTCGCCGACGGCTCGGTCCGCGCGTTCCCCAAGACCATCACCAAGAAGTCGCTTCACGCCCTTATCACCGCGTCCGGCGGCGAGATGCCGGGGAAGGAGTGAACGAACTTCCGCTCGCGCGAGGTGCCCGTCACTTCGCGCGACGGTCTTCCACATCGGTGGCGAAGCCGGTGAAGCGGTTGCCGCTCCAGACGATCTCCTTCGCGTCCTTGCCGATACGAAGGCCCGTGCGCTTCGCCGGGCCACGCGATTCTTTCAGCACGTTGTCGCGGAAGGTGAGGTTCGCGGTGGTGCCTTGCACGTCGATCGCAGCGGCGGTGTCGTTGCCGGTATCTTCGATCGTGTTGCCAGTCACTTCGTTGCGATCACCGGTGAAGCCGGGGCCGCGCTCGGGGCGGAACAGGATGCCCGCCACACCGCTCCGCCGCACGGTGTTCCCGCGGATGATGTTGTCCGTGTCGCGATGCCCCACCGAGATGCCGGCCGTCTTCGTGTCCTCGATCACGTTCCCTTCCGCGAGGCCGAACTTCACACCCCAGCAGAAGAACAGGCCGATGTTGTTGCCGACGAGCTTGTTGTTCCGCATGATCGGCCGCTGCGAACCGCTCCCCGGATGAAGCCCGAGCCCGGTGTGGTCGCGGCTCTCGCACTCTTCCACCGTGATGTCGTGGCAGATCTGCCAACTGATGCCGTCGCCGTTGTAGTTGCGCGCGATGACCCTGCGGAACTCCGCGTTCGCGCAATCTTGCAGGAAGATGCACCCGGCGTAGTTCCCGTCGAGATTCGCGTTGTTCGCCTTGTTGCCGTCGAGGGCGAGGTTCTCGATTCCGAAGTGCGTGATGAACTCGCCGCTGAAGATCGGGAACAGCGTGCTCGCGGTCGGCGTGCCGGTGGACCACAGGTTCTCGCGCAGGCCTTTGTCCAGCTTGAAGCGGTTGCCGGAGCGGGCGACGAGCGTGCGCTTGATGACGGTGTCGCCCCCGTGATGCGGGTTCTTGGCGCGAAGGCAGATGCCATCGCCGACTTGGAATTCCTTCGCATCCGCGAGCGTGACTTCCTGATCGTACCAATCCGAATCCGCGGCGAGTTTCGAAGTCGCGGACGGTTCCTTGATGAGGATCGTGTCCGGCCCGCTGCCGACGATGCGGACGTGCGAGGCGAGGTACACCGCATTGCGGAACTTGAACGTGCCGGGGAGCAGCTTCACGGTGCCGCCGCCGGCGCGGGCCACGGCATCGACCGCGGCCTGGATCACGCGCTGCGTGTTGCCGTTGAGTTCCCCGCCGCTGTTGCCCACGGTGAGGGTGAAGCCTTCGTCCCACTTCGGCCCGTAGCGCATATCACCGGACGTGGCGCGGGGATTCTTCACGACGGGCGTGGCGGCGTCCGCCGCTGCCTCGGTGGACACCGATGCAATCGCGGCCGCAACGGGCACGGAACCGATGAACTGGCGACGATGCATTGGATGCTCCAGCAGGGTGAAGGGAGCATACCGCGGGACAACCCAGAGTTCAAACGGCTCTGGAATGCGATAACATGCCTCGACCAGGCTGGAGCCGTTGATAAGACTCGCCGCAAACCCTGTTCGAGTTCGGCGGAGCCGATGCTGCAGAGAGTGGCAGCCCGTCAACTCTTGAATTCTTCAGCACGCTCTCCTTGGCGAAGAACGGCGGATTCGCATCGGTGCGGACGATAAGCGATATCGAACTCGGTACATCAACTGAGGAGGCTCGTTCTCGCGGTCCGGCACGGAGTTCGATCGGCCATGTGCCCTGCGTGGCCTTCAGTTCGCATGGATCGTCGGATGAATGCTGATGTTGAAAAGAGGGACGGATGATGAGGAGGCTCTCCACGTTCACTGTTTGCTGGCTCGCCGCTCTCGGCGTGGCTCCTGCGGCCGACGACCGAACCGGCCGCGACAAGATGTTGGTCGACGCCGAGTCGCGGTTGAAAGCCATCTACGAGAAGCGGGAGTTCGCACCGGTCCCCTTTCCGGGCAAGTGGCTCGCGGACAGTTCCGGCTACCTGATGCTGGAACCTTCGAGGCCGGGTACCGAGCCGGACGTCGTCACGTACGACGCGAAGAGCGGGAAGCGATCCGTTCTCATCGGTGCGGATCGGCTCGTCGTGCCCGAGTCGAAGCAGCGGCTGTTCATTCAGCGGTGCTTCCAGACCCCGGTCGAGCACCGGTTCTGCCTGGAAACGCGAACCGGCATCTGGTTGTTCGACACGAAGTCGGGCGAGCTTCACAAGCTGCCCGCTATGGTACCGGCCGGACAATCCGTCGGCTCGTTCTCCCCTCGAGCCGATCACATTGTCGTCCGGCAGGGTCGGAATCTTGCGGTGGCCGAGCTCGCGACGGGGCGCGTCACGCCGCTCACCACCGACGACGACCGGGGCCGACTGGACAATTACGCCCCGACTTGGAGTCCCGACGGTCAGCGGATCGCGTACATCCAGTCGGACTCCAGCAAGGTTCGTACCCGCCCGGTCCTCCGGCCGACGGACCCCACGTATCCGGAAGTGACGAACGTCCCGTTCGCCCGCGTCGGCACGCCGATTCCGACGCTTCGCGTGGGCGTCGTCGCGCGCGAGGGCGGGGCCACGCGGTGGGTGAAACTGCCTGCCGAGCCGGGCGCATGTTACATCAACGACGTCAGTTGGGCGGGGAACTCGAACGAACTGCTCATCGAACTGCTGAGCCGCTCGCGGGACAGCCGCAAGTTCCTGCTCGCCAACGTCGAAACGGGAGCGATCGCCACCGCCTATGAGGAAACGGACCCCGCGTGGGTGGACGCGAGCTATTCCGCCAACGCCGGGCTGGAGTGGGTCCGCGGCGGCAAGGAGTTCCTCCTGCTCAGCGAACGCGACGGCTGGCGACAAGCGTACATGATTTCGCGAGACGGCAAGCAGCGGACGCTACTGACGAAAGACAAGTCCGACATCATCGCCCGCGGCCCGGTCGATGAACAGGGCGGCTGGTTCTACTATCTCGCGTCTCCGAAGAACGCGACCCAACGCTACCTCTATCGCATCCGGCTCGACGGGAAGGGCGGCCCTGAACGGGTGACACCGGCGGACCAACCCGGAACGCACAGCTACGAATTCTCTTCGGATCGGAAGTGGGCGTTCCACACCTACTCCACGTTCGATCAGCCGCCGGTCGTCGACCTGGTGCGACTCCTGCGACCATCGCTCGGAACGGATCGCGGAAGCGAACGAAGAGGTTCGCAAACGTGCGGCCCCGTTGATCACGCGGCCGCCGGTTCCTGAAACTCGACATCGGGGGACGGCGTGGTGATGGACGCGTGGATGATCAAGCCTCGGCACTTCGACGAGCAGGAAGTACCCGCTCTTCGTCTTCGTGTACGGCGAACCGCACGGGCAGACGGTCCTCGACGGCCTGGGCCGGCGGCCAGAACCACGTGCATTCCACCGCATGATCGCGGACCTCGGGTATGTCGTCGTGTCAATGGACAGCCGCGGCACGCCGGCGCGAAAGGGGGCCGCTTGGCCGCGCCGTGTACGGCAGCCTCGGCCCGCTCTCGACCGAGGAGCAAGCCGCGGGGGTGAAGGAATTGGGCCGCGCGCGCTCGTACGTCGACTTGTCGCGGGTGGGAATCTGGGGCTGGAGCGGCGGCGGGTCGAACACACTGAACGCGATGTTCCGCAAGCCGGACGTGTACCACGTCGGCATCGCGGTGGCACCCAAGCCGCGGCCGGAACTATACAACGCTTGGTTTCAGGAGATCTTCATGCGGACCCCCGATGTGAACCCGGACGGCTACCGCAAGGCCGCGGCCATCAACTTCGCCGAGGGTCTGAAGGGCGACCTGCTGATCGTCCACGGCACCGGCGAAACCAACACCCACCTTCAGATCACCGAGAGTCTCGTGGACCGACTGATCGAGCTGGGCAAGCGCTTCGACTACATGGCCTACCCCAACCGCGACCACGGTTTGCGCGAGGGGCAGGGGACTGCGGTCCACCTCCGCATGCTGATGACGCGGTACCTGCTCGATCACCTCCCCCCCGGCCCGCGGTGAAGTCCGGGTCGTCGATGCCGAAGGAATTGACGCGGACCGCGATGCGACCGTCGACGTTGCGGCGGGACACAGTGCCCATGGCCCCGGCCCGCGCAAGTCGTGGCGAAGACAGCGTTCAAGCGGAGGAAACGGTGATGTGAGGGACGACAGTCATGGGCAGGATGCCTTCGACCGTAGCGATTTTCGGCCCAAGCCTTCTCGTGTGGCTTGCCTTGGCACTCATCACGCTTTTCACCTCGATCCACGCCGAGCTGTCCCGGATCCGAACCGAGATTGTTCAGCTGCAGGAGCAAAGAGCCGAGTTCGCGATGATGGACGAAGTGGAGGCCGAGTTGGGGACGCCGCCCGTCACCCCGGCGCCGGACATGCCTCATCCGACATCGGACGCCCCTCAATACTTCGCGATGCGGTAACACGAATGGCTCTCAGTGCCTGAAAAGCCCCATGTGCGGTTTCGTCCATCGGGCCGAAGTCGCATGTGCCAAGTTGGCACACGTCACCCCGAGCGCGACAGGCGCGCCCCGGCTCACTTCCTTGCAAAGACCCCGCACTCGTCGAGCCATTCGGCCATTCACGGCCGATGAGCGGATTTGCCACGAGTTAGGAACGGCGATTGCGTTGGACGACGCGTCCCGCATCCAGGCGAGGCCACTTTCTCCAGACTGACACTCAAGGAGCGTGCCATGATCCATGAAGTGCACGGCGACATTCTGCTTTCAAAGGCTCAAGCCATCGCCCACGGAGTTTCTCCCGGCGACCATTTCACCCATGGGTTGGCTCTAGCCCTTCGGGAGAAGTACCCGGTGATGGCCAAGGACTTCCGGCACTACAGCCACCAATGCCACCCGAAGCCGGGCGAAATCTGGGAGTGGGGCGGGACCGGTGGCGTCCGAGTTTTCTGCCTCATGACGCAGGACGACGAGACGGGCCGAGGCGGGCAGCCCGGCCCCGCCACCGAAGCGACGGTCAACCACTGTCTGAGGCGGTTGCGACACGAACTGGACACGGGCGAGGTGAAGAGCCTGGCTCTGCCTCGTCTGGCCACCGGCGTGGGCGGACTGGCATGGGAAGTGGTGTTTCCCCTCGTCCGCAAGTACCTCGGGGACTCACCCGTGCCGGTGTATGTGTACACCCGTTATGAAAAAGGCGTCGCCGCGAACGAGCCAACGTGACCGACAAGCATGGCCGCGATGCGACGTTCGGTGATCACCTCCGCGACCGTTGCTCCTTCAGGATTGCAATTCGCGGATGACTTCGTGTTCATCCAGGAGCGGCACCGGGCGGCCGCCGGGTTCTTGCAGGGTCATGGACGGGTCGATGCCCACCGCGCGATACAACGTGGCCAGCATGTGGCTCACGCGGTACGGCCGCGTCGTCGGCCGCTCGCCGCGCGCATCGGTCTTTCCGATCGCTTGGCCCGTCTTGAACCCGCCGCCGGCAACCACGGCGGACATCACCGGCCCCCAGTGGTCGCGCCCCGCGTCCTTGTTGATCACGGGAGTGCGGCCGAACTCGCCCCAGATCACGATCGCGACGTCGTCCAGCAACCCGCGGTCGTCCAAGTCTTCCACCAGTGCCGTGACCGCGCTATCCAAGTACGGTAGCTGGCGGCGGAGGTGGCGGAAGTTGCCTTCGTGGGTATCCCAGTTGTTGAAGCCGATGGTGACGCAACCCGCGCCGGCTTCGATCAGCCGTCGCGCCGCCAGTGCCTGCGCACCGTAGTTCACCTCGTACTTGCGATCCGGGAAGTCGTAGAAGAAGTTCCGGCCGTAGCGGTCGCGGGTGGCCGGGCTTTCCTTTGAGAGATCGAGCGCGTTCCGCAGCTCGCTCGATGTCACGATCTCGAACGCCCGCTGGGTCACGGCGTCCATTCCGGCCACGCGGCCGCTCGCATCCAAGTCGCGCCGCATCGTGTCGAACGTGCCGAGCAGCGTGCGGCGATCCTGCATCGCATCCAGCGTCACGCCTTCGGGCGGCTTCAGGCTCACTCGGTTCTGGGCGAGTCCGCGCTCGTAGGCGAGGCACGTGCCTTCTCCGTCCGGGGTGAAGGCGCGGTGCCCCGATCCGAGGAAGCCGGGTTCGTTGCCGAAGTCGAACGCCGGGTTGCCGGTCCAGAGCCGGGGCCGCGTGCTGATGTGCGGCGGAACACCGGGGCGGTGCGGGCCGAGCACTTTGGACATCACGGAGCCGAACGACGGCCGCGAATTGTTCCGGGCGACGGTCTCCGTGTAGCCGGTCGAGATCTCGGCATCATCGTGCCCGGCCCGCGGCACAAGAGAACGGATCACGGCGAACTTGTCCCACATCCGCGCCTGCTTCGGCATCAGTTCGCAGATCCGGATTCCGGGAACGGCGGTCGGGATCGGTTTGAACTCGCCGCGCACCTCGGCCGGCGCGTCCGGCTTCATGTCGTACATGTCCAGGTGCGGCGGGCCGCCCCCGAGCACGATGTGGATGGCCGACTTGCCCGGCGACGACGAATCCGGCGACGCTCGCAACTGGTCCGCGAGCGCGAACGCGCCCGAGAAGCCGCCGATCAGGAGGGCTTCCCGGCGGCTGGGGCCGCGGCGTGAAACGGGGAGTGCGAACATGGCGACTCCGATTGGGGACGGCTGACTGTAACAAATCCCGGCGCGCCCCGCGACTGGTTCCGTGAAATGTTGTGCACCCGACAGTTGAAGCGTGGCACGAAAATAAAGAACGCGTCAGAATCCTTTCAAACAAGGGCTTCTAACGTTCTGGCTGACCATGACCCTAGGTGTCACGATCAAGGGATGATCTTTACCGGACTCGAACGCGCTCTGAAACGCCCACGAATACGACAAATTCGCGAACGCGCGCAAAATCCAGCGCAACAGGTCGATCCCGAGTTGAACAGGTTGTGGCCGCATGGCCGGCCGGAGCCAATCCGCCGGGCGATGTTGGCTCTCATCAGTACCGACGCGCCGTGATGTAGCAAGCTCCACCTCCTCCTCCTTGAACTGCCTAATTTGGGCAGCAGAAGTCAGGCAGAACGGAGAACAACCGAACGATTCCCTTCATCCCCACGTGCGTGGGGAGGACACGGTGCGGAAGGGCATCGACAAGGAGCGTTACGGTTCACCCCCACGTGCGTGGGGAAGACGTTGACGCCCGTCGTCGCCATCCCCGGCGTGTCCGGTTCACCCCCACGTGCGTGGGGAAGACTACGCGAGCATCGGAATTGCATTGGTTCCGCTACGGTTCACCCCCACGTGCGTGGGGAAGACGTTGGCGGCACTCGCTCAACTGGCGGGCGTGTTCGGTTCACCCCCACGTGCGTGGGGAAGACGAGCAAGCGGAACTTTGGATGTCTGCGTACAGCGGTTCACCCCCACGTGCGTGGGGAAGCACCGCCACAGCATGGGCGGCGGCCTTACCCTTTATCGGTTTACCCCCACGTGCGTGGGGAAGACGAGCAGCAGCGGGTGCATCGACTCGCCGCCCACCGGTTCACCCCCACGTGCGTGGGGAAGACGCTTGTCGCGACGGGGAGCGGAACCTTCTCGCCCGGTTCACCCCCACGTGCGTGGGGAAGACGTAGCCGACCATCAACAGGATTGCGGCCTTGCCGGTTCACCCCCACGTGCGTGGGGAAGACGTTGACGCCCGTCGTCGCCATCCCCGGCGTGTCCGGTTCACCCCCACGTGCGTGGGGAAGACTATGCGAGCATCGGAATTGCATTGGTTCCGCTACGGTTCACCCCCCACGTGCGTGGGGAAGACGGCACCGCATCACAACGATGCGGTGCTGGTTGAGGTTCACCCCCACGTGCGTGGGGAAGACGACCCGTCCGATTCCAGTTTCTCAACAAAGTACGGTTCACTCCCCACGTGCGTGGGGAAGACCAAGTAATCTCGCGGAACTGTGCGTATGCCGGTTCACCCCACGTGCGGGGAAGACGTTCTGGGCGGCGTTCATCAACAACTCGTCGTTCGGTTCACTCCCCACGTGCGTGGGGAAGACTAGACGCCCTATGAGGGCTTGCGATGGCGTTCCGGTTCACCCCCACGTGCGTGGGGGTAGACTGGCGCGGGGTAGGCTCTGCAGGACTGCCTTCTCCGGTTCACCCCACGTGCGTGGGGAAGACGGAACCGGCCGCTACGCGGGCTCCGTCCGACTCGGTTCACCCCCACGTGCGTGGGGAAGACTGAGCCCGGCCTCACCTTGACGCGGAACGTCACGGTTCACCCCCACGTGCGTGGGGAAGACCGCCCGACGTCCGGTCTACTTGCGTTTCGCCGCCGGTTCACCCCCACGTGCGTGGGGAAGACTCCGTGGCCCGCGCCGACGACAAGCCGCAGTTCGGTTCACCCCCACGTGCGTGGGGAAGACTCGGTGATCGCGGACAGTTCGCGTTCCACCCGCGGTTCACCCCCACGTGCGTGGGGAAGACGCTCCCTTCGGGCCGTCGATGAGGCCGACGTGCGGTTCACCCCCACGTGCGTGGGGAAGACTCACTCCGCAGCCGCAGCGAGCAGCCGCAGTTCCGGTTCACCCCCACGTGCGTGGGGAAGACGAAAAACGTAGTGTCTAATCGGCGTAGGATCACGGTTCACCCCCACGTGCGTGGGGAAGACGCGAACGGTCTACCGAAACCCGTACATCCCTGACGGTTCACCCCCACGTGCGTGGGGAAGACAGTATCCCGATGCTGACATCAGCGTAAACGTGCGGTTCACCCCCACGTGCGTGGGGAAGACGTGCCAAAGTCGCCGTAGCGGAGTATCCCATCGCGGTTCACCCCCACGTGCGTGGGGAAGACTTGCGGGTGCTGACAGTTCCGCCTTGCGTTGATCGGTTCACCCCCACGTGCGTGGGGAAGACGTTGGTGTGTCATTGGGCGCCCGCTGACACTTCATGCTTCGTTTCCCGTAAGTGCCTCCGAAGCGTGCAGTCCGCGGGTGCCCGCTCCCCGCTACGGTAGCGGTTCAGCAATCTATTGAAACGCTGTGCCAACATCCGCTGCATTTCGCGCCGTTCGCCTGTGAGCCCTCGATTCCGAAGCACCCGCTCATCAGCCAGTTGAACACCATATCCATCAGTTCCTACATCCTGCGGCAGCGGTGGTTCCGTGTGATCTCCTCTTGCAGATGCCTGCACACCCGCTCGATCGGGGTCGTGTCGGGTGCGTCGTTCGGCAGGTAGTGCAACTGGACGTGGTCGCCGTGCTTCGCCAGATGCTTCGCGACAGGACGCGCCTTGTGCGGCTATGATTGCCTCAGATGGCATCCTGCGAGACACTGCGGGTGCCCGGTTGCGAGGCAATGGATTCCCGTGTAAGCTCTTCACACACCCCGCCAAGAGAAGTTCCTCGCGCGTCCCCAGATTACGGCCCCGGCACTGCCGCCTGAGTCTCTTCATGACGGTCCTTTTCCGCTACGCACTGCTTGTCAGCCTTTGCCACGTTACGGTCCCTACTACACTTGCCGCAGCACCGCCCGCCGACCCCACTCCGGAACAAATCGAGTTCTTCGAGGCAAAGGTTCGGCCGCTGCTCGTCGAACACTGCTTCGAGTGTCACAGTGCCAAAGCCAAGAAACTCAAAGGCGGCTTGCGACTGGACGACAGGGCTCACATGGTGAAGGGTGGCGACTCGGGCACCGCGGTCATACCCGGGAAGCCCGCGGAGAGCCCGTTGATCAAGGCGGTGCGTTGGCAGTCGTTCGAGATGCCGCCTCGGGGCAAGCTCAAAGACAGCGAGATCGCGGTCTTGGTGAAGTGGGTCGAGATGGGCGTGCCGTGGCCCGCTTCCAAAGCCGGCAACGAATCCGCGACGCAGGCCTACGACTGGGACAAGTGGCGGAACCACTGGTCGCTCCGCCCCGTAAGGAAGCCGACTCCGCCCGCGATTGTCGACGTACGCGGCGTGCAGAATGAAATCGACCGATTCGTGTTCGCCAAGCTCCGGAATGCCGGACTCCAGCCCGCTCCGCCGGCTGATCCCCGCGTGCTGATTCGCCGCCTCCATTTCGACCTCGTCGGACTTCCACCGAGTCCCGAGCAGGTCGCGAAGTTCCTCTCGGCGTTCAAGTCCGACCGGAACGAGGCTTTGCGCCGACTCGTCGACGAACTGCTCGACTCACCGCAGTATGGCGAACGCTGGGGCCGTCATTGGCTCGATGTCGCCCGTTACAGCGATGGCTTCGGCGGCTTCCTCGACAGCAACCAGTACCCCGACGCCTGGCGGTATCGCGATTGGGTGGTGAACGCGCTGAACGCCGACATGCCGTTCGACCAGTTCGTCCGGCTTCAGATCGCTGGCGACCTCACGGGCCGGCCGGAGGATGCTGTCGCGACCGGCCTCTTCGCCCTCGGTCCGACCTACCAGAGCGATGGCGGCGACCCGGAAAGCATCGCCCAAGCCGAAGCCGAGACACTCTCCGACCGGCTGGACACGCTGGGCCGCGGGCTTCTCGGCCTGACGCTCGCATGCGCCCGGTGTCACGACCACAAGTTCGACCCACTGCCGCAGAAGGACTACTATTCGCTCGCCGGCGTGTTCAAGAACACGGCCGTCCACCAGGCACCGCTCGCCGCACCGCAACTCGTCGAGGCGTATGACCGCGAACAGAAACAGATCGCGGAACTTACGAAGCGTGTGAACGACTTGAAAGGTCGCGTTGCGAAGGAGAAGCGCGAAGCGTCCCCGAACGAAAAGCAGCAACTCGGGACGTGGGATGCGGAGTTGGCCGAACGGAAGAAGAACGCGCCGGCGAAGCCTGCCACTGTCCATGCCATGCGTGAGAACGGCACCGCCGACATGAGGGTCGCGATCCGCGGTGACCTTCGGAAGCCGGGCGAGCCCGCCCCACGACGCTTCTTGCGGATACTCGCCGGTGAAAAGGCTGCCGCATTCGATCAGGGCAGCGGTCGCCGCCAGTTGGCGGACGCTGTTGCCGATCGCGCGAACCCGTTGACCGCACGCGTGTTCGTGAATCGAATCTGGCTTCACCATTTCGGCGAGGGACTGGTGCGGACCCCCAGCAACTTCGGTGCATTGGGGGAGAAGCCGACTCATCCCGAACTGCTCGACTGGCTCACCGCCACGTTCCTCGAATCAGGGCAATCCCTCAAGGCACTCCACCGTACCATCCTGCTGTCGGCGACCTACCAGATGAGCAGCGATTTCAATGACGCAGCCTTCCGCGCGGATGGGGACAACCGCTTGTTATGGCGAATGAACCCCCGGCGGCTCGACGTCGAAGCCTGGCGTGACGCACTGCTGAGCGTGACGGGCGAACTCGACACGACCCGCGGCGGACCGCCCAGCGATCGCATCGAAACGCCGCGGCGCACCTTGTACTTCAAGGTGAGCCGCAACGGCGATGTCTTCGCCACCGACGAGTTCCTGCGGCGATTCGACTTCCCCCTCATGCGTGCAACGGTCGATCAGCGGCCGACCAGTACCGCACCGCAGCAGTTCCTGTTTCTGATGAACAGTCCGTTCGTGATTGCGCGAGCCAAGGCATTTGCCAAGCGACTGGCGACCGATGCGAAGTCAGATCCGGGCCGCATCGAGCGTGCGTATCAACTGCTGAACCAGCGACCGCCGGACGCGAAGGAGCTCGCGATCGGTTTGGAGTTCTTGAAAGCGACAACCGCGGCACATGGACTGACCGCATGGGAGCAATACGCCCAGGTGTTGTTGGCCACCAACGAGTTCATGTCCGTGAAGTGAGCGGAACCATGTTGCACCAGAATACTCTGCCACCGCTCACTCGCCGTGAGATGCTCCACCGCATCGGCTCCGGGTTCGGCACGATCGGCCTCGCGGGCATGCTGTCTGGATCGAATGCGACCGCCGCCTCGCCACTTGCGGTGAAAGTGCCGCACTTCGCCCCGAAAGCCAAACGCGTGATCCAGTTGTTCATGCCGGGCGGACCGTCGCAGGTGGACACCTTCGACCACAAGCCCGAAATCGCCAAGCGGAAGGGCGAGCGCCCGGAACTCGTGGACCGAAAGTCGCTGCGGAACACGAAGAACGGGCTGATGCCGTCGCCGTTCGGGTTCAAGCAATACGGAAAGTGCGGGAAGTGGGTGAGCGACATCTTCCCGCAGGTGGGATCCTGTGTGGACGACATCTGCTTCATTCACTCGATGCACACCGACATCCCGGAGCACGCCGGGGCCATCATGATGATGAACCTCGGCCACCTTCAGCCGAGTCGACCGAGCATGGGTGCGTGGCTGGTGTACGGCCTCGGAACGGAGAACCAGAATCTTCCCGGCTTCGTCGCGATGAGCCCGCGCGCCCAGCCGCGCGGCAAACTCGCGAACTGGGGCAACGCGTTCCTGCCTGGCCCGTACGCCGGAACGTACGTGAACATCCACGACATGACGCCGGAGCGCGTGCTCGACGATCTCAAGAATCCGCACCTTCTTCCGGCCGAGCAGCGCCGGCAGGTCGATCTTCTCGACCGCCTGAACAGACTCGAACTCGAACGCCAGCCGCAGGACGCCCGGTTGGAAGGGAACATCCAGGCGATGGAGATGGCGTTCCGGATGCAGTTCTCCGCACCGGAGGCCTTCGATCTGCGGACGGAGTCCGTGAAGACCCTCGCCATGTACGGCGACAGCGAGTACGCGAAGGGCTGCCTCATCGCCCGCCGCCTGATCGAACGCGGCGTGCGATGCGTGCAACTATCTCACTCGATCGACGGGTACGACATCGCGTGGGACACCGGGCACGACGACATCGTGGGTGGCCACAAGCGACTGGCCGACGCGTGCGACCGCGGTATCGCGGCCCTGATCCGCGACTTGAGACAGCGCGGCCTGTTCGACGAGACGCTCGTGATCTGGGGCGGGGAGTTCGGCCGGGCTCCGACGTCCGAAGGGCAGAAAGGTCGCGATCACGATCACTATGGGTTCACGGTTTGGATGGCGGGCGGCGGAGTGAAGGGCGGGTTCAGCTACGGTGCCACCGACGAGTTCGGGCTCTCCGCGGTGGAGAACCGCGTCCACGTTCACGACCTGCATGCGACCATTCTGCACCTGATGGGCCTCGACCACGAGAAGCTGACCTACCGCTACAGCGGCCGCGACTTCCGCCTGACCGACGTCAGCGGCACCGTCATCAAGTCCGTACTCGCCTGAACTCGTAGCGTGCTGTTGGTAGCCGCCTATTCCGCGTAATTTGCATGAAAACCCAAGAACGCAACGACTGCCCCGTGGAAGTCTTCAACTTAGACGGCTTGCACCTTCTCGCGGCGGCGGGCGTCGACATCCTTGTTCTTGGCGAAGCTCTCCGTGGATCGCTCCGCGACGAGATCGGCACGGATCCGGCCAATGGTCGCCGCGTACGCCCACACGCCTCGGGAGAAGAGCTTGCGACCCTTCTTCTCGGCGACCATCCAATGATCGCCGGCTTCCTTCACACGACGCGTCAGTGCGGCATCGCCGTGCGGCAGCAACACCCAGTCTTCGGGTGCGGTCAGGACTTTGCCTTTGGCGGTGCGGACGGTGTTCGGCGTCGGGCCGGAGGTGAACGTGATGCCGGGGTTTTTCATCCACCACCTATCTCCCGAGCACGACTCTCCGCTTCAGCGAAGGGAGAACCGTACACGGCGTACGCGACCGATCCGACGATGACGACATGAAGTACAGCGACACACCAGAAGACGATCAGAAACGACAACTTCTTTGTCTTGTGGCGGAATCTCCGCTGTCCCATCCACGCCCCGGGCCAACCGCCCAAAAACGCCAGGATGTGCAAGGTTCGCTCGGGCACTCGCCGACCGCCGACGACGGCTTGCCGCTTATCCCAACCGTAGGCGACAAAGCAGACGATGCTCATGGCGAGAACGATGCCGAGGTAAACCACGATGCTCGAAATCATGTTCGTCTCGACAGGTTCCAAGAGACTCCCAGAGCCGCGTCGTCCAACGATCCGCTTGGACTCTCAGACGCATCGCACCTGTTCTCTGCCATTCGATTCGCGGGCAGGGCCGATCACGTCATCGGGTGCTTTTGGAAGAACTCCCACATCAGGTCGTTGGCCGAGATGGCTTGAGTCGATCTGCCAAGAACCGCCGCGGCTGATTTCCTCCCTGGCCAAGTATGTCCGCCGCCTTCGATCACCACCAGTGCCACTTCCGCCCCGTCTCGTCCCCCAGAGTAGGTGCTGCGGGTCACTTTCATCCCGTCTCCGCCCTCGGCCAGAATGTCGATCGTTGGGGTATCGTCGCACCCGTTGGCATTGGCCCACTCCCGGATCGAGTCCACAACGGGGCGGTAGTCCGTCCCGAAGATGCTCTTTGCTCCCTTGCCGCCCGTGAAAGGGATGTATTCGTCCCTCGTGCCGTGGAAGTGCAAGACCGAGACCGGACGATTCGGCCGGCCGATACTGTTCGCCGGCGTGCCGGCGACCACAGCGACGGCGGCGATGCGATCAGAGAGTTCAGCGGCGAGTCGGTAGGCCATGGCGGCCGGCCGAAACGTCAGGAGCGTTCATCGGGCACCTCCTTTTCGTTGCGAGGTGCGTCGAGCAGACGAACGACGATGCCGCTGAGCGTCGTCAGTGTTCGCCGCCTCTGGTCGCTCGTCAGCAGAGTCCAGAGTTGATCGAGCGCCGGCGGGTGGAGGGACGATCGGCGCGGGGGGGGGGAACAGCGACTTCGATGTCTTCGGACATGGTCCACCTCCTTGTGCGACGGCCTGGGCTTCAATCCATTCTGCCAAGTGCAGCAGGCCGCCGAGCGCGATTATCGGGCTGTTTGCCGGATTCTGTAAAGGGGAGTGAATGGGTGCAGTGTGCTTCTTGGCTCTTGTAGAAGATGGCGAGTCCGTCGCGGTCCCACCAGAGGATCTTGAGCCGGTCGCCGGACTTGTTGCGGAAGGCGAAGAGGTGGCCGGCGAGCGGATCGTCGTGGCCGAGGAAGTCGCGGACGATCGCGAGCAGGCCGTCGAAGCTCCGTCGCATGTCGGCGGGCTTGGTCGCGACGAACACGCGCGTCGAGGGCGGCAGCGTCAGCATGGCCGGACCTCCGCGTGCGTGTCGCGGAGCAACCGGATCACGTCGGCGAGCAGAGCGCGGTCGCATCCGGACCGGACCCGCACCCGATGCCCGCCGGCCAGGCGGATGTCGATCGGCGTGTCGTGGTGCGCGGGCGTGTCGATCACGCTGACCGGCACGAACGCGGGCGCGGCCTTCGTGTCCGCCGCGGCTTCGCGGTCCCGCTTGGCGATCTCGGTCCGCCAGAAGTAGAACGAAGTCTCGCGCAACCGGTGCGTTTCGCAGTACGCGCGAATCGTCTGCCCACTGGCCGGTTGGTCGGCGATGTGCCGCCGCCACGTCCGCTCCCGCTTCAGGTCCCGATGATGCTTCGCCATGGTGAGGTCTCCGGAAGGAAACCTCCGAGGCTACCACGGCCCGCAAGAACGCGATCCGCCGGACGCTTACGGAACTCCTGGACCTAATCTGTCCCGAAGCCGTGCACTTGCTCAGGGAGAAGCGGGCCACGGCGTTGGCGTTTCGCGAGATCCGGAAGGTCAAGCCGATCCGAAAATCGAGATCGCGGAACTGATGTGTGCGGCGGACAACTTCTCCGAGGGCTACGTGAAATGCCTTGTGGCCACGACGACCGTCGAGCAGTTGGTCGATTCCGAGCGAGGGAAGGAGTTGAAGGGCCTCACGCCCGAAGACATTGCCCGCATGGAACACGAGATGGAATCACAGACCAAGGAGTTCAGGCTGATCGAGGAACCCACGGAAGAAACGTATTGGTAACCGTTCACCGCTCGCTGCGTTACTGACCAGTTGAGGCCGAAGATGGCCCGAAT
This sequence comes from Gemmataceae bacterium, assembly GCA_046350135.1. Taxonomy (GTDB): domain Bacteria; phylum Planctomycetota; class Planctomycetia; order Gemmatales; family Gemmataceae; genus Urbifossiella. Next base: position 37,565 of record JAXMBB010000035.1, read on the forward strand.
CCAACGGCACGTTTGGCCAGTTTGGGTGTCAGGCCGCCGGTCCCGCCGCGTCCGGTGTCCAACTTTGGCCAATACCCGGAGACCGGTGAACGGTTACACGTATTGAACCTGATGGTGGTCGCCGCGTACCTGCGCAAGTTGACGGAAAACACTCGGATTACCAAGTACCTCGGCCAGCATCATCCGGAGATCCAAGTCGAGTTTCAGAAACTGGTCGAAGCGAAAAATCTCATGGAAAGCCAGCAACACTGACGGTTGGCTTCCCTGCCGATCGGCAATAGCGGGTTTCATCTCGCAGTTGCGCGAAACCACGGCGAGAGGTTTATGACTGCTTTGCGAATCGCCTGCGGATCCAGACCAACCTTACTCGAAAGGATTTCGAGCAGATCCTCCTGGTTCGGCTGCCCAAGTGCGAGCCGGTATAGCAGGCGCTGCTCTTTCATCCAGTGCAGCCAGTGTTTCTGTTCGCTAGTCGGTACATCGAATACGTAGCGAATCACCCCGCCATTCTTGCACACCCACCACGGGGCCAGGCCGGACTCGTCGCTCATCCGGGCATTTGCCATTGACTCAATGCGCACCCACGGGCTTTCACCATCGGAACGGTTGGCCATCGCCGCTTCCGCAAGGTTCGCGGCGATGGCGCGGCGAATAGAAAGCCCGCCAAATCGCTGAATCCGCCCTTCACGCTGTTCAAGGTCGACAGGATTTCTGCACAGATCCCAATGGACAAGGGTGTCGCACCAAGCGTGAAAGTCCAGTCCCTCCTGCCCGACGGATGTGGTCGTCAGGATATAGGGCCAGAACGGTGTATTGAACGCCCGCCTCATCTCGTCGGTCCGGATCGGCTTCTCGTCCTCGCCCGGTGTCTGGACCTTTGCTTGCACGAAGGGCATGGCGACATGACAACGCAGTGAGAAGGTGTCGTCCCGCCTGCCCTGCAGCGGGTGCAGAAAGAACATGCCGCTCTTGAGGGTGAGTCCTTCTCGCAGTTCGATAGCCAGTTCATCCTGCGACAGGTCGCGAAGCCGCGACACGATCCACAGATGCTCATCAAGGACGGCTTCGAGGTTCCCGTCAACCACGACTCGCTGGAGTGCGTCGGGATAGTGTTCCTTCTCTTTGCAAAGCACGCGGTAGAACCACCGCTGATCGAGATAATTGCGCAGGCCCATCCATGATGCTGCAAGTGTGTGGCGGAATCGCAGTTGGCCTTTGCTGTCGCGGTCATCGCTTACAGCCCCGGCCCAGTGACGCTTTAGCGATCGGCCGACCACGACTCCCGGCGAGCCGAGGGCGTAGTCGACCAGCGCCCTGAAATTGTCGGGCCTGATGCATTCCAAGGGTTCGTGCGCAACTGCATCCCATTCGTCCAGAAGCTGCGCGAGCCCGGAATCTTCTGAGAGGCCGGTCGTCACCTGCGCATGAATCCACCGCCATGCTTGCATGATCCAGCACCAATTCCCCTCCGCGTAATCCAGGCGGGCCAGCAATTTCCATGGCGGAAGGGATGGCCCTTTGTTGCGGATGGCGATGCCGAGCCGGTCAAGTGCCGCTTTGAGTTGACGTTGCACCACGCGGCGGATGGCTTGGAGGTCGCTACTGCGTGCCGCCAGCGGATCGGTCGCGTTAATCAAGAACGGCGATGTATGGAAGAGGCCGACGAGCGCATGACGCGATTCGGTCGCGGAGAGCAGGCGGCGGCGTGAAACGTCGGAATAGGAGAGATTGTCATCGGACAGCAGGCTGGATTCCAGGTCGTAGCTGATGGTGGCTGCGATGGCCTGAGGCACTGCCCTGAACCGACTGAAGACCAGCAACTTCCGGGGTGTTGGCAGCGATTGCTTCCAGACACCGCGTAGTGTCCACCACGGCGCTGTGGGTGGTAACCACGGTACTGCAAGCTGTTCAGGCTTTGCTAATTGCTGCAGGGACCTAAGGCGCGGGTGAGGCCAGACCGGGGGTGTTTGATGATTGTTCCGCATTTCCTCGGTAAGATGCGGTGTTGCATCGGCGGCTGCCGGGACGGCTGATTTCCACGCAACATAGTGGTTGCCCATTGTCTGCATCGGAATTGGGATCGATGTCCAGTACGGCACCGCACTGGCCCGGTAGGACTCTTCGAAGCAGTGGGTGAGGTGCTTGAAGATCGACAAATCTTCCGGTGCGACAGGCGCGGACAGGCATTCCGTTTGAAAGTCGTCCCAGCCATGCTGGTGTGACGCCCGTTCGGTGCGGGCAATGATCGGGCAAAGCAGAGCTTCAACGTCGAGCCGCGCCTTGCGTGCCCCGTCTGACGCCGCATGCCCTTTCCGCAATTCCGATTCCAGCCCCACGAAGGCATCCTCGCATTGCTTGCGTTTTTGTTTCGCGACTGAATCGCCGCCGTAGAGGAACTCAACCAGTTCAAAGAACTCGTTTCGATGCGAGGTGCCGGTTTCTTCTTCCCAGCGGCGTGTGAACAAGCGGTAGGGCGTGGCCGAGAGCAATAGCAGAGCCGGCGGATTGGCGGATCCGTCCCCGCGCAGCGGCCCGATCACCCGCTGAGCCACCGCGTCTTCCTGCGGATCAAGCAGATCGCGGAACCTCTGGAATTCATCGAAGATGACAAGATCGGGTTGCACTTCTTCGATCGCGCTGGCGGCCAGGGCGTTCCGCAGATGTGCGATCAGTCCGAGTGCATCGAGTTCACCGCTCTCGTAGCGCGAACGGATTTCAGGTAGCAAGTGCTGCCGTTCGGCAAGCTCGAATTCCTTGCGGACGGATTGCAAGAACGAATCTCGCAACGCTCCCTTGGCGGCTTTCTCACGCTGCTGGGCGACGCTGCTTTCCCAGTGCGTCGTCGCTCCCCCGCGAAAAACCTCTTCCCCCCAGATTTCGAGCAAGCCGGGACAGACCTTTTCGATCAGGGCATGCACGAGCGCACGCTCCTCTTTGCGTCCGTCGCGACGCTGGCGCTTTCGAATGGGAATCGAGGTGTCCGGCGTGAGGGAGTAGAGGTGGAACTGACGATGCGTCGGTCGTTCGCCGGCACCCAGCAGCGACAGGCGATCGACCGGGCAGTCGGCGTTTTCCCGTTCTTCGACCGGAAGGATTTCAAGCAACTTTCGGCGGTTTTGGCGGGCGATCGCCAGGTTGCTGCACATGTAAAACACGACCAGCGGCCGACCGAGGCCAGAAAACATGCGCCGGACGACATGTTGGGCCACGACCGTCTTTCCCAGCCCGACCTCATCGGCTACGAGAAAACGGCGTCTGCGGCGGTGTCGGTTGAAAGCGGTCATGACAGCCCTGACAGTCAACTCCTGGAACGGCTTCAGTTCCGTCATGTAGCCTCCAAGACCAATTCACGCCGCAGGACGCTCCAAGTCTTATGAAATTCTTGAACGACGCTTCGCTCCCCGGGCGTTTGCTCGATGTCGTCCTGCTCCTGGAAGAGTTTCAGGTAATGCCGCACTTTTCTGTCGATAAGGACGAGGGCTGCCGGGTCGCGGATCCACGCTTTCAGAACCTCTTCGATGGTTGGCGCCCACCAGGTCGGGGCAGTTTTGGAAGGCTTCGATGCCTTGGGCCTCGTGTCATCGTCATCATCCCAATCCGGGGCATCTCCGGCCGCATCGCCGACTAGCAATGACCTGATCCAGAGCAGAAACGTTCGTGGGTCAAGGTAGCGTGCCAGCGCCTGCCGGTCCCTTTCATCATCCGGAGCCGGTTCGAGCGGGGCACGCTGCATCCAAGTGATGGCTGAGTCGGCAAGCGTCAACTGGCAGCAGACAAACTCCGTGGCCTCGCCGGCGGAAATTCGCGGCAGCCGCACGCTGGTCGTGGTTCTCGGCCAGGGCACTTTAACCGCACCGAGCAAACCGATCGAGAACTGCACGTCCTGATCGGTGGGATTCGGATCGGTTTTGCTGGTCAAGGTCGGGCCGTCGGCGTCGATTTGCTGGGTGACGCTCCAATTACTGGCGACCTGTTTACGCGCTTCTTCGAGCCGCTCATCGATTGGGGAGGTTTCGACAGGGTCGCCGAGTTCGTCCGGCCGTACGGTCGTTGCCGTCTTGATGAAATCGTCCAAACCCGCCGCCACTTCGCGACTGACTTCGAGCTTCGCCACAATCTCAGCGTTGGGCCCGTTCCATCCGCGTTGTGTCGCATTGATGCTTCCGGTCCAAACTAGGCGCGCGCCCGCTGATTCGGCATAAATGATTTTGGCGTGCAACGCACGCGGTTCGGGCTCTTCATCTTGGGAAGCATCGGCCTCATCACCCGGCGGTTGCTCGCCGGGGATCGGGGCGTCCAGGAACAAGAGATCGTGGAATCCGGAGAGCGGTTCACTCTTCTGGATGGCGAGCCTGGCAAGTTCCGGCCGAGTGGAGAGCAAGGTGCGATGCGTTTTCGCGTCCCCCCAGGTGCCGAGCTTTCCGACCACGGCGCCGTCTAGGAACGGGCTCATTACGACCAACTTCTGGACTCTGGCCGGCTCGGGCGGCAATCCACGGGGCGAATCCTGTCGTAGGAGTTGCAGGCTGTGGATCGTGCAACCCGATGGCGCATCCCACCTGACGCGGCGCAGTTCCGACTTCACCTTTGCCGGAGACACTCCGCGAAGCTGCGCATGCTGCGCCAGCGTGTGGCCTAATTCAGGGATGCCTTCAATGTCGATTCCCGCACCTCCGGGGTAACCGACTAGCGACAAGCCGACATCCCAGGCGAGATCACGCGTCAGGTTTCGACTGCCGATCCAGAGCCGCCATTGCGTGCCCGCGCCGTCATCGGCAATCTGCTTCGTCAGTGCCGCCTTGGGGTGCCACGAGGAAATAGATTCATCGAGAATCACTTCGCGGACATAGCGATCGAGGATAGCAAGGATCTTTGGCGTTTTCGCCGGTGCCGAGAGCCGGCCCGCCTGCGTGATTAGCCGCACTTTGTCGGCGAGTTGTTCCACCGCGTTGGCGAAATCAACCTTGCTGCCGGACCCGCGGTCATCATCGAGCCCGGCGAGTGCAAGCATTGCAGCAACGAGCGCGACGAGATCCGCCGAATAGCTGGCCAGAAACGCATGATCGGTCCGCCAGCCCGGATCGGGGCGAACAGCATCGAGATAGGAAACGTTGGACCAGCGACGGGAACTCACGGAGCCTCCTGCAAATCCATAAGCAGTTGACGCACATTGCCCCATCGGTAATGCAGAGGCGATGCGTCAGGGTGTTCGGTCGCCACCCATTCGGTCCGTCGCTCCCTGCCGGCGGGCGTCTTGGCAAGCCTCGCCCGTTGGCCCTTTCGTCGAGTTTCTGCCCGCGCGTACGGAGCATACAGAATGGAGAGCGAGCGCGTTGGCGTACGAAGCCAGGACTGGGTTGCCCGCAAAATGTCCAAAATGCCGCCGGACATCGTCGGCGCGTCCGTGACCACAGCGTCTACATCGAGTTCCAACGCATCGGCTCTGAAAACACTTGCGATGGTGTCCAGTTTCGCGCGGTGGAAATCTTCCGTGGGTATCCCGTCATGGCCGGCCCGCATTTCTTCGACCAACGCCGCGTAGACTCCGCGGCCCACCGCCGAGAGCGCCGCCGCTTGTCGGGCGCGGTTCAAGGCGTCGCGGTCTGATCGATCGGCGGCTGCCCGCACTCGCGGCGACCAAAGAGTGATCTGATCTGACAACGTCACTCGCTGTTCGACAAGGCTCGCCAGTAGCGATGGAACGTTGTCGGTGCCTAGGCGAGGGATCGAGAGAAAGCAATTTCGAAGGAAGGTTCGTTCCCGATCTTCGAGACGAAAATCGAGCCGCTGGGTTGCATCGTTCCAGGCAGGAGGGGGTTGGGGAATGGAGGAGAAGAGAGGCTCCTCCTCAGTGAGCAACTGTTTGTCATCGTCATGCAATTGCTGGCGAATCGGTTTGCGGGCGAGGCCGCGGTGAACCGTCTGCCGCGACGGTGTCGAGCCGCCCGGCGTGGATCGCAGGATGCGCCACGTGCCGAGTGCCGACCAATAGATCATGCTCGGCGGCTGGGATGTTGGGTTTGGATAGTTTCGACCTCCGATGATTCCCATTTCGCCCGACTCCTTGAGCCGACGGGTCAGTTCCAGTTCCTTGCCTTCAATGGCGTCTGCAATACTCTTATGCTCCCGTTGCTCGGCAACCTTCCCGTAGATCCACGGCACGAAGAGAACATAACGCAAGCGCGTATGCAGGACGGATGTGCCGGGGAAGAACCGGTCAGCGTATGCCTGGTGCAGCGAGAGGAACCCGATCTCGTCGCGCACGCCTTCCACATCGTCGCGTAGTTGCGTTTCGGCACGGCGGAGAGCATCTCGCGATAACAGCGTCCAGCCAAAACTTGATTTCATTGCCATCTCTCGCTGCGGTTCACCACGTCGCGCCACTTTCCACTTTCTGCTGCATCGTCTGGTTTCGCCGGGGAAGGTCCTTCCATGCAACACAGATCTGGCCGGCGAAGAAATCGATCTCCAACCCCCGACTGCTGATAAGCAGACCGACACCCGTTCGCTTGTGCCCGACGCATTGCATGACGATCTGTACTCGGCAACCAAGACATCGTGTTCGATTTGGTCGCCATGATACCTGCGACGGACCGTCCGCGAAATGAAGATCTTTCGCCTGGGTCAAAGATGCCTCAACTTGCCTTGGCTTCGGCATTGCCACAAAACGTCCCTGGTGCAATGCTTGCGGTGGACATCCCGCGGGAAGGGAGATGGGGTGCTGCGTTGCAGACTGAGCTCAGAATGCAACGTGGCGTGCTGAAAAATTCTCTTCTTTTGAGGGGAAAGATCCATCCCGACTTCGACAATGCACACACAGCTTGGTTCAATTGCCGGGGTAAATGACCGTAGCTGTTACACGCGATCGAACCGGTCGCGTGCTGCAGCGATTCGAGCTTGATTCGCGATCGATCTGAAACTGATTTGCGGTAAGAACCACATTTGCCCGATGGTTTTCCTCGCTGAATTGCCCAAGGCGACCTCATGTCCGAACCACTTTCGACCCTGTCCGAGATTTGCTCCATCGCACGCCTTGAACAGAAATGGCTCGTGGCTCCAACGAACAGGGTCGGCCATCAGTGGACTGAGCGATTGATCCGCGATGGACAGTCGGTCGTAAATCTTCGAACCACCACCGTGGCCCGGCTGGCATTCGATCTCGTCTGTTCCGGAGGGGCAGGCTTCGATCGAACCCTCGCGAGTCGTGACGTGCTTGAACTGGCCGTTCACTCGGTCTGGAACACGCTGCCCGCAGGTGGGTATTTGCGGCGGTTGGAACAGACGGATGATTTGACCAGCACGGTGCTGGACTCGATGCTCGCGCTAAGGATGGCCGGGATCACACCAGTTCAAATCGACGCATCCCAGATGGAGAACCCAGCGAAGGCCCGAGACATCGCGGCTCTGATGATTGCCTACAATGGTTTTCTCGAAAAGCATTCTCTTTGCGACACGGCGGACATCCTGAAGCAGGCGATCGCGTTGCTCATTTCCGACTCACCGCCAATTGAACCGCAGACTTTGTTCTTGATTCCGGCGGGCAGTCCCGCGAGAGGCTTGGAACGAATGTTCCTGGATGCACTTCCCCGCGCCAACCGCCGGGATCTCGTTCACCCCCTTCACGGTCGCACCCCCGAGAGTTCCAGCATCCGACAATTGGCTCAACTCGGCGACCTTACGGCAGCACCTGCTCCGATGGCGGATGACTGCGTGTGTTTCTTCCGGGCGGTCGGAGAAGCCAACGAAGTGCGTGAGGTTCTCAGGCGCTGTGTCGCCGGCGGAATTCCGCTCGATGAAGTTGAGATTCTTCATCCCGATTCGGAAACCTATATCCCGCTCATTCACTCGCTGGCTCGCCGGTATGGTTCCGCTGACTGCCCCGATGGCGTCCCGGTCACCTTCGCCGAAGGAATCCCGGCCAGCTACAGCCGTCCGGGTCGTGCCCTGGCCGCCTGGCTCCGCTGGATCCGTGAAGACTACCCCCAGCGGTTGCTCGTCGAGATGATCGGTGAGGGATTGATCGAGAGCGGTGATGACCAGATCGGCTTCGGTTACCTCGCGCGATTGTTGCGACCGCTCGCCGTGGGGCGAAGCGTCTCCAACTACGGCCCGAAGATCAACGAGCAGATCCGGGCGAAACAGGCCCAACTGCAACGGGCGCGACACGATGATCATGCGGATGAGACCGCGGCCTGCGAGCGCGAGGTGAAAGGACTCAAGCGGCTGCGAACGCTCGTGCTCCGACTTTTGAAACTCGGGCAGGGTGTCTCCTCCGGTTCCGGCGCTTCCAGGCTGAAGGTCGTGCAGGAGTTCCTGCAGAAGAAGGCGCGGTCCGTGAGTGAACTGGACCGATATTCCGCCGAAGCGATCCAAGAGCGGTTGGTAGAGCGTGGTATCTGGCTCGAACGGCTGGCCCTCACCCCGGATCTGAACTGGATTGCGGAACTACCGGCTCACACCCCGGTTCTCGGCAGTGGCACCCGTCCGGGCCATATTCACGTCGCGCGTCTGGGCTCGGGCGGCCAGAGCGGGCGCAGCAATACCTTCGTGATCGGTCTCGACGACCGGCGGTTCCCCGGTGCCGCACTTCAGGATCCGATTCTGCTCGACAGCGAACGGAAGCATCTCAGCCCGGACGTGGCCACCAGCGCCGATCGGCTTCACCACAAGCTCACGGCGTTCGCTGCGGACCTGTCCCGCCTCAGCGGAACACTGACCTTCTCATGGCCGTCCCAGGACATCCTGGACGACCGGGAAACCTTCCCGAGTTCGGTGGTCCTGTCCGCCTACCGGTTGGTCAGCGGTTGTCGGGATGCGGATCTCGAATCGTTCAACGCTGCAGTTGGCCCACCGGTCTCGTTCACTCCGACAACGCCCTCGCACTCGCTGGACGAAACGGAGCGGTGGCTCTGGTGGCTGAGTCATGACCCTCGAAGCCAAGGAGCGGATCAGACGGCGATCGTCCAGAGTCGATATCCTCATCTGGCCCGGGGTAAACAGGCCGAGCAGGAGGAGTCGGCCGGTTTCGGTCCGTTCAATGGGAATGTTTCGCTCGCCGGCCAGGCCCTCGATCCCTTCAAACCCGATAGTCCGGTGCTGTCCCCGAGCACACTGGAACTCGCAGGACGGTGTCCGCGGGCCTACTTCTTCCGCCGCGCGCTGGGTCTGTACCCGCTTGACGAACACGAGATGACCGACGATCTCTGGCTCAACGCCGCTGAGTTCGGTCAACTGCTTCACGAATCATTTCGCGCCTTCCTCGAAGACCTCACCAGCGTTGGTAAACGGCCGGACTTCGAGCGCGATCACACTCACCTGAGCGATGTGTTGCTGGGCCACATGAAGAAGTGGAAGGCGGACCGGCCGCCGCCTAACGAGAACGCATTCCGGATGCAGGCATGGCAACTCATCCGGACGGCCCGCATCTTTCTGCAGGTCGAGACGGACTTCTGCCGCACCAGTGAGCCCCGGTATTTCGAGGTCGCACTCGGGCTCGAACCGGTCGGCAAAGGCAACTCCTTGGACAGTGCGACCGCGGTCCGCATCGGGCTTCCGAACGGGGAGGCTATCCGCGTCCGGGGCCAGATCGATCGCGTGGATCATCTCGGCAAAACCCGTTACAGCGTCTGGGACTACAAGACGGGAAGCGCGTACGGCTTCGAGCAGGCGTACCCCTTCAATCAGGGCCGCCGCGTCCAGAACGTTCTCTACCTGCACATGATCGAAACCGCCCTTCGGGAACGTGTGGATCCGAAGGCGGTCGTGGAACGATTCGGCTACTTCTTTCCCGGCGTTCGCGCCCACGGGCTGAGGATGGACTGGGACGCGTCCACGCTGACCGCGGGTCTGGCGGTCGTCGAGCGGCTGTGCAGGATCATTGCGGATGGCGCCTTTCTGGCGACCGACGCCAAGGACGACTGCGACTACTGCGACTACTCCGCGATCTGCCGCGACGCCTATCGCGTGACACAGATCAGCAAGCGTTTGCTGTCGGAATCGGGAGTCCCTCAATTGCGTCATTTCCGGGAGTTGCGCGGTGGCTAAGCAGTCAGCCAAATTGCTCGATCAGGCCATCCGGGACCAGATCGCCACGGACCTGGACCGCAATCTTCTGGTCGAGGCGGCGGCCGGCACGGGCAAGACGACCTGCCTGATTGCCCGCATGATCGCACTGCTGCGCGCCGGCAAGTGCCGCGTCGAAACACTGGCGGCCGTCACCTTCACGCGCAAGGCCGCGGCCGAACTGCGCACTCGGTTCCAACTTGCTCTGGAGCAGTGTGCCCGCAACACCACTGGCCCCGAACAAAAACGCGTGCAGGATGCCCTGCGCGAAGTGGAACGGTGCTTCATCGGCACGATCCACTCGTTCTGCGGCCACGACTGCTGCGCGAGCGACCGGTCGAGGCCGGCCACGACCCCGCATTCACGGACCTGGATGAGGATGTGGACTTCCAGTTGAGGGAGCAAGCGTGGCGCGAGTACGTGGCGACGCTGATCACGACCGATGATGCCATCCTGCCGGAACTGGAACGATTGGGGCTGAAGATCAGCCCCGCGACACGGCGATCGCACACCGTGGCGGATGATCTCGATGAACTCGGTCTGGAACCCGCCGAACTCGGCCCGGCGTTCCTCAAATATGCAACCTATCCGGACGTGAGTGACTGGCCCGCGCAGCCGGTGGAACTTCCGAACCTGGCGCCTTGCATCGCGAAACTGAAGGAGTACCACCAGCACGTGAAGTCCGTGTCGCTGCCCCCCGACCCCGGTCGCGACCGGCTCATGCCGAAGATCGAGCACCTGAAACGGATGATCCCTCGCGTCGATCTGGACCAACCGGCTCAACTGATGGAAGTGTTGGAACACTTCGATTATCTGGAAGCTCGTGCCGTTGTGCAAAAGAACTGGCCCGGGAAGAAGCCGCAGGCGATCGACGAACTGAACCGGTGGAACGTGTTTGCGGAGGGATACGCGCAGCCTCTGCTGCTGAAGTGGCGTGAGCATCGCTATGAGCCCGTCATGCGGGCCATCCGGCCCGCCCGGGACGTGTACGACCGGCTGCGGCGGGAACGGAAGGGGCTCAACTTCCAAGACCTGCTGCTCCGATCGGTGAGTCTGCTGCGCGACAATCCCGGTGTCCGCCGCTACTTCCGCCAGCGGTTTTCGCATGTCCTGGTGGATGAGTTTCAGGACACGGATCCGATTCAGGCGGAGGTGATGCTGCTGCTCGCCTCCGATGATGATCGCGAGACCGATTGGCGGAAGTGCCGGCCGGTTCCGGGCGCGCTGTTCGTGGTGGGCGACCCGAAACAGAGCATTTACCGCTTCCGGCGGGCCGACATCGTCACGTATTCCCGGGTTCGTTCCATCATCGAGAGCGCGGGTGGAGCGGTCGTCTCGCTGTCCACCAACTTCCGAAGCTCCAAGCCGATCGTCGAATGGGTGAACCAGTGCTTCGATGAGGTCTTTCCGGTGCACGCTGACGCTTACAACCCTGCGAAACGACCGCTTGACGCCGGCCGAAGGGAGCGAACCGACTGCGGACCCAATCTCGAATGTCTGGACATTCCTCCCGGTCTGAGATGGCCACGGGAGATTGCCGAGTTCGAAGCTGACCGGATTGCCCGGACGATTCGCCAGGCGATTGATGAGCGGTGGCCGATTCCGCGCACCGAGAGCGAGCAGAGCCGGGGGGTTCCGCCCCATGCGCAACCGGGAGATTTCCTGATCGTCGCCAAAAGCCGTGCTCGGCTCACCGTCTACGGTCGGAAGCTCCAGCACTATGGCCTACCACACCTTGTGACCGGCGGCCACGGGCTCAACGACGTTCCCGAACTGGAACTCCTTCGCCTCTGTGTGTCGGCGGTCATCCGCAACGACGACCCGATTGCTTTGGTCGCCGCGCTGCGAAGCCCTCTGTTTGGGATTTCGGATTCGCTGCTCTACGACTTTCGGCGTCATGGCGGCCGGTTCCACTACCGGTCCGACATTCCGACCGCATTGCCCGAAGAGGACGCTGCAGTTTTGTGCGATGCGTTTCGCCGGTTGCGGACCTACGCGGGCGATCTTCACCGAATGCCTCCGGCGGCGGCCATCGAGCGGATCGCCGCGGACTTGGGACTGGTGGCCCATGCCGGCGCGGGGGAGGCTGGCAACGTGCATGCCGGCGGCTTGCTCAAAGCAATGGAATTGCTGCGCTCGATGGAGGGTTCCGTCACGGCCAGCGACGTCACGACCCTGCTGGATCGACTGGTCGACGGAGAAGACGCTCACGACGGTGCTGTGGCCCGGCCGTTTTCCGAACCGCCGGTGCGGGTGATGAATTTGCACCAGTGCAAAGGTCTGGAGGCGCCGTTTGTGTTCCTCGTGGACCCATCGGGTGAGTCCGAACACGATGTGGGCTTGTACATCGACCGATCCTCGGACCAAGCCAAAGGGTATCTGCCGATCTATGGCCGGAAGCGGAGCCAATATGGAAGACCACCCCTCTTGGCTCACCCACCGGGTTGGGAGACGCTCGCGGCCGAAGAGCAGAAGTTTCTGGACTCCGAAACGAATCGGCTGCTCTACGTCGCAGCGACCCGGGCCGGTGTGAAACTCGTCATTTCGCAACCGCAGGATGGAAACGCGGACGCAAAGAATCCTTGGCGGATGCTTGCCGGCTCGCTGAAGGATGCCGGTCCGCTGGCAGATCCACATGTGGGCGCGTCCGCGCCGCCGGTTCCGTTGCCATTCGAACCCGCGGCGTGGGATCGGGAAAACAGCGTCATCGCCGACCGCTGGCGGACCGTCTTGAAGCCGAGCTATTCCGTGCAGGCCATCAAGGAAGCCGCGATCAGGGGCAATGCGAAACCACACGGTGCCGAAGCAGGAGGGGCTGAGTGGGGAACAGTGCTGCACAGCCTGCTCGAATCCACCATGAAGCATCCTGAGGCGGACTTGCACAGCTTGGCGGTGTCGGCGCTCGTGAGCGAGGAGCTTCCAATCGAATTGGTCGACCAAGTGATCGAGACGGTTCAACGCGTGATCGGCTCGGACCTGTGGCACCGGGCGCGAAACTCGCTTCAATGCCTCACGGAGGTACCAGTCATGACGCTTGCCGACCCCGCAGGATCCGGCGGTCTGCCAACCATCCATCGCGGCGTGATTGATCTCGTGTTTCTCGAAGAAGCCGGCTGGGTGATTGTGGACTACAAGTCCGAGCGAGTGGAAGCGTTGGAGATCCCGAAGCTCGTGTCCTACTACACGCCGCAAATCGATGCTTACGCGGAGGTCTGGCAGAGGATAGTTGGGCAGCCGGTCGCTGAACGCGGGATCTTCTTCTCACATACCGGCAACTATGTTTCCGTGTAAGAGTGTTTGTTGTCGGCGGATCAAAAGTGCCGCGGCGGGCGAAAGTGTAACGCGGTTGGGATGAAGTTTGCCGGGCGGCGGTGTCCTTCGGGACAGAAACTCGGGGTTTCCGTCAGGATTTCGGTTCGGACCGGCGTCGTTGTTTCGCGTCGTGCAGGCGGCAACTCTCCCCGGTGGTCTCGACGATGACGCAGCGGTGGGCGAATCGGTCGAGTGCGGCCCCGGTGAGCCGTGCCGGTCCGAGGATCCCGGTCCACTGTTCGTAGCCGAGGTTGGTCGTGACCGACCGCCGCACGCCGGCTCTGGCCAAACCGCGGTCGAACACTGAAAAGACACGGGCCTTGGGGAGGGCTTTGTCCCCGATGAGCAAGTCTCGAAGCCAAGTTGACGCTTGGCTTCGAGGCGACTTTTTGCGGGTGGATTCGGTTCACATCACGACGTGCATCCAACCTACCACACCGCCCGGCCCGCCCCTCGCCGCGAACGACGCGATCCGCCGCGCGCTCTTGGCCCGGGCCACCCCGCGATCAATCGCGCGCCTTGGCCCGCGCCACCCCGCGAAAACGGCCCGGTCCGAACCCGCTGCTGAGCGGCCATCAGCGACCACGCGGCACACTGGAACGGTGATTTGCAGATGGCAACGGGAGAACGCGACCTGGAGTCGGTGCTCAACCTTCACTTCGACCGTGGACTTCATGTCGCCGATGAAGACGCGAAGTGTGCCGTCCGCGGTTCGGTCCAATCGCACGAGGTCCACATCGCCCCGAAGTCGCCAGCCCCCGAGTTCGGCTTCCAAGCGAGGCTGCAACAAAATGACGGACTGCCCGGGGGAGAGCTTGCGGATCTCGTCAACGACCTCGGCGTTGTTCTCCGGGCGGTTGTGGGCTTTCGCGTACTTCGCGGCTAAGTTGAGGGTCGCGACCCGCTTGGCGAGATCGGCCTCGATGCCTTCCTCGAAGATGTGGCCCGACAGCGAGAACAGCGGCGTCATCCGCTGCGGGATCACGTCGTACTCCTTCATGAAGTCCTGCCCGGCCCGCTCCGCGAGTCGCAACCGCAGGAACCGCTCGCATTGCTCCAGGCGCACGAACTGCGTGACGTCCGTCGGTGTGAGCCGTCGGGCATGATCGGCAGCCAGTACAGGAAGTGAGATCATGGAAGTAGCTATAGGTTCTGAATAACAATCAATGGTTACCTCGTAGATCTCCTCGGTCGCGAAGATGGCATTGCCGTAGAACTAAACGGTCCACGGATACCTTAAGCCAAGGGGGCGTTCCGCCTCACCCCTCGGCGTGCTTCGGCACGCTGGTCGCCACGATCCCGCGTTTGCGTTAAGCGGATGGATGCTTTCGCATCTAGGGCGAGAGCAGTGACTGAAATGGGAAATACACGATACAAGGCCGACCTCACCGCAGGAGCCCTGAAGTTACCGGAAAGCAGACTCGTCGCCGACTTGCTGCTGCGGAAAGTCGATAGCGAGGGATGGAATGACGCCATCGTAAGGAAGAACGTCCTTCAGACCCGTAGCCCAGCGACTGCGAGACGGCTGACTAAGCTGATTCGTGGGCGTCTGGAGACGATGGGACCGGAATTGTGGACACTCGTCAGGGACGGCAAAGGGGCGGTCGCCGCTCATGCTGCATTCGCTGCCGCCGTGAAGCACAGCCCCCTGCTCGGCGACTTCCTCGATCTGGTCGTCGGTGAGCAGTACCGGGTGTTCGGCACGGCCCTGACGAACAAGATGTTCGCCGACTACCTCGACGGCTGCCGGGAGCGTGACCCGGACATGCCGCAGTGGAACGAATTGACCCGCAGGCGGCTCCGGTCGTCGGTGTTCCAGATGCTCGCCCAGGCGGGCTACATCGAGAACACCCGGACCCTCAAGCTGCAAACGGTCCACGTCGCCGAGCAGGTGCTTCGCTACCTGAAGGCGAACAAGGAAGAGTACGTCCTGCGGTGCATCCAGGTGGCCCCATGAGCGACCCCCTCCACGAGCGCCTGAACAAGATTCTGCCCAGGGTCGTCTCGGACGAGTTCCTGAGCGGGAGCGGCATCGGCAACGAGATCGCCTTCTACGTCTTCGATTACCCGCCCGAAGACGAGCTTCGGGTCCGGGACTACCTGCGGACGCTGCTCGACCACATCCCCAAGCAGAAGCACGGCCTGCGGGTCAAGCACGTCAATCTGTTCGACTTCGTGCTGGACTGCCTGAAGCACCGGAAGCTGCTAGATAAGGCGATCCAAATGCAAGGGGAGAAGGGCGACGAGGCTCTGAAGAAGGCGCTGGCCGGACCGCTGCACGAGTCGAAGCTCGCCGCCCACTTCGCCGAGATCGCCCGACCCCAGCAGCACGACCTCGTGTTCGTGTCGGGCGTAGGCAGCGTGTGGCCGCTCCTGCGGTCCCACACACTGCTGAACAACCTCCAGCCGGTCATGGGGAAGACGCCGCTCGTGATGTTCTACCCCGGCAAGTACGACGGGCATTCCCTCCGGCTGTTCGGCAAGCTCAAGAACAACAACTACTACCGGGCGTTCAAGCTGATCCCGTGAGTCGAGGCCGACATGCTCATCAAGAACCTGTTCCAGCGTGACATCTTCCGGCCCATCAACGGGGTCGTGAAGGCCGACCAGCTTGATGATTCCTCCGTCTGGCAGGAGTTGGATGAATTCGTCATCACCAGGGAACTCGACCAGCACTTCCGCAAGTTCGTCTCGTGGTACTTGGAGGCCATGGATCAGGGGAAGAACCCCTCACCGACAGGGAAGATGGGCGTGTGGATTTCCGGGTTCTTCGGGTCCGGCAAGTCGCACTTCCTGAAGGTGCTGTCGTACCTGCTGCACAACGGCACGCACGCCCACGGGAGCCAGCAGCGGCAGGCGGTCGAGTTCTTCGAGAGCAAGGTGAAGGACGCCATGCTCTTCGGGGACATCAAGCGGGCCGTCGCCGCCCACACCGATGTCATCCTGTTCAACATCGACAGCAAGGCGGACCACGGGACCGGGGCGGGCCGTGACCTGATCCTGCGGGTGTTCGTGAAGGTGTTGAACGAGTTGCAGGGCTACAGCGGCGACCACCCGCACATCGCCCACATGGAGCGCCACCTCGAATCGAAGGGCAAGCTGAAGGCGTTCCACGCCGCCTACGAGAAGCACACCGGCCTCGATTGGGTCAAGGAGCGGGACGCCTACCAGTTCAACCGGGATGAGGTCGTCAAGGCGTTCAGCGAGGCGCTGGGCCAGAGCCAAGCCGCCGCCGAGAAGTGGATCGACGGGGCCGAGGACAGCTTCTCGCTGTCCGTCGAGAACTTCTGCAAGTGTACCAAGGAGTACCTGGACTCGAAGGGGCCGCAGCACCGGATCGTGTTCCTGGTCGATGAGGTCGGGCAGTTCATCGGGACCGACTCCCACCTGATGCTCAACCTGCAAACCATCACCGAGGAGTTGGGGACGATCTGCCGCCGCCGGGCGTGGGTCGTGGTCACGTCCCAGGAGGACATGGACACGGTGCTGGGGGACATGAGCAAGGCGAAGAAGCAGGACTTCTCGAAGATTCAGGGCCGGTTCTTCCCGCCGCTGTCCCTGTCAAGCGCCAACGTCGATGAAGTGATCCAGGCCCGCCTACTGGCGAAACTCCCGGACGTGCGGGCCGACCTGGAGGCCGTGTTCCAGAAGCGGGGCGACATCCTCAAGAGCCAACTCACCTTCAAGAACTGCGGCATGACCTTCCGCCAGTTCAAGGACAGCGAGGATTTCGTCAAGAACTACCCGTTCGCCCCGTACCAGTTCCAACTCATCCAGAAAATCTTCGAGGCGATCCGCAAGGCCGGGGCGACGGGTATGCACTTGGCCCGTGGCGAGCGGTCGATGCTCGACGCCTTCCAGTCGGCGGCGAAAGCGGTGTCGATCAGCGAGGTCGGCGTCCTCGTGCCGCTGTACGACTTCTACCCGTCCATCGAGAGCTTCCTCGATACGGCGGTGAAGAAGACCATCGACCAAGCCGAAACGAACCCCAGCCTGGAACCGTTCGACATCCAACTGCTCCAGGTTCTCTTCCTGATCCGCTATGTGGACGAGATGAAGGGGAACGTGGACAACCTCGTGACCCTCTGCCTCGACCAGATCGACGGCGACCGGCTGGCCCTTCGCCGGCGCATCGAGGAAAGCCTGGGCCGACTCGAAAAAGAAACCCTCATCAGCCGCAGCGGGGACAACTACTTCTTCCTGACCAACGAAGAACGGGACATCACCAAGGAGATCAAGAATGTCGATCTCGCCAGCGGTGAAGAAGCTTCAGGGGGAAATCATCTTCGAGGACGTTCTGAAGGGTCGGCGGCACGGAATTTAGCGGCAACAAGAAACTGCTCGACTTTAACCGCCGTTGCGACGGATTCCCGGTCGGCAATCACAAGGACGAAGCGCTTCTCGTGTCGGTCATCACCCCTCTGGCTGACGACTATGACCTGTACGACAAGAGTAAGGCGATCCTGGAGAGCGCCGCAGACGGCGGGTACGTCCTGGTCCGCCTGGGCAACGACGAGAGCCTGGGCCGGGAACTGCGGACCTATCTTCAAACTCAGAAATACCTCCAGCGAAAGGAACGGACGGGAATCGCGGAATCCACGAATCGCATCTTGAAAGACTGTGCGGCTGACAACCAACAACGCCGAGAGCGGCTGACGGCCCTGCTAGGCGAAATGCTCGCTGCCGCCGAATACTTCGTCGCCGGGCAACTTCTCAAGTTGAAGGCTTCGACGCCGATGGCGGCGCTAGACGAGGCGATGGAGTACCTGATCCAGAACACGTTCGGGAAGATGAGCTTCCTCAAGCGACTCGCCGCCGAGCCGCTGAAGGAAGTGCAGGCGGTCCTCCGCAGCAACGACATCGCCAGGGAACAACTGCTGTTCCAGACCGGCGAGAACAACCCCGAAGCCCTCGAAGACCTCCGCAGCTATCTGCAACTCTGCTCCATGAAGAGTCAACAGGTGGTCCTGCACGACATGCTGGAGAAGCGGTACGCCCTGCGACCTTACGGCTGGCCCGACGAAGAAGTATTGCTGCTCCTGGCCCGTCTGGTCGTGTTGAGCGAAGTCAGCCTGATGATGGACTCGACCTTGTTGCCGACCGACAAGGTGTACGAAGCCGTCAGCACCCCGGCGAAGCGCCGCAAGATCGTCATTCGCAAGCGGGAAACTTCCGACCCCAAGGCGATCCAGAACGCTCGCAGTCTCGGCAAAGACCTCTTCGCCGAGATGGGGCCGGATGGCGAAGACGGCTTGATGGTTTTCCTGCAAGGGAAACTGCGAGGCTGGCAGCTTGCCCTTCAGGGTTACAAGCAGTTGGCCGACACCGGCAACTACCCCGGCAAGGACGAGATCACGCACGGCCTCACGCTCATCAGCCCGCTGCTGACAGACAAGGAGAGTAAGAAGTTCATCGAGCGGTTCAACATGCTCAAGAAGGACTTGCTCGACCTCGCCGACCAGTATCACGACTTGGAACACTTCTACGAACACCAGAAGCCGACTTGGGAAAAGCTGCGAAAGGCGAACACCGCCTTCCAACTCAACCGGCTCGAAATGGAGAAGGACGCCCAGGCCGGACCCGCACTCAAGCGAATGCAGGAAATCTTGGCGGCAGCCTGCCCCTACGGACTGATCAAGAAGCCGACGCCCTCATCAGCACGGTCGATGGCGTGAACTCAGCCTTGCTCACCGGGCGGCGGTCGCAGGCCGTCGCCAAGATCGACGCCCACATCGCCACGCTCAACAAGGACATCGCCGCCGCTCAGGGAGAGGCCGGGCTGCGGTCGGCGTGCATCAAGCCGCTGGAAGCCTTGAAGGAGCAGGTGCAGAAGGAAGAGAGCCTTGCCCACATCACCCAGGCCGAGGGTGAAGCGGTCAAGGAGTTCGATGTCGCTGTGGGGCGCATCGAGGACTTCCTTCGCAAACTGGCCGAGCAGAAGAAGCCCAAGGACGACGGTTCCGGCAAGACTCCACCGCCGCCCCTGGTGGTCAAGAAGCAGCGGGTCGTCAAACCGGCAGAACTCGTGAAGACGACCTACCTGGAAACGTCCGACGACGTAAACGGTTTCCTCGACGCTCTCCGTCAGGAGCTTGAGAAAGCCATCGCCAGCAACGAACGCATCCAGATTCGGTAAGGCAGACATGAACCGCACCAAGCTGAAAAACTACGCTCCCCAGGCTCGCCGGGATTTCATCCAGGCGATGACGGATCGTGCTGCCTACTTCGGGCTGACGGCAACGAAAATCGAGCCGGTTGTTGAAAAGGGCGACGTGGCCGTGATCGGCGGTCGCAGTTTTCCTCGTGCCTTCGCCAAGAAACGCAAGGCACTCGAAGACCGCATCAAGAAGCAGGGCTTCGGGCCGACGATGGAGGCGATGGCGTATACATGGTTCAACCGGCTGGTCGCCATTCGGTTCATGGAACTGCACGGCTATCTTGACCACGGTTATCGAGTTTTGAGCCATCCCGAAGGGAAGCCGACGCCCGAAATCCTCGAACACGCCGAGCATGTCGATCTGCCGGGCCTAAAGAAAGAAGCGGTCATCGACCTGAAGCTGGCGGGCAACAAGGAGAGCGAGCTTTACCGGCTGCTGCTCACGGCACAGTGCAACGCCCTGCACTCGGCCATGCCGTTTCTCTTCGAGAAGATTGACGACGAGACGGAACTACTGCTGCCCGACAACCTGCTCCACTCCGACTCGCTGATCCGCAAGCTGGTCAACGAGATTGACGAGGAGGACTGGCAGGAAGTCGAAATCATCGGCTGGTTGTACCAGTTCTACATCTCGGAGCGGAAGGACGAAGTGATCGGCAAGGTGGTCGCCAGCGAGGACATCCCCGCCGCCACGCAGCTTTTCACGCCGAACTGGATCGTCAAATACCTCGTGCAGAACACGCTCGGTCGGCAATGGCTGGCGACCTACCCGCAGTCGGCCCTGCGGCAGCAGATGGAGTATTACATCGACCCAGCCGACCAGACGCCCGAAGTTCAGGAACAACTGAAGGCGATCACGCCGACGAGCTTGAACCCGGAAAAACTGACGCTGCTCGACCCCGCCTGCGGCTCCGGTCACATCCTGGTCGAAGCCTACGAC
>JAXMBB010000036.1:0-55010 GCA_046350135.1 Gemmataceae bacterium
GCCGCACGCCGAGCACGTCGTCTCGCTGGCATTTCGCACGGACGCGAGCGTCTTGGTCGCCGCCGGAGCGGATGCGTCGCTGCGACACTGGAACCTGACGGTACCGATGCTCGGATCGCCTCGTCGCGTGACCCGTCGCATCCAGTTGCTGACGGGCCAAGAACTCGACGACACGGGAGCGCCGAGACTCTTGGATGCGGCTGAATGGAGGGACCGTGTGGCCACCGAACGCTAGCGACCGGTCTTTCCGAGGCAGCCGCCAACATTTTCCCGCGGCGGCCGTTGTGATCGTTGACAGTCGGCTTCACAGCGTGATACCGTGAACGGAGATCGCCAACGCGGGGCTACTCCCGCGCGTTAAAGTCGATAGCACTGTTCCTGTCTGCGGCCCAAGCGACGGGTCCGGCTGCCGTTCGGTGGCCCCCGTACCCCGGAGAATCGCGACCATGGCAGTTTCCAAAGGCGTTTGGGGCATCGACATCGGTCAATGTGCCCTGAAGGCGATCCGGCTCGAAATGTCCGAAGGCAAACCCGTCGCCACCGCCTTCGATTACGTCGAACATCCGAAAATCCTGTCACAGCCGGACGCCGATCCGGACCAGCTCATCCGCGAAGCCTTGGACAAGTTCCTCTCGCGGAACGAAATCAAGCACGACGAAGTGGCGATCGGCATTGCCGGGCAGTCCGGCCTCGCTCGTTTCGTGAAGTTGCCGCCCGTCGAAGAGAAGAAGATCCCCGAGATCGTGAAGTTCGAGGCGAAGCAGCAGATTCCCTTCCCGCTCGATGAAGTCGTGTGGGATTTCCAGAAGATTGCGGGCGGCGAAGTGGCGGACGGCTTCGCCATGGAAACCGAAGTCGGCCTCTTCGCCATGAAGCGGGACGTGATCTCCCGCTATCTCGGCTACTTCGGCGGGTCGAAGATCGAAGTGCATTGCGTGCAGATGAGCCCGCTGGCGCTTGTGAACTTCACCACCTACGAAACGCTGAAGAAGGGCGGTGCCACGCCGTTGCCGGACGAACCGGAGGCGAACGACGACACGCCGCGCGGGAAGAAACGCTGCGTCGTGGTGTTGGACATCGGCACCGAGGCGAGCAACCTCATCATCACGGATGCCGGGAAGATCATCTGGCAGCGACCGCTGCCGCTCGGCGGGAACAACTTCACCCGCGCCCTCACCAAGGAACTCAAGCTCACGTTCGCGAAGGCCGAGCACCTCAAGCGGAACGCGGCGAAGAGCCCGGAACTGCCTCAGATTCTCAAGGCGCTCAAGCCGGTGCTGCAAGATTTCGTCGGCGAAGTGCAGCGTTCGCTCGGGTACTTCACCAACACGCACCGCGACGCGCACGTGGGCTACATGGTCGGCCTCGGCTCGGCGTTCCGCCTGCCCGGCCTTCAGAAGTACCTCGCCGAGAAACTGCAGATCGACGTCCGCAAGCCGGCCACGTTCAGCCGTATCACCGGCGACCAAGTGCTGAAAGATCCGATCTTCGTCGAGAACATCCTCACGTTCCCTGTGGCGTACGGCCTGGCGCTCCAGGGCATCGGCGAGGCGAGGCTCATCACGAACTTGCTGCCCGGCGAGATTCGCACCGACCGATTGATTCGCAAGAAGAAGCCGTATGCCGCCGCCGCCGCCGCCGCACTCATCCTCGGCACGGCCGGCCTCGCCCTCGGCTACGGAGCGAACTATTCCTCCGTGAGCAGCGACGAGATCACCAAGGCCATCGACAAATCCAAGAGCGCGATCACGGCCTTTGGAAACCAAGAGACGAAGTTCACGGCGAAGAAGGACGAGGTCGCCAAGAATGTCGCGGAAGTGAAGGCCGTCATCGCGGGCAACGATGAACGGCTGAATTGGCCGCGTTTCCACGAAGCCTTCGGCCAAGTGGTGCCCCGGCCCGGCATGGGCGGCAACCTCGCGGACGAACTGTGGACCAAGGACCAAGGCAAGGCCGCCGTCCAATGGTTCGAAGACCGGATGCGAAAGGGTGTCCGCATCGAGGACGCCACACTGGACGCCGCCTCCGAAATGCCGCAGCACCTCGCCATGGTGAACATCGAAGCGGTGTATCCGCGGTGGGTGGACAATCTGCCCGCGTTCTTCAAGAACGCGGACGACGAAGTGTTCGGCGACGTTGCGGCGAAGCGTGGTTTCGGCGAGGTGATCGCGTCTTACATGACGGATGCGGAACGGGAGAAGAACGAAGAGAAGGGGCGATTACTGCCGAAGGCGCCGGACGGCGGCGGTTGGGTGGTCGAAGTGCGGGGTTACACGGACCACACCGACGCTGCACAGTTCATCAAGCGGTCGCTGATCGCCAACCTCCAGCGGACGGACACGCTCAACGACAAGGGCAAGGACAAGGTCGGCAAGTTCATCCCCGGCATCGCCGACCCGGTTCGCGGCAAGGTGTCGCACGCGTTCATCTACCACGTGTGGACGGTGACCGCGCCGTCCCAGAGCACATTCGTGAACCTGAATAAGAACTACGTGGACGGCTTGGTGGCCCCCGCAGCTGCGGCGGCGGGCCAGGGTGGCCAACCGGGTTCGCCGCCCGGTCCGGGTGGTCCGATGGGTGGTGCCACCGAGTCCGCAGCGGCAGCGAGTGCTCCGGCCGGGCAGCCGTGGACTCCGCTGACGGCCTCGACCGCCGCGGGGAGCACAGGCTCTGGAATACCTTCGTCCGGTACTCCGCCGGCCTCCGGAGGTCCGATGGGCGGCTCGAGCACAGGCCCGAAGTTGTCCGGTTCAGGTGTCGGGGGCGTCGGCGGCGGTTCGTCGTTGGGGCCGGCTCCGGGCGGTGGTTCGAGTTCGGGGGCCGGAGCCTCGGTTCCGGGGATTCCTTCGGTCCAAGCGCCTCCGCCGGTCGCCGACGACGGCAAGCCTCGACGCCGCCATGAGTTCGTTGTGATGTTCGTGTGGCGCGAACCGGGTGCGGAAGTCAAGACTCCGGCCGACGCCTTGGCGGGCGCGCCGGCCGCATCCTCGGGTTCCAATCTGGGCGGTTCCTCGCTCGGGCCCCGTCCGTAATCCGATTCGGGTGGTGACTGCGGGCCTTCTCGATCCTTGCGAACATACGGGACGCTGACATGGCGATCACGAAAGAGACTTTGAAGAAACACCACTTCTGGATCCTAGTGGGCTTGACCCCGCTCTTGGTCCTGATCGCGGTCATCATGATCGATTCCGGCGTCGGCGCGGAAATCGAGACCAAGACGAAAGCGATCAACACCGCCAAGGATGCGTTGAAAGGCAAGGACGCGCCGAAGTCCGAGGCGTTCATCTCGAAATTCGGCGTTCAGTTGGAGGAACTCGGGCGGAAACGCACCGACCTGTGGAAAGAAAACTGGGAGCGCCAAATCGGCTTGGCGGTTAAACAGGTTTCCGGGAAGGACACTGTGGTGCAGGATCCCGCCCGCAACCTGCTTCGCTGGCCGAAGTCCCCGAAACTCGTCCGCTTCAATTACGGAGCGGACTACGCCACGAACAAGGCGCAGATGAAGTTCGGCGATCCGATCCCCAACGAGACGGACGAGTACAAGGAGTTCGCGAAGGAAGAAGTCTACATCGCGGAGTTCTCGAACCCGGCGATGAAGGACATCGAACGCGAGCCGGAGAAACGCACCGGCATGGCGGATCGCGTGTATCCCACGTCGTTCGCCGGCGGATGGGCCGCCGTACTGCGTCACGTGCAGACACCGGCCGGTTGGGGCGAAGCCGTGCCGCGGCCGGAACAGATCTGGCTCGTGCTCGAAGATCTCTGGGTGCAACGCGCCGCACTGGACGCCATCAAACAAGTGAACGACTCCGTCGCCAAGTTTTACCCGGTGCCGCGGCGGGACAAGGACAACGCTCCGCTGCCTGACTCGAACTTGGAACGCTCGTTCGCCAGCCGCATCTGGCGCATCGACATGAAAGTGGCGCCGCGGCCTTCGGACAACCGCTTCGTCATGAGTGGAACGCTGACGAACGTGACCGATCGCCTTCAACTCTTGGGCTCGGGCAACACCTTGGTCCTGAACGTGTGGTTGTCTTCGGCCGCGGGCGCGCAGCCGGTTCAATTCCGGATCGGCGGTGAATTCGTCGCCGGCGGTGCGACGATCGCCATCTCCGCGGCGGAGGACCATGTTCTCCCGGCCGGCACCAGCGTGGACAAGATCGAACGGATCGAACAGGTGTTCGACACCAAGACCGTGCCGATCCGCCGCATCGACCACTTGGCACTCGGGAAGACCGACAGCCGATATGCGGCGTATCCCCTGCAGATGCCGTTGTTCCCGGCATTCAAGAAAGAAGCGGAGGCGGCGGAGGCGGCCAAGGCGGCGGCTGGTTCGTCCAGCGGTCCGGGCGGGGCGGGGGGGAGCAGCCTCGGGCCGATGGGCGGCGTCGGTTCGAGCAAGCCGGCCGGTTCGGATTCCGGAAGCAACACGGCCGCCCAAGGGCAACTCGAAGGCGGCGGTACGCTCGCCACGGTGATCGACGGCAATCGCAAGCGGTATGTGGAAGCGACGGCCCAGATCCGCCGCATGCCCGTCGCGATCACCGTCATTGTGGACCAAGCCTACATGCACGACGTGCTGATGGCCTATGCCAACCTGCCGATGCGGTTCCAAGTCACCCAGTACCATTGGCAGCGCTTCCGCGGTTCGATCGGAGGCGGCGGTGTGTACGGTTCCTCCGGAAGCAGCGACGACATCATCGGTCCCGCACGCGGCATGGAAGGCTCCGGCGGCATCAAGTTCGGCTCGGGTTCCTCCCTCGGGCCCACACCGATGGGCGGATCGTCGCTCGGGCCGGCGCCCGGCGGGCCCGGGCCCAAGGGCGGATCGTCGCTCGGGCCCACACCCGGCGGCCCCGGCCCCATGGGCTCGCCCGGTGGCGCGACTCCGTCCGCACCCTCCGGTTCGTTCTCCGAGGCTCAACTCACGGCCGGCTTGGTGGAACTGACCATCTACGGCATCGTCTCCGTCTACGAGAAGTACGAACCGGCGGAGACGGCCGAAAAGCCCTGATCGCCAACGGGCGGCCGCTCCGCCCGTAGTTCTTTCACGCGAATCACGCTTCGAGGATCGTGCCATGGCGAAGCAGAAGATCGACTTCAAGGACTTGCTGCTGCGAAAGGGCGAGTACATCGCGCTGGGCGTGGCCGGGTTCGGGCTCGTGGTGCTGCTCCTGTGGGGCATCTCGACCGGGGCCGGCGCGGCCAATCCCGCCGACATCAGCAAGGACTTCCTCTCCCGCGCGGATGGGATCAACCGGAAGATCAACGACGCGAACGACCCATCCACTCCCGACCCGCTGCACGAGTCCGTGCGGGCGGGGAAGAGCAATCCCTACGTACCGGTGGGGGCGGACCAGTTCGCCTCGAACGCCATCCTGTTCGACGTGGTCGGCCGCCCGGACATCAAGCGCGAGAACCCGAAGGTGTTCGGGGTCGAAGAGTACCAAGTGGATTTGGTGCGCGGCGCCATGCCGGGCTTCGACATCGTCTACGCCGAAGGCAAGGAACCGCTCATCGCCGTTCGCGTGGAGAAGAAAGTGGATAAGGCGAACGCGGACAAGTTCAAGGACGCGCTCAGCAAGTTCAAAAAGCGTGCGGAATCCGGCTCGCAAGCCCGAAATCGGCTGAACAATCCTCCGCCGACTCCCCCGAGCGGCCCGGGTCCTGGCCCCGGCCCCGGCCCCGGTCAACCCCCGAATAGTGGCAGTGGCGGTTCCAGCCTCGGGCCGCAACCGGGTTCCGGCGGTGCGGGCGGCGGCTCCAGCCTCGGTCCCACTCCCGGCTCGGGCGGCAGCAACTTCGGGTTCGGCAGCCAAGGCGGTAGCGGTTTCGCCGCGGACGCCCAGCGCACCGAAGTCGCGATCTCCTACGTCCCGCTCGAACAACTGGATGCGGCCGTGGCCGAAGGCAAGTTGCCGGCCCAGACCGTGATCCCGCTCCGCATGATCGTGGTCAATTTCACCATCCCGCTCAAGAAGCAGATGGAGGAGATGAAGCGGGCGCTCCGGCTTCAGGATCTCGAAACCGCCAAGAAGCTCATCAGCTTCGACGGGTTCGAAGTGGAACGCAAGATCACCCAGCGCCGGCCCACCGGCGAAGTGTTCGTGGTGCAGGATTGGGCCAAGTACGACTACGAAGCCAAGTACATGGACCTGATCTTCTCCCGCAAGCTGAAGGACCACCTCGAAGCTTCGGACAAGAACTCGAAGCAGGGCCAGTACCTGCCGTACTTCTACAAGTACGAGGATTCGCTGGTGATGCCGCTGCCGGAACTCGTGAGCGAACTCGGCGGGTACCCGCAGATCCGCCTCAAGTCGATCACGGACACCATCGAGAAGCTGATCGCAGCCAGCACGCCGAAGGTCGATCCGTCCTCGATGTTGCGGCGCCTGCAAAACAAGGGTTCCCGCAGGGAGATGTTCAACCCGAACGGCACGGGGGACACGGGTGCGGACGTCTTCAGCGGCGACACCAAGGGTGGCCCGCTCGCCCCTCCCGGCGGCGACAAGAAGGGCGGCACCATCGACAACCAAGTGCAGGTGGACATCGACCACCTGCTCGCCCGGTTCGTCGATTGCGACGTACAGCCCGGCCTCAGCTACGAGTACCGCATCCAGCTTCGCATGGTGAACCCGAACTTCGGCCCCGCCAACCTGCCGTTCGTCTCCAACCCGAACGACACCAAGAAGCAAATCCTCCTCGGGCCGCGCGTGCCCCTCGAAGGTTCGCTCACCGTGCCGACCGAAGACTTCCTCTTCGCCTCGGATCGCAACCAGTACTTCACGGACACGGCGGCGGCCTACAAGGAGCCGAGCCTGAAGCCGCTGCTGAGCGCGATGCAGGTGAAGGACCACCAAGCCGTGGTGCAGGCCGTGAAGTGGATGGAATCCATCCGCATGGAAGGCAAGCACGAGCCGATCGGCGGCTGGGTGATGGCGGAGATGCCGGTGAGCCGCGGCGAGTACATCGGCAAGAAGACGTTCGTGAAGCTGCCGCTGTGGTCGTCCGAGCGGAACGAGTACGTGTTCCGCGAGATCCCCGCCGGCGCGGTCAAGGGCCCGAACCAACCGAAGGGCTGGCTCGTGGACTTTTCCTCCAAGTCCATCCTTGTGGACTTCGAGGGCGGCAAGCTCAACCCGAAGGTCGGCAACCGCAGCCTGCAGACCGAGGAAGTCGCATCCGAGATGTTGATCGTGCGGCCGGACGGCAAGTTGCTCGTCCGCCGCAGCGACCAGGACACCGCGGACCAGAACCGCAAGGAGTTGGCCGCCTCTTGGGACGCATGGTTGAAGAAGGTGGAAACTCGCCCGGCGGGCACCGTGGGCACCGGTGACGACAATCCCTTCAACCGGCCGAAGTAACAGCTTGTCACTCAACGCAAACCGGCCGCGACGCCAATGCGTCGCGGCCGGTTTCACTTTTTTCATGCGGCCGTTTAGTAATCCGCCACCACTTCGCCCGCGTTCATCGTGCATAGCGCCGCGAAGGTCGTCAACGCCACGGACTCCTTCATGAACGCAACGTGCCCGTCCGTGAACACGACGTTCGAGCCGCTCGAGTGGAAACTGTACGGCTCGTTATCGTTCTTGGCGTTCATCGCAGTGCCGCAGGCGGTTCCGCAACCTTCCGCGGAGCCGTCCGCCGCCGCGCCGTCGAGGCTGAACGGGCCTTCGCTGTCCGCCCAGCCGATGCCTTGGTCGTTGTTCAGTCCCGGCTGTGCGATGCGGTTGCGGTACACGAGCGGCCGCCCGCCGCACTCCACGAGCAGGATCGTGGTGGACGTGCCGTCGCCCACGTCCGTCAGCCTCACCGTCGAGTTGCGGTACATCGGCGAGAAGCGATTGCCCGAGTGGTAGAACGAGCCGCCCGTGTGCGGGTTCACGCTGTTCGGTTGCACGCCCATCACCGCTTCGTAATCCGTGACGCCGAGCGGATTCGGGAACGACATGGCCGGCCGCGGGCTCTTGGCCACCGCGGAGGTCACTTGGCGCTCCGGCGCGCTCGGGCAGCGGTAGGTGGCCACGGGCACGGATGCGACGGTGATGTTCGTGCCGTCCCACCAGTTCAGGTTCGTGTCGTAGAGCCGCTTGAGGTTTTCCTGCTCGATGAACGGGGCGGTGAGCGGGCGCCAGCCGACGTACTTGCCCCCGGGGTTGCCCGGCCCGGCGACCGTCCAGCCGGAGGCGGGCAGGCAACCGTTGGAATCGTGAAACCCGTGCAAGGCGAGGCCGAGTTGCTTCAGGTTGTTCTGGCACTTGGTGCGGGCCGCCGCCTCGCGCACCTTCTGCACCGCTGGCAGAAGCAATCCGATGAGGATCGCGATGATGGCGATGACGACCAGCAGTTCGATCAAGGTGAAGCCACGCGAACGCGTTCGATGCATCAGGCACTCCGTGAGGTGGCTTGGGTGAATTGATGCTATCAGGCGGATTACGAAATTGCAATGTTCGCGAGCGAGGCTCACGAGCCGAAGTGCGAACACAGGTGCTCGTTCACGAGTTCCGCCGCGTGGATTGGCAGGCCGTGGGCGGCGTCCGGCACTTCGATGAACCGCGCGCCGGCGATCGCGGCCGCCAGCTTGCGGCCCGCGGCGGGCGGTGCGATGCGATCCTCGGACGCACTCAGCACCAGCGTCGGCAACCCGACCAGTTCCTGCAATCGCGGGAAGGCATCGAAGGCTCGCATCGCGGCGAGTTGTGCGTCCGCGATTGGCGGCAGGTCTCCGAGATCGTGGCCGAACAACGGCGCGAGCACCGCCGCGAGTTGCTCCAAGTCCGCTTTCGCCAGCACGGAGCGCGGCATCACCAAGTTCAAGAAGCCGCGGCGGCGCATGGCGCGGGTTCCAACGCGGGATCGCATTCCGTACCAGACCATGCCCGGCGTGAGCGGTGCCGCATCCCGGCCGCGGCCGAAGGTGCACATCAGCGTGAGGCTCTTCACGCGACGCCGGTTGGCGAGGGCGAACTGCAATGCGACCAAGCCGCCAAGTGAATGGCCCACGACATGCATCTCTTCGCATTTCGCGTGGTCCGCGATCGCACGGGCGTCGTCCGCCATCTGTTGGACGGTGATCGCACCGTCGCCGACGGGGTTGCTCCGCCCCATGCCGCGATGGTCGAAGCTGAGGCAAGTGAAGCGGTCCGCGAGCGATTCGGTTTGCGGCCGCCAGCCGTCGCCATGCACGGCGACGCCTTGGATGAAGAGCACGGACGGCCCGCTTCCATTGACCGAGAAGTGAAGCGGACAACCGAGATGGGAGACGAAGTCGTTCATGACTCAAAACGCGTGCTGCACGCCGAACCAGAACTGGAACGGCGTGTTGTCGTTGATCGTCTTGGCGGCGTCGAAGCGGAGCGTGGCGCGTTCGAGGAATGAGAACACGGCGACGTCCATGCGAAGGCCCGCACCGAAGGCGTGGGCCACGGTGCCGCCCACGGTGCGGCCGTTCGCATAGGTCTCGCCCACGTCGTAGAACGCGGCCAGCCACGCGTTGCGGGCGCCGAGCGAATGATCGAGCGCGTCCCACTCCACGTTGCGGACGAGGGGCACCCGCAGTTCGAAGTTGCCGACCCAGAGCGAACTGCCTTGTCGCTGCGCGAGGTCGTAGCCGCGGAAGAGCGTGCCGCCGCCCAGGGCGAAGAATTGGCCCTGGTCCGGCAACGCCCCCATGCCGACGACGCGCATCGCGGCTCGGACATTCCCGAGCGGCCCGCAGAACGGCAGCTTGTGAACGCCCGCGAGTTCCACCCGGAACTGCCCCGCGTCCTTCCATTCCGGCATCCGCGTCTGCCCCACGGCCGCCATCGCATCGACCCACACGCCGCACTCGGGATCCCAATAAGGCGTGTAAAGGTTCGCGCGGAAGTGCCAGCCCCAGTTCCACGCGTTGTCCCAACGCACGGCACCGGGCGTTTGCGTTCTCGCAATCGGCAGGAAGTTGTCCTGATAGCTCGCGAACGTCTCGTGATACACCATCGGCGAGAGGTACATGCTTGCGGTCTGCTGCAGGATCCAGCGGTGATAGAGGCTCGCGCGCTGGGGCCCGCTCGATCCGTCCTGGGTGCCCCACGGCCCCGCGATACGGCGTTCGTAGTTGAAGCCGGTCTCTTCGAGGTTCCAGCGCCAGCGGCCGTCCACGCCGATCACGGCGTCGCGGTAGTCGGTGCGGTACGCGGCGTAGCCGCCGCCGATGAAGCCCTGCGGCTTGTTCGCGCCGGCCCGCACGCCGATCATGGTGGAACGCGTGTACCACGGATCCGCGTAGCTCGCGCCCCACATCCACGGCCCCGCGGTGAAGTTCCACCGATCCTGCGCCGAAGTCAGATCCGTTTCATCGAGCATCGTGTAGAGCGGCGTGACGCGGAGCTTCGGCTCGGATTTCCACACGTTGTTGCCGGGGTTCGCATCGAGCAGCACGCCGTCCGGATCCACCGCGATTTGTTCCACATCCTCCTGAGCGACAAAAGAAACTAGCAGGGTGCCGTCCGCTTGAAGTTCGACTGTTGCGAGGCGGTCTTTCATTCCCGTCCATGTTCCAGGCATCTCGACCGTCGAACGTCCGGCGACGGGGTCGATCGGGATGCGAACACCAAAGCCGTTCGCCTTGTTGAAGCTGATACCCAACACCGTGGGTTGATTGATCTCGCGGTTCTGACGGAGCGTCACGGTGATGCGACGTCTGTTGCCTTGCGACTTGTAGGGATTCAGTCTCGCAAGCACCGCCATTTCATTTTCGACACTCACACTCTTCACTTCCCAATCGCTGACGCCCTTGCCGTAGATCCAGCGGTCGAAGAACTCGGTCCAGTCCTTGCCGGTGTACTCGTCGAGTTCGCGCTTGAGGTCCGCGGCGCGGAGCGTCTTCCAACCGTACTTTGCGGTGATGCCACGGATGAAATCGAGGAACGCCGCCTCGCCGAGGCGGTCCTCGATCATGCCGTAGGCCTTCGAGCCGCGGTCGTACGCGCCGGTGAAGAGGCCGTAGACGCTGCGGTAGCCGGGCAAGTCTTGGGCGGCGGGGTGCATCTGGCCGTTGCGGATCGCCGAGTACATCGAACCCCAGCGGTAGTCTTCGCGGCCCACGTTCGGCAGCCACCCGAGCCCGCGCGGCCACTGGAACAGCGTGTTGTTCTTGCCGTGCCGCTGGTCCAACAGGCGGTGCGTGAAGTACGACGCGGCTCCTTCATCCACGAACGGCTCGGCGTACCCGTTGGTTCCGATCAGGTCGTACCACCACTGGTGACACGTCTCGTGGCTCACGAGATATTCCACATAGCTGCGGGCGAGGTGCGGCATGCCGAATACGCGCTCGTCGATCATCACGAGCCCGCTGCATTCGTTGCCGTTCCAGCCGAAATACGATTCCACGATCGTGAACTGCTCGTGCGGGAACGGGCCGAACCAGTCCGAGAAGGTCGGGATGGCTTCGGCCACGATCTTCAGGATCTCGTGCGCGTAGTATTCGTGCTCGGGGAACGCGGCGACTTTCAGCGGCACGGCGCGGCCGTCCGGCAGTTTCACTTCACTCGTGAACTCCTTGAACCGCGTGCTGCACAGGAATGAGAAATCGCGGCCGAGGAACGGCTGCGTCTCGATGCGTTTGATCCCCTGCGACAGTTTCGTCTCACTCTTCACCTTCGCCGGTTGAACGAGCACTTCCTCCTGCGGCAAGTCGAACGTGGCAGTGAAGACCCCGGGATCGTTGAACCACGGCTGCGCCCACGGCACGAACGGAGTCGGGTGCCATCCGTCGTCGTCGACCTTCGCCAGAAGCGGGATCGCGTTCGTGGCGAACGTCACACCGTCCCAATATCCCCAGCGGCCCTGTTTGTTCGGAAGGTGCAGCGTGAAATCGATCTGCACCTCCACGGCTTCGCCGGGGGCGAGCGGTTGCGGCAGCGGGAACTTGAGCGCGGTCGGGTTCTCGTTCTCGAACTCGTAGCTGAGCGGCTTCGGATCCCGCAGGTCCAACTTCCCTTGGGACATCAGACGGGCTTCGGTGATGACGCCGTGGCGGCCGTTGCGGTCGATTCCCAGCGAGGGTTGCAGCCGCAGCAGTTCGAGCATCTTCGCCAAGTAGAAGTAATCGCCCGGCGGCACGCGATAGTGCGGGTAGAAGCTGAAAACGAGTTCGGGTACGGGCTTCGCGTTGCGATTCGTCCACTTCACCGTTTCGCGGACGTGGATGCGGTGGTGCGATTGGTCGAATTCGACGTGGAGGTCGTAGCGCGGGGCGTGCGGCGGCGCGAGCTTCGCGTCCGCGGCGCGGCCCGACCCCGCCAGCCACGCCATCAGCGCGACCGCCATCAAGATGCGACTGCGCAGCCCCACCGCGTCCCCCCGATCTGAGCCGCGGAACCATAGCGAGTCCGCGCCGCGGGGGAAGCCCAATCACTGGCCCAAATGGATCTGATCGAAACGGCCGGCTGCGGATGAGAAGGCTTGAAGCAGGATCGGGTCGAACTCGCCGTTCGATTCGGTGATCATCTTCACAGCGCGGGCCTGGCTGAGCGGCGGGCGGTGCGGGCGGCGGGACCGAAGGGCTTCATACACGGCCACGATCGCGATCACCCGGGCCGAGAGCGGGATGTCCGCTCCGGCGAGCATGTCCGGGTAGCCGCTGCCGTCCCAGCGTTCGTGGTGGGAACGGGCCACTTCCGCCGCGATGGTGAGGCTCGGCACGTCGGACGCGAACTTGCCCGCCGCTGCGAGCAGCACGTCGGCGCCGGCCGTGGTGTGCGTCTGCATCACGCCGCGCTCGTCCGAGTCGAGCTTCTCCGGCTTCATCAGCATGTTGCGCGAGAGCGCGAGCAGCCCGATGTCGTACAGCGGGGCGACCGCGGCCAAGTGATCGAGGTACGCCGGATCCTTGAGCCGCGAGTATTCGCCGGCATCCGGTGCGGCGGCGGCGAGCGCCCGCACGTAGCGAATCACGCGCTGCCAGTGCCCCTCCGCCACGAGGTTGGTCTCGACCAGCAACCGCGAGACGGTACACGAGAGCAGTTCGGCCGCCGCCCCGGTACGGTGGTGATGCGAGGACTCGGGAATCGCCGCCTGCACGAGTCGGCTGCTCGCCTCGGACACCGCCCGTGAGTGCCTCCGCAAGAGAAGCGCCTTCACCCGGGACAGCACTTCGGTGGACGTGAAGGGCTTCGCGAGGAAGTCGTCGGCTCCGGTCGCGGCCAAGCCGCCGAGTGCGTCCGCCGGCATCGCCCCGGACACGAGGATGATCTTCACGCGGTCCCGTTCGGGCATCGAAGCCCGCAACTGCTCGACGAGTTCGGTGCCGGTGAGGCCGGGAAGATTGACATCGGCGATCACCACGTCGGGCGTCTGCTTCGCGACTTCGGCGAAGGCCTGTTCCGCGTCTTCCGCTTCGCAGACGTCGTACTGCGATTTGAGGAGCAATCGCAACCAGTGGCGGATGGACGGTTCGTCGTCCACGATCAGAATGCGTTCGCGAGCGGCGGCGGGCCGCGAGGGCGCGTTGGCCATCGCCACGGCCGGCAGCCACAGGGTGAATCCGGTGAGCGCGGTCGCCACTACGCGGGCCGACGCGTGCCGTTTGTCCGGGTCGTTGTCCATGAGCTTCGCCACGAGTTCGCTCAGTTCGAGCGGAATCTCGGGGCGGACGACGTGGACCGGGTCCGGCGTGGTGGTGAAGCGGCGGTGCAGATCGCGGACCGGGTTGCCGCTCTCGGGGTACGGCTCGCGGCCGGTGAGAGCCCAATAAAGTGTGGCACCGAGGCTCCAAAGATCGGCGCGGGCATCGACGCCGTGCGGGTCGCGGGCCTGCTCCGGGGCCATGTAGCCCACCGTGCCGAGCAGCGTGCCCGCTTCCGTCATGTTCTTGTTCGGCACGCGGGCCAAGCCGAAATCCAGCACCTTCGCCTGCCAGTCCGGCGTGACGATGATGTTGGACGGCTTGATGTCCCGGTGAACGAGGTCGTGGCGGTGGGCTTCGGCCAACGCATCCGCCACTTGGCGGAAAAGGTGGCAGGCGCGGTGCGGCGGGAGCGGGCCTTTCTCCGCCACGAGGCCGTACAAGTCCTGCCCCGAGATCAGTTCCATCACGAAGAAGTCGCGGGGGTGCGAGCCGGGGCCGGCCCTCAGGGCACGGCCGGCGTCGAAGCACGTCGTGATGTTCGGGTGCTGGAGCCGAGCGACCGCGCGGGCTTCGGAATAGAACCGGTGCAGCAGTCGCGGGTTCGACTCCACGGCGCGAGCCATGAGCTTGAGCGCGACCTGCCGCCGCAGTTGCAAGTGCTCCGCGCGGTACACCGTGCCCATGCCGCCTTGGCCGAGCACGTCCAAGAGGCGGTAGTTGCCAAGGATCAGGTCTTCGCCCGATTCCTCGAGAATCGCATCAGCTTGGAACTGCGTGAGCAAGTGAAGCCGAACCAGCAGTGCAACGAGTTCCCCTTTCGTCTCGGCTTCGTGCAGTCGGGCGCGTTCACGGTCCGGCAACTCGTCCCATTCCTCCGGGAGCACGATGAGGCTGTCCAACAGCCAGTTGAGGAGAACCTGGGCGGGAGGCTCCACCACAATGGTGCCGAGCTGGGTCTCCGGCCCGCCCAAGGCGGACTCGCAAAGGGACTCGGCGGCGGAAAGGGACATGGAGAGCGGCCCAATTCGTGGAATGACACAACGGCAGGCGGCGACGTCGAAGAATGGAATTCCGGCAGGCGCAAAACAAACGGGAAATGCAAACTTACTGGCGAGCTCTCAGAGGAAATCGTGTGGAATCGCGCCGCGGGCTCAAGTTTCACCCCGACGCGTATCCGATTTCGGCAATTCCCTCGCGACTGCTTGACCGTTTATCCTCCATTCCGACCAGGCATGGACTGCGGGTCGTCCGCGTTTTCCAACTTATGACTCCGCCTTTTCCGGCTCCCGGGCCGTCTTCCTAGAGTCGGTGCCGTCGATGTCGGGTAAGCTTGCACCGGCCGGCCGGATGTCGGCATTGATCCGCGTTTTCCAGGAGGCTCACCGGTGTTTCGTCGTCTTTTCCTCCGAACCATCCCTGTTCGCAACCTGAAAACAAGGAATCCCTTGCGGCTGGAGTGCCTCGAAGAACGCGAGGTTCCCGCCGTCACGCTCGGCACGATCAGCGAGCCGAATATCGCCAACGACAAGCCGATCTTCATCCCGGTGAACGTGATCAGCACTCCCGCCGGAAGCGTCACCACCAGCGTGACTTCGGACAACGCGAACGTGACGGCGTCCGTCGTCAGCGGCGGACAAAGCATCCGATTCGACGTCTCCGGCACCGACTCCGGCGGCGTCCCCTTCTCCGGCAGCATCACCGTCCGTCTGTTCACGGACGCGGCCCCGAACGCCGCCCAACGCCTCGTCGATCTGGTGAACTCGGGGTACTACACCGGCAAGAACTTCCCCCGCATCCTGAACAACTTCATGATCCAGGGTGGCGGCACAACGACCTCCGACAACTCGCCGCTGAGTAGTTTCCCGGATGAGTTCAACGCCGATTACACATTCGCGAGCTCGGGCGTGCTCGCGATGGCCAACAGCGGCGACGACACGAACAACTCGCAGTTCTTCATCACGGACACGAAGACGCTTCTTGCCCAACGCCACCAAGACCTGAACTTCAACTACTCGATCGTCGGGGTGCTGACGGACGGCTTCGACATCTACCAGAAGATCATCACCACGCCGGTGCAGGACAACGGTGCCGGGGAAACGAGCCGCCCGACGAACGCGGTGACGATCACGGGCGCGGCCGTGTTCACGGACACGAAGAACGCGGTAATCAAGCTGACGCCGAACAGCAGCTTCGGCACCGGCACGGCGAACATCGTGGTGACGGCGGACGACGGCACGGGCCCGACGGTACAGAACTTCACCGTGGCCGGTGTGAACGACAATGTGAACAGCCCGCCGTTCATCTCCACTCCGATCCCGAATCAGACTGCGACCGCCGGCACGCCGGTGACCTTCACCGTGAACGTGACCGACATCGACGGCGACGCTGTCACGCTCGCCGTGAAGGACTCGGCGTTCAACAGTACGACGATTCCGAATGCGACCGTGAGCATCAACCAGACCACGAAGCAGGTGACGATCACGCCGAACGCGGGGTTCACCGGCACGATCACCTTCAAAGTCGGAGTGCGTGCGTCGAGCGCGGCGGACACCGCGGCCAACTACGACACGCAGACGGTGATCCTGAACGTGACGGCGGCTCCGGTCACACCGGGCACCGGGCCGTTCACCGTGCAGGGCTCTGTCGCCGGCACGAACGCCACCGTGACGGTGCTGAACGCGGACGGTTCGGTCCGCTTCACGAAGTCCGTGTTCGACCCCGGCTTCACCGGCGGCGTGAACGCAGTGCAGGGGGACATCAACGGGGACGGAGTGAAAGATGTGATCGTGACGCCGGGCGGGGGCGGCGGCGGCGTCATCCACGTGCTCGATTCCGTCACTGGCAGCATCTTCCGCACGATCACGTTCTTCGCGAACGATTTCCGCGGCGGCGTGATGCTTGAAGCGGGCGACACGCGCAGCCTCGGTTACGACCAGGTGATCGTCGGCGCGGGGAACACCGGCGGGCCTCGCGTGATGGTGCTGGACCTGAAGACCAACCGCGTGCTCTCGGACTTCTTCGCCGGGGATTCGACCACCCGCGGCGGCGTGGGCGGCATCGATCTCGCGGAGGTCTTCAAAAGCAAGGGTCAGAACATCATCGTGGGATCGGGCGTGAACCTGCCGCCGAACATCCAAGTGTTCAACGGTTCGACGGTGCAACGGATCGGCACGATCCCCGCGGCGGCCGCCGGTCTGGACAACTCGGGGATTCGGGTCCGCGCGGGGGACATGAACACGACGACGAACGTGCGGCCGATTTTCGCGGCTCCGCTTCTCTCGCCCGCCGGCACGCCGGAAACGCAATTCGATCCGGCCGGCTTCATGGACCCGGCCAATCCGAGCGGGTGATGCTCGTCGAAGCCGAGCCCGCCGCGCAAGCCAAGGATCTCGCCTTGACTGGACGGCGGGCTCGTCGTCGGTGGCGGAGTGTCTTCTCGCCGCATCCTCACATCACATCCATCAGTTTCCGCCAGCCAATCCACTGCCCCAAGGCGATCACCGCGACAGCGAGCGATACCGCCAGCGCCCATCGCAGCATTCGCAATCGGTGCTGGAACCGCGCCTCGCGGCGCGGGTCGTCGATGAGCGATTGCAGGAAGCGGATGCGGACAGGCATCGGGGCGTGTTGCCAGGCGCGAAGCCAGCCAAAGACGCCGCGGAGCAGCGTGCCGAGGCCGCCTCGGCCGTCGTCTGATCCGCCGTGCAGGTTCGTGGCATGAACGCGGTCCAGTGCATGGATGCAATGGCGGATTCCGGTGGGGCAGAGTCCTTCGCCTCGTTCGGGGAACGCGGTGGTCTCGTCGTGCCCGGTGCATTGCGGATCGCGGCACGAACCGGCCCGGCAGCCGAACACGTCCGCCTGCCGTTCGCACCGGCGTGAGAGGAAGCCGAACGCCACGAAGAGATAGAACCCGGCGGCGAGCAGCATCAGCGCTTCCCGTTGTTCTCCGACGGCGACGAACAGCCCGGCCAATGCGGACACGCTGAGCATGAGGAAAAGCGCGTAGTACCAGATGTGTCCGTGGCGGGCATGCCCCACTTCGTGGCCGAAGACGGCGTCCAGTTCCTCCGGCGGAAGTTCCTCCAAGATCGCATCGGTGAAGATGACGTAACGCACGCGTGGGAACAGCCCCACGATCATCGCGTTCATCACGGAGTGGTGCGTGGGCCACAGCAGCAGGTCCGCATGGGGGAAATGCAACCGCTTCGCCAAGGCTTCGATGCGGTCGCGGGTGCGGCCGGGCGGCAGCGGCTTCAACCCGAGCAACGGCTTGATCACCAGCGGTGCGAACAGGATGAACAGCGGCACACCGGCGAGCGACAGCAACCGGTAGGCATCTCCGTGCACGAGTTCCGGAGCGAAGCGGCCGGCCGTGCGGTGCAGGAGCATCAAACCGAGCGGCAGCATCACGAGCAGGGCGAACTGCCGCAGGTGATGCAGAAAGTATCCGCCGCGGGACCAGAACGAGACGCCGGGCGACTCGCCGCGGGCGGCGCGGAACAGCGCCGCTTCCGCATCGTAGAAGACGAGCCAATTGCCGAATGCGATCGCCAGGTACGGCGCGATCACGGCTAGTTCGCCGAGCGGAGCCAGGAGTGCTTCGCCGTTCCATTCCAGAGTGAACCGCGACCAGACGGCCGGCCCCCAGCCGAGCACGGCGATCAGGACTGCGACCAGGGCGAGGTTCGAGAACAGCAGGATGCGGCGAAGACGATCGTACAGCATTCCGATGGCGACCCGCTGCTGCGGATCGCGAGCGACCCCGGCCACCACCCACGTGCGCAGGGCAAATGCGGTGGAGAGCGAGAGCAGCACCGCGACAACGGTGAGGATCGTCGAGTCCCGCGGTTCGAGGCCGAGCGGATTGGGCCACTCCGCCGGCACGCATGCGGCCGAGAGGAGCAGGACGAGCAGGATCGGCATCCGAGTAGTTTAGGCTCGTTTCGGAATCATCGTCTCGCAAGTCCGGAGCGACCACTCACGCCAGCACAGCTTTGACCGGTTTGGCGTCGAACACGTCGGTGAGCCGTTCGT
The DNA here is from genome assembly GCA_046350135.1 of Gemmataceae bacterium. GTDB lineage: Bacteria > Planctomycetota > Planctomycetia > Gemmatales > Gemmataceae > Urbifossiella. The sequence continues at coordinate 18,647 of JAXMBB010000036.1, forward strand.
CGCGACCGTGATGGTGGTAGTTCAGCCTCTTATGGTCCAATCCGAGAAGGTGCAGCACGGTCGCGTGCAGGTCCGAGACCTTGCAGCGGTCCGTGACCGCACGGTAGCCGAAGTCGTCGGTCGCGCCGTACACCGTGCCGCCCTTCACACCGCCACCGGCGAGCCAGACCGAGAAGCCGTACGGATGGTGGTCGCGGCCGTCCTTGCCTTGAGCCCCCGGCGTGCGGCCGAACTCGCCGCCCCAGATCACGAGTGTGTTCTCCAGCAAGCCGATCTGCTTCAGATCGGCGAGCAATGCCGCGACCGGCTGGTCCGTCTGCTGGCAGCAAGCCCGCGTGCCGGCCGTGTTGTTGCTGTGAGTGTCCCAGGGTTGGCCCGCCATGAACACCTGCACGAAGCGCACACTGCGTTCGACGAGCCGCCGCGCCATGAGGCAACGGAGGCCGTAACCCCGCGTCACGGGGTTGTTCAGCCCGTACTTTTCTTGCACCTTCAGCGGCTCCTGCGAGAGATCGAGCGCGCTCGTGGCGGACAGCTGCATCCTCGCCGCGAGTTCGAAGCTGGCGATGCGAGCGTCCAGTTCCAGTTCGCCGGGCCGCGCCGCTTTGTGAGCCGCGTTCAACTCGGCGAGCAAGTCCGCGCGGCCCTTGTCCACATTCGCGGCCCGCGCCGCACGCGGAGTCAGGTTCAGCACCGGCGTCCCTTCGGAGCGGAACTGCGTGCCCTGATACGTGGGCGGCATCCACCCGCTGGCCCAGTTGCGAATGCCGTCCACCGGCAGGCCCTTCGGATCGGGCAGCACCACGTACGCGGGCAGGTTCTTGTTCTCGGAACCGAGCCCGTACGCGGCCCACGCTCCGAGGCTCGGCCGCCCGGACACCGTGAGCCCCGTGTGCATCATCCACAGCGCCTGCTCGTGATTGCGGTGTTCGGTGAACATCGAGCGGATCACGGCGATGTCATCGGCATGGTTGGCGGTCTGCGGCAGCACTTCGGAGAAAGGCGTGCCGGACTTGCCCGCGGGTGCGAACTTGAACGGGCTCTTCAGCAGGTTGCCGGTGAGTTTCTCGTCGTCGGCCGCTTCCGCGGGCGGAGCCTTGCCGTCGAACTTGTCGAGCATCGGCTTCGGGTCGAGGAGATCGACGTGGCTCGGCCCGCCGTGCATGAACAACTGAATGACGGCGGTCGCCTTCGGCGCGTGGTGCGGCTTCGGGTTTCCTTCGGCTCGGGCCCGCTCCTCGGCGAGGAACGCGGCGAGGGCCACGGAGCCGAGCCCGCCACCGAGTCGGTTGATGGCTTCACGTCGCGTCAGGTGCATGGTGGCTCCGCATTGAAACCCGGTTTCGCTCTGGAAACCGGGTTTCTGCTACCTCGTGAGAAACCCGGTTTCCAGAGCGAAACCGGGTTTCAATGCGTTTCCATCCACGTACACGAATTCATTTGCACAGAGCAGCATGTGGCACAGATCCGCGAAGGCCCGCTTCCGCGCATCCGGGCCACCGTGCCTCAACGCCTGCTCGTCCACGAACCGCTTGAGCTTCGCGTACTCGTCCGGCTTGGCGGGGCGGGCGAAGGCCAACCGGATCGCCGCGGACGCAGGATCTGCCGGCGACTCCTTCATCACGCGGTCGGCGAAGGCGGCTGCTTGTGTCGCGATGGTGTCGCTGTTCAACAGCGTGAGCGCCTGCGTGGCGACGGTGGACACGCCGCGGCGGGTGCAGTTCGTTTCGATCCGCGGCTGGTCGAAGAGTTGCAGCACGGTGACGGGCGTGGATCGCCTCACCAGCAGATACACCGATCGCCGCGTGCTGGCCGTCACGACTTCGTCGGATGTCAGACGTTGGACCGCGACGGGCGGGCCGAAGCGTTCTTCGTTCAACGTGCCCGCTGCGGCGAGCATCGAATCGCGCACCACTTCCGCTTCGACTCGCCGCAAGCGCTGCCGCCAGAGCAGAGTGTTTTCCGGATCCGCGACAATGCCTTTGTCGTTGCTGACCGAACGCTGCTTGTACGCGGCGGAGGTGAGGATCAGGCGGTGGAGTTTCTTCTGCGAGAAGCCGCCGGCCTCGAACTCGGTTGCGAGCCAATCGAGCAGTTCGGGATGGGTCGGCTTCGCGCCCTGGAGGCCGAAGTTCTCCGGGGTGCGGACGAGGCCTTCGCCGAAGTGATGCAGCCAGATGCGGTTCACGAGCACGCGCGAGGTCAGCGGGTGCCCTGGCTGCGCAATCCACTCCGCGAACGCCTTGCGGCGGCCGCTTGTCGGCGCGTCCTTGGCAGGCGGATTCCATGTGAACGGCTTCGGGGCCGCGATGCACGAGAAGACACCGGCGTCCACTTCGGGGCCGGGCTTGGTGTAGTCGCCGCGGCGGAGCACTGGCGTCTTCGGCGTGCCCGGCAAATCGTACATCGCGCGGATCTCGGGGAACGCCTTCACGTGCTTCTGTTGCTCGTCGATGGCCCGAAGCAGCGACTTCACCTTCGAGGCGTACTCACTGTCGATCTCGAAGAGCCTCGCTTCCGCGGGTTTCAACTCGGGTGCGAACTTCGCCGCGAGGTACTTGTGAATCTCCGTGTGCCTCTTCGGGTCGCCCATGAGTGCGAATTTCACGTCCTCTCGGATCGATTCGGGCAGCTTCGCCAGCCCTTCGTTGAAGACCCGAGTCGAAGTTTCGAGGCGGATTGCAGCCAGGCTCTTGTTCAATTCGGCGATCTTGGCCGCGGCCGCAGCCGATTCCTTCTCCTGGCTCGCGGTCGCTTCGAGCACGCGCCGCTGCACTTGCGGCACCCACTGGCTCGGCCGGTATCCGCTCATGAACACCGCCTGTACGCGATAGTAATCCACCTGCGGAATCGGATCGAACTTGTGCGTGTGGCACTTGGCGCACTGCACGGTGAGGCCGAGGATCGCGGAGCCGATGATGGACTGCGTATCATCCAGCGTCTGGTAGTAGTAGCCGGCGCGTTCTTGATCTGGGCGAAGTCCGGGCGGCTTGTGTCCGAAGCGTTACGCAAGAAACCGGTGGCGATCAGCGAGTCGACGACATTCGCAGGCAGTTCCTTCGAGTTGCGGTAGTGCATCCAGTAATCGCTGTACTCGTCGCCGGCGATTTGTTCCTTCAGGAAGCGGTCGTACGGCATGTCTGCGTTCAAGGCGCGGATCACCCAGTCGCGATAACGCCATGACGCGGTGCGGACGTAATCCGCGTCGAGGATGCCTTCCGAATCCGCGTAGCCGGCCACGTCCAGCCAGTGGCGACCCCAACGCTCGCCGTAGCGCGGTGATGCGAGCAACCGGTCCACCACTTTCTCGTAGGCGTCCGCACTCTTGTCCGCGAGGAAGGCGTCCTGCTCGGCAGGGGTCGGCGGCAGGCCGGTGAGATCGATCGTGACCCGTCTCAGCAGGGTGAGCCGATCCGCCTCCGGCGAGAAGTTCAGCCCCTTCGCCTTGAGCGAAGCCAGCAAAAAGGCATCGATCGGATGCTTGGCACCGGGCGGGACCGCGGGCCGCTTGGGCGGCAAGAAGGCCCAGTGCGTCGGAGTCTTGGGGGCCGCCGCTCTCACTTCTTCATCCGAAGGCGTGCCCGCGTCGATCCACCGCTTCAGGAGGTCCAACTCGGCGGGTGTCATCTTCACGGCCTTGCCCGGAGGCATCGTGCCGTCCCGAACCATCTCGAAGAGCAGGCTCTTCGCCGAATTCCCGCTCACGACGGAGGGGCCGGTGTCGCCACCGGCGCGGATCGCGGCCGCGGTGCGCACGTCAAACCCGGACTTCGTCGAATCGCCGCCGTGGCACTTGAGGCACTTCGCGGCGAAGATCGGCATCACGTCGCTCTCGAATCGCGGCGGTGGCAGTGCGATTGCGACTGCGGCGAATACGGCGAGGAGCATCAGGCGGGCTCCAACAATCGGGCGGATTGTTCAAGATACCCCCATCGCCGGGCGAATTCCATTCGCAGCTTCTCCGCTTTCATAAACCATGGCCATCGCATGACCGAACGCGAACACTACATTCCGATCCGCGTGTCGGACCTCGTGGAGCACCTCAGCCGCGAGAGCGGGCCGCGGGCGGGGCAGGTCCTCACGGACGACGAACAGCGGCGATTCCGCCGCTTCGCGCAGTCCGTGAGCTACCACATGCACGGCATCTATCTGGGCGAGCTTCGCCGCCTGAAAGATGCGTATGCCCCGTTCGATCCCGATTCCGATCCCAAGCCCTTGGCCGCGCTCGGCGATACGGAGCGGGCCGCGTCGCTGCAGCAACTCTTCGACACGTTCATCCACATGATGCAACGGGCGAACTACACGCGGCTGTCCCGCAAGGACCTCGAGCAGGTCATCCTCGGGGCCAGCGAGTGGGGCGTGGACATGCACGTGAACTGGGACATCTTCCAGCAGGTGGAAGTGTTCTGCCGCGGGTTCGGCACCACGCGCCGGTTCCTGCGCCGGTGGTGGAAGGGCTTCCGCCGCGAGGACGTGAAGGTGCCCACTTTCAAGCGCACGGTCGTGATGTTGAAGCAGCAGCCGCATCCCGCGCTCGGCCACGGGGCGGACACCAAGAGCGTTTTCCTCAAGCTGTTCAAGGACATCCCGCGCATGGATGTGGAGATGCTGCTGCCGGGCACGCGGATCAAGATGCCGTTCCTCGATCGCATCAAGCTCGGCGGTTCGCTCACATCGTCGCTCGGCTACGTGGCGTGGAAATTCAGCACGCTGAGCCTGTCGGCGATCACGGGGGCGCTCTCGCTCGGCACCACCGCGGCGTTCCTCACGCTGTACTCGCCGATCGCGCTCCTGCTCGGCTACGGGTACAAGACGTGGTACAGCTTCCAAGTGTCGAAGCAGACCTACTCGCTCCAACTCGCGCAAAGCCTCTACTATCAGAACCTCGACAACAACGGCGGCGTGATGTACCGCCTGCTGGATGAAGCCGAGGAGCAGGAAACTCGCGAAACGCTGCTGGCGTGGTTCTTCCTCTGGCGATACGCCGGCGACCGCGGCTGGACCGCCGAGGAACTCGACCACTATGTGGAACTCGACTTCCTTCGACGGCTGGACCTCGACCTCGATTTCGAGGTGGAGGATGCGTTGAACAAAGTGCTGAAGGCGGGGTTGGTGGAGACGAGGGGAGACCGCTACGTCGCGATTCCGCTCGAAGCCGCCCAAGCAAAGCTGGACGCACTCGGCGAATGGAAGTGAACGGTCAACCGAACAGGGTGGTGCCGATCCGCAAGAGGGTCGCGCCTTCCTGCACCGCGATCTCGAAATCGTTGCTCATGCCCATGGAGAGATGCGGCAGCGGAAGGCCGGTGGAACGCCGCAGGGATTCTCGAAGCTCGCGCAGTTCCGCGAACGCCGGGCGGGCCGACTCCGGGTTCTCCGAATACGCGGCCATCGTCATCAATCCTTCGATCCTCGCCCCCCGAAGCGACGCGATCTTCTCCGCAAGCGCGGGCAGTTCGTCCGGCTGGAAGCCGCCCTTGGATTCCTCGCGGCTGCAGTTCACTTCCAACAGCACCGGCGCCGGCGTGCCGCGTTTCACTCCGAAGGCGTCGAGTGCGTCGAGCAAGCGGAGGCTGTCCACCGAATGAACCAGCGAGACGAGCGGCACGCTGCGGTCCAGCTTGTTGCGTTGAAGGTGGCCGATGAGGTGCCAGCGGGCGGCAGGAATCGCCGCGGCTTTCTTCCAAAGTTCCTGCGGCTTGCTTTCAGCTAAATCGTGAAGGCCGAGTGCGAACGCCGCAGCCGCCGTTTCCACACTCGCGGTCTTGGTCACACCGATCAGCGTGACTGCGGATGCGTCGCGACCCGAGATCTTGGCGGCCGCGGCGATGCGGCCGCGCACGTCAGCGATGCGGTCGGCGAGAAGCGATTCGACGGACATGCTGTCATTATCGCTTCAGGGCCGCGTCCAAGTCCCGCTTCACGGCGGAAAAGTCGCTTTCGAGTTGCTCGGTGACTCGCTTCCACTTGGCGGGATCGGCCGCGACAGAGGCCGAAAGCCGGCGCGCATCGGCGACTTCCGGGCTGCCGGCATGCGAGACCACGACGCGATCGCACTTCTGAAGGCAGGCCAGGTACCGGCCGGCGTCGTGATCGCTGCGGGCGGAGGCGAGCAGATCGCCGGCGGCGGTGCGAGCGACCACTGCGGGGCGGGGTTGTTCCTTGACAGGCGCCGGCGCCGGAGCTTGCCGCAAAAGGGCCATCATCTTCGGGACGTCGGCGAAGCCCTCGTGCTTGGCCACCACCTTGCCTTCGACGGACACGATGGCCAGCGTGGGGAACGCTTCGACTCCCACGGCTTGGGCCAGCCGCTGATCGCGTTCACCATCCACTTTCACGGCCACGAACCGCGTGTTCAGCATTTCGACCACGCTGCGATCGCGGAGCGTAGTTGCGTCCAGCTTTCGGCACCATGTGCAGGCTTCGCTGCCGAAATCGAGGAAGAGCGGCTTGCCGGCGGCGGCGGCTTCCTTTCGCGCCGCGGCGAAGTCCGTCCGCCAGCGCACGTCCTGCGCGCTGGCGGCACCGGCTGAAAGCAGGAGCGCAAGCAATGCCGCTCCGGTTGCCATCCGTGGCATGAACCGCCCTCCGTGGCCGTCTCGCATCCCGCAGCATCCTGCGCGGGGGTCGCGGAATACCCAGCTTCCCTCGGCCAGTCAACAGGAAATCCCCCCGCGAGAGCGGCTGTAGGTGGAAAAGGATTGCATCAACGGTTGATCTCGTTCCAGTGGTGTCCGTGCGAATGCCGTCCGTGAGGTCTCGGACTGGAACGAAGCGGGCATCAGACGTTGTCGCGTGGTGCCGTCCGCGTCGGTCCAAACGGCACGACCGCGGCCGGATTGTTTGTGATGGAGGTAGTACGGAATGAGCTTTCGAGCCCGGCATCATCGTCACACGGGACCGTTCTTCGTGTGGGCGGCGTGTATCGGAATCCTCCTGTTTGTCTCGCGGCCGGACAAAAGCACGTTCGTCAGATTTTGTTCAGGCCCGCGTCCGCCCCTGCCGATGGTGAGGATTATGCCGATGCAGGGGGCAAACATGCGGCAATCCACCATGATCGGGGTAATTGCAGTCGCGATCCTGTCAGGGCCGGGCTGCCGTTCTCACCAATTGCATCGCGACCAGGACCGCATGCGATCCGCGCTGCTCGACATGTACACCGATCAAGTGATGGACAACTTGATACGCACCTCCCAAGGGTTGCCCATCGTCCAATTGGACTACACGGACATCACGGGGACGGTAACGCAGAGCGGGGGGGGCTCCTATGGCGGCGAACAGACCTACGAAACGGCACGGAGTGCGTTCAGGGCCGTCGCGACGAAGACGTTCACCAACGTCCTGAACTACAGTGCCAGCGCGAAGAACGAGAACCAACTGACCATCACGGCCAATCCAGTCCTCAACAACAACGAGGTGTACAACGCCTACCTCGAGTTCCTGGACCATCCGGAACGGCTCGTCTCGTCGTGCGACCCCCCGCCCGACGGGGCAGCCCACATCGTCCGCATCGTGCCGAAGCACGGCCACCCGCGGCGGAAGGTCTATTATTGGGTGCCGGTCGAATACGCGGCCGACTTCTTCCGCCTTTCCCTCGTCACCACGGTCCAACGGGGCCAACCGCTCAGCACCCCCGAGTTCTTCGAGCCGACCATCGCGGAGGTGGTGGACTCGACTCCGCAGAACCTGAAGGACAAGAAGCAGACTCGGTTCACACTTGTGTTCGACAAATCGCTGCCCAACGACACCGGAGCAATGCAGGTGACAGTCGGCGACGCTACGCATCGGTTCTTATTGGACCGCTACACCGACCCGGTGGACAACGCTGTGATTCGGCCCGGCCAGAAGACGACTCGCCTGTGGATGGTGCTGACCCAGGACAATCTTCCGGCCGACACCACTCCGGCCAAGCTGAAGGACCAGATCCTCTCGCGGAAGGTGCGGATCGACTTGGATCATTACCGGCCGACGCTGCCGACGACCGAGGACCTTCTCGGTTCGGTCCGTCGCAACGTGAACCTGATCCGTTTGAACCAAGCCCGCTAGCCGCCTGGGAGCACGACCATGGCTTCGGACAAGGAAGTGAAGTTCGTCCAAGTGACGATTCGCCTCGGAGCGACGCAATCGTACGAGGTCTTGGCGGACCAGCGCGTCGGCGTGAAACCGACCGATGCCGAGATATCCGCAAGCTCCGCCGAGGGCTCGCCGGACTCGGTCGTGATCGATGTGCTGGCGAAGCTGCAAAAGGCGTTCAAGACCTCCCAAGCGAGCATCGCAGTTTCGGTCGATGGGGGCAAGCTCGTGTCACCCGGGAGTTGAGGCACGATGGCACGACCTAAACCGGATGGACAAGATGACGTTGGGGGCATGGGTGCGATCGTCCCACGTGTCCTCTGCGAGGCCAGTGTCTAACAGGCCACTCAAGGCGCGTCGGGTCTCGACGTTCTTCGACTCCTCCAGAGCGTAGGCAGCATTTGACCGGATATGGCGCTCGTCTGCGCGGTCCAGGACGACCGCCAAAAGTGCATCTTCGACGCGGTCCAAGCAGTAGTGTGCCACAATCTCGATCGCGACTCGTCGCGCGAGAATGTTCTCTGTTTTGCTGAGGAGCACCGGCCGAAGCTGAGTCTCTAGCTGCAGGTGGCTGAGTCGTCGGTATTGGGTGCCTTCCAGGTGGAAATCATCGATCTGAACAGATCTGGCCGCGACAATGATGAATCGACCGCCTCGCGCTTCTCCGCGTCTGAGCCGGCATCAAAGTCGACGCTGAACAGCGTCTGTGGGTCCCCGTCGAGGAGCATGCGAAGGACGTCAGACCGTCTTCCTAGCCACGCCGCGACCCCACGAAGTTGAGGGACGACTCGGTTCACTCTTGCAGGGTGACGGAGCAATCTCCCGAGTTGCTCGGGCGGCAGCCTGTGCGCCAGGACGTACTGGGCCACCAGGTACTCCTGGAACGTGCGGTGGGCCCACCGAACTCCATTCGCACCAACCGGAGAGAAGAGCGCGGTATTTGTTAGCACCTCCGTCACCGCGGCTGAGGTCACATCGAAGGGCGAACCGTTTGCTTCTTCTGTTCCACCGACCACCTCATCCGCAGTAAGCCAGCCCTCGCCCGGCACACTCGTCTCGGCACCGAGCCAGAAGCCGAACCGGTCGGAGAAGATACTTACAGCCGCAAGCCTCGCCGCTACTGATAGGCGCTGTGACGGGGATAAGACTCCCATCTTGCTGGCGGCGCGCCGAGATGGATTCTGCTCCGTGCAGAGCGCGAGACACCCCTGCTGCTCGTTGCGGCCGAAAATGGCCAACGCTTTTTTAAGATGTCGCGTTCCCGCTGCACGCGGAGCAGTTCGGCCTCCAGTTCGCGGACCCGCTCGTCGAGCGAGGCCGCGACCGGGCCGCTCTGGCGAAGCTGTTGCTGCTTCCAGCGATAAAGCAGCGTGACGCACGAGATGCCGAGCCGCTGGGCCACCGAAGCCGCAGTATGACCGTCGAGCATCATCTGGACCGGGTCGCGACGAAATTCGTCCGTGAAATGCCGACGCTTCGGAATCGGTGCGGCGGGTTGCGGGGCTGTCTTCCTGGCCATGCGGGACTCCTTCCCCGAGGCCCATTCTAAGCACTCGCACTGTCCGTCAAAGTGTCAGCACCTCAAACGACGTAACCCCAACGCAGGGTCAGTGCTGCCCCCAAATTGCCCCCAGGCCTGGGATCTAGGAACGAAAAAGGCTTTCCGAGAATGCCCCGGAAAGCCTGGAAACTAAGCGGATTGTGCAATTCTTCGACGTGACTCAACTAAGCGGAGAGGGAGGGATTCGACACGCCCGAATTCCACAACTCCTGCACCAGCAACGATATCGCCACCAAGCCCTGTGTCAATCAGGACTTGGGCCAGTCCGGTTGTACCCGGTCATTACCGGTTGTTCCCGGTCATGGAGGTGCTGGACCGGGACAAAACCGGGACAAATCGGAACAGTCCTCGGTACGGACCGGAGCCATCGTTCTGCTGCTCGGATTCGCGTGCCTTTTGATGGTCGGGGCGGGACCGGTGCGCTTGCACGCTAGCTCCGCGGACGATGATCGCGAAGCAAAACGGAAGCAGGCTTGGAAACAGATTCAGACGCTCGTCGCGGAGTTTCACGGCCGACTCCCGCGTGAACATTCCGTCGCCATCGGCGCGGCCTACGCGCGGTATAGTTCTCGCCTGCAGGATTCCGTAGTCGATCAGATTCGCACCATCCTCGAAGACGCCGAACGAAAGAAGATTTACATCCCGCTCGAACACATCTTTTTCGACGTCGCCGTGAGAGGTGCAAAGGCCAAACGCGAGGGTCTTGATCAACTGCGGGTCGTCTTAGCGAAGAAAACGACACAGGTGGTGATGTTCTTCTCCACGAACCGGCTCTTCCGCAAGACTCACCGATCGCTTCAATTCGTCGAAGAGGAAGTTGTGGAGCGCAACATTCGCGCGGTCTTCGTGAAGAGCAACGTGGACACGGCCGACTCCAAGCGGTGGCGGGGTCTCTTGAACCTGTACGCCATGATTGATGAGTTCGTCATTACCATGACCGCCGACCATGTTCGCGCGGCCCATGAAGGTCTCATGCAACGACGCGTGGTCTTCGGCACGATCAGCTACGGATACCGAGGAGATCCCATTCCCGGAGAAGTAACGCGTCGCAACCTGCCGCGAATGAAACTGGCTCTCGATCCCGTCGCGAGCGAGTGGGTGCGGAAAATCTTCCAGTGGTATGTCCGCGACTACTTGTCGATCGATCAGATCGTCCGCCGCCTGAACACATCGGCTGACGTCCCTCCGCCGCCCAAGTCGCAGCTCGGCGTCTGGAGCCACAACAGCGTCCGAAGACTGCTAGGGAACACGCGTTACCGCGGGCATTGGACGTATGGCGTCACGGAGACAGAGTGGCAGTCGAGTAAGGACTACGCACGGCAAGTCCCGCGAAAGGAAGCACTCAAGTCCCTCCAGATCGAGGAACTGCGCATCGTCGCAGACGAACTCTGGCTCGCGGCGGCGGCGAAGTTGGCCAAGGAGCGCGCGAAGGCGGCGCGGCGCAAGCAGCGTGGCGATGTGGTGCCTCATGTCTTGGACGGACTATTCCATTGCGCAGCCCATAAACGTCCTCTCCATGTCGCCGGTGCGAACGGCAGATACTGGGCGTGCCCCTCTTGCCGAGGGCTGCCCGAGGAGGATCGGCCGTTGTTCTCGCACCTTCCGCGGATGCTCGCACTCCGACTCACTTGCGAGGCGCTCGCCGGACGCATTCGTGAAGATCGGGATCTCGTGCAGCGGGTGTCCGACGCGGCCCGCGTCTACGCCTCCGGACTCCAACAGCCCGACCCCGCACGAATCAAAGCGCTGGAGACCAAGATCGCAAAGGCCGAGTCGCGGATCAACTTCGTCATGCGCAATCTCGGTGAAACCGAGGAGGATCAGGCCGAAGCGCAGTTTGTACTCCGTGAACTCCGGCGTGATCGCGCGATGGACCGGGCGGATTTGGAATCGTTGCGGTCGCTCGCGGGGTCGTGCATCGAGGTTCCGACGAATGACGAAATCGGCAAGTGTATGAACGGCATTGCGGAGATCCTCGTAGCCGCAGTCGAAGGCAGCCTTGGTGAAGGAGCCGGCCGTGTACGGGCCCTGATCGATCACCTGACCGGGGGCCGAATCGACCTCGTCCAGGAGGGCGAGCGGAAACGGCACGGAGGTTGGCTGAGCGGTCGCTTCCGCATTCGATGCCTCCGGGGACTGACCGGCCACTTGCTGGGCCTCGAACTCTCCGATGCCGTGGAGGAGGCGGAGGTGGAGGTGGAGATCCATTTCCGCTCCGAGGAGTCGGCCATTCCGGAGGAGAAGATCCGGGAGGTTGTGTCGCTGTTCGAGGACGACATTCTGATCAAGCAAATCGCTCAAAAGACATCCTTGGGCCGCAACACGGTCTCCAAAATCCTGAATCAAGTCTTCGCTGAACGGGGACAGGATCGTCCGGATGGCCGGACGCGGCGAACGGAACTCGGGATCAAGCACCTGGAGGCCCCGCTCTATCAGCGCATCGCTGACCAGGTTGCGGAGCGTGCACAACATGAAGAATTGTTCCATGAGATCGCGGTAGCGCTGTCGGTGCACATCGCGACCGTGCACGCCGCGTGGGCATACTGGCACGAACGGCAAGGGCTGCCGGTCCCGGACGGACGCACCCGCAGGAAGAGCCTGCTCAGAAAGTCGGCCCGATAAGTCGTCTACAAGCAGTACAGCATTCTTCTGGCATCTGGTTCGGAACACGGACCAGATGTCCACATCCATCTGTTTCAACAGCCGTCGATCGCCACCAGCACGACCGAATCGCTCAATTGCGTCACTTTTTGCGTCATCATTCAGCGACATTAGCGAGGTCCCCTGGACACTCACGCCCGCTGATGCACTGGTTCGTTTTCCATCACCAAGAGGAACTAACACATGCCGCTCGTCCTCAAATCGAAGGAATCCGCTCATTCCAAGTTCGCCAGCGCCCGCGCCGAGATGGCGGCGGCTCTGATCGAACGAGACGAAGAGATTGACCTCGTTCTCACGGCGCTCGTCGCCAAGGAGCATGTCCTGCTGGTCGGCCCGCCTGGCTGCGCCAAGAGCCTCCTTCTCGACTCGCTGTTCACGTGGGTCGGCGGGATGAGGTTCTCGATCTTGCTGACGCGTTTCTCGACTCCGGAAGAAGTCCTTGGCCCCGTCTCGCTCGCCGGTCTGAAGGAGGACCGCTACCTCCGTATCACCATCGGCAAACTCCCCGAAGCCGACTTCGCGTATCTCGACGAAGTTTTCAAATCGTCGAGCGCGATTCTCAACACGCTGCTGCGGATCCTGAACGAACGGACCTTCGACGCCGGCGACGGCCTGCCCAAGAAGGTGCCGCTCAAGCTCTGCGTCGGCGCATCGAACGAATGGCCGAGCCCCGAAACCGGCAAGGAACTGGCCGCGATCTTCGACCGGTTCACTTTCCGGAAAGCGGTGGGGCCGATTCTGACGCAAGCCGGCCGGAAGCGGTTGCTCTGGGATCGGGATCACACTCCCGAGATCACGGACTCGATCACGCCGATCGAGATCGAGGCCGCTCACTTCGAGGCAATGAGTCTGCCGTGGTCCGGGCGTGCGACCGAGGCGATGGAGACCATCATTCGCGAACTCGCGAAGGAGGGCGTTCAGCCAGGCGACCGCCGCCAGGTGAAAGCGGTCGGTGCGGCCCGGGCATTCGCCTGGCTGAACGGCGCGGAGCGGGTCGAACCCGAGCACCTAGAGGTGCTCGCCACCGTACTGTGGGACGACCCGGTCGAGCAGCCGGCGACGTGCGCGAAAGTGATCGCCAAGGTCGCCAATCCGACCGGCATGCGGGTCAACCAGCACCTGCTGGAGGTCGAACAGATCCTGGCCGGCACGGATGTCCGGAACCTGGCCGAGGCGGCGAAAGCCGCCGCCAAGCTCGTCGAGGTCGAACGCCAGTTGGCAACGCTCGCCGCCTCCGACCGCGTCGAGAAGGCCCGCGCGTATGTGAAAGAGCAGTTGAAGCGGCTCAAGCTCGCGAGTCTTGAAGCCGTTTGATCGCACTTCGTCACTGCACTTCGCTCGACACGACTCGACGATCAAACGCTCTCCCCCGGTTGAGCAAACCTGCTCGCCGCCTCCCAATTCGGAACCTCATGATGGACCCCAAGGATCTGTTGAAGATGCTCGACCTCGGCGGCGCGGAAGCGACACCGCCGCCGGCCGAACCGGTTGTCACCTCTGGCATGCCCGGATCTGTTTCCTCGCCATACGCGACCGCACTCGAAGTCGACGAGTGGGGACTGCGGCGGGGCCGGGAACTGGCCGCGACCGAGCGTTGGCGCACGTTCGGGCTCGACGATCCCGCCGCCGCGGACTTCTTCGCGGCGGCATTCGACCCCGACCCGCGACTTCGCGAATCGTGTGTCGATTCCCGCCGTCACCAGTTCCTCACCCAACTCTTCGGCACGCCGGAGTACCGCGAACTCCACACCGCAACCCGGCTCGACGACACTGCGTCCGAGATCGCGGCCGCGCACTTCGCCAGCCAGTTCGCCGACTTGACGAAGCCCGCATCCGCCGACAGTGCCCGTGCGGACGGCCTCGATGCGGAGATGGCGACGCTCCGGGCTGTGGGCAAGGCACTCGTCGCGGCACGGGAAGAAGTCGGCGAATTGCACGAAGCCGCGGCTGCGTTCGGGATGGGGCCGGGTGCTCCCGGTTCGAACGACCCGAAGGCCGTGGCCGCGCTCTTCAAACGGGTGCGGTCCGATCCGTCGTTGCGAAGAATCTGCGAACTCGCCGGTCGGTATCGGCGGGTCGCGCAGTCTCAACAACGACGGAAAGTGCTCCACGGCCTGGATGATGTGGTCGGAGTCGAGCCGGGCGGCGACCTCGCCCGGTTGCTACCGCACGAACTTGCCAAGCTCGCGATCCCGGAACTCGAACTCGACACACTGCGGCGGCTGGTTGAACGACAGACTCTCTGCCGCGAGCACCAAGCAACCGAGCCCGTTGGCAAAGGACCAATCATTGTAACCGTGGATGAAAGTGGCTCGATGCAGGGCGAGAAAGCGCATACAGCGAAGGCGTTGGCTCTCGCATTGGCGTGGCTGGCCCGGCAGCAGCGGCGATGGGCCGCGCTCGTGGCCTATTCGGGCGACACCGGCGAACGCGTCCTCGTCCTGCCGCCGGGCCGGTGGGACGAGACTGCGCTCGCCGACTGGCTCATGGCGTTTCTCGGTCGCGGCTCCGATCTCGACATTCCGGTCCGCGAACTGCCGCGGATGTACACGCAGATGAACGCGCCGGCCGGCGTCACCGACGTGGTAATGGTGACCGATGCGATCTGCACCATCCCGGATGATGTCCGCGAGCGGTTCTCCGCTTGGAAGCAGTCGGCTCGGGTACGGGCCATCGGTTTGGTGATCGATAGCCCGACCGGCGACCTCGTCCGCGTGTGCGATGAAGTTCATTCCGTCCGTTCTCTCGCGGCCGACGAAGACGCCGTCGGCCGCCTCCTCTCGCTCTGATCTCCCATTTCAATGGAGGTTCCATGACTTCCGCTGCGGTTACGCACGCGGCGACGGCCAAGCTGTTAGGCTCTGTGATCTCGTGGACGTGCACCGGCGTCGCGGTCACCCATGCGGCGCTGGTCGCTGCGTTGGCCGACGCCGGTCTGGACGAGAATGTGGCCCGCGAACTCGCCCCCCGGCATGCCTTCACTCGGGCCTGCCGGAAACTCTCCGATCAGCGAATCATCCGCCAGGTCGGCGAGGACGAGTTCACTCTGCGGTTCCAGTTCACGTCCGAGAGTCGCGACGGTGACAAGTTCGACTACCAACTCGAAACGATGCTCAGCTTGGACAAGCGGACCGGCCGGGTGACGTGTCACCTGCCAGGGCTCGCCACGCTCGCACAGGAGCAGCTCGACCACGCCATCGAAGCCCGCACCGGCTCGGATATCACCCGCATCATCCAGCGGCTGTTCGAGAAGCACGCCGACCTGTTCGCGATCCGGCCCCAGGGCGGGTGCTACTTCGTTCCGGAACGCCACGCGGGGTTCGTCGACAAGGTGCAGGCGTTTCTTGGGCGGATCAACGGGCAGGTCCTGCGGTTCCCGATCCAGGCCGGCACGGCCGAGGGGGATCGAAGCGTGAAGGAGGCGGTGGCGGCGGGCCTCGCCGCGCTGATTGCCGAACATCGCGACGCGATCGAATCGTTCGGCACGGACACGCGAGACGAGACCATGACTCGTGCCGCCGAGAAGATCCGCAAGACGCAGTTCAAGATCGCGGCGTACTCGGAGTACCTCGCCGAGGAGCAGGTGAAGCTAGACCGCGAACTGGCCGCAGCCAAGCGCGAACTCCGTGCCAAGGTCGAGACTCTCGCCACCGTCGCCTGAAGGAGGTGTTCGTGTCACGTACCGCGCTCGAACCAACAACTCGGCAACTCCTGTTCCTCACCACGCCCGCGCTGTGGTCCACGTGGCCGTTCCTGCCGCTGGTCCGCCGGACTGGTGCCGAGGAGGAACACGGCCTGCTCTTTGATCCCATGGGCGAGTTGAGCAAGACCGGGCTCAGCACCACGGTCTTCCTCGCGAATTTGTTTCTCCTGCCGCCGACGCTCGAAGAGTTCCTGGCGTTGCCGAAGGAGGTGTACGACGAGGCCGACAAACTCCTCGACGCCGGTTGGTCGGTGGACTGAGGACCCTGAAGCGATGACTCGAATTCGCGGCCAACCGCGAACATTCATTTCGCAATCACACTCATTCGGAGGCGTGTTATGAGAGTGTTTCACATCAACAACAGCGGGGCCGGATTCGCCGATCATGTGGAGATCGAGGAGGGCCTGAGCGTGGCGGCGTTCTTCGCCGAGAAGATGCCCGGCGCTAAGCCGCAGGACTATTTGATCCGCGTGAATCGTCAGCCGACGCCCGCGGACCAAGTGCTTCAGCCCGGTGACCGGATCAGCATCACACCACAGAAAATCGACGGCGCCATATAGCCGATACCGATCCCATTTCGCGACCCCGGCTCGGTGCCGGGGTCATTTCGTTCCGGGAGGCATCATGCTGCCGATTCCCATCCTGCTCCGCGTTGCCCGCCGACTCGAACGGCTCTGGACTTCGACTCCCGAGCCGCTCGCACGGCACGAACGCGCTTGGACCGGACTGCACACGCAACTCACCGAAGCCGACGAACTCCGCCGACGCGTTGCGTTCGCCACCGAACGGAACTTCGCATCCGCCGCGGCGAGTCTGCGGCAGGAGTTGGGCAAACGACTCGGACATCTCGGCGAGCGGATTCGCGAACTCCGCGAGGCGTGCGACGCGGAACCGGGCCGCGGGCCCGACCGCTGCGAGTGGATCCGCGAATTGCGGCATCTCGAAGCGGAGTTCGGCGAAGTCACCATCCGTTGGTCAGCCAATGTGATTCGAATCGTGACCGAGCCTATTGAACTGAAGAGCGTTCACCTCGGCCCCTTCGCCATCGAGTTCAACTGGTCCAGCGGCCCCACGGCGTCCCATTCCCGGGCGTTCGAGGTCAAGGCACTCAGGCCGAACTCGCCCGCCGGCCGCGAAGACGTCACCCATCCGCACGTCGAAGACGACGTGCTTTGTGCCGGCGAAGCGAAGGAAGCACTCGACCAGGCCGTCGCCGACGGCCGGTTGGTCGATGCCTTCCAACTCGTGCACTCCGTGCTCACACACTACAACCCGCACTCGGCGTACGTCCCGCTCCACGAGTGGGACGGTTCGCACTGCGCGCAGTGCGGTCGCCGGACCCGGTCGAGCGAGTCGTCCACGTGCGAAGGGTGCGACGCCGAACTCTGCGATGAGTGCGGCGAACGATGCGAGGCGTGCGACGAACTCCGTTGCGGTGACTGCCTCGAATCCTGCGATCACTGCCGCAACCGGCACTGCCGCGGCACGCTCGAAAGCATGAATGGTGCATCCCTCTGCCCCTGTACTGGTTCAGCCTGAATTGGAATTGTCGGGAGCAGTCGTTGGCGACAACGGGTGTGTTGGGATCGACTCATTTTCACAGTAGCACCGGTTTTCAATTCGGGGCGGCGTGGCGAGCGATTCGGCGACGTTCGCGAGCCTCCTCCAGCTTGCGGTCGCGTTCGGCGTGGATGGCGTCGCGACGTCCGGCGAGAACGTCGTGGGGCGTGACGTAGCCGATGGCGCTGTGCAAGCGGACGGCGTTGTAGTGGAGGATGAAGTCCCCGACGACGCGACGGGCGTCTTCGGGTGTCAGGGGGGTCTTCACGCGGACGGCGTCGTGCTTCAAGGTGCGGTGGAATCGTTCGAGTTTGCCGTTGCTTTGGGGATAGTAGGGCGAGGTTTTGACGTGGGTCATGCCGCTGATGCGGATGAACTCCTTGAAGTCCTTGGCGAGGAACTGGGGTCCGTTGTCGGTGATGATCCGGGGCGTGACACCGGGGTGACACTCCTTGCCCTTCTGGATGATCTGTTCGATGTCGGCCTCGGTCATGCGTTCGCGGATGTCCCAGTGGACGATGGCGCGGCTGGCTCCGTCGAGGACGGAACACAGGTAGTGGAAGGTGCCGGCGATGTTGAGGTAGGAGACGTCGACGTGCCAGTGCTCGTGGGGCCGGAGGGGTTGCACGAAACCGGTTCCTTTCAAGCTGGTTTTGGGCTTCCAGCGTTGGAGAAGACCGGCTTGGGAGAGGACGCGGTAGACGGTGGCGGGCGAGCAGGCGACGATGTTGCGGTCGATCATCATGTAGGTGAGCCGCCGGTAGCCTTCGAGCGGGTATTGGTGGTGGAAGTCGATGATGGCTTTTCGTTCGGCGGCGGTGAGCCAGTGGTCGCGGGGCACGGCGCCGTTGTGTTCGTTGGCCTTGCCGTAGCGCTCTTTCCAGGTGTGGTAGGTGGACGGGGCCAGCCCGATCCAGCGGAGCAACCGGCCGGCGGTGAGGCCGGCCTTGACGCTCCAGGTGCGAACGAAGTCGACGATGGCGTCGCGGACATCCGGGGCAACCCACTGGCCGGTCAGGGTTCCCCAAGTTCTTTTTTTAACTGGACGTGTTCCTCCAGGAGTTCGGAGAGCACCTCGTGTTTGCGTTGGAGCTTCTCTTCGAGGGCGGTGATTTTCTTGTCCTTGGCGTCGTCGGCGGCGGACTTGGCGCGGGTGGTCTCGAAGGCGGCGACGCCTTGCTCGA
This sequence comes from Gemmataceae bacterium, assembly GCA_046350135.1. GTDB lineage: Bacteria > Planctomycetota > Planctomycetia > Gemmatales > Gemmataceae > Urbifossiella. Next base: position 37,389 of record JAXMBB010000036.1, read on the forward strand.
AGAAAATCTTCTGCCACTGGTAGAACTGCGAGACGGCGATGCCGGCCTCGGAGCAGACCTCGGAGACGGGTTGGCCTTCGAGCAGGTGTTTTCGCAGGATCGCGACCTTGGCGGCGGGCGGGAAATGCCTTCGTTCGGGCGTGCTCATGACGGACCTCCAGAGTGGAGTGTCGTCACCTCAGCCGCGCTCGTCAATTTCCAAGTTCAGCAGAGGCAGAACACCCCGACTGCCGAGCCGTATGCGCGGCGTGCCAATCGACCGTGTCCAAATCCGAACTCGATGCGGAGGGACGCTGTTCCGCCTGTTCGATGAAGGAGGATGCCGATGAAGTTGATCCGCAAACCGAGGTCGCCGAGGAGATCCCACTCTGATCCGAACCGATCGCTCGTGTTCTCTACGCTCGCCTGGCTCAAGCTCCAGTTTCTCTGCCACGCCGGCCCGACCGAGATTGGCGGCTTCGGGCTCTCGGCCGAGAACGATCCGCTCTTCATCGAAGACGTGCTCGTCGTACGCCAGACCTGTTCGGTCGTGAGCGTGATGTTCGACGATGCCGCGGTCGCGGACCTCTTCGACACGATGACCGACGCCGGTGTCCCGCCGTCCCGCTTCGCCCGTATCTGGCTGCACACGCATCCCGATGCCTCGGTGACACCGAGCGGCGTCGATGAAGAGACCTTCGCCCGCGTCTTCGGCGGCTGCGACTGGTCGGTCATGGCCATCCTCGGCCGCACCGGACGGATGTCCGCGCGGCTCCGGATCACTACCGGCCCCGGCGCGACCCTCGCGCTCCGCCCCCGCATCGATTGGTTCGACTGGCCCGCACTCGCCGGCACGCTCGACGAACACGTCGAATCGTGGCGGGCCGAGTACACGGGCAAGGTGCAGATGCCCAAGATTTGCGACGAACTGTTCCGCCTGCCGCGGGACCTCCTCCAAGACCCCTTCGACTTTTCTGGAGACTGGCATGGCCTCGAAGAAAGCGCCCGAATTGGCGAACCGTGACATCCGCCAGCGCGACCTGGTGCCGCCGGACCGACTCGCCCGCTGCCACGCCGTGGTGATCGGCGTCGGCTCGATCGGCCGGCAGGTCGCCCTGCAACTCGCCGCCACCGGCGTTCCCGTTCTCACTCTCTTGGACCCCGACACCGTCGCCGTTGAGAACCTCGCCACCCAGGGTTTCTCCCCCAACGACGTAAACTCATTCAAAGTCGACGCGGTGGGAAACGCCTGCCACGAACAGTGCCCGATGCTCGAACTGCACGCCAGGCACGAGCGGTTCCGGAAGTCGGTCGTACGGACTTGGTCAAAGTCGCAGGAACACTGCGTGTTCGTCTGCGTCGATGCGATCGAATCGCGGCGGCTGATCTGGGAGGCGGTCCGCGGAGCGGCCTCGGTGTTCATCGACGGCCGTATGACCGCGGAGGTGGTCCGCGTGCTGGCGAGCGACTGCCCGGCGATCGACGCGGTCTACCCGGCGACGCTCTTCGGCGCGGCCGAGGCGTTCGCCGGAGCCTGCACCGCCAAGTCCACCATCTACACGGCGAACATCGCGGCCGGGCTGATGGTCGGGCAGTTCGCCCGGTGGCTCCGCCGCCAGCGGGTCACGCCGGACCAAACCCTCAACCTCTTGGCGGCGGAACTCACCGTCGCCGACCCCACCTCCTGAGTGAATCCATGATCGTGATCCCCCGCGACCTTGCCCGGGCGTTCCCGGCGGTCGCGAAGAAGTGTCTGACCGGGCGTCCGCGCGGCCCGGCTCCGGCGGTCGTGTGCCGCGTAGCGAACGGCGTTCGGACTCTCTGGACCCGCATCGACGGCGTTGGGCTGCGTCACACCGCACCGGCCGATGGCGCCGATGAGACGCTGCTCATCCCAATGGACGTATTTGCGGCGATCGAGGCACCGAAGCCGGAGCCGGTGGAGGTGTCGGTCGATGCGAAACTACGCGGCACGGCGTCTTGGAGCGACCGCGGCCAACAGCACACCCACCGGTTCACCGCACTCCGGCCGGGGAAACAGCATGCGATTCCGGAGTTACCGGCGGGACTGACGCCGATGCCGGAGTCGCTGCGGTCAGCCCTGCACGAATGCAGCCGGAGCGCGGCACGCGACCCGGAGGGCCGCTTCGCACTGAGCTACGTTCAGCTCCGCGGCGACACCCGCCAGGTCATCGGCACCGACGCGAAGCAGGCTCTCATCTGGGGCGGCTTCGCGTTCCCATTCACCGACTCGATCCTCGTTCCGGCCATCCCGGTCTTCGGCAGTCGCGAACTGCCCGATGCGCCCGTTCAGATCGGCCGCGACAAGGACGAGTTCATGGTGGTCTGCGGTCCGTGGTCGGTGCATCTTCCGATCGCGGCCGGGAAGTACCCCGACGTGCGGCAGGTCCTGCCCAAACCCGGCGCCGGTACGAGCGTCACACTTGATGATGCGCAAGCCGCGGAACTGCTCCGCATGCTGCCATCGCTTCCGGCCGCTCGGAGCGACGATCACCCCGTCACCATCGAATTGTCCCGCGAAGTGATCTTCCGCGCCCAGGACGAGACGACTGGAACGGTGGAGGAGTTCGTGCTGCGGGCCGGCGTGACCGGTCCACCCATCATGGTCGCCGTCAACCGGCAGTTCGTCGAACGCGCTCTCCGCTTCGGCTGTCGCACGCTCCGTGTCGTTGGTCAGCGGATGATGTCATGTGAAGGGACCGACCGGCAGATCCTGCTCGCACCGCTCGACGCGTCGATGGTCGTGCCCGAACCGAAATCCCAATACCAGTCGCCCGCCCTTCCTCCAAGGAGCAACACCATGAAGCCCGATACCAGCGGTGCGGCGAACGGCCGACATCCTCCGCCCGCGGCCGAACCCGAGACCGACGATCCGCTCGCCGAGGCGGAGGCGATCCGCACTCTGCTCGTCGAAGTCGGCACGCGGTTCGGCCGCCTGGTCGGCATCCTGCGCTCGGCGCGGAAGGAGAAGAAGGTGCTCGCCAACGTCTGGGCGGGCCTCAAACAACTCAACCTCGCCCCGGGAGGAACCTCGTGAGCCATGTCATCGCCGCGCGGGTGCATCGACTCGCCGGCGAGTTTGAAGATCTGAAGGTCCGGCTGCGGCTGGCGCTCGCGGGGGAACTCGCCCGCCAATTCGCCACCGCTGTCGGCGATGTCGTCCGCGCCGTCGTCGCCGGCCGCGAAGACAGCCGCAACACTTGGTCCGCACCACACCGGAGCGACGACGATCCGTGGGACGAAGACGACGATGATGATCGATACCCGCCGCCCCCGCGGACAAGCGAAGTCGCCGAGACTGAGGGGACGGGCAACCCCGGTCTCGCCGTCGCGGCGAGCGTGCATGTCGCGCGGTGGTGGCTTTTGGCCCGCCGCGGAAACTTGCTTGGCGCTCTCGGGGCCGGGTTCGGCATCGGCCTGATCGGTCTCCTCGGCGGGCCGCTCGTCCAGTCCGTGCTCGCCATCCTCGCCGCCCTCGGCGACCTGTTCAGCATCGGCGACGCTATCGGCGCTTCCGCCGAACGGTTCCAGAAACTCTGATCTCGTCCGGGCGCACGTGCGGCCGGGCTTCCCTGCTTACCACTGGAGAACGACGATGACCGCCACTGCTGCGGCCGTGAATGGCCGCCCGCAACGCAAGCTCCTGAGCGAGGAACTCGACCGCCTCGATTCGATCATCGACTCGCTGGCCGAAGGCCTCCCTGTGGCCGTCGCCGCGGCCGCCCGGGAGGGCACCCGCGCCGCCATGAAGGACGCCATCATCGAAATCATCGCCAATCCCGAACTCCGAGCCCTCCTGCAGGGCGGAAACCCGGCTCCCATTCCCGCGGCCGCACCGGTCGCGGAAACGGCCGTGCCGCACCCGAGCCTGTGGGCGCGGATCAAGGCGAAGATAGCCGCGACCAAGGCCGCCGTGTCGATCCGCGTCCGCGCCGCCGCGGCCACGGTCGCCCGCACGGCCCGGACGCTGGTCCGCTCGATGCCGGTGTCAACGGTCGCGACCGTGACCGGAGCAGGCGTGCTCGTCGCCGCGGCGATTCACTTTGCGCCGACCGGTCTGACCGCCGGACTCGCCGTGGTCACCACCGCGGTCGCCGCTGGACTTCTCCGGCTCGGCAACTGGTTCCGCTGTTCCGCCAAGACGCTTCTCGCGTCGGGATGAACCATGAAGGTGGGCAATCCGCCGACGCCACAGTATTTGCGGCCGGTCCATCGCTCGACGTGAGCGAGTCAGCCCGTGTGCAGTTGAGGTGCCGTCGGCGCGGTCAGCCCACCTTTTCGAAGAGCTTGGCGATGGAAATGGAGAGTGCGTCGGCCAGCCGCTCGATGTTCAGAAGTGAGACGTTACGCGTGCCGCGCTCCACGTCGCTGAGATAAGTCCGATGGATTCCCGCCGCTTCGGCGAGTGCCTCCTGAGTCAGGCCGAGCGCTTCCCGGCGGGCACGCAAGGCGTCCCCAAACCGCTCGAAGATGTCCGCGCTGCCCCGCCGCTTCGCCATGGCGGCGACGGTACGCCCATGTCGCCGATGAGTGTATCGACTATAAGTGACATTCCCGGATCTCTGCGATCCATCCCGTCTTTCCGGAGTTCCGATGATGCTCTGGTACTACTCCTCCGGCCGGGGCCAGGCCGGACCGGTCGACGACCGCACCCTTCGTTCATTGGCACAGTCGGGGCGGTTAAAGCCCTCCGATCTGGTCTGGCGCGAAGGGCTCGACGAGTGGGTGAGGGCGGAGACGTTGACGTGGCTCTTCGCGAAGTCCGGACCGCCGCCGCTCCTCCGATCGACGGCCTTACCGCCGCCCTTGCCGCAGGAGCGCGATCCCGGCCTCGATGACCCGATTGTGGTCTGGGAGTCGTGGCAAGTGATCCTTTTCATGCTCGTGACGCTCGGCCTGTTCGGGTTCTACTTGCTGCCGTCGTGGGCCAAGCAGGTCGAGCACATCACGGGCAAGCGGCGCATGCCGTTCGGCGCCTGGCTGGCGTTGTCGATCTTCACGCTGAGTGGAGCACTCTACATCCTAGAAATCGCATACGCCTTTTCGCTGGAACGCCACGGGCGACAGGTCGGTCATCCGATGGCCCGGCCGAACCTGGGTCTCTGGGTCTGCGTGCTGAGCATTGTGTCCGTGGTGTTGACCGTCGCCACCAGCGGCATCGGTCTGATCCTGGGTGGATGCGGCTTCGGGTTGATCGCGACATGGCTCGTGCAGAGCGAGATCAACAGTTATGCGGTCCAGACGGAGGAGGAACTGCCGATGTAGCAGGCAAGAACCATGCACGTCCTCAGCGGGTGCGTGGTTCTTTTTTTACGGGTATGAACCTCTCAAGCGTCGCTTCGCGACGTTCGGCGCGCCAGTTCGCCGAGTTGCCGTTGGAATCGCTTCGGATTACAAGTCCCCACGCGGGTGTGGGGCAAGGAGCCACGCTTCGGAAGAGGCGTTGGGCCGTTCCTTCTTGGGGCCGGTCGATCATTGCTATGGGCTACGAGCCCGTTTTTTTAAGTGACCACCCCTTACGGCTCACCCGCATGAGCTTCGAGCTCGAAGAGGTAGGTGCCGCACGGCCTTTTGAATGATTCATTCCATCGGCATGGGATCGAACGGCTCGCATGCACACCACCGCACGGGTGTCGGCCCGCGCGGTGGCCCCGGCTCAGGGAGTGGGCCTCGCTCGGGCCGACACCCGGCCGAAGGAGGCGTTAGCGAGGTTCATCGGACTCGATCTCCCAAGAAGACACTGGTTATGTGCGGCTTCGATCGAGCCGGGAAGGTTCTCTTCCGCGAAACCATCGAGTGTCGCCGCGAGGTCTTGGAGTCGTTCGCGAAGTCCAAGCTCCGCAAGACGGACCGGCTGGCCGTGGAGGCAACCACCAGCACCTGGGCCGTCGCTGACATCCTGCGGCCGCATGTCGCCGCGGTGACCGTCGGCAACCCGATCCAGATTAAGGCCATCGCCCAGGCCAAGGTGAAGACCGACAAGATCGACGCGCAGGTGCTGGCCAACCTCATCCGTTGTGATTACCTGCCGACCGTCTGGACGCCCGATTCCCGGACCCAGAAGTTGCGGGAACTGACGACGCTGCGGGGCAATCTGATCATCGACCGCTCGCGGCTTAAGAATCGGGTCCAGAGCCTTCTGGCCCAGTTGCTGGTCGTGCCTCCGGTCAAGGTCCTGTTCACCAAGCGCGGTCTTGCCTGGCTGCGTGAAGTCGAACTTCCTGCCGAGATCCGCTCCGCGGTGGATCTGTATCTCCGGCTCTACACCGCTGTCGAAGAGGAGACGCAGAAGATCGACGGCCAACTGATGGCCATGGCGTACGAAGACGGCCGGGCCAAGTTGCTCATGACCCTGCCCGGAGTCGCTCACGCCGTCGCGATCTCGTTGCTCGCTGCGCTCGGGGATGTCAGCCGTTTCAAGGACGGCGATCATGCGGCCAGTTACATTGGGCTGACCCCGAGCCTGCGACAATCGGCGTCCAAACGCTATCACGGCCGAATCACGAAGGCCGGCAGCCCGCAAACTCGCGCGATGCTGGTCCAAGCCGTTCAGGCGGCATCGGATCACCCCGGTCCCATCGGCGCGTTCTTCCGCCGCCTTCGGAAACGGAAGAAGTACAACGTGGCCGTGATCGCGACGGCGCGGAAGCTCGTGACCATCGCATACTTGATGCTCAAGAACAACGAACCGTATCGCTACGCGAAGCTGGACGTGGTGAAGGGTAAGTTCATGGACTGCCGGCGCAAAGCGAAGCTTCCGCTGCGAAGGCAGCCAGGACCGAAACGCCCGGAAGCCCGCTGGAAGAACTGTACCGCCGTCACGGACTGAATCCGTGTCAGACGCCGGAGCAATGGTCAGATGGCGAGCGGCGGGCGCTGGCCACGGCGGACGTGGCCGAGTTTGCAGAAGCAGTGCACAAACCGATCGCGATGAAGCAGCGAAGAGCGAAAGCAACGGCTCGGACCCCAAAGTAAGCGACTTCACCTTGCGCAGATAGAGGCCGGCCCGCTGATAGCGGGCCGGTTCAGGGCCTTTTTTTACATATCGGACACACGGATCATCTGATGCACGGACGGATCGTGAATGATGTGAAAAACCTCGTCCTCCACTTGACGGGGTTCAGAGGTAGCCATGGTCACGTAATACCTTCGATGATGGTCACTTCCTTCTTAGATGAACGACCATCACTCCGCCCGCCGCCGCACGTCCGGCCGTAGGTGGTACAGAGCGAAAAGCTGTGGGACGATCGGCGATTGCCAGAACCAACGTGTCGGAATCCAACTTGCAAATGCTGCGTAGGCGGTGGTTCAAATCGAGCCTCCCCGCGGAATCGGCCTTGATCAGATCGATCTCTTTCGGGGTCTTTGACGAGTCCAATCGAATGGCGGCGTACTGCGTTTCGCTTTCACGGTCGTATTGGATTTTGACCAGATCATCCTTCACAGAGATTATGGCGTTGGCCGCAGTTTCTTCGTCTCTCTCTCCACGGGACCTTTGTACTGGTTCAGCCTGAATTGGAATTGTCGGGAGCAGTCGTTGGCGACAACGGGTGTGTTGGGATCGACTCATTTTCACAGTAGCACCGGTTTTCAATTCGGGGCGGCGTGGCGAGCGATTCGGCGACGTTCGCGAGCCTCCTCAAGCTTGCGGTCGCGTTCGGCGTGGATGGCGTCGCGACGTCCGGCGAGAACGTCGTGGGGCGTGACGTAGCCGATGGCGCTGTGCAAGCGGACGGCGTTGTAGTGGAGGATGAAGTCCCCGACGACGCGACGGGCGTCTTCGGGTGTCAGGGGTCTTCACGCGGACGGCGTCGTGCTTCAAGGTGCGGTGGAATCGTTCGAGTTTTGCCGTTGCTTTGGGGATAGTAGGGCGAGGTTTTGACGTGGGTCATGCCGCTGATGCGGATGAACTCCTTGAAGTCCTTGGCGAGGAACTGGGGTCCGTTGTCGGTGATGATCCGGGCGTGACACCGGGGTGACCTCCTTGCCCTTCTGGATGATCTGTTCGATGTCGGCCTCGGTCATGCGTTCGCGGATGTCCCAGTGGACGATGGCGCGGCTGGCTCCGTCGAGGACGGAACACAGGTAGTGGAAGGTGCCGGCGATGTTGAGGTAGGAGACGTCGACGTGCCAGTGCTCGTGGGGCCGGAGGGGTTGCACGAAACCGGTTCCTTTCAAGCTGGTTTTGGGCTTCCAGCGTTGGAGAAGACCGGCTTGGGAGAGGACGCGGTAGACGGTGGCGGGCGAGCAGGCGACGATGTTGCGGTCGATCATCATGTAGGTGAGCCGCCGGTAGCCTTCGAGCGGGTATTGGTGGTGGAAGTCGATGATTGCTTTTCTCTCCTGAGCGGTAAGCCAGTGGTCGCGTGGGACGGCGCCGTTGTGTTCGTTGGCCTTGCCGTAGCGTTCTTTCCAGGTGTGGTAGGTGGACGGGGCCAGCCCGATCCAGCGGAGCAACCGGCCGGCGGTGAGGCCGGCCTTGACGCTCCAGGTGCGAACGAAGTCGACGATGGCGTCGCGGACATCCGGGGCAACCCACTGGCCGGTCAGGGTTCCCCAAGTTCTTTTTTTAACTGGACGTGTTCCTCCAGGAGTTCGGAGAGCACCTCGTGTTTGCGTTGGAGCTTCTCTTCGAGGGCGGTGATCTTCTTGTCCTTGGCGTCGTCGGCGGCGGACTTGGCGCGGGTGGTCTCGAAGGCGGCGACGCCTTGCTCGAAGAAAATCTTCTGCCACTGGTAGAACTGCGAGACGGCGATGCCGGCCTCGGAGCAGACCTCGGAGACGGGTTGGCCTTCGAGCAGGTGTTTTCGCAGGATCGCGACCTTGGCGGCGGGCGGGAAATGCCTTCGTTCGGGCGTGCTCATGACGGACCTCCAGGTGGAGTGTCGTCACCTCAGCCGCGCTCGTCAATTTCCAAGTTCAGCAGAGGCAGAACACCTTGATGATCGACTTTGGTCACTTTCCAATTGCCTTGGAGCGTCTGTCGATCCGATTCGGACCAACTCCCCCCACCGCCTTCACGGGTACGACCGACCACAAGAACGATCAGTATTACCTGTAACCCGACCACGATGCTCACCAAGCTCCCGCCAACGGCCCACACCCAACCGGGTATCCGACTGACCACCACGGCGGTCCCATTGGCTCGTCGATCGGCTCAGCATGCGAGTCGGTCAAGAGCGAGGGCACTTCGATGGATCTCGGCATTTGGGGCAGACCAGTCGCTTGCCTTGAGCCGCGCGGCCGCGGTTCACACGCCGCCAGCAGGCCGTCGAGGCGCGTGATTCCAACTGATAGTACCGCGGCAGCGACACGCCGAGCGTCTCCGCCGCCTGCGATGGCGGCCGGCTTTTCGAGCACTACTTCCGCACTCTTGGGGAGTAAGTGATGTTCATGAAACTGTTGTACTCCCGCGGCGCTTCGCACGTTCCAAGTGAACATTCGCCCGATCCGGGCCCACCTCGGCATCCGTCGACTTGCCCCGAAGCAACTTCACCTCGGCCGCGGTCAAGGCTCCGGTCTCCGGCGTCCACCGCGAGCCTGGACCGCTTCGACCGTGGCAACCTTCGCATCAATCCTTCGCCTTCAGATGCTTCAGAAGCTTAAGGGTTGCTGAGCTGGTCCGGCAGTCTGGCTACTTGATCAAACCTAGATTCGTCAAACGAAACGACATGGCCTGCGTGCTGACACCATAACTCCGTGACAACTCTTCGACCGCTTTCTCATCTTCGAGATCGACCCGATCGGCATCCTTCAACAGGAATGCAGTCGGCATTAGCAGTTCCGCAGCGAACGCATTTGCTTCGATCTCTTCTCGGTCCGTCCCTTCGCTCGAACGACTGCTGCGGAGCTTGATGCTGTCGACGTGGACTTCATCAATGCCGGCCTTGTGAAGAATGAAGTGACCGATCTCATGGGCGATGGTGAATCGCCTGCGGGTTCTTGCATGCTCGCGGTTTACACCGATGACTGCTTCGTCGCCCGAGCGGTGAAGGAAGCCCGAAATGTCGTCGCGATCGAACGAGGTGGGCTTCACACGTATGTTCAAGTGCTTGGTGATGGCGTTTACATCTACGGGCGCCTCGGCTACTTCGCACTCGCGCAGTAGTTGCTTCACACGAGCCTCGTAGCGACCAAGCCGCTTGGTCATGGTCGTTTGTCCTTCTTCTTCGTGTTGACTGGGCCAATGGCCGAGACGATTGCATCTCGCACACTGGCACTTACGGTGTTCGGAACGACCGCATCTGTACTTGCTCTGACCACCCTTGCTCGGCGAGGCACGAGAACCGCCGGTTCCAAGCCTAACGCGGCCGCGATTTGGAACAGCGTGAGAATCGAAAGCCTCTGGCGGCCTCGCTCGATGTTGGTAATGCTGACGCGGGTGAGGCCCACCGCCTCGGCGAGGGCGGCCTGAGTGAGTTGCCTCTTAACCCTCGCGTTCCGGATTTCTTTCCCGACCAGAGAGTGCAGCAACAGCTCATCGATCCCGTCGGTCATTACGCCATTAAAGCCGGTCGGCGAGGACGGGACCAGTGTTTGTAATAGAAACATCATAAAAATTACTGTTTGTGTAAGTTGACTCGACGGGCTGTGCGGGTAGAATCGAATGCGACGAGGCAGGCGACGTTCGTCTTCCCGTTCCGCGGGGTCCCTCAATTTACATGAGGAGGCAGCGATGTTTCGATCCGTTTTGGTTCTGGCGGTGCTGGCCATGCCCACGGCCGCGATGGCTCAGCCGCCGGGCGGTCCGGCAAAGGAATTGTTCGTCAGCAACGCGACGCAGAAGACCGTGGAGATCAAGGTGCTGCGGCCCAGCGGGAACGGTTTCGTGATCGTCTCGCAGGCGGTGAAGCCCGGCGATGCGTTCCATGGATCCCTCGTGGCGATCAAGGGCGATCGCATCATCGTCGCCGCCAAGCCCGGCGCGGGACCGCTCACGGTCTTGGACACGGCCCACTTCAACGCTCAGGATTCGGCGTGGCCGTCGATAGGCTTCGCGTTGGTCGAAGACGATGGCGAGCCGCGCCTGGTCCATCTTCTGATGGCCGGCGGCGGCGTGAAGGCAGCGAATCCGAAGCAGCAAAAGCTGCTGGATGCGAACAAGGAGGCGGTGATGAAGGGCGTGCCAAAGACGGGCACCACTCCCCCGGAGAAGGAAAAGGAGTGATGCCCTCAAGCTCGAAGCCCGTCGGCTACCGCGGGCTTCGAGCGATATTCTCGCGACCATCTTTCGTTTTCAACTGAGCTTGCGGGCCCTGGTGCTTCGGGCAGAATCACCTCTTCGTCTAAAGACTTTTGGAGAAGCTCATGTCACCGCTCGAAACCACAGCGTTCAAATACATGCTGACCGTCTACGGCTCGCAGCGGGCCTTCAACCGGCCCAAGTTTTCGCACACCTATGCCACATTCGAAGAACTTGACCGTGTGAGCGGGATTCGGACCGAGGCGCCCATTATGACGATCAGCTGGCTACCGCGCGATGGGAAGATCAATCCGATACGACGCGGCGAACCAGGGTTGAACTTTTCGTTCGAGGACACGGAGACCTGGCTTGCGAAAGGGCGTTCCAACGACCGCTGGAAGTCGGAGCCGACCGAGATCACACCGGAACTGTACTTCTCGGCACGCGATCGCATTGCTCAGTTGGAAAGCGGTTCAGTCGAATACGTCATGGTGGACACTTTCCTCACACGCCCCGAGAGCGGCTCGAACTGCATCCACGCGGTTTCGGACTTGCCGCTGGCGCTCACCGAGCTTCGGATGGCGTTTACGGGCAGCCTGCACGGAATCGAGGCAAGTCGATTCGTCTACCATTACCTGAGCCCTTACTTTGTTGAGCCACCCCCGGTGAAGGATCTGGAGGAGGAGCGGTTCGTCGCGATGCAGATGGCTCAACCGGGGCTGAGCACGGGGGCGAAGTAAACGCGAGGATGCCGTGGTTGCTACACACACGTCTCGCTCGAGTTTCCGACAAAGGAGAACTTCATGTCCGAACCGACCCCGCCGACCAAACCCGGCGCCAAATTGGTTCTCGTCGTAGGACTGGCAATCGCATTGCTCGTAATCTTCTGGAGGGTTCAGCACGCACAGCAGGAAAACCAGCTGAATCCCCCGCTGCCCGGTCCGTCCGCCCCTGTCGTGGATGAGATGCCGGCCTTGGTGGATCATTTCGGCAAGATGAAGAACGCCGTCGAAGGTGTGGCGATTCGCGCGAAGGATCTGAAGGCTGCTCAGAAACTTACAGCCGTTCAAGAGCGTGAGGGGCGACAGCACTACAAAACTGTCCAAGACTTGGCGAACTCCGCCAACCAGTTCATCCAGGATGCAATGGAGCGTCGATTCCGGGACAGCGACAAGACTGCCATCCACAAACGCCTTGCGGAAGCGCGCGTCGCTCAGGACGAGCTACTTGATTGGCTTGCACGGGTTGACCGCCCGACAGTTGGCGCAGGACCTGAGTTGGACCCAATCAAGATGCTCGACGACTGGCTCAAGAGCATTGAAAAGGAGAACCAGACACGGATGAAGTATTGGCACGAACGGTTCGACTCGGTGAAGATCATCGAGTGGGACGCGACGCGATGAGGAGCCTCGGCCATCTCCGGCACCGTCATACGACCCCGACCGCACTTCTCCGCATTTGTCTGCCGAAGGGTCGACATCCCGCTGGAGATCGTCCCGGCGTGCGGGCGGAATCCGACTTCGGCCACATCCACCTCGATCCCGGACGGACGCCGTCTCGCGCCGATCCTCATCATCACTTGGAGTTACTCGAACGCGCCGTTCGCCATCGCGCTTCCCACGGAACGCACCGAGGCGATCGTTCGGGTGTTCCAAAACCGCTTCGACCAGCGGTCGAAGTTCGGCCTGCGGTCCGATTTGATGAAGGCAGTTATACGCGGAGTCGAGGTTGGCCGGATCCTTCGCCAATTCCTTGGCCAAGGGAAGCACGTCCGCCGTGGTGGGGATGGAGGATCAGCCTGCCCCGAGCAAGATTTTGCAATGAACGCCTCCTCTCTGACCACCGACATTGGGTCTCTTTGGTCAGTGGGGTAAAATGAGCTTTGGGAGAGTACAGACCTGCTAGAACTTGCTTCTCTGTGATCGTGGGTGAACGTCTGCCATCGCCGATCGTCCGATTATGTAGGACGACACGCCTGGCCGCCGCTATTCCGCGACCCCGCGTGCCGTCACTTTACGCTCACCGCATACGGGTCTTGTGGAGGTAGTCAGTTGGAGAAAGAACGCCCAAAGTCTTTTCGCATTCTCAGCCTCGACGGCGGCGGCTACCTCGGCCTCGCAACGGCTGCGTACCTCGCCGAGCTTGAGCGGCATTTCAAAATACGGTTCGCGAAGGAGTTCGACCTCTTCTGCGGCACCAGCACGGGCGCGATCATCGCGCTCGGTCTCGCGAAGGGCATGAGCGCGCAGGAAATCGTGGACCTCTACAAGAAGCTTGGACCGAGCGTCTTCTGGAACCCGATCTGGGGCTTTCGCCGATTTCGGTTTGTCTTGGGACTTTTCGTTTCCCGCTACGGGAGCCGCACACTTTCGAAGCACCTCGAAGAGGCGTACTCCAAAACCACCCTCGGCGACGTTTACGCGAGCGGGAAGCATGCCCTTATCCCGGCTTTTTGTGTCACAAATGGAAAGCCGCGTATCTTCAAGACGGATCATCATTCCACACTCTCCCGAGATAGCGAGTACAAGCTCTCCGAAATCGCCCTCGCGAGCGCCGCGGCACCTACCTACCTGCCGCTATGCGCGATCTCTTCTCCGTTAGGAGTTCCGGACCGCTACTGCGATGGCGGGCTGTTCGCGAACCACCCGGCTCTTCTCGGGTTCACCGAAGCGGTATCGCTCCTTCACGTGGGGGCGGGCGATCTTAGCCTGCTTTCCATCTCGACTCCGCGAACCGATCTCTCTGAAGGCGACGGGCGCCTGTCGTGGCTCGAACGATTCCGGCTCCAGAGAGGGCTGTACGGGTGGGCGTCCGGGCTGGCGTCAATCATGATCGACGCGACCTCCGAAGTGGCTCACCAGACAGTGAAGCGCCTCGCCGCTACTTTCGGCTCGCGGTACGAACGGGTTGAACTTCGGGAACCCGCGAAGATCGGCCTCGCGATCGACGACGCTTCCAAGAGAGCAACAAACACGCTCCTGCGGATCGGCACGGACGCCGCCGCGCAAAACGACATGCGCGATCGCATCCGATCATTTTTTCCGTCCCCTGCAGGAGAGTCACATGGCTGACGTGCAGAAGCAGTTTGAAAAGTTCCACGACACGATCCGGGTCGATTACGACATGGCTGGGACGCTTCAGGAGAAGCGCGACATCGTGGTCAAGAAGCTCAAGAAGTGGATGAAGGACAACGGCAAGCCGACGTGCGAAGTACTGCTGCAAGGCAGCTACAAGATGAAAACGGGCGTCATCCCGATCGCGGATCTGGAGTTTGACATCGACATCGGGCTGCGGTTCGCGATCCACGAAAACGACTACCCTGCCGCGACGGTGCGCGGGTGGGTATTGGCGGCGGTGGACGACCACACCATGAGCGTCGAAGAGATGGGGCCGTGCATCCGTGTCAACTACTCAAAAGGCTTCCACCTCGACCTCGTCAGCTACGCGGTGTGGGAGGAATATGGCAAAGACGTGTACCGGCTCGCGCACAAGACCAACGGCTGGCGCAAAGCCGATCCGCCCGGTCTTCTCGACTATGTGAACAACTACCGCGAGAACTTTAAGGACACGGGTGATGGTGCTACGCAGACTGACCAGTTCCGCCGGTGCGTCCGATGCCTGCGTCGATGGAATGATGAGCGCATGCCTTACGAGTCGGACAACAAACCGGCGGGCCTTGCCTACGTCCTGCTCTCAATCCAGCGTGGCCTCTACAAGCACGTGTTCTCGGACGGCCGTCCCGACGATCGCGCCGCGCTGACAGCCTTGACGCGGACTCTCGCGCAGACCTACGGCCGCTTGCAAGCCAAGAAGCCGACGCCGGAGTACGAGGACATCCTTGCCAGGCTCGACGAAAAATCCATGACCAGCCTGAAGACCGACCTCGGCAAACTGGCTGATGCTCTGGATGCGGCGGGGCGTGAGACTGATGTCGTCCAGGCGTGCAAGATGCTGCGCAAGGAATTTGGCGACGATTTTCCGATCCCTCCCGCGGAAGCGAAGAACCTCACGGAAGCCGTCGCGATGGCTCGCGGCTCGGCCGAACCGCCGCAAACTCGGGTGGGGTTTGGTCGATGAGCCTGACCAAAGGCCAGCAGCTTGCAATTGAGCAACTCCGCGACGTTGAAGCCGTGGCCGGTGGCCATTTGACCATCGACAGTATCGAAGAGCCGGAAAAGACCGGCGATTCTGTCAGGGCGAAGATCACGATCAATTGCATCGGGCTGGAGCGGGTCGCGAAAGGATTGCCTCTGGAAAACCGGGAGCCCTTTGTGCTTCTCATCCCCCACGATTTTCCGTTCGATATTCCGCACGCACTGGTTCCGCACGAGCGATTTGCAAATTTCCCGCATGTGCAGTGGGTACATTCACTTTGTCTTTATCAGGCTCCCACAACGGAATGGAATCCAAGCGACGGACTCTTCGGGTTTCTCGACAGGCTTTACTACTGGGTGAAGCAGGGTGCGCTGGATCAGCTAGACCCCGTAGGTGCGCCGCTGCATCCGCCCGTGACGTACCAAGGGGGGGGCCCGGTACGCACAGTAGTACCGCGGGTGGACGCGCCCAAGGTCGTCGATTCTGCGTGGTTCGGGACGGCTCACCTGCGGGTGGTCTCCGATCTCCGCGTGGACCTGATCGGCTGGTCACCGTTTCTCGATCCGAACACCCCCGCGAATGTCGCCGCTGTGGTCTTGCTTCCAGATATTTTCCCTTATGAATTCCCGGGCAACGTCGGCGACTTGATAGCGGCTATCGCTGAACGTGGCGTGTCACGTGAGCGGCTGTTCCTCACCCTCCAGTGGGCCGTGAAACTGAACGGCGAGGATGCCCCGCTGTACGTGATAATCGGCACACCGATGCGCGGCGTGCGGGGCGTTCAGCTGCGTCAGCACCTTACCGCTTGGCGTGTCGAGGCTCTCTTCGCGTGGGGACTAAACGCGGCATTCGACAAACACGCCGAAGACGAGCAGACCCGTGCATACGGCGAGAAGATCGAGGAAATCCTTCTGAACTGGGCGAAAGTGGCCAGCGTGGACTGGTGCGTGGTGCGGGAAGAACGCCCCGAAATAGTAACTCGTCGGGATCAAGATGCGCCGCTCGCATGGTTCGCGGGACGCTCGGTCGCTATATGGGGCTGTGGGGCACTCGGTGGGCATATCGCGGAATTCCTGACACGGGCAGGTGTGAAAAAGCTGGTGCTGCGGGACAGTGGTGTCGTCACGCCCGGCGTGTTGGTGCGGCAACCATTCGATGATGCTGATATTGGCAATGCTAAAGCCTCGGCACTTCGCGATAGGCTTCTCCGCATTAGGCCTGACCTCGAACTGGAGGTAAGCCTCGCCAGCATTCTGGATAAACCTCTGGGTGGGGATGATTGGGTTGCAGGCACAGAAGTTGTCATCGACGCGACTGCGTCTACCCCGGTGATGGGAATGTTGGAGCAGCGCCGCTGGATGTCGGCTGTGGAAGTCGTACCCGTTATCTCGATGGCGATCGGGCACAAGGCAGACCGGGGCATGGTCGTTCTCGCGTTTCCCTCGCACTCCGGCGGCCCGCTTGATGTGACACGGCGACTAAAGCTGGAAGCTTGCGGCCATGCCGATCTCGCGGGATTCCTTGATGAATTCTGGCCGAAGGAACGTCGGCTTTTTTTTCAGCCAGAACCCGGCTGTTCGGACGCAACCTTCGTCGGCTCTGCCGCCGATGTTGCCGGCTTGGCCGGGATCATGCTCAATTGCGCTGCGGCCGATCTGAGCAAGACTCCGGATGGCGCAACAGCAACCGGGCATTTTGTCAGCCAACCACAAGCAGGCGGCATCCCGTCAGCGAGCATTTCCTACCAGCCTGATCACATCAGCCTCGATATTCAAGCGGGTTGCCAGATTCGCATCTCACCGCATGCTTGGGCGGAAATACGCTCGTGGATCGTCTTGAGTAAGGACGCAATGGGACCGGAGGTGGAAACTGGCGGCCTGCTTTTCGGGGAACGTGACGATGCTGCCGGTGTAATTTGGGTCAGCGAGGTCAGCGGGCCTCCAAAGGATAGTTCCTCCTCTGCTGAGCAATTCGTTTGCGGCATTGCGGGGACCGCAGAAATGAATGCTGCGAAGCGAGATCGAACCCGCGGGTCGGTGCATTATCTTGGCATGTGGCATACACACCCGGATTCACTCCCGCTGCCGAGCCCTACCGACTTTCGCGGGATGGAGCGGCTCGTGGAGGAAGCGGGCGGCGCGTCCAGGTCGCTGATGTTAATCGTGGGAGACCCCCATGGTGAGAACCCGGTTCTTGGCACCTACGTCTTCCGGGCAGCGGACTTCAAGAAGGCTGTCGGATCGATGATCCTTCGCCATTGCGTCATTCGCGTTCTTGAATGGGGTTGATGCACTTTCCGGAAATTCCGGCCCTGCCTATCGCGCCTCTGGCCTCAGGGGTTGCGC
>JAXMBB010000037.1:0-52828 GCA_046350135.1 Gemmataceae bacterium
CAACTTCGCGATCGTCTCCGCGGCCTGTTTCATCCGCCGCTCGAACTCGGCCCGCTTCTGCGCGATCAGCGGGTCGGTGTCGTACGCCTTGTCCGTGCGGTCGATGGCTGCGAACACCGCTTGCAGCCGGTAGTAGTCTTCCTGCGTGATCGGATCGAACTTGTGGTTGTGGCACTGGGCGCAGTGCGCTGTGAGGCTCATGAACGTGCCGATGGTGTTCGAGACGAAATCGTCGCGGTCGAGGTGGCGGGCCACTTTGCCGTCGATCTTGTTCTCGGGAAGCTCGGCGTGGCCGATGAAGTCCCACGGGCCGGCGGCGAGGAACCCGAGCGCTTCGATGCCGTCCACCGTGCCGGGGAAGAGCACGTCCCCGGCGATCTGTTCCTGCACGAAGCGGCCGTACGGTTTGTCGTCGTTCAGGCTGCGGATCACGTAGTCGCGGTACGGCCATGCGTTCGGCCGCGGCTTGTCCTTGTCGTACCCGTGCGTCTCGCCGAAGTGGACGACATCGAGCCAGTGCCGCGCCCAGCGTTCGCCGTACCGCGGCGACGCAAGCAAGCGATCCACCAGCTTCTCGTAAGCGTTCTCGCTTCTGTCCGCGAGGTAGGCGTCGATCTCGGCCGGAGTCGGCGGCAGGCCGGTGAGATCGAACGTGACGCGGCGGATCAGCGTGAGCGCGCTCGCCTCGGGCGACGGTGCGAGCCTCTGCTCCTTCAGCTTCGCGCGGACGAAATGATCGATCGGGTTGAGCTTCTCGTCGAACTTCGGCTTCACGAGCGGCTTGAGCGACCACCAGTCCGCGGGGTTGGAGGCGGCCGCGTCGTCAGGCCACTTCGCGCCTTGCTCGATCCACGCTCGAAGGGTCGCAATCTGGGCCGGTGTCAGCGGGTCGCCCTTCGGCGGCATTCGTTCGTCGGCGTCCGTGCTGGCCACGCGTTTGAGCAGTGAACTGTCCGCAGGCTTGCCGGGGGACAAGCTCTCGAGCGCGTCCGCTCGGCGATCCAGCCGAAGGCCGCCCTTCTGCTTCTCCGCACCGTGGCACGAGCCGCAATGCTTCGCGAAGATCGGCTTCACGTCGCGATCGAAATCCACGGGCGGGGCGGCGGCGACCACCGGTGCGGCCGGAGCCGACATGAGAGCCAGAAATCCGGCGACGAGAACGAGGCGCATGCACCCATTGAACGGGAATTTCCCGCACGATGCAACCGGGCGGAGATTCCCCTGTAACGATTCGGAGCGCTTCCGATTATCGCTTGGGTCCGGGAATCCGCTCGCCGCTCCGGCGATCTCCCGCGACCCCCACGCCTGAGGAATCCCGATGTTCTCTCCGTTCCAGACGCTCGCGTCTTGGCTGCGCCCCGCCCGCCGGCCGAACCGCCGCACCCGACTTGATGTTTCCGCGATGGAAGACCGCAGCGTGCCGGCCGCGTATACCGTGGACCGCCTCACCGACTCCGCCACCGACGGCACGGGAACCACGGGCAGCCTCCGCTACTGCATCGCGGAGGCGAACCTGACTGCGGCCAACGACACGATCGCGTTCGATGCCGCCCTCGCCGGCGGGACGATCGCCGTGGCCACAGGCCTGGAAATCGGCGACGCGGCGACCGGCGGAACGCTCACGATCGACGGTTCGGCCGCGGCCGGGCTTGTGATCGACGGGGCCGCCTCGACCACGTCGATCTTCCGCACGGAGGCCGGAGCCAGCGCCAGCATCGTGGGGCTGCGACTCATGCACGCCGCGGACGGCGGCGCGGTGGTGAATGTCGCCGGCGCGGGGCTCGGACTCGCGGACATGTACATCGATGCGAACACCAACCTGACGGGCAACGGCGGCGGCGTCAGCAACCAGGGCAACCTCGTGGTCAGCGAGTCGCTCATCGCCGCGAACTTCGCCAAGAGCGCGAATGCGACCACGTCGAACGGCGGCGGCATCTACAACGGCGCCACCGGCACCGTTCACATCTCGAACAGCACCCTCGCCTTCAACACCGCCAACACGAGCGGCGGCGGCATCCTCAACGACAATCCGGATGCCGTGAACGCCACCCTCACCATCGTGAACTGCACGATCGTGGGCAACGTCGCGGATGCCGACGACGATGGCAACGGCGACGGCGGCGGCCTCTACACCCAGTTCGGCGGCACCACCGCCTCCGTGAATTCGATCTTCGGCGGCAACTCGAACGGCCTCAACAACCCGTTCCCCTCGGACATCGGCGCACTCGGGGCCGGGCTTGCCACCGAACAAAACAACCTGATCGCGGACGCCAACACGTCGGGCGGCACGGTGAACGGTGCCAACGGAGACATCGTCGGCATCGGCATCGACCAAGTGCTGGACGTTCCCGGCGGCCTCGTCGATCTCGGCGGCGGAACCCCGAGCTTCAACGTGGTCGCCACCAGTCCGAGCATCAACGGCGGGAAGAACTCGCTTGCCACGGATTCGACCAAGGCCGCTCTCACGACCGACCAGCGAGGCGGCACGTTCGTCCGCATTTCACCGGTCGGCGGCAACGTGGACATCGGAGCGATCGAAGTGCAGAACGCCGGCCCGCCGCCCGCCGGCACCCCGCCGGAACTCATCGGCTACAACCGGTTCGCCGCCGCGGGCGACGCCGGCGCCGCCTCGAACATCACCCTGTACAATGCGGACCGCACCGTCGCATTCGCCGTGAACAACGCGTTCCCCGGATTCACGGGCGGCGTCCGCGTCGCGGTCGGTGATTTCAACGACGACGGGGTGCCGGACGTGGCCGCCGTCACCGGGCCCGGCATTGCCGCCAAGCTCCGTGTCATCAACGGCAAGGATCAAACGGACCTCTTCAACGGTCCCGCCTTCGACGGCTTCACCGGCGGCATCTTCGTCACCGTCGGTGACGTGACCGGCGACGACAAGGACGACATCATCCTGACCCCGGACCAGGGCGGCGGCCCGCGCGTCATCGTGCTGAACGGGGCCGATTTCAAGATGATCGCCAGCTTCTTCGGCATCACGGACTCGAGCTTCCGCGGCGGAGCCCGCGCCGGCGTCGGCGACATGAACGGCGACGGCCGCACGGACATCGCCGTCTCCGCCGGCTTCCTCGGCGGCCCCCGCGTCACCGTGTGGGACGGAAAGAGCGTCGCGACGAACACGCCGAAGAAGCTCTTCAACGACTTCTTCGTGTTCGAGGAGAAGTTGCGGAACGGCGCGTACGTGACGATCGGCGACATCGACGGCGACGGCTTCGGCGACCTGATCGCCGGGGCCGGGCCGGGCGGCGGCCCCCGCGTGCTCGCCCTGAGCGGCGCCGACCTCGTGGCCGGCAAGGCGGACAAGTCCGCCGTGCTCGCCAACTTCTTCGGCGGCGATCCGAACAGCCGCAGCGGAATCCGCGTCTCCGTGAAAGACATCGATGCGGACAACCGTGCGGACATCGTGGTCGGAGCGGCCGGCGGTTCCAGCCAGATCACCGGCTACCTCGGCAAGAACTTCCCGGCTTCCACCCAGGAGTTCAACTTGAACGCCATCACCGGGTTCAACGGCGGCGTGTTCGTGGGGTGAGCCCCGTGGGCCGGGGTGACGCTACACTGACCGTCGATGGCGGACATCTTCACCCCGGCCGAGCGGTCCCGCATCATGGCGGCGGTGCGGTCCACGGACACCGCCCCGGAACGGATCGTGCGGCGGCTCGTGCATCGCATGGGGTTGCGGTTCCGCCTGCACCGCCGCTCGCTGCCGGGAACCCCGGACCTCGTCTTCCCCGGCCGGGCTCGCGTCATCTTCGTTCACGGTTGCTTCTGGCACGCGCACACTTGCGGCGCGGGCCGCCTCCCTTCGACCAACCGCCCGTTTTGGAAGAAGAAACTGGCGGCGAACGCCGAGCGCGACCGGCGCTCGGTGCGGAAGTTGCGACGCGCCGGTTGGAAGGTGCTGGTCATTTGGGAGTGCCAAACCGCGCCGCGAAAGCGGGTGTGGCTGACGGCGCGAATCGCGAAGTTCTTCCTGGATTCATGACGGCTATACTGATGGGAACCCGCCTGCGAGAACCCGTCATGCGTGCCAGTCTCTCCCTACTCGTCGCCTCGCTCGCGGCGCTGCCCGCGGTTCGCGCCGATGGCGAGAAGCCGGCCACGCCGCCCGCCGATCCCGCGAAGCACTGGGCGTTCAAAGCACCGATGCGGCCCGCGGTTCCCGCCGCCTCGGCGAATCCGATCGATGCGTTCATCTTGGATCGACTTCAACGCGAAATGCTCAAGGCGTCGCCGGAGGCGGACAAGGTGACGCTGTGCCGGCGGCTGTATCTCGATCTCCTCGGCCTGCCGCCGAGCCCGAAGCAGGTCGATGAGTTCCTCGCGGACACCGGCGCGGATGCGTACGGCAAGTTGGTGGAGAAGTTGCTCGCGTCGCCGCACTTCGGCGAACGCCAGGCCCGCATTTGGATGGACGCCGCCCGCTACGCCGACTCGGACGGCTACGAGAAGGACAAATCGCGGCAGGTGTGGATGTACCGCGACTGGCTGGTGAAGGCCTTCAACGACGACCTGCCCTACGACCAGTTCATCATTCACCAACTTGCGGGGGACCTGCTGCCGAACGCTGCGCAGGATCAGATCGTGGCCACCGGCTTCCTGCGCATGTCCATGTTGAACGAAGAGGGCGGCGTGGACCCCGAGCAGTTCCGCATGGATGCGATGTTCGACCGGATGGACGCCGTCGGCAAGGCGTTCCTCGGCCTCAGCCTCGCGTGCTGCCAGTGCCACGACCACAAGTTCGACCCGATTTCGCAGGAAGAGTACTACCGCGTCTTCGCGTTCCTCAACAACGACTACGAAGCCCAGCGCGTGACCTACACGCCGGCCGAGTGGCGCGAAGTGCAACGCATCCGCGACGGGTTGAAGAAGCTGACCGAGGAAGTGAAGCACACGCACGCGAATTGGGCGGAGCAACTGGCGAAGTGGGAGGCGGCGACCGCGCAGTCGCTGCCGAAGTGGAGCACGGTGAAGGTGGAAAACGCGAGCGACAACTCGCAGCGCTACTTCCCGCAGGCGGACGGTTCGATCCTGGCGCAGGGTTACGCCCCGACCAAGTTCAGCACGCTGATGCGCGGGCCGAGCCCGGTGAAGACGATCCACGCCTTCCGGCTCGAGTTGCTCAACGATGCCAACCTTCCCTGCAACGGCCCGGGCCGGTCGTTCATGGGCACGTGCGCCCTCACCGAGTTCGGCGTGGAAGTGGAGCAGAACGGCAAGCGCGAGAAGATCAAGATCGCGAAGGCATTCGCAGACTACTCCAACCCCGAGCGCGAACTCGAGAAGAACTTCGACGACCAGAGCAAGAAGAAGCGCGTGACCGGGCCGGTGACCTTCGCCATCGACGGCAAGGACGATACGGCGTGGGGCATCGACGCCGGGCCGGGCCGCCGCAACGAACCGCGGCAAGCCGTGTTCATTCCCGAGAAGCCGATCGAACTGCCCGCAGGAGCGATCCTGCACTTCAGCCTGAAGCAGAATCACGGCGGGTGGAACAGCGACGATCACATGAACAACAACCTCGGCCGCTTCCGGCTGAGCGTGAGCGAGCAACCCGTGGCCGAAGGCGACCCGCTTCCGCTCCGCGTCCAGAACCTGCTGGGTGTGAAGCGAACCGACGCCCAGACCGAGATCGTGGTTCAACACTGGCAAGCCAAGGCGATGCGGGAGAAAGCCGAGGCGTTGTGGAAGCAGTGGCCGGCGGGTTCGACGAGCCTCGTGGTGCAGTCGCGCGAGATGCCGCGGACGACGCACCTCCTGAAGCGCGGCAACTTCCTGAAACCGGGCGACGAGGTGATCGCCGGGGTGCCCGCCTTCCTGCATCCGCTTCCGGAGAAGTCCGCGCCCGACCGCCTGACCTTCGCCAAGTGGGTGGCGGACAAACGCTCGCCGACCACGGCGCGGGCGTTCGTCAACCGCGTGTGGCAGTCGTATTTCGGCACCGGCCTGATGAACACGCCGGAGGAGTTCGGCACGCAGGGCGAAAAGCCGACACACCCGGAGTTGCTGGACTGGCTCGCGGTCGAGTTCATGGAGCCGAAGCAGGGGCCGGCGTGGAGCATGAAGCACCTGCACCGGCTGATCGTGAACTCCTCCACATACAAGCAATCCTCAAAGGTCACGCCCGAGTTGCTCGCGAAGGACCCGCAGAATCGGCTGCTGGCCCGCGGGCCGCGCTTCCGGGTCGATGGCGAGATCGTTCGCGACATCGCCCTCTCTGCGAGCGGGTTGCTCAACCCACAGATGGGCGGGCCGAGCGTGTTCACCCCCGCGCCGGCGTTCCTCTTCCAGCGGCCGGTGAGCTACGGCCCGTTCGAGTGGATCGAGGCGAAGGGCGACGAGCGGTATCGCCGCGGCTTGTACACGTTCCGCCGCCGGTCCACACCATACCCCGCGCTCACGGTGTTCGACGCCCCGATCGGCGAGCAAAGCTGCGTGAAGCGGACGCGGACGAACACGCCGCTCCAAGCGCTGACCGGGCTGAACGAGACGATCTTCGTGGAGTGCGCCCGCGCCTTGGGCAAGCGCGCGCTCGCCGAAGGCGGCGCGACCGACGCGGATCGCGTGGCGTACGCCTTCCGCCTGTGCACGAGCCGCAAGCCGAGTGCGGAGGAGTCCGCTGTGTTGCTCGGCTTGCTGAACAAGTATCGCGATCGGTTCAAGGCCGATCTCGCGGCCGCGGCCGAAGTCGCGACCGGCGACAAGAAGAGCACGGCGACGGCCGAGCAAGCCGCGTATGTCCTGGTAGCCCGAGTGCTGCTGAATCTGGACGAAACCATCGCGAAGGAGTGAGAGATGAACGCGACTACCGTTGCAAGCGATCCGGCCACCGAACTTCCCCCCACCGCCGAGGTGGTGGAAGCGATCCTGAAATGGTCCGAGAGGGATCGGCGCGATCTTGCGATGCTTCTGATCGAGAGTGTGGACAGGGGACTTACCGAAGCGGAGGTCGCGCAGAAACAACTGATCCAGTCCCGCCTCGACGAATTGGTGAACGGAGGCGAGCTCGTAGAGCCAGAGGAAGTGTTCACGGAACTGCGGCGGCGATTGGCCGAGGTCCGCAAACGATGAAGACACGATTTCTCCGAAGCGCGAAAGAAGACGTCGCGATCATCGGCGTCAAACTTGATTCGTTCCGTGAAGGCTGGGCCGATGTCTTCGAGAGCGAGCTCCTGAGAGCCGTTTCAACGATCGGCGATTACCCCCGTCTTCAGCCACGCACCGAAGACGGCCCCGAAGAACCGGAAAACCGCGAATACTTCATCAGTCGCTTCGAGATCCGCATTATCTACGCCATCTGGATGAACGAGGCAGTCATCGTCGCACTCATTCACGCACGCCAGAAGCCGGGCCGGTGGCGACATCGACTCACCGAACTCGGTTGAACCCCAGGAACCCGACCATGCGAACCCTGCTCCTCTCGCTCGCCATCGCGTTGCCGCTCGCCGCGGCCGAAGACAAGCCCGCCGCGGACGACGACTTCAAGCCGATGTTCAACGGCAAGAACCTCGAAGGCTGGCACAACGTCAACTGCGCTCCCGGCACCTTCTACACGAAGGGCGACGAGATCATCACCACCGGCACGCCCACCGGCTTCCTCGCCACCAACCGCCAGTACGAGAACTTCATCCTCGAAATGGACTGGATGCACGTCGAGAAGGAGAAGATGGCCAACTCCGGGCTCTTCGTGTGGGGCGATCCGCTCCCCGCGGTCGGCAACCCGTACACCCGCGGCATCGAGGTGCAGGTGCTCATCAACTACAAGCCGAAGGACGGCTGGGCCACGAGCCACGGCGACATCTTCAGCATCCACGGCGCCCGTTGCACACCGGACCGCCCGCACTTCAAGGGCATCGAACGCTGCCTGCCCAGTGAGGAACGAGTGAAGGGCGGCGGCGAATGGAACCACTACAAGGTCATCGCCAACGACGGCGTCATCAAGCTGCACGTGAACGGCAAGGAAGTGTCCGGCGTGAGCAAGTCCAACCCGCGGAAGGGCTACCTCGCGCTCGAAAGCGAAGGCGTGGAGTGCCACTTCAAGAACCTGAAGATCAAGGAACTGCCAAGCACGAATCCGAAGCCGGAGGAAGTCGCCAAGGTGTGGGAAGGCCACACGAGCCTGTTCACCGGGCTGAACCTGGACGGCTGGCGGACGGAACTGGGGCAGTGGAAGGCCACCGGCGGAATGCTCGTCTCGGTGGCGGATGCCAAGTCGAGCCTCGACACCGAGAAGTCGTTCGGCCCGTGTGAACTCGTATTCGACTGGCAGATGCCGGCCGGCGTGACGGATGTTGCATGGGGCGTGAATGTGGCGGGGAAGGAAATTGCGATCAAGTCCGCAGCCGGAGCGAAAGCGGGGTCGTGGCAGCGGGAGACGATCAAGGTGGAGAAAGTCGCGACCCCTTCGCCGATCAAGTTCTCGCCGTTCCCCGGCGGGATGAAGATCATGAACGTGTTCGTCCGCGAACTGAAGCAGAAATGAACGTGGGTGGGCGATCCGAAGCCGCAGACGTGCGAGAAGCCTGGAGAAACGAACTCGCTCGCCGGATCGCAGACATGCGGACCGGCCGCGTCGAAGCAATCGACGCAGAAGAGTTCGCCAAGAATCTGCTGCTGAAAGCGATTCGGAAGTACGGTAACGTTCAGAAAACTGGACCGGAGCAGTGATCATGTCGACCGCGACGATGAACGCCGAGGCCCAGGAACTTCTGGCCCGCGTGCGGAAGCTCCCGCCCGACGATCAGAAGTTATTGGCGTTCGATGTCCTCGATGCAATCGAGGAGTCGGAGCTGATCGAGACAGTTCAACGTCGATCCGCGGAAATCGCGGCGGGGAAAGATGTGCTTCTGACGCGGGAAGAAGCTGAGGCCGAAGTTCGCGCGAAGATGCGCGAACTCGGTTTCGAGCTGTGAGGCTCCGAGTTCACCGCGAGGCCAACGGCGAGTTGATGGAAGCGCTGGGCTGGCTCGTCCGGCGAAAGCGATATGAAGTCGCTCGCCGTTTGAACCAGCTTTGGCTTGCGGGCTTGGATGCGATCTTGGATCGTCCTATCACGTATCCGATGGTCGAGGATCCCGCTCGCGAAATGGTGCACCGCAACTACCTGATCCGTCGCTACGGGTATCGAATCATCTACGAAGTCTGCGACGACGAGATCCATGTGCTGGCATTCGCACGGGGGCGTCGCAACTCGGGCCACTGGCACGATCGAGTCACCAATCCCTGAAAGCAGACACATGCACATCGCCGATTTGCGAATCACGGGCCTTCACGGCGGCACCGTCGAGGGCGGGTGGACCGAGGAACTCGTCCCGGACGACAACGTCCACACCATCATCGAAGTGGTCGCGTCCGACGGCCGCGTCGGCGTCGGCTCCGTGTTCACCTCGAAGCTCCTCGTCGAAGGAGGCGTCAAGCTGCTGCGGCCGCTCTTGAACGGCGAACGCGCCGACGAACCGGCCCGCGTCTCGGAGAAGCTCCGCCAGAACACCTTCTGGCAAGGACGCGGCGGTGCCGTCGAGCACGCCATCAGCGGCATCGACATCGCACTGTGGGATCTCTTCGGCCAGATCACGAACCAGCCCGTGTCGCGGCTGCTCGGCGGCAACTACCGCAACCGCATCAAGCCGTACGGCTCGCTGCTCTTCGACTACCCGGACAAGCTGCGCGAGAAGCTGAAGGGCGCCGTCGCCCGCGGGTTCAAGGCGATCAAGCTCGGCTGGAAGCCGTTCGGCCGCGTCGACGCCAAGCTGGACGAACAACTTGTCCGCACGGCCCGCGAAACGGTCGGCCCCGATGTCGAGATCATGGTCGATGCGGGCGGCAGCGACGCGTACTGGCCGCACGGGTTCAAGTGGGCGCTCCGCACGGCGCAGATGCTCGCCAACTACGACATCACGTGGTTCGAAGAAGCCCTGCCGCCGGACGATTTCGCGGGCTTCGCCGAGTTGCGCCGCCTCGCGCCGCTGCCGATCACCACGGGCGAATGCCTGACGCGGCGGCAGAGCTTCAAGCCGCTCTTCGAGCAGCAGTGCGTGGACATCGTTCAGCCGGATTGCACGAAGTGCGGCGGGCTCACCGAGGCGTGGCGCATCGCGTGGATGGCCTACGAGCACAATGTGCAGTGGGTGCCGCATGGATGGAACACGGCCATCGGCCTCGCCGCGGACCTGCAGCATTCCGCGGCCATGCCCGTGGCCAGGTACGTGGAGTACCTCACGCCGTCGCCGTACATCGAGGAGATCGTGAACGAGAAGTTCAAGGTGGATGCCGAGGGCATGCTGCAGATCCCGGACATGCCCGGCCTCGGCGTCACGCTGAACCGCGATGCGATGAAGACATACGGGGTGTGATGAATGCCGCCTAAGAAGCAGAAAGGGCCGACCGAGCCGAGCAAGGTCGGCATCACGTGGTCCGACGAGCGGTTCGGGTGGATCACGCGTGCGGTGCTGCTCGACGACCGCGAGTTGCTCGTCCAACTCGAGTACTTTGAAGACCGCACCTCTTGGCAGTACTCGTTCCGGCTTCATCGCACGGCTCCGGACGCATTTGAAGGCTCATGGAGTTGCTCGGATGGTGCCGGGAAGTCGGGACCGGTGACGGCCACGATTCATAGCGGACCCAACGACCGCGTCCGGCTTCAAGGAACATGGGTGGAGGGTGGCGTCGCGACCACTTGGGAAACGGACGACCTCCGGCTCGAACGCATTTCGTCGGATGACGAGTGAATCTTCTCAACGGCAGTCGACCCTGACGGTTCTTCCAATTCTTCCGTTTCTTCCCGCCGATTCCGCCGCAACACCCAACCTGGCGGACACCTTCATCCCGTATCGTTTTCTAGATTCGCGTACCGGATGAAACGCGACACGATGCGAACGATCACCCTTCTCTTGTTGGCGGCGGCAATCTGCGGAACTTCCGCAGGCTGTACGGCCCGTCGCCGCGCCTGTGCCTCGCCGGAACTCATGCGGGCCAGCGGCCAGGTTGAAATCGGGTCGAAGGCGGACGAGAACGCCGTGATCGACACGGACCTGCTCCGCACATTCGCCGACCGGACGCGCACGGCCCACGCCACGCCTGTCGCGGCACCGAAGCATGTGCTCGCGCTTTCCGGCGGCGGCATGTACGGGGCATACACCACCGGCGTGCTCACCGGTTGGACCGCCACCGGCGAACGGCCGACGTTCGATGTTGTCACCGGAGTCAGTACCGGCGGCCTCATCGCCACCTTCGCCTTCCTCGGCAGCCGATACGATCCCCAACTCACCGAACTCTACACGAACGTGAGCCGGCGGGACATTTACCGGAAGCGTGTGATCGGCTCCGCCCTGTGGTCGGACTCCGCGG
This sequence comes from Gemmataceae bacterium, assembly GCA_046350135.1. Lineage (GTDB taxonomy): Bacteria > Planctomycetota > Planctomycetia > Gemmatales > Gemmataceae > Urbifossiella. The sequence continues at coordinate 11,362 of JAXMBB010000037.1, forward strand.
CGTCGTCCGCACCGCTCAAGCGGCTCATCGATTCACAGGTGACCGACGCGTTGTTGCAGGAAGTGGCGGCGGCGCACAACGCCGGCCGGCGGCTGTTCGTCGCCACCACGAACATCGACACGCGACGGCTCGTGATCTGGGACATGGGTGCGATCGCCGCCGGCGGCCGTCCGGATGCGAGGGAACTGTACTGCAACGTGCTCCTCGCCTCGGCTTCTCCACCGGGGTTCCTGCCGCCCGTGCCCATCGAAGTGGAGGTGAACGGCAAGAAGTTCACCGAGATGCATGTGGACGGCGGTGCGACCAGCGGCGTGTTCCTTCGCGCCTCCACGCTGCACATCGATCCCGCGGCGATCAAGGCGGGCGAGCAGCCGCTGGCCGGTTCCGCGGCCTACGTGATCGTGGCGGGCAAACTGTACGCGGACCCCACCTGCACGGCGCGGCGGGCTCTTCGCATTGGCGAAAGCTCGCTCAACTCGTTGCTTGCCTCGCAACTCCGCGGCGAACTCTTCCGGATCTACACGCTCAGCCTGCTCAGCGGGATGAAGTTCAACGTGGCCGCCGTGCCGGAGGATTTCGACACGGACGGCAACTCCATGGGCTTCGACCCGGACACGATGAAGCGGCTGTACGATGCGGGCCACGCGGCGGCGACCAGCCGCAAGTTGTGGAGAGACACTCCGCCCGGCGCCGAGCCCCAGGAACAAATCAAGCCGCGCGGCGGCACGCAATTCCTCGCTCCCGGCGCACTCGGGAAGTAATCGCGGCTCCAGCCGTTAGAATGACTGCATGGTGCGGCTCACGCGCGAACCCATTGATTTCACGGCGGTCACGGAAGCGGTGCGCTCGCCGCATTGCGGGGCCGTCGCGCTGTTCCTCGGCACCGTCCGCGACATCACCGGCGACGAAATCACCGAGTACCTCGATTACGAGGCCTACCCGCCGATGGCGGAGAAGAAGATGGCCGAGATCGAGGCGGACGCCCGCCGCCGGTGGACGCTCGGCGAGGTCGCCTTGGTTCACCGCATCGGGCGGCTCGGCGTCGGCGAGATCAGCGTGGCCGTCGCCGTGAGCGCGCCGCACCGCGCCGCCGCGTTCGAGGCCTGCCGCTTCGCCATCGACACCCTCAAGGAAGTGGTGCCGATTTGGAAGAAGGACGATGGTGCCCCCCAATGAGCACGCTGCCGACGATTTACCTGGTCCGCCACGGTGAGACGGAGTGGACGCGGAGCGGCCGCTTGACGGGCCGCACGGACATCGCCTTGACCGCGAAGGGGGAAGCGGATGCGGCGAAGATCGGTGCGCGGCTCCGGGGGATCGAGTTCACGAAGGTGTTCAGCAGCCCGCTCGTCCGGGCGAAGCGGACGGCGGAGCTCGCCGGGTTTGCACCGGAACTCGACTCGGAACTCCTGGAGTGGCACTACGGCGACTACGAAGGCCTTTGCAGCGTCGAGATTCGCCAATCGGGTTGGAACAACTTCCGCGACGGTTGCCCGGGCGGCGAGTCCGTACGGGGCATCTCCGACCGCGTCGATCGGGTGATCGCGAGGCTGCGGGCGATCATCGGGAATGTGCTGGTGTTCGCCCACGGCCACGTGCTGCGAGTGTTGGCGGCGCGCTGGGTCGAACAGCCCGCGACGCTCGGGCGGGCGCTTTACATGGGTACCTCCACGGTCTCCATCCTCGGATTCGACGCCCATGCGACGGACGAGCCGACGATCCGCCTGTGGAACGACGACCGGCATCTCACATGAATGCGGATTGCGGTACGGGGAATGAAGAGAATTCCACTGCGACTGAACGGTGATCCGGCTGCGGGCTTCAACTCCGCACTCCGTGTTCCGCAATCCGAATTGGTGGATACTTTCGGACGGCGGCACAACAACCTCCGCATCTCGGTCACGGATCGCTGCAACCTCCGCTGCACCTACTGCATGCCGGAAGACGTGACCTTCCGCGACAAGTCGGAACTGCTCTCGTTTGAGGAGATCGCCCGGTTCACCCGCATCGCGACGGGTCTGGGTGTGGACAAGGTGCGGCTCACCGGCGGCGAGCCGCTCGTCCGCAAAGATCTGCACAAACTCGTTCGGCTCCTCGCGGCCATTCCCGGCCTCCGCGACATCGGCCTCACCACGAACGGCATCCTGCTGAAGGAGCAAGCCGCCACGCTGCACGACGCGGGCCTGCGACGGCTGAATGTCTCGCTCGACACGCTGGATGCAAGTCGTTTCGAGGAACTGACGCGTCGCAGCGGACTGGATCGCGTCTTGGCCGGCCTCGAGGAAGCGAAGCGAGTCGGTTTCGATCCCATCAAGGTGAACGCAGTGGCGATTCGCGGCGTGAATGAAGTCGATGTCGTACCGCTGGCGCGATTCTGCCGGGAACGCGGCTTCGAGTTGCGTTTCATCGAGTACATGCCGATCGGGGCCGAAGCGTGGGAGCGGGACAAGGTGCTCTTCGGCGAGGAAATCCTGGAGCGGATCGGGCGCGAGGTCTCACCGTTATCGCCTGCCCCCAATCCGGACCCCCGGGCCCCCGCCGCCGACTTCGAATATGCGGACGGTGGCGGACGCGTGGGCATCATCGCCTCGGTGAGTCGTCCGTTCTGCGGGAGTTGCAACCGCCTGCGGCTCACCGCGGAAGGGAAGCTGCGGAACTGTCTGTTCGCGTTGAGTGAAACCGACGTGAAGCCACTGCTGCGTACGCCCGGTTCGGAGGAGCGGATCGCGGATGTGATTCGTGGAACGGTGTGGGACAAGTGGGCGGGGCACGAGTTCAACACGTCGCACTTCGTGAAGCCGGACCGCACGATGCACGCCATCGGCGGCTGAACGTACAACAATCGCATGTCGCAGTTGCATCGCATGCCGGCGGAGTGGGAGCCGCACGCGGCCACGTGGCTGGCCTGGCCGCACAAGCGCACCGATTGGCCCGGCAAATTCTCCCCCATCCGCTGGGTGTACACCGAGATCATCCGTGCGATCACGCGGCACGAGCGGGTTCACCTCGTCGTGCGCGGGCCGAACATGCGCGAGAGCGTGGCGAAGCGGCTCGCCATGGCGAGCATCGACTTGGCGATGGTGCGTTTCTTCGAGTGCCCCACGGATCGCTCGTGGGTGCGCGACTCGGGGCCGATCTTCGTCGGGCCCAGCAAGACCGCGCTCGATTGGCGATTCAATGCGTGGGCCAAGTACGACGACTGGACGAAGGACGACCTGCTCCCCGCGTTCGTCGCGAAGGAACTTGGCGTGCCGTCGGTGCAGCCGACGCGGAACGGCCACCGCGCCGTGCTCGAAGGCGGCAGCATCGATGTGAACGGCCGCGGGTTCCTGCTCACCACCGAAGAATGCCTGCTGAGCAAAGTGCAGGAACGCAACCCGCCGTTCGGCCGTGAAGACTACGAACACATTTTCAGCCAGTACCTCGGCATCGATCGCGTGATCTGGCTGAACAAGGGGATCGCCGGCGACGACACGCACGGCCACGTCGATGATTTGGCTCGCTTCGTGAACGAGAAAACGATCGTCTGCGTGGAAGAGAAGAACGAGTCGGATGCAAACTTCGCGCCGCTTCGCGAGAACCTCGAGCGGCTGAGGGCGGAAAAGGGCCTGTCAGTCGTTTCACTGCCGATGCCGGCGCCGATCGTGTTCGATGGCATGAGGTTACCCGCGAGCTACGCCAACTTCTACATTGCGAACGGCGTCGTGATCGTGCCCACGTTCAACGACACCGCGGACCGCACGGCCCTCGGCATCCTCGCCGATCTGTTCCCGGATCGCGAAGTGGTCGGCATCCACTGCGGCGATCTGGTGTGGGGTTTGGGAACGCTGCACTGCATGACGCAACAGGAACCCGCATGATCCCGTTCGATGCACCGGCGGCGGGCGACATCCTCGGCGCGATGATCACGCCCGCGGTGCTCATCTCCGCGTCCGGCACGCTCACACTGTCCACCTCGAACCGGCTCGGTCGCATCGTGGATCGCGCCCGCGTGCTCCACACCGAGGCCGAACAGTTGCCCCCGTGGAGTGCCACGGATGTGGACGCACTCGAACGCCGCGCCCTGATCGCGGACCAGATTGCCCGCCAAGCCCAGCGCATCGGCATTCTGCAAATCACACTCCAAACCCTTTACGTGGCAATCGGTTGCCTCGTTGCTGCGAGTTTCTCGGTGGGGCTGTCGCGCGTGTCCGGCTGGTTCGGATGGGTGCCGGTGGGCTTCGGGCTGCTCGGCTCGCTGGCCCTGTTCATCGGCGCGGTGCTGCTCATCCGGGAGGCCCGGCTCGCGGTGCGGTCCACACTCTCAGAGCTGGAATTCATCAAACGAATGGTCGCACGTCGAACCGGGGCACCGCTTCCGCCGCCATCCGACGCCCCGGACAAAGCGAAAAGCACTTCCGAATCGTCGAGTTAGGGTGCGAGATTTCCCCAACCCGCATACCTTCCCGTTCTGCAGCCACAACCCGAATTGCGGCGGCAGGGTCCGCTTGCCCTGCTTTTCGAGTTATGCCTATACTGCATAATCCGGTTTTACCGGCCCCTTGAGGCAACCCGTGACCACACCTGCGACCACGACCTCTTCCGGCGGCAAGGGCGGGGACGACCGCGCCAAGTTCGGCCGCCAAATCGAAGAAGCGTTCGAAGCCGCGTCCCAACTCGCCGGCTCGAACCTCGCCCCCGCGGACTTTTACCAGCAGTTCCTGAACCGCACGCTCACCGCGATTGAAGCTCCGGCCGGTGCCGTGTGGCTGCGCACGCCGCAGGGCTTCCTCCAGATCGCCTGCCAGATCAACCTCGAGAAGGTGGGTTTGGAGAACAAGCGCGGCGGGCGGCAGTGCCATAACGAGGTTCTGCGGCAAGTGTTTACGGCCGCGCCGCCGCGGCCAATGATGTTGGAGCCGAACGGCCGCTTCGCTCCGAACCAAGGCCCGCCGCAGTCGCCGGAACAGGGTGCCGTTCCTGCGGCGAATCTCACCGATTACTTCGCGCTGTTCGCCCCGATCGTGACGCCGGACAAGGCCGCGATGGGCGTTCTGGAGGTGTTCCAGGAGCCGAGCCACGACGCCCGGATGTACCCGACCTTCTTGAACTACGCGTTCCAGATGGCGGGATACGCCAGCCAGTACCATCAGTTCTCGAACGCCCGGGCCGCGAGCGGTGTGGAACGCACGTTCGCCCAGGTCGAACAGTTCGCCCGGCTCGTTCACAGCACGCTGAACCCGACCGAAACCGCTTATCACGTCGCGAACGAGGGCCGCAAGCTGATCGAGTGCGATCGCTTGTGCGTCGGCATCCGTCACGCCCGACACCGGGTCACGGTGGAAGCCGTGAGCGGGGCGGACGTGGTGGAGAAGGCGAGCACGCACGTCCGCCGGTTGCGGCACCTCATGGAAGCCGTGCTGGCATGGGGCGAAACGTTGACCTTCAAGGGCATCAAGGACCCCGGCCTGCCGCCGGACGTGTCGCACTCGTTGGACGAGTATCTGAACGAATCGCAGCCGAAGTTGCTCGTGGTTCAGCCGATCCGCGACGAGCGTGAAAAGGACCAGAGCCAGCCGGCCCGCTCGATCGTGGTGCTGGAGAGCTTCAACCCGCCGGAGCAGATCGAACCGCTGATTCAGCGGTTGGAAGTGGTCGGCAAACACGCGGCGCCGGCATTGTACAACGCGGCACAGATGAAGCGCGTGCCGCTCAAGTTCCTGTGGTGGCCGCTGGCCAAACTGCAGGAAGGGCTCGGCGGCAAGGCCCGCTTCTACACCATCGGCGGCGCGATCCTGCTCGCGCTCATCGTCGCCGCGATGATCCTGATCCCGTACCCCCTCCGGATGGACGCGAAGGGTCAGTTGCAGCCCACTGAGAACCAGAACATCTTCGCACCACGGGAAGGCGTGCTGCGCCGCTTCATGGTGAAACCGGGGGACAAAGTGTCGCCGGACGCCGCAGTCGCGGAACTGTACGACGCCCAACTCGAGCAGAATTTCAACGAACTGCAGAGCAAGCTTCGCGAAGCCGAGTCCAAGCACCGCAGTGCGAAGCGGTTGCTCAGCGACCAGTTGCTGCCCTTCTCCGAAAAGCTCCGGCTGAACATCGACGCGGACCTCGCTCAAGAAACGATGGACAGCACGAAGAACACGATGCGGGCGCTCGAAGTGGCCTACAACTCGTCGCAGGCGCGGCCGGGCTGGTTCCTCGCCAAGGCCGGGCAGTTCGACGCTCGCCTGAAGCGGCCGCTCGGTGCCGCGAAGTGGACGGTGCTGAACGACGACCGCGCCCGCGAGAACCTGCTCGGCCGCACCGTGAAACCCAATGAGGTGCTGCAACGCGTCGGCAATGTCGAGGGCGCGTGGCAAGTCGAACTCAAGATTCCGCAGCGCAACGTCGGCCAGATCATGCGGGCCTTTGAAGACGCGAAACTCCACAAGTCGGACGCGATCGGGCGGAAGTACTTGGACGTGGACGTGCTGCTCTCCAGCATGCCGGACACGCGGTATCTCGGCCGCCTCTATCAGGACGATCTCGCGGCCGAAGCCGTGCCCAATAAGAACGAGCACGACGAGAACGAGCCCGTCGTCACCGCTTACATCAAGTTGAACTTGGACGACATCCCGCAGGAGAAGCGGGTGCCGGAATCGCAGTTCGTCGCGGGGTTGGAAGTGCGCACCCGCATCCGCTGCGGCGACCATGCTCTCGGCTACTCGATGTTCCACGGCGTGTGGGAGTGGTTCTACGAGAAGGTCGTGTTCTTCTTTTGATTCGTGTTTCGTGTCGCGTGTTTGGTGTTTCGACGAGACACCAAACACGAAACACCGCACACGCTCCTGTCAACCGGCCTCCGGACCGTCGCGAAACGCGCCGCCCAAGGCAACCGTGTCGCAACCCGAACCTCGTGCCTCGTGAGGGACCTGTCATGCGCGTTCGACCACTGTTCGCCCCGGCCGCGTTCGCGATCGCTGGCTTCGCCATGCTTGCCTCGGTCGGCTGCGGAGGCGGCGGCAACACCGGCGTCGCCATCAAGAATGAAGCTGGCACCACGCCCGACGATCCGAATGTCGACGTCGGCTCGATGCTGTTCACCGCCAAGCCCGCGCCGAAGGTCGGCGGTGGCAGCGGCATCGGCACCGAGCCGCTCGTGATGGGCGGGGCCACCGTGCAGTTCGAACAGCGCCAACAGGTCGCCGCCGAAGTCGACGGCAAGATCGAACTCCTCGCCGTCCGCGACGACGAGATCAACCCGACCGACCCGCTCTGCGTGTACCACCCCCGCGATACGAACAAGCAGGTGAAGTACCGCAAGATGAAGGAAGGCGCCCAAGTCAAGGCCGGCGACGTGATCATCCTGCTGGACGATCAAATCGTGTCGACTCGCATGGAGTCCGCGAAGAAGTCCCAGGAAGCCGCGCGGAACGTGCTCAAGTTCGCCGAGGAGGGCGTGGAGCACAGCAAGAAGAAGACGGAACTCTCGAAGAAGAATTACGAGGCGGGGAACGGCTCCTATGTGGACTACTTGCAGGACCTGATCACGCTCACCCGCTTCGAGGAGAACCGCTCGCAGGCCCTGCAAACGATCGCGAAGTCCGAGGCGGATTACGCCGAGGCCGCGGTGATGATGAAGAAGCACCGTGTGGCCAGCGTGGTCACCGGCTTCATCCGCACGATCTCGCACTACCAAGGCGACTTCGTGAAAGCCGGTGAGAAGATCCTCGAAGTGCAATCGACCGAAGTCGTGCGGCTCGAAGGCAGCTTGGACGTGCAATACGCCCCGTTCGTACGCGCGGGCATGGAAGTGGCCGTCGAACCCGCCATCCCCTCGGCCCCGGCCAAGACCCACAAGTACCACCAGAAGGAAATCACCGGCATCGCCGTCTCCGGCAACCCCGGCCGCCCGCTCGTGGTGTCGACTTCGGCGGACGGCACGGCCCGTGTGTGGGACGTGACGAAGGACGGCCCGCTCACGAGCCTGCCTCACCCGGTGCCGGTCCGCAGTGTGGCGTGCTCGCCCGTCGGCTCCGCCCCGCTCGCCGTCACCGGCGGCGACGACGGCAAGCTCCGCATGTGGAGCCTCGTGAACCCGGACAAGCTGCCCGCCGAGCCCAAGGAACTCGATGAGAAGCACTCGGCCGCGGTCGGCGCCATCGCCTTCAGCCCGGACGGCCGCTTCTTCGCCACCGCCGCCGGCCGCGAAGTCTTCGTCTGGTCCGCGGACGGCCGCAAACTGTACGCCCTGCCGGCGGAGCATCGCGACGCCGTGACCTCGCTGCACATCACCCCGCAGTGCTCGCTCATCACCGCGTCCAAAGACCGCTCGCTCAAAGTGTGGAAGCTCGGCGGCGAGAAGGCCGGCGTGATGCGGACCATCGACCACCGCTCCGGTATCGTCGAATCGGTCGGCGTGACCTCGGACGGCGGCCGCGTCGTGTTCGACCAGGACAAGGATCGCTTGGACCTGGTCGGTGTCATGGACCGCGCGACGTACGGGCAGGTGCAGAACTCGAGCCCGACCGCCGCGTTCGCCACGCTGGCCGTGTTCAACCCGACGGACACCATGCTCGCCACCGCGGGCGGCGACGGCGAATTGAAGGGCGGCCTGCAAGTGTGGAACATCCCGGCCGCCGGCGGCCGCGGTTCGGAAGTGGCCCGCCTGTTCACCCCCGGCCGCGTGCCCGCGACCGCCGCTGCGTTCAGCCCGTCCAAGGAACACCCGTTCCTCGTGGTCGGCACCTCGTCCGGCGGCGTCCACCTCTGGAAGCCCCCGGCCGAACGCAAGCCGTATGTGGGCAAGATCGTGTTCGTGGAGTCGTCCGACGCCAACAAGGTCAACGTGCGTGTCGAGATGAACAATCCGAAGGAACTGAACCTGCTGGACCGCTCCACCGCGAATGTGATCATCAATCCTTGAACCGGGACAACCCGCTTGCGTGTTCGCCATGGCGATCGAATCGTCATGGCGAACGCGAAGGGAAACTCCATGACATCGACGGTACTGGAACCGAGGTTGAAACCGCAGGCTCTGCCCCGGCCCGGCGGGTTCAAGCGGGAGACCACCGTGTATGCCATTGCGTTCGACATGGACATCGAACAACTGCGGCTCAACTACGGAGATCCTTACAACAACGCCTATTTGGAGATCCGCCGCGTGCTGGAAGGGCACGGATTCCAATGGCAGCAGGGTAGCGTGTACTTCGGCGATTCCACCGTCACCGCCGCCACGGTGATGATGGCGGTGATGGACCTCGCCTCGAAGTTGCAATGGTTCCCGGCATCGGTCCGCGACATCCGGATGCTGCGGATCGAGGAAATGAACGATCTGCTGCCCGTTGTCGAGCGCATTGTCGACCTGCGATCGGACGAAAGCTGAACATGGACCTCACCACCAATCTGAACAACCCCGCCGAGCGGCGGAAGCAGGTCCGGCTCAAGGTGCGCCCGGACTTGCAGGTGTACGAGCAGAAGTACGAAGGCAAGGTCTTTCACGTCGTGAAGGATCCCGTATGCCTTCGCTACTACCGGTTCAACAAGCAAGAATACTACGTCTTCAGTTTGTTCGACGGCGAACACACGATGGAGCAGGCCCGCGAGGCCTTTGAAGAGGAGTTCAAGCCGCACCGCCTCGAGCACCAGGACTTGGAGTCGTTCGCCCGGCAACTCGTGACCGCGGGTTTGGTCCAACACGAGCAGATCGGCACGGGGAAGCACCTCTTCCAGCGCCGGGCCAAGCAACGTCGCCTCAAGCGCATCGCGGCGGTCTCCAACATCTTGTACATGAAGATCCCGATCTTCGATCCGGATCGGATTCTCAACGTCTTGTACAAGTACTTGTGGTGGATCTTCACCACGCCGTTCCTGATCCTCAGCGTCCTGTTCATGCTGTCCGCGATCGTGCATGTGACGCTGCACTTCGAGACCTTCTACGCCAAGCTCCCCGCTTACCAGGAGTTCTTCACCTGGAACTCCGTGCTGTACATGTGGATCTCGCTGGGCATCGTAAAGGTGATCCACGAGTTCGGCCACGGGTTGAGTTGCAAGGCGTTCAAGGGCGAGTGCCATGAGATGGGCGTCTTGCTCATGTGCCTGAGCCCCGCGCTCTACTGCAATGTGACGGACGCGTGGACGCTGGCGGACAAGTGGAAGCGCATCATCATCAGCTTCGCGGGCATCTACGTGGAACTGGTGATCGCCGCCGTCGCCACGTTCGTGTGGTGGTACACGCCGGCGTACCCGTTCGTCAACAACGTGTCTCTCGCCTTGATGGTGCTGTGCTCCGTCTCCACGGTGATGTTCAACGCCAACCCGCTGATGCGGTTCGACGGGTACTACATCGTCTCGGACTGGATGGAGATCCCGAACCTCCGCGAGAAGGCGAACCGTTACCTCAACAACATCTTCCTCGACCGCTGCCTCGGAATCGAAGTGCCGCCGGAAAACTACATGGCCCCGGGGCGGAAGTTCCTGTTCATCGTCTTCGCCATCGCCTCGTGGGTGTACCGCTGGGTGGTGATGTTCGGCATCCTGTGGTTCCTGTCCGACTTCCTCGGCCCGAAGTTGAAAATCCTCAGCCAGATGTTGGCGGTGATGTCGCTGGCATCGCTCTTCATCTGGCCGTCGTATCGGGTCATCAAGAACATCAGCCAGCGGGGGCGATTGCCGGACATGAAATCGACTCGCGTGTACATCACGATTCTGGTCTTCGGCGGCGCGATCGCCGGGTTCTTCCTCGTGCCGCTGCCGGTGAGCCGCGTCCACCAGACCGGCCTGATCGGGCACAACCCCGCTTCGGCGGATGCGATCCTGCTGCTCGAACCGGCGCGATTGATCCAACTCGAGCCCAACGGCCGCCCGGGCCGCACCGTCCGCGAGGGCGAGGTGCTCGCCAAGTTCGCCAGCGAGCAGTTGGAAGTGGAACTCGCCAAGACGAAGAACGCCCGGCAGGAGCAGCAGCGCACGGTCGTGGACTTGCAGCGGATCGTGAACGAGAACCGCGGCAAGATCGACAAGGACCAACTCGAAGGCTATGAACAGCAGGCCCGCGAAGCGGAGCAGAAGGCGATGTCCGCGGACGCGGACGTGCGGTTCCTCGAGATGCGCAAATCGAAGCTCGCCGAGCTCCGCTCTCCGCGATCCGGCGTGATCGCGACCGCGCCGAAGCGCGAAGACGTGGGCAAGCTCTTCGACAAGGGCAGCACCGAGACGCAGCCGCTCTTCGTGATCGGCGACCCGACCAAGCTCGTGATCCGCGTTCCGGTCACGCCGCAGGAATTCCGCGTGCTGAAAGAAGACCTGCCCGAACGCGGCGAACTGGCCGTTTCGATCCATGTGAAGGGTCGCACGGACCGCGAGTTCCACGGGAAGCTGAAGCACCTTCCCGGTCAGAACGCTTCGAACGTGCCCGTTCAACTCACGCAGCGCGGCGGCGGCCCCCTGGCCGTGAAGCCCTCGGAAGACCCGAACGTGCTGATCCCGCTGGCCCAGACGTACCTGCTGGAAGTGGAGATCGACGATCCGGACGGCGCAATCAAGCCGGGGCAGTTGTGTGTGGTGAAAGTTCACGCGAAGTGGCGAAGCGGTGCGTGGTGGGTGGGCCAGACGCTGGCGAACGCACTGGACTTGGGCCTGTTCAACTGAAAGACGTGATTCAAACGCGAAACCGCAAGCGGTCTGCGGACCGCTTGCGGTTTCGCGTTTGACACGTTCACTTCGTCACTTCGAACGCATCGAAGAAGCGATCCGTTTCCTTCGACGTCACGTAATCCTTCGTGCCTTGCACCATCACTTGGTACACGCGGTTGCCGGCGATCACCGCGCGGTTCCGCAGGTGGAAGTCCTTTTTCTCGATGAGCAGGTCGCGGCCGGGCAGCTTCTCGACGCCCACCTCGATCGGCTTGTCCAGGATCACCTTGCCGTCGTCGCCCTTGTTGCCGTCGCGGAGCTTGTCCAATCGCATGGCGGCGGGCAGTTTCGCCACGTCATCCGGGGCGTCGATGTACGTCACCAAGAAGAACACGCCGTCGGACACTTCGACGGAGTCGAGCGTCAGGGTCAGTTTCTTGCCGCCGGCCTCGACCTCCTTGGTCTCGGTTTTCACCGCGCCGGGGAAGAGCGTCTTGTAGCGGCCGTCCGCCGAGGCGTAGGGCTTGTAGTCGAGATCCGCCGCGAAGAACGCGACGAGCAGAAGCGATTGTGCGAGCATGGGTTCTCCCAATAAGAAGAAGCCCGCCCGTGGCTGCGGGCGGGCCCGGTTCGTCACTTGTTCAACGCACCGAGGATGCGTTCGAAGTCGTCGTTGGAATCGAACGCGATCACGATCTGGCCCTTGTCCTTGGCCTTCACCTTGATCTCCACCTTCACCGCGAGCCGCTGACGGAGGTCGTCCTCGATGCTCTTCACGTGGGCGGTCTTCTCCACCACTTCGCGCTTGGCCGGCTCGACAGCCGCGGCTTCGAGCTTCTGCTGCTTGGCGAGCAACTCGAGCGCGTGAACCGAGTGGCTCTTCAGGATCGTGTCGCGGCAGAGTGCGATCTGGCGTTCGGCTTCGGGCACGCCCTTGAGCACCTTGGCGTGGCCGAGCGTGATCTGGCCGAACCGCACCGCGTCCTGCACTTCCTCCGGCAGGTTCAACAGGCCCACGAGGTTGCTCACCGTGGTGCGGTCCAGCCCGAGCTTCGCGCCGAGCTGTTCCTGCGTCAGGCCGAACTTCTCAAGATACTCCTTGAAGCCGACCGCCTTTTCGATCGCGTTCAGGTCGCTCCGCTGGATGTTCTCCACGAGCGCCGCTTCGAACACCTGCTGGTCGTCGAAGTTCACGACGTGCACGGGCACTTCATCCAGACCCGCGGCTTGGGCGGCCCGCAGGCGGCGTTCCCCGGCGATGAGTTGGTAGCCGTCCCCGGTGGCCCGCACCACGAGCGGTTGCAGTACACCGTGGTTCTTCACGCTCTCGGTCAGCGAATCGAGTTCGTCCGAGTCGAAACGCTTCCGAGGCTGATACGGGTTGTGGCGGATCGCTCCGATGCGGAGCCGATCCGTGGCGTGATCGGATTCGGCCGGCAGATCGAGCAGCGCGTCGAGTCCGCGTCCGAGTCGCGGTTTGGTCATCGTTTCCATTTCGCATCCCCTTCGATGGAGCCTGTCCCCGCGGGGCTCATAACAAATCGGGCGGTTCGTGCAAGCCGGGCCGAGATCGAGCCGCTCGCAGGCTCGCGACACCCGGTGCAACCGTTCCACGTGGAACATCCTCGCATCGCGTAAACGCCTTGTTTCATGGGCCGAAACGCACCTCGCAGAAAATGGACTTGTTCTGAGCTCAGAAAGTGCCTTAGCATCCCGCCCGTTCGATGCGAGGACCGGAACCCACGCAGCGAACCTGATGATCCCGAGGACCGGAACCCACGGGACTGTCAGCATGGGCCATGGAACGGCCCGCCGGAGAAGAGGTGCCTCGGCCTGTCGGCGCGTTCGCGCCGCCATCCCTGCACCACCCGGTTCGCGCTCGACTCGCAAGACTCCCCGGCCTGACGGCACGGGGCTCGCCAAGCGATCGCGCGCTTCACAACCCGACACGGCTGTGCAGGAGTACGCGCATGGAAGCGGCTCGCGGTCCCATTCTGTTTCGTTGCGACGGCACCTTCGAGAAGGGCTGGGAGCCCTTCTACCAATGCCTCAGCCTCGCGGCCGCGTTCCAACGCCGCCGCCGCGGCACCCACTTCCTCAGCTACCTGGATCCGCTCTCGCTCGCCACGGTGATCAACCGCGGGAATAACGACTGGCACGCCGCCGAGCAGCCGCTCGGCACCCCCGGCGATCTCGAAGCCACCCTCGCCCAAGTTCGGAAGATGAACGCCGCCGCGGTCGTGGTCGCCGGCGACGGCATGACCTCGGACTACCTCGCCGAACTCCGCGAAACGGGAACGCTGGTGATCGCCATCGATTCCACCGCGGGCATCACCTTCCCGGCGGACATCGTCGTGAACCCGCTGCTCGCCCCCGGCCGCAAGGCGTTCAGTGTCACGCCCGGCGGTCAGCTGCTCTCGGGGCACAAGTTCGCCCTGTGCCGCGGGCTCTTCCGCCGGCAACGCACCATCCGCGCCACCGAGCAACCCGGCCCCTTCCGCGCTCTCGTGGCTTTTGGCGACGACGACCTCCAGGAACAAACCTTGCCCCGCACCGAGCAACTGCTCGACATCCCCGCGGTGGCCAAGGTGTCGATCGCGTGCCGGACGCACAACCCGCGCTACGACGACATCAAGGAGTTCGCCGCCAAGTCCGGCGGCAAGGTCGAAGTGGTGACCGAAGCGAAGGAACTCATGACGCGGCTCGTGCGGTCGCACTTCGCCCTCACCAGCGGCGACGGATGGGGCCCGGAACTCGGCGTCGTCGGCATCCCTCAGTTCGTGCTCGCCCAGACCAAGCGCCACGCGATGAGCGGCAAGCGCATGGACGACGAAGGCGTGGCCACGTTCCTGGGTGAAGCCCCGGACGTGACCTTCGAGTCGCTGAAGGAAGCGGTCGAGAGCATGCTCGAGGATCCGATGGAGCGGAAGGGCATGACGCGCTGCGCCCGCAACCTGCTCGACGGCCGCGGGCCGGACCGCATCGTGAACGGGATGGAAATCCTGCTGCACGCCCCGAGCCGCAAGCGGGCCGCCGCCACCGGCACGTTCGCCGTCGGCCCCGCGACGCTCCCGATGCCGCAGTTGAAGATCGCCGAGTAAAACGAGCAAAGCCCACCGACAGCCGTCGGTGGGCTTTTGGGCTATCCTCACACTCAACGAGGATCTGCCATGACCAAAGACGAAGTCGCGGACGCGCTGGACGAGATCGGCACACTTCTCGAGTTGAAGGGCGAAAGCTCATTCCGCACGAACGCCTACCACAACGGCGCCCGGCTCCTCCGCCAACTCGACGGGAACCTCAAGGAACTCGTCGAGCAGAACAAACTCACTTCCATCCGCGGCATCGGCGACACGCTCAAAGAGAAGATCACGACGCTCGTCACCACCGGCGAGTTGCCGTTCCTGACCAACCTCAAGGCGGAGATCCCGGCCGGCGTGGTCGCCATGCTCCAGCTTCCCGGACTCGGCGCGAAGAAGGTGAAGTTCCTGTTCGAGACGCTGCAGATCGATTCGATCGACAAGCTGAAGGCCGCGTGCGACGCGGGCGAGGTCGCCAAGCAGAAGGGCTTCGGCGAGAAAACGCAGGCCAAGATCCTCGAAGGCATTTCCTTCCTTGGACAGGTCGGCAAGCGCGTCCGCATCGATCTCGCGGAGGGGCTTGCCGGGAAACTCCTCGAGCAGATCCGCGCGATGCCGGGTGTCATCCGTTCCTCCGTGTGCGGCAGCTTGCGCCGCCGCCGCGAGACGGTGGCGGACATCGACCTGCTCGTGAGCAGCGACGCGCCCCAACCGATCATGGATGCATTCGTCTCGCTTCCGCAGGTGATCCAAGTGCTCGGCCACGGCGACACGAAGTCCAGCATCAACGCCGCGATGCACGTGGACGGCGAAAAGGTCGTGCTCCAGGCGGACCTCCGTGTGGTGACCGACGAGCAGTTTCCCTTCGCACTGGCGTACTTCACCGGCAGCAAGCAGCACAACATCCGCATGCGGCAGCGGGCCATCGAACGTGGCTGGAGCCTCAACGAGTATTCGCTGGGCGATGAGAAGAAGCTGATCCCGTGCAAGGACGAAGCGGAGATCTACCGCGTGCTCGGGCTCGAATACGTGGAGCCGGAACTGCGCGAAGACACGGGCGAGATCGAAGCCGCGGAAGCGAAGAAGCTCCCGGCGCTGGTCGCTGTCGACGACATCCGCGGCGTCTTCCACAACCACTCAAAGTACAGCGACGGCATCGCGACACTCGACGAAATGGCCCTCGCCGCCAAGAAACTCGGCTTCGAGTACTTCGGCATCGGCGATCACTCGCAGAGCCTCACCATCGCCCGCGGGATGCCGCCGAGCGTGGTGAAGAAACAGTGGGCCGAGATCGACGCGGTCAACGCCAAGCTCAAAGGGATCCGCATCCTCAAGGGCATCGAAAGCGACATTCTCGAGGACGGCTCGCTGGACTACGAAGACGAATTGCTCGCGGGGTTCGATTACGTGGTCGGCTCGGTTCACTCGCACATGGCGATGCCGGAAGCGGAGATGACCGCCCGCGTCTGCAAGGCCCTGATGCACCCGCGGCTCACCATGCTCGGCCACGCCACCGGCCGCCTGCTGCTCAAACGCGACGGGTACAAGATCGATTTGGACGAAGTGCTGAAGGTGGCCGCCCGGCACGGGAAGATGATCGAGATCAACGCCCACCCGCAGCGGCTCGACCTCGACTGGGTTCACGTGAAGCGGGCGAAGGCGATGGGCATCCCGATCGTGATCAACCCGGACGCGCACAGCACCGGGGAGTTGTCGCTTTACCGGTTCGGCGTGGATGTGGCCCGCCGCGGCTGGCTGGGCAAGGACGACGTATTCAACACGCGCGGCCTGAAAGAGGTCATGCAGGAGCTGGACCGCCGACGCGGCGTCTGATCGGCAAGTTCGTCTGGCACGCCGCGGCGGGGTTGGCGTAGCATCCCGCCATGCGGCGCGTCCTCCCGCTTCTCCTGTTCCTCGCGCTTCACGCGGATGTCATCCGCGCCGCGGATCCGACATTGCCGCCCGGTGCGATCCTTCGGCTGGGTGACGCGCGGTTCCGCGCCGGCGGCGAGGTGTCCGAGCTTCACTTCTCCGCGGACGGAACCGAACTCACTTCCCGCGTCGCGGTGGACGGCGAGCGTTCCCGGTGTGCGCTCTGGGACCTGAAGACCGGGCTGGCGGTCGCAGTGACCACGGGACCGCGACCGCCGGGCACTCGCGTTCGCTGGAGTGCGACCGACATCCCCGACACCACACTCGGGATTCAGATCGGCGACGACGGCGTACCCGTGGTCCGGGACTTCGCCACGAAGAAGGATGTGGCCCGGCTGACCGGCCACTTCGCGCGGGTGACGGCGGTAGCGGTTTCGCCCGATGCGAAACTCTTGGCCACGGCCTCGGCGGACGGCCTGATCCGCATCTGGGATGCGAAGACGTATCGCCCGCTGCACGAACCCGCGGGCCACACCGCGCCGGTCCGATCGCTCGAACTCGCTCCGGACGGCCGCACTCTGCTCACGGCTGCCAACGACGGAACGGCAAGAGTCTGGGACTTGACGAACGGTCGCGAACGGCGTGTCTTTGCGATTCCACCCGGGTCGCAGCCGTACTTCACCGCAGATGGTGCGGCCGTGTGCATACCAGGAAGCGAAGGCGAGATCGTTCGCGATCTGGTCACCGGCTTGGAAATCACCTCCCCGGTGCAGCGAGCCCCCCGGTCCCTGCTCCCGCGCCGCGGCGTACCCGTCGCGCTTTCCCCGGACGGGCGGACAGCCGCACTCGGCGCTTCGGACGGCGCGATTGAACTGTACGAGACGGCCTCGCTTCAAGTTCGCCGCACGCTGCCGGGGCACGACGGAGCGTGTCGCGACCTCATCTTCACGCTTGACGGCACCCGGCTCGTGAGCGCAGGTGCGGACCACTCCGTATATGTCTGGCCGGTTCGTGTTCGCGACGTGATGCTCAACGCGGAGTTGAAGCGCGAGACGGATGCCGCGGCGCTCTGGAATCAGATGGCGTTCGGGCGAGGCGCGGAGTCGTACCCGGCGATGGCGCGGCTTGCGGCCGATCCCGCCGGTGCGGTCAAGATGGCGAGGTTGTGCCTCAAGCCGGGCGGGGCGGCGAACCCGATCGCGGACGGCCGGGCCGTGGAGATGCTCGAATCACTCGGCACCGTGGAAGCGCGAGCCCTGCTGCGGGAACTTGCGGAGGATGAGTCGAATGCGGTGCGCACGCGCGACTCGCGGGCCGCCCTCCACCGGTTGGGCGATGTGTCGTACTCGCGGGATGGGGTTCGCACCATCGGCGGCGTGAAACCCTGATGCCTTCCCGTGACCGGTGTGTTAGATTGATTCCATCTCCCGTCTCGCGTCCGTCATCATTCCCGGGGTCCGCCATGTCCCACATCCGTCTCGTCGGCGGTCTTCTTGCCGCGTTCGTGTTCGGCAGCGCCCAAGCCGGCGCGGCCGATGAGAAATCCATTGACAAGGCCATTGACAAAGGAAAGGCGTACCTCAAAGCTCGTTACTCACGGGAGGTCCCTGAGCTTCAGGGCACGCATGGCATCGGTCCGGCGGCACTGGTGGGAGTCGCACTCCTCGAAGCCCGGGTTCCGGCGGACGATCCTGCGATCAAGAACATCACCGCCGCGGTCCGCGAGGCCGCTTACTCACAATCCAAGACCTACCAGACCGCGCTGTGCCTGCTGTATCTGGACCGCTTGGAGGATCCCGCGGACGTCCCGATGATTCAAGTCTTGGCTCTCCGGTTGCTGGCTGGCCAACAGGCGAACGGAGGCTGGGGTTACGACACGACGGTGAATGTCAGCGCGGAACAAGTGCAGTGGCTCAAAGCAAACCTGAAGGTCGAACCGCCCAAGCAAGCGGTCGACCCCAAGAGCAAGCCGGCTCCCCGACTGCATCCGGATGTCGCCACTTACGCTTCTTCCATCCAAGGGCCCGGAGGAGTCGGACCGAATGACAACTCGAACACGCAATTCGCGATCCTCGGCCTCTGGCTCGCCCGAAAGCACGGAGTAGCTGTAGAAGCAGCTCTGGACTTGATCGACAAGAGGTTCCGGGCCACACAAGACAACCTCGGCGGCTGGGGATACATGGGCCCGGCCGGTGCGGGAGCGCCGCCCCCGAACATGACCTCTGCATCAATGACCTGCTGCGGTCTCTTGGGACTGGCCACCGGCAATGCCCGCCGCATGGAACGCCGCCCCAAAGAGAAGGAGGTCGTGCTGAAAACTCCGGCCGCGAAAGGCGGCGATCCGTTCTTCACCTCGCCTGCAAAAAACGACAAGCCGACGGAGAAGGTACAGGAAGTGCGTGACCCGGCCGCACTGCGGGCGCTCGGCACCTTGGGAGCGTACCTCGCCTCGTATGTCCAAGCGGGAGCCGTGTTGGCGCCGGGAGATCGTCATGGTGATCGCGATTACTACCTGCTCTGGTCCATCGAGCGAGTCGGCGTGATTTACAACGTGGACAAACTCGGCGGTGTGGACTGGTACGGAGTTGGCTCGGACGCATTGGTCAAAGCACAGGGGGCGGACGGTTCTTGGAGCGCGTCCCACTACGGTAACGATGTCAACACCTCGTTCGCACTGCTGTTCCTGTGCAAGGCGGACCTGCTTCGCGACCTGTCCAACAAGTTCCGAAACGCGAAGGACAATGAACTGCGAGCGGGCACCTCCGGGGGAATCCCCTCCGGCAACGGCGGCACCGAAGTCGCGCCGATGCCCAAAGGCAACAACATCCCCGGCACCACACCGCTGCCGACGCCGGTGGACGACGCCAGCACGAAACTCGCCGTCGCGCTCGTCCAGGCACCGGCCACCGAGTGGACCAAGGCGCTCGAGAAACTTCGCGACGCCAAGGGTGCCGAGAACACCCGCGGGCTCGTCGTCGCCATCCACCGGTTGGACGGCGACCGTAAGAAAGAGGCTCGCGAGGCCTTGGCCGAACGCCTCACCCGGATGTCCGCAGACACGCTCAAGGTGATGATGACCCAGGACGATGCCGAACTCCGACGCGGGGCGGTGCTCGCCGCCGCAATGCGCGACGACAAGGCCCACGTGCCGGACCTCATCGATCGCCTGCAAGATGAAAGCGAACTTGTGGTCCGGGCCGCGCGGGCGGGCTTGAAGAGCCTCACTTCACAGGATTTCGGCCCGAAGCCGGGCGCGACTGCCGAAGAACTCAAGGCCGCGGTCGCCGCTTGGAAGTCGTGGTGGGCGAAGCAAAAGCCCTGATCGGCGTACAATTCCCCTTCATGAAGCATGCACTCGAGCTGTTTGAAACCGTCGCACACCGGGTGAAACCTCCGGTGTGCGTCGCGATGGGGCCGCCGTGGCCCGCCGCGAACATCGCCAAGGCCGTCGGCGGTGCCACGCTCTTCCAATTGGATCTGCACCAGGCCGACCGCGTGAAGGAGTGCCTCGCCGAACTCGAAACCGAGTCCGAGGTGATCGCCGGCCCGGATCTCTGGGACTTGGAGCCGAAGTTCGAGACGGTGATCTTTCCCGCCACGGCCTACGCCGATCGTGAACTCAAGATCGACATCATCGAACAGGCGTACCACATCCTCAAGCCCGGCGGAACGCTCATCTCGCTGTCGGAGTACGAGAAGGACAACCAGTTCGCGAAGTGGCAGAAGAAAGTCTTCGGCAAGTGCGGCGCGACGCCCTCGAGTGAAAACGGGATGGCGTTCTTCAGTACGAAGACGGACGACGGCCCGCGCCGTCGCCATGAAGTGACGTTCCACGCGAAGACTGCGGACGGCTCGCCGATGGCATTCGTATCACGCCCCGGCACCTTCAGCTACGGCCGTTTCGACGACGGCTCCCGCGCGATGATCGACGTGGTCGAGATCGAGAAGAGCGACTCCATCCTGGATCTCGGCTGCGGCAACGGCGCGGTGGGATGCCTGCTCGGCACAAAGACCGGGCCGAAGGGGAGCGTCACGTTCATCGACAGCAACCTGCGGGCGATGGCGCTGGCGGAGCTGAACGCGAAAGCCAACGGCGTGACGAATGCGAAGTTCGTCGCCGCCACCCGGTTGCAGGGTCTCGAGCCGAACAGCTTCAATGTGATCGTGGCCAACCCGCCGTACTATGCGAAGTCGGACATCACACGATTGTTCGTCGAGGGCGCACGGGATTTGCTAAAGCGCAACGGCCGCTACTACATCGTGACGAAAATGCCGACCGCCGTCGTGCCCAGGATCTTCGAAACCTTCGGCGACTGTTCCGTGATCGAGAACCGCGGCTACTCCGTGGTGATCGCCAATACGTGACATCGAACCTTCGTCGACCGGTCGTCATCGCCCATGCAACCAAACCCACTTGAGTGATGCATGGTGATGCCTCGCCGGAGAACTGATCGGATCCCGTGCTCGCACTCGCCTTCCTCCTGATTGCTCCGTCCGAGGTGCCGCGCGTCGCGTCCGCGGAACCGGCCCCGGAGTGGAACGCACGCTTCCGCCGCACCCAGGGCTGGGTCGGCGCCGATGGCGCGTACTCGGTTCCCGTCTCGGACAAGAAGACGTTGTGGCTGTTCAGCGACACGTTCGTGGGCTCCATCGAGAACGGCAAGCGCAAGAACGTGACGATGGTGAACAACACGATCGGCCTCCAAGCCGGTGAGAAGGTCGAGTTCGCCATCCGCTCCACACCCGACGAGAAGCCGATGGCGATGCTCGTGCCGCCGAAGGGAACCGCGGGCTGGTTTTGGCTGCAAGGCGGAGTGCGGGTCGGCAACAAGCTGAATCTCTTCCTTCCCCGAATCGAGACCACGGGAAAGGGCGGCGCGTTCGGCTTCCAGCATGTCGATCAGTGGCTCGGCACCGTGTCCAACCCGGACGACACGCCTGCCAAGTGGAAGACGGAGTACGCGAAGATCCCGCACGGCAAGTCGTGGGGGGCCGCCGTGCTGCAGCATGGTGGCCACGCGTACATCTACGGCTACGTCGAGACGCCCGCGAAGCCGTTCGCCGAGCGCAAGCTGCTCACCGCTCGCGTGCCGCCGGAGAAGATCGCCGACTTCGATGCCTGGCGGTTCCTCTCGAATGGCGAGTGGAAGGCGGACGCGAAGCTCGCCACACCGCAGATCGACAAACTCGCCACGGAGTGCTCCGTGAGTTACGTTCCGGGGTTGAAGCGATTCACACTGGTGTACATGGAGCACGGCTTGGGCGACCGCATCATGGGTCGCTTCTCCGCGGATCCGGCCGGGCCGTGGAGCGAGCCGGTGCTCCTCTACTGCTGCCCGGAGATGAAGGCGAACAAGAAGCTCTTCAGCTACGCGGCCAAGGCCCACCCGCACCTCGCCGGCGATCGCGAACTCGTCCTCACCTACTGCGTGAACGCGTTCGAACTCGGCCCGGTAATCAACGACGCCACGCTCTATTGGCCGAACTTCGTCCGCGTGAAGTTCGAGTGATCGCGGGTTGCCTTTGATCCCCCTGCCGCTAAATCAACGCAACGTTTCACCACTCCTTGGAACTGCAACCGGAGACGAATCATGTCCGTGATGTTCGTTGGCGAAGGCTTGGTCATCGAGAACAAGGCCGATGGCAGCCTCGACTTGGACAACGTGGCCCACATCGACCTGCTCATCGGGCCGAAGGACGGCCCCGTCGGCGCCGCGTTCGCAAACGCGCTCGCCAACCAGTCCGCCGGGCACACCAACCTGCTCGCCGTCGTGTCCCCGAACATCCCGGCCAAGCCCGCCACCGTCACCGTCACCAAGGTGACGATGAAGAAGGGCACGCAAGTGATGCAGATGTTCGGGCCGGCCCAGGCCGCCGTCGCCCGTGCGGTGGTGGACAGCGTCGTGGACGGCACGCTGCCCAAGGACAAGGCCGAGGACTGGGTGATCGTGTGCGGCGTGTTCATCGCACCGACCGCCAACGACAACAAGAAGATCTACAAGAACAACTACGAGGCCGTGAAGCTGGCCATCAAGAACGCCATCAAGAAGACCCCGACGATCGACGAGATCATCAAGCAGAAGGACACGCCGCACCCGTTCGAATGATCATGTCCCGAGCGGGGGGCGTGAGCCCCCCGTGTGCCGCACGGGGGGCTCATGCCCCCCGCTCGGAGTCCTCTCCATGTCCGACAAACCCAGCATTCTCGTCCAACTGGACACCGATCCCGCGCCGAGCGTGTTCGATCGCGTGGTGGCGGTCGATTCCGGCGTGCAGCACCTCTTCAGCTACTCGGGCGTGACGCCGCAGAACGTGGTGCCGTACGTTCACGGGTGCATCTTCACCCGGAAGGAACTGAACCGCACCGCGATCTTCATCGGCGGGTCGGACGTGGCCGCGGGCGAAGCCGTACTGGCCGAGGTGAAAAAGCAGTTCATCCCGCAGTGGGGCTTGAGCGTCTCGGTGATGCTCGATTCCAACGGCAGCAACACCACGGCCTCCGCCGCGGTTCGCGACGCGGGCCGCCACTTGGATCTCACCCAGGCGCGATCGCTGGTGCTCGGCGGCACCGGCCCGGTGGGGCAACGCGTGGCCCGGCTCTTGGCC
The DNA here is from genome assembly GCA_046350135.1 of Gemmataceae bacterium. Classification (GTDB taxonomy): domain Bacteria; phylum Planctomycetota; class Planctomycetia; order Gemmatales; family Gemmataceae; genus Urbifossiella. The sequence continues at coordinate 34,524 of JAXMBB010000037.1, forward strand.
CGGCAGGGCGGGCTCGTCCGCATCGGTTCGCGCGAGAAGAGCCGTGCCGAATCCGTATGCCAAGCGATTCGCGCCCAGGTGCCGAACGCGCGGCTCGAAGCGGTTGCTGTGGCCGGTTCGTCGGACGGGCCGCGCGTCTTGGACGGCTGCAATCTCGTGGTCGCGGCCGGAGCGGCGGGGGCCGTGCTGCTCCCCAAGAAGGTGCGCGAAGCCGCCAAGGATCTCCGAGTCGCCATCGACCTCAACGCCGTTCCGCCGGTGGGCATCGAAGGCGTGGGCGTCGGCGATCGCGCGAAGGAACACGGCGGCGTGATCTGCTACGGGGCCATCGGTGTCGGCGCCACCAAGATGAAGGCGCACAAAGCCGCCGTCGCCCAACTCTTCCAGACCAACAACGCGGTGCTGGACATCGAAGAGATCTATGCGATCGCCCTGAAGCTGCCGTAAGATCGCACCCATGACGATCTGGCAAGCGGCCCTGCTCGGACTCGTGCAAGGGCTCACCGAGTTCCTTCCGATCAGCAGCACCGCCCACCTCTTGGCGGTTCGCACTTTCCTCGGCCACGACCATCCCGAAGACGCGTTCACGGTCGTGATTCAGCTCGGCACGCTGGTCGCCGTATTCGCGTACTTCCGTTCGGACATCGCGAAGTTGCTCCTCGGGCTGCTCGGCGATCTGCGTGCGTTCCGCCCCGGCTCCAACGACGCCAGCCGCACCGCCGGGCGCATCGCGCTCGGCACCGTCCCCGCGGTCGTGGTCGGGTTCCTCTTCAAGAAGCAACTGAAGGAAACGTTCTTCAACCTGCACTCGGTGGCGATCGTGTCCATCATGTTCGCGCTGCTGTTGGCCGCAGCCGAATTGTGGTCTCGGCGGCGCACACCGCGGGGCGAAGAGAGTATCACATGGCTCGATTCATTGTGGATCGGCCTGTGGCAGGCATGCGCCCTGATGCCCGGCGGCTCTCGCTCCGGCACCACGATCACCGGCGGCCTCTTCGCGGGCTTGAGCCGTTCCGCCGCGGCCCGGTTCTCATTCCTGCTCTCGATGCCCGTGATCCTCGGCGCCGGCCTGAAGGACTTGTACGACGAGTTCAAGAAGTGGCGGAGCCCCATTCCCGGCGACCCGCCCAGCCTTTTCGCCTCCGCGGACGACGTGACTGCCCTCGTCGTCGGCACGCTCGTGTCGGCCGTGAGCGGCTACCTCGCGATCGCGTGGCTGCTCGGCTTCCTCCAACGACGCAGCACCACCGTGTTCATCGTCTATCGGCTGCTCTTCGGCACACTCCTGCTTCTCGCCTTGGCCGCATCCTGAATTCAATTTGCCTCCGCGAAACGGGAATGTACGGAACTCGCGTTCCCTTCCCGTTCCCGGAGCACATCATGCTTCCACTCGTCTTTGCGGCGGTCGCGGCGCCGCCGACCATCTCGCTTCCGTCGGAAGTGTCCGCACTGCCCGGCCGCATCGTGAAGCTGGCCGCGACCACGGAGGGCAAGCTCGTCCGTTGGCAACTCGCCGGCGACGACGCCGACCTCATTCCGTTCCCGGACGGCAAGACCGCGCTGTTCTGTTCGCCGAAGCCGGGACGCTTCACCGTGTTTGCGTGGACCGCGTTCGGGGATGAGCCGTCCGAAGCGGCCAAGTGCGTGGTGGTGGTCGGCGACGGTCCGCCGCCGAAACCGGTGGGTGCGCTCGCCGCGGAGTTCCGCAAGCTCTTGGCCGCGGACGGCGGCGCGGAGAAGTTCGCGCATCTCCTTCAACTCGCGGCACTCTATCGCGAGGCGGTGAAGTACGCGGACCATCCCGAAGTGAAAACGGCGGGCGAACTCGCGACGCGGATCCGGGCCGCGGCCGCGTCGCTGATTCCCGCCGACGCACTGACCGGAATTCGCAAGCGAATCGCGGACGAGATCGCCAAGGAGTTGCCCGTGGACAGCGACGCCGCGCTCGACGCCGCGACCCGCCGCAAGGCGGCCGCTCTCTTCGCCCGCATCGCCACCTCCTTGGAGGGCGCGAAATGAAACGCTTCATCCTGTGGCTGCTGCTTCTGATGCTCGGCATCTGGCTCGGCACTCGCTTCGAGATCGCGAACGAACGCGAGGACCAGCCGATTCGTGCGTTCGGGTGGATCGACGATCCCGAGGCGGTGAAGGAGCATCGCACCGGCCGCTTCTGCGACACCGAAGCGTTCGCCGCTCCGTACTCCGGCCCGGACGATGTGTTCCTGTGGGATGCGTGCCGCACCGTGACCGGCGACGTGCTTCCACCGCGCGATCAACGCAGCGTGGGAAGTTGCGTCGCGTTCGGAACCGCAAGCGCGATCGAACACCTGCTTTGCGTACAAATCGCGAACGGCACCGGTGAAGAGTATCGCGACTTGGCGCAGGAAGTGATCTACGGCGGGTCGCGCGTGGAGATCGGCGGCGGCACGATACGCGGGGACGGCTCCATCGGCGCGTGGGCCGCCCGCTTCGCCACCGAGTACGGCGTAATCGCCCGCGGGCAGCACGGTTCGCACGACCTCCGCGCTTACGACGAGGCCCGCTGTCGTGAGTACGGCCGACGCGGCGTGCCGGATGAACTCGAACCCCTCGCCAAGCGGCACCCGGTGAAGAGCACGTCCAACGTACGCTCGTGGGACGAGTGCCGCGCCGCGATCCGCAACGGCTACCCGATCGCCGTGTGTTCGAGCCAAGGCTTCACGATGACGCGGGATGCGGACGGCTTCTGCCGACCGAGCGGCACGTGGATGCACTGCCTGGCGATCGTCGGCATCCGCGGCGGCGCGCGGCCGGGTGCGTTCCTTTTGAACTCATGGGGGCCGAACGCACACACCGGCCCGCGCGGCCCCGGCGATCCGTCGCCGGCCGGCTTCTGGGCCGACGCGAAGACCGTGGACCGCATGTTGAAGCAGGGCGACTCGTGGGCGTTCAGTGCCGCCGTGGGCTTCCCGCCGCGGAAGCTGAACTGGTACGCGAGTCCCGCTCGGCTCCGCGGACTCCACCTCGCGGCTAATCTTCATCGCCCTTTGGAGGTCTTACCATGTCTGCAATTCTGATGTCCGCGCTTCTTGCAACTGCTCCCGTGGAACCCAAAGTGCTGCAGGCGCGGGCCGCGCTCGCGATGGCCTTCGCACCCGTGAAGCCGACTTATGCCGCGAGCTATCGGCGGGCCGTGGCTGAAGGCAAGCCGCTGATCGTGTTCGTGGGACAACCTGCGGCCGCGGTTCCCGATTGCATCGTGGTGGCGGTTGAAGCGTTTCCCGAAGCCGCGGCGCCGGCGGTGATCGTCGGCGTGCCCGCACCGACGGGACTCAGACGGATCGATCTGCCCGGCAAGCCGACGGCGAATGCGATCCGTGCCGCGACCGGGCGAACCGACGCAAACCTGCTGCTCCCCGGCCGCTGCGACGGTACAACGAACTGTCGCAAGCCATGAACCTCGTCCTGCGTCACACTTCGGTTCCCGATTCGCCGCTGGCCCGGTGGGATGCCCGCTGGAAACTGGCGGCGTTCTTCTTGGCGGTCGCCGCGGTCGCGAGCCTGAACCGGCTCGCGCCCGCGGTCGCGGCCCTCGCTTTCGGCTATCTCTTGCTGCTTGCCGCACGCCTGCCGTTCGAGTGGCTGAAGCTGCGACTCGCAGCGTTCGCCTTCGCTTCATTTCCCTTCCTGCTCATCCTGCCCTTCACCATCGAAGACGGCTCTCTTCACTTCTCCGATCACGGGCTCGAAGCCGGGCTCGGCGTCTTCTGCCGCGGGCTCGCCATCGGCTGCTTCACGCTGATCCTCATCGGCACCGCGCCGCTGCATGTCACTTTCGCCGCGGCCCACCGCCTCAAGATCCCCGGGCTTCTCGTGCTGCTCGCTCAACTCGCTTACCGATACGCCTTCCTGTTGTTCGATGAATCGCGGCGGCTGCGCATCGCGCTCCGTGTTCGCGGGTTCCGCGCCACGGCCACACGACACGGCTACCGCACGCTGGGCCGCGCCATCGGCTCCGGGCTCGTCCGAAGCGCGGATCGCTCCGAGCATGTAGCCGAAGCGATGCGCTGCCGCGGGTTCGACGGGCACTTTCACACGCTCCAAGCATTCGTCACACGCCGCCTCGATGTCGTATTCTTCCTGCTGGCGCTCTGCCTGTTCGCCGGCCTCGTGCTGTGGGATCGCCTGTGACCGCCGCCCTCCGTGTGACGAATCTGACGCACCGCTACGCGGGCCGCACGGCCCTGGACGGCGTGTCGTTCGACGTGCAACCGGGTGAGTGCGTCGCGCTTGTGGGTCCGAACGGCGCGGGCAAGACGACGCTCTTCCTGCGGCTGTGCGGCGTGTTGAACGGCACGCCGGGCCAGGCTTCGGTGAACGGCCACGACCCTGCCGATCCGAAGGAGCGGAAACGCCTGCCGGAATCGGTCGGCATCGTGTTCCAGAATCCGGACGATCAGCTCTTCTCCCCCACAGTGGCGGACGATGTCGCCTTCGGCCCGTTGAATCTTGGTGCGAGCATCGAGGATGCGAAGGCACGTGCGGAAGACGCGCTGAAGGCCGTGGGTCTGCCCGATGCCGGCGACCGCGTGCCGTTCCAGCTTTCGGGCGGAGAGAAGCGACGGGCCGCAATCGCCGGCGTGCTGGCGATGCACCCGGTAGTGCTGCTGCTCGACGAACCAAGCATGTTCCTCGACCCGCGCGGCCGCCGCGAGTTGATCCACCTCATCCGCGAATTGCCGGGAACGAAACTGATCGCGACCCACGACTTGGATTTGGTGCTGGAGTTGTGTTCGCGTGTGCTGGTGCTCGATGGCGGGAAGCTCTACGCGGACGGCCCCGCCCGCGAACTTCTCGCCAATGCGGAGTTGATGGAACGCCACGGCTTGGAAGTGCCGGCGCGGTTAGGGATCGGATCTCCTACGCGATGATCTCCTTGATCCGCTCGCCGTGGTCCACGTCGAGCCGCTTGCGGCCGGGGATCTCCAGCTTCCGCGAGTCCAAGCCGAGTTGATGCATGATCGTCGCGTGGATGTCCGTGACGTAATGGCGGTTCTCCACGGCGTGGAAGCCGATCTCGTCCGTCGCGCCGTGGACGATGCCGCCCTTGATGCCGCCGCCGGCGAGCCACGTCGTAAAGCCGAAGATGTGATGATCGCGGCCGTCCGAACCTTGCGTGCCGGGGGTGCGGCCGAACTCCGTCGCGAACACCACGATCGTGTCCTTCAACAAACCCGTGCGCTTCAGATCCTTGAGCAGCCCGCCGATCGGCTTGTCCACGGCGAGGCAATTCTTGGAGTGGTTCGCTTTGAGCCCGCCGTGGGCATCCCACACGCCGGCGCCGCCCGCGCCGTGCTGGATCTGGATGAACCGGACGCCGCGTTCAACCAAGCGCCGAGAGGCGAGCAGTTGCATGCCGAATTCCCGCGTCTCGGGGCGGTCGATGCCGTACAGCTTCTTCGTCTCCTCGGTCTCCTTCGTGAACTCGAGCACCTCCGGCAGCGACTTCTGCATGCGGAAGGCGAGTTCGTAGCTCTTGATCCGCGCGTCGAGCGCGGCATCGTTCGGGTACTGCGCCGCCTTCAGTTTGTTCAACTTGCCGCTGAGTTCGAAGCCGAGTTTCTGCTCCGCCGCGGACACAGGCAGTTCCGGCTTGCCGTAGTCGAGCGGGTTCGCGGGATCGACGCGGAGCGGCACCGCGTCGTGCGCCGGCCCGAGGTAGTGCCCGTCCTTGATGTTCCAGTATTCGCGCTTGCCCATGCTGATGAACTGCGGCAGGTTCTCGTTCAGGGTGCCGAGGCCGTAGTGCACCCAGGCGCCGAGCGTGGGGAACTCGCCGTCCAACATGTGGCGGCCGGTGTGGAACTGCGTCTGGGCACCGTGGTTGTCGTCCGTGGTGAACGTGCTGCGGACCACGGCGATGTCGTCGATGCACTCGCCGGTGTGGGGCAGCCAGTCGGACACTTCAATTCCGCTCTTGCCGTACTTCTTGAAGCCGACCTGCAGCGGCAGCAGCTTGTTCCGCTGCTGGCCGTTCGCGTCGTTCACCACCACGACGCGTGCCAGCTTCAGCTTCTCCGGGTTTTGGGCATCCTTGTACGGAGTCTCGCCGATGGTCTTCCCCGCGTACTTCGTGAGTTCGGGTTTGGGGTCGAACGTCTCCATGTGCGAGACGCCGCCGTTCATGAAGAGCCAGATCACGGACTTGGCCTTGGGCGCGAAGTGCGGCTTGCCCGAGGGATCGGTTCCGCGGCCGTCCTTGTGCAGCAATGCCGCGAGTGCCAAGCTGGAAAACGAATGACCGAGGAAGGAGCGGCGCGAGTTCATGGCATTCTCCGGTGCCCAGAGATTATCGCACGAACGCGAGCGAAAGTCAGCAGGATCCCGCCACGCGGGGCGCGCCGCGCGATCTTGAATCGAGCGGCACCCCGAATCCGCCAAAATTCATAGCTACATCCCCACGGGGCACGCCGTTGACACCGCGCGGCCCCGCCCGGAGGATACTCCGGGTTCGTTCCGCGGAGCCGCTCTGATGATTCTGATGTTCGTCCTGCTGGCGGTCGCGCTCTTCGGCATCTTCTGGGGCGGGTCGCTCGTCGCCCAAGGCTTCTTCTACCAGAACGTGGCGGACCGCCTCCCGATCCGCGCCGGCATCGCCGCCCTCGTCGTCGGCGGGTTCCTCGCCTTCTGGGTGAATCTCGACAAGAAATCGCCCGGCAAGTACGACACGTTCTTCGCGTTCTCCGGCGAATCGACGCGCGACCTCGACGAGTTCCAAGCCGTACGCTGGCAAGTGGACCCGGTTTCGAAGGGACTCAAAAAGGACGCCTCGGGCAACCCCGTCGAAACGACCGTGAAGTACAAGCGGGTGCCCGGCGGGAAGACGCCGAGCTTCGTGGAGGAACCGGGCGGGAAGAAGTTCGCCGTGAACGACACGGACTCGATGACCGCCGCAATCCTGGTGAAGGACGACGGCGGCAACCCCGTGAAGCTGGCGGCCCAGTTGAAGAAGGATGACCGCACCGGCGCGATGAACTACATCAGCGACCTGAACGAGCGGAAGTTCGTGGAGGAGAACGGCAGCCGCTACATCATGCACGCCCGGCCCGGCGTGATGCACGTGCCGAGCAGCGGAGTGGTGGCGACCGCCCTGCTCCTGAACTTCCTGCTCTTCGCCGTGTGGTTCGTCGCCTTCTGGCCGATCCTGAAGTTCAACGTCGGCCACAGCCTCGGGTTCGCCGCGGTGTTCGGCCTGCTCATGATGCTGCTCGTGTTGCCACTCCTGTTCAAACCCAACCGGGAAGCGAATCGCACGACTCGAGCTTCGGCGGAACTTGTCTCGGCCCGATGCTGAGTCTCAGAAGATCACGTTCAACCGCACGCCGCCGATGTACGATGTCTCGGCGATCGCCCCCGCTTCCGGACGCAGGATCTGGAAGTCCGGCGTCAGTTGCAGCCACGGCGTGAGTTTCGCGTTGTAGAACACTTCGATTCCCATGCCGTTCCGCGGGCCGAACACGGCTTGCGGCACCGGGCCGAACTGCGTGCTCGAACCCGTGTAGTACCAGCCGATGCCGAATTGGTCCCCTTCACGGTGCCGGAACGGGCTGTACCCGCCGACGCCCGCGCTGAGAAAATACCGCACCGGAGTCGGATTGCCGTCGCTGATCGAAGCGCGGCCGAAGACGCCCCAGCCGCGCTTCGAATCCTCCGAGTACGTCTGCACGTACTGATCGAAGCCGTAATAGATCGTGTAAGAGTCCCACAGCGTGGGAGAGCCGGCCACGGCCTGGTACGGATACTGCCCCGGCGGCGGCTCGTTGAACGCGAGATTGGTCAGTTCCACGTGCTTCCACATGCCGCCGACGTGCTGCTGGCCGGGCAGAGAGAAGAAGTTCGTCTTCAGCTTCACCTCGCCGCCGATGATGACGCCCTGCGAGAAGAGATCGTCCACGCGGAAGAAATCCTTCGTGCGGTTCTGCGGGTCGTAAACGTACGCGGAGAAACCGCCCCATTCGCGCGGGCTGATCACGCCGGCGGTGAAGCCTGTGTACGGCAGCGCGAGGAGAAACGCAGGGTTGGCGACAAACGCCTGATTCATGAACTGCAGGGTGCCGTTGCCGCCGGCGAAGTCGTCCTGGTCCGCCGTGCCGACCACGTTCTTCTTGCCCGCGAACAGCACCCACTCCTTCGAGAGCGGCTGCGTGATGTAGAAGTCCGTGAGCATGGGCACGCCTTGGTCGTTCGGCACCGGCGGCAAGGCGGCGGGAAAGATCGCGGGCGGGATCGACCCGGTGTTCAGGCTGACGTTGCCGTACTGCCCCCACCAATGCTGAGCGAGGATGTGCAACTTGCCGTGCGGCATTCCACCGAATTTCTCGAGGTCCACGGTGAGCCCGTAATCGCCGCGTCCGGTGTAGGCGAACAAGTCGCCTTGGCCGAGCACGGGCGGGATGCGGGGCGAGTTGATGCCGCCGCCGAGGCCGAACGCGAACTGCGTGACGCTGCCGTTGAAAGTGATGCCCTGATCTACGAGTCGTGGGCGAAGCCCGCCCCAATCCCCGGTGAGCGTGGGCCGCGTCCACAAGTCGTGCCCGGGGGCCTCGCAGGCCAGGCACGGCGGCGGTTCGCCCGCGGGTGCGGCTTCGGCGGCCGCCGGGCGAAGTTCGGGGTACAGCGCGGGTGCATCCTGAGCCTTTGCCTCCGCCAAGCCCGCCAACAGGCCCAACGCGGTGGACAGAAGTCGTTTCCGCGACATCACATGCTTCCTAGCGGGTGGATCGGCCGCACTCCGACGACCTGTCGTCTTCTATCGGTCAAATCCGCTCAAGTCCGCGTCCCGAATCAGTCCACTTCCTTTGCCAGAACTGGATAGAGCCCCCATCCCGGCAAACTCCCGTCAAGCCGCGCAACCTCTCCATCCGATACTGAACCCAGAACCGAAACACTCTCGGGGAATTCCCATGCGATTTCGCCCATGGATCGGGCCGTGTGTCGCCCTCTTGATGCTGCCTTCACTCGCCTCGGCCCAGCCCGGCGTGTATCTGCCCGGCAACGGAGCCGTGAGCGGCGGCATGGCTGGCGTCTCGACCGCCACACCGTTGGACGCGATGGGTGCCATTTATTGGAACCCGGCCGCGATCGGCCGGCTCGGCCGCAACGAGGCCAGCATCGGCGGTGCCTTCATCTACCCGGACATCTCGCTTACCTCGAGCCGCCCGCGGCTCGACGGCACCATCGCCTCCGGCACCACCCGCAGCGACAACGGCTTCCCGATCCTGCCGAGCCTCGGCGTCGTCTCCAAGTTGGACAACGACAGCCCGCTCACGTTCGGCATGGGGTTGCTCGCCCTCGGCGGCGGCGGCGTGAACTTCCCCGGCGATGCGAACAACCCGCTGCTCGCGCCCACCGGCCCGTTCGGACAGTTCGTGCTCGGGCCCACGTTCTCGAGCATGCAACTGTTCCAGTTGAACCCGAGCATCGCATACCAAGTGACGGACAAACTCGTGATCGGCGTCGGCCCGACGGTGGACATCACAATGGTGTCGTTCGACCCGGCGTACTTCGCCCCGCCGAACCGCATCCCCGGGCAGCCGAACACGTTCCTCTCGGCCACGAACGCCCGCCCGTACTGGGGCGGCGGCTTCCGCGCCGGCTTCGTGTACTCCCTCACCGACACCTTGGACGTGGGCTTCGGCTACACCAGCCAGCAGTGGCTTGAAAAGTGGCAGTTCAACTCCCGCGACTTCCTCGGCAACGCGCAGACGCTCTCGCTCCAAGCTTCGCTCCCGGCGATCTACTCGTGGGGCGTCGCCTGGCGCGGCATCGACCGCCTCACGCTCGGCGTGGACCTGCGTTACTTCGACTACGCGAACGCGCAGTTGTTCGGGGACTCATTGGCGAACGGCGGGCTCGGTTGGGAAAGTGCGTTCGTCGCCGCCGTCGGTGCGAACTACCAACTCACGGATCGCGTCGCGGTGCGGGCCGGCTACCAGTACAACACGAACCCGCTGAAGAACGCCTCGGCGCTCTTCAATATCCAGAGCCCCGCGATCATCCAGAACGTGATCTCGGTGGGCACGACGATGAACCTGACCGAGGCGATGTCGATGTCCGTCGGCTATGCCTACGGCTTCCAAAACGAGGTGAGCGGCAACGTGAACATCATCCCGAACGCGAACATGACGTTGTCCGCGGCGAGCCACTCGCTGCTGTTCAACCTGCAGATCAAGTTCGGCGGCGGGTGGGGCCCGAAACACGAGGCGGAAGTCGTACCTGCTCAGTGAACCGTGCGGAGTGCTTGAACATGCCCGGCTCCGAGAGGAGCCGGGCTTACTTTGTTTAAGGTCTTCGTGAGTGCGGGCCCGGTTCACTTCACGAGTTCGCCGTCCGGGAGCACTTCAGACTCACATTTGGCTCCTGAGTTCGGATGGTTGAGGGGTCAATTTACCAGTTCGATGTCGGGCATCTTCCAAGTCTTCTTCCAAAACGGTTCGTCGGGGCCGTACAGCCGCAGCCAGATGTACGGCTTCTTGTCCATGGTCGGAACCCAGTTGGATTCCAGCCCTTCGGGAGCTTTCGGCCCGACGTAGATGTCCACGCTGCCATCGTCGTTGATCTTCATCTTGTCCTTGTCGAACGTTCCCAAGCCGGAGCGATCCTGCGGGTTATCAATGAAGCCCCAGTTGGCGTTGTCGTAGACCGTGATCGACCAGAACTGCTTGGCGGGCGTGTCCTTGGGCACCCGGATGCGGTAGAGCTTGCCCGCTTCCACCGACTTGCCTTGCTTGTCGGCAATCGGGGCCAGATACACCGTGCCCGCCTTATCGTCGAGAATGGGGGGGTAGTACGTAAAGAAGAACCAGCCGGCGGCACGCTTGTCGATCTCGACGGCGCGATCCGTGACGAACTCGAACCCGCGATTCTCGTCCGGAACCATGGCCATGGCCCATTTCCGGTCGGCCCACCAGAGGTTCTTCTCGTGCAACTCGCGGGTCTGCTTTTGCATGTAGTGGTAGGCGTCGACGACGCCCCGCTCCATGGCCGCCTTTATCTTCGGCGACGGGTTGAAGGGTTTGCCCTTCTCGATACCGATGGAGGCGAGCATGCCAATCATCACCTTGTCGCGCGAGTCGACCGGCTCAACACTGATGATGTCGTGAATGTCCTGCATGGCCCGGATGTCGTAGTAGGGCAGCGTGTACACCGGGATCTTGATGCCGTCAACGAACTTGGTGGGCTTCGGGTTCGCAACATCGGCCAGCGGGTACATCTTCAGAGTCTTGGTGTAAGCGTAGGCATCGCTTTGTGTCGCACCGGGCTTCGGAATCGAACGGAAAGCCAGAGCAACGCGATACGTCGAGCAGCGAATGGGGAAGTACCCTTCCGGAATCGCTTCCTTGTACCCGGGCGGGATGAGCAGATACTTGCCGCCCTTTCCCTTGTCCGCCCCAACCGGTCCTACGCCCGCAATCGTGGCTTGCCAGGCGTTGACGATCTGACCGTACAGACTGGCCTTTTCTCCGACAGCGGGCACATCGAGCACCACGGGCCCTTTGCGGAGATCCGAGACCGCTGCGATGTAGGGTGTCGCAGTGTTGGCGGTGATCGCCTTGTGCATCGTTCGCAAGGTGCCCGAGTACGCGAGAATCACATTGTCTTCGACGCCGGGCAGTTCCAGCATGCCCTCGCGGAACCGGTGAATGGCGGAAGCCGGCATCGCCCAAAGGACCGCTTCGAAGGCACGATGGTAAGCGACCTGTTCTTCAAGATCGGATACGGATTGCTTGGCGCCAGGGGGCGGTTGACCGCCGGGCCTCTTGTCTTGAGCGATCGTATCGTTCCTCAGCGCGAGGACGGTGATGCAACTGAAGACCAGCATGGTCCCGGCAAGGCGAGAAGCTGGAAGTTTCTGAGTCATGGCAAGCTCCTTAGGTGAAGAAGCAAATTCGCTCTTCAGCCACGACTGTGACATCGTGGCCGAAGAGCGAATAAGCGCGATTACTTCTGAACATTGATCTCGGGAAGGGCATACTTGCCCATCAGCACCTCATCTTTCGGCTGGTAGAGCCGAAGGATGACGTAAAACTCCCCGCTCGGTGTGGGCAGCCAGTTCGCTGCGGCTTCCCCGTCGGGCTTCGCATTCTGCAAATAGACGTTGATCGAGCCGTCCTTCTCCACCTTCAACCCTTTGGTGTCCGTCCCGAACTTGTACCGCTGGATCGGGTTCTCGATGAGCATCTTCGTCTTGGCGTCGTAGACGGTCAGCGACCAGAACGCATTGACCGGAGGGGGACTGTTGAACCGAATGACATAGTTCGTTGCCCCGGTCAGTTGCTTGCCCGCGGCATCGGTGGAGCGAATCGGGTACATGGCTTCGCGCTCGCCTTGACCGCCAATGTATGGCCCTGAGACGAGAGCACGCAGCGGGTAGTTGGCTCCGACGTTGTCGAGCCCGTTCGCCCAGCCCCAACCGTTGCGGTTAACGGTCGCCGTCGCCAGCGCGGAAATGGCTGCTTTCGGGCCGTCCTCAAGCGCTCGGAGAAGCCCCTTCTTCTGGGGCGGAGACAGCTTGGAGTCGTCGAAGCCCTTCTCCGTCAATCCGAATCGGGCGAACTGACCGAAGAGGGCTGCGTCCCGTGCTGGCACCGCGTTTTCCTTCAGGGCGAATTCCAAATGACGGTAGAATCCTAGCGGATCCTTGTCGATGGCCGGCATCGGAGGCAAGGCAGTCGTTTTCGGGCGATAGTCCGCGTTGTCGGCCTGACTCAGCGGCCGGAGGGTGAACTTGTCCTGCAACTGGTGCAGTGGTTTCAGATCCTCGCCTTGGGTGACCCGCAGCCGCCCCCACAACCACACTTTCCGCGTGGTCACGTCGAGCCGCTTCATATCGGCGGGCAGATTCCCCTTCCATCCCGGCGGGACGAGGACGAACTTCCCGGCCTTGGTGCCGGTCACACGCCGGCCGACGTAATGCTCCAGGTCGTGCCACATGTTGAAGACGTTGACGACGTAATAGCGGTCATCAGTGTCCGGCACGCCGAGCACGAACGGTTCCGAGAGGTCGACCATCGCGCTCATGTAGAACGTGTCGTTGTTGGCGGTCGGCATGTCCTTGGCGGCCGGGGTCGCCAGCGCCCTGGCCCAACCGATGGTGTTCAGCGGCGCGCGATAACTCGTCTCCGGCTTGGGATCTTGAACGGTCGTGTACTCGCGGGCCACACGCTCCATTCTCACCAGTGCGTAACCCCAGATGTACGCGGAGAGCCCGGTCTGGTAGGCGTCTGCTTCCAGCCCTGCGGCGATGTTCTCTACTGATGTCGGGGTGGTTAGGCTCTGTTTGAAAACTTGAATGTAGTCGCTATGGGGCACGGCCACGGAGGCTGTGCGATGCGAAAGCGACACGAAGTCAGCGACGAAGAATGGGCGGTCCTCGATTCGGTGATCCCGAAGCCGACGGCGAAAACGGGGCGTCCGGCTCGCGACCGCCGGGAGATGCTCAACGGTCTGCTGTGGATCCTCAGCACGGGTGCCCAATGGCGGGATTTGCCCGAACGTTTCGGGCCGTGGCAGACAGTCTACGGCACGTTCCGCAACTGGCGGAAGGCCGGGCTCTACGACGCGATCCTGGATGTGCTGCACGTGCGGTTGGACCAGGCGGGCCAGATCGACTGGGACTTGTGGTGCCTCGACGGCACGTCGGTGCGGGGTTCGCGATCGGCGGCGGGCGCGTCAAAAAAAGTCTCAAGACGCACCCCGACGAACCCGCGGACCACGCCTTGGGCCGTTCCCGCGGGGGATTCGGCAGCAAGTTCCACATCCTCGTCGACGGCAACGGCACGCCACTCGAAGTCGAGGTGACCGCGGGCCAAACGCATGACTCGCAGCCGCTCGAACCGATTCTGAAGAGGGTCAAGGTTCATCAGAAGCAGGGACGTCCGAAGAGCCGCCCGAAGCGGTTGGCGGGGGACAAGGCGTACAGCGGCCAACCGATCCGGACGTTCCTCAAGGATCGCGGCATCGAGGCGGTGATCCCGCACAAGGAGAACGAAAAGGCTCGTCACGATCCCGAGGTGGAGTTCGACAAGGCGACTTACAAGCGTCGCAGCATCGTGGAGCAAACCATCGGATGGCTGAAGGAGTGCCGTCGAATTGGGACGCGATTCGAGAAGCTGGCCATCAACTTCCTTGCCATGGTGAAACTCGCCATGATCAAGCGAGCACTGCGTTTACTGTTCTAAAACAGAGCCTAATAGTGGGTCCGGGAACTCCTGTGCGCGGGCCACGCTGGTGATCCCGGCCGTGAAGCCGAGCAGTAATGCCAATGTCAGAGCGTCCTTCATCACAGGCTTCCTCAATGGGGTGGATGGTTTCGAGGTCACTTCACGAGTTCGACATCCGGCAGCACCCACGTCTTGTCAAACAGCGACGGCAGGGGGCCGTAGAAGCGGAAGAGGATTTCGAACTTACCCTTCGGTTCCGTCGGGACCCAGTTCGACTCCTTTCCGTCCGGGGCTTTCGGCCCGAAGTACAGGTCCACCGATCCGTCCTCATTCACTTGCAATCCCTTGCTCTGCGAGGAGCGGGCGGCGTGCGACATGTTGCGGATGAGCGCGTGCGTGTCACGATCGTACAGGGTCGCCGACCAGTACTGCCGGATAGGGGCCTTGGCCGGAACGTTGAGGCGGTAGGTCTTGCTGCCGTCGAGCACTTTGCCCTCCTTGTCCACCATGCCCAGCAGGTAGAACTGGCCTTCCCCCAGCCGCTTGGGCAGGAAGAAGATGAACGAGAGCAGCAGGCCGCGGTCCTCGACCGGATAGAAGTCCGGCTGGGCGAACTGCTCCTGGCCGGCCTTGAAGACGAGCCCCATCCGCTCGGGAAAACACCACCGACTCCCCGGGGCGAACGGTCCTTTGGTGAGGTCGGAATACTTCCCGTCGAGATACGCATGCGCCTGCTTCGCGGCGGCGTTCAGGGTCCGGGTCATCTTCGCATCGGGGGCGAACTTCTTGCCCTTCTCGATGCCGAGCGACCGCAGCGTGTCGATCATGACCCGATCGCGTTCCAGCCACGGCTCGTGCTGGACCACGCGATCCAGCGACTCGAAGAAGCGGATGTCATACGGTATGGTCGCGTCGTACAGGACGCCGGCGGCGTCCACGTACGTCGTCGCCGGCGGATTATCCGCCTTCGACAGGGGGTAGATCTTGATCTTCTTGCCGTACTCCACAGCCTTGGCCAAGTCCTCGTCGCTGCCGCTCTGCCGAATCGACCGCAGCAGGGCGTAACCCTTGTACGTCGACGACCGCAGCACGATGTACCCGTCGGGCGCCTTCTCCTTATGGCCCGGCGGGAGGATGAGGTACTTCCCGCCTTTCCCCTTGTCCACGCCGGCCGGCCCCACGTCTTCAAGCGGCGTCTGCCAGGCGTCCATGATCGTGCCCACGATGGCCCCGCCGTCGGCCGGCGGGATCTCCATGACGACCGGCCCGACTTCCTTCGTGTCGAAGTACGGAGTCAGGTAGATCACGTCGGTATTGGGCGTGAGGGTCTGGTTCTTCCAGTCGAGCAGCTTCGACCAGTAGAGAAGCTGGTTGTCGCGGCCCTTGGTCTCGCGGAGCATGGCCTGGTACATGAGGTCGCGGTTGACCGCCGGCATGCCCCAGATCACCGCTTCGATCGCTCGATGGTTGAGGACTTGTCGCTCGAGGTCCTGAAACGACACAGCCTCGGGTTGTTTCGCAGGCGGGGAGCCCGGCTCGGGCATCTTCTGCTGTGCGCTCAGTGCAGGCGAAAGCCAGAGCAGGGCGAAATATCCAAAGATCGGTGCGATCCCGGTGAGCCGAGATATCGGGAGCCTCGTTGGCATGGTTGGGTCCATCTTGAGTAGTGACCTTGGGAAGGCTTGAGAAGTGCAAAACAAAATGCGGCGACCGGCTGGGCATCCCGGTCGCCGCATCCGACTCGCGCGGTCAGTTCCGCGGCGAGGTGTACGACTGCAGCTTCTTCATCAACTCCTGCACCTTGAGCGTGTTGTAGTTGATGCCGGCGGCACTCAGGCTACTGCCGGATTGCATCGGATACTTGTCGATGTCCGCGAAGAAGCCCTTGATCACTTCTTGGGCCGGCACGAACAGCCAGAGGTTGTCCGCATACCAGCGGAGGTATCCCATCTCGCCGTGCTTCCACATCATCTCGTACGGGTCCGCCTTCAGGTTGATGATCAGCGGCCAGTTCGGCACCTCGCGCACGCCGGTGGCGATGTTCCCTTGGAACGTGGCGAAGTGAACCTTCCAATCGCGGTAGCGGAGGGCGTTCAGGTCGCCCTGCTGGCCGAAGTAGAAGTACTCGTTCCGCGGCGACTTCTTCTCGGCCCCGGTGAAGAACGGCAGCCAGTTGTAGCCGTCGAGTTTCACCTTGAACTCTTTGCCGTTGGCCTTGTGGCCGGTGGCGAGCTTCTCCTTCACGTCGCTTTCGCCGGCGGCGGCGAGCAGAGTCGGCATCCAGTCGTTGTGGGCGATCAGGTCGTTGATCTTCGTGCCGGGCTTGAGCACGCCGGGCCAGCGGACCATCAGCGGGACGCGGTGGCCGCCTTCCCAGTTGGTGCCCTTTTCGCCGTGGAAAGGGGTGATGCCGCCGTCCGGCCACGAGGCTGTCTCAGCACCGTTGTCCGTGCTGTACATCACGATCGTGTTGTCCGCGATGCCGAGGTCGTCGAGCTTCTTGAGCAGTTGACCGACGTGCCCGTCGTGCTCGACCATGCCATCCGGGTACAGGCCGATGCCGGTCTTGCCTTCGCTCTCCTTCTTGAGGCGCGTCCACACGTGCATGCGGGTGCTGTTGTGCCAGAGGAAGAACGGCTTGTTCGCCTTCACCGAGCGGTCCATGAACGAGAGGCTGTTCTCGAGCATGTCCTCGTCGATGGTCTCCATGCGCTTGCGGGTGAGCGGGCCGGTGTCCTTGATCTCGCCACCGGCGACCGACTTGATGACCCCGCGGGGCCCGTACTTCTTCTTGAACTCCGGATCCTTCGGGTAGTAGTACGTTTCGGGTTCCTCTTCCGCGTTCAGGTGGTAGAGGTTGCCGTAGAACTCATCGAAGCCGTGGGCGGTGGGCAGGTGCTTGTCGCGGTCGCCGAGGTGGTTCTTGCCGTACTGGGCGGTGGCGTAGCCGTGATTCTTGAGCAGGTCCGCGATGGTCGGCGCCCAATCGGGAATGCCGTGCTCGCTGCCGGGCATGCCGATGGTGAGCAGGCCGGTGCGGAACGGATGCTGGCCGAGGAGGAACGCGGCGCGGCCCGCGGTGCACGATTGCTCGCCGTATGCGTCCGTGAACAACGCGCCTTCCCGCGCGATGCGGTCGATGTTCGGCGTCTGGTAGCCCATGATGCCGTGGTTGTACGCCGAGATGTTGTGCACCCCGATGTCGTCGCCCCAGATGATCAGGATGTTCGGCTTCTTGCCGTCCTTTTGCGCGACGGCGGACACCTTGCGGTTGTGCTCGGCGAGCACGGCCAGGTTCGCGCCGGTCTCGCAGCACGTTGCAGGCGTCGTCGCCGGCACCGGCTTCGGGGTCGAGGCCGTCTCGGTGGTGGATGCGTTGGCTTGGCGCGACAGATTCAAATGGCCGTTGGCGGCGGCCCAGCCAAAGGCGGCTCCGACGGCGACCAGCACCAACGAGCCTAGTGTCGATCGATTCAGCATGGATGCACCTACTTGGGAAATGGGATAGTGTTGTCCATTATGCGAGGTGGGACGAGGACGCTTATGAAATTCCTTCGCCATCCAGAATCGGCAACACGGGAGACGTACCGATTCGGTTGTGCGGTGGTCACGGCGATCGGTCGAGAAACAGGATAACTCCTCCGATCGACCCAATACTTCGCCCATGGCCGTGCTCACCCTTCGGCTCCACGACATCGATCAACTCGGCCCCCTTTTCTCCAAATGGAACGGGCGCACGTTTCACGCAGGTCGCTCGCGGAAGCCGCACGTCGAGAAGTACCCGATGGTGTAAGCCACGACCGTCGCATCCACGACCAGCGGACCCCAGAAGCCGACGACGAAGGACTGATTCACATTCGAGAGCACGAGCCAGACCATGAAGGCCTTCTCGACCAGGCTGAAGAGCAGGATCGGCGGACGCCAGCGGGAAACGAGGGCCGCCGCCATCATGAACAGGCCCATGAGCCCAACCATGATCCCCCAGTGTTGGATGATAATCGTATAGTCCTGAAGGTAAGGCAGTTTCGCCAAGTTGGGCATGGCCCATGCAGGAAGTAAGGCGTAGAGTCCGATCCCGGCCGTTCCCGCCCCGGTGATCAGGAA
>JAXMBB010000038.1:0-48929 GCA_046350135.1 Gemmataceae bacterium
GAGATGATTCCACTGGGGCGAGTCGCGTGGAGCGAGCCTTCCGCCGAACTGGGGTACGCCTTCGGCCCGGGAACCTGGATCGGGCTGGGAGTATTGTTCGCATGCCTCGTCGCAGCCATTCGCCTGGCGCGAGCGCACGACCCGGCACGGAACGCACTCATCATCGGTTGCTTCCTTCTCGCTGCGGGCGGTGTCACGTCATGGGCCGGTTCGTTTGCCCCGCAGATCGCCGCGGCGTCGGCGTTGCGCTGGGGGCTGGCCGGCTTCTTCCTCGCGGGAACGATTCTCCTGTTCGCACGCGAACCGATCGCACGATGGGCCGCATCACTCGGGTTCCGGGCGCACGGAGACCGGACCGCCCCGGGCCCGGCGTACTTCCTGCTCGCGGTTGCCGCAACCGTCGTGGCGGCGATGGCCGTCGATCTTGCCGCAATCGGATTGCAGGGCCGGAGGCCCAGTGGTCCGAGTGAAGGCACGGTCTTCTTCTCGATGGGCTGGACGGTCTCGAACGTGACGCCGCTCCTGCTGGTCGTGCTCGGCCTTTCGGCCTCGGCGGTCCGCGAACGGTCGAGCGGATATGCATTCGCGGCCGGCGCGGTCTTCGTCGCGACGACAACAGGCGGCTACGCACTCTCCATCACGACCAGCGGCGGTTCATTGGATGCGGTGATCCAGATGCGGCTGGCGATGCTTGGCACCGGGGCCACGGCCGCCTGGTCGCTGATGTGGCTGCGGGCCGTGCATTGGGTGCCGGGCGGGCCGTTGCTCACGCTGCAAACGGCTACCGGTCTTTTTGGCATCGGGATGATCGCGGTCGTGCCGTTGGCGCGGCTCGCAGTCTTCATCGGGGAGCCGCTTCCCAGTCACTTCCGGGAGTTTGGCCAGTTCGGCTGGTTCGCATTCGCGCTTGCCGCATGGGCCGCACTCCGGCATTGGAACCGACAAGCCGATGTTCGAGAACACGTCCTTGGATTCACGACCGCCGTCGCGGGCATTGTGGCCGCATGTGCCGTGCAGCCTTGGGACGAGCCGGGACGCTTCGCATCGTTTGACACACTCGTCGGCTTTTGGGCGGTGGCCGGCCTCGGTCTCACGATGGCCGTCCTCACGCGGCCCGGCTCGGCACTGGGTCCGTGGATTCTCGCGCTCACCGCGGGAATCGTCTTGGCGTCGTTGCTTCGTCCCTCGTCGGATGCCGGCTTCGGAGCGGTTCCTTTGCTCTTGGCCGGGTACGTCCTGATCGCGTCTGTGATTGCATCAACGGTCGGTCGAACCAGTGAAGAGCGACAGTGGAACTGGGTGATTGCAAGCCACGCCTTGATCGCACTCGTTGCGACGGGCTTCGCCATCCGGATGGTGTTGTTGGAGCCGAACATCTGGGCGAGATTCTCGGGGCCGCTGGCGATCCTGTTCCTTGGCGTCGCCGCCATGCTGCTGGGTACGGCATGCTCGAGGCTTGCCGCACCGTTGCGTTATGCGGCACTCGCGGCCATCGCGTTCGCGTTCGCGCTCGCCGGCGGGGCGATCCCGGATCCACAGTCGCCAACAGCTTGGCTCGACCGCAACGGCTGGGCGTTCGTTTCGCTAGCGACCGGTACGCTGGTGTTGTGCGAGGGAATCCCCCGCCGCTTCGCGGCATCGCTGTGGGCACTGGACGCCCGCCGTACCGGGGTCGCCTTGGCTGCCGCGGCGCTCGGCCTCCTTCCCGTCGATCGTGCAACAGTTGCCGGTTTTCGACCTCGACGCGCCGCACACTACTCGAATTGCTCGAAGCGCCGGGCAACTTCTTCGATCCTCGCCCTCATGGTTCTGGCCGTGCGACCCGCTCGAGGCCGACCACCGATCCCCTCGGCTTCTCGGGGGCGATCCGGCCGTGCTCCGTCTACCTCGCCGAGGTGCTTCTTGTCTTTCTCTTCGTTCACATCCGACTGAACCTGCCGGAACTCTTCCCGCCGCAAGCGGGGCGATACTGGACATTCCTCGTCATGCTGTTTGCGTTCGTCGGAATCGGGTTCGCGGAGTGGTTCGAAAAACGTGGCGTCCAGGTTCTTGCAGCCCCACTGCGTCGAACCGGTGTGTTGCTGCCGCTGATTCCCCTGCTGGCGTTCTGGGCGAAGCCGCCGGCCGGGTTGCTCGCCTGGGCCGATGGAGCCGCGCCGGGCGCGCGGCCGTTCCTCGGCTACCTTGAGAAACTGCCGCAACAATTCGACAACTACGCCGGTCTTTGGCTACTTGCGGGATTGCTGTACGGACTGCTGGCGCTCTCGCGGCGATCGTTCTTCTGGGCCCTGATCGCCGCGTTGGCGACCAACGCCGGATTCTGGGCGATTCTCGCCCACAACGACGTCTCCGCGGCCGTGCATCCGCAGATCTGGGTCATCCCGCTCTCACTGATCGTGCTCGCCGCCGAGCACATCAATCGCCGCGAACTGAGGCCGGGTGTGTCGTCGGGTCTTCGCTATCTCGGTCTCGGCATGCTCTATCTGGCATCAACCGCGGACATGTTCATCGCCGGCGTCGGGGAGTCGCTGTGGCTGCCCGTGTTGCTGGCGGTGTTTTGCGTCGCCGGAATCTTCGCGGGCATCATGCTTCGCGTGCAGGCTTTCCTTTTCCTCGGCGTCGGGTTCCTGCTGCTCGATTTGTTCGCGATGATCTGGCACGCGGCGGTGGATCGCTCGCAGACGTGGGTGTGGTACGCGTCCGGGATCGTGCTCGGCATGTCCATTCTGGCGTTGTTTGCACTCTTCGAGAAACGCCGCAACGACGTGCTCGGCCTCGTCGATCGGATTCGGAAGTGGGATTGATATTCTCCGTCGCCAGCATCAAACCGGCGAACTTGAACCCCGCATCAAAGTGGGTGACGGCGTCGTTCGGGACTCCGCCGCAGGGACTCGAGACCTGCGTGAGTCCATGTCCCGGCGTCGCCACCTCCGCGTGCTGCGATGCGCCGTCCTCGGCAAGCCAAAGACATTGACGATCATCTATATAGACAATAATCAATTACCATGGCACAACTGGACCGAGCCTTCGCCGCCCTCGCCGATCCCACCCGACGCGGAATTGTCGTGCGGCTCGCCCGCGGCGAGGCATCAGTGAATGACCTCGTCGGCCACTTCTCGTTGACGCAGCCCACGATCTCTTCGCACTTGAAAGTGCTGGAATCCGCGGGGCTGATTTCGCGCCGCAAAGTGGCGCAGACGCGGCCCTGCAAGCTGGTGCCGGAGCGACTGAAGTCCGTGACCGACTGGCTGGAACAGGTGCAGGAGATTTGGGAAGGCAATTACAAGCGGCTCGATGCGCTGCTGAACGAGTTGAAACAAGCTGAGAAACAGGAGCGAAAGAAATGAAACCCGCGGAAGCCAGTCTGCCATCCGACACCGAAGTGCGGGTGAAGCGCAGCTTCGCCGCGCCCGCCCGCCTGGTGTGGCGGGCCTACATGGAACCGGAACTGATGCGTCGTTGGTGCTCGGGCCAACCCGGTTGGTCGATGCCGGTGTGCGAGATGGACATGCGTGTCGGCGGGCGATACCGCTGGCGCTGGCGCAGCGATGAGAACGGCATGGAGTTCGGCTTCACGGGCGAGGTTCTGGAGGTCGTTCCGCACGCGAAACTCGTTCACACCCAAAGCTTCGACGCCGGCGACTTGGGCGTTTCCATGGGGGGCGTGCCGTCGATCGTCACCGTCGCATTCCAAGAGGCCGACGGCATCACTCTCGTGACGACCACGATCCGCTACGCTTCAAAGGCGGATCGCGACGCGGCGTTCGCCACCGGCATGACTGACGGCATGGAGGTGAGCTACAAGCAACTCGACGGCATGCTGGGAACCCTGGCCGTCGCTTAGGGCGGTGTCACTTGCGGAAGTCGCGGATCTCGTCCATGGCGTCGTCCCAGTTGCCGCGGAAGCGGACGGCGCGGTCGTCCACATAGACGTGGGACGGAGGCTTGTGCTCGCACACGTCGTCCACCACGATGCCGTGGCGTTCCAGCCAGTTCATCACGGCCTGCCGACCTTCGGCCGTGTGGCAGCGGGCGGAGTGCACCACCACGCGGTACTGCTGGCGCAGCCGTGCGACGCTCTCCTTCGTGCCATGGATCGGCGGATCGGGAATCACTTCCGCTCCGCACCATCCCGAACGGTACGAGTGCAGCACACCGTCGAAGTCGAGGCACACGGTGCGGCGCGGGCGAATGATGCCGAGCGGTTCGAGCAGGGCCGGCGGCGCGGGGCGGGTCGCGAGGATGCGGTCGATCGCGTCGGAACCTTCGAGCCATTTCGTCTCGGCGTGCGGTTCATCGTTCCATACGCGGGTGAAGTGCGGCCGCGTGTGATGGCGGCCGGGCAGCCGCAGCCAGTCGCCGTAGCGGTCCCACGTCGGTTTGTCCGGAAACACCTCCGGCTTGTGATCGAGCCCGCGCCGTTCGTAATCCTCGACCAAGCTTCGTCCGAAGGCGTTCACTCCCGCGGTGGCCATCGGCTCGGCGAACACCGTCCAGATGTGGTACCCCCCCGCCCCGTTCGAATCGAAGAGCAGCGGATCGAGCCCGCGTTCGACCAACGCCTGGTGCCATCCGCGAGCCGCGGCGAAGTTCGCCTCCGCGCTCACGCCGTATTCTTCGTCGCCTTCGTGGAAGTCGATGTCGATGCCGAGCCAGCGGGAGGTGAGGTCGCTACTCGCGGAGTGGAGCCCGAGTTGGCCGGACGGCTGCCGCGTGCGGAAGTGTTTCCGCAACGAATCGTGGTCGAGGAACACCTTGCCGCGCTCGTCGCGGAACGGGGCGGTGACCACCTGCGTGACGTACACGTCGTCCACCTTGCGGCGGACGTAGCGTCCCCACACATCGGTGCGGTTCACGAGGTGCTGCATCGTCCAATCGGCGAGTTCGCTGGAACGTTCGCTCCACTCGTCGGCGATGCGGTCGTGGTGGTCCATGGATCAACGGATTTCAAGTGCGACGCCGACGGGTGTGGCGTCGTTCGGAACGATCATGACGAGTTCGTTCCGCGGTTCAAGCCGATCCGTGACCTCCGCGGCGAAACTTGCCGACGCTTCCAGTTTAACGCCATTCAAAAGAACTTCCGCACCTTCGGGCAACTCCGCGACGAGCCAGACGCGCTCGGGGCTGTCGAGCGTGCGGGGTCGTCCGAATCGCCGGGTGTGCCGCGTGCCACCCT
Organism: Gemmataceae bacterium; assembly: GCA_046350135.1. GTDB lineage: Bacteria > Planctomycetota > Planctomycetia > Gemmatales > Gemmataceae > Urbifossiella. The sequence goes on from JAXMBB010000038.1 coordinate 5,177, forward strand.
CCGGCTGCGGCACGGCTTCCCACGGCGGCCCGAGTCGGATGCGGTGCATGAAGTGCTCCGTGTCGTGTCCGCCAAGCATGGGGAAACTCACCCTCTCGCTCCACACAAAGAAGACATTCTGCGGATGCAACCTGACAACAGAAACCCACCGGCTCATGGCTTGGCCGGTGGTGGGTCCGGAAGCCGGCTCTTGGCGAATGGCCGCGAATCCCACACTCTTGCCGTGCTGTCAAGACCACCACTAAGCAACCGTGTTCCATCGGCACTGAAGCACGTAGTTGTCACAAAGTCGTTATGTCCGACCAGCGTGAGCAGGGTGGCACCCGTGTTGGCATCCCACACCTTCACAGTCTTGTCCTCTGAGCCGGTTACAACTCGCAGACCATCCGGACTGAACGATGCTGAACTCACCCAGCCAAGGTGCCCTTCGAGGTTCATCACGACGGTTCCAGTAATTGCGTCCCAAATCTTTGCCGTCCCGTCCTGACCTCCAGCCGTGACAACCCACTTGCCGTCCGGACTAAATGAGGCAGCAACAACCGCTGTAAATCCGTGCCCTTTGAGGCTGAGCAATTCGTCGCCGGTTGCTGCGTTCCATATTGTTGGTGTTCGGCCGCCGCAAGTGAGTAAACGTTTGTCGTCAGGGCTGAACGAAGCCGATAGCACCTGGTCCATGTGTCCACGAAGCGTGAGAATTGTCGTCCCCTTCGCGACGTCCCATACTCTCGCGGTCTGGTCAGCGCTTCCTGTCACAATTCGCGTGCCATCGTGACTGAAGGCCACTGCCGAGACACTATTTGTGTGTCCATTCAGGGTCTGCACTTCTGCCCCACTAATCGGATTCCAGACCTTTGCCGTCTTGTCATCGCTGCCTGTGACCACCCACATGCCGTCTGGGCTGAAAGCAGTCGCCCGCACCGCGCCGGCATGACCTTTGAGTGTGATTACCTCACCACCTGACTGCGCATCCCACACCTTCGCAGTCTTGTCAAAACTCCCGGTGACCACCCGTGTCCCGTCAGGGCTGAATGATGCTGCCAACACCGAGTCTGCGTGGCCGCTAAGCGAATGCATTTCTACGCCTCTCCGCGAATCCCATACCTTCACCGTCTTGTCAAAGCTTCCGGTGACGATCCTTGTCCCATCAGAACTGAACGATGCTCCCTTCACCGCGCCGAGATGGCCTCTGAGGGTAAGTACTTCAGTTCCTGTCTTTGAATCCCACACCTTTGCTGTCTGATCCGCGCTTCCGGTGACAACATGGGTGCCGTCATGGCTGAATGAAGACGCAAACACGACCTTGGCATGCCCATTCAGAGTCAGCAGCTCTCTCCCGGACTTGGGGTCCCATACCTTCGCAGTTCGGTCCATACTCCCTGTGACCACGCCTATGCCGTCGGCACTGAACGACGCTGAATGAACCTCGTCGGTGTGTCCCGTGAAGGCAAGCACCTCGGCCCCTGTCTTCGTGTTCCACACTCTCGCGGTCTTGTCCGCACTCCCTGTGACAACCCGCATACCATCGTCACTAAACGATGCAGCCCAAACGACGTTTGAATGTCCATTCAGAGTTTTGACTTCGGCTCCGGACTTGGCGTTCCAGATCTTCGCCGTCTTGTCCGAACTCCCAGTAATCACCCAGAGGCCATCCGAACTGAACGCTGCAGAGTTAACGCTTCCTGTGTGTCCTTTCAGGGTAAGTACCGCCATACCAGTCTGCAAATCCCAGACCTTCGCCGTCCAATCACTGCTTCCGGTTACGACCCGAGCACCGTCAGCACTGAAGGATGCCGCGTGTACCCCACCGATGTGTCCCTTGAGCGTGAGCAAGGTGGCACCAGTATTCGAATCCCAAACCCTCGCTGTCCTATCATCGCTTCCGGTAACGATCCGAGCACCGTCAGCACTGAACGACACAGCAAACACTGGACCCATTTGCTCCTCAAAGGTGAGCAGTGAGCCTTGGTGTAAGCGGTTCAGATAATGCCACTCCCACCCCCGCGATCCAAGTTCGGTGCCATCAAGCAGTGAACGCATTGCGACAAGGTTGCCAGCCCGCCATTGAATGAGTGCCAACTGCATCCTGTGGCTGTAATCGAAGGCCGCAAGTTTGACCCTCGCCTTCGCTTCAGATGTTTTCGCTATGATCGCTTCGTTCTTGGCTGTATCGGCTTCGTCTCGCTGGGTCTCTGCCTCGATGCGGTTCGCCTCGGACGTGCGCCACAGTGAAGCAACGACAGCCCCGAACGTGCCGGAGACTACCAGCAAAATCACGGACCCAGCCAGCGCCAACTGCACGCGGCGACGTCGGCGTTGCTCCTGAATCTTCGCTTCGCTCGCCGCCCTCTCCCGCTCCGCCTGCCGCAATCGCTCCTCGGCTGCGGCTTGGTATTCCGCCACTGCCGCCGCTACGGCGGCCGCATCCGCCGGGCGATCGAAAGGTTCCGCTTTCAAGCAACGTCGGCAAACCGCAATGAGGTCGGCATCCGCGCCGCTTGCCGCCAGACGCTCCACCGCCGGCCCCAGTTCACCTGCGGCCGCCCGTCCCAGAATCGCCCCCGTGCTACCTCGCCCGTATGGCGGTTCACCGGTGAGGACTTCACAGAGCATGGCCCCGAGGGCAAATACGTCCGCCCGCCGATCCACCCGGTCGATTTCCCCGCGGGCCTGCTCCGGGGCCATGTAACCCGGCGTGCCCATCACTGCACCGGCCCGTGTCTGCTCACCCGGTTCGTCCGCAGCCCAAGCCGCCGTCAATGCCGGGCCGGCTTCCGACGCAGAGGCCGTCGGCAGCGATGCCGAGGCCGCCGCTGCTCCCAGTTCCTTCGCCAGCCCCCAGTCCATCACCTGGACTTCGCCGAACGCCCCCACCATCACGTTCAAGGGCTTCAGGTCGCGGTGGATCACTGCATTGGCGTGCGCGTACGCCACGGCTTGGCACACCTGCGCGAACACGGCGATGAACCGGCCTCGGTCGTGAGCCGATTCGTGGCGGGCGGCAAGTTCCTCCGCCAATGTCCGCCCGCGAATCAGCTTCATGGCCAGAAACGGCCTGCCGTCCGGGAGGGTTCCCAGATCGTGCACCGGAGGAATAGCCGGGTGCTGCAGGCGACCGGTGATCCTCGCCTCGGCCAAGAACCGACGGGCTGCGTCCGACCCACCGGTGTATCGCTCGTGGAGCAACTTAATGGCGACTTCCCGGCCCAAGATCTTGTCGGTGGCGCGACACACCACCCCCATGCCGCCGCGGGCGATCTCTTCGCCGAGGACGTACCTGTGGGGTGTGGGAGACGAAGGTAAATCGCTCGTGGTGGAAGGGAGATGGATCGTCGTGGCCGTCGGGTCGGAGGAAGTGGTAGTCGGCGCGGCGGAAGCGTGGTCGAGTGTGGCGTCCGCTTCCAAGGGCGAGCGAGTCCGGGTCGGGTCCAGCGGAGCGGGCATGGGCGACTCCTGCATCGAGTGCCGAGAGGAGATTCTACTCTTCGCCGCCCAGCTTTCGCCCCCCCCCAGATGGAGTGGCGGCAGCTTAGGCGCTACACGAAGCGGCCCGGAGTGAAACGCCGCCGGGCCGCTTGACTCCCCGCCGTTCATCATCCCGCGACGAACCGCAAGGCGTCGTGGGTCGCATCGTATTGGACACCACCGTGCCGCCGTCCCGAACATCCCCCTTCAGCAGCAGCTCGCGCGCGAGCGGGGTCTCGATTTCATTTCTGGATCGTCCGCTTCTTCAGCGGCCGAGCGCCATAGCTCGGGTCGTACCCCTGGCTCACGAGGAACTTCTTCGCCTCGTCGCTGAGCGTCACGGTGATCTTGCGATCCGCGAGCCGCTCCCGCACCCGGCCGAGTTGAATCTCGATGATCTTCGTGAGTTCCGCCTCGGTCAGGGCGTGGAACACGATGATCTCGTCGATTCGGTTGAGGAACTCGGGGCGGAAACCTTTCCGCATCTCGTCCATCACCGCGTCCTTCATGCGGTCGTACACCTCGCCGATGTGCGTGCCCTTGTATTGAAGGATGCGCTGGCTGCCCACGTTCGACGTCATGATCACGATCGTATTCTTGAAATCGACGGTGCGGCCCTGCCCGTCCGTGAGGCGGCCGTCGTCGAGCAACTGCAGCAGCACGTTGAACACGTCGTGGTGCGCTTTCTCGATTTCGTCGAAGAGCACAACGGAGTACGGCCGGCGACGCACGGATTCGGTGAGTTGGCCGCCCTCCTCGTAACCCACGTAGCCGGGCGGGGCGCCGACCAGCCGTGAGACCGTGTGCTTCCTCCTGGTACTCGCTCGGCGTTGATGCGGATCATCGCCTTCTCGTCGTCGAACAGGAACTCCTCGAGGATGCGCGGGCCAGTTCCGTTTTGCCCACACCAGTGGGGCCGAGAAGATGAACGACCCGGATGGGCTTGTTGGGATCGCCGAGCCCGCTGCGGGGGCGCGAACCACCGCCCGGCCACGGCCGCACTCGCTTCATCCTGCCCGATCACACGCTTGTGCAACTCGTCACCCAGGTGCAGCAACTTCTCCTTCTCGCCCTCAAGCAGCTTGCTTCACGGGCACGCCGGTCCACCGGCTCACGACGGCCGCGATCTCCTCCGGCTCACTTCTTCCTTCACGAGCCGCGGATTCCTTGTTGCGATCCGCCGCCTGCTCGGCCGCCTTCAAGCTCGCTTCGAGCCCGGGCAGCGTGCCGTATTTCAACTCGGCGGCGCGATTCAGGTCGTACTGACGCTCCGCACGCTCGATGTCCGTCTTCGTCTGTTCGATCTGCTCTCGGATGGTTTGAAGCTGCTGCACGCCTTGCTTCGGCCTGCCATCGGGCCTTCATCGCGTCCGCCTCGGCCTTGAAGTTTGCGAGTTCGTGCTCCAGTTTCTGAGCCGGTCCTTGGATTGTTTGTCCTTCTCCCTGCGGCTGCCTCGTGGCTCGATCTCCAACTGCATGACCTGGCGAGACTTCGTCCAGTTCCGTGGGCATGGAGTCGATTTCGGTGCGAACCTTCGCCGCCGATTCGTCCACGAGGTCGATCGCTTTGTCCGGCAGGAAGCGATCTGAGATGTAGCGATTGGAGAGCACCGCGGCACAGACCGCCGCCGCGTCCTTGATGCGGACGCCGGTGCGCTTCGTACCGTTCCTTGAGCCGCGGCAGGATCGAGATCGTGTCCTCGACCGTGGGTTGATCGACGAACACCGGTTGAAGCGGCGTTCGAGGCGGCGTCCTTCTCCACGTGTTTGCGGTATTCATCCAGGGTGGTGCCGCCGATGCAGTGCAGTTCGCCGGGTGGGCGAGCATGGGCTTGAGCAGGCTGCCGGCGTCCATCGCGCCTTCGGCCTTGCCCGCCCACGATCGTGTGCATTTCATCGATGAACAGAATGACCATCCGAGGCGGGTCACTTCGAAGCACTGCCTTGAGGCGTTCTCGAACTCGCCGCGGAACTTGGCCCCGGCGATGAGAGCGCTCCATGTCCAAGGCCACGATCTTTTTGTCCTTCAAACCCTCGGGCACGTCGCCACGGACGATCCGCTGCGCAAGCCCCTCCACAACGGCGGTCTTGCCGACGCCGGGTTCGCCGATCAACACCGGGTTGTTCTTCGTGCGGCGGGAGAGAACTTGAATGACGCGGCGAATCTCCTCGTCGCGGCCGATCACGGGATCGAGCTTGCCCTTGCTCGCGAACTGCGTGAGGTCGCGGCCGTACTTCTCCAATGCTTCGTAAGTCGCCTCGGGGTTCTGGCTGGTGACGCGTTGCGAACCGCGAACCTCCTGTAGAGCCTTGAGCAGGCGATCGCGTGTGACGCCGAACTGCTTCAGCGTCTGGCCTGCGGCCCCGCCGTCGTCCGTGAGTGCGAGCAGTACGTGCTCCACGGACACGTATTCGTCCTTGAGTTTCTTCGCGTCCGTTTCAGCGGCGTCGATCACCTTGATCAACCGCTGTGTGAGCCGTGGCTCGGCATCACCGGAGACACGTGGCAGTTTCTCGACCGCCTGCTGCACCTTCACTGTGATTGCATCCACGCTCACGCCGGCCTTGTTCAGGATGGCCGTGGCGAGGCCCTTCTCCTGATCCAACAGTGCGAGCAACAGATGCTCCGGCTCGATGGCCTGGTGATTCAAACGGGCCGCAAGCTTCTGCGAACCGGATAGCGCTTCGCGAGCCTTCTCGGTGAAGTGGTTGAGGTCCATCGGTGCGTTCCTTCCTCGTGCCCCCCGGAAAAGAGCCGGGCGATCGTCATTTTAGAGGGGGATGGCGGGCCGGAGATTCGGTGAATCAGCGGAAACTGTGATCCGCGTCCGGGAACTTGCCGGTGCGCACATCCGCACAGTAGGTGGCGAGCGCGGCGCGGATGCGGGTTCCCATATCGGCATACTGCTTCACGAACTTCGGCTTGAAGTCGGTGAACAAACCGAGCAGATCGTGATACACGAGCACTTGGCCGTCGCACTGCGGCCCCGCACCGATGCCGATGGTCGGAATCGAAAGCGCGGCCGTGATCCGCGTTCCGACGTCCGCCGGCACACTCTCCACAACCACGGAGAAGGCACCGGCTTCTTCCACCGCCTTGGCATCGGCGAGAAGTTGGTCCGCGTCCCGCTGCACCTTGAACCCGCCGAACTGGTGAACGGATTGCGGCGTCAGCCCCACGTGCCCCATCACGGGAATGCCGGCGTTCACCACGGCCCGCACGGTCTCGGCCATGCGCACGCCACCTTCCAGTTTCACGGCATGGGCGCCGGCCTTCTTCAACAACCGGCCCGCGCTCCGAACCGCCTGTTGCGGGCTCACCTGGTACGAGAGGAACGGCAGGTCCGCGACGACCAGCGCCCGCCGCGTGCCGCGGACGACGCACTCGGTGTGATACGCGATCTGGCCCAAGGTCACAGGCAGCGAAGTGCTGTGCCCTTGGATCACCATGCCGAGCGAATCACCCACAAGCAGGCAATCGGCTCCGGCTTCGTCCGCGAGGCGTGCCGAGGTGTAGTCGTACGCGGTGACCACGGCGAGCTTCTCACCGCGGCTCTTCGCGGCGCGAAACTCGGGTGCGGTCATCGGGCGCGAAGCGGGAGGGGTGGCGCTCATGGATGTCATTCTAACCGCCGAAGCCGAGGCCGACGCCGTTGAGAATAGCGGTGTTCATCGTGCCGTCGCGGATGGTGAACACGCCGGGGAAGCGAGCGTCCCAGCCGTCGTTCGCCTTGGGGCAGTACTGGCGGCCGTTCGATTCGATGGCCGCGACGCCGGGGATGTGGGCGGCGATGCTCGCGGAGTGGATCAGCGACGGGCCGACGCAGGTGAGATCCTGCACGCAGCGAAACAGGCCATACTTCTGGGCCGCGGCCGCGAGCAGCAGCGTTTGCGATTGCCCTTTGCACGCCTTGAACGCGACGCCCGTGTACCCCATCTCGCGGGCCAGTTGCAGGCTCTCCAAGTCCACGAGCGATTCGTCGATCACCACCGGCTTCAGCTTCGCGGCTTCGTGCATCACGTTTTGCCGGTTCGATTTCAAATCGCGGGCGGTGGGTTGTTCGATGTACTGCACGCGGTCGAACGCCGCCGGGGCTTTCGCCTGGAGTTGCCGCAGGAATTCGAGCAGATACTCCACGTTCTGGCAGCGTTCGTTGAAGTCCAGCGAGTACCACCACTCGTGAACGCCGCGTTTGTGCTGGGCTTCCTCCGCGACGAGGTTCACGCTCACGACGCGGTCCACGTCCCAGAGCAGATCGTCGCCGTTGAGCTTCACCTTGAGATGCGTGAGGCCGTCGCGGAGGATCCAATCGCCGAGGTGTTCGGGAATGCCGTCGCCCACGGGCTTCGTCACGTCCCCCGGTGCAAGCGGGTCGAGCGCTCCGACCAAGTGGTAGAGCGGCATCCGCGTCTTGGGTTCCTTCAACACGTACGGTTCAAGCGTTTCGCCGGCGAACTCTTTGCCGAGGTAGTGGCCGAGGTCGTGCTTGAGGAACTCCGGGCCGTACGTGTGGAAGCAGTTGACTCCGAGCACTTTGCCGTACGCGTCGTGGATCGCGGCGTCGAACGGGCTGGAGGCAACGAGCCCCGCGAGCACGGGGATCGGCTCGCCGAGCTTCAACTCCTCACCCACCGGCTTCAAGTGCGCGAGGAAGCGCGGTTCAAGAATGTGCCCGAGTTCGATCGGGTGGCCGCGTTCGGTGCATCCCTGCACCGTTTCCCAGAACACCGTGACGAGTTCCTTCATCGCGTTCAGCGTCTGGTCGTAGCTCAGCTTCTTCGAGGGAAACGACCATGTGCAGGCGAGCGGCATCGAGCCGAAGCCGGTGGCGGTTTTGCCACTCGGAAGTTCCACCGTCACCTTCGCGTTGAGGATGGTGGCCTTGTCCAACGCCACACCGCCGAACTTGATCGGCGTGCGGTACTGAAAGTCTTCGAACTCGAATGTGGATTCGACGATCCGGATGTCCGTGCTCATGATGACAGGATATGCACGACGAACCGATCCCGGATTGGAAGTTGCCGGCAGGCGTGGACCGCGGGTTGTGGGACTACATGCGTTCGGGCGAAATGGTGGCCGGATACGACGCCCAGATGGCGGAGTCGCCGCTGGCGCGGGCCGATGTGGAGTTCTGCGAGCGGGTCTTCGCCGTGCCGGGGAGACTGCTCGACATGGGCTGCGGCACGGGCCGCTTGTGCCGCCACTTCGCGGCCAAGGGATTAGAGTGTGTCGGCGTGGACTTGAGCGAGGAGATGCTGGAGAGGGCCAAGGCCCGCCCGTTGCCACGGGCTGGCTTGGGAAGTGTTTCCTATTTGATGGGGAACTTGACGGAACTCCATGACCTCGGCGAGGAGTTCGACTATGCCGCGTGCCTGTTCAGCACGTTGGGCATGGTTCGCGGCGCGGAGCACCGCGCCAAGGTGATCGCCAACGCCTTCCGCGCATTGAGGCCGGGCGGCCGGTTCGTACTGCACGTCCACAATCGGTGGTTTCGCGGGCTCGGCAAGAACTGGCGGAAGCGTGACATCACGATGCAGCAGGCTTACGCCGGCGCTCCGCTCACGTTGCATCACTTCTCACTCGGTGAAGTCACCGGCTTGCTGAAGGGTGCAGGCTTTGTGGTGGACGAGGTGAAGGCGGTCGATGTGGCGGGGAACCCTGCGAAGTGGCCGCGGATGTTGCGGGCGTACGGCTATCTCATCGCAGCGTCGAAGCTCACGGAAGGAAGTCGGCCACGGTGATCGAAACGACTTGGCCGTCGAGTTGGAACGTGAACGCCGATCCATGCGGATGCGCGACGCGGCTGGCGTATTTCGGCGGATCGGCCGCCACGTCCGGTTGCGTGTACACTTCGATCTGCCGATCCGGGATGTTGATGATCCAGTACTCCGGAATCCCGGCGCGAGCGTAGATGCGGCCCTTGTCCAAGCGGTCGAATGCCAGCGTGGAATCGGACACCTCGATGACGATGCCAAAGTCCGACGCTTCCGGCAGGCGAGTGTCGTACGACGTTTCATCGCCGCGAACGACCGCCCCGTCCGGTTCGGGTTCGCTATCGTTCAACGAAATGGCACACTGGACACGAAGGATCCAAGCGCCGGGGAGGAACCGCGGCAGGCGAGCGCTCAATCGCGTTACAGCACCATCGTGTGGCGGGTTGCGCATGCCTTTCTCCACGAGGTAGCCTTCGAGAAGCTCAATCGGCTCGCCTTCGTAGATGATGCCGCTGTCCATCAGCTTGTGGTATTGCTTGGGCGTGATCTTCCGGAACCCCGCGACGGACAGCAGCGAGGACGGAGTCTGAGCTTGAAGTGTCGATGGCATCACGGCCTCCTGCAACACATACTGCCAAATTGCCTGTCGCGGCGGTACCCCGAGTTCGATTACTCACCCAACAACGCCTTCAACACTTCTGGCGGGGCGGGGCGGTAGCTGTGCGGTTCGATGCCGGCGGCGGCGCGGCCCTGGCTCAGGCTCCGCACCTCGTTCGCGTACGTGAACAGCTTCTCCAGCGGCACCAGGGCAATCACTTCCGCGAAGGCGCCGGTCGGGCTCATCTCCTGGGCCTCGATCTCGCCACGGCGGGCGGTCAGGTCGCCGATCACATTGCCGAGGAACTGCTGCGGCGTCGTCACCGTCACCTTCATGATCGGCTCGAGCAGCTGCACGTTGTCCTTCGTGGCCTCGCGGTAGGCGTGGATCGCGGCGGCGGTGAACGCATCCTCGCTGGAAAGCTGCGGATCGAACTGCGCGTCGAAGATGCGAGCTTGGGCGTTCATCATCGGGTAGCCGAGTTCGCCGGTTTGAAGCGCTTCATTCAACGTGCGTTCGGCCGCGGCGAGGAACGCCACCGGAGTCGGGTTCAACTCCGAACTCACCGCCATCATCACCGTGACGGGGCGGTCGCTCTTGGCGTTCATGAAGCCGACACTGAGTTTGGCGAACGCGGGCTTGTCGCCGAGTTTGTCAATCGTCACGTTCACCTTGCGCGGCTCGCGGAGCATCTCGCGGTAGCTCACGCGCGGCTTGCCGACCCGCACCTTCAGCTTGAAGTCGCGTTCGAGCCGGTGCCGCTTCACTTCGAGATGCAGCGTGCCCATGCCGCTCATCAACGTCTGCCCCGCATCCTTGTCGAGCTTCACCTTGAAGGTCGGGTCTTCGAGTTGAAGCATGTCCAAGGCGAGGCCGAGCTTGTCCTTGTCTCCGCCGGACTCCGGTTCGATGGACTGGCTCACGACCGCTTCCGCGAACGTGATCGACTCCAGAAGGATCGGGTGCTGCGTGTCGCAGAGCGTGTCGCCGGTGACGGTGTCCTTCAGGCCGACGACGCAGACGATGTCACCGGCCGGGCCGCTGTCCACTTCCTCCAAGCCGCGGGCGGGATCGGCGTGGACGTGGAACAACTTCGCGACGTTCTCCTTCACGTCCTTGCCGGGGTTGTACGCCCGCATGTTCGGCTTCATGCTGCCCGAGTAAACGCGGATGAAGAACCGGTGGCCGTTCGGGTGCCACGAAGCCTTGAACACAAGCCCGCAGAACGGCTCCTTCGCATCGGGCTTGCGTTTCTCGGCCTTGTCGCGGCTCTTCGGGTTCGTGCCCTCCACGGGCGGGCGGTCCAGCGGACCCGGCAGGTAATACGTCACGGCATCGAGCAGCGGTTGGACGCCGATGTGCTCGCGGCCGGAGCCGGAGAGCACCGGATAGATGAGCCGCGCGAGGCACTGTTCGCGGATCAGTTGCCGCACCTTCACCGGATCGGGGTCCTGGCCTTCGAGCACCGCCGAAGTGATGAGATCCTTGTCGTCCGCCTGCGTGAGCACGTCGAAGAGTTGCTCGCGGTACTGCTTCGCCTTTTCGAGATGATCCTCGGGAATGTCCGCGGTGCGGACGGACTTGCCGTTATCCCCCGCGTCGAAGAAGCGGGCTTTCATTTCGATCAAGTCGATGACGCCGCAGAACGGGCGGCTCGAATCCGCCTCACCCCCGGCCCCGATCGGGATGACGATGGGGACCGGCCGGCCGTTGGTCGCGAAGTCCGGTGTGAGCCGGTTGTGGATGCTCTCCAGCGTCTTGGCGAAGTCCGCCCCGACCACATCCATCTTGTTCACGAACACGAGCCGGGGCACGCCGTACTTGTTGGCCTGCCGCCATACCGTTTCCGATTGCGCCTCCACCCCTTTTTGCCCGTCGAACACCACGATCGCTCCGTCGAGCACGCGCAGGCTGCGTTCCACTTCCGCGGTGAAATCCACGTGGCCCGGCGTGTCAATCAGATTGATCGTGAACCCGGCCCACTGGAACGGCACGCACGCGGAATAGATCGTGATGCCGCGTTCCTGCTCCTCGGGGTCGTAGTCGGTCTCGGTAGTGCCTTCGTCCACGCCGCCGAGCTTGTGCTTGGCGCCGGCGTAGTAGAGGAGATGCTCGGTGGTCGTGGTCTTGCCCGCATCGATGTGGGCGATCACACCGATGTTGCGAACGAGCGTCAGGTCGAATCCGGCTGCCTTGGCCATGAACCACCGCGGTGAACGAAGAAGAACCGATGCGTTCTTCTTACTCGTTCCCGCGGGAAACGGAATGATTTCACTTCTTGTCAATGGTCTTCACGACCTCGAACTTGCCGCCGGCGATCTTGCTGATCGTGAGTTGCTGCAACGTCGTGTCGCCGTTCTCGTCGAAGCCCCATTTGCCGAGCGCGCCCTTGTCGAAGTCCTTGGTCGCGAGCGTCTCCTTCAGGATGGCCTCGCGATCCTTCTTGTTCACCTTCTTGATCGCTTCGAGCACCACCTTCGCCGCCTCGTAGCCGTACACGGCGTAGGCCTCGGGGGCGTTCTTGTACTTCTCCTTGTACTTCTTCACGAACTCCGCACCAGGGCCTTCCTTCAGCGACGACGTGTCAATGCCACCCATCGTCACATAGGTGTTCTTCAGGTTCTCTTCGCCGGCCGAGGTGATGAACGCGAGTTCGTAGCAACCGTCCGGCACGATCAGCGGGCACGTGAGGTCCGCGTTCTTCATGTCCTTCGCGATCTGGCCGCCCTTGCTCTGCGTGGTGCCGCCGAAGTACACGGCGTCCGGGTTCTGCCCCTTGATCTGCGTCATCAGCGATTTGAACTCGTTCTGGCCCACGTTGATGCTCTGCCGGCCGAGAACCACGATGCCGAGCTCCTTGCAGCGGCGTTCGAACAGCCCGGCCACGCCCTGCCCGTACAGTTCCTTGTCGTCGAGGATGTAAACGGTCTTCGCCTTGAGGATGTCCTTGGCGAAGTCCGCCGCGAGCGGGCCCTGCGTGTCGTCCGCGGGGCAGACGCGGCCGAACGTGAGCTTTCCGCTGGGTCGGTAGATCTTGGGCTCGGCCGGGTTGCCGCCCTCCACCTTTTTGGTGAGCCCGGTCCACGTCACGGCGGGTGAAACTTGGAGCAGCCCGCCGTCGTTGCAGATCGGCATCGAGATCTTGGCCGCGCCCGAGTTATAAGGCCCGATGTACGCCATCACGTCCGAGTCCGCGACGGCTTCGCGGGCGTTCTTCGATTCGAGTTCGGGCGTCCACGACCCGCTTCCGGCGGTGGCGTCGTCCGCGTCGAGGTACTCGATCTTGAAGTTGCCGATCTTCCCGCCGTACTCGTCGATGGCCATTCGGATGCCGTTGACCATGGTGTCCGTCTGGCCCTTGGCGGAGCCGGTGCGGGGCATGCTGGAGACAAGTTTGATGACTTCTTCGCCGGCCGCGGAGCCGCCGCCGCTTCCGCAGCCGGTGAGTGCCCCGCCGACGAGCCCGGTGCTCGCCACGCTCAAGAAATGACGACGATCCACGGTGGTGCCTTGGGTTGGTGTTCGTGAACAGTTCGATGCTAGGCGAGCGGCGGGGGCGAGTCAACAAGAGTCGGAATTCGCCGGACCCTTCGTGTATGATGGCTTCGGAGGTGCAGAATGAACAACGACCCGATTCGGCCGGCCGACGAGTTGGAGGCTCTCAAGCGGGAGAATGCGGATCTGCGTCAGAAGTTGGAGCGATCGAACGAGCTCCATCGCCTGAACAACGAGTGGCTGGTTTCGCAACACCCGTACGAACCGATGACGGAGGCGGAGATTCATGAGATGCTGCACGCCCCGCGCGGCGAGAGCTTACTCCAAATCGTCGAAGAATACGAACGGAGCATCCGAGCTGGCGAATGAGCGAGACCTTTGAAGTTTCGCAGTCGCATTCCACCATCGCACACCTCAAAAAACTCCTTGAATTGCTTCGCGATCAAGGGAAGAGCCGCGTGACCGCGAAGGCACTACGGTGGATCCACGATGAGCTGACCCGCACGCCGATGCAGTTCGGAGAGTCCCGGTACCACTTGGCTCACCTCGATCTGCATGTGCGGGTCGCCTTCGTCGCGACTCTCGCCGTGGAGTTTGCGGTCAATGAAACGAGCCGTCAGGTGTTCATTCGCCGATGGGGCTTGCAGAAGGATTAGGTGTCAAAGCGGCAGGCGAGCTCAAAACTACCCGCGCAATCTTGGCAGAACCTGCCTCACCGTCGCCCCACTTACCACTGCAAAGCCCATCCCCAGTTGCACTTCCGATTCAACCTTCCACTGGGCACGCCGATTGCTCTTCCGTAAGCCGACCACGGGAGACTGCAATCATGGGGCTAAAGCCGATTGGCGACCGGATCATCGTTCGCCGCGAATCCGCCGAGGAAAAGACCGCCGGCGGCATCCTCCTGCCGGACACCGCCAAGAACAAGCCGCAGCGCGGCGAAGTCATCGCCGTCGGCCCCGGCAAGCTCAACGAAGACGGCAATCGCACCGCGATGCAGCTGAAAGCCGGCGACAAGGTGCTCTTCACCTCGTGGGCTGGCAACGAGTTTGAAGACCGCAAGAGTGCGGGCGAAATCCTCGTGATGCACGAAGGCGATGTCCTGTGCGTGATTGAATGAATATCCAAGCCCGCCGGTGGAACCTGCGGGCGTTCGTAATCTCTTCACGATCACTCCCAACTGGAGAAGCCGAAGATGTCCGCCAAGCAGATCGCGTTCGACCAGGAAGCCCGCGATGCCATGAAGAAGGGCATCACCAAGCTCGCCCGCGCCGTGAAGGTGACGCTCGGGCCCAAGGGCCGAAACGTCATCATCCAGAAATCGTTCGGCAGCCCGACCGTGACCAAGGACGGCGTCACCGTCGCCAAGGAAATCGACCTGCCGGATCACTACGAGAACATGGGGGCCCGCATGGTGAAGGAGGTCGCCTCGAAGACCTCCGACGTGGCCGGCGACGGCACCACCACTGCAACCGTGCTCGCCGAAGCGATCTTCAACGAAGGCCTCAAGGCCGTCGTCGCCGGCACCAACCCGATGCTCATGAAGCGCGGCATGGAGAAGGCGGTCGAAGAGATCGTCGCCAAGGTGAAGGCCGCCGCCATCCCCGTGAAGGGCAAGGAAGACCTGAAGAACGTCGCCACGGTTGCCGCGAACGGCGACACCGTCATCGGCGGCATCATCGCCGAAGCCATGGACAAGGTCGGCAAGGACGGTGTCATCACCGTCGAAGAAGCCAAGACCATCGAGACCGGCCACGAGTTCGTCGAAGGCATGCAGTTCGACCGCGGCTACCTCTCGCCCTACTTCGTCAACAACGCCGAGACGATGGAGTGCGAACTCGAAGACGCTTACATCCTCGTGTACGAGAAGAAGATCAGCGCGAACCGCGACCTCGTTCCGGTTCTCGAGAAGGTTCTTCAGCAGGGCAAGCCGCTCCTCATCATCGCCGAAGAAGTCGAAGGTGAGGCTCTCGCCACGCTGGTTGTAAACGTCATCCGCTCGAACGGCACCTTCAAGGTGTGCGCCGTGAAGGCCCCCGGCTACGGCGACCGCCGCAAGGCCATGCTCCAGGACATCGCCATCCTCACCGGCGGCGAAGCGATCTTCGAGGACCTCGGCGTCAAGCTCGAGACCGTGACGCTGAACCAACTCGGCCGCGCCAAGAAGATCAAGGTGGACAAGGACAACACCACCGTGATCGAAGGCTCGGGCAAGAAGGACGCGATCAAGGCCCGCATCGCCAGCATCCAGAAGGAACTCGACAAGAGCACCAGCGACTACGACAAGGAGAAGCTCAGCGAGCGGATCGCGAAGCTCTCCGGCGGCGTGGCGAAGATCAACGTCGGCGGCGCGACCGAGAGCGAAGTGAAGGAAAAGAAGATGCGTGTCGAGGACGCGATGCACGCGACCAAGGCCGCTCATCAGGAAGGCATCCTCCCCGGCGGCGGCGTGGCGCTGCTTCGCGCCAGCGAAGGTCTCAAGGCCCCGGAGTCCCTGACGGACGACGAACGCGTCGGTTACAACATCATCGTTCGCGCCTGCCGCGCCCCGATCAAGCAGATCGTGGAGAACGCCGGCGAGAACGGCGACGTGGTGGCCAAGGACGTGCTCGCCAAGAAGGACAAGAACTACGGCTACGACGCCCGTGCGGGAGAATACTGCGACCTCGTGGCCAAGGGCATCATCGACCCGGCCAAAGTGGTCCGCTCGGCCCTGCAGAACGCCGCCAGCGTCTCGACCCTCCTCCTGACCTCGGACGCACTCATCGCGGAAGAGCAGAAGAAGGACGACAAGAAGGGCGGCGGCGACTACGAAGACCTTGACTGAGCCGCAGCAAACTGGACAAGTGCGAAGCCCACCCGGAAGCGGGTGGGCTTTTTTCATTCCATCCCGCACCGTGACGACCGGGTCTCACCCCTTGATCACGCCGATGGGGCGCATCCGGGCCACCTTGCGGGAGAGGTTCGCGTCGTGGACCACGTTCACCACGTGGTCCACGTTCTTGTAGGCGTTCGGTTGCTCCTCCGCGAGGCCGAAGCGGCTGCTCGCCATTGCGATCACGCCGCGGGCCTCGAGTTCCTTCTCGATCTTGCGATCGCTCACGTTCTTGCGGGCCGTGGTGCGGCTCATCGCGCGGCCGGCACCGTGGCAGGTCGAGCCGAAGGTACGTTCCATGCTGCCCGGCGCGCCCACGAGCACCCACGACGCGCGTCCCATGTCCCCCGGGATAATCACCGGCTGGCCCACGGAACGGAACTGTTCCGGCACTTCGGGATGGCCCGCGGGGAAGGCCCGCGTCGCGCCCTTGCGGTGAACCCAGACTTTCTTCTTCTTGCCGTCCACGGTGTGTTCTTCGAGCTTCGCGATGTTGTGGGCCACGTCGTAGAGCAGTTCCATGCCGAGGTCTTCCCACGTGCGGCCGAACTCCTTCGCGAACACTTCGCGGGCCTGCTGCATGAGCAGTTGGCGATTGCAGAAGCCGTAGTTTGCCGCGGCGCGCATCGCGGCGATGTACTTCTTCCCTTCCGGCGATTCGGCCGGGGCGCACGCAAGCTGGCGATCCGGTAGCGTGATGCCGTACTTCGCGGGGCAGTTGCGGAACTGGGCGAGCGCGTCGTCGCACACCTGATAGCCGAGGCCGCGGCTGCCGGAGTGGATCATCACGCACACCTGGTTCAACTCCAGCCCGAACACTTTCGCCACCTCGGCATCGAACACCGAATCGACGACCTGCACTTCGAGGAAGTGGTTGCCGCTGCCGAGCGTGCCGCACTGCTCCGAGCCGCGCTTCACGGCGTGGTCCGTCACTTCGTGCGGGTCGGCGTCCTCGATCTTGCCGTTGGCTTCGGTGTGGTCGAGGTCGCGGGGCACGCCGAGGTCGCGGTTCACGACGAAGCGCGGCCCCTCGCCCATGAGGCGGCGCGTCTCGGTGCTGTCGAACTTGTACTTGCCGCCGCGGCCGGCACCGGCGGGCACGGAGTAGTGCAGCGCCTTCACGAGGTCGCGGATGTGGTGCTTCACCTCGTCCAGGAAGAGGTTGGTCTTCACGAGGCGTACGCCGCAGTTGATGTCGTAGCCGACGCCGCCGGGGGAGATGACTCCGCCTTCGGCGGGATCGGTAGCCGCGACACCGCCGATGCAGAAGCCGTAGCCCCAATGGATGTCCGGCATCGCGAAGCTGGCGGACTGGATGCCGGGGAGCGTGGCCACGTTCGCGACCTGCTCGGCGGCCTGATCCTTGCGGATGGCGTCGAGCAACTTCTCATTGGCGAAGATGAGCCCGTCCACGCGCATGTCGGGGCGGTAGTTCTTCGGAATGCGGTAGCAGCAGGCGTCGACCCGTTCGAGCGGGCCGGTGTACTCGGACTTCTGCATGATTGCCTCAAAAACTCTGCGTGAGGCGGAAGGGACACGCCGGACGAATCCGGGTTCGTGGGAATTGCTGTGGCGTCACTCCGCCGGTTCAAGTTCGGCGGTCATGGAACCCTTGCAGCGGGGAATGCGCGGGTCCGGGCCGTAGTCGTGGATTTGTTCCTGCTTCAACTCCGCGCGTTCGAGGCTGGTGGTGCACACGATCGCGCGGCCGGACTTGTCCACTTCCTGGGCCAGCAGGAAGCCCTTCTCCACCGGGTAGCCGAAGAGTTCCTGCAGCATCAGGATCACGTAGTCGTACGTGTGGTCGTCGTCGTTGATCAGGATGACGTGATACGGCGGCTGCCGGCGCGTGCGTGTCTCTTCCTCGAAATCGAGTTCGGGATCCGCGACCGGCGCGCTGCTCATGGCTCCGTCCTCACAGTTGGCCGCAGTCGGCGATGAGCACCTTCTGCGAGGTCGCCCCGCTGCGGCTGCCCACCGCCTCAACGGCTTTCACGACGTCCATGCCTTCCGTGACCGAGCCGAACACAACGTGCTTGCCGTCCAGCCACGCGGTTTCCACCGTGGTGAGGAAGAACTGCGAGCCGTTGGTGTTGGGGCCGGCATTCGCCATGCTCAAGAGGCCGGGGCCGGTGTGCTTCAGCGTAAAGTTTTCGTCCGCGAACTTCTCGCCGTAGATGCTCTTGCCGCCGGTGCCGTTGCCCTTGGTGAAGTCGCCGCCTTGGAGCATGAACTGCGGGATCACGCGGTGGAACGCACTGCCTTTGTAGCCGAATCCCTTCTCGCCGGTGCAGAGGGCGCGGAAGTTCTCGGCCGTCTTGGGGGCCACGTCGGCCCGCAGTTCCATGACGATGCGGCCCGCAGGCTTGCCGCCGATGGTGATGTCGAAGAAGACTTTCGGGTTGTCGGCCATGTTGCGCTTTCCGTGTGGGGAGGGCTCGGCTCCTGCCGAACCGGAGGAATCATTCTACGGACGGCGGCTCAATACTTCACGGTGGCGCGGACGGCCGTGGACGGACCGACACCCGGCGGAAGGCGGCCGAAGCAGATCACCGCGATGTCGTCGTTCTGCGGGCGGCCGTTCGCATGCTTGCGGACCGCGTTCATCATGCGCTCGCCCACGCGCTTCGGCATCAGGAAATCGCCGGTTGCGTCGTCCGTGAGGCCCATGTACTTGTCCACGCCCTCGGGGCCGAACAGTTCGCCGTTCGGGTTCATCGCGTCGGTCACGCCGTCCGTGAAGACCGAGAGCACGTCCCCGGCTGCGAGTTGGATCGTGACGGACTCGTACTCGTACTCGGGCATCACGCCGAGCGGCAAGCCGGTGGCCTCGTTGGAAATCGCGTCCGAAAGCTGGCCGCTTTCGCAACTCAGCATGCGCGGGCTCATATGCCCGGCGTTCACGATCACGAGGCTGTGTTTCTTCGGGTCCAGGATCAGGGCCGCGAGCGTGACGAAGCGATCGCCCAAGCCGCCGCGGATCATCTGGTCGTTCAGCAATTGGATCGCCTTCGCCGGGTCGGGTTGGGTGAGCAGGCAATACCGCACCTCGGAACTGAGTTTGGCCACGAGCAGCGCGGCGGGCACGCCCTTCCCCGCCACGTCCCCCAGTACGATGGCCAAGCGGCCGTCCGGCAGGTGGATGTAGTCGTAGTAATCCCCGCCGATGGATTGCGCCGGCGAGTAATGCGAGTAGAACTCGTACTCGGGAACCTCGGGGAAGGTCTGCGGCAGAAAGCCGAGCTGCACCGCGCGGGCGAGTTCGATTTCCTTGCGTTCCTTCTCCCGCGTCAGCATCGCGACGTGGAGATTCGCCTTCTCCACGGCCACGGCGGCGAGGTTCGCCACGATGGTTAGCAGGTTCAGGTCGTCCGCCGTGAACTTCTTCGCGCGGTCCTGGGTGTCCATCTGGATCGCGCCGAGCGCCTTGCCGTCCGGCGACACAAGCGGCACGCACATCACGGAGCGGATGCGGAACTCGGCGATGCTGGCCGCGGGGCCGAGCGAAGCATCACTCGAAGCGTCTTCGCTGAGGTAGGACTTGAGCGACTCCACCGCTTTCTTGACGATCGTGCGGCTGAAGCGCGATTCGTCCAATCCCGGGCGGCGGGCCTTGGTCGCCTTCGGGATCGGCTTGCCGCTGTCGTCCAGCAGGATGAGGAAGACGCGATCCGCTTGGCGGAACTCTTTCAGCAGCACCTCGGCGATCTGCTCGAGAAGCGGATCGAGTTCGAGCGTGCGAGAGAGGCTCTGGCTGATCGCGAGCAACGCCTTGAGGCGATCCGTCGATTGCTGGTCGAGGAAGTTCTGGGCATTGACGCGGCTGCCGGTGGCCTCGATGGTCGTGTTGCCGCCCGGATCGTCATCTTCGCCGCCCTCGTTCTCCTTCTTCATCCACTCCGGGATCGGCGGCGGATCCTTGACGCGTTCGTCCTGGTACTCGAAGAGGAAGTCGCAGATCTTGATGCGGTCCGAGGGCTTGAGTTGCGTGCGGGTGGTGACCTGCTTGTTGTTGACGAATGTGTTGTTGCGGGAGCGCAGGTCTTCGATGAAGTAGTTGCCGTTGGCTCGCGTGATCTGAGCGTGGCGACGGCTTACGGCGTGGTGCGGAATCACAATCTGACAAGTGTCTGCATCACGGCCGATGGCGAAGAGATCGCCGTCGAGCGAGATGGTCTCGCCGGGCGATCCACCGGGCGATTTGCGGAGAACGAGCGAGGGCATGGCACGATCCGACGCGTGGGAACCAAGTGGACGGGTTCTCAGAAATGGTACTGGCCCGCACGCCCGAACGCAAGGAAAGTGACCCGATGCCGGGCTCGCCGCCCCGCCGAAATCCGGACGCCCTGCCCGCTCCACGTCGTTCCGAGTAAACTGCGGAGGATGTACACGGCCCCGGCGGGAGATGCGGAGATGGATCGACGAGCGCTCATGTGCGGAGTGGCTCTTGCGGCCCTGGCCGCAACCGATGCCACGGGGCAGGACGGTTACCGCCAACCGCCGAAGGCGGTGCTGGACATCCTGCACGCCCCGTCGCCGCCGTCGCTCTCCGTCAGCCCGACGGGCGAGCACATTCTCTTCATCCAGTCGGATCGCTACCCGCCGATTGCGGATCTCGCCGAACCGATGCTGCGACTCGCCGGTCTTCGGATCAATCCGAGGACCAACGGACCCGCCCGGCCCACCCGCGTCGCCAGCATCGAGATCTTTTCCTTGGCCACAAACAACAGGACAAAGCTTGAATTGCCCAAGGGTAAGATCGGCGGGCCGAGTTGGTCCGCGGACGGTAAGCGGTTCGCCTTCACGGAAACGCGAGACGACGGCATCGCGTTGTGGATCGCGGATGCGTTCACGGGCAAGGCTGCCGAAGTGCCCGGGTTGAAACTGAACGGCGCGATCGGCGTGCCGTACCAGTGGATGCCGGACAACACCGCACTGCTCGTTCAGATGATTCCCGAGAAACGCGGCGCGGTCCCCGAACCGCCCAAGGCGCCGGTCGGCCCCGTGATCCAGGAATCGGACGGCAAGGCCGCCCCGGTTCGCACCTACCCGGACCTGCTGCAGAACCCGCACGACGAAGCCCTGTTCAAGTACTTCGCCACCTCGCAACTCGCGGTCGTGGACGGAAGCGGCGTACTGGCGAGGATCGGGACGCCGTGCATCGTCACGAATTCGGACCCGGCCCCGAGCGGCGATTACTACTTGGTCGCGAAGATCTCCGCGCCGTTCTCCTATTTGCACCCCTACGGCTCGTTCCCCCACGATGTCGAAGTGTGGGATGCGAAGGGGAACACGGTTTCGACCATCGCCGAGATGCCGCTCCAAGACAAGGTACCGATCGAAGGCGTGCCCACGGGGCCGCGGGCCGTGCGTTGGCACCCCACCCTGCCCCACACGCTGATTTGGGTCGAGGCCCAGGACGACGGCGACCCCAAGAAGAAGGTGCCTCACCGCGACGCCGTGTTCAGCTTCTCCGTAGGAGGCGGCCGCGACCCGAACCTGCTCATCAAGCTCGAGCACCGCTACGCCGGGATCGATTTCCTCGCCGTCGGCAATCGCATGCTGATCCGCGACTACGACCGCGAGCGGAAGTGGTCCCGAACCTTCCTCGCGTCCAGTTCGCCGCTGCTTGGCGACGAGCCGAAGATGCTTTGGGAACGCTCCACGCAAGACCGTTACGGCGACCCGGGAGCTCCGTGGGGCAAGACGCTGCCCACGGGCCACCGCGTGCTTCGCACCGCGGGTGATGCGGCTTCGGACACGATCTGGCTGTCCGGCCCCGGGGCTTCCCCCAAGGGCGACCGCCCGTTCCTCGACCGGTACGACGTGAAGGAAGGCAAGGCCGAGCGTGTCTTTCAATGCGAGGACGGCGAATACGCGGACGTGGTGTCCATCCTGAACGCCAAGGGCACCAAGCTGCTGATTCGCCGCGAGAGCGCGACCGAACCGCCGAACTACTTCATCCGCGATGGCGAACACGAGAAGAAAATCACGGACAACACGGACCCGGCTCCCGAACTTCGCAAGGCGAAGAAGAAACTCGTCACCACCAAGCGGCCGGACGGCACGACGATTTCGTTCACGCTGCACACGCCGCCGGGTTGGCAGGAAGGTGATGCGAAGCTGCCGACCGTGTTCTACGCATACCCCGTCGAATTCGCCTCGGCGGACACCGCGAGCCAGGTTACGGGTTCGCCGCACCGTTTCACCTCGGTCGGCGGCTACTCGCACCTGTTCTTCCTCACTCAGGGCTATGCGGTGATGGACAACGTGACGATGCCGATCGTCGGCCCGCCTGGCACGGCGAACGACACATTCATCGAGCAACTCGTCTCCAGTGCGAAGGCCGCGATCGAGAAGGGCGAGGAACTCGGCGTGGTGGATTCAAAGCGTGTCGGCGTGCTCGGCCACAGCTACGGCGCGTTCATGACGGCGAACCTGCTGGCCCACTCGGACCTGTTCAAGGCGGGCATCGGCCGCAGCGGCGCGTACAACCGCACGCTCACGCCGTTCGGCTTCCAGAACGAACGCCGCACCTTCTGGGAAGCTCCGCAGGTGTACGCGAAGATGAGCCCGTTCAACGCGGCGGACAAGATCAAGACACCGCTCTTGCTCATTCACGGCGCAGCGGACAACAATCCCGGCACGTTCCCGGTGCAGAGCGAACGCCTGTACCAAGCGATCCGCGGCAACGGCGGTCCTGTCCGCCTTGTGATGCTGCCGCACGAATCCCACGGCTATGAAGCCCGCGAAACCGTGGAGCACGTGTTGTTCGAACAGTTCGCGTGGTTCGACAAGCACGTGAAGAAGTCGGATTAACCACAGAGACACAGAGAACACAGAGAAGCGAGCAGCGGTATGGTGTAGCCGCGGAGCGGCGACCGGTGGTAGCCAGGGGTGAAGCGAGGCTTTGCGAGCGCAACCCCTGGTACGAGTTCCAACCCTCATCTTGGACCGAGCCGCGGAGTGGCGACAGAAAGCCGAGTGTGTGCGAATGAGCATCGAGATGGAGCCAACCCCAGAAGCCAGGGCAGAGGCCAAATTGAATCCCGGTGGTTGGGTCTACGCAATCGAGGGCGACTATGGCCCGAACGACGCGGTACCGCCAAGGGACATTCGCGGTTGTTGGAAAGTCGGTGACAACGGAGAAATTGTCGACGGATTCATTCCGAACCCGAACTACACCAGAAGAATCACACCTCTGCGGCTGCGACCACCTGTCACGGGAACCCCCGCTGGTGGAGATTATGCGGGCAGACTGATCGTGCCGGACGACTTCGACGAACCTCTCGAAGAGCTTCGCGAGTACATGGAATAACTGTAACTTCGGGAATTGGTTCATGGCGTCCGCCACAAATGACATAATCCTCGGCATCGACGGCGGGGGCACGCACACCGTTGCCCTCCTCGCGGAGGCGGAGAGCGGCGAAGTGCTCGGCCGCGGCACGAGCGGGCCCTCGAACATCCAGGCGGTCGGGGTCGAGGCCGCGCTGCAGGCGCTGGAATCGGCCGTGGCCGCGGCCTTCGCCGATGCCAAGTTTCCACGCACGAAGGCCTCCGCGGCCTGTCTCGGGCTCGCCGGTGTCGATCTGAACGAAGGCTTGGACATCATCCGCACGTGGGCTGATTCCGTTTCACTGTGCGACCGCATCACCGTGGCCAACGACGCGACGCTGCTCTTCGCCGCCGGCACCCCCGAAGGGTGGGGCCTCGCCATGATCTGCGGCACCGGGTCCATCGCCTTCACCTTGGACCGCGACGGCAAGGACGGCCGCGCCGGCGGCTGGGGCTACCTGCTCGGCGATGAAGGCAGCGCGTGGTTGGTCGCACTCTCCGGGCTGCGTGCGGCTTGCCGCGCGGCGGATGGCGCGGGGCCGAAAACGAAGCTGCTCGATGCCTTCCTCGCGAAACTCGGCACAAACGATCCGCGGGACTTCATCCCCGCCGTGTACCGCGGTGTGTGGGATCGTGCGGCCATCGCCGGACTCGCGCCGCTCGTCGTGGAGTGCGCCGAAGCCGGGGACGCGGTCGCCCACAAACTCGTGGTGAAGCAGGTGACCGAACTCGCTCGCACGGCATTCACCGCGGTGGAATCGAACAAGCTCCCGAAACTCGGATTGCCGGTGGCCGTGGCCGGCGGGTTGATTGTGCGCAGTGCGTTCTACCGCGGGTTGTTCGTCGAAGCGCTTCGCGGTTTCGGCGTGCATCCCGGCGCGGTCACACCGGTCGCCGACCCCGCCCTCGGCGCCGTGACATTGGCCCGCCGACTCGCCCGCTCATAAGAGTGAAGGGACCATGCGCCTCGCGTTCGCACTGCTGTTCACTCTCGCATTCGCTTCCGCCGAGGAACCGAAGGCCGCGACGGACTTGGATAAACTCCAAGGCGAGTGGACGCTCGTCGGCCTCGAAGTACGCGAAGAGGCCGTGCCCGCGGAGAAACTCGCAGGCACCACGCTCGTCATCAAGAATGACAAGTACACCACCGTGGTGAAGAAGAAGGAACACCCGGTGAAGTTCAAGCTCGATCCGAAGCCGGACCCGAAGCACATCGACATGTTCATCCCCGCGGACTCCGGCGAGCCGCAACTCTCCAAGGGGATTTACAAGATCGAAGAGGACAAGCTGATCATCGCGCGCGGGCAGGCGGCCGGCGGCGACCGCCCGCGTAATTTCGTCAGCAGCGCGGCCAACGACGTGTTCGTGGTCACGTGGGAACGCAAGCCGAAGCCGTGACCGCGAAGGATTCGCAATGACCGGGGATGGCAAGGCCGGGCACCGACTCGTGAGGACGCGCTTGTCCGTCATGATGTTCGGGTTCTACTTCAGCATCGGGGCGTGGGTCGTCACGCTGTCCACGTATTTGATGTCCGCGCCGTTCAAGGGCGGGCTGTACTTCACCACGAGCGAACTCGGCTGGATCTACTCCGCGTCCGCGGTGGGCGGCATGCTCGCGCCGCTCTCCATCGGGTTGCTCACCGACCGGCTCTTCCGCGCGGAGCGCGTCCTCGGTGTCGCCAGCCTCGTGTCCGCGGTGCTGCTCGCATTCGCCGGCTGGATCTGCGAGGACGCGCAGCCGAAGATGCTCGCCGCATACACGGAGGCGGCATCGAAGCAGATGGTGGACGGCCGCCCGGCCCTGGAACAACTCGCCCGCCACCACGACCCCGACGACCCGACCGACGAAGCGTTCCGTGACCGCGTGCGTGCCGCTCTCGACCCTGTCGCCGAAGATCCCAAAGTGCGAAGCACGGCCGCCTCCGTTTTCTGGCCGCTCTTCGCGATCATGCTCGCGTACTGCGTCTTCATGCAGCTTTCGCTCACACTCACCACCGTGATCGGCCTGCGGAACGTACCCGATCCGGCGCGGGACTTCTCCCGCGTGCGGCTCTTCGGCACCGTGGGTTGGATCGCGTCCGGCGTCGTGATCGAGGCCTGCTTCGAACCCGCGACCACTGATGTCCTCTCTGTCGGCGCGGCAGGAGCCGCCCTCACGGGACTGTTCGCCTTCACACTGCCCGCGACCCGCCCGCTCGGCACCGGCCGCTCCGCGTTCGAGGCCTTCGGGCTCCCCGCGCTCGCCCTCTTCCGGGACCGCTCATTCGGTGTGTTCGTGCTGATCGCGTTCGTGGCCACCGCGATGAACCAGTTCTATGTGATCTACGCGCACCGCTACCTGAAGGACCACGGGGTGCCCGGCCCCGCTCTGGTCATGACGATCGCCCAGTTCGTGGAAGTGGGGTGCATGTTCGCGCTGCCGTACCTCCGGCCGAAAGATTGGATGAAGCCGCTGATGGTGTTCGGGCTTGCGGGATACACGCTGCGATGTGTGGTGCTCGCCACCGGGTGGATCCCCGGCGTGATCGCGCTCGGCGTGCCGATGCACGGCTGGGGCTTCACCTTCTTCTTCCTCGTAGCCTCCACTTATCTCGATCGAGAAGCTCCGCCGCACCTCCGCGGCAGCGCGCAGGGCATCATCACGTTCATCTCCGGCGGCGCGGGAGTGCTCGCCGGCAACGCCTTCTCGGCAGTGGTGGTGGATCGCTACCGGCAGGGTACGATCATCGAATGGAACAAGGTGTGGGAGGTGCCGCTGGTCGTGTGTGCGGCGATGATGCTGGTCTTCGTGCTGCTGTTCCGGACGCCAAAGGAATCGCGGCGTCCGGAATAGAGTGATGTTCACTTCGGGCGGATCGCGTCCTTGCCGACCCACGGCCGCAAGACTTCCGGGATCACCACGCTGCCGTCCGCCTGTTGGTTGTTCTCGAGAATGGCCACCAGCGCACGGGTGCACGCGACCGCAGTGCCGTTCAACGTGTGAACGAACCGCGTGCCCTTAAAGCCCTTCCCCTTGTAGCGGATGCCCAAGCGGCGCGATTGGTAATCCGTGCAGTTCGAGGTGCTGGTCACTTCGCCGTACTCGCCCGCGGTGCCGCGGCCGGGCATCCACGCTTCGAGGTCGTACTTGCGGTACGCGGGGCCGCCGAGGTCGCCGGTGCAGGTGTCGATCACGTGGAATGCCAGCCCGAGCCCCGCGAAGATCTTCTCTTCGAGTTGGCGGATCTCTTCGTGGATCGCGTCCGAGTTCTCCGGCGTGCAGAACGCGAACATTTCGACCTTCGTGAACTGATGCACGCGGTAGAGCCCACGGGTGTCGCGGCCCGCGGCCCCGGCCTCGGTGCGGAAGCAGTGCGAAAGCCCAACATATCGCTTCGGCAGTTCGGCTTCGTCGAAGATCTGATCCTTGTGCATGCCGCCGAGCGTGATCTCGGCTGTCGCGATGAGGCAGAGGTCCGTATCCGCGACGGTGTAAACTTGCCGCGTGTTCGGGTCCGGGTCGCGGGGCATGAAGCCGATGCCTTCGAGCACTTCGATGCGGGCGAGGTCCGGCGTGATGATCGGCGTGAACCCGGCCTGCACCGCCGTCTGCACCGCGTACTGCGTGAGCGCCATCTCGAGCAGTGCGGCCTCGTTCTTGAGGAAGTAGAACTTCTGCCCGCTCACCTTGGTGCCGGCCTCGAAGTCCGCGAGGTCCAGCGATTCGCACAGGGCGACGTGGTCCTTCGGCTTGAAGTCGAACGTGCGCGGCGTGCCGTGCCGATGCACGACGACATTCGCCGCGGAATCGCGCCCGACCGGCGCGGCCGGGTGCGTCATGTTCGGGATGAGGAACAGGTTCGCCTTGAGGTCGCCTTCCACGATCTGAAGCTGGGCGTCGATGGTGCCGACTTCCGCCTTCAGCTTCGCGCTCTCGTCCTTGAGGGCCTGCTTCTCTTCAGGCGTCTTGGCCTGCGGGAACTTCTTGGAGATCTCGTTTTGCTTCGCGGCGGTCTCGCTGCGGAGCAAAACAAGCCGCTTGCGTTCGTCGTCGAACGCCACGGCGCGATCGACCGCGACCGTGTCCAAGTTGCGGTTCACGCAATTGGCTTTGACCGCGTCGAGGTTCTCGCGGATAAATCCGGCATCGAGCATGGAGAAGTTCCAATGAAAGCCCCCGACGGCGGTCGGTGGGCTTCGGGCCTTACGGGCGTTTGCCGAGCGGGACGTACGGCACGTCCGTCTTGCCGACGGAGATCTGCTCGGGGCGGAAGATCCGGTTGCCGACGAGTTGCTCGTGCCAGTGCATGGCCACCCGGCCACGCGGCCGATCGCGAAGATCGGCGTGAACACGTCCGTCGGGATGCCCATCGACTGGTACACCACGCCGGAATAGAAATCAACGTTCGGGTATACGCCCTTCACGCCGTAGATCCCGGCCCCGTACTTCTCGAGTTCCACGGCCGTGTCGTAGTTCTTCGGGCGGCTCGATTCGGCGAAGATGTTCTCGGCCAGTTCCTGCAGCACGGTGGCGCGGGCGTCCTTCACCTTGTACACGCGGTGGCCGAAGCCCATCACCTTGAACTTCGGGTCGATCTCGCGTTTGCCGTCGAGCCACTTCTTCACGTTCTGCGGGCCGCCGATCTCCTCCAGTTGCACGAGCACTTCTTCGTTCGCGCCGCCATGCAGCGGGCCGGAGAGCGAGCCGATCGCACCGGCGATCACTTGGAACGGGTTCGCCAGCGTCGAACCGACAACGCGGGCCGTGAATGTGCTGGCGTTCATGGTGTGCTCGGCGTGCAGGATCAGGCACGCATCGAGCACCTTACGGGTGGACGGCGTCGGCTCCTTGCCCGTGAGCATGTAGTAGAAGTTGGCGGCGTGATCGAGGTCGGCCCGCGGTTCGAGGATCTCCTCGCCCCGGCGGCTGCGCGCGAACGCCGTCACCACCGTGGGCATGGCCGCGATGAGCCGCAGCGTCGCATCCCAGTTCTTCGCGGGATCGCTCACCGTCTTGCACGGGTAGAACATGCCCAGCGCCGCGACCGCGGTATGCAGCGCGTCCATCGGGTGGGCGTCGTTCGGGAAGCACTTGATGAGGTCTTTGAGACGGAAGTGGATGGCGCGGCGGTCGCGGAGGTCCTTGTCGAAGTCGGCGAGTTGCTTCTGCGTCGGAAGCTCGCCTTTGATCAGCAGCCACGCCGTTTCTTCGAAGCAGCTTTCCTTCGCGAGCACTTCCACCGGAATGCCGCGGTATTCGAGGCGGGCTTTCTTGCCGTCCAGGAAGCTGACTGCGGATTTGGCGGCGGGAACGTCTTCCAGCCCCGGGCGGTACTCGGGTTCAGTGCTCATGAACGGCCTCGGAGAAGCAAAGGCGGGCGGAAGGAGTGCTGAAGGAAATGTATGATCGAACCCCGTTCGCGGGAACGGGGTATCAATTCTCGTTCATAAGCGGCTGGTCGAGCAACTTCAGGATCGCATCCGCCACGAAGAACCGCGGGTTTGCAAATCCTTCGAGAGGGCGAAGAATTGTGGCATCAACCAACTTCTGCACGTTGTTTTGCGCCGCGGCATAGGTCTGGCTCAGGTATTCGGCAGCCGATCGCACAGTGATGTAGGGTTGCGTGAAGAGCATGTCCACGAGACGGATCGCGGCCGCCGACCGGCTGGCCGCGCCGACCTCATCGCGATAACGCCTCCACAATTCGAGCAGACGTCGGGCCCGCATCGAGGCGTCGCGAGCCTGCTCGATCACTCCGCGGCAAAGGAAGCGGATCCAACCGTTCCAAGCCGCCTTCTGACTTACCGCGAGTAGATGGTCGCGGTATTCGTCATTATGAGTCTCGAGATATGCGGACAAGTACAAGAGGGGTTCCGGAAGGAGCCCGCGCTCACAGAGCATCAGCACCATCAGGAGCCGGCCCACACGCCCGTTACCATCCATGAAAGGGTGGATCGTCTCGAACTGGTAGTGCGCCAAGGCCAGATCGACGATCGCCGGCCGTTCGCTCGGTGTATTGATGAACGACTCGAACTCCTTCAGAATCGGTACGAGTCGCAGATGGGACGGCGGGATGAAGCGGCTGTCCTCCCACGACTCGCTCGGCCGCCCGATCCGCACGTCGCAGGGCCGGAATTCACCCGGGCGTCGATCCCCGCCACGAACTCCCTCCATGAGAACGCGATGCACCTCGCGAATGACTCGCAGCGAGAGTGGCTGCCCTTGTCTGATCAGGTTCAGCCCGTGTTCGCTCGCGCGGACATAGTTTTGGACCTCTTCGACATCTTCGGGGTGGCCCACCTGATCGGGACCAGCTTCGAAGAGGAACAGCTGGTCGAGCCGCGTCATGGTCCCTTCGATGCGGCTCGAAGAGACAGCTTCACGCTGGATGAACGGCCTGATGAGCAAATGCGGATTCGGCAGCATCCGCCCGACGCCGGCCAACTCGCCGAGAGCACGTTCGGCCTCCGCCAACTCGCGGGCAAGCCGAAAGTCGAGGCCGAGCCTGCCCTCCTGCGGTGGAAGCGGATGAGGCTCGTATACCCAATGGCCTTGAGTGGAACGCACCACATTGCCGGGTGCGTCAGGGGTGAAATCGTCCGGTTTCAAGGGCCAGCCAGTGGTTATAGCTAAGTTGAATCCCGACACGCAAGATTATAGCGAACCCACCAAGACTATAATCCTCACTTCTTCGGTGTGATCTTGATGTTGCGGAAGCTGACGGCACCGTGGTCGCCCTGGAACATGAGCGGGCCGGTGGCGGCTTCCTTGCCGGTGAGGCCGCCCGGCGTCACGCCCTTCGTGCATTCCACGTTCTCGTGGATCACGGTGCCATTGAACGTCACCTTCACGAACTTCGCGTTCGACACTTTCTTCTCGCCCTCGAACTTCGGCGCCTCGAAATCGATGACCAACTTCTGCCACTCGCCGTGCTTCTTGCTCGCATCGACCTTCGGGGCCGCGTAGGTGTAGATGCTGGCCATGTCGCCGATCTTGGGCGGCGTCTTCCCGTGCGTGTCGTAGATCTGCACTTCGTACTCGCCCATCATGTACACGCCGGAGTTCGAGCCCTTCGGGATCATGAACTCGAGTTCGAGGTGCATGCTGCCGAATTTTTCTTCGGTGAAGATATCCACACTGCCGGGCTTGGCGTTGACCAGTTCCGGCAGGCTCTTCGCCTCCGACACCGCGAGAGCGTCCGGCTTCTTCTCGTCGAGTGCGGCCGCGCCGGCGACCCACTTGCTCTTCTTGGCATCGCCCTTGAACTTCCAGCCGGTCGTGTCCTTGCCGTTGAACGGCTCCACGGGCTTGTCGTCCGCGTGAAGCGGTGCGGCGAACACGAGTGCGAGAACGGCAGCGAGGCGGGTCATGGGGAGGGCTCCGATGGTGATTGAGGGTCGAGTTCAGCGAAGATGTCGGCGAGTGGAATCGTGAGGCCCGGCAACAGGGTGCCGCCGTCGAGGCGCTGGCCTTCGACCAGCTTGGTCGCCGTTTCGCGATCCGGCGAAGTGAACACCAACGCTGATCGCGTCTTCGGGTCAACGAGCCAAACCAGGCTCGAACCGTTGTTGAAGTAGTCTTCCAGTTTGTCGTCCATTTCATCGTCGGTGTTGGATTGGCTAAGCACTTCCACGGCGAGATCGGGGTGGATGTCCGGGATCGGTGTCGGCGGCACTTTGTGATTCGGAAACTGCTCCCACTTGCAGAACGAGACATCCGGGATTCGCACGAGGCCCGGTGCGAGCCGCATCATGCCGTCCGCACCGTTCACGACGCCGAGTTTCCTCGGGCCGACGAAGTGCTGCAGAATCGCGATGATCATGGCCGCGACATAACCCTCGCGAAATCCCATGGCCTTCTCCACGAGGACGCCGTCCACGAGTTCGAAGAGTCGGTGCTCACGATCTCGCAGTCTAATCACATCCTCTTCGGTCGCAGGAAAGGGATGCAGCCGGAGGCGGTGCAGCGGCATGGAACCGAGCCGCACGGCGAGGTCGGTCAGAGTCGGCTCGGCATCAAGAACGGCGGACATGTCGTGTCTCCTGCGATTATCCTACTCGCGCGCGAAGGTCGAGTCCTTGCCCACATGGTACTTCACGGCGAGGTGCGGGGTCACGAGTCGCTTACCCTTCGTCAGCGATTGAAGTCCGGCCTCGGTGATGCCGCTCGTGAGCAGCGTCCTTTCGATGGGTGTCGGTGATTTGTTGGTGAGGAACGTTTCCTCCGCCTTGCTCATGAGTGCGGCCGAGTATGTGACGTTTGGATTCGGCGGCAGGTGGAAGAGCGTGGAAAGCGGCTTCGTCTCGCCCTTGATCTGTGCGGCGAACGTGAAATCCTGCACCAAGCCGTTCAAGAGCAACATCGTCGTCTTCAGCCCGTCGGCGTACTCCACGCGGTATGCGACGGGATCCTTCACCCAGTCCTTCATCTGGTCCCACGTCGGATAACGGTGGCTGAGCGTGGGAGCCTGGGCGAGCGTCTGGCTGCGTGACAGGCACGCGCCGAACAGTTCCTTGCCCCAATCTCCCTGCGACACGTGTTTCCACACGTCGTCGCCCTTGAACGACTGCACCGCGACCACGCCGGTCTCGCCACCCTTGCGGCGTTCCACCATGCACTGGATCGCTTCCAGGTTGTGGAAGTCGTAGACGTCCAACCCGCCGTTCGAGACGCACATCGCCTCTTCGACCTCGGCTCCAAACGGCAGGTCGATCGCCGGCATCCGCCATGTGACCGGCAGCGACGAACCGGCGCAGAAGCCGAACTTCATCTCCTTCGAGAGGTCCACCATCTCTTTCGCCCACGCGAACTTCCATGAGAGGTGTTTGTCGTTGAACACGGGTGCGGTTTTGCCGTCCGCCTTGTACACGTCGGTGATCTTCTTGAAGTACTGATAGCGCGGGTACTGGATCTGCCCGAACTCGGTCTTGGGGTACGTGCCGTGTTCGCCGATCACGAGCACGGCATCGACGGCGAGTTTCTTGCCTCCGCAGCGAAGGGCGTCTTCCACGGTCGGGTAAATGGTGAAGCCGAATTCCTTGGCGCGGGCCGCACTCAGGTCGCCTTCCGGCTTCTGGTCGACGTATGCGCTGACGACTTCGAACGGCGGATGGTGCCACTTGCCGCCGATCGGGTAGCCATGGAGGAACCGTTCCGCCATGTGCCACGCATGGCTGCGGTAGTTCCAGATGTTGGTGACGACGGCGAGTTTCTTCTTGGCGGGTTCGGCGGCGTGAATCACCGGCGCGAGTGCAAGCCCCGCGGCGGAACCGAGGAAGGTGCGGCGAGAGAGCATGGTGTTTTCCCGTGGCGGTCAATCCAGATACGCGAACTCATTCGCGTTCAGCAGCAGCAAGCAGTAGCGGGTCAACGCGGATTTCTCGTCGAGCTTGTGCTTGTCCATGAGGAGGCGGATGAAGGCCGCGTCCTTCGCGACCTCGGACTCCGCGGGCACGCGGCCGGTCGTGAGTCGGATGCCGCGGGCGATCTGCGCCGCAAGGCCGTTGGGAGCTTCCTTCATCAACCGACTCGCGAATGCCGCCGCGGATTCGTTGGCGAACTCGCCGTTGAGCAAGCCGAGTGCCTGCGTGGGCACCGTGGTCGTGTAGCGCACGGGGCACGAGTTGTCCGTGTCCGCTTGGTCGTGCGTGGCGAGGATCGGCACTTGCAGGCTGCGTTTGACGCACACGTACACCGTGCGGCGATTCGCCTCCTCGGGCTTGGACTTGGGCCAGTGGGCGTCCTTGTCCGGATACGAGATGCCATCCAGTACTTCCTTCGAGAGCTTCGGGAACACGCTCGGGCCGAACATCTTGTCATTGAGTAAACCGCTGGCCGCGAGGATGGAATCGCGGACTTCCTCGGAGTTGAGCCGCCGCATGTTGAACCGCCAGAACAGCATGTTGTTCGGGTCGGCTTTGAGGTTCTGTTCAGACGAAGTGGAAGACCTTTGGTATGTCTCCGACATCATGATCAGTTTGTGGAGCCGCTTGAAAGCCCACGGACGGCCGTCCGTGCGCTTGGTGGGCTCCACGAACTCCGCGGCCAACCAATCGAGCAGTTCGGGGTGCGTCGGCTTCTCGCCCAGGCCGCCAAAGTCGTTCGGGGTCGGCACGATGCCGCGGCCGAAATGGCCCTGCCACACGCGGTTCACGATCACGCGGGCGGTCAGCGGGTTGTCCTTGCTCGCGATCCAGTTGGCGAGCACGGTGCGGCGGCCGCTCGACTTGCCCTTCGATTCCGGAATCACGGGATCGGGCACGCCGAGCACCTCGGGGAAGCCGGGCTTCACTTCTGCGCCCTTCGCGTGCGGGTTGCCGCGCGGCAGGATGTGCACCGCCGGCGGACGCGGATCGCAGAAGTTCACGGACAAGGCGAACTCCTGCCCTTCCGGCTTGGAACTCTTCTCCAAGTTGCTCTTGTCGCGTTTCAGCATGGAGTACTCGATGCGCTTCTCGCCCTGCAGCAGGCGGATCACTTTGGCCGCGACGGCGGGGCGTTCCGGGCCTTCCGCCGCCCGCTGATCCTCTGCGGGCATCGTCTTGATCACGTCGTTCTCGATCGCCACGAGCTTCTTGTTCAACTCGGCGAGTTTCTTCTGCCGCTCGCGTTCCGCGTCCTCGTACACCTTGCGGCGTTCGGGCGGCGTGATGTCCGTGCTGTTCGTCGAGTTGGCGAGTCCGGCCACGTCTTGAAACGGGCGGATGTCGCGGAAGAACGCGACAAGCTTGTAGTAATCGGCGGTCGGGATCGGATCGACTTTATGATCGTGACAGCGGGCGCAATTCATCGTCATGCCGAGGAAACCCTGCCCGGTCACGGTCACGAGGTCGTCGTACCCCTCGTACAGTGCCATGAGGCGGTCGGCGGGTTCGTCGTCCCAGAGGCCGAGGCGGTAGAAGCCGGTGGCGATAATCGCATCGCGGTTCTCGCCGGGCATCTCGTCGCCAGCGATCTGTTCCTTGGTGAATTGATCGAACGGCTTGTCGTCGTTGAACGAACGGATGACATAGTCGCGGTAGCGCCACGCGTTGGGCTTCCACCCGTCGCGTTCGTAGCCGTTGGTCTCGGCGAAGCGAACGACGTCCAGCCAGTGCCGTCCCCATTTCTCGCCATAGTGCGGTGAAGCAAGCAGCGAATCGATCAGCTTCGGCCACGCGTCCGGGGAGTCGTCCTTCACAAAGGCATCGACTTGCTCCGGCGTCGGCGGCAGCCCCCACAGGTCGTAGTACGCGCGGCGAACGAGTTGCGTCCGCTCCGCGGGCTTCACCGGTTGAAGGCCCTTCACGCTGAGTTTCTCCGAGATGAAGGCATCAATCGGATTCAGGGTCGGGATCGCGGGGACGGCCGGCCGCTTCACAGGTTGGTAGGCCCAATACTTCTTCGCTTCCTCGGTGACGACACCGCCTTTGGGCTTCGGGTGAGCCTGCGCTGCGCCGCCGAGTTTGTCGGCGGGGAACGGCATGCCCTCCTTCACCCACTTCGTCAGCGTCGCGATGTCCTTGTCCGAGAGCTTGCCTTTCGGCGGCATGCGGAAAT
The DNA here is from genome assembly GCA_046350135.1 of Gemmataceae bacterium. Lineage (GTDB taxonomy): Bacteria > Planctomycetota > Planctomycetia > Gemmatales > Gemmataceae > Urbifossiella. The sequence continues at coordinate 40,175 of JAXMBB010000038.1, forward strand.
CGGGATCGGAGTAGTCCAACCCCTTGAGCAACCGCGACTCGTGGGGCTTCTTCGGGTCGTACACTTGGCCCGTTTCGCCACCCGCGAGAATGGCTCCGCGCGTGGTGAGGTTCAGTTCGCCCTTCACCTTCGCTTCCGCGCCGTGACACTTGAGGCAGTGAGCTTCGAGAAGGGGTTTCACCTCCTTCTCGTAGAACTGCACCTGCTCCGGGGTGAACTTGGGCGCATCCTTCGGCGCATCGGCGGCGAGGAGCAGCGTGGCGGGGATGAACGCGAACGCGGCGAGGCGGAGGGTCATGGCGGGTACGGCCACTTCAGTGATGGCCTTCCTTCACTTGGTTGCGGTTCCACTTCGGGATCAGCACCACCAGATCCTTCGTGCCGTTCGGCACGCACTGGCAGGCGAGGCGGGATTCGGGCGAGAGACCGGGCGCCTTGTCGAGTTCGTCTTCCTCATCATCCGTGGACTTCGAGCAGGACTCAAGCCCTTGTTGGACGTGAACGTGACAGGTGGAGCACGCACACACGCCGCCGCAGGAGTGGTTGATCTCCACGCCTGCTTCGTGAGCAATGTCCAAAAGGCTGCCGTCCAAGCCGAGGTGCCCGAACTCGAATGTCGCGGGATCGACGGGAACGACACGCTCCGCGCCTGATTCCTCGTCCACGAATGTGACGCGGAAGGGTTGCTTGGCTTTCGCCGCTTGTACGGGAACGATGTAAGGATTGACGCCGGCCATGCCGGCATTCTACTCACTTGAAGAACAACAGGTACCCCGCGACCGCCGAGAGGAGAGCGACGGCGATCAACACCACGGGAGTCCAGTCGAATTCAGGCTTCTTGGATTTCGGCTTGGGCTTGCGGCGCGGGGCGGGAACGGAGGCGGGCGGTGGCGTGGGTTGATTCGGACGGTACGCCACGGTTTCATCTCGCGAATCCGGCGATTCCGGCGTCGGAATCAACACCTGCTGCGCGGAGGAAACCTTTCCCGGCGGTTGCGACGGACGCACGGACGGCGGCGCGGTCTTCTTCGCCAATTCCACCACGGCCGGGGCCACGACCAAGTCGCGAAATTCGGGAACGCTGCCGATCGGCACGAATTGGCCGGACTTGGTGCGCCCCACGAGAATCGCGCCGGCTTCGCCGAGCAGGTTCTCCTTGAGCGCCTTGCGGATGCTTTCCGTCGCGCCCTTCACCGTGTGGGTCGCGCCGGTTTCGTCCTTGTAAACCATGTACCAGACATCATTGCGGGCCGCGGGCGGAACGATCGCCGAAGATGTGCCCGAGCCGCGGCTCTGTCCCGTGAGATCTTCCAAAAACTCGCGACAACTGGCCGGTCGCTGCGACGGCTCCGCGCTCATCGCTCGCCGGATCGCCCAGTCCACGCGATCCGAAACCGCCTTGTTCAGCGTCTTCGGGGCGGGAAACTCGTTGCGGATCTTCTTCATCCAGCAATCGAGCGGATTGGAATTCTCGAACGGCACCGTGCCCGTGACGAGAGCGTAGAGCGTGGCCCCGAGGCTGTACACGTCGCCACGCACATCCACGTTCTTGGCGTCGCGAAATTGCTCGGGCGCCATGTAGTGCGGGGTGCCGAGACCCCGGCCGGTCTTCGTGAGGTTGAGGTCGTTGTCCACTTCCTTCACGAGGCCCATGTCCGTGAGCTTCGCGACGCCGTCCCGGTTCACCATGATGTTGTCGGGCTTCACGTCGCGGTGCACGAGACCCTGCTTGTGGGCCCGTTGCAACCCTTCGCACACCTGTTGAATGAGGTTCACGGCTTCGGCTTCGGGCACGGCGCCGTCGCGTTCCAATCGCTGGCCGAGGGATTCGCCTTCGACAAACTCCATGACGAGGAATGGATGCGGGCCGGTGCCGCAGAACTCGATCGCCCGCACGATGTTCGGATGGTCCAGCACCTTGGCGGCGAGAAACTCGCGCTCGAACCGCTGCAGCACGACCGGGTTGCGGGCGGGGCCGGGTGAAACGACCTTCACGGCGACGATGTCGCCCGTGATGCGGCTCTTCGCGCGATAGACGGTGCCCATCCCGCCTTCGGCGATTTTCGACAGCACATCGTAGTTGCCGAGTGCGGTCGGTTGATCGAGCGTGTCCGGGTTCATGGGCGCAGTGTCTCGGGGGACGCGTCCGGCGTCAGAGAGTCTTATAGTTCAAGAACCTCCGGAATGCGAGAGCCCGGACCAGTTCGTTTCCCGCAGAAGTTCTCGGCTCGCCTTGACTCGAACCGGTCCCCTCGGCATACACCTCGCTCGACAAGGGCGAGGATGCGCGGATGGGGGCCAAGCTGCGAATCGCGGCACTGCTCGGTACGGGCGCGCTCGGCGGCTGCGTCACCGCCCCCCCGCTGGACAACCCCGTCCTTGTGCGCGAATCCGCCGATTGCATCGAAAACCCCGTGCTCGTCTCGCCCGGAACGCCCACCGGAGCCTCGTACCGCGAAGTGTTCGAGCGTTGCATCGATGTGATCAACGACCACTTCGAGGTCGTGGACGCGAACCCGTACCAAGGGCGGATCGTCACGAAGCCGCGAATCGCGCCGGGATACGAACAGTTCTGGAAGGGCGGCAACCCGGACCCGCGCAGCCGCCTTCTCGCCACGTTGCAAACCGTCCGGCAGACGGCCGTGATCGAGATCCGCACCGGTGAACGCGGCGGCTACTTCGTGCAGGTCACGGTGCAGAAGGAGCAGGAGGATCTGCCCCGCCCCGTGCGGCAGTACATGGGTGCGGCCGTGTTCCAAGAGGCGCCGACGGTGGATCGGCAGGTGGAAGTGGTGGGCGAACCGTCGCTCGCAGGCAACGGACGCAACTGGTATCCGATCGGCCGCGATTTCGCGCTGGAGCAGGCAATCCTGCACCGCATCCGCTCCTGCCGCTAAACCTTCATCTCGACGTCGAACGATTCCGAATCGACGAATCGGCCCGACGCGGGATCGAACGTGCGGCGCAGGCACTTCACGTTCCCTCCATCGATCTCGTACTCGTGATAGCCCCACAGGTGTTCCTGGGTCGAGCTGCCCACATTGATCGACGGGAACGGCAGGTCGCGATCCGGGCCCAAGTGATACCAAACGTGCTTGTGCCCGTGCAGCCAGAGGTTCACGCCGCACTCGGCGGCCACATCGCGGACGCGTCGCCAATCCTTCAACCGGTGCCAGCGCGGCTCGGGGGTGCGACCGCGCGTCAGGATCGGGTAATGGCTGACGACGATCCGCGGGCCGGGGCCGAGCTTCGCCGTGAGCGTGCGAAGGCGTTCGAGTTGGGCGTGGCCCGTCTTGCCGGTCGCATCCCACGGGAAGAGATTGGCCCGCGCCGAGTTCAGCCCGATGAGCCAGACATGGCCGACCTTCTGCGCGAACGGATAGGTGAAAAGCGGATCCGCGCGTTCACCCTGTTGCCAAGGCGCGAAGGCGAGTTCGAAGCGGCGGCGGCGGACGGCCCCGAAAGTATAGAGGTCGTGATTGCCGGGCACGGCCAGGCCGGGCGGCAGCGCTTGGTCGCCGACGCCGAGCCGTTTCGCGGCCGCCAACACTTCGGAATCGAAGGCCATGGTCGTGGCGTCACCGGAGAACACGAGACGATCGAATCGCCGTTCGCGAAACTCGATCTTGAGCGCATCCACGACTTGTTCGGCGAAGCGGAACCGCTTGCCGCGGCCGAGCAACCGCACGTTCACCCAGCCGGTGGCCCGCTTGCCGAAGAGGTCGCGGATTCGCCAACCGAGCTTCGGGCTGGTGAGGTGAACATCGCTGAAATGTGCGAGGCGGATCATGAAGTCCGAAACCCGGTTTCCGCATTGGAAACCGGGTTTCCTTCGAGGCAATGAGAAACCCGGTTTCCAATGCGGAAACCGGGTTTCAACGCAATTCTATCACTTCAGCGCCGCGGCACCGCCGGCGTTCTCGCGCTTATAGAGTGGCAGATGGCGGTAATACACCTCGAGCGTGAGCAGCGAGAGTGCCGTGGTGCCGATGCGGCCGCTGGCGCCGCCGATCACAGCCCCGTCCGGCTGCCAGCTACCGAAGTTCGGGCCTTCCTTCACGTCCTGCAGCGCAACGAGCCAATCCCGCATGCCGCCCTGCCGGCGGCCGTTGATGAGCGGGCCTTCGTTCCACGTCTTCCACTCGTCGCCGTCGGCGAAGTGAACCACCTGCGTCGCGTAGTAGAAGTAGTACATGTCCGGCAGCGCCGGTGCTTTGCCAGGACCGCGTTTCATGAGGCCGTCCACGCCTTCGGCGAGCCCGGCGTGGCCCGGCGCCCACTTGCTGACGTAGTACCGGCTCAGGAGCCCCACCGCGGTCAGTGCCGTGCCCGCGGCCCCGTTCGGTGCCGAATACCCGTACACGGCCTTCCGCGAACCCGACGACACTTTGTCCAGGAACTTGATCGCGTCGCCGATGGCCTTGTCCGGCACCACGATGTCTTTCGCGAGCACGGCCGCCTTCAGCGCCTGGATCTGCCAGCCGACGATGGACGTGTCGCCCGTCGTGCCCGGCGCGTAGCCCCAACTTCCATCCGAGCCTTGCTTCTGCACGATGAAGTTGGTTGCGGATTGGGCGGGGCTGTGCAGGAAGACGCGGTCTTTCGTCATGCCGTACGCCTCGTTGAGGGCGATGGTGGCGATTCCGTGGGAATACATGGTGACCGCCGAACCGTTGAATCCGCCATCGGATCGCTGTTGAGAGACGAGGAACTGCAAACCGCGATGCACGGTTTGGCGGTGCTTCTCGCCGAACTTGTGCGTTTCGCCCGCGGCAAGGAATGGAAGCAGGGCCAAACCCGTCGCCGCGATCGTGTCCGCGCTCGACGTGCCGTCGAAGACCCAACTGCCGTTCGGCTTCTGCTGACGAGCGAGCCACGCGAGCCCACGGCCCACGGCCAGTTCGGAGTTCTTGCTGCCGCCCCGATTCAGCGACAAGTATTCTCGCGCGCCCGAGCTGCGGCCGGGATACTCGCTGCATGCGATGGAGGTCGGCTGGTCGCCGGAGCCTCTCGTGGCGAATCCGTTGTCGCCGGGCGTGCCGCCATTGAGCAATTCGAGGCCGGCCCCGGGCGAAATCGCACTGATCCCCTGGTTTGGCTCCGGCGTACCCACCGGATCGTTGCTGATGATGCCTTCGACGACCTTGTCCGCGAGTTTCTCCACTTCGGCCGTGGCTTCGAGGTTGCCATCGAGCCCCGGGTCTTCGCGGACCAACGGCTCGCTCGGTTCCGCGTCTTCTTTCGTAGTCGTGGTATTGAGCACGCGACTGTCGGCCTGCATCTCGGAGGTGCGGATGCCAAATAAGGCGAAGAGCAACACGGCGATCACGAGATGGACCGCGCCGCTGGCCACCCACGCGGGCAGGTGCTTCTTGACGAGCCGTTCCTGCGTCGATTCCACGGTGCCGTCCAAACGGCGGATCACAGGCTGTGCCATGGCGAACTCCCGAAGTGAAAACGAACGGGCATCCGCGCGGCGGATCGGCCGCGCGTCGAAGCGATTCTCATGTCCTCAGCAATTGGGACTTGACGAGAGCGGAAATGGTTCCCGAATCGCTTTTTGCGAGCTGCGAGAGAAGGCTGGTGCGGACGAAACGGAGGAGTCGCCTTTTCCCTTTTCTATTGCAGGTCGCCCGTGTCCGGAGTATCGTTCAGGTGTGGCTGCAAACTGCGGCCGCACCGCTGTTTGATCCCGCCGACATCCCCTTCCCACCTTCAGGGGGCACGCTCATGTTGAACATCCCGCTCGGACGCACTCGGTTCTGCGACGGCGTGTCGCGCCGCAATTTCCTCCGCGTCGGCACTTTCGCGTTCGGAGCCACCTCGCTTTCCTTGGCGGACATCTACCGCGCCGAAGCCGCCAGCGGAGGCTCCCCGAAGAATCACAAGGCCGTGATCAACATCTTCCTCGGCGGCGGCCCGCCCCACCAGGACATGTGGGACATCAAGACCGAAGCCCCCAGCGAAATCCGCGGCGAGTTCAAGCCGATCGCCACGAACGTGAATGGCATCCTCATCGGCGAGACGTTCAACCGCATCGCGAACATGGCGGACAAGTTCGCGTTCATCCGCAGCGTGGTCGGCGCCCGCGGCGGCCACGACGCATACCAATGCACCACCGGTTGGCCGCAACAATCGCTCGCGGCCATGGGCGGTCGGCCGAGCTTGGGCAGCGTGATCGCGAAGATCCAAGGCAACGTGGATCCCAGCGTGCCGCCGTTCGTCGGGCTCGCCGAGAAGACCCAGCACATGCCGTGGTCCGACGCGGGACAGACCGGCTTCCTCGGAGCCACCTACGCCCCGTTCAAGCCGAGCGGGCCGGACATGGCGAACATGACGCTCAACGCGGCCAACAAGGAGCACATGGTCGATCGCAAGAAGTTGCTCGCTAGCTTCGACGATCTGAAACGCAGCATCGACGCCGGCGGCGTCTTGAAGGGAGCCGACTCGCACACCGAACGGGCGATGAACGTCCTCACCTCCAGCAAGCTCATGGATGCGATGGACCTCTCGAAGGAAAGCCCGAAAACTCGCCAGCGATACGGCGACGGCAAGCCCTACCAGTTCCAATACGACGGCGCCCCGACGGTGAACGAACAGTTGCTCATGGCCCGCCGCTTGGTCGAGGCCGGCGTCCGCGTCGTCACACTGAGCTACGGCCGGTGGGACAGCCACGGCAAGAACTTCGATCTCGTCCGCGACCACGGCGCAAAGCTCGATCAGTGCCTCTCGGCCTTGGTCGAAGATCTCGATGTGCGCGGAATGCTGGACGATGTGACGGTGATCGCGTGGGGCGAGTTCGGCCGCACCCCGCAGGTGAACAAAGAGGCGGGCCGCGACCACTGGCCGCAAGTGAGTTGCGCCATCCTCGCCGGCGGCGGCATGAAGACCGGCCAAGTGATCGGGAGCACGGATCGTCTCGGCGGCAACGCCAAGGACCGCCCGGTCGGCTTCGCCGACATCTTCGCCACGCTGTATCGCAACTTGGGTCTTTCGCCGGAATCCACGGTGATCGATCCCACCGGCCGCCCGCAGCACATCTGCGAAGGCACCGCACTGCCGGAACTGATCTGAGCGCTGGCCGAATCAGCCGTCCGCGCCGCTCCGGATCGCACCGGGGCTCGCGGCGGCATGCGACAACTCGGTTCAGTTTTCAAGATCCCACACGATCACCCATCCCTTGCTGCCGTCCTCGGCCGAAGCGACCAATCGCTGGCCATCGGCCGAGAAAACGGGTTGGCGGAACTCCAGCCCCTTGGGAAGTTCCTGATACGCCAGTGCCCGATCGGACGGCACATCCTTGGCGCGAATCACCCCGGACAATCCCTTGCTCCGGTCGCCGGATTCCATCACCAAGAGCGTGCGATTATCCGGTGCGAAGGTGAATTTCACATAGGTTTTGAAGTCTTTCCACTGTCGGACTTCACGATTGCGGCCGCCTTCCCACACGATGACGCTGTATTTTGAATCCCGGGAGCAGGATGCGGCCGCATACGATCCATCCGAGCACATCGCCGCTTGCGTGGGGAACCCGGGCACTCCCGTGAACTGACGATCGGCAACACCGGTTCGGGCATCCGAGACTTGGATGTTGGCATACCGGTCCGTCAGCAGTTGCTTTCCATCCGGGGTGAACGCGAGGCATGTGTCGGAAGTGGCGGCATAAGGCGACACGGCCTTGCCGGACGACACCTCGAACAGGAAAACTTGGGACTTGGTTTCGCCTCCGAATTCGAAGCCGCCGCCCGGAAGGGCCTTCGTCGAAGGTTCCCGATAAAGAACCGCGACACGCGTGCCGTCGGGCGTGAACGCGGCCCTAGGGCGGTACAACTCCCATCCTCCCTTCGGCTCTTCCCACGAACGGATCGATTTGCCCTCACGCACGTCCCAAAGATGCAAGCGGCCCAGTGCCTTCTCGTTCGGTCGTTCCATCGCCAACGCTTGGCGGAAGTCCGCGGACACCGCGAGCGAAGTGAAGGACTTGTCGCCCGGTTTGTGGTAGGTGCGTTCCTTACGGACCAGATCCCACTCCGAGTACTGCATATCGGCCCCCAATCCGAGCACGCGGCTGCCGTCGGCCGAGAAGCCCGCGTCCGTCCACCACGTCGACTCGAATCGCGCCACTTCCTTCGGGCGAAACTCTTTGCGAGAGCTCGGAGGCACGGCCTTCGGCGGGATTACGGCTCCGGTTTTCAGATCGAGCCGGATCACGGCGGCGTTCGTCTTCTCGATCTTGTTGTTGAGCCGCAGGGCCGCGGCCAAGCCGAAGTCCACGGCCGCGTCGTCCAACACCGCTTTGGGATACTTCACGGTGCCGATCCATTCACCGGGCATCGATCCTTTCTTCAATGACGCCCGCTGAACCTTGAGGGCCGGATCGGGATTGGCGAAATCGATTCCGTTGACGGAGAGCAACCCCTGATCGATCGCACCGGCGCACGTCTTCACCAACTCGGCCGGGTTCGGGATCCCGACGCTGGCCCACGCTTCCAGAAACTCACCCCCCTCATCGTGCAACCGGACCGTGAACTCGACGCCGGGCGGATCGAACGTGGCCTTCGTGATCTTCAAGTCGCTGAGCCCGACCATACCTTTCGGCGGCGCCGGCGGATACGGTTTGGCGTCGACCGGTTTCTTGGGAACGGGCTTGGCGGAGCCCGCACGCCGAACGATCAACGGGTTGGGGTTCACCAACCCGTTGGCTTCTTTCAACTGCAACTCGTCGGGGTCGTCGGTGAGCGTCACGGCGAAGTCG
>JAXMBB010000039.1:0-45548 GCA_046350135.1 Gemmataceae bacterium
CCGCTTCGTGAACAAGGGCATCGGCCGCCCCGCCTTCACCGAAACGCTGCGCGCCGAGTTCCTCGCCAATCTCCAGACCATCGATTACGTCGCGATCAACGAATGGCCCACCGCGGTGGACACGATCCATCTGCTCAAGCCGAACATCTTCGTGAAGGGCAGCGAGTTCAAGAACCTGCAGGACACCATCGGCCACGTGTCGCACGAGGGCGAGGCGGTTCGCGCCATCGGCGGCGAAATCGCCTTCACCGAAGACATCGTGTACAGTTCGTCCGCGCTCATCAACCAGTACATGAGCCAGTACCCGGATCACGTCCGCGAGTACCTCTGGGAGTTCGGGGCGAAGCACTCGGCGGAAGCGGTGCTGGCGCCGCTGCGGGCCGCCGAGAACCTGCGGGTGCTCGTGGTCGGCGAAACGATCATCGACGAATACGCGTACTGCGAGGCGATCGGCAAGTCCGGGAAGGAGCCGGTGCTGGCCACCCGCTACGTCAACAGCGAACGGCACGGCGGCGGCGTGCTCGCGTGCGCCAACCACGCCGCGAACTTCGCCACCCGCGTGGACGTGCTCACCCTGCTGGGAGAAGGATTGGACCAGGAAGAGTTCGTGCGCGGGTCGCTCCGCTCGAACGTGACGCCGCACTTCCTCGAGAAGAAGAACAGCCCCACCATCGTGAAGAAGCGGTTCGTCGAGGCGTACCTCTCGCAGAAGATGTTCGAGGTTTACACGATCAACGACGAGGCGCTCGACGACCGCGCCGACGACGAATTGTGCGACACGCTGAAGTGCATGCTGCCGAATTACGACGTGGTGATCGTGGCGGACTACGGGCACGGCATGCTCACCCGCCGCGCCATCGACGTGATCTGCCGCCACGCGAAGTTCCTGGCCGTGAACACGCAGTCGAACGCCGGCAACCACGGCTTCAACATGATCTCGAAGTACCCCCGCGCCGACTACGCCTGCCTCGCCCAGCGGGAGGTGGCCCTCGAGACGCGGAACCTGCATCTCACCGCGGACGAGATGGTGCGGCACGTGTCCGGGCGGCTGAACTGCCCGCGGGTCATGATGACGATGGGCAACCGCGGCACGCTGTACCACACCGCGCCGTTCGGCTACCACCGGGCTCCGGCCCTGGCCACGAAGGTGGTGGACCGCGTGGGCGCGGGCGACGCCGTGCTCTGCGTCACGACGCTGGCCATCGCCGCGGGGGCGGCCCCGGACACGGTTCCGTTCCTCGGCAACATCGTGGGCGCGGAAGCCGTGCAGATCCTCGGCAACCAACGGGCCATCGAGCGCATCCCGCTGTATCGGCACGTGGAGTGCCTGCTCAAACTCCACAACTCGGACAAGCCCGCGACGACGTACAAAATGGCCGGTTGAATTCTTCACCCTCTCCCCGCCGGGGAGAGGGTGGTTGGACTGCGGATGCAGTCCACAAACCAGGTGAGGGTTGGCTTCAAGTCAAGAACCCCTCACCCGCCGTTCCGATACATTCGCATCGGAACGGCGACCTCTCCCCAACGGGGAGAGGTGAAAGGCAGAGACGATCCCGACCTTCGTTGAGGTTCAGAGCATGAGCGACAAGCACACGGTTCTGGTGACAGGCGGCGCGGGCTACGTCGGCTCGGTGCTCGTGCCCAAACTGCTCGCGGAAGGGCACACCGTCCGCGTGCTCGACACCTACTGGTTCGGCGACACCGTGCTCGGCGCCGTGAAGCACCACCCGCGGCTCACGGAGATCAAGGGCGACATGCGCGACCGCGCCGCCCTCGACTACGCCCTCACAGGCTGCACCGCCGTCATCCACCTCGCCTGCATTTCCAACGACCCCAGCTTCGAGATGGACCCCACGCTCGGCAAGTCCATCAACTACTACGCGTTCTTCCCGCTCGTCGAACTCGCCAAGAAGCACGGCGTGAAGCGGTTCATCTACGCTTCGTCGTCCAGCGTGTACGGCATCAAGGACGAGGAGAACGTGACCGAGGAACTCGAACTGAAGCCGCTCACGGATTACTCGAAGTTCAAGGCGATGTGCGAAGACGAACTGATGAAGGCCCGCGAGCCGGGGTTCACCGTGCTCACGCTGCGGCCCGCCACCGTGTGCGGATACTCTCCGCGCCTGCGGCTCGATCTCTCCGTGAACATCCTCACCAACCTCGCGGTGAACAAGGGCGAGATCACCGTGTTCGGCGGCAGCCAGCACCGCCCGAACCTCCACATCCAGGACATGACGGACCTGTATTGCCAAACGCTGAAGTGGCCCGCGGAGAAGATCGACGGGAAGATCTACAACGCCGGCTGGCAGAACCTCACCATCGCCGAGATCGCCGAGATCGTGAAGGCGGAAGTGGGCCCGCATGTGAAGATCGTGACCAGCAAGACGGACGATCTGCGTTCGTACCGCGTGTCCAGCGCGAAGATCAAGAAGGAACTGGGTTGGGAGCCGAAGTACTCGGTGCCGGATGCGGTGCGGGAACTCGTGGCCGCGTTCAAGGCCGGAAAGATCCCCAACTCGCTGACGGATCCGAAGTATTTCAACATCAAGACAATGAACAACTGGATGGCGGCGAACCGGGCGAAGGCGGCGTAGGAATCACATCAACTCGGCGTGAAGCTGGCGCAACCGGCCCGCAAGGACCGCGTCGCGGGCCGCTTCCGCCTCCACCTTGCGGCAGGCGTGCAGGATCGTGGTATGGTCGCGGCCGAAGGCCGCGCCCAGCCGCGGCAACGACAAGCCGCAGACTTCGCGCGCGAGGAACATCGCCACCTGCCGCGGCCACATCACGCGCTTCAGGCGGCTGCCGCCGAGCAACTCCTTCTGAGAAATGTCGAACGCCGCCGCGACGTGCTTCACCACGCGGTTCACGTCGGTGCGGCCGGCCGGAGCGCGACCCGCAGCCAGCAGCATCCGCCGCACTTGGGCCGCATCCAGCGGCAGCGGGCCCGGCATGAGATTCTCCAGCAACCCGACGAGCGGCCGCACCCCGCCGCCGGAAGACTGCGTCGCGAGCCAATCAAGCGCGTCGTCCGTGAGGTGCAACTTCCGCTTCTTCGCCAGCCACGCCAGAAGCGTGCGGCGGCTCGCAGCTCCGAGTGGTTCCAACTGCACCGCGAGCCCGGCCGCGAGCCGCGAGGTGAACCGCCGCGGTATGTGTCGCAGCACCGCAGGGCCGACGTTCGCCGTGAAGATGGTAGCCCGCTTACGGGCGAGCCGGCGATCAAGCACCTCGCACAGCGCGTCCGCGTCCTTCGCGGGCAGCAGATGCACGTCTTCGAGAACGAGCAGATCGCACCGGACGAGATCGCGGTCGGCGAAGGGCGCTTCGCTACGGGCGATGTCGCCGGCGGCCAGTCGCCGCGCCGTGACCACCGGCTCGCGATCAGCGAGCTTTTGGAGCAGTTCGTTGAGCAGGTGCGATTTGCCGGCACCGGGCGGTCCGTGAAGCAGTAGCGGGTTCGCCCGCAGCCGCCCGTGGCGCGCCAAGCTCCGCACCGCGACGAGGGCGGAACGGTTCTCCGGCAGCGCGACGAACGCTCCCCAGTGCGAGGCGGCAGGTGGCTCCGGCGCGGGCATGCCGTTCCATTACACTCCGCGCAGCTTGCGAACCGCAATCGCAATCCGCCGCGCCGCTTCCTCCATCGTTTCGAGTTCCAACTCGGGGCCGAAGCTGAAACGGATCGCGGAACGCAGCACATCGTCCGGCACGCCCATGGCTTGGAGCACGGGGCTGGGCAGCAGCGAGCCGCTCGAGCAGGCCGAACCGGTGGAACAGGCGACACCGGCGAGATCAAGCGCCATCAGGAGCAGATCGCCGCGGCATCCGGGGAACGACACGGTGAGCGTAGTCGGCATCGCGTCTTCCGGGCCGTTGCGAACGACGGGTGAAGCGTCGGCGAGCAACCGCTCCCACAAGCGGGCGCGGAGAGCGCGAAGCTTCGCTTGGTGCTCCACGATGCCTTCGACGGCGTGATCGAGCGCGACGGCCATGCCGACCGCGAGCATCGGCGACTCGGTGCCGGGCCGGCGGCCCTGCTGCTGATGCCCGCCGAAGAACAGCGGCTGAAGTTGCGTACCGCGCATCAACAGCAGCACACCGATGCCGACCGGCCCGCGAAACTTGTGGGCGGACGCGGCAAGCGAGACGGCGCCGAGTTCGCGGAAGTGCACGGGCATCTTGCCGACGGCCTGGGCCGCGTCGCAGTGAAGCGGCATCCGCGCCGCGAGTTCGCACACCGGTTGGATCGCGCCGGTCTCGTGATTCACCAATTGGAGCACGGCGAAGTCCGCGGCTCCCTCGGGTCGAACGACTCCTTCGGGCGAAACCGGCAGCCATTTGAGATCCGCCGCGAGCTTTCTCACCGGTTCAAGCGCGCAGGGATGCTCCATCGGCGAGGCGAGCACGTGCTTCGCCCGGCCGCCGATCCCGAAGATCGCCAGGTTGTTCGCCTCGGTCGCGCCACTGGTGAAGATCACTTCGTCCGGGTGCGCCCCGAGCCGGGCCGCGATCCGCTCGCGGGCATCTTCCAAGTGCTTGCGGGCCTTGCGCCCCAAAGAGTGGCTCGATGCGGCATTCCCCAGCCAGCTCAGCGAAAACATCGCGTCCCGCGCCGCGGGGAGAAGCGGCGTCGTCGCGTTCGCATCCAGATCGATCGGTTCGTTCACGTTGACCGCCCGCCTGCAACCCCGTTACACTTCAGCATCCGCACGGAGCGCGCCATGAGCTACGCCGACGACGACGATGAGGGCATCGGCCTCGCCACTTCGCCGGCCGCGATTGGCCCAGCGTCCGCCAATTCAACGTCTTCTTGGCCAACCGACTCGGCGGCTCTCGGACCTCGTCCGCGCCCTTCGAAACCACCGACGTGAAGATCGTGGCCCTCACCGTGGTCGAAACAGCGGACTGCGCCATTATCCGGATCGTGCCCAGCGATTCCGAGCGGGCGTACGAGATTCTGGAGCGGGCGAAGTTCCCGTTCACCGAAAACGACCTGCTCGTGGTGCAGCTGCCGGACAACGACCAACCGCTGCTCACGATCTGCAAGGCGCTCCTCTCCGCGGAGATCAACATCCGCTACGCGTACCCGATGATGATCGGCATCGGCCCGATGGGCAACACCGCGATGGCGTTCAACGTGGAGGATCACGAATCCGCGGCAAACGCGCTCGCACAGCAGGGGTTCACCGTCTTCACCGAGAACGATCTCGACGGGTGACCCGTTTACCGGACAAAAGCATCCGATTTTGACGAATTCCTCTCGTGAACCGCATGTCCGGCCGCTAGGATGCCAAGGGGTCATCCTCTCCGACGAACGAATCGGGCTCGCGGCGTGTCGGCGCGGATCCTTCCCTTTCTGATCGCCGTCGCTCGCGAACAACGCCTCCCGCTTGGTTTCATGGTCTGTTTCGAACCGGGGCTCCGTACGCACCCGGGGATGTCCGCAGGAGCGGCTTCACACAGGAGGGAAGGATGCTCGCGACCGAGAAAGTGCTGCTGTACGTGGACCGCGCCAACCAACAGTGGATCGCGCGGGACGGGCACGGGAACTTCTGGATCCTGCCGCGGACCGAGTCGCCGTGGCTCGACCGGCAACCGTACGAACCGTCCGAAGACTGCGAACTCGAGCCCGTTCCGGGGCATTACAAGTACATGCTGGGGCTGTCCTTCTAATCGAGTGAGAAAATGCCCATTGAAGAGACCCGCCTGCAGGAAGCCCGCGAGCAATCGATTCCTTGGAAGAAATGGGGACCTTACCTCAGCGAGCGGCAATGGGGAACCGTTCGTGAGGACTACAGCGAAGGCGGGAACGCGTGGGCGTACTTCTCGCACGATCACGCCCGCAGTCGCGCCTACCGCTGGGGCGAAGACGGCCTCGCCGGCCTCTCGGACGATAAACAGCGGCTCTGCTTCGCCCTCGCCCTCTGGAACGGCAAGGACCCGATCCTGAAGGAGCGGCTCTTCGGCCTCACCAACTCCGAAGGCAACCACGGCGAGGATGTGAAGGAGTACTACTGGTACCTCGACAGCACGCCGACGCACTCGTACATGAAGTGGCTCTACAAGTACCCGCAGGCCGCGTTCCCGTACGACGACTTGGTGAAGACGAACGTCACCCGCGACCGGAAGTCGTTCGAGTACGAACTGCTGGACACGGGCGTCTTCGACCAGGACCGCTACTTCGACGTGTTCGTGGAGTACGCCAAGGCCGGGCCGGATGACATTCTCATCCGCATCACCGCTCACAACCGCGGGCCGGACGCCGCGGAGATCCACCTTCTGCCGACGCTCTGGTTCCGGAACGACTGGTCGTGGCACGCCGGCGGCGTGCGGCCGAAGTTGGCGGCCGACGGCCGGAGCACGATTCGCGCAAGCCACGCCGTGTTGGGCGAATACGTCTTGCATTGTGAAGGCGACGCGGAACTGCTCTTCACCGAGAACGAGTCCAACGTCCAGCGCGTGTTCGGCGTGCCGAACGCTTCTCCGTACGTGAAAGACGGCATCAACGACTACGTCGTGCAGGGTAAGCCCGGCGTCGTCAATCCCACGAACACGGGCACCAAAGCCGCTGCGCGGTACCGGCTGAACGTCCCGGCCGGCGGCAGCCGCTCCGTGAGGCTGCGCCTCGCGGCCGGTTCGTCGGCGAACCCGTTCGCCGAATTCGACACCGTATTCGCGGCCCGCTTGAAGGAGGCGGACGAGTTCTACGCCGGCGTGATCCCCGCGAAGCTCGGCGAGGACGGCACCCGCGTCATGCGGCAGGCCCTCGCCGGCATGATGTGGTCCAAGCAGTTCTACCACTACGACGTGGACAAGTGGCTGGAGGAACGCGGCTCCGACCCGTTCAAGGCGGGTCGCAAGCAGGCGCCCCGCAACGACCACTGGCACCACATGTTCAACGGCGACGTCATCTCCATGCCGGACAAGTGGGAGTACCCGTGGTACGCGGCGTGGGATCTCGCCTTCCACTGCATCGCCCTCACGCTCGTCGATCCGGACTTCGGCAAGCAGCAACTCAAGCTGATGCTCCGCGAACGGTACATGCACCCGAACGGGCAGATTCCGGCCTACGAGTGGAACTTCGGCGACGTGAACCCGCCGGTGCATGCGTGGGCCACCAACTTCACCTACACCCTCGAAAAGACGCGCAACAACGGCGAGGGCGACAAGGAATGGCTCAAGAGCAACTTCCAGAAGCTGCTCCTGAACTTCACGTGGTGGGTGAACCGCAAGGACCGCTCCGGGAAGAACGTCTTTGAAGGCGGCTTCCTCGGGCTGGACAACATCGGCGTGTTCGACCGCAGTTCGCCGCTGCCCACGGGCGGCTACCTGGAACAGGCGGACGGCACGGCGTGGATGGCGCTCTTCTGCCAGAACATGCTCCAGATCGCGACGGAACTCGCGACGAGCGATCCGGATTACGCGGACATGTGCCTGAAGTTCGTCGAACACTTCCTGTGGATCGCGTCGTCGATGACGCACATGGGCGGCGAGACGGGCATGTGGGACGAGGAGGACGGATTCTTCTACGACGTGCTGCGGTTGCCGGACGGCCGCGCCGAACGGCTGAAGGTGCGGTCGATGGTCGGCCTGTTGCCGCTCTGCGCCGCCACTGTGTTCGACGGCCGACTCATCAAGCAGTACCCCGAACTCGGGGAACGCCTGATGTGGTTCCTCGACTCCCGGCCCGAGTTGCGGTCCTCGATTCACGATCCCGTGAAGCCCGGCGTGAACGGACGCCGCCTCGCCTCCATCCTGGATGAGCAGAAGCTGCGCCGCGTACTTTCCAAGCTGCTGGACGAGAACGAATTCCTCGGCGAGTTCGGCATCCGCTCGCTTTCGCGCTTCCACGAGAAGCACCCGTTCGTGATGCACGTCGGCGGGCAGGAGTACCGGGTGGACTACCTGCCGGCCGAATCGGATTCGGGAATGTTCGGCGGAAACTCGAACTGGCGCGGGCCGATCTGGATGCCGGTGAACGGCCTCATCATCCGCGCCCTGCTCATGTACTACTCGTACTACGGAGACGACTTCACCGTCGAATGCCCGACCGGTTCCGGGAAGAAGATGAACCTGTACCAGGTGGCCGAGGAGATCGGGAACCGGCTCGCGAAGATTTTCCTCGCGGACAAGTCCGGCTCGCGCCCCGTCTTCGGGGGCGCGAAGAAGTTCAAGGACGATCCGCACTGGAAGGACTACGTGCTCTTCTACGAGTACTTCCACGGCGACAACGGCGCGGGCCTCGGTGCCAGCCACCAGACCGGCTGGACCGGCATCGTCGCCCGCATCATGCACTTGTTCGCGACGAACACCGCCGAAGCCGTCCGCGACGCGGGAGCCGGGAAATGACCCTGCACTCGGAGCCGCTGGATGCACTGCCGCTGTGGCTGTTGATGGTTCTCACGTGCGCCGGATCCGGGCTGGCGCTGGAGGCGGGATATCGTTACGGCCTGCGCCGGCACAATCACACGCCGGAGAAGAAGTCGCCCGTGGGGACGATCGTCGGCGCGGTCCTCGCGCTGTTCGCATTCCTGCTCGCATTCACGTTCAGTTCCGCCGGCAGCCGCTACGAAGCGAGGCGGCAGGCCGTGCTGGACGAGGCGAACTCGATCGGCACGACCTACCTGCGGGCGCAGCTGCTCCACGAACCGCAGCGGGCCGAGAGCTTGAAACTGCTCCGCGAGTACATCGATGTCCGGGTCGAGGGCGTCCGCCAGGACCGGATCCCGGAAACGATCCGACGCTCGGAGGCACTGCATGTTGCCCTGTGGGCCCAGGCGCGGAAGGAAGCCGAGGCGCATCCCACGCCCGTCACGGCGACGTACATCAACGCCTTGAACCAGATGATCGACATCCACTCGACGCGGGTGCAGGTCGGCATCACCAATCGCGTGCCGACCACGATCTGGCTCGGGCTGTACGCGCTCTCGTTCCTCGGAATGGCGTCCGTCGGCTACCAGACCGGGCTCTCCGGCACGCGGCGGTCCCCCGCGATGGCGATCCTCGTGGTCGCCTTCGCCAGCGTCATGTTCCTGATCGCGGACCTGGACCGTCCGGGCGCCGGTTTCATCACCATCAGCCAGGATGCCTTGACGAGCCTGCGCGAGTCGATGAAATCGGAATGACTAATTGGCTTGGATCGTGATCACCGGGAGGTTCTCCTTGGCACCCGTGTCCGCGAGCGCGAGGAGCACGAGCAGATAGGCCAGCGTCCGCTTGGAGCGCAGGTCGCTCTTCTCGATCCAGAACCACTGGCCCTCGTAGAAGACGGATGCGAACGGGTCGCACGGTTCCTTCAGGCCGCTGAACACGCGGAGAGGCGAGGTTTCTTCCGGGTGGCTGTCGAAGGGCGCGGCGATGCCGGACGCCTGGTGGAGGGCCGGCACCTCTACGAATGTCGCGAGTTCCGAGAGGACGCGGAAGACGGATCGGGACAGGATGGCGATCTCGTTGGGGTTGGCGGCCGCGGCGCCGAAGGTGACGCGGAATTCCCCCCGCGCGGGGTCGATCTTCAGGATTTGCCGGGCTTTCGCGAGTTCTTCCTTCATCGCGGGATCGATGTTCTGGTCCTGGAAGAAGAACGCCACCGAGTCCTTGCCGTCCTTCTCGCGGGTGACGCGGATCCCGACGTGCCCGGAGATCTGGGCCTTTCGCAGCGTCCGAATCAGCCAGGTGAATTCCGGGTCGGCCGGTTTGAGTTCGCCGCCGGTCATGTTGCGATTGCGAACGCCGTTGATGGAATCGACCGTGAGTTCGAGGACGAGGTCGGCCGGGTAGCCCGATTGCAGCAGGAACAACACCGAGCCGGGATTGATCGGCGTCGTGATGTTGCGGATGAACTGCGATCCGGTTTGCGGCTGGTAGGAGATCGTGGGGCGATCCTGGTAGGCGCCTTGGAAGAGGAGCGAGCCGCCGAGTTGCTGGGCGAACGACGCCACCGGATTCACGGGGGGCGAGATCGACCCGCCCCCCGTGGCCGTGCCTTGGAGCGTGTAGCCGCTCGTGATTTGCGGGACATCGACGAAGAACGGCGTGTCGGCGTACCGCAGCTTCACGATGTTGAGGAGCGTCTGCTCCTTCCAGGAGCGGGCGATGGCCTCGTTGTAGGGGATGCGGTCGGCGACGATGGAACGCGGGCCGAGGTGCCGGCAACCGCACACGACGGCGGCGAGAGCCACAACCAGGCTCGGAAGCAGAACGCGGCCGCGCATGAAAGTCCCGTGTCGCCTCGGGGAGAATGGAGTTCTCTTCGGCCATTGCGGGTTGCGAGCTCGAAGCAATCCGGAAAATGCAAGGATTCCAACTTATTCCTCAAGTCGGTATGTCCATGACGATCTCTTCCGAACTCGGCCAACCCGCGCCGCTCGGTGCCACCGTCGTCGACGGCGGCACCAATTTCAGCCTGTATTCGCGCACCGCCACGGGCGTCGAACTCGTCCTGTTCGATCGCGAGGACGCACCCGCGCCCAGCCGCACGATCGCACTCGATCCGGCGAGGAACCGGACCTACCACTACTGGCACGCGTTCGTTCCCGGAGTGAAGGCCGGGCAGATGTATGCGTATCGCGTGCACGGGCCGGTCGATCCGGATCGTGGGCTGCGATTCGACCCGTCCAAGATCCTGCTGGACCCGTACGGCCGCGGCACGGTCGTGCCCGCGAGTTACTCGCCGGAGTTCGCCCGCCGCCCGGGGGACAACTCGGCCCACGCCATGAAGAGCGTCGTTGTCGACTCCTCTGCGTACGACTGGGACGGCGACGCACCGCTGCGGCGGCCCTCGGCCCGCACTGCGATTTACGAGATGCACGTCCGCGGCTTCACCCGGCACCCGAACTCCGGCGTGAACGAGAATGTTCGCGGCACGTATGCCGGGCTCGTCGAGAAGATTCCGTACCTGAAGGATCTCGGCATCACCGCCGTGGAACTTCTGCCGGTGCACGCGTTCGACACGCTCGCGTGCCCGCCGGGCCTCGTGAATTACTGGGGCTACCAGACCGTGTCGTACTTCGCCCCGCACCCGCAGTACAGTTCGAATCGCACTCCGCTCGGCCCCGTGAACGAGTTCCGCGACATGGTGAAGGCCCTGCACAAGGCCGGCATCGAAGTGATCCTCGACGTCGTGTTCAACCACACCGCCGAAGGCAACCACGACGGCCCGATGCTCAGCTTCCGGGGCATCGACAACCCGACCTACTACATGCTGGAGAACGGCGGCTCGCGCTATGCGGACTACTCCGGCTGCGGGAACACCTTCAACGCCAACCACCCGGTGGCCCGCCGCCTGATCCTGGACAGCCTGCGGTACTGGGTGACGGAAATGCATGTGGACGGCTTCCGATTCGATCTCGCGTCCATCCTTTCGCGCGATCCCAAGGGCCAAGTCCTGCCGAATCCGCCGGTGCTGTGGGACATCGAATCGGACCCGTGCCTCGCGGGCACGAAGCTCATCGCCGAGGCGTGGGACGCGGCGGGCCTGTACCAAGTGGGCAGTTTCGTCGGCGACGCATGGAAGGAGTGGAACGGCCGCTTCCGCGACGACGCGCGGGACTTCTTCCGCGGCGAGCCCGGCTCCGTCACCCGTTTCGCGGATCGCATGGTGGGCAGCCACGAGGTGTACGGGCACAAGTCCCGCGAGGCCGAACAGAGCGTCAACTTCGTGACGTGCCACGACGGCTTCAGCCTGAACGATCTCGTGAGCTACAACGGCAAGCACAACGAGGCGAACAAGGAAGAGAACCGCGACGGCGCGAACGACAACAAGAGTTGGAACTGCGGTGTCGAAGGTCCGACGGACGACCCCGCGATCGAAGCCCTCCGCAACCGGCAGGTGAAGAACTTCCTCGCCACCACGTTCCTCTCGCTCGGCGTACCGATGATCGTGATGGGGGATGAAGTGCGCCGCACGCAACACGGGAACAATAACGCGTACTGCCACGATGACGAGAACAATTGGTTCGATTGGTCGTTGGTGCAGAAGCACGCGGACGTGTACCGCTTCCTGAAGGTGCTGCTCGACCGGCGGATGCTGCGCGATGTGTCGCACGAAGAGAAACGGATGAGCCTCACGGAACTGATCGCGCGGGCGGAGAAGCGATGGCACGGCGTGAAGCAGAACCAGCCGGACTGGGCCGAGCATTCGCACGCGATCGCGTTCAACGCCGTGCTTCAGAAGGAGAAACTGGAGTTTCACCTGATCCTGAACGCGTACTGGGAGCCGCTCGAATTCGAACTCGGGCCGGGGAAGCCGTGGCAGCGGTGGATCGACACGTCGCTCGCCTCGCCGGAGGACATCCGGGAGACGAACGCCCTCGCGGCGGTGCCGGGGTTCACGTACCCGGCGGGCCCGCGATCCGTGGTCGTGCTCGCCCGCTCCATCGAGTAGCAATCCCGGCGCGGGATTGAAATCGCGCCGGCCGGGAGGCGTGATTCAGGAGAGATTCTTCCTCCTTTCTCGGAACACGGTCATGCTCGGAACCTCGCTGTTGGCCTTGGCGTTGGTCGCACCCGCCGCCCCGCCCGAAAAGCCGAAGGATGTCGATTACGAGAAGCAGCTCAACGACAAGCTCGGCGAGGGCATCCGCCCCGAGGAGAACGCCAAGGCGCTCCTGTTCCTCGCATTCGGGCCGAAGCCCGAAGGTTCCACGATGCCGGAGGAGTACTACCGCCGCCTCGGCATTCAGGAACCGCCCGAACAGGGCGAGTACCTCGTGGGCGTCGGCAAGTTCGTCCGCGAGAACCTGAACCTCGAGCAGAAGGACATCGACGTCGTCTTCAACCAGCAGGGTTGGGCGTCCAACCGGCCGTGGAGCGCGAAGGATTATCCGTTCATCGCGGCGTGGCTGAAGATCAACGAGAAGCCGCTCGCCGTCGTGCACGAGGCGGTGAAGCGGCCGAAGTATTACAACCCGCTGGTGTCGAAGCGAAGCCCGCAGGATCCGAACGGCTCGCTGATCGGCGTGCTCCTGCCCAGCGTGCAGAAGTGCCGCGAGTTCGCCTCGCTGCTCTCCGCCCGGGCCATGCTTCGCACGCAGGAAGGCAAGTATGACGAGGCGTGGAGCGACCTGATCGCCTGCCACCTGCTGGCCCGGCACGTGGCCCACGGCGGCACGCTCATCGAACTGCTCGTCGGCGTGGCCATCGACGCGATCGCCAGCAACGCCGACCTCGCATTCCTCGAAGCGGCCAAGCTGGACGCCAAGCAACTCCAAACCAAGCTGAAGGAGCTTCAAAGCCTGCCGGCGTTCCCCCGCGTCGCGGACAAGATCGACGTCACCGAGCGGCTGATGTTCCTGGACTGCCTGAGGCTGATTCGCACGGGCGGCATCAAAAATCTGGAAGGGCTCGTCGGCGACGGCGCGGACCTGAAACTCGACGACGCGGAAACGAAGGGGCTCGCCAAACTCGACTTCGCCCCCGCCGAGAAGGCCGGCACGCAATGGTACGACCGCATGGTCGCGGCGCTGAAGAAGCCCACGCGCGCCGAACGCAACGCCGAACTGGATGCGATGGAAGCCGAACTCAAGAAGCTGAAGCAGGAGTACGTCGCCTCGGCGGACAAGCTGCGCGAGACGCTCAAAAAGGGCGGCGACCCCGGCCCCGTGGTGGCCAAGGCCATCGGCGACGTACTCGTCACGCTTCTCGCGCCGGCGCTGCGCAAGGTGCAGGACGCGAGCGACCGCCAGATCCAAACCCAGGGCAACCTGCAAACCGCGTTCGCTCTCGCCGCCTACCACACGGAGCACGGCCGGTATCCGGCCAAGCTCGACGACCTCGCCCCGAAGTACATCCCGGTGGTGCCCGGCGACACATTCAACGGCGAGAAGTTGAAGTACACCGTGTCGAAAACCGGGTACCTGATTTGGTCCGTGGGCGCGAACGGCAAGGACGAAGGCGGCCGCTGGTTCGACGACGAGCCGCGCGGAGACGACCCGCGGGTGCGCATGCCGCTGCCGCCGTTGAAGAAAGAGTGACGCTACTTCAACTCGGGTACGTCGTGCACAGAGATCCGATGGTCGTGCCCGCTCGCGGCAAGCATCTTGCTGTCCGGGCTGAACGCGATCGACGTGATGGACCGGTAGTTCTTCTCCGCGAGCGCGGCGAGTTCCTTGCCGGTCTTCGGATCGAGCAGCACGATGAAATTCTTCGGACGCATCGGGTCGGTCTGCACGCTGCGGACCGCGGCGAGGTACTTGCCGTCCGGATGGAACACGGCGGGCCGGTCCAGCCCTGTGTAACGAATCATCCGCACTTCCTTGCCTGCTTCCAAGTCCTGAATCTTGATCTGTCGCGGGTTGCCGCCGCACGACGCGAGCCACTTGCCGTCCGCACTCAGCGAAATGGATTCCACGCTGCCGCCTTCGTGGGCCTTGATCGTGAGACGTTCCTTGGCGGTCTCCGTGTCCCACAGTTTGATCTCGGGGCGGCTGATGGCCGTGTCGCCGCGCCAGCCTTCGCAGGAAACCAACAGCTTGCCCTTCGGGGAGAATGCCACGGCGGTGATGTCCGACTTGTGGCCCGGCAACGCCGCCCGCACCTTGCCGGTTTCGACATCCCACAGCACGACGCTGCCATCGGTGAGCCCGTAATCGCCCGTTGCGAGCAGCTTGCCGTCCGGGCTGAACGCGATCGTGCGGACGCTACGCGTTTGAACCAACGCAAGCCGCTCGCGCTTCGTTCCGACATCCCACAGTTTGGCGGTGCCGTCTTTGCTGCCGGAAGCGATCATCTTGCCGTCCGGACTGAACGCGACCGTCCACACGGCATCCTTGTGCCCTTCGATTGAAGCGAGTTCCTTGCCGGTCGCCGCGTCCCAGAGCTTGACGGTCTTGTCGCTGCTGGACGAAGCCAACGCCTTGCCGTCCGGGCTGAACGCGACTTGATGCACGGATCCGGTGTGCCCGACGAGCGTGGCCCGCTGCGGTTCGGCCGCGAATGCGGCACAGCACAACAGGGCGGGCGAAAGCAGGGCGATTCGATTCACGACGCGCTCCCGGAATGTGGTTCAGCCGATGCCGTATTGCTCGATCTTGCGGTAGAGCGAACTGATGCCGATGCCGAGGCGGCGGGCGGCTTCGCGCTTGTCCGTGGTTTGCCGCAGGATGCGTTCGAGGTGCTGCTTCTCGAACCGCTCCACAGCCGTGCTCAGTTCCTCCACCGCGGAGGGATCATCGGCTCGCGGTGCGAGGTCGGGCGGAAGGTCGGCCAAGCCGACCAGCGGGCCGTCGCCGAGAATCGCAGCACGCTGCAAGGCGTTGTCCAGTTCGCGGATGTTGCCCTTCCACGCGGCGACTTTCAGCGCCGCGATCGCCTCGTGGGTCGCGCCGCCGAGCGGCTTGCGGAGTTGCTTCGCGTGCTTCGCCAACAGGTGATCCACCAGTTCCGGAATATCCTCGCGGCGGTCGCGGAGCGGCGGCAGCGAGAGCGCCACCACATTCAACCGGTGGAAGAGATCCTCGCGGAAGCGGCCGGCTTCCACCTCCTTCGGCAGGTCCTTGTTCGTCGCCGCGATGAGCCGCGCGTCGATTTTGATGGGCGTCCGTGAACCGGCCGGCGTCGATTCCTTCAACTCGATCGCGCGCAGCAACTGCGCTTGCACCGGCAGCGGCAACTCGCCCACTTCATCGAGAAAGATCGTGCCCGCATCGGAGTGATGGAACAGCGTCGCTTCACCGGAGATCGCGGCGCAGTTCACGGGAATGAACCGGCCATCGGTTCGGGACTCCGCATGAATCCACCGCGCGAGCAGTTCCTTCCCCGTGCCGCTTTCGCCGGCGAGCAGCACGGTGCCGCTCGTGCGGGCGGCTTTCCTCGCGATCGCCATCACCTGCTGCATCGCAGGCGTGCCGCCGACCACCATCTCGCCCGGATCGAGACTGCGGTTCAACTCGCGGCGCAGCCGCTGGTTCTCGCGCGTGAGTTCCTTCTGCTCCAGCAGCCTCCGCAGCTTGCGTTCCACGTCCTTGAGAATGATCGGCTTGATGAGGTAATCGTGGGCGCCGCGGTGGAACGCATCGATGGCGCTCTCCACGGTGGCGTACGCGGTGATGAGCACGATGAACGTTTCGGGCGAGAGCTTGGTCGTGCGGTCGAGCACGTCCAGCCCGTCGATGCCGGGCAGGTTCACATCGCAGAGGATGGCGTCGTACTTCTGCCGGGCGAGCATCTGGAGCCCGAGTTCGCCCGTGCTCGCCGTGTGAACCGCGAACCCGACCTTCTGCAGGAACTCCGCGAGATTCTGCCGGATGATCGGTTCGTCATCAATGACGAGGATAATGGGTGAGGTGGACATGCTAACTCACCATCTCCGCAAGCCCGGCGACGGCTGTCGCCGGGCTTTGTGGAGTCATTGCAGGAAAGGTGAGCCTGAACTCGGTGCCCTCTTCCAATGAAACACACTCCACCGTGCCGCCGTGCGATTCGACCAGCTTCCGCGTCACGAACAAACCCAGCCCGGTGCCGTGTTTCTTGGTGGTGAAGTACGGGCGGAACAGGCGCTCGCGGTGCTGCGGCTCGATGCCGTGGCCGTCGTCCGACACCGTCGCCGTGATGCGGCCGTTCTCCTCGAACGCGGCAATCGTCACCCGGCCGCCCTTCTTCGTCGCGTCGATCGCGTTCAGCACGAGGTTGAAGAACACCTGCACGAGTTGATCGCGGACGCCGAGGATCGCGGGCAGATCGTGCGGAATCTCCGCGCGGATGGCCCGGCCCTTCACGCCCTTGTAGTACTTCGCGATGCCGAGGGCTTCGTCCACGATATCGCGCAAGGACACATGATCGCGGGTGTCGCTGGCCGGGCGACTGAACGTGACCAGTTCGCGCAGCGTGGATTGGATCCGCGTGAGTTGGGCGTTCACGAGCCCGAGCCGCTCGCGGGTGTATTCGTCCGGGTCGCGCTGTTCGAGCAATTGCACCAAGGTGCTGATGCCGGTGAGCGGGTTGCCCACTTCATGGGCGATGCCGGCGGCGAGGAGCCCGAACGCGGCCATCTTCTCCTGATGAAGCACCTGGGCCTGCGTCTCTTCGAGTTCGCGGGTGCGCTCGGCGATACGTTCCTCGAGCTTCGCGTTCAAGTCGGTGAGTTGCTCGCCGGCGCGGCGGATGAGGCGGGCCAGCGCCACCGCCGCCCACGTGACCCAGCCGAGCACGCACAAGCCCAGCGCGAGGGACACAAGGTTCCGCTGCTCCTGCGGCAGCGCGAAGAAGAGCGTGGCGTAACTGAGCCACGCGAGCCCGCACGTGGCGGCCGTGACCCGCGGCGAATACCGCAGCGCACAGCAGAGCAGCGAGAGGATGTAGTAGTAGCGGAAAGGGCTGTCCAAGCCGCCGTCCGAGAAGCAGAGCAGGCCGATGAACAGGGCCTCGAGACACGAGACGACGAGCGGGTGGTTGGCGAACACGACGCGGCCGCGCCACGACCAGTAAGTGTCCAGCGTGTTGAAGGCGAACCCGAGCGCGAGAATGGAGTTGAGCGGCAGCGGCTCCGCGGCGGAGCCGAGGTTTGCGTACAGGTACCCGACGACCAGCCCGAACCAGCGGATCTTGATGGCGACCGCCTCGGCGTCCAGATCCCAGCGCGTCGGAGCAGTGGCCACGAAGATGAGCCTCAGGGTGTGGGGCTTATCTTATGGTGGATCGCTCGGAGGGGTTGAGGGCTGCGACAGCTCGTACAGGTGAGGCGGACCCCCTAGCGGGCACCTTCGCCGGAAGGCAAACTCCAGTTTGGATGGTGGGTTCATGCCGGCGTCATTTCGGCACGCCAGTACTCCGATGTGAGGCAGCACTTGCAATGCCGAGCTCGACCGCTATATCCTAGCGGTAGATGCCCATCCCCCAATTTGTAACGGCAATGGCTCACTGGTTATTCCTTCCCGATGATGCGCTGGACGACCTTGCGATCCTGTCGAAGTTGCCTGTGGAAGGAATCGCTGCGTTTCGCGTGTTTTTGAATGGAACCGAGTATCGCCCGAAATTCAACTTCTACGTCCAAGCGGCAGAGCTGCTAGACATTTCAGACGAATCTTCAGCCAAGCTTTGCACCTTCGTGAACTACGTTCAAAGCCAAGCGAGCCGCCTTTCGAGGAGTGGCTCGGAGGTGGTTGCCGAGCTTGACAGGTTTCTTGAGCGACGCGCGAAGGACGATTCGACTCGTGAGAGAGCAAGTGCGCTGCTCCGCACGCTCCGTGATCATCGACCGGTGCTCGTCGAACTCTTCGAGCCGGTAGAGGAAGACGAAGTGGCAGAGAAGGAACGCGATCTGGGAACCGGTCCACTTCCTCATCTCCACACGTTCCGAACCTACTGTGACATTCGCCCTGTCTATGACTCGAAGGGTGACAGTATCGTTTCCCACCTTCCGATCGTGACCCTTCACTTGGTTTTTCACCAAGCGTTCTCAGACGAGTACCGGGAGCATGTTGTTCAGCTTACCGAAGACAATGTGAGCGAAATCCGATCCCAGCTTGATCGGCTGGATAAGAAGCTGGGGGTCCTAGATCGTTCTCACCCGGAGACGAGGAAGGAGGATCGACAATGAACACGATTCGGCTTTCAAAACGATCCGGCTTCTACTCCGCAAAGATGGACGAAGGGTGGTGGCAGTCTCGTTACAAGCAACCCAAATCGGTCCCTAGTTGTAGCCATGAGGACAACAACTGGATCCCGTCGAGCGTGGCGGTTCCCTATCCCGCTTACGGAAGCGTCACACAAGGCACTGCAATCTCTCGTGTCAAGAACCTGCGAAAGTATCTGAGAAAGAGAATGGTTCGTCAACGAGCGAACATTCTCTATCTCGGACTGCCGCTTCCGGTCGAGCGAACGACACAGAGTCGTTCGGATGCGAAGCTCCGCAAGTCGGAGATTGCACAGCAGGAGCAGGGTGTTTACGTCGCCCTGCCGGAGTCTTTGGCAGCTTTGGCGGAGAACGGCCCTGAGCCAATTGATTTGCAGTACAACCCCGAGATCGAACTCTTGGATCCCGACTCTTTCGGCACGTAACTCGAATGCTCATCAGCGGCGGCGACCGACCACTCAGCCAAGGGGACATCGTCGTTGATGTCCCCTTCTTTATCATTCCGAAGGCAATCACTGTCGAGCTACACGGCGTGAAGGCTCGGCAACAATGCTCGCCCAGCGACGTTGAGTCGTTTCGCAACCTTAAAGCCAAATCACTCGCGGAGAAGAAAGGGATTGTCGCGGTCGAGATGCCGTTGGAGGTCGAACCGGGAATTATCGTCACGCACGACTGTGATCTGGATAACCGAGAAGTCATTGCCGTGGCGAAACTGTTCCCGATGGCCTCTTACGCGGTCAATCTGAAAGATGCTCTCGAATTGGAAGAGCCGCTGGTTGTGTTCGACTTCAAGCGAAGGGTCACTGAAGGGTCCGAATTTGGAAATCTCATCTACGTTGGAAAAGCGGTGGATGACACACTCCTATGTGGTGATCTACACCGCGTTTACACCTTCCCAAAGAAAGGGTGGTACGAGTACTTTCGAGCCAATCGAGTGAAATCGCTTGATGACAATGGGAAGAAATACTTGCAAGGCAGGCTTGCCGCCTTTGCTGGGAGGTACGCAACGGACACAGGATTCTGGCACACGGATGAAGACAAGGCGCATGCCGAGGCAGTGAGCAAAGACAAAGGACTGATCCAGAAGGCATACGAGAACCTGAAGGCAAAAAAGTCTAGCGCCTCCAATCCACCTTCATCGTGAATCGCTGGCACAGCGGGGAGTGCTGCGATGCCGACAATGACGATTGCCGATGCTCAGGCCCTACTGCCGCAACTCATCGAACAGTTGCTACCAGGTGAGAGCGTGGTTATCACACGAGACAACAAGCCGGTGGCCCAGCTGATGGCCGAAGTTCCGCCGCGCAAGCCCCGCAAGGCCGGCAACTGCAAGGGCATACTCGCGATCGTGGCCGACGACGACGAACACCTGAAGGACTTCGCGGAGTACATGTGATGGGGGGCCGGACTCAGCTTGCGACTCCCGCCTCGATCTGAACAATCATCCGCCAGATGCGTTCGCTTTCGCCGCGTTCAATCAACTCGATCGGCGATTGCCCCTCGAATGCCGGGTTGGGTGCACGCAGCCAATTCTCAAGCCGATCCTGCGGGATCAACCGCGCCAGTGCTTCGCGAAGTTGGAAGCTATCGCTCATATCGCCACTCTACGCACCCAGCGTGGTCCCGGTCAAGAACCACGCGCGAGTCCATTTGACACGTCGCAAGAGAAGTGTACGCTTCCCGCGCCTTCAACTCCGTCCCGCACTTCGGAGGGCGTCATGTCACCCCCATTCACACAGGCCCGCGACCGCCGTTCGCATCCCGATCCAGTCGTGACCGGTGCGGTCACGACCGCCTGCGGCGCAGAAGCGGACCGAGTCGGGAGTTGCGGCGAATCCGAAATGCGTCGTGACCGTCGTGACCACCCGGTGGTCACGAGATGTCCTTGTTTTCAGGGCGAAACGAGCGACGTGACCAGAAAAAAATCTTCGCAGCAACAGACCCCGCTTTTCCGAGAGATATGCGGGGTTTCGTGCCCGGACCGGTCACGACAGGGACTTCACGACGCCCTTCACCAGCACCCGCATCCGCTTCTCGGCTTCGTTCGCCGTCGCGATGATGTCCGGGAGGCTGACCGGCTCCAAGGCGTCCGGCAGGCAGAGGTCCGTGATCACCGATATGCCCATGATCCGCAGCTTGGAGTGGACGCCGACGATCACCTCGGGCACCGTGCTCATGCCGACCGTGTCCGCACCGATGGCGCGGAGGAAGCGGTACTCGGCCCGCGTTTCGAGGTTCGGCCCGGCGACCGCGACGAACACGCCCTGATGGCAGACGATCTTCTCGTTCATGGCGACGGTGCGGCCGAGCTTGAGGAGGTCGCGGTCGTAGGGGTGGCACATGTCCGGGAAGCGGTCGCCGAGGCGGTCGTCGTTGGGGCCGATGAGCGGGTTGTCGCCGAGCAGGTTGATGTGATCTTCGATGAGCATGAGGTCGCCTTTGCCGAACTGCGGGTTCATGCCGCCGCAGGCGTTCGAGACGATGAGCACCTCGCAGCCGAGGGCCTTCATCACGCGCACGGGGAACGTCACCTGTTGGAGCGTGTAGCCTTCGTAGAAGTGGAAGCGGCCTTCCATCGCGACCACGGTTTGGCCTTCGAGCGTGCCGCAGACGAGTTGCCCCTTGTGGCTCTGCACCGTTGACCGCGGCATGTGCGGGATGGATTCGTACGGGAATACAGCGTCGGCCGCGATGTCTTCGGTGAGGTTGCCGAGGCCGGTGCCGAGGATGATGCCGACCTTCGGCGTCTTGGCCCATTTGGTGCGGATGACGGCGACAGCGTCCTGGATCTGATCGAAGAGCATTGACGAGGCTCGTTTCGCGGGGATATTGTGCGGCCCGGAGATACTCTATGCGGCAGTGGTTGATGCGGAATGCGTTCGGTCGCCGGCTGCGGCGGACGGTCTTCACCCCGGCCGAACTCGCGGCTATGGCGCGGAACCCGAGCTATCGCGCGCCTTCGGCGATGGACCTGCACGATGAAGCGGCCGAACCGCTGCCCGAGAACACGCTCGAAGCCTGGGCCGCGAAGGACATTGAATATGTGGATGGAGAAGCGGTGAGTTGTTCGCTCTCCGGCCGCGCGTTCATCAGTTTGGGTGAACGCTTCCACTCGCACCCGTGGCACGGGGTGGGCTCCGTGCGACTCGTGGCTGTTCAGCCGTTCATGGCGGAACTCGCCGCCTGCCCGCAACTCGCACGGCTTCACACCTTGAACCTGCGCGGCAACCGCATCGGCGACTCCGGCGCGATCGCACTCGCGGCGTCGCAGCACCTCGTCCGTTTGAAGCACCTCAACCTTTCGACCAACAAACTCACCGAGGCCGGTCTCGCAGCCCTTCGCACGGCGGCGTGGTTCCGGCAACTCGAATCGGTGGACCTCTCCGGAAACCCCGTCGCAGGTAAGATGAGCCGGGCCGCATAACCCCCGGACACGACCGCATGGCCGTCAATCTTCCGCCGCAATACCACGACGCCGAAGCCCGGTACAAGAAGGGCCGCACGCCGGAGGAGAAGCTCGTCGCGCTCCGCGAGATGTGGACGATCCTGCCCAAACACAAAGCCAGCGAGAAGGTGCAGGCCGATCTCAAAACCCGCATCAGCGAACTGACGGACGAGATCGAACAGGCCAAGCTCGGGCCGAAGAAAGCCGCTCCGGGCACGTTCAAGATTCCGCGGCAGGGGGCCGGGCAGGTCGTGTTCCTCGGGCCGCCGAACGCCGGGAAGTCGCGCCTGCTCACGAAGCTGACCAAGGCGAGCCCCGCGGTCGCGCCGTATCCGTTCACCACGCGCGAACCCGTGCCCGGCATGATGGACTTCGAGGATGTGCGCGTTCAACTCGTCGATCTGCCACCGATCACCGCGGACCACTACGAGCACTTCATCACGGAGATCACCCGCGGGGCGGACGCGGCGTTGCTCTTCGTCGATCTCGCGGACGACGACGGCCCCGCGGCGACACAGGCGGTCATCGATCGGCTCAAGGCCGCGCGTCGGTTGCTGGTCCCCGCATTGAAGGAAGACGACGACCCGACAACGTATCAACTCAAGACGCTGCTCGTCTTCAACAAGTCGGACGACGAGGCCGCGGACATCCGCCTGGAGATCGCGAAGGAATCGCTCGGCAACACATTCCCGTCGCTCATCATCTCCGCGGAACAGGGCACGGGGTTGGAGGAACTCCGCAAGGCGATCTACGACCTGCTCGGAGTCATGCGGATCTACACGAAGCAGCCGGGCAAGCCCGCGGACATGACGAGCCCGTTCACGTGCCCGATCGGCAGCACCGTGGCGGAACTGGCCGGCCGCGTCCATAAGGATTTCGAGGACGGGTTGAAGTCCGCCCGCGTCTGGGGCAGCGGCGCGTTCGACGGCCAAACCGTCGGCCGCGACCACGTGCTGCACGAGAAAGACGTGGTGGAACTTCACATGTAAGAAGACGCGATCACTCGAGCATCCGCTTCACGGTTGCGGCCGCATCCGCCGGTTCGACCGGCCGCGTGAGTTCCGCCCAGTCTTCGCCCCCGGCCGCGAGTGAGAACTCGCCGGTGGCCAGTTCGCGGAACTTCCGCCGCAACTTCTCCGCGCCGGCGGCATCCGCCGTGCGCACAGCCAGCCGCAGCGTCGGCGGATCGGCGAACGAGTAGCCGAAGGCCGCGGCGCGACCCTGCGACAACCGCGCGACGACGTCCTTTCCGAGCAGAAGCGCGAGCGGTTTTTCGTGCCAGCGTTCGCCCGCCGCGGCGGCCCAGATCGCGGCGTCCCTCGGCACACGTTCCTCGAGCAGTGTTCGCAACTCCGGCGGCAGCGGCGCCGGTGTTGCAACATCCTTCTCACTCAGGCTGAAGACCCAAACCGTCTCGCCGGCATGGAACGCGTTCAGGGCGAGGCTGCCGATGTCCACGACGAAGCGGCCTTGGCCGAGCGTCGGCGCGGGCACGGCTTTGAACGCTTCGAGGAAGGCTTTCTCGTCCGCCAACTTTTGTCGCAACACGAGCACGAAGCCGAAGCGGATCTCTTCGTTCTTGTCCGGAACGTACACCCCGCCGACGATGTGATCGATGTGCTGCAACGTGATGCCGGCCTTCGCGAGCGTTCCGAGCAGCGCGGCCGGGACGCGATTGCGGGTGAGCAGTTCGACCGGATCCTGCTTCGTTCTTTCGGCGTACGCGAGCAGCGGCCCCGGTTGCACCGCGAACACGACGTTGGCCATCAGCGGAAGGTGCTTGAGGCCGCTCAGTTCGAGCGGTGCCGTCGCCGTCTCGTTCCGTGGAGACACTCGATCAGGCGGATCACGGTCCGGAATGTCCCGCTTCAGCAGGAACACGACCGTCACACAGAGCAATGCGACCACCACACCGATCACAGCCAGCGTCGATGCGTAGTTGATGTTCGCCGGCTTGGATGGACTGTTCGCCACCGAGTCCGCATCGGGCGCAGTCGCGGCTCCGCGCGGCGTGATTTGTTCTCCGCACCGCGGGCAAGCCACGCGGCCAGCCGGTTCCGTTACGAATGCGTGGTTGCAGAACGGGCACGAGAATGCAGTGGTTGCCATGTCAGTCTTCATTCTCGATGGAAAGGCCGCAGTAGCTCGATTCGACTTCCGCGGAGGTGAGCCAGAATTCGCCGGGTCCGTAGCCGTCGCGCTTGCGGCCCTGCGGGATCGCGTCGTCCAAGCCGCGCGGGTCGCGGATGCGGCACGTGCCGAACTCGGGTTCGAACAGCAACAGCGAGTAGCAGTGGCGATTGATGAGGCCGTCCACTTTCACGTCGGTCCAGTAACCGTCCGAGCCGCCGAGGATCATCACGCGGGAATGCGACGCGGCGGTGTGGACGCGGTTCTCGAACCACTCGCGACGGTGGCGGAACCGCGCGAGCGGGGCGAACCCCGCTCCGCTCACGTTCGTGTATCCCGTGCGTCGACGTCCGGTGAGCAGGGTGATGCCTTCGCCGAACGAGAGCACGCGATCCGCGGCGGCGTCCGTGAATTGCGTGACTCCGGCTTCGATGGCCGCAGCCCATTCGCCCTCGGACGCGGTGCCGCCTCCCTGTTCCGGACGCACGTTCACGGTCGGCTTGTCAGGCAGGGTCACGGCGAAGGAGCCGTCGCCGAGCGGGTTCACGAGCGCGGCCAGTTCCGCCGGGCGGTGGAAGCCGAGGGAGCACAGCGCCGAGAGCATCCAGCAATCGGCCCAGCCGCCCTGCCGGCAGCTGCGGTAATCGCAGTTCATGGCGAACTCCGGACGCGGGAAGTCCCGTCCATGGCAGTGTACGCGGCCGCGTTCCGAAGCGCGCAAGAACGCGGCGGCCGGGATCGCCGGCCGCCGCGCGGGTTGTCAGTTGAAAGCGGAGGTCACTTCTCGCTGCCGGGCAGGAGCGGAACCTTCGGCAGTTGCACGTCCTTGCCGCCGATCGTGAACACCGGATTCACATGGACCGTGTAGCCCTGGCGGTCCGCGTTCAGCTTGTAACTGGCGCGGATGTCGGCGGAGGAGCCGAGGCCCGGGATGACACGTTCCTGCGAAGCCACCACGTTCGGGAGGCTAACCTTGCCGCCGCTCACAGGCGCGGCCATCGCGGAGCCAGCAGTGGCGAAGCCGCCACCGATGCCGCCGCCGATGCCGGACGGGCCTGCGACGGCGGACTGGGCCGGAGCCTCGAGCCGCACTTCCTGGGTTTCCGGCGTCACGGTCGCGAGTTCGGTGCGGCTGCCGCCTTCGAGTTTGATCTCGACCGGCTTGGCGTCCGCGAGATTCACGGTGAAGAGGTCGTGAGACTCCTTCGCCGTGCCCTTGAACCGCGTGACCTTGATGGTGGCGGAGTTGCCGATGGCCCGGCCGAAGGCGGTCTTCACGGACACCTTGTAGGTGCCGGCGAAGGCGCTGGCCGCGACGTACGACTCGGAACGGGCGTCGTCCGACTGGTCGATGCGGTCACCCTTCAGCACGCCGCCGCCGGTGGTCCGCTTCGTGCTCGCCGAGCAGACCGAGCCGCTCGGTTCGGCCACGGTCAGGTCGAGGTCTGCACTGCCCTGCCACAGCAGTTCGATCACGAGATCGCGCTGCGTCTCTTCGCGGAGGGCGTTCCGAACCGAGTCGGCCTTGACGCCGGCCTGTTCGAAGCGGGACACGAACTGCGGGAGCAGGTCGCGGGTCTTGCCGTGGTAGTCGATGCCGTCGGACGCGGTCCAGTCCCGCTGGAGCAGGTTGGACGCGGCCCACGCCACGGTGTCCGGGGTGACGCTCTTGGCGTCCTTGGCGTATGCGAGGGCGTTGGCGTACGCTCCGGGTTGATCCGGCCCGTACTGCGCGGCCCGCTTGCAGAATGCCACGGCTTGGTCGTGGTTCTTGAGTTCCGCTTCGATCTTGGCCGCCTTCATCCACGCTTGAGCATTCGTCGGGTCGAGGTCGATCGCGGAGAGGGCGGCCCGCTCGACTTCCACACTGTCCGCCTTGCTCATTTGCAGGGCGACCGCGAGGGCTTCATGGGCCCACGTGTCGGTCGCGAGACCCTTGCGGAGGTTGCCCTTGAGCACTTCCGCCGCGTGGCCGTACTCGTCCTGATCCATGAGGAAGTCGGCGACGGCGACGATCAGCCCCGGATCGGTGACGGTCCAGTCGATCGCTTCGTGCCACATCCGCTTGGGATCCTTGCTGAGCTTGGCCATCAGCTTCGCCGCATCGACCTTGGGATCGACGAGAGTCGGCTTCTTGGCGGCGTTTGCAAGCACTTCCTGGGCGTTCTTCACGGGGTCGTTCTTCACGAGCGCACCGTTGTTCGGCTTGTTCGGCACGGCGTTCACTTGGCCGCCTTCGAGCTTCTTCAGCTTCGCGGTGCCGGCGCCGACGTACCGCGAGGTGCCGCGGACCACGAGCGCCCGGGCGGGCGGGTAGTAGCCGATCGAGTGCCGTTGCGGCCCCGGCAGGATCGGTTCCGGCGGCGGATCGTTCGGGTTTTCCGGCGGAGCTTGCGGAGATTGCTCCCACTCGCCCTTCGCCACGGTCTCGAGGATGATCCGGATGAGGAGCCCTTCCTGAGTGCCGCCTTGGAGGCCGAACTGGCCGCCGAGGTTGCCGAACTGGCCCTGCTGTCCAGGAGCACCGCCGCCAAGGCCGACGATGCCTTGGCCTTGGCCTTGGTTGCCGAACGGCTGGCCCGGAGCACCCGGTGCGCCGGGGGCGCCCGGTTGGCCGGGTTGCCCGCCGTTGTTCCCGTTGCCGCCGACGAAGTTGTTCAACCCGCCGCCGTAGAGGCTCGCAGCACCGAAGATCGCCAGCGTTTGGTTCTGCACCGACTGCGTCATGTACAGCGACTGCTGGTTCACGGACGACGGGATCGGAATCACGAGATCCGCGGCCGGGAACACGCGGGTCACCTTTTCTTCAAGACGCGCGTCGTACGACGTGATCTCGATGTAGTGCGGGCGCACCACGAAGGTGAGGTACGGAATCGGCAGGTTCTTGAGGTACACGTCCAAGAAGTCGCCGATCGGCATGCCGTCCAGCGATTTGGTGTCGAGCTTCTCCGCCTTGGCCGAGTCCAACTGGGCGGACATGTCGCCGATCGCCGTCTTGTTCGAGATGATCGTGATGTTGAACCGCTTCTCAAGGTCATCCATCACTTCGCGGAACGGCGTGTTCCGCAGATCCTTCTCATAGCTCACCCGCTGCTCCTCAAGGATGCTCTGGAGCTTCTTCTGGGTGGGGGACGCTTCGGGCCCGAGGATCGAGTTCTCGTACCGTTCCTTGCGGTTGCCGGTCAGTTCGCGCCACACGGCTGCGGGCGGGAAGTGCACCGGCGGTTCGTCGGGGTACGGAATGTGGCTCTTCTCCGTCTGCATCATCGCGAGCAGGAAGCGGTCTTCGCGGATGCGGACGAGTTCCCGCCATTCGCGGAGTTGCGTGGCCTGCTGGCCGATGATGTAGCTCGCCACCGCGGTCGGCGGCACGCTCTGGCCCTTCGCGATCCGCTCTTGGATCAGGATCTGGGCTTCCTGATACGCGAGTTCGAAGCGAGCCTGCTGCATGAGTTGCTTGAAGGCGTCGATGCGGGCCTTCACGCGTTCGCCGTCCGCCTGCTGGCGGTCGAACTCGTTCAGCCGCTGGCGGGTGCGGGCGACTTGCTCGCGCTCCACCGACGCCTGACGCTTGATCTCGGTGCCCTTGCGGAAGATCTCGTCCATCACGGAGGTGATGTCCGAGGAAAGCCGCGTGCGGGCGTCGTCGCCGATGCCGCCGTAGGCGAGGATTTCATCCCGTTGGCGCTTCAAATCCAGGTAGGCTTGGTCCGGGTCGGTGCGAAGCTGTTGGCGGGCGCGGCGGATCGTCGAATCCACCAGCGTGCGGTAACGCTGCTCTTCGACGCGCCGGAGCGCTTCGGCCTCGCGAATGCGGTCGATCGCGGCCGGCGGCGTGGCACCACCCTTCGGTTCCGGCTGGGCTTCGCCGCCCTTCGGGGCCGGATCCTGCTTGGCGATCTCCTCGAACACCTTCTTCGCGGCGGCCTTCGCATCCAGCTTCAATGCGTCCTGGGCCTTCGCGATCTTCTTCTCGATCTCGGCCTTCGTGAGGCGGCCGGTCTTCATCTTCTCCACGAGCGCGAGGCCGGCGCTGGCTTCCGGGTCGTTCGGGTCGATCCGCTTGGCCGCGGCGAAGAGCTTGGACGCCTCTTCGAGCCGGTCCATCGTGACGGCCCAGTTCGCCTGCGTGACGAACTCTTCCCGGTACAGCTTCACTTGGGTGGAGGCGAGAGCCAACGCGCGGTCGGCCTGCAGCATCGCCGGGGCTTCCTTCAGCGGCGCGTCCCGCCACTGCTCCACCATCATGTTCAGGAAGAAGTGATCGGCCTGCGACTTCGGCAGGTCTTGGGCCAAGTCGAGGTTCACGGCCTTGCCGCCGCTCGACTTGCCGGTCACGTTCAGCGTCACCTTCTCGCTCGGCTTGGCGAGCTTGCCCATCACAAGGGTGGGCTTGTCGGTGCGTAGCGGAGGCAGACGCGTGGGGTAGAACTCGGCCACTTCCGCGCCGAAGGCGAACTTGTCCGCCTTGAGCACGGGCACGTCCAGAGCGGCTTTCAGCCGGGCCACGAACTCTTCACGCTTCGTGGCGTCCGCGAGGTTCTCCTGGAGGCGAACCACGCTGCCGCCGGTGAGCGACGCGAGCCCGTGCAGGTTCGAGGGGTTCACTTTCACGCCGAGCGGCACGGCGAAGAAGTACTGGTTGTTCGCGTCCATCTGGCTGCCGATGGCCACGCGATCCGCTTCGGAGATCGGGTCGAAGTTGCTGTCGCCGTCGCCGAGGAGCAGCACGACTTGGTGCCGGCCGCGATTCGGGGGCATGGTGGGGAGCGCCTTGGCGAAGCCACCCTTGAGGTCGGTCGCGCCGGAGCCGTACTCCACTTCCGTGAGGGCGACGGCGGCGGCCTTCACCGCGTCCGAATCCGGAGCGGCGAACTCGGTGAGCGAGCGGGTCGCGGCCGGCGTGCTCACCGTCCACACGCTGATGCGGTCGTCCGCGGTCATCCCGGCGGCGAGCGCGGAGAGGATTTGCCGGGCCTGCTGCAGCGGCTTGCCGGCTTGGCTCGCGGAGGTGTCCACGAGAACAAGCACGTCGCGCGGGCGGGCCGGAGCCGCCTCGAGCGCCGGCTTCAACTGCCACGCGAACAGCGTCTCGCCGCTGCGCACCTGGTAGGTGATCGCGGGCAAGGCGCTGAACTTGGTGACGGCCAGTTCGTCGATGATCTTGTTCCCGTCGGGCCGGGTGTCGACGGTGATGGCGGGTTTGCCGGGTCCTCCGCGGACATCGCCGAACAGCGTGGTGACGACGGCGGCCGAAGCCCCGGCGACGCCGAGGCATGCGGTCAAGATCCGGAGCCGTTTCAAGAAGGTCATTGCCTTCGCGCTCCCAACAGGGAAACCGGGGGATGCCCGGTTCGGGTGAATGGCGGACCGTAGGGCCGATTTTACAGCGGGTTCCGGCCCGCCCGCCACGCGAAATCCCGCGTGGCTGAGCTGAAACCGGGTCAACCCGTCGGATTTACCGAAGATTCCCGCGAGTCGCGGGGCAAAACGGCCCTTCCGGGCAAGTCTAACCGGTGTAACGCAAGAATCGGGCGGCCGTTGGCGGGTTCAGCGAAACTCCCCGGCCCAAACACCGGATTCCCCCGTTCGGCCCGCTCAATCCGCACCACCGACGAAGAACGCGGAATTGGTCCAGATTTGCGCCGACTGAGCGGTTCACACGTTCGGCACCCGGAACGGGGCGAGCAGTTCCAACACGCCGGGCGGGATGCTCAGCCCGCGGGTGAGGCTCCAAGAATAGCCCTTCGTCGTGGTGCCGCTGACGCTCTCGGTGAGCATCAGGAAGCCGGCGTCCGAACTCGTCTTCGCCTGCTTGTACCAGTGGCCGACGAGATCGGCGAAAGCCTGCTTCACGGCGGCGGGCACGCTGTCCGTCGCCGTGGTGTAGACCACCTTCGCCGATTCGGGCCAGTCGTCCGAACCCTTCCGATACGGCGGCAGGAACGGCCCGTTCACCGATTCCAGGACGCCGCGGTTGGAATGGATCGCATACGTGGCGGCGTCGCGTTCCGTCTCCGCGCCGAACTGCCGGGCCGGGTCGATGCGCAGACTCGTGATCGCGGCCACCGGGTAGTTCTTCAGGAAGATCATGGCCCCGCCGGCGGAGTGGTACTCGGTGAAGGTGCCGCCCGCGAAGTTGCGGCCGGTGTGCTCTTGAATGAACGACTCCGCGGCGGCGAGGAGCTGCGTCAGGAGCGAATCGTCGCCGGACCCGCTGACGATCAGCGAGACCTTGGCGTTGGCGAGCGTGTCGATCGGCATGGGAAGCTCCAGGAATTGGCGAGCCGGCTCGCGTCAGCGGCCGGAGTCTTCACCTATGGAAGAACTCGGCCGCTCCCGCCGGCCGGCTCGCCGGGGTTAAAACGACTTCTTCTGCGAACCGATCACGGCGCCGACGGTGAACAGCACGCCGGAGCCGGCCACGGTCGCCGCCCAGCGGACGTAGCGCGCCGAACGCGTGAAGCGGATCACCT
Organism: Gemmataceae bacterium; assembly: GCA_046350135.1. GTDB lineage: Bacteria > Planctomycetota > Planctomycetia > Gemmatales > Gemmataceae > Urbifossiella. The sequence goes on from JAXMBB010000039.1 coordinate 30,620, forward strand.
GCAGGTTGTTCGCCGCACTCACCTGAGTGAACGTCGCGCCGCTCAGTGCGGACCACGAACTGCCGTCCGAGGATTGCTCGATGCGGCCGTCCAAGGTGCCGGACTCTTCGAGGTCGCCGACGTGCTGGAGGGCGAAGCACGGCCCGTCGCCGTCGATCGCGCCGAAGTCGATGGTGGGCCCGCTGGCGTTCGCGCCGACGGCTGTGGGATGCACTCCGGCCGCGATCGCGCCGGCCGAAGGAAGATCGTTGATGTGCGTGGACATGTCGCTCCTTGTGAATGAAGGTGAACCGAGCGGGGGGCGTAAGCCCCCCGTGTGAAGAACATCACGCCACCAGCAGCGAATCGCAGAGCACGAAGCTGGCTTGTTGGCGCGGGCCGGCGTCGATGTGCTGGATGCCGCGGAGGTACGTCATGTCGTTCTGCAACGCGGTGTCGCCGAGGCCGGACGCGAGGAACTCCATCACACCCATCCGCGCCACGACCCAATCCGGGAAGTGCCCGAGCAGGATGTAGGTGAGGTTGTTGCCGCTGCCCTTCGAGCGGGTCGCGGAGACCTGCGACGACCGCACGACCTTCGTGCCGTAGAGTTCCGCGGGCGGACCCGATGCCGCGTCCGTGTTGCGGAACAGGAACGCGCCCTTGCCGTCCGCCGCACTCACCGCGTCGGCCCGGCGATTCATCAACGCCGCGAACATCGCCTTCCGCATCACCCAGGCCGTTGGCGCGTCCACCGCGTCCGGCAGCTTCGACTCCATGCTCGCGACATCCGCCGGCGTGAACGTGTTGCCGTTGTCGCCCACGGTCGCGGCCACGTGCGTGGTGATGCCGGAGTACGTGATGGCACCCTTGATCTGGGTGCCGCCCGTTCCTTCGAGCATCGCGAGATCGGCCTTGAGTGCCGCGGCGCGGGCCATGTCGAACCGCACGAGTCCTTCGGCACTGGGGCTGGCGAAGCGGAGCAGTTCGTTGTTCAGCTTCACCAGCACTCAGCAAGATGACATGGCTGGTGCTGCTGACAGCGATAGGGAACTGAAGTTCACTAAATCTAAGGTCTAGAACCGGGAAAGCAAATCAAATGGGCTGATTTTCCGGGGCCGAACCCTCTGGCTACCGTCCTTGACAAGTCGCCGTGAACGCAAGTATGCTTTTTTTCAGCAAGTTGCGAATAAGGTCATTCAAGCGGCGGGGGCTGTACTTCCTCGAAATACCGTAGTGGTAATCGACATCAACGGGGGATGCGATGTCTCGGAAATTCCTAGACGGCGATGATGTGGTTCACAAAACCGACAAAGCCCACCGCATGACCGTCATCGGCTACACCGGCGATGGCAAGGTGATCTGCCGTTGGAAGGACAAGTCCGGGTTCAAGAGCGAGCAGTTCTTGGAACCCGAACTTGAAGCGTGGGTCGAGACCCCTTCCATCGGCTTCGGCAGGATGGACGCCGGAATGGACACCGACAAGTACAACTGGTGAGGAGCGACCATGGCGCAGTTCAATCAAGGAGATGCCGTCCGCACCAAAGGCGGCGGCGGGCCGAACATGACCGTGGACGGCTACACCGCCACCGGCGAGGTCATCTGCACGTACTGGCTCAAAGGTATGCGCCAACAGGAACACTTCGTCGAGGCCACGCTGGAACCGGTGCCACGCCCCTCCGCACCTATGGTCATAAACCCGAAGCCACCACGATATTGATCCTGAGGAGGGCCACCGATGGCTCAGTTCAAGCAAGGCGATACCGTCCGCACGAAGAGCGGCGGCCCCCTGATGACCGTGGATGGCTACACCGCCACCGGCGAGGTCATCTGCACGTACTGGGTCAAGGACGGCAAGAAGCAGGATGTTCGCAAGCAGGAGCAGTTCGTCGAGGCCACGCTGGAACCCTGCTCGCCCGATCAGATGAAGCCGAAGGTCGGCGTCTTTTGGCTCGGCAAAGAGCGAAAGTAGGAGTTCGGGTCATGCCCATCGACAAGACGACTGCGCTGGCACAGATCGACGCCGTGACTGCCCGACGCAAAGAACTCAACCAGAACTGGGTGCCCGAGAACGTGCAGGAGATCACGACGCTTTCCTGCGCTGCTATCAAACGTCTGGCCCCACCGGGTAGCGCATACCTCGAACAGATGGAGGCGGTGCTTAGGGATACCCAGAAGAGCATTAGCCGAAGCAGGGACGAGGAAGTGGAGTTCCGGTTGAGGGGGATCTTGAGCGCCCTCCGGGGCGACTACGACGCCGGGCGTCTTCAGAGCTTTGAGGAACTGATCCACGCCGATCTGTTTTCCGACTTCCTTGAGATGGCCGAATACTTCTTGGACGAGGGGTACAAAGATCCGGCTGCGGTCATCGCCGGTGGCGTCCTCGAAGAGCACCTGCGGAAGCTCTGCGGCAAGCACGGTGTCACGATTCCTCCCAAGCCGAAGCTCGACACAATGAACGCTGATCTGGCGAAGGCAGGGGCGTACCACAAGAACGAGCAGAAGCAGGTGACGGCTTGGGCTGGCCTCCGCAACGACGCCGCCCACGGCAGCTACGGCAACTATGGGCACGCAGAAGTGAAGCTCATGGTGGCCGGGATTCGGGATTTCATCAGTAGGAACCCCGCCTGAGCAGGAGACGAGCAACATGCCGACAGCGCTGGACTTTCATAGGGCGACCATAATGGCCTTCAAGAATACCTTGGAAGGCAAGTCGTCCAAGGAGAAGGAGAACCACGTTTCCATCCAGATCGCCGAGCAGTTCAACGGCGTGGTGGAGAACATGAAGAAGGAGCACCCAGAGGCCGCTCCGCACCTTCCCAAGCCGATCACATGGAAGGGGATTGCGGCTCAGGACATGCAGATCGCCGACATCCGGTTTCTCGATTTAGAGTTGCTACTCAACCAAGTCCTCGCCACGTTGGACGTGATTCGAGGAAGTGTGTAATCCGTTTCCACTCGTGTGCGTACCTTCCCGGTCAAGGTTCCGTCCGTTCCCACCGCCCGTCGTTCCCGGCCCCGCTCCGGTCGATCACCCGGTCGCCTTCTCCCGTCGCCCCGTTGTAGATCAGCACGGCCTTGGCCGGGACATCCGCTCCGTCCTTGGTGAACGCCTCGTCGGGCAGGAAGTCACCGTTGTACCGCTCGCCCTTCGTAATACGGACGGCGCGGACGTGCCCTCGGAAGAACAACTTGTCGTGACCCTGACCGACGTTGCCGATCACGAACCGAGTCTTCTTCTTCGGCGGTTGGGAGGCGGGGCCGACGCCGACTTTCTGGCCGTTGATGTATAGTCTTGTCTCTTCGGGGGAAAACACGGCGGTGAGGTGTGTCCACGTGCCGGGCAGGATCGCCGGGTCGGCACGGAACCCGCCACGGATCGTCTCGACGCACGGTCGGTTCTCGTTGAGGCCGAGGCCGAGGCCGTAGAAATTCGGCACATCGCTACCGACTATGAACTGCTCCTGCCGATCCCCGGTCGGTCGAACCCATGCCTCCAATGTGCATGGCAGGAACGGTTCAACGAGCGTGACGATGCGGCTGGTGCCGTTGAAGGTCAGCATCCCCGGCTCGGGCGACACAGCAGCCCGTGGAGCGGTCTGGCTTGACGGAGTGGACAGAGCCATCCCCAGCACTACCCCGGCCACGAACAGGCCGACCACGATGAGGACGATCCAGACCCATCGCAGCGGGAGCCGCAGCCAGCGGCGCGGCGGCGCGGCACGAAGGGCCGCTGCCAATTCTGCGGCGGTGGGGTAACGGTCGGCGGGGAGTTTCGACAGGCACCGCAGGCACACCGCCTCCAGATGTTCGGGGATGCCGGGGTTCAGCGCACGAGGAGGCACGGGCGGGCGGAAGAGGATCTGCTCCCGCATCGCCCCCGGCGTCCGCGCCTGATACGGGAGCCGTCCCGTCAGCAGTTCGTAGAGCACGACGCCGAGCGAGTAGATGTCGCTGCGCGGGCCGACCAACTGGACCTCACCGGCCACCTGCTCCGGGGCCATGTACGCGAGCGTCCCGCACCGCGAACCCTCCCTGCGGATCACCTCCTCGGGGCTGGCGGCGAGGCCGAAGTCCGTCAGCAGCGGACGCCGTGCGCCGTCCAGCAGGATGTTCTCGGGCTTGATGTCGCGGTGGACGAAGCCCTCGACGTGGGCGTAGTGGAGAGCGTCGGCTACGGCGGCGGTGAGCCGGGCCGCTTCATCCGTGCCGAACCGCTCGCCCTCGCTCGCGGTCGCCAAGTCGGGGCCGTCGATCAGCGCCGACACGATGTAGCATTTGTCGCCCGCCCCCCCCACGTCGATGACCGGCACGATGCCGGGGTGCCGCAGCCGCGCCACGCGGCGGGCCTCGTCGAGTAGGTCGGCGGCACCGGTGTTACCCTTGCCTCGGCGGGCCACCTTGACGGCGACGGGTCGTCGGAGGTCGGGGTCGGTCGCGCGGTACACCCGCCCGAACCCGCCCTCGGCGATGAACGCCTCGATCACGAAGCGGGCGTCGAGCGTCGTCCCCACCAGCGGGTCGGGCGCGTCCGCCCCCGGCTGGTCCGGGTCGCCGTCGCTGGCGGTCATCCACGCCATACGCTTCAGCCGGTCGATTTTGCGTTGCAGCGCGGCCACCAACTCGGGCCGGTCGCCGCACAGTTCGGCAGCGGGCACGTCGTCCCCGTGCTCCCACCGCTCCTCCCACCGCGCCAGTAGGTCCGTCAGGGTGTGGTCCGTGGTCATGTGTCCTCCAGCGTCCAGTCTTCGAGCAGTTCGCTGAGCCGCAGCCGGGCCGACTGCCACCGGCGCTTCAGGGTCGCCAACGACACCGCGAGCAGCGCCGCCGCCTCGGGCTGTTTCATGCCCTCGTACCAGATCAACTGCACCACCTCCCGCTCCTCGTCCGGGAGCGCGTCCACCCGCTCGTGGAACCGCGCCCATGCGTCGAGGGTGTCCGGTTCGAGCGGGTCGTGGGTCTGGTTCTCCACCGCCGCCCCGCCGTCTGAATGGTGGTTGGCCCCGAGCCCCTCGGCCCCGCCGAAGTGCCGCGCCAGATCGAGCAACTCGCGGCGGATCTGAGTCGCCGCCAGACCGTAGAACTGCCGCGCCGACTCGGGCCGCACCTCGGCCAGCGAGCGGTGGAGCCTGAGCAGCGCGTTCTGGAGCACGTCGTCGGTCTCGGACCAGCGGCGGACCTGTGGGTAGCCCCGCAGCATCCGCCGCGCGAGCTTCCGCACGCGCTCGCAGGCGTGTTCGATGACCCGGTTGCGCGCGTCGGCATCGCCGCGCCGCACCAGATCGAGCAGGTTGTGTAGGTCCGTGGTGTGGCCCATGTTCCCTCCCGCCCGCCTACCGGGTGTCCGTCACTCGGGCGTTCGTCCGTGACCGGCAACGGGAGAAGCCGAATCCGACCCTCGACGACGTTCCCTCCTCCACCTGCTGAGCGGGACCGGGACGGGAACCGGCTCACGCCGGGGCCAGCCCGCCCCTCGCGGTCGAAAAGCCGCACGCGCCGTGAGCCGGTTCGGGGGCGTGTCTCGCTCAGCAGGTGGAGTCGGGGGCTGGCCCCGGCTGAGGACCGGGTGTCGCTGGATGGGGGAACTCACGTGGCCGAACAAAAGTGGTTCGTCGTGCGGGGTGCGAAGGAGGAAGGGCCGTTCACGAGCCGTCAACTGAAACAGATGGCGGGAGACGGGCGGCTCCGACCGGACGATCTGGTGCGCCGGGAGGACGTGGAAACGTCCCGCCCGGCCAGCGCGATCAAGGGGCTGTTCCCACCAGAAGGGACGGCTCCGGTCGCCGAGCCGACCAAGGCGGCAACTGTGCCGGGATCACGTTCGTCTCCTCCTGCCCCCGACGCCGAGCCGAAGCCGAGCGGGTTGAAGAAGCTGCTCATGATCGGCGTCGGCGTCGTCGCCGTTCTCTCCTTGGTCTCCTGCGTCGTGGTCGGCGTGCTCTTCACGCAGGCGAAAAAGGCGGCGCAGCAGGGGCTCGCCGACGCGGACAAGATGTGGGAAGCGGGAGATAAGGCCGGGGGCGCGACCAAGTACCGTTCGCTGATTCAGAACAAAGGCGAGAAGGCCGCGCTCAGTGGCGACGAGCGGGCGCGGGTGTACGGGCGGCTGATCGACTTCGACGTGGAGCGTGGTGACACCGAATCCGCCAAGAACCTGATCACCGAGGCCGCGAGCGCGAAGGTCGCGCCGATGGTAACGCACCCCGAGGCGAAGAAACTGCTGGTGCTGGCCGAGCCCAAGGGGACCGGCCCCAACGCCGCCCCGGACGACGAGGTGTTCAAGGACCGGTTGGCGGCTCGGTTCCTGCCGCGCATCGCGGGGAGGGTGAGGAAGTACGAGGAGGAGACCTACGACCCGCTGACGGGCCGCTCGGTGGTGTATTCCGAGTTCCGGGAGACGACCGGCAGCGGGACCGTGCTGACGACCAACGGGACGATGAAGAGCCCCGGCCAGCCGCCCCAACCGCTGTCGGGCGAGTCGCACGTCCGCGTCTCGAACGGGTTCGTCGAGGTCGGCGCGGGCAGCGCCCCGTCACACTGGCAGCGGTTGATCAAACTCGGGGCCGTGGCGGGCGACGAGTGGCCCGAGAGCCGGGGCGACGGGACGTACCGGCTCGTTCGGTTCGACAAAGTGAAGGCACAAGGGGCGAAGGGGCCTCACGAACTCGTGCAAGCCGTGATCGAGTTTCGCTCGGGCGGATCGGTGGCGAATACGGGTCACGTCACCGAGACCGTTCTGGAGTGGGACGGCGGCGTCCAGAGTGAAAAGGGGTATCTGCTGACCAACGGCCAGAAGAAGCTGGTCAGGCACAAGCGGCTCATCTCCAGTTCCTCCGAATAACTTCGCTTCTCCAAGAAACCCGGTGTCGTATCGTGGGGCGGGCGGTTGCGTCGGCGTGTTGAAGGATGAGCCTCCCGACGCTATCGAAACGAGGGTACTGGTTTCGCTCGCCCCCGGCACTCGGGCTCGTGAACGCACCACATCGAAGGGCGGGTGTATGAAATCGTCAGTGGACGAGATCCGGGAGCGGTTCGACGCCGACGTGGAGCGGTTCTCGGACCTTTCCACCGGCCAATCGGCCACCGTGGACGCGCCGCTCGCCATGGCGCTCGTCGCCGAGGCTGCGGCGGCGACCACGCCCCACGCCCGGCACGTTCTGGACGTGGGGTGCGGGGCCGGGAACTACACCCTGAAGGTGTTGGAGCACGCCCCGAACCTCGACGCGACCCTGATCGACCTCAGCCGCCCGATGCTGGACCGGGCCGTCGAGCGGGTCGGGCGGCCCACCACCGGGACCGTCACGGCCCGCCAAGGCGACATCCGCGAAGTCGATCTGGGCGAAGGGCAGTACGACATCGTGCTGGCCGCTGCCGTCCTCCACCACCTGCGGACGGACGCCGAGTGGCACGCCGTCTTCGCGGCGTTTCACCGCGCGCTGCGGCCCGGTGGGTCGGTGTGGGTCTTCGATCTCGTGGAGAGCACGATCCCGGCAGTGCAGCGGGTGATGTGGCGGCGGTACGGGGAGTACCTGACGGGCCTGCGGGACGCGGCGTACCGGGATCACGTGTTCGCCTACATCGAGCGGGAGGACACCCCGCGACCGCTGGGCTTCCAACTGGACGTAATGCGGCGGGCGGGGTTCGTGCAGGTGGACGTTTTGCACAAGAACTCCTGCTTCGCCGCGTTCGGCGGGGTCAAGACCTGACGGAACTGCCCCCCGTGGATGTTCTTTGTTCTGTGCGCCCCCTCTGCTCGACCTCCGCGAATCGGGTCCGAGGCGAACCCCCTGCCGGGGCGAAGTGTCCGTGTCCGGTTCGCCGGTGTACCGGCCCGACCTCGTGTACCTGCGCATCGACGGCTGATGGCCGACAGGCGGGTTGAACCCGATGCGTGATTGCGGCGAGCCGCCGCCCACTCCCGAGACGCCGCGATGCTGCTGACGATCTCCACCGACCACCGGCCCGCCAGCGACCTCGGCTTCTTGCTGCACAAGCACCCCGACCGGTTCCAGTCGTTCGAACTCAGCTTCGGGAAAGCACACGTCTACTACCCCGAGGTCGGGGCCGACCGCTGCACGGCCTGCCTGATGCTCGACGTGGACGCCGTGGGCATGGTGCGGGGCAAGAACCCCGACCAGAACTTCCTCTTGGCCCAGTACGTCAACGACCGGCCCTACGCCGCCTCGTCGTTCATGAGTGTGGCGATTGCGCAGGTGCTCGGCTCGGCGCTGCAAGGCCGGTGCAAGGACCGCCCCGAACTGGTCGCCACCCCGCTCCCGCTCGAAGCCCGCCTCGACGTGCTCTGCGTCCGGGGCGGCGAGGCCGTCCTGCGGGGCATGTTCGAGCCGCTCGGGTACGAGGTCGAGGCCGTCCGCCACCCGCTCGACGAGCGGTTCCCGGAGTGGGGCGAGAGCCCGTACTACTCCGTCACGGTGCGGAACACTGTCACCTTGAGCGAACTGCTCACCCACCTGTACGTCCTGATCCCCGTGTTCGACGCCCGCAAGCACTACTTCGTCGGGGACGACGAGATGGAGAAGTTGCTCGCCAAGGGCGAGGGGTGGCTGGCCCGGCACCCGCTCAAGGACGAGATCGCCCGCCGCTTCCTGCGGTTCCAGCCGAGCTTGTACCGCATGGCCCTGAGCCGACTCGTCGTCGAAGAGGAGCCGGTCGAGGGCGAGGACGAGACGCCCGCGACGGAGCGGGCCGAGGAGAAGTTGGAGACGCCGCTCAGCCTCAACGAGCAGCGGCTCATGGCGGTCGTGGCGGCGCTGCGGGCGAGCGGGGCCAAGCGGGTGCTCGACCTCGGCTGCGGCGAGGGCAAGCTGCTCCGCGAACTCCTCAAGGACCGGCAGTTCGAGCAGATCCTCGGCATGGACGTGTCCGTCCGCACCCTCGAAGTCGCCGCCCGCCGCCTGAAGCTGGACCGCCTGCCCGACCACCAAGCGGGCCGGGTGAAGGTGGTCCACGGGTCGCTCATGTACCGCGACAAGCGGCTCGCGGGGTTCGACGCCGCGTCCGTCGTCGAGGTCGTCGAGCACCTCGACCCGCCCCGGCTGACGGCCTTCGAGCGGGTGCTGTTCGAGTTCGCCAAGCCCCGGACGGTCGTGCTGACCACGCCGAACAGCGAGTTCAACGTGACGTGGGAGTCGCTCCCGGCTGGGCAGTTCCGCCACGCCGACCACCGGTTCGAGTGGACCCGGCAGGAGTTCCAGAACTGGGCGACGGGCCTCGCCGCGCGGTTCGGGTACGCGGTACGGTTCCTCCCGGTCGGGCCGGAACACCCCGAGTACGGGTCGCCGACCCAGATGGCGATCTTCCACCGGGACGGCGGGGGGGACGTGACGCCGTGGAAGCCGTGATCTTCGTGGGCCTTCAGGGGGCCGGGAAATCGACGTTCTACAAGGAGCGGTTCTTCGCCACGCACGTCCGCATCAACTTGGACATGCTCAAGACCCGGCACCGGGAGCGGCGGCTGGTGCAGGCGTGCGCCGAGACCGGCCAGCCGTTCGTCGTGGACAACACGAACCCGAGCCGGGGCGAGCGGGCGGTTTACATCCGCGCCGCGAAGGAAGCCGGGTTCCGGGTGGTGGGGTACTACTTCCAGTCCCGAGTGGAGGACTGCAAGCGGCGCAACGGCCAAAGGCCTCCCGCCCAACAGGTGCCGCTCAAAGGCATCCTCGGCACGGCGGGGCGGATGGAGTTGCCGTCCCGCGACGAGGGGTTCGACGAGATCTTCTACGTGCGGATCGACGAGGCCAGCGGGTTCGTGACCGAGGGGTGGGCCGATGAAGTTCGATGAACTCGACGACAGGATGCGGGTGTTCGAGACGGCCCACGACCTGTGCGTGCTGCCGGGGTTGCACATGGTCGCCCGGCTGGACGGGCGCGGGTTCACCCGGCTCACCAAGGAGGTCCACCGGTTCGAGGCCCCGTTCGACGCCCGGTTCCGCGACCTGATGCTGGCGACCGCCGAGCACCTGATGACCGACTGCGGGTTCAACGTGGTCTACGGGTACGTCCAGAGCGACGAGATCTCGCTCCTGTTCGCGCTGGGGGAGAACGGCTTCGGGCGGAAGCTCCGCAAGCTGCACTCGGTCCTGTCGGGCGAGGCCAGTGCCAAGTTCTCCCTGCTGCTGGGGGCGATGGCGGTGTTCGACTGCCGCGTCTCGCAACTGCCCTCGACGGGACACGTGGTCGATTACTTTCGCTGGCGGAACGAGGACGCCCACCGGAACGCCCTTAACGCCCACGGGTACTGGCTCCTCCGCAAGCGGGGGAAGAGCGTCGGCGAGGCGACGGCGGCGCTGAGCGGCCTGTCGGTCGCCGAGAAGAACGAGTTGCTGTTCCAGAACGGCGTCAACTTCAACGACCTCCCGCTCTGGCAGAAGCGCGGCGCGGGCCTGTACTGGGAAGAGTTCGACCGGCCCGCCGAGAACCCGCGTACCGGCGAGCAAGTGGTGGCCCGCCGCAGGCGGGTGCGGCGCGACCTTGAGTTGCCGATGAAGGGCGACTACTCGTCGTTCCTCGACCGCCTTCTGACCCGAACGTAGACGGTGGGTGCCATGAAGATTTCGATCCCCAAGCTGTCCCTCGTCGTGCTCGTCGGCCCCAGCGGATCGGGGAAGAGCACGTTCGCCCGCAAGCACTTCCTCCCGACCGAGATCCTGTCGTCGGACGCCTGCCGGGGGATGGTGAGCGACGACGAGAACGATCAGGCGGTGACCAAGGAGGCGTTCGCGCTCCTGCACTACGTCGCGGCCCAGCGGCTCGCCCTCGGGCGACTGACGGTGATCGACGCCACCAGCGTCCAGCCCGAGGCCCGCGCCCCGCTGGTCGCCTTGGCCCGCCAGTACCACTGCCTGCCCGTCGCGGTCGTTCTGAACCTCCCCGAAGAGGTCTGCCAAGAGCGGAACCGGTCCCGGTCGGATCGCGCGTTCGGCCCGCACGTCATCCGCAACCAGCGGTCCCAACTGCGGCGGTCCCTGAAGGGCCTGCGTCGGGAGGGCTTCCGCCACATCTTCGTCCTCGAAACCCCGGAGGAGGTCGAGGCGGCGGCGGTCGAGCGGGTGCCGCTGTGGAACGACCGCACCGCCGACCTCGGCCCGTTCGACATCATCGGCGACGTACACGGCTGCGCCGACGAACTCGAACACCTGCTGGAGCGGCTCGGGTACGGTAAGGTCGTCGTCGCCGGTCCCGAGCCGGGCTGGTCGAACGTGGGCTACGCCCACCCCGAGGGCCGCAAGGCCGTGTTCGTCGGCGACCTCGTGGACCGAGGCCCACGGGTGCTCGACGTGCTGAGCATCGCCCGCAACATGGTGGTCGGGGGATCGGCGCTGTGCGTCCCCGGCAACCACGACATGAAGCTGCTCAAGAAGCTCACCGGGCGCGACGTGCAGATCACGCACGGGCTGGCCGAGTCGCTCGCCGAGATCGACGCCCTGCCGGACGACGTGCGGCCCGCCTTCACTAAAACGCTGGCGGACTTCCTCGACGGGCTGGTGAGCCACTACGTCCTCGACGGCGGCAGGCTGGTCGTCGCCCACGCCGGGATGAAGGCCGAGATGCAGGGCCGGGGGTCGGGCAAGGTCCGCGACTTCGCCCTGTACGGCGAGACGACCGGCGAGACGGACGAGTTCGGCCTGCCGGTGCGGTACAACTGGGCGGCGGAATATCGGGGCGCGGCGACCGTCGTGTACGGCCACACACCGGTCCCCGAACCGGAGTGGCTGAACCGCACGGTCAACATCGACACCGGCTGCGTGTTCGGCGGCAAACTCACCGCCCTCCGCTACCCGGAGCGGGAATTCGTCTCGGTCCCTGCGGCGCGGACGTACTGCGAACCGGCCCGCCCGTTCCTCCCGGAAGACCAACAGGCACCGAAGCTCACGGCCCAGCAAGCCGACGACGAGGTGCTCGACGCCGACGACGTGCTCGGGAAGCGGATCGTCTCGACCCGGCTGCGGGGCACCGTGACGATCCGCGAGGCCCACGCGACGGCGGCGCTGGAGGTGATGAGCCGGTTCGCGGCCAACCCGAAGTGGCTGATCTACCTGCCGCCCACCATGTCCCCGTGCGAAACCAGTCACGAGCCGGGGCTGCTCGAACACCCGACCGAGGCGTTCACGTACTTCCGCAACCAAGGTGCCCCGCACGTCGTCTGCGAGGAGAAGCACATGGGGTCGCGGGCCGTCGTGGTCGTCTGCCGGGATGAGGCGGCGGCGCGGGAGCGGTTCGGGGTGCTCGAAGGCGAGACCGGCATCGTCACGACCCGCACCGGGCGGCGGTTCTTCAACGACGCCTCGCTGGAGGCGCAGTTCCTCGACCGGGTGCGGGCGGCGCTGACCGCCGCCGACGTGTGGGCAAGTCTGGCGACGACGTGGGTGTGCCTCGACTGCGAACTGATGCCGTGGTCGGCCAAGGCGCAGGAACTCCTGAAGACCCAGTACGCGGCGGTCGGGGCGGCGGGGCGGGCCGCACTGCCTCGGGCGGCGGCAACCTTGGCCCGCGCGACGGAGCGGCTGACCGGGGACGAGCGGGACAGGGCCGGGCGGGTCGTGAGTGCGACCCGAGGCCGGGAGGGGCACGTCGGCCAGTTCGTCGCGGCCTACCGCCAATACTGCTGGACGGTGGACTCGCTCACCGACCTGAAACTGGCCCCGTTTCACCTGCTGGCGTCTGAAGGCCGGGTCCACACGGACAAGGACCACACGTGGCACATGGACACGCTGGCGTCCGTCTGCCGGACGGACCCCGGCCTGCTGTTGGCGACCGCGTACAAGCGGGTGGACGTGACGGACCCGGCGAGCGTGGCCGAAGGGGTCGCGTGGTGGACGGATCTGACCGGGCGGGGCGGCGAAGGGATGGTGGTCAAGCCGCTCGACTTCATCCTGCGGGGCAAGCGGGGGCTCGCCCAGCCCGCCGTGAAGTGCCGGGGCCGCGAGTACCTGCGGATCATCTACGGCCCCGACTACACCGCCGAGGAGAACTTGTCCCGGCTGCGGCACCGGGGGCTGGGGCACAAGCGGTCGCTCGCGCTCGGCGAGTTCGCCCTCGGCGTCGAGGGGCTGGAGCGGTTCGTGCGGCGGGAACCGCTGCGGCGGGTGCATGAGTGCGTGTTCGGCGTCCTCGCGCTGGAGAGCGAGCCGGTGGACCCGAGGCTGTAGCCGTCCCGGACCTCATCGGGGGTGAACGCATGACGTTCGACATTCGGCTGGCGGGACCGACCGACCTCGGGGCGATGCTCACGATGATGACGGCGTTGCGGGCCGAGGACTACGCCGTGGGGCGACCCCCGCCCGCCCCCGAACTCCTCGGCCCGCTCGTGCTCGACTTCCTCGCCGCCCCGTCGCTGGGCCGTGTCTGGGTGGCGTGCGACGGGGCGGCGGTCGTCGGCTACCTCGCCCTCACGTTCTCCTTCAGCTTCGAGTTCGGCGGGCGGGATGCCTTCGTGGACGAACTGTACGTCGTTCCCGCGTACCGCAACAAGGGTTGGGGCGGTCAACTCTTACGGGTTGCGGAAGCCGCCGCACCCGGCCTTGGGGTTCGTGCCATCCACCTCGAAGTCAGCAGGGGTAACGCCCGCGCCGGGCGGCTCTACCGCTCGTTCGGGTTCGAGGACCACGACCGCCACCTGATGACCAAGCATGTCAGGGGTTCGCCCGGCGCGATCTGACCTGTCAATGAATGCTCAATAATCTGGTCGCGGATAGGGCGTTCCGGTTGACTCCTTGCCCGTATGATCAGTTCGTGCAGCGGTTGCATTTTGTACAGGCGTCAGTGCAGGTGAGTTACCCGGTCGGCAGGTCGGAATAGTTGACCTCCAGTACCGTCCCCGACTGGCCGCCAGTCCACGAAAAGACCACGGCGTTCCGAGAGTGCCGTGTCACAATCTTGCGAGGGCGGTAAGTCGCGGTCACCAATTCTGGGAACGGCGCGTGGTCATCTGTCAGGACCAGTGTGAACAGTGAACCGAGCATCCACATCCGCAACCCGACGATCCCGCTCGGGTCGCCCACCACGGCGAGCTTGAAGACGTTTTCGTGGTTGACGGGCAACGAGTCGTGCGAGACGTACACGCCATGTCTGGTCGGCAACGGGGCGCTCCGCCAGATGGTTCGCACGCACTCATCAGGCGGCAGTTGGCCCTCGAAGCTGTTCACGAAGGGCACGGGGAAGTTGCCGCTAAACACCCCGTTGCACAGGGTTTTCAGCATCCATCGCTCGATGAAATCGCCGCTGACGTAGGAGTTCGTTCCAACCGGATCGCCGTCGATCTCGCCCAACAGTTGCCGCTCCTTGGCGTTGAACAACTTCGTGATCTCGGTGTCGAACGGGCTCAGGTCGCTGTTGTGCCCTGTACAGAGGATCTTCGCGGTCAAGGCCTTGATGCCCATGAGCGCCGGGTTGTCTGGGGCAGCGCGGAGGAACGTTAACCCGTGGACCCGACCGCCCTTCTCGCCCTGCCAGATGGCTTCGAGCAGTGACCGCGAGACGACGTGTTCTCCGTTGACTGGGCCACGGCAGTCGCACAGATGTTGGGCATAGCAATTGGGATTCGAAGCGGCTGGAGGCGTCATACAATCACGGATAACAGTCACATTGTTGGAGTTCGCACAAAAGTTCACGAACGACTTGATACCCGAAGTGAGGCGCAGTACCAAGTTCGCGCACCGGCCCGCCGCGATTTTTTCGCCGCCGCGTTTTATGGAGGAGCTTCAACTCAGCGAGCGTTCCCTGTGGGCCAAAAATACTCAATGGGTCGAAACAACAAAAAATTGTCACGGGAGCCGCGCCACCGGGGGCTCGGACACCGGGCCAGCAAGCGAATCGGATTCGAGTTTCCGAGTTGATCTTTTTGCAACACCCGCCGAACTCCGCAGGTGCGAGTCTCGGGTCGATCCAACGGCACAACGCCACCAACGAAAGGAGCGGGGGGGCCCCGGGG
>JAXMBB010000040.1:0-42694 GCA_046350135.1 Gemmataceae bacterium
AACTGAGCCCGAGTCACCCACTTACGAGACGCTTACCCTGCTTGGCCGGTGGCCGGTGGCCGGCACCAGCTGGAATCGCACAATTCCTGAAATTCGATGCGGGCCACTGGATTCCGCCGTGCCGTTCCCATTCAATAACCGAACCCCTTGAAACGGGGCATGCACGCGCATTGAGGTTGGAATGCCGACGATCAATCAGTTGATCCGCTCGCCGCGGGTTCCGCAGAAGTCCAAGCCGAAGCACCCGGCCATGCAAGGCTGCCCGCAAAAGCGCGGCGTCTGCACCGTGGTGAAGACGATGACTCCGAAGAAGCCGAACTCGGCCCTCCGCAAGGTGGCCCGCGTGCGGCTCTCCAGCGGCATCGAAGTGACGGCGTACATCCCGGGCGAAGGCCACAACCTTCAAGAGCACTCGATCGTGCTCGTCCGCGGCGGCCGCGTCCGCGACTTGCCCGGCGTCCGCTACCACATCGTCCGCGGCGTGTTGGACTGCCAGGGCGTCGGCGACCGCAAGCAGGCCCGTTCCAAGTACGGCTCCAAGAAGGAAGGCAAGTAAGCGATGGGTGCCAAAGCACGTACCGCCAGCTACGACAAGCTCGCCCCGGACACCCGCTACGGGTCGCTGCTCGCGAGCAAGTTCATCAACTGCCTCATGTACGATGGCAAGAAGTCCGTGGCGACGCGCGTGTTCTACGACGCGCTCGACCAGATCAAGAAGCGCATGCCGGACGCCGATCCGATTGCGATCTTCACGGACGCGGTGAACAACGTGAAGCCGAGCCTGGAAGTGCGGTCCCGCCGCGTCGGTGGTGCCAACTATCAGGTGCCGATGCAGGTGAAGTCGAAGCGGGCCGAGAGCCTCGCGATCCGTTGGCTGCTGGCCGCGATCCGTGGCAAGAAGGGCCGCCCGACCTTCCAGAAGCTCGCCGAAGAACTCATGGCCGCGTACCAGCGCCAGGGTGAAGCGATGAGCAAGCGCGAGCAGACGATCAAGATGGCCGAAGCGAACAAGGCCTTCAGTCACTTCGCGTGGTAATCGGCGAACAATCCGAAATGCAAAACACCCGGCGACAAACCGGGTGTTTTTCGTTTCTGATCGGGCAATCTTCGTTCACCCGGCGCCGGAATGGTCGTCAGAGTACGCCCCACCTGGGGTAATGCAAATCACCCGGCGAAGAGCCGGGTGATTTGTTCAATGTCGCGTTCGATTCAGCGGCCCGGTTCGTACATGAAGAAATCGCGCGGGCTGCGGATGAACTGGTGTTGCGGGAACACCAACGTGCCTTGCATCGGCGGCGGGTACTGCGGGTACTCGTAGCCGGGGTAGCCGCCGCCACCGTGTCCACAGTTCCCGTTCGCGCAGCCGCCGCCGTTCGAGAAGAGGCCCGGCTTGCCGCAAGTGCTGCATCCGCCGTTGTTGTCCAAGCGGAAGGCTCGGCGCAGGCCCGGCATCAAGCCGTAGCGATCCGGTGCCTTGTTCGAGTGACTGAACGCCATCCCCGTGAGCGTGTGCGGCGCCGCGAACTCGGCGCGGATCGGCTGCACCGGTTGTTGGCCGGGCTGCGGGATCGGCGGGCCGAAGCCGCCCCAGTCCGCTCGCGAAACGCCTCCGGCCAGGGCCACCACCGCGAGGCTCCACAACATCCGTTTCATGTTCGCATCCTCGGCGCGATTGTGCGGTCCGCCCGGAACATCCCGCCGGGCGACTCGGCACCGGATTCATCGGCGAAGATGACGGGGGAAGGGAATCGAAGCGAGAGTTGAGCCGTCGGAAATGTCATTCGGCCGCGCACGCACGGTTCAGCCAGCACAATCGTTACAAACTCCGCCGCAGATAGACCACGACGAACGCGAGAAACACGAGCACGGCCCCGACCGCGACCACGGCCGTGGACATCCACCGCGCCGCCGGGTTGTCCGCCGGAGCGAGCGATTTCAGCACTTCCCGCAGATTGCGTTCCATGTCCTGGAACAGGATCTCGTCGTCGCAGATCCACCGGAGAACGACTGTGCGTCCGCCCTCGAACGGATCCACTTCGCAGTATGGGACGCCGCCGACGAGCAATCGCCCGCGTCGTTCCACCGGCTTTCCGAGTTGCTCGAATACGTCCGCCAAGGCGTGCTGGAACGCCTCGGGATCCACGTTGTAGATCACGAGTGTGCGGCGACGGCTCTGCAACGTGAGGAACGACCCGCCGATGGCGAAGAGCAGATACAGGATGATCGTGAGCACCCAAGCGAGGTACTCTTTCTCCCATGCTCCGCGGAGGGCTTCGAAGTTGCCTCGCAGGAGGAAGCGGACGTTTGACTGGAGGAGGATGAGGAGCAACCCGCCGCCGAAGAGGATGAACCCGGAGAGCCCGGCGAGAATTGCGGCGAAATCCCACGGGCCGGTGAGCACGGTGGGCCGTTCGCGCCGAGTGACATACGAGAGCCAAACGAGGTAAATGAGAAGCGGGGCGAGCGAGAAGACGCCGGCGAGCAGAAGATAAACCACGGTGGACCCCTGCCGACGGTATCGGCCGTAAGCGTCAGAGTATTCAGTGGCAGGGATTTTTCACGAGTACGGCGTTCGGCCCTGTTCGGAGGGCGGATCTCGACCTATATTGAGGTTATAGAACGCGGCGTGGAGCAGCCCGGTCAGCTCGCCAGGCTCATAACCTGGAGGTCGTAGGTTCAAATCCTACCGCCGCAACTTGCATTTCGCAGTTTTCGATTGACGGAACGTCCTGCAAACCAAGCTCTTCTGGCGGAAGCTCGAAGAGCTTGTTTCATTTCCGACCCCGACTTGGGTGCATTTTGGGTGCAGCGTGGCGGCCGCATGGGAGTTGCGTCGCTGGACTCCGCCCGAAGAATTCCGATTTGGGGGTCGGCATGGCTTGGATCGAACAACGCGGAGCGGCATTCCGGATCAAGTTCCGCTTCTCGGGGCGGAACCTGAGTGTTGCGCTCAAGACGGACGACGAGACCGAAGCCCAAGGCCTGCTGGCCCGGTTCGAGGAGAATCTTCGACTGCTTAACCGGGGCCGTCTCGTACTTCCACCCGCCGCCGATGTGGGGCTCTTCCTGTTGTCGGATGGGAAACTCAGCGAAGCCGTCTCGCTCCCGCCCCTTGAACGGACGATCGGTGAAGTCTTCGATCTCTATCGGACCACTCTCACGGCGGGAGCGAAGGAAGCGAACACGCTGAAGTCCGAGGCGATCCACCTCGCTCATCTTCGACGCATCCTCAAGTCCTCGACGCCTGTCTCGCAAGTCACCACGCAGACCATCCAGGCGTACGTTGACCGGCGGGCGAAGGAGCGATACCGCCGCAAGCCGATCCGTTCCGTCACGATCAAGAAGGAGGTCGCCACCTTCCAGACCGTGTGGAACTGGGCCGTCCGGCGGAACCACCTCGCCACAGCGTCACCCGTTAAGGGGATCACCTTCCCCAAGGAGCATGAGCGACCTCCGTTCCGCACGTTCGAGCAGATCCAGAAGATTATCGACCGCGGCGGACTCACGAAGGCGCAGACGCGGGAACTCTGGTCGGGGCTGTTCCTCAACCTGGACGAAGTCCGTGAGGTTCTGGTCCACGTCCGGCAACATGCTGCCTGCGCTTGGCTCCATCCGTTTCTGGTGGCGGCGGCCCACACCGGAGCCAGACGAAGTGAACTGATGCGTGCGCGGATCGAGGACTTCGACTTCACGAACAAGACGGTGGTGCTGCGGGAAAAAAAGACGAGCCGCGTACGGGACACCTTCCGCACCGTGGACATGACCCCGACGGTCGAGTCCGTGTTGGCCGACTACCTGAACGGGCCGCACCCGGGCGGAGTCTACATGTTCTCCGCCGACGGTACGAACCCCGTATCCGACCGGGCCACCCGGTCAGCGTTCGTCCTGGCCTTGGCGGGTTCCAAGTGGAGCGTGCTGAGGGGCTATCACGTCTTCCGTCACTCGTTCGCCAGCAACCTCGCCGCCGCCGGCATCGACGAGCACGTCATCTCGGGGCTCATGGGGCATTTGACCGCCGAGATGCGTGCACGGTACCGGCACCTGTTTCCAACGCAGCGCCGGGCTGCGATTGCGGCTCTCTTCGGCTAGATCCGACCGGCTTGGCGGATCTAGGCCGCGTCGGGCGCCAGGAGCCCGTGTCGTCGGTAGCGAAGCAATTCCTCGTGCGAGACGACCCAAGCACAGTGGCGACCACGGCCGCTCCGTCGCTTTTCCGCCTTCAGCCGCCCGTTCCGGCACCATTCCCGGACGGTGTATTCGGCTTTGTCGACCAGCCGTGCCAGTTCGGCCGTATCGTAGTATGGCTTCACCGTCTCCCGGTCCAAGAGGGCCATCACGGCCTTCTCGATCTTCTCCAAACGGGCGAACATATGCTGCAGAGAGGATTCCTCCATCTCAGCGCTCCAACCTCCTCATTGTTTGAAACAGTCCTTTCATGAGTTCATCTCGGCGGCACATGTGCCGCCAACATGCAAATGATTGGGTGGTACCCTCCCGCGATCGCGGGACAGGGGAGCATTGGCGGAATGAGGAGCCACCAATGGGTCGGAATGACCGCTCGACACGGTCTAGAGCACCGATGTCAAGTCCGGCGTGTCCACGAGGAGCACGCTGTCGCTGCGTGGAGATTTCTACCGTTCAGGATCGGGAGTGCAAGGGATTCGCAAGACCGTACCCCCGGCCGAACGAAAAAACCGGTGCCCGGGGACCAAGCCGGGATCGCCAACGTGGGTCCGGCTAGCGGATGTAGGCGGCAACCACTTCCCGATTTTCAGTCCAGTTTCGCTCGATCGCCTTTCTTCTCGCCGATTTCCGTCGCGGGCGGAACTTTTAGCCAGACCGTCCAGTCTGCGACCCGGTTCGAGAGTTCCGCTCGAATGCGTTCTGCGATCTTGCCGAGAGACTTTGCTTCCTCGCCACTGAAAACCGCTGCTTCGCAACACATTCGCTCGGCCATGAAAAGTCGCTCAATGACACCTTCGATCGCGCGCGCCTTGGCGACGATCATCTCTCGCGTCGGGTACGCCTGCTTATAGGATTTCCGAACCGCGATTTCCATTTCCGATTCCATCCGATCTCTGTACTGGTTCAGCCTGAATTGGAATTGTCGGGAGCAGTCGTTGGCGACAACGGGTGTGTTGGGATCGACTCATTTTCACAATAGCACCGGTTTTCAATTCGGGGCGGCGTGGCGAGCGATTCGGCGACGTTCGCGGAGCCTCCAGCTTGCGGTCGCGTTCGGCGTGGATGGCGTCGCGACGTCCGGCGAGAACGTCGTGGGCGTGACGTAGCCGATGGCGCTGTGCAAGCGGACGGCGTTGTAGTGGAGGAGAAGTCCCCGACGACGCGACGGGCGTCTTCGGGTGTCAGGGGGGTCTTCACGGCGGACGGCGTCGTGCTTCAAGGCGCGGTGGAATCGTTCGAGTTTGGCCGTTGCTTTGGGGATAGTAGGGCGAGGTTTTGACGTGGGTCATGCCGCTGATGCGGATGAACTCCTTGAAGTCCTTGGCGAGGAACTGGGGTCCGTTGTCGGTGATGATCCGGGGCGTGACACCGGGGTGACACTCCTTGCCCTTCTGGATGATCTGTTCGACGTCGGCCTCGGTCATGCGTTCGCGGATCGGCGCGGACGATGGGCGCGCTGGCTCCGTCGAGGACGGAACACAGGTAGTGGAAGGTGCCGGCGATGTTGAGGTAGGAGACGTCGACGTGCCAGTGCTCGTGGGGCCGGAGGGGTTGCACGAAACCGGTTCCTTTCTGCTGGTTTTGGGCTTACAGCGTTGGAGAAGTGTACTCGCGCCCCCGGACTGGGGCGCAAAAAGTGGCTTGGAGAGCGCGGGGGGCTCGACCAACAACACCCTTGGAAAACCGAAGACGGCCTACCAGCACCGTCGTTCGGGTTTCCGTCTTGGGGGTAATGTTCTCCATCGGCAATCGGTTCGCACACGCACCAGTTACTTCGACGCGTTCGACTTCATCCGCGTCCGCAGCCCGGCCTCAAACTCCGCAGGAGTCCGATAGTCCAATGCCGAGTGGATCCGTTTCCGCATGTACACGTCTTCCAGGAACCGACGAATCCGACGACGCGAATCCGCCAAGTCCGCGTACTCCGTCAACGACACTTCATTCTCCTTCAGCGTCCGCATGAAGCGCTCGCAGGCTCCGTTCTGCATCGGCTTGCCCTTCGCCGACGTGCTGATCGCGATGCCGTGCTGCTCCAGCTTCTCCACGTAGCCCTTCGCCATGTACTGCACGCCGTGATCGCTGTGATGAACCTGCGGAGCATCGTGCTTCGCCAACGCGCGGTCCAGAGCCCGATGCGTCAAGGCCGACGACAGGTCGCGATCCAGCCACCAGCCCCGAATCCCCCGGCTGTGCAGGTCGATGATCACCGCCAAGTACACGAACTCGCGGCCCAAATCGATGTACGTGATGTCCGCGGCCCAGACGTCGTTGAAGCGTCGCGATCGCCCGGCTTTTCACGTGAGGTTCGGCCAGCTGCTGCGGAACTGGGCAGCAGCTCCGAGGTCGCCACGAACCGACGCACCTGGATCACCAGGTTCTCCTTCACGCGCATCAGCCGCCGCACCCGCTTGGCGTTCACGTCGAACCCGCGACGACGCAGTTCGCCCCGGATCATCCGGTAGCCGTAGCTCGGGAACTCCGCCGCGATCTTCACCACCGTCGCCCGCACGCCGTCGTCCGTTTCCGGAGTTTTCGAGGTGTAGTAGAAACTGCTCCGTTCCATCTGAAGCAGGTCGCACAACAGTGGCGCGCCGAACTTGGCCTGATGCTTCCGGAACCAGACGCCGCTTGGCGTCGAGCGTCAGGAAGCATCGCCGAGAGCTTTTTGCGGCGTCCAACTCCACCGGCCTGACGGCCCACCAGTCGCCCAGGTCGTCGAGACGCTGCTGCATCGCGTCGTCCGGCGTGGTGGACGAGAAGATGCAATGGGCCTGCTTGAGCAGTTGCTGCTTCCACTGGCTCACGACCGTGTCCGACAGCCGGTGCTGGCACACCCTCGGCCATCGTGCGGTCGCCACGCAATGCCGCGAGGGCGACCTTCGCCTTGAACTCCGGACTGAACTTCCGTGGCTTCGCCATGGGGCAACCTCCTCGACTTCAGGTTATCCCCATCACCACCGCGCCCAGTTTCTAGCGCAGTACAAAGACCGGCTTGGGAGAGGACGCGGTAGACGGTGGCGGGCGAGCAGGCGACGATGATGTTGCGGTCGATCATCATGTAGGTGAGCCGCCGGTAGCTCTCGAGCGGGTATTGGTGGTGGAAGTCGATGATGGCTTTTCTCCTGAGCGGTAAGCCAGTGGTCAGGCACGGGCGCCGTTGTGTTCGTTGGCCTTGCCGTAGCGTTCTTTCCAGGTGTGGTAGGTGGACGGGGCCAGCTCGGGATCCAGCAGCAACCGGCCGGCGGTGAGGCCGGCCTTGACGCTCCAGGTAGAACGGCGTCGACGATGGCCGTGGACATCCGGGGCAACCCACTGGCCGGTCAGGGTCTCCGCTCTTGACCGACGCGTTCCTCCAGGAGTTCGGAGAGCACCTCGTGTTTGTGTTGGAGCTTCTTCGCGGGCGGTGATTTTCTTGTCCTTGGCGTCGTCGGCGGCGGACTTGGCGCGGGTGGTCTCGAAGGCGGCGACGTCATCGGAAGAAAATCTTCTGCCACTGGTAGAACTGCGAGACGGCGATGCCGGCCCTGGAGCAGACCTCGGAGACGGGTTGGCCTTCGAGCAGGTGTTTTCGCAGGATCGCGACCTTGGCGGCGGGCGGGGAAATGCCTTCGTTCGGGCGTGCTCATGACGGACCTCCAGAGTGGAGTGTCGTCACCTCAGCCGCGCTCGTCAATTTCCCAGCTTCAGCAGAGGCAGAACAGAAGCGTTGCCGAGCATGATTCCGACAACCCGCATGGCCGAACTCAAGGCCGCGAGCATGCGCTATGCCGAGTATGCATCGCGCAGCGGCTGCCTGCTGGGTTCGAGCAAGTCTACCGTGTCGCAGCCCCCTACGTCGGAGGTGCGGCTGCCAGCTACCCCTCCGACGTCAATCACCGACCCGAACCTCCCCGATCCAGAAGTCCAGCAAGATATCGCAAGGAGTGCGGCTCTGCGTCTGCTAGCCGCAAGAGAGCTGCGCCGGCATGAGGAGGAGGCAGCGAGGCTCTCAGCCTCGAACGGCGTTGCGGAATCGCGGCCACTTGTCGCGCCATCTACGTTGGGGGGCAGCAAAACTCAACTCGCTATCCTTCCAACATTGCTGCCTTTGCAGCCGCCGGTCTCGCCACCCTCGCCAGCGGTTACGGCCCCGCCACCCCGCACAATCCTCGACATTGCGATGGACTACCTAAAGCGGGGGATGAGCATCGTCCCGGTGCTCCTCGGCGACAAACATCCCTGCGTCCGCTGGAAGCCCTTCCAGCAGCAGCGGCCTCGACCGGAGGACGTGCGCGAATGGGCCCGTCGGTGGCCGGATACAGGGTGGAGTGTGATCCTCGGCCCGGTGAGCGGCTTGTTCGCCGTCGATGTGGACGGAGAGGAGGCTCACGAGGTTTTGCTCGAAAGGCTGGGCAGCGAGCCGATGACACCGAAGGTGTACTCTGGGTCGGAAGATCCTTACCGCTACCACCTTTACTTCCGCTATCCGGACGGAGTGGAGACGAAGGCCAAATTCACTCCATGGAATCAGAAATTGGAGTTTCGCGGCAACCGTGGCATAACGGTGCTGCCGCCGTCGATCCACAAGAGCGGCAACCGCTATACGTTCGCGACCGGCCGGTCGTTCGAGGACGTGCCACTGTGCGACGTACCCGCACCGATTCTGGACGCACTCAAGAACGGGAATGTTCCCGGAAGCAAGAAGACACCATTGGTGTCCGAGCGAACTGCAGCAACCCCGACGCTTGCGGCCGGCAACGCCATCGAGCGGGCCCGTATCTATCTGCGCAAGTTCCCGGCAGCCGTAGAGGGAGACGGCGGCGACAAGACGACCTTTACCGCAGCATGCCGTCTGGTCATTGATTTCAACCTCACGCCGGAAGCGGCGTTGCCGTTATTGTTGGAGTACAACCAGCGTTGCCTCCCCCCTTGGTCGGAAGAGGAATTGATCCGGAAGCTGGCCGCCGCGGATAGCCTACCCAATCCGCGCGGCAGGCTATTAACCGCGAAGCCTGCCACTTCATCGCTCCCGTCATCTGGTCAAACGCCAACACCGATCCCGGCGACGTCCCCGCTCGCGCTGGCTCGGATCCGCGATGTCGGCATGATCGATAGGGTCATGGCCCGTCTTTTCGAATTGCTCGGGAACGGCCGTGGACTTTTCAGCGATGCAAGCGGCTTTCCTCATCTCAATGTCCCCGCGCCGTCGCCTTCCATCACGGCAGTTCAATTCGCAGAAAGCTGTCGGCAGGCTCTAGGAGGTCGTCGTGCGCTCTGGACGGACGAGCAAGGCCGCCCGTGGGCGCTCCGATGTGCAACCTTCGGAGGTGAGCAATCCTGTTCTGCCTCTGCTGAACTTGGAAATTGACGAGCGCGGCTGAGGTGACGACACTCCACTCTGGAGGTCCGTCATGAGCACGCCCGAGCAGAGAGCATTTCCCGCCCCGCCGCCAAGGTCGCGATCTGCGAAAACACCTGCTCGAAGGCCAACCCGTCTCCGAGGGTCTGCTCCGAGGCCGGCATCGCCGTCTCGCAGTTCTACCAGTGGCAGAAGATTTTCTTCGAGCAAGGCGTCGCCGCCTTCGAGACCACCCGCGCCCAAGTCCGCCGCCGACGACGCCAAGGACAAGAAAATCACCGCCCTCGAAGAAGCTCCGCAAACACGAGGTGCTCTCGAACTCCTGGAGGAACACGTCCAGTTAAAAAAGCTGGGGAACCCTGACCGGCCAGTGAGTTTGCCCCGGATGTCCGCGACGCCATCGTCCTCGACTTCGTTCGCACCTGGAGCGTCAAGGCCGGCCTCACCGCCGGCCCGGTTGCTCCGCTGGATCGAGCTGGCCCGTCCACCTACCACACCTGGAAAGAGCGCTCGGCAAGACCCAACGAACACAACGGCAGCGTGCCCCGCGACCACTGGCTCACCGCCGCCGAACGAAAAGCCATCATCGACTTCCACCACCAATACCCGCTCGAAGGCTACCGGCGGCTCACCTACATGATGATCGACCGCAACATCGTCGCCTGCTCGCCCGCCACCGTCACCGCGTCCTCTCAAGCCGGTCTTCTCCAACGCTGGAAGCCCAAAGCCAGCTTGAAAGGAACCGGTTTCGTGCAACCCCTCCGGCCCCACGAGCACTGGCACGTCGACGTCTCCTACCTCAACATCGCCGGCACCTTCCACTACCTGTGTTCGTCCTCGACGAGGCCAGCCCCGCCGCCATCGTCCACTGGGACATCCGCGAACGCATGACCGAGGCCGACATCGAACAGATCATCCAGAAGGGCAAGGAGTGTCACCCCGGTGTCACGCCCCGGATCATCACCGACAACGGACCCAGTTCCTCGCCAAGGACTTCAAGGAGTTCATCCGCATCAGCGGCATGACCCACGTCAAAACCTCGCCCTACTATCCCCAAAGCAACGGCAAACTCGAACGATTCCGCACCTTGAAGCACGACGCCGTCCGCGTGAAGACCCCCCTGACACCCGAAGACGCCCGTCGCGTCGTCGGGGACTTCATCCTCCACTACAACGCCGTCCGCTTGCACAGCGCCATCGGCTACGTCACGCCCCACGACGTTCTCGCCGGACGTCGCGACGCCATCCACGCCGAACGCGACCGCAAGCTGGAGGAGGCTCGCGAACGTCGCCGAATCGCTCGCCACGCCGCCCCGAATTGAAAACCGGTGCTACTGTGAAAATGAGTCGATCCCAACACACCCGTTGTCGCCAACGACTGCTCCCGACAATTCCAATTCAGGCTGAACCAGTACAATCCGCACTCGTATGTATCGGCCTTGCCATTTGTCTACCCGAAGTCGAGGCCGTCATTCCAAGAAGCGACGCGACCCCAGAAGTGAGCGAAGACAGGCTCAAGGCGGCAGCCCGTCGGCTCAAACTACACCGTCGATCGGCGGCGATCTTATGGTACCTTCACTCTCAAATCTTGCAGCAGCGCACGAACCGTGTTCGGGTAAGTGAGCGCGAACTCGGGGAGCTACTTTTCGGCCATCTTCCCAAGTGGCCTCGCAACTGGCGACGCGATCTCACCGAGACATTCGACTCGCTCCGTGTACTCCATAAGGCGAATCTGTACGTCTCTGAAACAGGACGGCTCGCACTCGCATCGACACCTCTACTTGATCGAGTCGATGACAGCGGCAGCAATTGCCACGACGGCTGCGCGATGTTCGAGTCGGCGGGTACGCACCGTCATTACACGATCACAATCGGACAGGCGTTCCTTGGCTGCTTGGCCGGGTTCGCTGTCGAGAGGAGCGAATCGGGCGAAATCCGATTCGATTTCAATCCGGATGTTCGCCAAGCCATCAAACTGGCGGAAGACGCTGCGAGAGGCCGGTACGGCAGTTCTGATGAGATCCTCGGACCGAAGGAGTTGCTTCGACGGAAAAGGGAACTGGAGGAAACAATTCGCAAAGCACGAGCGGAGGCAAAGAAACAACACTCCGCCCGCTTCAACGGCATCATCACCTTGGCCTTCGTGCCGCTGGTTCTTGGACACCAGAATGGCGTCATGGGCACCGAGTTGCGATCGCTCAACCGAATACTCAGAGAGATTACGCGCGGCAAACGAACGCGTGCAGCTAATCGTCCCGACCGCGCCGCGGTCTTCCGTGGGAATTCCGTCTCTGGCTCTAAACGGGGCACGACAATCGTCTTGGCAGCACTGGATCCAGACAAGGAGTACGTCGAGTTCAATGGCAACGGGACGAATCATGGCGTCGGCTACAGAATGGAGACCTGCGTCCAGCGGACATTCGGAAGCTCGAAAGATAAGGGCCAATTGCGCAACCGAACGAAGCAATACCTTGCGTCGATCGGCCGGTTGCAGGAACGGCTCGGACTGATCGTTGTCGGTGTCCGCAACAACGTCGTGTACACGCTCGCCCAGCTACAGGCGATGGCGGCTTCGCGCTCCGCCGCCGATCTCAACAGGCTCCAGCGCACCTGCCTGCGATTCTATCTCCCAGTCGATTACCTGAACCGTTGGAGGGCGATAGCTGCAGCGGGAATTGTCTCGCCTGGATCCGCGGCGCCGACAATGGGTTGCAAGCTCGTTGATCTGCGCACGCGTCTCAAGACGGCCGGTTTTACCCATACCTTGCTCGCGAAGGAGCTTGGGAAGGATCGGACGTACATCACCAAGGTGTTGAGCGGACAAAAGCCGTGCTCATCGGCACTGCTCGTGGGCATCGAGAAGGTCCTCAGTGACAGAAAATCGGGAACGGAGTCCTCCGACTCGGTGACCTAATAACCGTCACATTTACTGGGGTGATGTGACCTGGAACTCACTGATATCCGTCGGATGTGACCGCAAAGTCACCGAAAAGAAAAAGTATCATCGACAGTAGTCTCAACTGGATAGGCACTTATGACTTTTCGGAACGCTAACAAAAGGGAACGAAAGTGAACTTAGCGTCCGCGGCTCCGGTTGGCCTGCGCCCGGCGGTCCGCTTGAGCAAGACGAGTAGATCAGGTTGAGATGTACTGAAACCTTATGACCTGCGATCCGCCCTGATGAATTGGGGGACTTCCCGCAGATCGCTGGCGATCCCGCCAGCGGAACTCACTACTTCGCCGAGGGTAATGCCTTGGACAGCAGGTGAAACCACCCAGGAGCCGACGATGACAAAATCCGCTGCCAAGCCGAGTCCCGGAACCATCATCGAGTTTTGCACACGTTTGATCTGCCGGCTCCCGGATCGCATCGCGAAGGAGTTCCTCGAACTCGTCGAGCGTATCCATTCGAAACCGCCAGTGGACGAGGAAATGTTGGTTCAGGTCTACTGCCAATACGGCAGACTCGCCGCATCGTACTTGGCGGCGAAGCTCGGCGGCCACTTCGGCCGGTCGTGGGCCGCCTCGCGGGCGACCAAAAAGCAGATCGTCTTGCTGAAGGCTGCCGTCAAGACGTCCGGTGGCCCTTGGCCTGGCCCGGACTTCCGACCCAGAGCAATGCCGACGCTGCCGAATCGGCTCTTCCTGATCCTTCACCCGGGCGAGACTGTCCGCAAGGCGAAACGGTGGTGGGCTGAAATCGTCGCCGACGTCCTGACCGAATGCGGAATGCCGGGCGTGACGGACGAGTTCGTCGTCGCCTTCGTGAAGGCTGCGATTCAGCCACCGCGGAAGAAACGACGCCGTGTCTACAAATTGAGCGACTTCGAAAAGTCCATCTGCTTCCCGCTGATTTAAGCAACCACAGGAATCCGCCGAAGCAATGAATACCTCGGCATCCCCCCAGACCACACTGGGTTTCGCCGCATGGAGTCTGATCAATGTTCACAGGTGCCTGGTTCTTCGACGGCATGACCCCGCCTCCGCTCTGCCTCCCGGTGCCGGCGTTCTCCGTGCGTTACCTCCTGCAGCAGGAAGGCTGGCCGCTCGGCTACCTCTCGCAGGTCGTCGGCGAACCCTCCAGCGGGAAATCCGCTCTGGTCGCCGAAGTGTTGCGTTGGCATCTCGGGTACCCCGATGGTCGCGCCCTTCTATTGGAGACCGAAGTCAAGCCCGCGGACGTCCCGATGGGGATCATCGGTTGGACGCCTCAGTTTTGGTTGAAGCGCTTTCAGACCTTGGAACAGTGGGCACGGGCGCTATCGGAGTCGATCCGGGTCGCGATCGATCAACCGCCATCCACTCACCATCCGTGTCCGCACGCATTCGGCGTCGATACCATTTGGAGCGCGTTGCCCGAGGACCGTTTCCGAGCCATGGAGGAGGTTGGGCACTCATCTGGTGTGAAACGACTTCCGGCGAAGTTGATGGAATCGGCGCTCGAACCCGTGATCGAGCGAATAGGTCCCATGCCTTTCTCGGTAGTCGCGGCGAATCACATGAAACCGAAGGGACGCCGCGGTTGGGGGACGAACATCTCCTATGCCGACCGGAATGTCGTCGGCGGGTCCGTCATCAACACGTTCCAGGCCATCGAGATTCAGACGATTCGTCTCTCGGAGCCGCGACCGGGTGGAGGCATCCGCCGGGAAGAAGACGATGAGTGCGGGATTCTGCTCCGTCTGGAGACCGTCAAGAACATCTTCGCCACCCCGGCCGTCGTTCTCGTCGAGCTACTGTGGAAACGCCCGGGCTTGTCTCCCGACCCCTACTGGCCGGAGGGCTTCTTTGACTGGTACGCGGCGTCCATCGAGACGCTGTTGGACTTGTCGCGGGGCGGCACCCCGACGGCGAAGCGACTCCGGGAGATCATCCCGCTTCGGCCGGATCGCGACCAGCGACTGGTATCGAGCCCGATTTTCGGGTCCGAGGAACGGATCCCTTATCGGACAGCCGGGCAGATTCTGGAACAGGTCATCCAAGGCGACAAGAACTTCCGCGAGGCTCTGTATTCGGCGACCGGAATCCGCCCCCGGCCTTTGCTCAAAGCGGTGGGATCGTTCGCGGAGCAGAGCAAAGCGGCCTTTCAGGATTATCTGAGTCGGGAGCCGGCGAAAGTGCAGGCTAGGGGTGTAGTTGCAGTCGCAGGTTCGTGATAATCAACTTCTTCGATACGAATCGACCGAGTAGCAGGCGGATCCCATGGACGGGGATTGTCAGATTTCAGACGCGTACCGGAACGCTCAGAAGTGGTCCTCGCCGCACTGGCGATGGGACCGCGCCGCATGGATCTGGGCCAGACACCGACGCCGGCGTCATCTGGAAGACGAGTGGACGTTGCGGGCGATCCCGTTCCACATGCCCAAGAAGAGCCGACGTCGCCGGCTCGACCCGACGATCCTTGAGGCCTGGAAGATCTACGTGCAGGACGAGGCGCTCCGCTGGAAGTTGGAGGCGAACGTCTTGGCGGGGGTCGAACCCGCCCGGATCAGCGAGAAGCTAGCGATTACGCCACAGGTGGTTGAAGCATTCGAGAAGCTGTTCTTCGATGTCCGGGATTGGTGATCGGCATCGAAATCAGGTCCACATCGGCATCGAATCCTGGTCCACGGTGCGGGTGAGCATGGCGGTCACTTCTTGGGCTTGGCGGTCTTCGCGGCCTTGTCGTCTTTTGACTTCATCGACTCCCGGAAGCGGTAACTTTCACCGTTCATCTCGAAGATGTGGCAACGGTGCGTCAGGCGGTCCAGCAGAGCCGCCGTCATCCGTTCCCCCTGGAAGATCGAACCCCATTCCCCGAACGGCAGGTTGCTCGTGATCAGCAGGCTCGCGCGTTCGTACCGGTCGGCGAAGACCTGGAAGAGCAACTCCGCCCCGGACCGGCTGAACGACAGATAACCAAGTTCATCGACGATCAGCAGGTCGAACCGTTCGAGGGCGCCGAGCAGGCGGTCGAGCCGGTGCTGCTGCTGCGCCGACTCCAGTTCCGTGACCAGGTTCGCTGCGGTCGTGAACTTCACGCGTAGACCGAGGCGGCAGAGCGCGAGTCCGATCCCGGTGGCGGCGTGCGTCTTGCCGGTGCCGGAGCCGCCGATCAGGCAGGCGTTGTAATGCTGGTCGATCCAGTCGCGGCGGGTGAGTTCGAGCAGTTTCTGCTTCGGCACGTTGGGCACCGCGGTGAAGTCGAAGGTGTCGAACTCCTTGATCACGGGGAAGCCGGCGGCGCGGATGCGGGCCGCGATGGCGTTGGCCGTGCGGGCCGCGACTTCGAGTTCCGTGAGCCGGAGCAGGTACTCGTCATAAGGCTCGTCGCGGCCGGCGGCTTCACGGGCCAGTTTCTCGTGCTCGGCCAGCATGGTCGGCAGCTTCAACTGCTTCAGGTTCGATTTGAGCAGTAGCGTCGTCGTCGCGGTCATGGTCGTCTCCCGGGTCGGATAGAAGTCGGTTGAAACGGTGGAGGTCGGGGGCCGGCACTTGGAACGCATCGAGGTTCGACGGCGGCTTCACGATCGCGATCTGGCGTTCGACGGCGGTCGCGATCGCGGCGCGTTGCAGGATCGCCGCGGGCCAAGACCTGCGTGATGGCGTGTTCCACGTTCTCTACCGGGAACCGCGACAGGAGTTGCAGCACCACGATGAAGTGCCGGGATCCGGTGCGAAGTCCGTGGTCGGCTTCCAAACGCTTGCGAAGGGTGGCGAACGCCGCGGGCAGTTGCCAGTCGCGATAGACCGGGGCGTGGTCGAGCGCCGCGGGCTTCCTCTCCAGAATCACGAGGAAATGCAGCGGATCGAGCACGCGTTCGTGCCGTCCGTAGCTTCTCGCGTGTGTGGCAACAACGCGTTGCTCGGCGACGATCTCGACGCGGTCGATGAAGCCCTTCACCGTGACGGTGCGGAACGCGAAGCGCCGCGGCACGCTGTACCGGTTGCCGTCGAAACCCACGGTCTGGTACTTGTTGACGCTCCCGGTGCCGATCAGACAGGCCTCGAAGGGACGCGTGGTCACGGACAACGCCGCGGCCCGGTCCCGCTCGAGCGCACGCCGACGGTCTCGTGATTCGTGCCGCACGTGCGTTCGCGGGCCTGAAGGCAGCATCGCCGCAGATGCTCGTTGAGTCGGCCAAGTCCTTCACCTGCGGCACCGGCGTGGCCCACATCCGTTCCAGATCCTTGACCCGGTTCTCGACTCGCGGCTTCTCCTGTGGCGTCGCCGGCAGACAGAACTTCGGCGCGAACAGGAAGTGCGAGGCCAGCGCGGCGTAACGCGGATGGAGCGTGCGATCGCGGCCGCGGCGGATGTGAATGGCCACGGTCGTCGGGTTGTCCCACCACAGTTCCTTGGGCACGGCTCCGAAGAAATGGAACGCTTCGCACAGTCCGTGGAGCACGGCTTCAGCGCGTTCGGTGGGAAGCGCGATGGCGAACGGCGCGTTCGAATAACTCCACGTGACGACGAGAACGGGCACGAGCCGGCGACCATCCGGGAAGTCGACGTGAATGTGGCCGAAATCGGCTTCGCAGCGGTGCCCCGGCGCATGGTCAAGCGGGATGAACGTCTCGCGCCGTGACAGTCGCACGTCCCGGAGATGGCGCCGGATCTGGTCGTACTGGCCGGTGTAGCCGTGTTCATTCACGAGTCGGCGGTGGATCTGTGACGCCGTGTGCCGCTGCTTCGGAGGCGCTTGGGCATCCGCGGCCACGATGGCGTCGACGATCGCGCGGAACGGACCGAACACCGGTGACTTCCGCGGCTCGGCGAGGGTGTACGGCTTCGGCTCCGGGTTGGCGAGCGCCTTGCGGATGGTGTCACGACCGCACCCCAGTTGCCGGGCGATCTGACGGTTGCTGAGGCCGTCCCGATGAAGTTGTCGGATCTTGGCGAAGTCGTCCACGGTTCGCATCCTTGGTCCCCCGAGGCGGCTTTATGCCGCACGAGGGGGAGGCTACCGTGGACCAGGATTCGATGCCGATGTGGACCTGATTTCGATGCCGATCACCAATCGGCTCGGTCGCCGGCGGCGAAGCGGGTTCGCGACTCGCCACCGAACTGGCCGCGCCTGTGAGCGGCGACACGCTCATCCGCCGAGTACTCGCGCTGCCGGAGTCCCCCGCCGAGCCCGTGAGGTGCCTCGGCATCGACGACTTCGCGTTTCGTAAGGGGCAGAACTACGGCACCATCCTGATCGACCTCGAACGTGGCTGCGTGATCGACCTGCTGAAGACCCGGGAGGCCGCCGATGTCGAAGCGTGGCTGAAGCAGCATCCCGGCATCGAGGTGATCACGCGGGACCGCGCGACCGCGTACGCCAACGCGGCCACCGGCGAGCGCCGCAGGCGACCCAGGTTGCCGACCGCTGGCACCTGCTGAAGAATCTCCGTGAAGCCGCCGAACGCCTGCTTGATCGGCGACGCAAGCTGGTTCAGAAGTGCTTGACGCGTCCCGTGGCGTCCACCGAACCCTTGGATTTCCCGAAGTTTTCCGAGCAATCCGCGGCACCACCTCCGCCCCGGAGCCGACGGTGCGGAAGAAGTGCGCGACGCCAAGCGTCAACAGCGGATCGAGCTTTACGCGAGGGTCAAGGAACTTCATCGGGCCGGCGAGTCGATCCGACGGATTGCGACGCTGCTCGACTTGGACCGCGAGACGGTCACGCGTTACATCCACGCCGAGACCTTCCCGGAGCGGCAGACGCCGCCACGCCTCTCAGGAAGCTACCGCGAGCACCTCGATCGGCGTCTGAGCGAGGGCTACCGCAACGCCGCGGAGTTACACCGCGAGTTGCTCGCCGCGGGTCACGCGGTGTCGTATTACTCGGTCCGCCGGTACGTGCGTCGTCAGCTTCTCGCCGCCGGCAAGGACGCGTCGAAGCCGACCGGTCCGGGCCGCACGCCGACCTCGAAGCAATTGGCGTTCGCAATCATTCGCCGCCCAGACGAACGGGACGAGGAGGAGCAAGCGCAAGTCGAGTCGCTGAAGAGCTTGGAGGAACTACGAGAGGCTTTGGACCTTGTCATCCAATTCGCTGCGCGCTGGTGCGTGGCGCAGCAACGATGACGTTGAAGGACTGGTTGCTGAAGGCGGAGTCCGCGGCGTGTCGAACTTCGCGGCTTCGCGAAGACCCTGCGTCAGGACGAGGCCGCGGTGCAGGCGGGAATGGCCTTGAAGTGGAGCAACGGCCCGGTCGAAGGGCATGTGAACCGGTTGAAGTTTCTGAAGAGGCAGATGTTCGGCCGCGCGAGCTTTGATCTGCTGAGGGCTCGTGTTCGCGCGGTGTGATCGGGGCCGGGGAATCGCTGCGCGCCGACATCCTGCTGCGCCATGACCGGCCCAATGGGAAGCGATCACCAACTCTGCGGAAGAACCGGTTTGGGCGCGCTGACACCCGAAGATTTTGCGGTGCGTTCGTGTCATCGGCCGGGGTGCTACGTGGCGTTCGCGGTGCGGCCCGGCGATGCGAGCCGCCGGTTTTGCAGTTCCGCATGCCGTTTGGCGTTACGTCGCGTGCTGGATCGCGAATCGCGTTGGCGGTGGCGTCACCGGGCGTGGCTTTGCACGGCGAGTGACACCGCGATGCCACTCGCCGGACCCGTCGTGAGTCACGTCTTTGGCTCTGGAGGCGAGTCCACCGGGCGTCTAAAGTCCCACGACCCCAGGAGGGAGGAGCGGGTGGCCGCAAGTTCGTCTTGCGTCCCCCGTCTCCTTTCTTCGGGCGGGGTCGTCCGGGGAGGTCCGCGCATGGACTGGGAGCACGGCGTCGTTCATCCGGTGCCGCTGGATCGTCTGGGCCAGCGGTATCGGCGGTATCGGCTGGCCGATCCGCCGGCGGAAGAGGCGATGGCGGGTTCGCTGCGTCGCTGGGGCCAGTTGTCGCCGGTGGTGGCGTGCGCCCGCGGCACGGACCTGGAGTTGCTCGACGGTTTCAAGCGGTGGTCGGCGGCGCGTCAGGCGTCTGGGTCGACCAGCCTGAGCGTGCGCGTGGTGGAACTGGACGAGCCGCTGGCGAAGGCGGCGATCCTGGGCCTGAACCGCGGCCAGCGCGCGGAGCGGGAACTGGAGGAAGCGTGGGTCGTGCAGGCGATCGTGCGTGACGACGGACTGACGCAGGTCGAAGCGGCGCAGCTGCTGGGCCAGCACAAGAGTTGGGTATGCCGGCGTCTGGCGATGCTGGAGCGGCTGACCACGGTCAACATCGTGGAGTTGCTGGCGAACCGCGAGGCTGCAGGTAGTCCGGCGGCGCTCGCTCTCGAACGGCATCTCGGTCGAGCCGAGAGGCGATTGGCGGGCGCGTTGAAGTCAATTGCAGCACTGCGGCGGTTGCGGAAGCGGGTCGTCATCAAGCAGGTGAACGTCGCGAACGGCCCGCTGGTGGTGAACAACCGGCGAGTTGACCCGACTCTGCAGAGCGTGTTGAGCGAGGAAGTCGGCACGCCTCAAGCACTGCCCACGTAGACAAAGAGCGTTGCAACCGAAGTCAAGGCCCGAGCCGCACGACGCTGCTGCCCCTGAACTTCGTCCGCAGGTGCTCCGTCGCCACCCGCTGCTGCGAACCGTTCACCACTTCTGGGACCTCTGCTCCTTTCGGTCAGCGGGCTGCGGGCGACAAGCCGGGCACGTCCTTGAACGCGGCGCGAGCCACACGCAGCACGTTGCCGCCGAGGATCTTGCGGATGTCGTCGTCCGAATGGCCCCGCTGCACCATTCCGACGGTGAACAGCGGGAAGTTCGTCCAAGCCAGCGTTCGCTGCGGGTCCGCCGCACCTTCGAGAGCACCCTTCGGCCAAAGCGCCTCGAAACGCGTTCGCGATTTGCGGGCTTGACCGGGCGGCCGGCCGTCGCCGGGCCGCGACGGCGACGCATGTGCCACGTCCGTTCCGATCGCGACGTGGTCCGCGCCGAACTTCTTGACCAGATAATCAATGTGGTCGAGGAAGGCCGTGATTCCGCCGCCCAGGAAACTCGGGATGCAGCAGACGCCGACGTACCCGCCGGTATCGGCGATCGCCTTCACCACCTCGTCCGGCTTGCAGCGGATGTTCTTGTTCACGGCAGCCGCGGCGGTGTGACTGGCGACCATCGGGCGGGAAGACGCCTTCGCCGCTTCCAGGCTGGTTCGCCAGCCGCTGTGGGCCACGTCCACGATCACCCCCGTCCGGTTCATCTCGGCGATGGCGGCCCGGCCGAGGTCGCTGATTCCGCCGTCGGCGGCTTCTCCGCACCCGTCTCCGAGCATGTTCCGCCGATTGTAGGTGAGGTGCATCATGCGGATGCCGAGTTGAAAGAAGACCCGGATGTGCTTCAGTTCGTCTTCGACTGTCGCCCAACGTTGGTTGAGCGGCACGCCGTTGCCCGTGAGGTACAGGCAGTGTTTGCCGGATTTCTTCGCGGCCTCGATGTCGTCCGGTACGGCGGCACGCGACACGAACCCGCGAAGGGCGTCGGTCACGAAGGTGAACCGAGCCAGTCGGGCGAGCAACCGGAGCGGGTCTTGCCCCTCCTCGCCGGCGTTCTGAAAGATGCACGTCACCCCGGCGGCCCGCCACGCGGTCTCGAATTCGGCCCGCTCGGCCGGATCGGCCGCACACCGGATCATGCCCATCTCTTCCCGCATGTCCTGAAGTTCGGCGTCCGACGCGCCGGCGTCGTATGCCTGCCTCAGCGTGTCCACGTCGAGAGCGGCGCGAGGTGCGAATCCGTAGGCGTCGAACACCACCGACTCGGCGTGGAGTTTCAGGCCGTGTTCGAGTTCGCGAGCGGTCGGCTTGAGCGACTTCAGTCCGGCCGCGCGGGCCTGTTCCATGGCCGGCTTGAGTTTGACCGGCATCGGAGAATCCGCTCCGGAAACACTGCCGGCGAACGCGAGCCCTGCGGACGCGGCAACGAAGTCGCGGCGGTCCATCATGATCCCCCAGTACGAAGAGCGTGAGTCGTCCACCGCGATCATTCCACCCCGACGCGAACATGCAGGCGGGCGACCGCGGTCTCGCCCCGGCCGTTGGTTCTTTCCACCCGGACAAGATAGTGCCCGGGCTTCTCGAACCGGTGAACGGTCCGCGCGTACCCGTCCTTCGCCAAGGGCACGAGGTTCCCGTCGCTTCGCACTTCGACTTTCGGGCTGCCGTCCCCGAAGTCCCAAGTCTCCTTCCCTTCGATCGTGCGAAACGTGCGAACGAAGAACGTGATGTCGTCGCCCGGCTTGATGCCGAAGGTCGGC
Source organism: Gemmataceae bacterium (assembly GCA_046350135.1). GTDB lineage: Bacteria > Planctomycetota > Planctomycetia > Gemmatales > Gemmataceae > Urbifossiella. The sequence continues at coordinate 21,735 of JAXMBB010000040.1, forward strand.
GAGTACGCGGCGTGGATCGATGGCGGCAAACGGTCCGGGTGATCCTTGTCGAGGACGTTCACCACCGCGAAGTCGTAGTCCACACGACCAGCGGCATCGGTGAACTTCAGCACCTCGCTGTAAACTCCTGGCTTGTCGTAGGTCCGTTCCACGCGTTCACCCGTCGCCGACCGGCCATCGGTGAATGTCCAGTCGAACGTTTTCTTGCCCGCGTCCGCAGCCCACGAGCGGCTGGCATCCAAGACGACCTTGTCTCCGACTTTCGCCAGTTGGTGCGGACGGGCGACCGCGACCAGCTTCGGCTTGTGCTCTTCGAGATACGCCTCCCAAAGGAAGGCATAGCCTTCCACGATTCCCCACTTCCCCGATGGCTGCTTGGCAGTGATGTCGAAATGCAGGTGCGACCAGCCGCCGCTGCCGCCCTCTTTGCCAAGCAGCCCGACTCGCTGGCCCATCTTCACGGTGGCGCCCACCTTGATCGACGGATCGATGGTGTGCAGGTGGCTGTAGCGGTAATACCAGCCGCGTCCATCCCGCAGATAGACGACATCGTACCGGGGCTTCACCGGAGTCGAAGCGAAGTCGGCGACGGCCTCCTTGCCGGACGAGACGACCTCGCCGTCCGTCGCGGCGACGACCTCGACCAGCCCTTCGGCCCCGCCGATGTCAAGCCCGTAGTGGTAGTAGACGGGTTTGTTGCCCGGCACTTCGCCGCCATCCACATGCACGGGTTCGTTGGCCATCTGAGTGCCGCTTGCGAACCATCGCTGTTTCGCCGGATAGCGGAAGGTGCCCGGATTCATCAGCGGTGATCCTTCCGGCCACACTCGCAGCCTGGCGTCCTTGTCCAGCGCCCAGACGTTTCCCGTCGAAGTCCCTTCCCGGAAACCCTTCGTGATCGGGCAATCGATCCGCACCCCGGCGACCGTCAACGGCAGGCGGTAATTCCCCGAGACCAGCGTCACCTTCCGGCCGTTAACTTCCACCGTGACCTCGGCGATGCGAACGGCGTTCCGCAAGTCGTCCCGAATCTCCTTCAGCCCGATCAATTTGATGACCACCTTCTTGTCGCCGCCGAGTGCAATCTCCTGCGACTCACCGACGTTCAGATCGGCCGTTCGCACAAGAGGAGCAAGGACCGGATCCGCGACCGCCAGATTGGCCGAACCAAGGAGCAAGAGCATGGCAAGGGCTTTCATGCTTGGCATGGATTCACCTTCGACATGGACTCAAGATCGTAATCCACAGGGCTTGGTCCTTGCTGTATCGGGTCCGGCTTGGACGGCGACCATCGGGACCGCGAACGCACGAATGAAATCCGAGAACGCACGATCTTGTGGTCGGTTCTTCTCGCAGCCGTTCGATCAGCATCCGGGTGCGTTGCTCGGTCAGATGAGCGGGTTGAGCATCAACTTGCCCTCGTGCAGCAACCCTTGACCCGGATACGCGGGCGGGGCCCGCATTGCAGGCGACGACAGACGGCACGAGGCTGATCCTCGGTTGCGGCCCCCAGACCCGCACCGTGGCCGTGATCCTGAACACGCCCGGCAAGTGAATTCGGCCCTCAGCGGTTCATCGGCGGCGATTGCCGCGTCAGCCGACGAACACGCCACCCGGCAACGTGACGCCTCCGAAGAGGTCCAGATCCTGATAAACCATGGGTTCCGCAGTCGAGGTGAAGTTCTTGCCCAAGTAGATCCTGGCCCGCGCGGCCGCCCCTTCGCCGCTTCCGGCGACCACGTCCGTCTTGTGATCCCCGTCCGCATCCTTCACGGCCAACCTCACTCCGCCGCGATCGAGCGAATTCCCCGCCACGAAGAAGTTCGCAAGCGGGTGGGCTTGGACGGTTTCGATGGTGGTGTTGATCTGGAAGAAAAGCACCGCATTGAGAATGTAGACGCGCGGCGCTCCGCCCGGCCCGCCGCCGAAAATCAGATCCGCGAGTCCGTCCCCGTTCACATCCCCGAGTGCGGCGAAGACGCCGTTTCGCAGGTTCACGGAGTCCGTGCCGGGGAATGCGAAGAAGTCTTTGAAAACATGGGTGGGAGTTCCCAAGAGCGAGTGGCCGTTGTAGGTGGAAACGCGAGGCCCGCCGAGGAACCCCGCGGCCACCAGAAGATCGGGAATTCCGTCGCCATTGATGTCCCCCAACGCGGCCCGGCAACCACCCCGGAAATTCGGATCATCGATCCCGAAGAAATTCGAACGGACGCTCGGGGTTCCGCTCGCCACAGAGAAGATCGTCACCCGCGGGCCGCCGCCCTGGTCCGGCGTGACGACGATCTCGGCCCGTCCGTCGCCATCGAGGTCGGCGCCGGCCACATATCCGCCGCCGGGGAAGTCTTCACTCCCCGCGAACGGTGCGGTGGAGGGCACGAGAACCATTCCGGTGCTCCCGTCGATCACCGCGAAGCGGACAGGGGTGCCGGGGCCCGTGACGAGGATGGCGTCCATTGTGCCGTCTCCGTTCACGTCCGCTGTCGCCGTCCGGATGGTCACCGCGACCGGCCCGAACGGACTGCCCGCTCCCACCGGCATGTTCTGATACTCGCCGGTGAACGCATTCGACTTGTAACCGAGCGCGGTGCCCGTCGTCGTTCCGCCGACCACCAATAGCGCGCCCTTCTCGACGGTACCGAAGAGACGCGCCACCTCCATCCCGCCCGGCGCATTGCTCCGGTTCCCCACCGCGAGAATCCGTTCGTCCGCGCCGGGAAGCAGAACGCGGCACGTGTCGAGGGTCGAACCGCTGAACTGAACCGTCGTGAGCCCGGGGAACTTGCCGGCGGGGTTGAAGGTCTGATCGAAAACGCCATCCTGCGTCAGGCGGGCGAGGATGAACTGGGCGCCCGAGGTGGTCTGCACGGTCCCGCCGACTACGATGCGTCCGCTCGACTGGATCAGGGCATCCGCACCATTGATGCCGCCGTCGGTGACGAAGATACCGCCCGTCGCGAAGCCCGTATCCAAGGCCCCGGTCGGACGAAGACAGGCGAGCGCGGCCGACACCAGCGTTCCGTCGACCGTGTTACCCGCGAGGAACAATCGGCCGTTTGCATCCTCATGAACCCGCGTCGCGGTATCATCCGTCGCGACACCGATGCTGAACTTCGTCTTCCCGCCGGTTCCGAAGCTTGCGTCGATCACGCCGGAACTCGTCAGCCGCGCCGCGGCGAACCGATGGATGCCGCCGTTGTCCATGCTCCCCACGACGACGATGTTCCCGTTCGAGTCCAGGATCGCATCGGACAAATGACTGTTGCTGCCGGCGCCGAAGTCGAAGGTGATGTTCCCCGCCGTGCCGAAACTCTTGTCGATGGCCCCGGAGTTGGTCAGCCTTCCGATCGAAAAGAAAGCCGTGCCCGCAGTCGTCAGCGTTCCGGCGACGACCACGCCGCCGCTCGAGTCGGGCAGCACGGCATCGGCCTCGATGTTGGACCCGGTCACCGGGAGGACGACCTTCCCGTTGAGCCCGAATCCCGTATCGAGGGTCCCGCCCGGCAGCAGTCGCGCGACCGCCACCGATTTCTCGAACGGGGCGACCGGGGCCGTCCGATACCCGCCGACCACGATGTTGCCGGACGGATCGACGGCCACGCTCATCGGGTAGTCCGCCCCTCCGAAGAAATCGACGACCTGCTTCCCGCCGGAACCGAAAGTCGTGTCGAGCGATCCATCGGGATTGAGTCGCACGATCAGAAAGTCTGGGAGGGTGGGAGCCGTGCTGAGACCGGCGAGGATGATGCGGCCGGCGGAGTCCGTGGTCGCCGCCGACACATAATCCGACCCGCCGAGGTTGTACGAGACGGTGCCGTCCGTCCCGAACCAAGGGTCGAGCGTGCCGACCATGGCCGGGGTGTCCCGCTGTTCCAGCCGTTCCAAACTCGGACGAACCATCCGGAGGTCATTCTGCTTCTTCTGGCTCATGTCGGTGTCTCATTGAGGCCGTTCAGAGCAAGCAGGCAGTTCCCGCGCCGAACCTCGCGTTCGCATCAATTTGCGCGGAGGAGGGCCAATTCTCTCATCGATCGGAATGAAGCAGCCTTGCGAGGTCGTTCAAGGAGCCGAAACCGCACAGGGGATGCGCACGTCCGCACATCCGGACGCGAAGGAAAAGGCGTGAACGGCATTTCCGCACCGTTCGACTTGCTCGCCGCCCTTTTCAGGAAGGTGCCGGAAACAAGAGCGATCACAAGCCGGCGAGCAGTTCCTTCACACTCCGCTCGATCAGGTCGGGACCTCGCGGTACCGCTCGGGCGGAAGCTCATCCGCCGCGCCGGGCTTGCAACCTTGGCCGCGGTTGTTTCACAACCTGCGGGTGAGTTATGAGACCGACCTGATGCAGGACCACCCGATCCACGCCGTGACCGAGTGGATCGGCAACACGCCGAGGGTCGCGCTCAGGCACTACCTGCAGGTGTTGGAGAGCGACTTCGCCAAGGCCGTGAACGGCGGTGCAGAAACCGGTGCAGTCAGCAACGGCCAGCAACAGTCGGGAGGAGACAGGATCGCAGCGAACGCTGGAAAACAGGCAGTTTGGTCGCAACCTGCCCGTTCCTGTCTCTTCCCGTCACGACTTCAAAATGGGCGATGAGGGACTCGAACCGCCCGTCACAACCTCAGACGCTGATAGGATCTTAGGCACTTTCGAGATTTGCAGTGATGCGAATTCCGGTGCAGTTCCGGCCGGACTCGTGAGTCTGCCCCAGTCTGCTCCTGGCGACTGCTGACCGGGAAACTCTATGAAGTGGTCACCGGGTGCAAGGACTACGACGAGGAAGGTCTGGCCAGGTTCTGGAAATTCGCCTTCGGTGCGGGGGAACTTGATCACCCCGAGATCGCGACCGCGTTCTTGGAGGGCATCCTGGAAGCGTGGAACAGGGTCAAGAGCCTCACCTCCGTTGCGGAACCGGGCTCGCCCGTCGAACAGGCGAAAGCGGGGCAAGCGGCGTGAAGTTCCAGACGATCGCGCGGGTGATGCTCATTGGCGAGCCGCACGACAGATGATGTGAACAACCAATGGAGACCCAAACTCTTGGTGCACTGGAACTTTCCGGAACGCGCCGCGGCCGGCGACGCAGGCGTCTTGCCGCTGGTTAAGCAGTTGCTGAAGCATCAGTGCTACATCGACGGGCTTGGCGACGTTGCGTCGTTCGCGTTGGACAAGCTGATCTCCGAAGCCCCGGGAGACACCCTCGCAGTCCGAGAAGGAATCCGCGCGAAGTATGAACAGACTCTGGCGAAGCTGCTCACCGACGGCGGCACGGAGCCGACGTTCACGGAGGAACTCACGGCGACGCGGGCGGCGCATGCGACGATCACGGTGAACACGTTGGAAGTGCTGGCGTCCCGATAGGAACCGAGCAACGCCGCCCGATCGCCTTCGAGCGGCACCTGGGGCGAGCCGAGCGACGGCTGGCGGGGGCATTGAAGGCGCTTGCGGCGTTGCGACGACTGCGGAAGCGGGCCGTCGTGAAGCAGGTCAATGTCGTGAACGGACCGATGGCGGTGGACAACCGGCGAGTGCACCCGTGAGATGCTGAAGGTTTCACTGACAGGTCATCTGCTTAGTCCGTCACGAATCGAAAATCACCGACAGCAGGGTTCCGATGTCGCGGTGGGCCTCGATCGGGTGACGCAGCGGTCGTTCGCGGTGCACGCGGTAGCGATTCCGACGGCCGTTCCGCTCGCGTTCCAAGTACCGGCCTTCTTCCAGGTCGGCGACGATCCGTTGGACCGCCCGCTCGGTAATCCCGACGCGGGTGGCCACGTCCCGCAGCCGGATCTCCGGTTCGCGGGCGATGAGCAACAGGACGTGGGCGTGGTTGCTGAGGAACGTCCACGCGGGCAGGACGGAAGCCGCGGTCTTCTCGGGCGGCTCCGCGGCTTCGCGCGGCGGTTTGCTCGGCTTGTCCGGAACCTCATTCTTGCGCGACATCAACCCCCTCCCACCCGTGCCCGGGAAGCCGCCGTGACGTTTCCATCCCGTCCGGGCTGAGGGCGAACAGCCGCACCCAGCCGTTATCGACCAACTCGCGCACCCCGGGTTGGGCGGCGAGGACACGGTCGATCCGATCCGTCGGGGCTTCGACCACCACCTGGAGGCGGAGGGGCTCGTGGAACCACCGGCCGTTGCCCGCGTGTACCGACTGGAGGGGCAGGCCGGTGCGGAGGTCGCCGCCGTTCCCGAGTACAACTCCGAGTGCCCCGACGCGGTTGTGGAGCGTCTTGTCCCCGCAGCCGAAGACGTCATTGTCCACCGTGGAGGCAAAGTACTGAAGGTTGATCCAGGAAGCGACCACCATCGGGGCGGAAAGGATGAGCGTCAGGACCGAGGCGTCCGCGTCGGCCGCGGCGTCGTACTCGTGGAGGAACGCCCGCCCTTGAAGGTCGCCCCCCCGGGTGCGGCACCGTCGAGCGGCAATGAACGCAGCGTTCCGCGCCAGGCCCCACTCCGGCCGGACCTCGGACCAGTCCCGGGTGCGGCGGCCCAAGAGGCGACTCAGGACACCGGGTGGTTTCCCGCCGAGGCCGAGCGCGGGGGCGCGTTCGGCCCGGGTCGCGGCCCCGGCCGCGGCCAACCAATCCCGCAGTCGCTGCAGGTCCGCGTGGAGGTCGGCAGGCACGCGGTCGAGGTCGAGCAACCGGACCTCGTCGGTGGACGTGTCGTGGACCCCCGGGACGAAGTGTGTGTCGGCGGGCACGACCCACCCGCGGGCCGGCAGGCCGGCCCGGACGGTCGGGTCGTTCAACACCGCCGCCGCGACGCGGGCGTTGACGCCCCCGCCGTGCCCCCCGCACGCCCCGCAGTCGAGCCCGGCCGCGTGGGGGTTGTTCGTGCTTCGGCTCTCGTGCCCGCAGAGCAGCACCAGCCGGGCGAAGGACGTCCCGAAGCCCATGTTTTTGAGGATCCCCGCCGCGAGGTCGAGCCGCGCCGCCGGCGCGAGTCCCCGGCCGTGAGTGTCCAGTTCGAGGTCGAAGGGCTCCTGGTGCTCGCCGTGGTCGTTCGTCGGGAAGGCAGCGAGGGCGTCACCGGCCAGGCCAAGGCCGTAGGCGAGGCCGAGGAGCTCCACGTACGAGAACGCCGCGGCCGGGGCGACCTGGACCTGTTTGAGGCCCCGCGCCGCCGCCCGGCGGGAGCCGCACCAGCCGGCCCCCACGGTCACACCCGGCTTGAGCAGGACCGGGCAGCGTGCGCTCGGGTTGCCGTCGGTCTGCCAGTTCAGCGCGACACCGAAGAATCCGGCGAAGCCGCGGGTCTCGATCTCCTGTGACTGCGCTTCCAGGTGGCGGCGGAACGGCTCGGAGCGGACGTCGATACAGAACACCCCCTGAACGGCGGGCCGGGCGGTCTCCAGTACTGATGGCGCCGCGCGGAACTGCGCAATCAACCGGCGCGCGTACCCGTTTTCCAGAGCGTCCTGAAACACGATTCGCACTGTCTCGGCTTCCACCGGCATCGAGACTGCGTCGTCCGCTCGTGACGTGCGTCCAAACCGGGCGGCGGCCGCGGTGTCCTGACAGATTCGAATGGCGATTAGGTCGGCCAGTTCGCCAGGCGATTCCGCCTCCCCGGCCCACGTCGCGCGACGGAAGTACGACGCCCAGCCGAACAGTCCGCCAAGCAGTTGGTACAGGTAGGCCTCGCGGTCGGCTCCGGTCACCGGGACTCGCGCGAGGGCCGCTGCGATTGCCCCGGCAGGGTCGTCGGGGATCCGGCCGATCCAGGTCCGGAACCCCCGCACACCGGCGACCTCCAGCGACCGGTCCGACGCGGCCGCGTCCCGCCACGACGCGAACAACCCGCGGGCGTCGCACGGGAGGGGCCAGTGGGTTCCGCCCCCGCTCGCGTAGACGGCACACCACCGGGCGGCAGAGCGGATGAACAGGCCGTTCCAGTCGGTCCCGTGCCGGCGGTCGTGCTGCTCGGCGAACGTGAGGACCCGCGCCGACGGCCGCGTCGGCACCGGGCGCTCGCCCTGCAGGATCGCTTCGAGCGTCTGGGGCTGAGACCCTGACCGCCGGGCCGCGCGCGCCAGATCGGCCCGCCCGAACGCCCCGGTGGCCCACCGCTCGCGGTAGTAGGCCGTGCCCGGGAGCACCCGGCCGCCCAGTCCGTCCGCGACCGCCCGCGCCGCCTCCACGACCGGTTCGCCGGAGAACCCAAGGAACGGGTTCACGGCCACGTAGTTCCCCAGGTCCCAGAGCGGCGGGATCCGATCGGCGACCCGCACGACATCCCGCCACGCCACGTCGACATCGACCCCGACGTCGCCCGCCTCAATGACCTCAGCCATGTTCCACCTCCAGTGTTGGGCGACCCGCCCCTCCCCACAACCCGTCCACGACCCGATCCGCAAACGCCCCGAAGTAGAACCCGTGGAGGGCATGAACGTAAAGGCTCCGACCGGTGGCACTCCGCCCGAGGACCGGAAGAAGGGCGTGAACCACGGTGAGTCCGGCGAACGCAATCACGGGCACGACTGCGGCCGCCCACGCGAGCGGCCCCGCGGGGGCCGGCAGGGTGCCGATGACGGGCGTGAGAAACTCCTCGGCCCCTCGGTAGGCCGCGAAGGCCGCGACCGGTACCGCCACCGCAGCCCCGATTCCGAGTACGGTGTGCGTCGCCGCCTCCGCCACACCCGCAGCCCGGCTCCCCCGTACCGCAACCCAGACCTGCCCGACGGAGAGCGCGACGACTGCGGCCAGGGCGAGTTCGCCCGGGGAATGGAGCGGGGAGTAGCCAGTTATTGTGGACGCCGGGGCCAGGGCCAAGACGGCGAACGCGGTGCCCAATCCCGCAAGCACCAACCGCCGCACCGGGGCGACCGGAGGGGACGGCCGGGACGGGGCAGGGAGCGACCCTGACCGGAGGAAACTCCAGGCCTTGTAACACCCGTGGCCGACGATGTGCAGGAGCGCGGCGGGGAACGCACCGAGTCCGCACTGGACCATCATGAATCCCATCTGGCTGACCGTGGACCAGGCCAGCGTCCGCTTGACCTTCACCTGGGCCCACATCGCAAGAAGCCCCAGGCTGGCGGTGATCGTGCCGATCACGGCGAGGAGCAGCAGGGCTTCGGGCACCCGAACGATGAGCGACGCGAACCGAAGCACCAACGCCCCGCCGGCGTTGATGACGCCTGCGTGCATGATGGCCGACACCGGCGTCGGCGACTCCATCGTCTCGGGCAGCCAACTATGGAACGGGAACTGGGCCGATTTGGTGAGCGCGGCGACCGCCACGAGCAGCCCGATCGCCGTCGCGCCCCCGGTCCGGGCCGGGGCCATTGCCGCCAGGAACTCGTGCAGGTCGAGGGTCGCGTATTCGCGCCAGATCAGGGCGATCGCCGCGACGAGTGCGACGTCTCCGAGCCGGCTGATGAGGAACTTCTTGCGGGCGGGGCGGATGGCTTCCGGCCGGCCGGGGTAGTAGGTGAGGAGCCGGTGGAGCCCGAGGCTCGTGAGCGACCACGCGACGAAGAGGAGAACCAGATTCGTCGCGAGCATCAGCACGTAAGCGGAGCCGACCGTGAAAGCCAAGTGGCGGAGGAAGCGGGGCCGGCCCGGGTCGCCGTCGAGGTAGCGGCGGGCGAAGTGGAAGGTGACCGAGCCGACTCCCGCCACCAGCAAGGTCAGGGTGGCACTCAGCCGGTCGATCGTGATCCCGAACGCGCGAAGTGCCTCGGGTGTTACGAGCTGCCACACCAACAACGCGGCCGACGCCCCGGCCATCCCGACGAGCAGCGCAAGGAGACCGCCCCCCGGGTCGGGGGCCGCTCGATCGGCAGCCACGACGACGCCAGGATCCGTTCGATCCATCCGCACACCTCCTCCGGTTGCACGCCCCCGCGGATAGGCCGCGGGGATCAATATGCGACATATATTTCATGTATTTTGAAGCGTGTATCGGTCGCGAAGTCAGCCCGGACTGTCGTGAACGTACCCGTGGCGGGAAGCGGTAGGCACTCCGGGTCGGCAAATCCGAGTGCAGTTTTGTTCTCGCGAGGGCGGCGACGGCTCCTCGAAGCGATCCGACGGCGGGCGCGGTTTCGGGGGGCAGGCCCGCCCTGCCACAAATAGAATGGCCTCTCTCTGCGATTCTTGGGGACGTTCAGGTTTTCGGCCGGCCGAAGCGCTCCAACACGCGAAGCCGGAAGTTCTTGAAGTTGACCATTCGCCAAGCCCACCGCAGCGCGGCACTTTTGACCCGCCGCCAACAAGCAACTGCTCAAGCAGGCGCATTGCATCTTCTCGTCCACCACGCCGGACGATGCGATGCAGGAGCGTCTCGACGACCTGGAGCGTCTGGTGGGCCTTCAGGCCGTGAAGTTGGACGCCGGAAAACTCTTGGCGATGCTCCCCTGACGCTCGACGCCAAGCGGCGTCTGGTTCGCAAGCATCAGGCCAAGTTCGGCGCGCCGCTGTTGTGCGACCTGCTTCAGATGGAGCGGAGCAGTTTCTACGACACCGCCGTTCGGGAGCCGGACGACGGCGTCCCGTTTCGTGAGTCGGAAGGCCATATTGCCGTGGACGAAGCCGAAGTGAAACTCGCCGCCGTCCCGGTCGTTGAACTCGATACGGCCCTCTTCCTACTTGTTCACGAAGCCTTGGTCCTAAGCACTCTTTGACACGATTCGCCAGCGGCCATCGAAGGGGTTCGGTTGCTTCGTCCTCGCCATCGTCCTACTCCTTGTCGGCCTTCGTCGTCCTGCACCGGATCAGAAGCACGGTGCTGCCCACGGCCCCGATCACGAACGACGCCGGGAATACGATGATCGCCAAGACGAAGAAGAACGGCTCATCGGACCCGCCCTCACGGAATCCTTCACCAAGGAACACGACGCAGAGGGCGTAGACGAGATTGTGAAGCACCACCGAGATCGGCATGGCCGCTTCCGAGACGCCGGTGACGAGAAAGAACGCCCGGCGGAGCCGAGGCTCCCGGAGGCGCAGCGTCAGGACCGCAAGGACCAAGCCCAGCAGACCGAAGATGACCGCAAAAGCCGCAGCGACATGGAAATGCCGGACCTGGGTGAAAAAGAGAACCGTCAAAGCGAAGAGGACGACCAACCCGAATAGGGCCGCATTTCGCAAGGTCGTCGATGTCGTGTTGCTCATCAGGCGGTCCCGTTACTCAAATCAGCGGTTGCCGTGCGCCGGCCCGTCCTTCCGTCACCGCATCAGTACCGAACTCGACCTTCCTTCTTCAACCAGGCTTGCAGGGCGACCACCGCCTCGTCCCGCAGGGATTGCTCCATCGGGATCGCACGCTCCCCAACAGGCTTCGTGAGTTCCCGGTAAAAGTGCCGGTCGTCAAACCCCCGCTGCCGCAGCGTCGTCGCAGGTGGCGGCGTAGTAGATGCGGTCCAGCCGTGACCAGTAGATTGCAGCCAAGCAAAGTGGGCATGGCTCACAACTGCTGTAAATCTTGACCCACTTCCGGAAATGATGTCCGGTATTTCAGCTGAATCGGGTGGGGTAATTCCCTCCTCCCATTGGCGGCGTCAGCCGCTCCACGGGAGGTTCACATGTCCGACGAACAACGCAGTCCGAGTCCCGAGCATTTCGCTCCGCCGCAGGCGGAGGCTCCGGTGGCCCCGCCCCCGGCGGGGTCTGGTCCACTCGATTCGTCGGGTGAAGCGGAGCCCCGGCGCAGCCGGGGCGGAGCGCAACCCGACGAATCGAAAGTCCCTTCACCACTCGCCGACGTTCACGGTTCCGCCGGGAGCGGTCCCGCCTCCGACGCTCCGTGCGACGAAGACGAACCCGCGATTCCGCGGCTCACCGGATGCGGGCCGCGGCCGGGCGCCTTTGGCCCGCGAGGTCTCATGGCTTCCGGCCGTCGAGAATCGAGGCGAGGGGATTTTCATCCAGTTCCGGAAGGAAGTGGTCGCCGAATGGCTGGGCAGTCCAGAAGTGAAGCAGCGCGAGACGCAACTTTTGGCCGGCTTCAACGTCTGGAAGGGAATGCACTCTCACAGCGGGCGCGTCTTTCCCGGCTTGCCTTATTACCTGCTCCATTCGATTTCGCACATGCTGCTGACGGCGGTGTCGTTGGAATGCGGCTATCCGGCCAGTTCGATCCGCGAACGGGTCTACTCGCTCGAGTCAGGCTACGGGATTCTGCTCTACACCGGCTCGCCCGATGCAGAAGGGACTCTTGGTGGGCTCATCGAATCCGGCCGCCAAATTCATCGGCATCTTCAGGCGGCGTTGGAGGTACTTGTTTGCGCCACGCACTGGTAGCAGCACGGGTCGGGGCACGAGGGTGTTCCCGAAGTTGCGGAGGGTTTCAGCGAAGTGGTCGATCACGGAGCGGGTGTGGCGGCGGGCGGTTTCGATCACGCTCATCAGGACACTCTGGGCCTTCGCACCGGCTGCGGTGCGGTTGCCGCCCCAGACCTTGCGATTCACCACCGCCGGACGAATCGCCTGCTCGGCTTTCCAATTGGTCGGCTCGATCTTTGGCTCGACCACGAACGCGAACCACTGCTCGAAATGATTCATCAGGTGGTTGGCGAACGTCTGATACGCCGGCACCGCACGCGGAACGCTCGCCAGTTTCCGCAGTCGGTCATCGAACACCTCGCGTTGATTCTCCAGGTGTTCGAGCGCTGCGTGGCCGCGGTGATACTCGTTGCGCAGGTGGACCGCCTCGGTGAAGAGGGCGATCACGCGTTGGGGGAAGTGGACGGCGCCGCGGGCGGCCGTCGCGAGCAGGTCGCGGGGCGCGGCGGAGCACGTGGCCGACGCACTGTTGATGGATCGCCTGCTCGAACCGGTCGTAGGAGGCGAAGCCGTCGTGGGTGAGAATGCCGGACCAGTCCGCACCGATGATGCGTTCGAGGACTTCGGCACTACGTTGTGAGTCGATGGTGTAGGCCGTGACCCGGTCACCGACCCCGACGTGGAGCCAGGCGGGTTGTCCTCCGATCCGCCACCCCGTTTCGTCCGGCACGATCATCGTCGACGCCTTGAGGTCGTCGAGGATGAGCTTGTAATCGGGTTCGAGTTTCGCCGCCATCCGCAGGCCGATCTGACACGAGCGCCGCGGGTGAGCTTGATGCCGAAGAGCGAGTCGAAAACGATCGCGACCTTGCCGTGCGACAGCCCAAATCGCGTATGCAGTTCGGTGGCGGCGGCTTGGGCGTCGCCTCCGAGTTGGTTGGCGGCGGCGGCGAGGGCGTCCGAGGTTTGCAGCGGATGCCGGCCTTGAACGGTCTTGCCGCAGCATCGGCAGCGACCGAGGTGCACGGTGAACCGGCGGTGGATCGGCGTCCGCGGGATTTCGGTTTGGAACTGTTCGGCGGTGCCGGTTTCGACGAGCGTCTTCTCGTGACAATGCGGGCAGGCGTCGGGAAGTTTCGCCTCGTGACGTTCGTGAATCTGGTCGGGCGGGGGCGGCGGGCGATGGCCGTGGGTGCCGTGTTGTTCGCCGGCTTTGCGGCCGGGCGTCTTCGGTTTGAACTTGGGCGGACCTTTGCGGAACGGCGCGGCCTGACGCTTCCTGGCGCGCAGGGCGTCATCGAGCTTCCGCGTCAGATCGGCGACCCGCGCGCGAGTGCGTCCACTTCCTTTCGGAGTGCCACGCAGCCAAGGCAAGCGGGTTCGTCCATGACCCGATGTTATCGACTCAGACGGGGCTCAGCTGCGCCAGTTTGGTGGGCACTAAACAAGTACCGTTGGAGATCAGTCGGCTCTGCTCGAATGATCCCGTTTGCGCTCAACACGAACCTCCTGGTCAACATGAAGGCCGCTTTCTCCATGGAGCCGCGTGCCACGGGTGTCTACTGGTTGCTGAGACTTCGTGCGAACAGCAAAACGACTTCTTGGACAGGGCTCTGGTTGTGCCGACAGTGGATGAACTGGGGGCCGAGTTCTTCAAGACATGACATGTTCGACGCTTTCCTGTCACTGTCGGATGCCGACCTGCGGACACTCGCAATTGGATTGCGGGTCAAGCGGATTGCACCGCCTTTCAACGCTCTCGCGATAGCCCGTTGCATCAGTGCTTCATCGAGTGGTGACGTCGTCCAAAGTCTGAATGAATTCAGCGAGCGCGGCAATTCTCCTGAACAATCGCCGTCGTGCTGGAGGCGATGGCTGCCGGCCGGTCGAATCGCTTCTCGCCGATTGACTCTGTGGAATTGGTTTGGACCGGCCCGCAGGCCACAGGAACTGATCTCCGGGACACGGCCGTGGTAGTTCGAGAACTGTTTGCCCAGGCCAGCGAGTCCGTCCTCGTAGCGGGTTACAGGGTCTATCAAGGGCGGGAGGTCTTTCGTCCACTGGCGGAGCGCATGATCGCCGTACCGGGCTTGCGTGTGCGATTGAATCTGGACATTCACCGCGAGCCAGGAGATACTTTGTCGGAGAGGGAAACTCTGCGGCGGTTTGCTCGAAAGTTCATGGAGCAGGATTGGCCCGAGCAATCGCCTCTTCCGGAAGTGTTTTTCGACCCGCGATCGCTCAGCCAGGAAACAGGGAAACGGTCTTGCTTGCATGCAAAGTGCGTTGTGATTGACAGAAGGGTCGCACTGATCACGTCCGCCAACTTCACGGAAGCAGCCCAAGAGCGGAACATTGAAACAGGCGTAGTGATTCGATCGCAGCGTTTCGCCAGTCGGCTTGCCGAACACTTCGAGGCGCTCGCAGCGACCAACGTGCTGCACAAATTGGACCTGCCCTGACCGGCACCTGCTCCATTATTCATCGCCATGAAAGAAACTGCCGTGGGAACATACAGCACTCCGGTCCGACACCCTGCACTTCCGAGCTGGCATGACGGCGATCATTCGCGATAATTTACGCATGACAGTTGCCGATGTTCGCATGAGTCTCGTCAATTCGGTCGGGCATCGGCCTGCTGGCTCCGAGGAAGCCGCCATCGTGAGGAGCATCCTGATGAACCGGAAAGGCATTGGTGAACCCGCGAGCCACGACCGTGAAGTCGTGGATCTGTTGTTCTTCCCCACCGGTGGCGGCAAGACCGAGGCCTTATGAAATCCGCAACATGCCCTTCGTGCCGGGCCAAGATACGGTTGACCGCGCCGAATGCAGCAGGGCTTTTGGAGTGTTCCCGGTGCAAGGCCCAAGTCAAGCCTGATCCGCCTGCGATCGAGGCGGCCCCGGAGATTCTGTCGTTGGACGACGCCCTTCCCGCGCTCGAAAGCCCGCTCCCGCGTGCCGAGGCCGTCTCCCCCTCGACACGGCCAGTCCGACTTCCGACTCGGGCTCGGCAATCGTTGCCGACTCCGACCGTCCTGTCACTGGATGACAATGTGCCTCGTCCGATCGACGAGACTCCGGATGATTCGGTCGACCGCGATCCCGTTCGCAAATCCTCGAATGCATCGGTATTGATCGGCGGCGGCGCGGTTGCGGCCGTGATGGTGATGATCGCCGGGGTGGGCCTCGCTGTCTGGCAGTCGGGCCGAAAACGAGCGGCCGAAGAGGTGGCCCAGACAAAACCCTCGGATCAGACGCACCGGAGCGGAGGCGGATTTGACACTCCATCGGCAACTCCAGGGCGCGGGCGTTCCTCCGAGGAAGCCGTTGCCCCACGTAGCACGAACAAGCCGACCGCCGAAGCAACACATGCTCGACTGCTGACTCAGGCGCTCAACGGTTCTGCCGATGCGAGGGTGGAGGCGATCGCGTCGCTCGGATCGCTGGGAGCCGCTGCACAGTCGGCCGTGCCGTCGTTGATTCCCATGCTGGACGAGAATGAAGAGCGGGTTCGCCGGGCAGCGTCGGATGCCCTGCAGCGCATCGGCCCGCCATCCGAGGAGGATTCCGGCTGCATGGACACTGCTCTCAAGAGCAACCGGAAGTTCGGGCGGCTCCACGCTCTGAAGTACTTTTCCAATCAAGAGAAAGCTTCTCGCGAGCAACTGCGACTGATCGCGACTCTCGTGTCCGACCGTGATCCCGGCACGCGCACACTTGCTTTGGAGGCAATTGCATTCGCGGGGCCTTCTGCGAAACAGGAGGCGTTCCCGGCAGTTCTTGCGGCAACTCTCGACGCTGATCCCGCTATTGCGGCCCGAGCCTCGATGATCATTTCGGGCTATTCTCCTCTCGATGCCGGCGACAGTGAACTTCTGGTAGGACGTCTCTCCGATACTCAACCCAAGATTCGCCTCCTGGCCGTCAAGTCCTTGATGCCACTTGCTCCGGATGCGGATTCCGCTGTGCGATGGTTCGGGCCTCGCTTGGGCGATGGATCGGCGGAAGTCCGCGCGGCGGCCCTTAGTGCGTTGGGCAAGTGGGGCCCGATGGCGAAGGCGCTTCAGCCTCGGGTTGCGGAGTTGTCGGCGGACGCCAACGAAGACGTGCGTTTCACCAGTGTCTGGGTGCTTGGAGAAATAGGTAACGGGCCTGGCGTCGTTCCGGCGCTGGGGAAGCAGTTGTCGCCCGAGACACCTGCGAAGGTGCGGGATCAGGCCATCCGTTCCTTACTGAAACTCGAACTCAACGATGCGAAGAGCGACGTGCCCGTTCTGCTCCTGCTCCTCGCGAGCAACGACGACCGCACGCGGGCCGCTGCCTTGGAGAAGTTGATCCGGTTCGTGCCGGCGTCTCGTGAAGCGTTGGCCGCTGTGCGCGAGTGCACCAAAAGCAGAGACCCCGCTGTCCTGTACTGGTCGATGCGAGTGGCCGCCCAATACGGTGCCGATGCCGCCGAGATTGCCCCTCGTGCACAAGAGGTTCTCATCGGCAAGGCCGAACTGCGGGTCATTAAGGACGGGGAGGGGGACGCTGCGACGATCGACAACGTCCGAGTCCAAGCGGCGGAAACCCTCTCGGCTGTCGCGGCCAAGCCCGTCGACCTTCTCCTGAAGTCACTTGATGAGCCGCTTTCCGCACCCGTTGCGGCCAAGGTCTGCGACCTGATCGCCAAGCGGGCGAAGGACGTGCCTGCTTCCGCGTTGCCGCGGCTATTTCTCTTAGCCGAAAGGGATGCCGATCTTCGGCCGCGCCTGTCATCGATTGTCGGCGGCGTCGGCGGTGACGAGGTCTTCAGGAAGCTCGCCGAGCGCACCTATTGGTCCTCCAAAACCCTGGGCAACGGAATGAAAGTCAAGGAATGCAAGTATTCCCTGGACGTGCAGGTGTGGGCGATCCGAACGATGGGCTTGCTCGATCCGAAGACACTTTCCGAAGCCGAGCGAGCAAGCTTGCTCGAGCGGATGACGACGATCCCGAAGACCAATCCGGATCTGGTCTGTCGCGAAGAAGCGCAGGCCGCGTATGCCAAGCTGGTAGCCGCCGGGCTCTCTCCGAAGAAACCCTGATCACCCGCGGCCTTTCAATCGAGCGAGTGGATAATGCAGGCGGAGACCCATTGGTACCGGCTGGACGGCAGGACGCTTCCCGGAGGAGTCGTCGCGGTGGATGCGTCGAGTTCGGCTCAGCCTTTCTGGGCGGGCCCGATCGCGAGCGTACTGGAAGGGATCTCCGAAGGGTTACCGCACACCGAGCATCCGGAGGTCGTATTTCTGGGTGATCGAATTCGTCACGCGCTTGATCGTGTTCTCGCGGTCGCCTCCTCGCCGTCGGACGGTGTGGCAGGCCTGAACTTGGAATCTCAACTCGGGCGGTATCCGGCGGCCGGTCCGCTGTTCCGGGATCTCTTGGACGAGCCGCCACGACCGGTGCTTCTACTGCTCTCCGGCATGTCGCGCCCGATCATCGACCTCGAGGATTGGGCTGATCCGGAGTTCGCTCGGCGCGTGCTCGCATATCGACTGACAGGGAGCACGCGGCAAACCTGTGCGGTTTTCGAGGAGATGGGACCAGACGCGGACCTCGAGCGGGCTGTCGATCACCTGCGAGACCCTGTGGAAGCCGTCACCATCGGCGGAGGGGGCGCAATCGTCGTGGACTGGAATGAAGACGGGTGGAGTTGGCGCGAGGGCTGCCTCGCTTGCGATCATCCCGCGTCGATCGGTATCGAGGTCCGACTGTGCCATCCGCCGGGAATCGCCCCGCGGGCCGTGATTGCGAGGCGATCCGGAACAACGCTCGACCTGCCGCTATCGCAGTGTGTCGGTCCTGACCCTTGCACGCCGATCGCGATGACGCCGGGCGAGTGCAACGTGCTCGACGCATGGGAACGCAATCGCAGCTTTTCCTGCTCGCATTGCCGACAGAATCATTCGCCCGGACAACTGGGGTGTGCGGGACCTGCGCCGTCGTACGCATTGTTCCCCTCGGTGGGCTCGGCACCGCCGGCCGCGGCCTATGTGGCAAAGACGCAGCGAGGCGGGCAGTGGTCATTGGTGCCGCACCCTCGCGGGTTGATCGCGCTGAGGGAGGATCGCGTGGCGGTCAGGACGGGCCACCGCACCGGCATCTACATTCTTGAAGGCTCTGAATGGAAGGTGCAGAAGGGCGAAACCCCCGGATTTCCAGCGGTGGATGAGGGCGGCTTCGCGGTATTCCGCTGATCGTGCGATCGCCTGTGGCATTCGTCAAGCGCAGGCATTACTCTGAGAGACGGCAGAACACTTCCACCAGCAGGAGTTTGCCCGTGGCATCATTCATCGTTTGCGAGTGCTGCGGCGGCAAGATCCCGGTGATTCCCGCCGACGTGGGACGTGCGGTCATGTGCCCCGTTTCGCGGCGTCTCGTCGATGTCGACGCGTCGTCCATTCGCACGGAAGCGGCACCTCCCCCCCGCAAAGCCTCCCGGGCGAGACGGGCCGCCGTCGTGCTTGCGTTTCTGGTCTTGCTGGGGCTGGCGAGCTACCTCGCCACGGATCGTTTCCTGAAGCCGGACGCCCCCCGGGATCCGTCCGTTCCGCAGTCGGTGGCTCAAGGGACCACCCCGCCGGCGGGTCCCGCAGACGCTGCAACTGCGCCCAAGGCAGACACTCCGGACCACTCCGGCGGGAAGGCTGACGGCCCATCAGTCGGCACCGTACCGGGGCCAACCACCAGCGGGAAATCCGGTCCGCCGGAAACGCCTTCTGCCTCGATGCCGCCCGCGGGTGGAGTTCCCAAGCTCCCGCCAACGTCGGGAGCGACGGCGCCCCCGCCTCCTCCTGCAACGCCTGCGATCCAAGCCGGCGAACGCGATCGGTTGGGCCTCGTCAGCTACCGGTTGGCGAAGCGGATCGATCTGCGTTCGGCGGAGGAACTCGAGAAGGAATTGCAGAGTGTGCGGGAAGTCTCGCTCGATACGCCTGCGGCACCGAGAACTTCCGCTTGGCTCTTCCAGTACGGTGTCTCGCGGCGGACCGCGGGCCTGTTTTACCCGGGTCCGGCTATCGCCGCTCGAAATCGTGAGGACCTCGCGTCCCTCCCGTTCCGCTACGGGACGGAAGCCACTCTGTCCCGCGAGCAGGCCTTGGCTCTCGATGCCAACTCCAAGCGGCTGCGTGAGGAGATTCAGCGTTGCATTCCCGCCGGCGGAACGGATCCGCGTCCCGATCCGGACAAGCTCTACAAGGCCTTGCTTGCAGGGGACGCCGGTCTCTTCCGGGACGTGAAGTGGGCGCGTGCGGAAGCCGTGCCCTGCATCCAGCAGATGCTCCAAGCGGAAAATCGTGAGATTCGCCGCGTCGCGGTCGAATTGCTGCGAGGCATCGAGGCCCCGTCCGCGACGGAGGCACTCGTTCGATGGTCGGTATTCGATCTGGATGCCGGGAATCGAGCCGCCGCCGTGGATGCTCTTCGTCAACGGAACCGCAGCGAGGTCTCGGCGCTGCTTGCCGCACAGCTGCGATTCCCTTGGCCGAGGGCGGCGGAGCATGCCGCGGAGGCACTCCTCGCAGTCGGGTGCGTGGAGGCCGTGCCGACATTGGCGGCGCTACTGGCCTCGCCGGACCCCTCGGCGATTCAGACCGCCACGTTGCCCGACTCCAGCCAGCGATTCCGCCATGAACTGGTTCGCGTCAACCACGCCAAGAATTGTCTCATGTGCCACGGACCCTCTCCGGTCGAAACCGACTTGGTGCGCGGCGCCATTCCCGACCCCACCCGGCCGCTTCCGGGTGCCACAACCCCGAGCTACTACAGTTCCGGCGGTTCTTTCGTCCATGCGTCGACAACCTACTTGAAGCAGGATTTTTCCGCAGTTCAAAAGGTGGCGGAGCCAGGGCTCTGGTCGGAACACCAGAGATTCGATTTTCTCGTCTCCACGCGCCCCGCGAAGGCCGACGAGTCGGATTCGGCTCAAACCCGCGCCCAGTTCGAGGCCGCGATTCTTTTCGCGCTGCGGGAACTGACCGGCCGCGATCTCGGCTCGACGGCGGAGGGGTGGGCGGGATTGCGCGGCACCGGGCCCGGGCCGAATTTCAGCAGCCGGTTGGAGGTCGCTCGCTTCAAAGTCCTCAGTGATAATCCGGAAGTCTTCCTCTGGCTGACGTTCCAAGAGTTCGGTCGTTCGCTGCTGGCACTTACGCCCCAGGAACAATCGGTGGTTTTGGCCCGGTTTCGAAAATCGTACGGCAACGGTCGTGCGAGATTGGCACTCCTCGCCTACCTCGAGGGCATCGTTCGCTCGGGAAACGCTGATGACAAGGCCAAAGCACAGCAGTTGCTTGCTGCCGTCCTGGGAGCAAGCGGCGATGCGACCGTCGTCGATGGCGACGCGGCCGCGAAGCTCTTGGGGCATGCAAACAGCGGCATTCGGACGGCGGCGGCGACGGCCCTCGGTTTGTCCGGGACCGCCGCCAAGGATCACATCAAAGCCTTGATCGCAGCGATGTCGGATGCGGATGCGGAGGTGCGACTCGCCGCCGCCATGGCGATCGGCACCCTCTCCAGCGGACCGGATGAAATGTACGACGCGTTAGCAAAGGCGACCGCGGACCCGTCGTCACAGGTTCGCTTGGCCGTGGCCGAGATTCTCGCCAAGTTCAAGTATCTGCCTCGTTCCTCTGCCAAGCCCCTCGTCGAGGGGTTCCTCACGTGGTGATCGGCATCGAAATCAGGTCCACATCGGCATC
>JAXMBB010000041.1:0-38605 GCA_046350135.1 Gemmataceae bacterium
CGATCCCCACTGCGGTGCCCGGCGTCCGCTTCTCCGAGCACATGCCGCAACTCGCGAAGTGCCTCGACAAGTACGCCATCATCCGCTCGATCCGCCACGAACAGGGCAACCACGGCGCGGGCAACCACTACATGATGACGGGGGCGCCGCCGCGGATTCCGGTGGGCTGCGGGGCGTTCGTCAGCTTCCATCCGAGCATGGGCAGT
The DNA here is from genome assembly GCA_046350135.1 of Gemmataceae bacterium. Taxonomy (GTDB): domain Bacteria; phylum Planctomycetota; class Planctomycetia; order Gemmatales; family Gemmataceae; genus Urbifossiella. The sequence continues at coordinate 207 of JAXMBB010000041.1, forward strand.
GTGGTGGCGTACGAGAAGCCGGCACCGGTCGGGCTGCCGTCGTACTTCTCGATGCCGAGCATGAGCCGCTCGGGCGGGCCCAACTTCCTCGGCGCGAAGTACGCCCCGTTCGTGGCGGACGGCGACCCGAACAGCCCGTCGTTCCGCATCCGCGACGTGGCCCTGCCCACCGGCCTCACCGAAGGCCGCTTCGCCGATCGCGGCTCGCTCCGCAGCGAGGTCGATCAGTTCCAACGCATCCTGGACAAGTCCGCCGGCGATCCCGCGGTCGCGCTCGACGAGCACTACTTGCAGGCGAACCAACTCATGCAATCGAAGGAGGCCCAAGCCGCCTTCCGCATCCAGGACGAACCCACGAAGGTACGGGACAAGTACGGCCGCAATTCCTTCGGCCAACGCTGCCTGCTCGCCCGGCGGCTCGTGGACGCGGGCGTGCCGTTCGTCACGGTGTACGACGGCGGTTGGGACCACCACTCGGACATCTTCGGTGCCTTGAAGAAGCGGCTCCCGAGTTGGGACAACTCCGTGGCCGCGCTCATCAACGACCTCCACGAGCGCGGTACGCTGGACAGCACCATGGTGATCGCGCTCGGCGAGTTCGGCCGCACCCCGAAGCTCTCGACGCTTCCGGGTTCGAACACGGCCGGCCGCGACCACTGGGCCAACGCCATGAGCGTGCTCTTCGCCGGCGGCGGCACCCCCGGCGGCCAAGTGGTCGGCTCCACGGATCGCAACGGCTTCGCCGCCATGGAACGCGTGCTCGCCCCGGAGAACTTCGTCTCCACCGTTTACGCAAAGCTCGGCATCGACCCGAGCAAGATCCTGTACAACGCGCAGGGCCGCCCCAACCAATTGGTGAGCGAACCGCATCCGATCAAGGAATTGATGGGCTGAGCTTCTCACCACAAGGCACAAAGATCACGAAGAAGACCAAGGGCAGAAATGAAATTCCGTCGGTTTTCTCTGTGTGCTTTGTGCCTTCTTTGTGCCTATGTGGTGAACTCTTCGGCGGCACCGCCCACGCTGCCGCCGCTCTTTCCCGCCGGTGCCCAGCGCGGCACCACGGTCGAACTCAACACCAAGGCCAAGTTCTGGTCCGCGAGCAAGTCGCTCACCTTCGACGGTTCCAAGGTGAAGGTCGCCGCGGATGCCGTGCCGGGCACGTACTGGCTGCGTGGTTTCAATGACGACGGCGGCAGCAACTTGCGGCCGTTCATCGTCGGCACGTTGCCCGAGGTGATGGAAAAAGAACCGAACGGCGACTTGAAGTCGGCCCAAGTGTTGGCCGAGAACTGCGTGGTGAACGGAAAGCTCGCCAAGGCCGGCGAAACGGACTGCTTCGCTGTCTCGGCCAAGAAGGGTCAGACGCTCGTCGCTTCGCTGGAAGCCAACCACACATTGAAGTCGCCGATGGATGCGGTGATTCAGATCGTTTCTCCCGATGGCTTCGTGCTCGATGAGAACCACGACTATCGCGGCCTCGATCCGCAGGTGATGTACCTGGTGCCGAAGGACGGCACGTACCTCGTCCGTGTGTTCGCGTTCCCCTCGCAGCCGGACACGACCATCCGCTTCTCCGGGGCGGACAGCTACATCTACCGGCTCACGATCACCACTGGCGGGTTCCTCGATCACACCGTGCCGCTCGCCGCGGGGCCGGACGTGAAAGCGGTCGAGGCTCGCGGTTGGAACATCCCTGCCGAGGCGAACTCGGTTCCCGTGAAAGATGGCGTCGCGTTCCACTCGAAGCTCGCCAATCCGTTCCGCGTGAAGCTCGATGCCAAGGCAACGACGCACCTCATCGCGAAGCCCGGCGACGAAGTGAAGGTGCCCTTCACCGGGAAGAAGGGGCAGACGCTGAGCCTCGAAGTCGCCAGCCGTTCGTTCGGGCTCGCGGTCGATCCCGTGATTCGCGTGTTGGACAAGGACGGCAAGCAACTCGCCCGCGCCGAGCCGCCGAAACTGCACAGTGATACCGCGTTGTCATTCACTCCGGCCGTGGACGGAACCTTCACCGCAACCGTGAGCGATCTCTACGCCGGCGGCGGCCCGCGATACGCATTCTCGCTCCGCATCGCCCCGCCCGAACCGGACTTCGAACTGACGCTCGCCGCGGACCGGTTCGTAGTGCCGCCCGGGAAGCCGCTCGACGTGCCCGTGAAGATCGTGCGCAAGGGGGGCTTCGCGAAGCCGATCGAGATCGCGGCCGAAGGCCTGCCCGCCGGCATCACGTTCGCCGTCAAGAAGGTGGAGAAGCCCGACCCGAATCAGATCATCGTCACGCTCTCCTCGGAGAAGGCGACCCCGGGCGGCGCGTTCCGCATTATGGGCATCGTGAAAGGCGAACCCGCTCGGCCCGCACTCGCAACACTCGCCGATTTCGACGACACGACCACCGAACTCTGGGTGAGCGCGAGCGACAGCGGCACACCGCCGACTCCTAAGAAGAAGTGACCGCGAACCCCTTCGCTCCTAAACTGATCTTCACACTGCGGCCGGGTTTCCCGGCCGTTCGCGTTTCAGGATATCGCCAATGCTCGTTCCGCTCTCGTGGCTCCGCGACTACGTGCCGCTGCCCGCCGACCCCGCCGCGCTCATCGAACGACTCACGCTTGCCGGCATGGAAGCGGCCGGCACCACGGTCTTCGGCCTGCCGGTGCCTGCCGGGATCCGCGTGAAGGACGCCGGGCTCGTGTGGGAACGCGACAAAGTCGTGCTCGCGAAGGTACTGAAGATCGAGAAGCACCCGGACGCGGACAAACTCAAGCTGGTAACCGTGGACTACGGCGCGGCCGAGCCGAAGACCGTCGTCACCGGCGCGCCCAACATCGCCCCCGGCCAGAGCGGCATGAAGGTGGTGCTGGGCTTGCGCGGCACCAAGTACTTCTACACGGACAAGGACGGCAAGAAGACGACGTTCACGCTCGAGCCGAAGGCGCTCCGCGGCATCATGAACGACGCGATGTGCATGTCCAACTTCGAACTCGGCATCTCCGAGGAGCACGAAGGCATCATCATCCTGGACGACGCCGACCCCGCGCCCGGCACCCCGATCCAGGACGTGCTCGGCGACATCGTCGTGGAGTTGGACATTCTCCCGAACATGGCCCGCTGTCTGTCGCTGATCGGCATCGCGCGAGAGGTCGCGGCCCTCACCGGCGCGGTGTGTACGGTTCCGGCCGGCGAGCCGGCACGCGTGAGCGACCGGAGTTCGGATGTCGCAGTCGAGATCGCGGCCCCGAAGTTGTGCGGCCGCTACACCGCGACCATCCTTCGCGAGGTGAATGTCGGCCCCTCGCCACGGTGGATGCGGAGCCGGTTGCAAAGCGCGGGCATGCGGCCGATCAACAACGTGGTGGACATCACGAACTACGTGATGCTCGAACACGGCCAACCGCTGCATGCGTTCGATTACGACGTGCTCGCGCAACGGGCCGGCGGGAAGCCGCCGGTGATCACCGTTCGCAGTGCGAAGCCCGGCGAGAAGTTGAAGACGCTCGACGGCCAGGATCGTGAATTGACGGCGGACAATCTCGTGATCGCCGATGCGGCCGGGCCGATCGCACTCGCCGGAGTCATGGGCGGGTTCGACACGGAGGTGACGGACAAGACGAAAACGGTGCTGCTCGAATCCGCGAGTTTCGACTTCGTGAGCGTGCGCCGCACGGCCCGGCAGTTCACGCTGTTCAGCGAAGCAAGCACGCGTTTCAGCAAAGGCATTCATCCGGAAGTGGTGCTGCCCGCGGCGATCCGCGCGGTGCAACTCTTCCAGCAGATCGCCGGTGCGAAGCTCACGGATGGGGTGGTGGACAACTACCCCGCTCCGATTCCTTCGCAGGTGATCGAGTTGAAGGCAAGCGAGATTCGCCGCCTGCTCGGATTCGACATTCCTGCCCCGGAAGTGGAACGCGTGCTGACCGCATTGCAGTTCCTGGTGAAGCCCGCGACCGGCGGCTGGACCGTGACCGCGCCGCAAACGCGGCTCGATCTCCAAGTCGGCGCCGCGGACCTGATCGAGGAACTGGCCCGCGTCTTCGGATACGACAAGCTGCCCGAGTCGCAGTTATCCCTCGCACTTCCCGAGCAGAAGGGCAATCGCCCGCTCGAACGCGAAGAACGCGTCAAGGATCTTCTCGCGGATCAAGGCCTGCAGGAGTGCATCACGTACTCGATGGGCGGCCCGAGCCCGCACGGGGTCGAACTGCTCAACCCGATTTCGCCCGAACGTTCCGTCCTGCGCACGGAACTGCTGCCGGGCTTGCTCGAAGTGGCGGCGAGGAACCTCCTCAACGCGGAGTCCGTATCGCTCTTCGAACTCGGCCCGGTGTTCGTGAAGAAGCCGGAGCAGCAACTGCCGGATGAACCGAAGTCGCTGGCGATCGTGTTGTGTGGCCGCCGCACGGCCGCGGCGTGGGACGATCCGCAGGGCGTGAAGCCTGCCGAGTTCGACTTCTTCGACATGAAGGGCATCGTGGAATCGCTCTCGGCCGAGCTGCATCTGCCGGGCGTGACGTTCCATTCATTTCCGAACGCGACGCAACTTCACCCCGGCAAGTCCGCCGTGCTGCAGATCAACGGCCATGCCGTGGGTTCGTTCGGCGAACTGCATCCGAAGCTCGCGGAGAAGCACGGCCTCGGCGAACGCTCCGTGCTGGTCGCGGAGCTGGAACTGGACAAGATTCTGGAGGCGGTGCCGGAGCGGTTCCCGTACAAGCCGTTCCCCACGGTGCCGCCCGCGAAGCGCGACATCGCGATGATCGTGGCGGACGACGTGCCGATGGAAAAGGTGTTGACCGAACTCCGTGCGGCGGGCGGCGACCTGCTCGCGGATGCCGTGCTCTTCGACGTGTACAAGGGCGACAGCATCCCGGCGGGCACGAAGAGCCTCGCCTTCGCGCTGGTCTATCAGGCGGCGGATCGGACGCTCGGCGAGAAGGAAATCGAGAAGGCCCACCAGAAAATCGAGGGCCGCCTCCGCCACGTGCTCAAGGCCCAGATTCGCGGCAAGGATTGAGTCGGTCTGTGCGGAGTTTCCGGATTTGTTAGAATCGTGCGACGGATTCTCCCGTGACGCGCCAGTACGAGGCGTGTTCCTCCCCGCATTCCGGAGATGTCATGCGCTCTCAGATTCGCTTCGCGTTGGCGGCCGCGGTCGCCGCTCTCATCGGGTTCCAGCCGGCGTTCGCCCAGCAACCCGAGGCCGAGTTGAAGAAGGCCCAAGAGCAACTCGAGAAGTTGCTGAAGGAACTGAAGGAACGCGAGACCAAGAAGGCGGAAGCGGCCAAGCCGCCCGCTCCGCCCGCTCCCTCGAAGCCGGCCGTCGCATGGGCCCAGCTTCAGCCGGCTGGCGGCGCTGACGCCACTGCCGCCCTCAAGGCGTTGACGGCCTCGAAGGATCCCAAAGTCGCGACGCTGGCCAAGGAACTGCTCGAGCACCTCAACAAGGCCGCCCCCCAAGCGGGCAAAGCCCACGAACTGCACCTCGAACTCGTCAAGCCCGCTCAGGGCGGCGGCGTCTTTGAATTCAAGCTCGCGCCGGACATGCTCAAGGCCGTTCCGGCAAAACCGGGCCAACTGGAATTCAAGGTCGTGCCCTTCCCCGGCGGCGCGGAAGGCGCGAAGGCCGAACCGAAGAACGTGGAACGACGTGTGGTCGTGGTCGGTGAGGGCGATGCTCCCAAGGCCGGCGCCACCGAACGCCGGGTGGTCGTGGTCGAAGGCAAGCCGGGCGACGGCCCGAAGACTGTCACGGCGACCGTGGTCGGCGATGTCGTGCGCGCGACGACGACGCCCGCGGGTACCAGCACGCTGAAGCTCTCCGTGGACGGCAAGACCGCCGCCCTGCTCTCCGCCGACGGCACCATCACGATCTTCGACGTGGCCTCCGGCAAGGAAACGATGAGATTCAGCGGCAAGAAGTGATTCGAGTTCACCGCACGACGGCCAGCGCGATTCGCGCCGGCCGTTTCATTTCAGTCTTCGGATCGCATCCGGATCGGTGGTTGCACCACCGCAGCGGAACGATCCGTGAATCCATGTCGCACCAGTTCGGTGAACCAATTCCGAAGCGTTGTCCGGTGTGATGCCGCCGCCCGGGAGAATCTCGATGCGGCCGCGTGCGGCGCGGATCAGGGCCGCGAGTTCCTCCGCGCCTTCGGGTGCGGTCGCGGCTCCGCCGCTGGTCAGGATGCGGCGGAACCCGAGTTCGATCAGCGTTTCCATCGCCGCGAACCGGTCCGGGATCTCATCGAAGGCACGATGGAAAACCGACCCGCGCGGCAATCGGGCGCAGCGGTCCCGATCCACCGTGCGATCCGGGTTCAAAACGCCGGCCACAACCGTAGCCCCTTCGCGATGGAACCACTCCGCATCACGCACCAATGTGTCGAACTCGGTGTCGGTGTAGACGAAATCGCCTGGCCGCGGCCGAACCAGCACGCAGATGGGGATCGCGCAAGCAGGAGCTGAGTCCTCACCTCTCCCCCGGCTTTGCGGGGGAGAAGTCGGAGTCGAAACCGCGAACAGAGGTTTCGACTCCGGGTGAGGGGCGTTTCCGGGTTCACCCCGCAGGTATCCCCTCACCTGCCGTGCTGATGCTCTGCACATCAGCACAGCGACCTCTCCCGCAAAGCCGGGGGAGAGGTGATGGTCGCCTGAACGACCGCGTCATGGATGGTGAGGTACAAGTCACGCGGAGGCGTGACACCGCCGACATCCAGATGGGAACACAACTCCAAACGATCCGCGCCGGCGGCGACCGCGGAGCGGGGCTTCTTCCAACGATGTGACGGCGACTTCGATCCGGATCAATCAGAACTCTCCGAGCCGTTCCTTGGAGTCGCCGAAGGTGTCGAGCTTCACGCCGCACTTGTCCATGAGCGAGAGGTACAAGCTGCACATCTTGCGGTTCGGCTTGCCGAGGTAATCCAGCACGCGGCCGGACTGGATCTGCCCGCCGGCCCGGCCCGCGAGCACCACCGGCAACTGGTCGTTGTTGTGGTTGCCCGTCATCATGCTGGACGCGTACAAGATCATGCTGTTGTCCAACAGCGTACGGTCGCCCTCCTTGATCGCGTCCAGCTTCGTGCAGATGTAGCCCATCTGTTCGAGGAAGAAGCGGTTCACCTTCAGCCAGTCCACGCGCCGTCCGTGTGCGAGCAGGTGATGGATCATGTAGTCGATGCCCCCTGTGCTCTCCGACGATTTCAGGTTCCGGGAAGCGGAGCGACGAGTGGTCGTTGTTCAGCTTCAACGCGCAGACACGGGTCGTGTCGGTCTGGAATGCGAAAGCACGAGGATGTCGCACATGAGACGCATGTGCTGGTCCACGTCCTGCGGAATGCCGTCTGCCGCCGCTTGATGTTGGGTCGGTCCAGCGTCGAAGCGCCAGCCTTGGAGGCGGCCGGCTTTGCCTGCGGAGGCGATGCGGTCTTCCACCTCGGCGCACGGAGTTCAGGTACTCGTCCAACCGCCGCTTATTCGCGGTGCTGACCTTGTTCTGGTAGCTCTTGGCGTCTTCGAGCACGGCGTCGAGCACGCTCTTGTCCGCCTTGCCGACTTCATCTCGGAAGAGGCGGTCGAAGGCAAGCGCGGGGTACAGTTCGAGCGGCGTCGGCGTCGTCGCGGAACTCCACGAGATGTGCGAAGAATAAATCATCGAGTAATTCTTGTGGATGGCCGCGATCGAGGGCTCGGTGCCGAGCACGAGGCTGGGCACTTTCGTCTGGCCCTTCGTCTTCTCCGCAATCACTTGGTCGCAACTGATGCCGGAGGAGATTTTCGCTGTTCGGGGCGAGATGCGCCCCGGTGAGCAGGTTGCTGGTCTGGCACGAGTGGATGCTGCCGATGAGGGCTTCAGCGTTGTACAGCCCGCGGATGAAGTTGAGCTTCTCGCGGACGGGCAGAAGCGGTTCGAGCACCTTGCCGAGCGTCATGTCCTTGCCGGAACCCTTGGCCCACCATTCCTTGAGGAAGCCGTTCCGGCGGGCGAGCACGGCGAACCGCACGGGCGGCTTCCGACGACGCGGTCTTGGCTTTGTCGTCGCCCCAGACGGGCACCGATTCGAGCCATGGCAGCGCCATCGAGACGCCGACCCCGCGAAGAAATGTACGGCGGGAAAGCGGCTGGGTGTTCATCGTGATACCTCGGTCAAGCAAGCGTGGCAATCACGAGCATTGTAGCCGGAATCGCGCCGCCTCGCGAATCACAAACCGTCGTCCGGCGGGGGCCGCATGCGTTTCTTGAACAGGTCGATCCCCGGCCGGGTCAGTTCCACCACGACGCCATACGGGTTGTTGCTCCGCGGCGCGGGAAGTTGCGCTCCGAGCGAAAGTTGCCACTGGTTCTCGAACAGGATCACGCCACCGACCACGACGGTACTGATGTCGCGGTTCCCGGTGATCCAATCCGCCTGAAAGTGCAATCGATCCTTGATGATGGGAATCTCGACGCCGAAGAGCCCTCCGAAGCGGTCGCCCGCCGCCGTACGCCACGTTCGCGTAATAGCGCCCGCGTAGCGAGCGCGGTCGTCCGGCAGTTTGAACTCGTTGATACCCATGCCACCGCTTGGTAACGCACGTCAAGGCTGTCGCGCGCGGGTTCACGCCCATCTGCGTGCCGATGCCGAGATGCCACACGTCGTCCACCAGTTCGAAGCCCTTCTGCATGTTCAGCAGCACGTCCGGGTTCACCGCCGGCCCGAGTCGTCCGACTGCTGGTACATGTTTACGTCGAGCAGGTTGAAGCCGATCTCGAAGTCGCGGCCGAGGCCGAAGTCGAAGGTCGACTTTTCTGGAACCAACGGGGCGGCTGAAGTTGAACTGCTGCTGAAGAACATCTCGCCCAGGTTGGTGATTTCCCGTTCGGGACGTTGAACAGGTTCTGCTGGCCGACGCCTTCCGGCATGCGCCGCGAAGGCGCGCACACCACGGCGGCGACTGCGACCCGTCGAATCGATGCACACATGGGCGAGGCGTTCCATCAGGCGGCAGCACACGGGGCCGGCATCACTTTCCGCCGAGTTTCTCCATCGTCAGTTCGGGCTGCCATACGGAGAGGAAAGTCGGCAGTTTGCTCCGTTCGAGGCCCGGAAGATTCGGGAACAGCCCGGCCCCCTGCAGCGGAATATTTGCCGAGACGGAATAGACCGAGTTCGCCGGGTCGTTGCTGCGGCGGTAGAGCACCACCTGCGGGCGGCCTTTCCCCACCGTGCCCTGAGGGCACGCCAGGCTCGATGCCAAGATCAGAGCCGCGTCCATGTCCCCGATCTGGTCCACGAGGCCGCGGTCCTTGGCCTGCGAAGCGGTCATGATGCGCCCGTCCATCACGCTGTCGTCGTCGCGAAGCGCCGGCCGCATTCTCAGGATGTCCGCCTTGAGTTGGGCATTGAACTCGTCCGCCATGGCCTGCAGGATCTTGCGATCCTCGGGCTTGAGCACCTTGGCCGAGGTGCCGATGTCCACCTTTTCGCCGGACTTGATCGACTGCGGAATGATGTTGAACTGGGCCATCAGGTCCTGAAGATTGAACAGGTTCAGGATCACGCCAATGCCGCCGGTGACGGTCGACTCCGTGGCCACGACCTGATCGCAGGCCGAGGCGAGATGGTAGGCGCCGCCCGTGGCCGTGTCCAAAAGGCAGGCCACCACCGGCTTGCCGGTACGGATCTTGAACTTCTCCAAATCCCTCCGCATGGCTTGGCACGCCGCCACACCGCCGCCATGGCTGTTGATGCGGATCACGACCGCCTTCACACAGCGATCCTGCTCGATGGCGTTCAACTTCTCACGGAACAGGCTCACCGGGTTCTCGCCGAGCGACATCGGGCCGACGAACGGGGTGTTCAGCAGCAGGCCGTCCACGTCCAAAACCGCGACCCGGCCTGCAGTTCCGTTCTCCACCACCACCGGCTTCATCGGACCGGCGATGGGGCTCACCGGGCTCAAGTCGGTCACGCGGGTGTCCACCGGCCCGTCCATGCCGACACGGGTGCGAACGACCAAGCGCGAGCATCCCATGCCGAAGATCGCAAGCAAACCGATCAGGAGAAACAGCTTACGCATCGCGGACCTCGACGACGGCGCGAAAGGGGCTCCACTCCTATCGGCCAAATTGACACGCCGGGTTTAACCAACCCACCCTGCACATCGCGCGCAACCCGCCTGACCCGCTGCCGAGCTCGCGGTTCCTCCAAATCTCGCCCGCCTTCGACTTCCCATGAGATTCAAGGATGCCGTAAGTTTCTACACTGCCTAAATTGACACTTGGGTTTGAACGGGGGATGGCGACGCCGCCCCGGGTGAAATCCACGCGATTCGGGCAAATTCGACTCAAGAAGGGAACATGGACGCTCCCATCGACGAACGCGATTCCGGCGGTGCGTGCGAGGAGCGTGATGGAAGCGACCGATGTGATCGTCCTGAGCCCGGCGGGCGCGTGCAATCCCGCCCCGGCCATCGCAGCCTGTCGGGCCGGAGCCCGCGGGTTCCTCGACCTTGAGTTCGGCGGCGACAACTCCGCATCCGCAAATGCGATCCAGCAACTGGCCCGATTCGCCCCATCCGGCTTCGGCCTGAAGGTTCGAGCGGGGTTCATCCTTCCGGCTGGCATCCGTCCCAAGTGGATCATCGTTGCGGGGGGCGACTTCACCTGCATCCCGAAACTGCGGGAGACCGGTGCCGAGCTTCTCGCCGAAGCCGTGAACGTGGCGGAAGCTGAACGCGCCGCCGCGGCCGGTGCCGACGGCCTGATTCTGAAGGGTCTCGAATCCGGCGGGCGGGTCGGGTCGGAGACTTCCTTCGTTCTCATCCAGAAGTGGCGGCAACTCGCCGAGAAGAAGAACTTCACCATCCCGTTCTGGGTGCAGGGCGGTATCGGCGCCCACACCGCGGCGGCGTGCATCGCCGGCGGCGCCCGCGGCATCGTGCTCGATTCCCAAGTCCTGCTCGCGAAAGAATCACCGCTCGACGACGCGGAACGCAGGCGTGTCGCGGGTCTGGACGGCAGTGAGACGCAGATCGTTGGCGGATGCTACCGGACATTTTCTCGTGGTCAGGCAGCGCAAGAACTGGCGGCTGACGCCGGATCGGATTGGCGAGCAGCCGTTGAAAAAGCTGTCGCAAACGGGCTCCCGCTGTACGGCCAAGATGTGGCAACCGCGGCCGGGCTCGCCGCCAAGGGCGTCACCGTCAGCGGAATCGTACGGCACGTCGTCGACACCGCGAACGCCCACCTGAACGCGGCGAAGCGGTCCAACCACCTCGCGGCCGGTTCGCCGCTCGCCGTCTCCCACGGCACGAAGTACCCGATCCTGCAAGGGCCGATGACCCGCGTCAGCGATACGGCCGCGTTCGCGGATTCGGTCGCGGCCGGCGGTGCCCTGCCCTTCTTGGCGCTGGCCCTGCTTCGCAAGGCGGAGACGGACCAACTTCTCGCGGAAACCAAGGCCAAGCTCGGCAAGAAGCCTTGGGGTGTCGGCATCCTCGGTTTCGTTCCGAACGAGATTCGCAGCGAGCAACTCGAAGGGATCCGCAAGTACAAGCCGCCGTTCGCCATTATCGCCGGCGGACGGCCGGATCAGGCAAAAGAACTCGAAGCGATCGGCATTCCGACGTACCTGCACGTGCCGAGCCCCGGCCTGCTCCGCATGTTCCTCAAGGACGGTGCGAAGCGGTTCATCTTTGAAGGGATGGAGTGCGGCGGGCACGTCGGCCCCCGCGCGAGCTTCGCACTGTGGGAGTCGATGGTCGAGGTGCTCGCCGAGCACAAACCGGCGGACGGCCTGCACATCGTGTTCGCGGGCGGCATTCACGATGCGTTGTCCGCATCGATGGTTGCGGCCCTGAGCGCGGGATTGGCGAAGGGCGTGAAGGTCGGTGTGCTGCTCGGCACCGCGTACCTCTTCACCAAGGAAGCCGTGGCCGGCGGCGCGATCACTGCCCGCTTCCAGAAGGAAGCATTGGCCTGCGGCGAAACGTTGCTGCTGGAAACCGGCCCCGGCCACGCCATCCGCGTGATCCCGACGCCATACGCCGACACATTCGAAGCCGAGAAGAAGAAGCTAAAGGCCGAAGGCAAGAGCCACATGGACGTGGGGCTCGCCTTGGAACGCATGAACCTCGGCCGCCTGCGGGTCGCGTCCAAGGGTGTCGACCGCGTGCCGTCGAGCAACGGCCTCGCGCCGATCGGCGAAGACGACCAGTACCAGCGCGGCATGTACATGATCGGGCAGATCGCAGCCCTGCGGAACGACGTGACCACGATCGCGGAACTGCACGCGGACGTGTGCCGCGGGCCGGAATCGCTCGCCATGTCCCCGATCATCGAAGTCGCATCCACCGAACCGCCCCCGCCGCCGCCGTGCGACGTGGCCATTGTCGGCCTCTCGTGCTTCTATCCCAATGCGAACGGCCTTTGGAATTACTGGGAGAACATCCTCGCGAAGACGAACGCGGTGGTGGAGATCCCGCAGACGCACTGGGACTGGCGGCTGTACTACGACGCCGACCCCCGCGCCCGCGACAAGATGGTGAGCAAGTGGGGCGGCTTCATGGGGGACATCCCCTTCGATCCGCTCAAGTACGGCATCACCCCGAAGAGCATCCCGAACATCGAGCCGCTGCAACTCCTCCTGCTCGAAGCGGTGAACCAAGCCATCGGCGACGCGGGCTACCTCGACCGGCCGTTCAACCGCGAACGTACCTGTGCCATCCTCGGTGTCGGCGGCGGCGGAATGCCGCTCTCCGTCGCGTACGGCTTCCGCGCCTGCATGCCGCTGCTCGATTCCATCCCCGGAGCGAAGTTCAACGGCCAATCCGTGATCGACGCCGGCGAAGGCATCCTCCCCGAGTGGACGGAAGATTCGTTCCCCGGCATCTTGCTGAACGTCGCGGCCGGCCGCGTGTCGAACCGGTTCAATCTTGGCGGGCCGAACATGGCGATCGACGCCGCGTGCGGTTCGTCCCTCGCCGCGCTCTACGCCGGCGTCCGCGAGTTGAACGACGGAACCAGCGACGTCGCCATCGTGATGGGCGGCGACGCGGTGCAGACGCCTTATGCGTATGTGGCGTTCTCGAAGACGCATGCACTTTCGCCCAAGGGCCGCTGCCGCCCGTTCGACGCGGAAGCAGACGGAATCGCACTCGCCGAAGGCGTCGGCGTCGCGGTGCTGAAGCGGCTTGCCGATGCGGAGCGCGACGGCGACCGCATTTATGCCGTGATCAAGGGCGTGGGTGCTTCCAGCGACGGCCGCGACAAGGGTCTCACCGCGCCGCGGGCCGAAGGTCAACTTCGCGCCCTTCACCGTGCCTATGCCCAAGCCCGACTCAACCCCGCGAACGTAGCGCTGGTCGAAGCTCACGGCACCGGCACGGTCGTGGGCGACCAAACCGAAGCGCGAGCGATCGGCCAACTCTTCCGCGACGCGGGCGGCGAATTGCAATCGTGTGCCCTCGGTTCCGTGAAGTCGATGATCGGCCACTCGAAGTGTGCGGCCGGGCTCGCGGGGTTGATCAAGACCGCGTTCGCCCTGCATCACAAGGTGCTCCCGCCGACATTGGCCACGACACCGAACCCGAAGGCGAATTTGGATGGCGGGCCGCTGTACCTGAACACCGAGGCTCGACCGTGGATTCACGGGAAGGATCATCCACGCACCGCCGGCGTCTCGGCGTTCGGCTTCGGCGGGACGAACTTCCATACCGTGCTCGAAGAGTACACCGGGGACTACTTGAAGCGCCCGGAGACGGGCCTGCGAACGTGGCCCGCGGAACTGTTCGTGTGGCGGCGTCCCGATGCCGCGGCGATCACCACGAGCGTGAAGCACGTCCAAGGCGCGATCACGGCCGGCGCGACACCGACACTCGCGGATCTCGCCGCCTCGGTATGGAACGCGAGCAAGAACGCGACCGGCCCCGTGTTGGCGGTCGTGGCCACGAGCCTCGCCGATCTCAAGGAGAAGCTCGACGCGGCGATTGCGTTGATCGCCAAGGGTGAAACCGCGACCGACCCGCGCGGTATCTTCTATTCCGCGCTCCGCACCCCACACTCCGAAATTCCCAAAGTCGCGTTCCTGTTCCCCGGACAGGGTTCGCAATACCCGGACATGCTGGCCCAGGCCGCGATGGCGTTCTCGGAGGTGCGCGAGGTCATTGATCACGCCGATCGCACTCTCGCGGCCGATCTCGAACGCTCGCTCGGCAAGCTGATCTATCCGCCCTCGCCGTTTACGCCGGAACAGGAAGCCGCGAACCGGGAGGCGATCCGCCGCACGGAACACGCCCAACCCGCGCTCGGGGCCGTCAGCCTCGGCATGTTCAAGCTGCTGACTTCGCTCGGCATCGAAGCGGACATGTTCGCGGGCCACAGCTACGGCGAGTTTGCGGCGTTGGCCGCCGCCGGATCGATGAGCGAAGCGGACCTCTTCCGCCTCTCACACCGCCGCGGCAAAGCGGTGAAGGACGCATCCGCGGGCGCGCCCGGCGGGATGCTCGCGCTCGACGCGACGCCCGAATCGCTGGCTCCGATCCTGAAGGGCAACGCCGAGGCGTGGGTGGCCAACCATAACTCGCCGCGGCAGACCGTGATCGCGGGCACCGAGAAGGGGCTGAAGCTCGCTGAAGAGAAACTGCAGGCCGCGAACATTCGTTCGCAACGGATCCCGGTGGCGTGCGGCTTCCACTCGCCGCTCATCGCCGCGGCCAAGCCCGCGCTCGCGGCGGCCCTCGCCGAGGCCAGCATCTCGGCACCGAAGAAACCGGTGTGGTCGAACACCAGTGCCGCACCGCACCCCGCGGACGGCACCGCGATTGCAACGCAACTCGCCGAGCATCTCGTGTCATCCGTCCGCTTCGCGGACGAGATCGCGGCGATGCACGCGGCCGGGGCGAGAATCTTCGTGGAAGTCGGCCCCCAGTCCGTGCTCACGAACCTCACGAGTCAGATCCTCGCGGACAAGCCGCACCTCGCGGTGGCCACGGATTCGAAGTCCCGGCCCGGCTTGGTTCAACTGGCAAACGTTCTCGGGCAGTTGCTCGCGGCCGGCGTTCCTGCCAACCTCGATCGCCTGTTCCAAGGTCGCGCCGTGCAGGCCTTCGACCTCGCGAAGCTGGATGCGAACACCGGCAAGCCGAAACATACGCCCACGACATGGGTGGTGAACGGCGTCCGTAGTCGCCCGCTCAACGGCCCCGAGCCGCGGCTCTTGGGCCAAACCTTCTGGAAGGACGACGCGAAACCCGCCGCGAAACCGCAGACGGTTTCGCCGAAGGAAACGAAGCCTGCGGCCGCCGCCGCACCCGTACCCAAGCCCGATGTCCCCAAACCCGTGCCGAGCGCACCGAAACCCCAGTCCGTTGCCCCGCGAGTGATGATGAACACCACCGAGATGCAACCCTCCCAATACGTCCCGTCCGCGAACGGAACGCCGCTCCGACCCGGGCCCGTGCCCGAAGGTGCCGAGCAGGTGATGGCCCGCTTCCAAGACGTGATGGCCCGCTTCCTGGACACGCAGAAGAGCGTGATGCTGAGCTACCTCGGCGCAGGCGGCACGCCAACCGCAATCGGTACGAACGGCTACCATGCCGCGCCGCTGCCCGCACCCGCGCCGCTGCCCGCACCCGCGCCGGTGAATCGCATCGCGGTCGTGGAGCAATCCGCGCCGCGGCCCGTGGTCGCGCCGTCCGTCGTTCCCGTGGCGAAGGCCACGCCGGCGTCTGCCGTGGTCGCGCCGCCGGTGGAAGCAAACGGAAAGCACGTCGAACCAGCGGCACCGGTCGCAGCCAAGCCGGCCGCTTCCCCGAAGCTGGACCGCGACACGCTTCTCGCCCGGCTGCTCGATCTCGTCTCCGAACGCACCGGCTACCCGAAGGAAGCCCTCAGCATCGACCTCGATCTCGAAGCCGATCTCGGCGTCGATTCCATCAAGCGGGTCGAAGTGCTCGGTGCATTGGCCGAGTCCATCGAAGCCTCCTCGGACGGCTCGCAGCCCAACCTCGAAATGGAAAAGCTTTCCGTCATCAAGACGCTCCGCGGCATCGCGGACTACGTGATGGAAGCACTCGACACTGCCGGCCCCGCCGCTGCACCCGAGCCGTCCGCCAATGGCAAGCACGAACGCGTCGATGCGAAGGAGCAGCACCCCGGCGCCCGCGAAGGCGACGTGCAGCGGCTCGTGGTGCGACTGATCGATGCGCCGCTGCCGATGCGGCCCGTGTTCGCCCCGCCGAGCGGCACCGTCGTCATCACCGACGACAAGCAGGGCACCGCCCGCGAACTCGCAGACCGCTTGGGCGAACTCGACATCAAGACCGCGATCGTGACCCACGGCACGGATGCGGACCTGACGGATCCCGCCGCCGTCGCGGACCTCATCGCCCGCATTCACGCGAAGCACGGATCGGTCTCCGCCTTGATTCACCTGCTGCCGCTCGCCGAACCGCCCGCGGGCGAAACGGACGAAGCCCGCATGCAGCGTGAAGTGAAGTCCCTCTATCTGCTTGCCCGCGGCCTCGAAGCGGATCTCCGCGCCGCGGGCAAGGCCGGCTCCGCGTCGCTGCTCGCCGTCACCGCCATGGGCGGCACGATGGGGTTCGGCGGCGAACTCCCGGACGATTTCTTCCCCGGACACGGCGGCATTGCCGGCTTCGCCAAGTGCCTCGGCTACGAGTGGCCCGAAGTCGCCGTCCGCATCGTGGACGTGGACGGTTCCACGCCCGCGCCGCGAATGGTCGAACTGCTGATGTCCGAACTCGGCGATCCGAAGGGCCCGCTTGAAGTGGGTCGAGACGGTGATCGCCGCGTGACGTGGCAGGTGGAACCGGGCCCGCTCGCGGCGGATGTTCCCGAGGTGAGCCTCAAGCCCGGCGAAACGGTGCTCATCACCGGCGGCGCCCGCGGCATCACCGCCAAAATCGCTCTGGAACTCGCGACGCGGCACCAGCCGAAACTCGTGCTCGTCGGCAGTTCGCCGCTTCCCGCAGAGGAGGCCGCCGATGTGGCCGGGCTTCAGACCGCGGCCGAGATCAAGGCCGCGCTCATGAAGCGGCCCGATGCCAAGCCCGCGGCCGTGGAAGCCGCGTACAAGCGACTCTTGAAGGATCGCGAGATTCGCGCGAACCTCGCCGCCATTCGCGCCGCGGGTTCCACCGTGGACTACCGCTCGATCGACGTTCGCGACGCGGTCGCCTTTGGCGGGTTGATCGACGAACTGAACGCGGCCGGCGGCATCGCCGGTGTCATCCACGGAGCGGGCGTCATCGAGGACAAACTGCTCCGCGACAAGACGCCCGAATCGTTCGACCGCGTGTTCGGCACCAAGGTCGAAAGTGCACTCACGCTCCGCCGCAAGCTCGACCCCGCGAAGCTGAAGTTCTTCTCGCTGTACGCCTCGATCACGAGCCGCTACGGGAACCGCGGGCAGTCCGATTACGCCTGTGCGAACGAAGTGCTCAGCAAGATGGCGTGCGACTTGGACCGCAAGTGGCCGGGCCGCGTGGTCGCCATCGCGTGGGGCCCCTGGTCCGAGGTGGGCATGGTGGCCGAACTCGAGAAGCACCTCACGGCCCGCGGCCTGAAGTTGATCGAGCCCGCGGTCGGTGCGAACTTCGCCATCGATGAAGTGATCTTCGGTTCGAAGGGCGAGCCGGAAGTGCTGGTGGCCGGCGGGAGCGAACGCACCGCAGCCAGCAGTGCGAAGCCCGCCGTGGAAACGCCCGTCGCGGCCGGGGTGAACTGAGCGATGGTTGCCGCCAAAACCGTTCCCGCCATCCGGCCGGCCGCGACGCCCGCGTCCGGCTGGGACACCGAAGTGTTCGTGCTCCGCGGCCACGACCGCGAGCACCTCCGCGGCCGCGTTCTCGCACTGGCCGCGTTCCTCGAATCCAATCCGAGCGTCGCCCTCGCGGATCTCGCGTTCTCGCTCGCCTCGCATCTGCTGACCGGCGGCACGCGGCTCGCGCTCGTCTCCGGTTCATCCGCCGATCTTGTCAAGAAACTGAACCGCGCCGCGGAGCGCCTCGCCGATCCGAACGCGAAACAACTCCGTGACGGCGGCGGCGTCTACTGGTTCTCCGAGCCGCTGGCCGAGAAGGGCACCGTCGCGTTCCTCTACCCCGGCGAAGGGGCGCAATACCTGGATATGCTCGCGGACCTGTGCCGCGTGTTTCCCGAGGTGGAGCGTGCGTTCGCGTGGTGCGACGAACTCGCCGACGCCGCAGGGCGACCGCACGAATCTCTTCGCCGCATCCTGCACCTCCCCGCGGATGCCGGGGCTGAGGAGCGGGCCGCGGCCGAAGCGGAACTCCGCAAGCTCGGGCCGTCCATCTTCGGAGTGCTCGTCGCAGACCTCGCGATGACCGACCTTCTGCGCAATCTCGGCGTGCAAGCGTCCGCGGTCGCAGGCCACAGCGCGGGCGAACTCGCAGCCCTGCTCGCCGCCGGCATCCTGCGTTCCACCGAGGAGACGGGTCCGAAACTCGTCGAGACGATGGACCTGATGCAGCGGTTGGAAGAGGAATCGGGCGGCCCCGATGTCGCGCTCCTCGCAGTCGGAGCCGGCAAGCCGGCCGTCGTGGAGATCGAAGCGACGCTGCATACGGAGAACGTTCACATCGCGATGGACAACTGCCCGCACCAGTGCGTGGCGGTTGGCCCTTCAAGCGAAATCGCGGCCATCGAGAAAGCACTCGCCGAGCGCGGCACGATCTGCGAGCGTCTGCCGTTCCGCCGCCCGTACCACACGCCGCTGTTCGAACAGTGGATGCCGCCTCTCCGCGACTTGTTCACGCAGATCCCGTTCGATCCGGGGCACACGCCGGCGTACTGCTGCTCCACGGGCGAACGCTTCCCTGCGGACGAACCCGGGCTGCGCGCCCTCACTGTGAACCATTGGGTGAACCCGGTCGAGTTCACGGGCATGGTCCGTCGGATGCACGCGGACGGCGTGCGCCTCTTCGTGGAAGCCGGCCCGCGCGGTAATCTCTCCGCCTTCGTGGAAGATATCCTCCGCGGTGAGACGTTCGCCGCGATCCCGGCCAACACCACGCGCAAGAGCGGCCCCACGCAGATCAATCATCTCGTGGCGCAACTCGCCGCCCACAACGTGCCGCTGAACCTGGGGCATCTGTATGCCGAGCGCGAAACCAGGATGGTACATTGGGAGGGCGAGGCTCCTGCCGAGCCGTCTTGGCAACTCTCGCGTTCGAACGGCTCGGCAGAAGCCTCGCCCTCCCATCTGCCACCCGGCGCGATGCAGGACTACTTCGCGGTGATGGAGCAATTCCTCGACGTCCAGCGCGAGGTGATGGAAGCGTATCTCAGCGGTGTCCCGCAACACGCTGGGGTGTTCGCGACCGCGACCGGACTCGAGCAACGCAAACACGCGAGTGCGTCGCCTTGTTTGCTGGGTGAGGTTCTCGAATTCGTTCCGCATCAATCGATTGTCTTCCGCCGCACGATGGACCTGCGCGAAGATCTCTACGTGGACGATCACACGCTCGGCGGCCGCGGCGTGAGCCGTGTAAACCCGAACCAGAACGGCCTGCCCGTTTTGCCCATGACCTTCAGCCTGGAGGCGATGGCCACCGCCGCGACGCAGATCGTGCCCGGCAAGGTGGTCGTTGCCATCCGCAACGTGCGGCTCTACCGCTGGCTGCCGTTCGACCTCGAACCGACCACGCTCGAAGTCCGTGCGTCCGTCGCGTCCGTCGATCCGGAGACGGGCGAAGTGATCGTGAAAGCGAACGTCCGCGACTTGGGCAACAGCTTTCTCGCGAACGGCGCGGAGAAGCCGTCGTCCGAGGCGATCGTTGTGCTCGCCGACCGCTTCCCCGAACCACCGCCCGCCCTGCCCTTCGAACTCACGAACGAAGTCCGGTGCAAATCCTCGGTGCAGGATCTGCGGAACAACATGTTCCACGGGCCGGTCTTCCAGATGATCCGCGCCTTGGACCGCACCGGCGACGAAGGCATCGAAGGCCTGCTCGAAGTTCAATCGCGCGACACGTGGTTCGCGACAAACAAGGACCCGGTCACGGTCATCGACCCGGTGCTCGTCGATGCCGCGATGCACATCCTCGGGGCGTGGCACCTCGAACAACCGGACTGGTCCGGCCGCATCCTGCTGCCCATCGGCGTGAAGGATCTCGAGTTCTACGGGCCGATTCCCGCGCCGGGCACGATGATGCTCGTCCGCGGGCACAACGAAGAAGAAACGGCGCGGCAAGCCCGCCATGGCGTCGAACTCTTCCACCCGGACGGCCGCCTCTGGTTCCGCATGACTGGTGCGGCGTACTGGCGCTTCTACTTGCCGTTCGGCGACGTGAACTTCTTCGGCCCCAAAGACCAGTACTTCCTCAGCCACCGGTTCGAGGCGGCAGAACCGAGCGCGGACGCGCGATGCTACAAGCTCGAACCGCCGCTCGATCTGCAACAGCCCGTGCTCCGCGCCTCGGGCGTGTGCGTGACAATGACGCCGCGCGAGATCGACGAGCACATGCGGCTCACGGGCACCGACGCCGAGAAGTCCGATTGGTTCTTCGGGCGGCTCGTGACGAAAGACGCCGTGCGCGGGGCTGTATTCATGAAGTACGGCACGCCGCTCTTCCCCGCCGACATCGAAGCCGAGCCGGGCGAACCGGGCCGGTACGTCTGCACGCCGCGGGCGAACCATTTCGACCAACCGTACCCGAACACGGCCTTCGCCATCGGCGGCGGACTGGTTGCGGCGTTCAGTGCGTTCACACCCAAGCTCGGCATCGCGATCGTGCCGCTCGGCAAGAACCCGAGCGAAGCGGATGTGGCCGCGGCCCAGGCGGATGCATTGAAGCAAGCCTCGGCCCAAGCCGGCGGCGGCAAGTTGAAGACGCGTACCGTTCGCGAGAAGAACGTGGTCGTCGCCACCGCGATCGGAGGCGTGTCGTGACCGAGCAGATCCTGAACGACCTTGATGCCGTGGTCGCGGCGACGTGGCCGGACCGCGACTTCCCGCCGGTGGACATGGAGTCGAAAGCCTTCGCCGATCTCGGCCTCGCGTCCATCGATCTCGTGGTGCTCGCGGAGCGGTTGGAACAGCGGTACGGGAAGAAGTTGCCGTTCGGCGCGTTCCTGAAGACCCTCCGCGACCGCGGCGCGGACGACGTGAGCATCGGCGACTTGGTGAACTTCCTCGAACAACATGCCTGAACTCGAAGTCAACGGCACGCGGCTCTTCTACCAGCAGTCCGGCTCGGGGCCGGACGTGGTGCTCGTCCACGCCGTCACCAGCAACCAGGCCGTGTGGGTGTTCGCCGGCCTCGTGGACGCGCTCGCCGAACACTACCGCGTGACAAGCTACGACCTCCGCGGCCACGGCGCGAGCGACCGCCCGCAGTCCGGTTACACCTCGGCCGCGATGGCCAAGGACTTCGCCGAGTTGCACAGGTCTCTCGGCCTCGGCCCCGCCGTGCTTGTCGGCCACAGCTTCGGCGGCGTCGTCGCGCTGCACGCGGCCCTCGAACATCCGGACGCCGTGCGCGGCGTGATCCTTTCCGATTCGTTCTTCCCCGGCCTCCGGCACATCGAGCCGAACTTCGGCAAGATGAACATCTGGGCCGATTTGCGTGACACGTTCGCGAAAGTGGGCGTGGACCTCGGCGACACCGTGGACTTCACGCGTCTCTTCCGCAGCACGGCTTCGCTCTCCCCCGAGAACTACAAGACGCTCGAAGACATTTACGGCGCGTTCGGCCGCGGCTGGCTGCGCCAACTGCCCATGCTCGCGGAGACGAAGTGCGGAGACGAAGTCCTCGAGGTCGCCGGGCTCACCGAAGGGCGCATCGCGGCCGTGCGGCGACCCGTGGTCGCCCTGTACGACGAGTTTTCGCCCTTTCTCGCCACATGCCGTTGGCTAGAACAACACTTGGCGAAGTGTTCGGTGGAGATCATTCCGAACGCCAAGCATCTCGCACTCGTCGAGAACACTCCCGCATTCACGGACGCCGTATTGCGGCACCTCAAGGCCCTGACCGCCTGATGTATTTCGTCTCGTTCATCCTGAAGAATCTCACGCGGCGGCCGATCCGTACCGCACTCACCGTGCTCGGTTTGTCCGTCGCGGTCGGCAGCATGATCACGCTGCTCGGCATCAGCCACAACGTCGAAGCCACGGTCGCGGAAGGCTTCGATCGACGCGGCGTGGACATCGTCGTGATGCAGGGCGGTGTCGCAGACCAACTTTCCAGCGAACTTGACGAAAAGCTGGTGGAACGCGTCGCGAAAATCGAAGGAGTCGATCCTCACGGCGTGGACGTCGCGCTGATCCAACTCGTCGAGATCCAGCAGACCAAGGGCGGGGACAGCAAGAACGTCATCAGCATCGGGTGGCCCGCGACCAATTTCGGGTTCGACGATTTGGAGATTCGTGCGGGCCGCCGCGTCCGCGAGGGCGACACCCACAAGGTGATGATCGGCAGCACCGTGGCCAACAACCTGAAGAAGGGCGTCGGCGACACCGTCTTCCTGCAAACCGAACCGTTCGAGATCGTCGGCGTGTTCGAGAGCTTCAGTGTGTTCGAGAACGGCTCGGTGGTGATGCTGCTGCACGAGTCCCAGGAGCTGAACCCGCTCCGCAAGGGATCGATCACCGGCTTCTCCCTTCGTGTGAAAAAGAGCGCGGACCATGCGGACGCGGACGTGGAAGCCGTTCGCCAGCGCATCCTCGAGTTGAAGGACGAGAAGACCGGCAAACCCGTGCGGCTTTCGGCTCAGACCACCAAGGAGTATGTGAAGAACGCTTCGCACGTGCAGATCCTCAAGGCCATGTCCTGGATGGTGTCCGTGATCGCGATCGTGATCGGCGTGATCAGCATGCTGGACACGATGATCATGTCCGTGCTGGAACGGACGCAGGAGATCGGCATCCTGCGGGCGGTAGGCTGGCCGCGCAGCCGCGTGGTGAAGATGGTGTTGATCGAAGCGGTGATCCTGAGCTTGGCCGCGGCCACGCTCGGCTCCCTCGGCGCGATCGTGCTCACCTACGTGCTCACGCTCTTCCCGAAGGTGAACGGCTTCATCGAGAGCGGCATCGCCCCGGTCGTGATCCTGCAGGGGTTCGGGTTCACGGTGCTGATCGGCCTGATCGGTGCCGCGTATCCGGCGATCCGGGCCGCGTTCCTCCTGCCTACGGAGGCGATCCGCCATGACTGACGGCCGCCCCGAAGACCACCTGCTCTTCGCCGACAGGTTGGTGAAGACCTACCCCGACGGCGACGTTCACGCGCTGAACGGCGTATCGCTCGGCGTGAAGGCGGGCGAGTACGTCGCCATCACCGGCCCCTCCGGCTGCGGCAAGTCCACGCTGCTCAACCTGCTTGGAGCATTGGACCGTCCGGATCAGGGCGAAGTGTACTTCCGCGGCGAGAGCATCACCAATCGGTTGGACATCGACCACTTCCGTGCCCGCCAGATCGGCTTCATCTTCCAATCGTTCTTCCTGCTGCCGTCGCTCACCGCGCGGGAAAACGTGCAGGTACCGATGTACGAAGGCCCGCTGCGTTCCGTCCGAGACCGCGTGAAGAAAGCGGACGAACTGTTGGATTTGGTCGGCATGCTGAAGCGGGCGAACCACCGCCCGATGAAACTCTCCGTCGGAGAGCGGCAGCGGGTCGCCATCGCGCGTGCCTTGGCCAACGACCCCGCCCTGCTCCTCGCGGACGAACCCACCGGGAACCTCGACTCCGCGAACGCCACGCACGTGATGGAGCTTCTCACGGGTTTCCAAAAGTCGCGGAATCTCTCGCTCTTGATCGTGACGCACAGCCCCGAGATCGCGGACATGGCGGATCGCATCGTGAAGATGCGCGACGGCCAAGTCGTATCGTCCCAGGTGCGATCGTGAACTCCGTCTGTGTCTTCTGCGGGTCGGCATCGGGTGCGAATCCGGCCTATGCACGCGCTGCCCGCGAACTCGGTACCGAACTCGTTCGCCGCAACCTTCACCTCGTGTACGGTGGCGGTCGCGTCGGGCTCATGGGTGAAGTCGCCACCGCGGTCACGGCCGCGGGCGGCAACGTGGTCGGCGTCATTCCCCACGCCCTCTCCGCGAAAGAAATCGCCTACACCGACGCCACCGAACTCATCGTCACGGATTCCATGCATTCGCGGAAGGCGCTCATGGCCGATCGCGCGGACGCCTTTCTCGCGCTGCCCGGAGGCTTCGGCACCGCGGACGAACTCTTCGAAATCCTGACGTGGGCCCAACTCGGAATCCACCGCAAGCCCGTGGGCCTGCTCAACGTGAACGGCTTCTTTACTCCGCTGCTCGCGTGGCTGGATCACATCGTGGGTGAAGGATTGCTCAAGCCGAAGCACCGCGCCGTGCTGCTCGTCTCGGATTCGATCCCGGACCTGCTCGATCGCATGACCGCGTACACGCCGCCGGATGTGACGATGAAGTGGCTGCTGCCGGACGAACGCTGATTCACCCGAAGAACGCTTCCGCAGCGGCGAAAGATTCCGGCGTGCCGATGTCGATGAAGCGGCCGGCAGGGAAGCCGAACACGCGGCCGCGATCCACCTGTCCCGGCAACACCTCGCGTTCCAACGACACCGCCCGCCCCGCGGGAATCGCTTCGATCACACTCCGCTCCAAAACGTACGCACCGGCGTTGATCCAACCCGGCTCCGCCGAGCCGCCCTTCTCGACGAAACGCGTGATGCGATCCGATGCATCCCGTTCCACTCGGCCGTAGCGTGAACCGTCCGGCACTTCCGCCAAGGACAGCGTCGCAGCCGCACCCGTCGCCCGATGTCGCGCCACGAGCGCGGCGATGTCCACATCGCAATACGAATCGCCGTTCAACAACAGGATGGAAGGTTGATCGAGTAGCGGCAGTGCAAGCCGCAGCGCACCGCCGGTGCCGAGCGGTTCCGCTTCGCGCGAATAGGATAGCCGCATCCCGCGGTACGATTCGCCGAACTCGGATTGCACCGCATCCGCCGCGTACCCGGTGAGCAGCGTGGCGTGAGGCAGAGAGTATTCCGCGAGTTGATCGAGCAAGCGGGAGAGGAACGGTCGCCCGCGGACCGGTGCGAGCACCTTCGGCCGCTCGCCCGTGACCGACCGCAACCGCGTGCCCAATCCACCCGCCAAGATCGCCGCCGAGAGTCCGTCCATCGCGGAATTGTATCGGAGCCTCCATTCATGTTGCACCTGCTCGCCGCCACGCTGCTCGCCCCTCAATCCGAACCCATGCCGCTTTCACAAGCCCAAGCCTCGGCCTTCGCCAAGCTCGCACTCAAGGGCTTGCAGAAGGAATATCCGAACCACCCCGGCCACGCGCTCGGAGGCCCGGACGATGTGAAAAGCCCGAAGCAACTGCACCCCGCGTTCTACGGCTGCTACGATTGGCACTCCTCCGTTCACGGGCACTGGATGCTCGCGCGGTTGCTCCGCCGCTTTCCTGAGTTGCCGGAAGGCCGGGCGATCCGCGCCGCGTTCCACGAGCACCTCACCGCCGCGAACATCAAGATCGAAGCGGCGTATTTCGAGCGGAAGGAAAGCCAGTCGTTCGAGCGGCCGTACGGTTGGGCGTGGCTGCTCAAGCTCGCGGAGGAACTGCACGATTGGGACGACGCCGACGCCAGGATGTGGAAGGCGAACCTGAAGCCGCTCGCGGACCTCCTCGCCGCAAAGTACGTGTCCTACTTCCCGAAGCAGACGTATCCGATCCGCACCGGCGTGCATCCGAACACGGCCTTCGGCCTCGCCTTCGCCCACGACTTCGCCGTGAAGACCGGCGACGCGAAGTTGAAGCAACTCACCGAGGAGCGGGCGAAATTCTACTTCGCCAAGGACGAGGACGCGCCGGCGAAGTGGGAACCCGGCGGTGCGGACTTCTTTTCGCCATGCCTGATGGAAGCGGACCTGATGAGTCGCGTGCTGCCCCCGGCCGAGTTTCAAAAGTGGCTCGCGAAATTCCTGCCGAACCCGCCGAAGGCATTGCTCGAGCCAGCGATCGTCTCCGACCGCGGCGACCTGCAGATCGTCCACTTGGACGGCCTGAACCTGAGCCGGGCGTGGTGCATGAACGGCATCGTGAAGCACCTTCCGGCGGACGACCCGCTTCGCGCGAAGCTCGCCGCCGCGGCCAAGGTCCATGCGGCCAGCGCCTTGAAGCACGTCGCCAGCGGCGACTACGCCGGCGAACACTGGCTGGCGAGTTTTGCAGTGTATCTGCTGACGGAGTGATATAAGCGGCCGAGACAGCCTTCACCGAAGGCGGGGGATCTCGAGAGTTGCGCCCCGCGCGGTCGTCACTTGCCGATGCAGTAGAGGAACTTGTCCGAGCGGATGTAGAGCTTGCCGTCGTTGGCGACGGGGCTGGAGTTGAAGGTACTGCGGTCGGCGAGGTCGTTGGTGGCCACGAGGTCGAAGGTCGGCTTGGCGGCGACGACGCTGGTGCGGCCGCCGCGATCGAGGTAGTAGACGTGCCCGCCGGCCAGGAGCGCGGAGGCGTACACTTCGCGGCCGCGCTGCACGCGTTCCTCGTACACGATCTTGCCGGTGGCGGCTTCGGCGCAGGTGGCGAGCAGCGTGCTCTCGTTGAACCAGAACACATGGCCGTTCGAGAACACGGGGGACGGCACGTTCGCGCCCTTCTTTGTCATCCACAGTCGGTGGGATTTGGTGACGTCGCCCGTGCCGCCGGTGCGGATGGCCATCGAGCCGCCGCCGTTGCGGCCGCCGATGCAGTAGATCACGCCCTTGTCCGACACGATGCTCGGCACCATGTACCACGGGATGTCCGTGGTCGCGTTCCAGAGCGGCTCGCCGGTGGCGGGATTGAAGCCAAGCACCTTGCCGAAGACCGCGACGACGAGTTCGGGCTTGCCGTCAGGGTTCTTTACGATCACGGGCGTGTTCCACGATTCGCGGATGCCCTTCGCCTTCCACACTTCGCGGCCGGTCTTCTTGTCGAACGCGTACATCGCTTCGCTCTCGACGCTGGCGTTGATGATGACGAGATCGCCGTGCAGGAGCGGCGAGGCGGCGGAACCCCAGCCGTTCAGTTTGTCGCCGACCTCGGCGGACCAGAGCGTCTTGCCGGAGTGGTCGAACGCGAACACGCCGGACTTGCCGAAGAAGGCGTAGAGAGCGTCGTCATCGACTGCGAGGGTGCTGGAGGCGTAGCCGTGGTCGTCGCGGATGCGGTCCTGTTCGGGCAGTTTGGCGGCGAAGTCCTTCGTCCAGAGCAGCTTGCCGGTGCCCTTCTCCAAAGCGTGAAGATGCCGCTTGAGGTTCTCCTGACTGCCCTTCCCTTCACCGGGCACGTTGTAGCCCGAGTAGCTGGTGATGAAGATCGTGTTTCCGTGGAACACGGGGCAGGACGCGCCCGGCGGCAGCGGCGTCTTCCAAGCGATGTTCTCGGTGGCGCTCCACTTGGTTGCCACCGGTTTGTCTGCGGCACCGAGACCGTCCGGCCCGCGGAACTGCCTCCAATCCGCCGCTTGAACGTTTGTAAGGGTTGCAAGTGCGAAGAGGGCGGCCGTGCGGGCGAACATCGGGCGTTCTCCGTGAAGTGCGGAATGTCGATGAGTATAATGCAGAGATACGCCCAGAACCATCCGGAGGATGTGCCATCTGGACGCGCCAAGCACTTCAGGAACTCATCGCCACAAGGCTGACGGGCTACCAGTTCATCCTCGTGGCGAACCGCGAGCCGTTCATCCACAAGTACGTTGGCGATCAGATCGCCGTGATGAAGCCCGCAAGCGGCATGGCCACCGCGATCGATCCGATCATGGATGCGAGCGGCGGCACATGGATCGCCCACGGCAGCGGCGACGCCGACCGCGAGGTCGTGGATGAGTTCGACAAGATTCGCGTGCCGCCGGAGAACCCGACGTACACGCTGCGCCGCGTGTGGCTCACCAAGGAGCAGGAGCAGGGCTTCTACTACGGGCTCGCGAACGAAGGGCTGTGGCCGCTGTGCCACATCACGTTCACGCCGCCGGTGTTCCGCCCCGCCGACTGGGAAACCTACCGCGAGGTGAACCAACTCTACGCGGACGCCGTGATTCAGGAAGCGGGCGACAAGCCGACGTTCGTCTTCATCCAGGACTACCACTTCTGCCTGCTGCCGCGGATGCTGAAGAAGGCGAACGCGAAGCTGATCGTGGCGCAGTTCTGGCACATTCCGTGGCCGAATCGCGAGGTGTTCCGCGTCTTCCCGTGGGGCGAGGAACTGCTCGACGGCCTGCTCGGGAACGATCTTCTCGGCTTCCACATCCGCTATCACTGCCAGAACTTCCTGGACACCGCGGACCGGAACATCGAAGCTCGCGTGGACACGGATCGCTTCCAAATCACCCGCGGCGGGCAGACGACTTCGATCCGCGAATTCCCGATCAGCATCGATTACGCGGATCACGCGGCGCTGGCCCAGTCCGTGGACGTGGACCAGGCGATGCTGCGGTGGCGGAAGCGACTCGGTCGCACGGCCGAACTGGTCGGCGTCGGCATCGAGCGCCTCGATTACAGCAAAGGCATTCCGCAGCGACTCCGCGCCGTCGACTATCTCCTCGAGCATCACCCGGAGTACCGCCGACGGTTCGTGTTCCTCCAGCTTGCGGCTCCGTCCCGATCGCACATTCCCGAGTACCAGAAGATCGAGGACGAAGTCGAGAACCTCGTGGAGCAAATCAACTTCAAGTGGCGCGACCGCGGCTGGCAACCGGTGCTCTTCCTCAAGGAGCACCACGGCTCCACGGACATGATGGCGGTACATCGGCTCGCGCGGTTTTGCGTCGTGAGTTCACTGCACGACGGCATGAACCTGGTGGCCAAGGAGTTCATCGCCAGTCGGGCGGACGAGGACGGCGTGCTCGTGCTAAGCCAATTCACCGGCAGCGCGCGGGAATTGACGGATGCCTTGCAAGTGAACCCGTTCGCTGTTCACGAGGTGGCCGAGGCAATGCACACCGCACTGGCGATGGCTCCGGAGGAACGCACGCGTCGGATGAAGCGGATGCGCGAGCACGTCGAACGCCACAATGTCTATCGATGGGGCGGGAAAGTCCTTTCCGAACTGCTGAAGTTCGACTTCCCGGAGAACGTGTGATGGCGACCGCGTTGGCGGACCACCGGGACTCCGTACTCGACCGCCTCCGGGCGGCGCAGCGACGCTTCATTTTCCTCGACTTCGACGGCACGCTCGTGCCGATCGCGGACGACCCGTGGTCGTGCAAGGCATCGGATGCGATGAAAGCGACGCTCACGCGGTTGAACGAGGCCCCGGGCACGGCGGTCGGCATCGTGAGCGGCCGCGATCTCGCGGATCTGATCCCCCGCATCGGCGTGCCCGGGCTCGGATACTCCGGGAATCACGGCTTGGAGATCGAGTGGAACGGCCGATCGTTCCGGCACCCCGAGGCGGAAGCGCGGCGCGAACCGCTGGATCG
The DNA here is from genome assembly GCA_046350135.1 of Gemmataceae bacterium. Taxonomy (GTDB): domain Bacteria; phylum Planctomycetota; class Planctomycetia; order Gemmatales; family Gemmataceae; genus Urbifossiella. The sequence goes on from JAXMBB010000041.1 coordinate 29,641, forward strand.
GATCGTGGACGAACTGCGTCAGGCCGTGGCCCCGTTCCCCGGCGCGTGGGTGCAGCACAAGGGGCTCACCGCCAGCGTCCATCACCGGCAGGTCGAAGCGGGATCCGTTCCGTCGTTGATCCGCGTGGTGGAGTCAGTCGTGCGAACCGATTCATTCGTGCTGCGGCACGGCAAGGCCGTGGCCGAGGTGCGGCCCGCGGTGGAGTGGAACAAGGGCCACGCGGTCGCCTACATGACGGATCCGCACGCGGCGGAAAACGTTTCCGTGTACTTCGGCGACGATGAAACGGACGAGGACGTGTTCGTTCGGCTGGCGGGGCAAATCACGATCCGCATCGGGGACGCGCGGCACACCGCCGCCGCATACTTCGTACACGATCCGGCCGAAGTGCACGCGTTCTTGAACGCGCTCACTGGCCTTTACCCCGATGCCGCGGATGGAGTAACGTCTGCCGGATGAAACGAAGCTTCCTTGCCGCGGCAACCCTCGCCTTGGTCGTCGCTCCGCCGCTGCTGTATTCCTCCCACCGCCAGACCACGATTCGCAACTTCCATGTGGTGCAGGACGGCGTGCTCTACCGCAGCGGGCAACTCACGCCGGACACCTTTCAGCGGGTGCTGGACGAGTGCAGCATCCGCACGGTGGTGACCATGCGAACCACGCGGGACCAATCCCGGCCTTATCCCGACGCATGGGAAGAGACGGTGTGCGCGGGCCGAAATGTGAAGCACGTCCGACTTCTGCCCAAGGTGTGGGGCGAAAACGAGAAGGGCGAGATCCCCGCGGACGAAAACGTGAAGCGGTTCCTGGACCTGATGGCGGACCCGGCCAACCACCCGGTGCTGATCCATTGCTTCGCCGGCATCCATCGCACCGGAACCATGTGCGCCCTGTTCCGGATCGAGAACCAGGGCTGGAGCGCGGATCGCGCGATCGAGGAGATGCAGCTTCGCGGGTTCGCCCCCGAAGACATGCACGAGCACATCGAAACTTACCTCCGCGGCTACAAGCCGCGCCCGAAATAGGAACCGACATGAAACCCTACGACGAATTGATCCGCCGAAGCAAGGAACTCGGCGTTTTGAACTCCTGCGCCGCCGTGCTCGGCTGGGACCAACAGACGTACATGCCGCCCGGCGGCGCGAACCTCCGCGGCGAACAGATGGCGTTCCTCGCGTCTCTTTCGCACCAGAAGTTCACCGATCCGAAGATCGGCGAACTGCTCGCCGGCGCGGAAGCGGACGCGGGCTTGGACGACGGCGCGAAGGCGAACCTCCGCGAATTGCGGCGAGGTTACGACCGCGCCACGAAGTTGCCTCCGAGTTTGGTGGAGGAGTTGGCTCGCGTCACCACTCAAGCCCAGCAGGCGTGGCAGGAGGCGAAGACGAAGAACGCGTTCGCCACGTTCCAGCCGCATCTGGAAAAGGTGGTCGCCCTCAAACGTCAGGAAGCGGATGCCGTCGGCTTCAAGAGCCACCCCTACGACGCGTTGATCGAGGAGTACGAGCCGGGCACCACGGTCGCCGAGTTGAAGACGCTGTTCGCGGGGCTCACGAAGGAATTGGTGCCGCTGATCCAGTCCATCGCGAAATCGCCGAAGAAGCCGAACCCCGGCGTGCTGCAACGCGAGTTCCCGATCGATCGGCAAAAGGTGTTCGCCGAGGCAGCCGCGGTCGCGTTCGGCTTCGACTTCCATTCCGGCCGCTTGGATGTGACGTCGCACCCGTTCTGCTCGGGCTTCGGCCCCGGCGATTGCCGCATCACGACCCGCTACAACCCGCGATTCTTCAACGAAGCGTTCTTCGGCGTGCTGCACGAAACCGGCCACGCGCTCTACGAACAGAACCTGCCCGCGGAACACTTCGGCACGCCACTCGGCGCCGCGTGCTCGTTCGGCATCCACGAGTCGCAATCGCGGCTGTGGGAGAACCAAGTCGGCCGCGGCCGCCCGTTCTGGGAGCACTTCTTTCCGCGGCTCCGCCAGACATTTCCGACCGCACTCGCCGACGTCAGCTTGGACGAATGGTATTTCGCGGCCAACGACGTGAAGCCGTCGCTGATCCGGGTGGAGGCGGACGAAGCGACGTACAACCTGCACATCGCGCTGCGGTTCGAGTTGGAACTGGCCTTGCTCACGGGCGATCTCCCCGTGAAAGACTTGCCCGCGGCGTGGAACGAACGGATGAAGGCCTTCCTCGGGCTCGATGTGCCGAGCGACACGCAGGGTTGCCTCCAGGACATCCACTGGAGCTTCGGCGGCATCGGCTACTTCCCGACCTACACGCTGGGCAACCTTTACGCGGCGCAGCTGATGGACGCCGCCCGCCGCGACTTGGCCGGCCTCGACGACGACTTCCGACGCGGCGAATTCGGCCGATTGAAGGGTTGGCTGACAGAGAAGGTACACAAGCACGGCCAACGGTATCGCGCGAATGAACTCTGTAAGCGGGCCACCGGCCGCGACCTGAGCCCGCAACCGTTCTTGGACTACTTGAAGGGGAAGTACGATCCGCTTTATTGCGGATGAGCGTGCAATCGGCTCGCGGCCGGGGTACAGTATTGTTCTGCCCCGAGGACGCTTCCGTGCTCTCCATCCGCAGTGAATCCCTCACACGCCGCGAGACGCTCCGCATCGGCGGGCTCGGGTTCACCGGGCTTGCGTGGCCGCGCCTGCTTCACGCCCGCGAAACCGCTCCAGTGGGTAGCGCGAAGTCGTGCATCATCATCTTCAACTATGGCGGCCCGTCGCACATCGAGACGCTCGACCCGAAGCCGGACGCACCGTCCGAGATTCGGGGCGAGTTCAAGCCGATCGCGACTTCGGTGCCCGGAATCGCGATCGCGGAGCACCTGCCGCTCCTTGCGAAATCCGCCAAGCACTTCTCTGTGATCCGCTCCATCACGCACCGGGACAACGATCACGCCATCGGCGCGTACTACACGCTCACGGGGCATCACCATCCGAAGAACGCGATCCTGGGCATCGAGCCGCCGGCGACGCCGCAGGACCTTCCGTCCATCGGGTCGGTGGTAAGCAAGTTACGACCGCCGAGCCGGCCGGTGTTCCCGTATGTCACGCTCGGCGAGCTTCGGCACTTCGGGAACTTCGACAGCCTCGGGCAGAACGCGGGTTGCCTCGGCAAGACGCACGAGCCGTTCCAAGTTCCGTTCAACCGGCCGTTGGACGGCACACTCGATCTTCGTGGCGTGGCGGACGTGATGGGCGAGTTCCGCTCCGGCGGGCGTCGGCAACTGCTGGACGACATGAACCGCGCCGCCCCCGCGCTTCAAGCCGCGAGCGAAGCCAAGGACCTGAACAACGCCACGCGCCGTGCCTTCGACTTGCTCGCCTCGCCGGCCACGCGTGAGGCGTTTGATTTGTCCAAGGAACCGCAGCGCACCCGCGACGCATACGGCCGCTTCGCCTTCGGACGAAATTGCCTGCTGGCCCGCCGCCTCGTCGAAGCCGGGGTGCCGCTCGTCACGCTGTATTCGTTCGGCAACCGCGACTGGGACACGCACGGCAACAACTTCAAGGACTTGAAGAACACGCTGCTGCCGCCCACGGATCGCGGCGTGTCCTCCCTGCTGGAAGACCTCGCGATGCGCGGCCGCTTGGACGACACGCTCGTGGTGTGGATGAGCGACATGGGCCGCACGCCGCGCGTGAACAAGGACGCGGGCCGCGACCACTGGTCGTTCTGTTATTCGATCCTGATGGCGGGCGGCGGCGTGCGCGGCGGCCAAGCCTACGGCGCATCCGACCGCGGCGCGGCGTATCCGTCCGTGAACCCCGTTTCCCCTGCGGACGTGGCGGCCACGATCCTTCACCTGCTGGGCATCGACCCGCGCAAAGAGATCACGGACCAGCAAGGCCGCCCGTTCGTCGCCAGCACGGGCAGCCCGATCCAAGCACTGTTCTCCTAATCACGCGGCCTTCGTCTTCGTGGGTGTCAACGACGTCAAGAGGAATTCCGCGGCGCGATCGCAGGCTCCGGGGCGGCCCACTTCGTCCCGCACGGCGCGAAGCTGTTCCACACAGGCGGCACGGGCGGCGGGATCGTTCAGCCAGTTCAGCAAATGCGGCACCGCCTCGGCCGAGCGGTCGTGGCGGGAGGCGAACTCCGGATAGATCAAGCGATCCGCCAGCAGGTTCACCAGCGTGATGAACTTCGCGTTGAGCAGCAACGGCCGCACGGCCGCGATGAACGTGCTGAGGCGGTACAGGATCACGGCCGGCTTCAACCGGTACATCAGCTCCAAGCTCACCGAGCCGGACACGGACAGGCAGCACTCGGACAGTTCGATGATCTCCGGCGTGCGGCCGAGGTGGAACTCGATCGGCAAGCCGGAGTCCTTGGCCATCGCAACCGCGGCGTCGCGCTGGCCCTCGTTGAACGAAGCCACCAAGAAGCGGACATCCGGCCGCGCGGCGTGGATGCTCCGCATCGCCTTCAGCATGTCCGGGAAGTTCCGGGCCACTTCCTGATTCCGCGAGCCGGGCAGGATTCCGAGGATCGGCCCGCCCTTCCCCCGCTGTTCGCCGATGAACGCATCGTCGAGTTTCTGATTGGCGAGTTCGTCGTAGTACGGGTGGCCGACGAAGTGCGAGTTGACGCCGCGCTCGCGGTACCATTTGTCTTCAAACGGAAGCGCGCTGAGCACGCCGGTGAACCACTTGCGGACCTTCTTCACGCGCCAGCCGGCCCACGCCCACAGTTGCGGCGGCACGAAGAAGTACACCGGGATGCCGGCCGCGTGCGCCCGCTTCGCCAATTGGAAGTTGAAGCCGGGGAAGTCGATCAACACCACCGCGTCCGGCCGTTCATTCTTGAAGTGATCTTCCGCTTGCTTCGCCAATCCAATGAATGTGCGGATCTTGCCGACCACCGCGCCGATGAACATTACGGCGAGCGAAGTGAGGTCGTAAAGCAAGTCGGCCCCGGCGTCCCGCATTTTGGGACCGCCGAAGCCGGTGATGCGAATGCCGGGATGTTTGGCGCGAAGAGCACGGACCAAGTTCGCGCCGTGGAGATCGCCGGACGGTTCCCCGGCGCTGATGAACACGTGCATGGGCATCCTTGCCGTCAACGTTTCTAGCGCTTCGGCTCGTTATTGAGCCGCGGACATGGGTACCACGCCGGAGCCCTTGCCGGGAAGAGCAGTCGGTTCGGCGACGCGACGGTACCCGAGCGAGCGCATCACTTCCAGCACCTCGCTCCACGTGGGGAACGGCCGGCGGTTCTCGCGTTTGTACCGGTCCATGGCCTTCATGAACTCGGTTTCATCGTCGTTGTAGTCGCGTTCGCACGTGGTCGGGTCGATGAGCCGGCGGCGCTCGCTGGTGCGGCGTTTCTCCGCGGCATTGCTCGCGCGTCGATCCTTCGCGACCGGAATGTTTCGTTTCCGCCGATCATTCGGGAACCCGAGGGTGCCCGATGCGGCATCGCGTTCTTCAGGTGAAATCTCCGGCATCGCCGCTGTTTGCGGCATGGCATCGGTGTTCGTCATGTTGTCGCTGCGCCTCTCAGCCGGTTTGGGGGGGTGGCTGGGGGCCAAGCTCCCGGCTTTCGCCGAGCGTTTTTCAACGGTCCGGGGGGATGGACGGGTCAGTTTCAGGTTACCCGACGCGCCGGATGTGTCAACCAGAATTCGCGCGCCGGTCGGAAACCGTCCAGAAAAGCTAAAGAAGTTTAACGCCCGGCCAAAAGAGTGAACATGGGCGGTATAACCGGTTCCATGCCCCCTCATCCCGGCTCCGACCAGCTCCACGTTTGCATCTCCTGCATTCGGACGTGGTCCGTCAGATCGAACTTCAGAGGCGTCACGGTGATGTAGCTCTCGTCCAATGCCGTAACATCCGTGTCCGGATGGGGTTCCGGGCATGTGAACTCCGGGCTGGTCCAGAAGTACGTCCGCCCGCGGGGGTTCACTCGCCGGTGGTATTGCTCCTGATAGGGCGTCACGTTCTGCGGCCGCACCCGAACCCCTTTCACGGGGCCGCGTTCCAGCACGGGGATATTCACGTTGAACAAGCTTCCCGCGGGCGGGGTGCGGGCCAAGATCTGTTCCACAACGCTGCGGGCGTGGCGGGCACCGGTCGGCCAGTCGTGAATCTTTCGGTCGTATTCGAGGGAACACGCGATGGCGGTCTTGCGGAAGAACGCGCCTTCCACCGCGGCGGCCACAGTCCCGGAGTACAGGACGTTGATGCCCGCGTTCGAGCCGGCGTTCAAACCCGAAACGATCAGATCCGGTGGCTCCGGCAACAGTTCCAAGAGTGCGAGCTTTACACAGTCCGCGGGGCGGCCCTCCACCGCCCACCCGATCGGCGTCTTGCCGTCGTCCTCGAACACCTCGCTCACCAGCAGCGGATTCAGCAGCGTGACCGAATGCCCGGCCGCGCTCTGCTCCGTGGCCGGGGCCACGACCGTGACCCTGCCGAGTTTCTGTAACTCATGCCGCAACGCCCGCAGGCCCGGTGCATAGATGCCGTCGTCGTTCGTGAGCAGAATCCGCATCGCATCCTCATTTCAAACCGGTCATGAAGTCCGTCACAGACTTGAGTTCCTCGGGCTTCAGCTTGCTGCCGAACTCGGGCATCTTGGATCCGGGTGTGTGTGACTTCGGATCCTTCACGTGGTCCGCGAGCCACTCCGGGGTGCGGGTGGCTCCGACCTTCGCGAGATTCGGCCCCATGCCGAGCTTGCCGCCGGGCTGAGTCGCGTGGCAGTTGAGGCAGTTCGCATCGAAGACCTTGTTCCCCGTCGGCGGCCCGCCGCCCATGGCGGGAACCGGTCCGGGCGGCGTTGTTGTCTTCGGATCGGAACCACCACAGCCGAGGGCGAAAACCAGCAGCACGGCTGAACCCATAATCGTTTGGAATCTCAGATTCATAGACGGCTCCGCTCGAATGAGGAAATCATGGGAAATGCCGCTGTGCGGTCGAAGCCCCGCCGGGTTCCGCGTTTAATAACTACGGAGAAACCAGGCAGCGAACACGGAGCACGCGATGAAGCTTGGCAGCGGGTTCGGATTGTTGGTTCTGCTCATCGCTGGATTTGCTTCTCCGCAGTCCGCGGCCCGACTCGGCGGCCCCGTCGAGCACGTTGCGCATCACGATCACATTCTCGGCACGTCCTTGGATCTCACCATCACCGCCGACCGCGAGACGGACGCATTCGCGGCAGAGGACGCGGTGCTCGCCGAGATCGAGCGGTTGCGGCTCGTGTTCAGCCTGTACGACCCGACCAGCGAACTCTCGAAGTTGAACCGAACGTCGGAGCCCGTTCCGGCTTCGTCCGAACTCCTGATGGTGCTCGGCTCATACGAGCAATGGCAGGAACGATCCGGCGGCGCGTTCAACGGGCAGCTCGGGAACCTCGTTTCCCTTTGGAAGCAGGCCGAAAAAGCGAACCGACTGCCGGACGACGTTGCGGTACAAGCCGTGGTGCGAGACTTGAACAAGCCAGCGTGGCGAATCGACGCCGAGCGGCGGACCGTACAGCGACTCACGCCGCAGCCGTTGAACCTGAACGCAATCGCCAAGGGTTACATCCTTCAACGTGCGGCCGAAGCCGGGCGGAAATCTCCCGGTGTTCTCAGCATCTTGGTGAATCTCGGCGGCGACATCCGGGTGGAAGGCGGCTCACCGGTCGCGATCGGAATCCAAGACCCGTTCCAGACCGAAGACAATTCACCGCCCCTCGCCGCCGTGAAGCTGGCGAACGGAGCGATCGCCACGAGCGGGGGATACCAGCGGTTCCAGGTCATCGACGGCAAGCGGTACTCGCACATCTTCGATCCTCGAACAGGCCGCCCCGCGGACGGCGTCGCGTCCGCCACCGTGATCGCCGCGGACAACGCGACGGCCAACGCGCTCGCGACCACGCTCTGCGTCCTCGCACCCGAAGAGGGCTTGAAGTTGGTCGCGACCCAAGCCGGAGCCGAGTGCCTGATAATCGCGGCATCCGGCGAACGCTTCGCGAGCCCCGGATTGAAGCTGCTCGAGGTGGAACGCACGGTCGCCCTGCAAGACAAGAAAGAAGCTCCGAAAGGCGAGGCCTGGCCCGCGGATTACCAAGTCAACCTGAAGCTCGAACTGCCGACGATCGAGAACACCAAGAAGTACCGACGGCCGTACGTGGCCGTGTGGGTCGAGGATGCGGACGGGAAGCCGGTTCGCACGCTCAGCGTGTGGGGGCAGGCTCCGAAGTATCTCAAGGACCTCTTCGACTGGTGGAAGATCGCCAAGGGCGACAACGCCTTGGTGAAGGCCGTGACCCGTGCGACCCGCGGCCCCGGCAAGTACGACCTGACGTGGGACGGCAAGAACGACAAGGGCGATGCGATGCCGCAAGGCACGTACACGGTGAAGGTCGAGGTTCACCGCGAACACGGGAAGCACGTGGTGCAGACCGGCAAGATCGAGTGCAAGGCCAAGGATGCGAAGGCGACTCTCGAGAAGAATGAAGAGACCGCGGCCACGGCCGTGGAGTACGCCAAGAAAAAGAAGTAGCCCCGGGGCCGAGACATGTCGCCTGCGTATCGCCGCGTGCTGAAAGTGGCGCGGTTCGTTCACGTGTACCTCACGCTGTTCGGCCTCGCGCTCATCCTGTTCTTCGCCGTCACCGGATTCATGCTGAACCACGAGGGTTGGTTCGGACTGAACGAGCCGCACGAGCGCGTCGTCGAAGGCGAGTTCCCCGCCGCGCTTGTGAAGCCCGCGGACGACAAACCGGTGGACAGGCTCGCCGTGGTGGAGGCGATCCGCAAGGACTTCGGCGCCAGCGGCGTGATGGATTCGTTCCACGAAACGGACAGCGACATCGAAGTGATCTTCGTCCGGCCCGGCCTCCGCATCGTCGCGGAGATCCAGCGGGACGACGGAAAGATTCGCACCACCTTCTACTCCTCCGGCTTCTCCGGCGTGATCACGGACCTGCACAAGGGCAAGTCGTCCGG
>JAXMBB010000042.1:0-38117 GCA_046350135.1 Gemmataceae bacterium
GGGCGGTTGAACCCCCTACCCCCTTACGGGAGGGGCTGAGAAGTGCAGGCTATGCGGACACGGGGTGCGGATGTCTCACCGCGAATTCGTCTATCGCCCGGTGGGGCGACCCGTCCCGCCTGACAGCCCCTCTTCGCGGGGGCGTCTTGCCTGAGCGTCGTGCAACGTGGCTTGGCGTCCAGTGTGACGAATGGACCCCGAACCGTCAAGGAGCAACCGATGCCCGCTGAACCCGATGTCGTGCTGATGAACCCGGACGGCGAACCGCTTGATTCGGAAACGATGAGAAGGCGATCTCGCTACGAGGCCGATAACAACCCTTATTTCAAGGGCTCTATTCGGGAGATCGTCGGCGATTCTGTCGGCGGCGGACCGCCGATTGAGTTTATCCGGTTGGATGGTGGCCCTGTTGAAAAACAGTGGCTCGACTGGATTGATACCATTGACACGCGCGGGAAACTGGTTGTGCTTCCTGACGGATTCGAGGTTCGCCAGATGACACCGGAGGAGTGCGCGGGCTTCGGTCTCGACTGGAACGAGGTGATCGAACAGCGCAAGCGAGAAGGAGAGATCGCTAAGCAATACGGCCTGCCACCGCCGCTTCAAGACTGCGGTAATTGAACCTGCGATGATTCGTGAACGCGAGGCTCGCTGATGTCCGCCAAACGCAGGAAGCCCGACGCGCCGAAGAAGGCGAAAGCGAAGCCCGCGGGCCAAGCCCACCGTGAACGCGAGGCGGCGCGTCGCCGCGAGCAGTCCAGCGAGACGCGCGAGATTGGACCGCTCCCGAAGGTCGCGAAGCCGAAACGGAAGGCCAAGTGCTGCAAATCGCTGCGGCTGTTCTGCGAGACGTACCTGCACTCGCGATTCTGGATGGGCTGGTCCACAGATCACCTCAAGGTAATCGCAAAGCTCGAGGCAGCCATCCTCCGCGGCGGTCTGTTCGCGCTCGCCATGCCGCGCGGCAGCGGAAAGACGAGTCTCGCGGAAGCGGCAGCACTCTGGGCCATCCTCTACGGGCACCGGCGGTTCGTCGTGCTCATCGGGGCCACGGACGACGCAGCCTGCGAAATGCTCGACTCGATCAAGATCGCCGTCGAAGCGATGGACGAACTCGGCGACGACTTCCCCGAGGCGTGCCACCCGATTCGGCGCATGGAGGGCATCAACAACAGGGCCGCCGGGCAGACGCTCAACGGCGAGCGAACGCGCGTCGCGTGGACGGCGAAGGAGGCCAACTTCCCGACGGTGGCCGGGAGCAAGTGCAGCGGCGCGGTGATCCGTGTGACGGGCATTACGGGCCGCGTCCGCGGCATGAAGGCGGCGACGGCGGACGGGAAGACGATCCGCCCGGACTTCGCGATCGCCGACGACCCGCAGACGGACGACTCCGCCGTGAGCCTGCCCGAGATCACGAAGCGGGAGAAGAAGCTCCGGGGCGCGGTGAAAGGCCTCGCTGGTCCCGGCAAGACGATTGCGATGGTAGTGCCCTGCACAGTGATCGCGAGCCGCGACTTGTCCGACCGCATCCTCGACCGCGACCGAAACCCGCAGTTCCAGGGCGAGCGGATGAAGATGATCTACTCGTTCCCTTCGAACATGGATCGATGGGAAGAGTACGCGGACTTGCGGAAGGAGTGGTACAACGCGGACAAGGTGGGCGATGGACACAACGCCTACTACCGCGTGCATCGCAAGGAGATGGACGCCGGCGCCGTGGTGGCGTGGCCCGACCGCTTCGACCCCGAGGCCGAAGTGAGCGGCATCCAAGCTGCGATGAACCTGTTCATCGACAACCGACGCGAGTTCCTGGCCGAGTACCAGAACGAGCCGCAGGACGACGACCGCGTTGCGGGCGCGAAGCGGATCGAAGCCGAGGGCGTGGTCAAGCGGCTGTCCGGCCTTGACCGCTTCGCGGTGCCACGCGAGTCGTCTCGCATCACGGCGTTCATCGACGTCGGCGGTGAGTTGCTGTGGTACGGCGTGGTGGCATGGGACGCCAGATTCGGCGGCAGCCTCATCGACTACGGCGAGTTTCCGCGTCAGAATCGGCGGGTGTTCGCCGCGACCGACGTGACACGCAGCAGCCTTTCCGCGAAGTTTTCCGGCGTCTCGGAATCCGAGCGGGTATACGCGGGCCTGACGGAACTCGTCGCAGCCATCGCCGGCCGAGAGCACCACCGCGAGGGCACTGGCGAAGCGATGCGCGCGGAGCGAATCCTCGTCGATGCTGGCTGGCAGTCGTCCACGGTCTACAAGTTCTGCCGGCAGTCGGCGTACTCCGCGATCCTCTACCCGTCGAAAGGCATCGGGCGAACAGCCACGGCCCGCGGCGTGAGCGAGTGGAAGCCGAAGCCGGGCGAGCGAAGCGGCTATCACTGGCGGCTCACCATGAGCGAGACGGGCAGTGGCCGGATGGTGCAGTTCGACCCGGACGCCTGGAAGACGTTCCTGCATGAGCGGATGGTGTGCGGGATGGGCGGCGCGGGCGCATTCACGCTCTACGGCAAGGACTCCAGCGAGCACGAGCAGTTGGCCGCCCACCTTGCGGCGGAATACGCGGAGCCGGTGACACTCCGCGGAGCGACGTTCGACAAGTGGCTCATGCTGCCGGGCCAGACGGACAACCACTTGCTCGACGTGCTGGTCGGGTGCTGCGTGGCCGCCAGCGTGCAGGGGCTCGCCTGGTCGCCGGGCGGCGCGACTTCAGTGCCGGATGCACCACGACCGAAGATCAAGCTCAGCGAGGTGTACGCCCGCAAACAGCGAGAAAAGACCATTGTGTAATCCAAGTCGTTCGCCCGTGTGAACCACTCCCGTATCCGCTCGCTTCCCGTCTGGCGATTCTCGGCCTGCTCGAAAGAGTAGAAGCATCCAGTTGAGATTCCGCCCGTGCCCGACCTCGACGCCGACACCATCGCCGAAGCTGCCCAAGGACCTGCGAGCACTTCGCAGGATGGGCGAAGCGCGGCCGCGGTGCCGATCCCGGACCAAATCGAGGCGGCCAAGTTCAAGGCCGCGAACGTTTCCGGTGGCGGGTCGTGGGGCAGCGTGGGCAAGGCGAAGGCGATTCCTCCAGGGCCGCAAGAGTGAGCATGTTCGGGCGAATCCGTGAGGCCATCTTCGGCGGCTCGAAGCCGGCCGCGGCCCCGCGCTCGCCCGCGCGGAAGAGCACCCCGGACCGCGGCCCGCGATCCAGCTTCGACGCCGCGAAGACGACCGCGGACAACGCCGGGCACTGGCTCGGCGCGGATGGCAACGGACCGAACGCTTCGCTCTCCCCCGATGTTCGCGCGAAGCTCCGATACCGATCGCGGTACGAGCGAGACAACAACTGCTACCTCGGCGGGCTGATCGAGGGCCGCGCCGCCGAGACGATCGGCACCGGCCCGCGACTGCAACTCACGCTGCCGGAGTCGTGGACCGATCCCGACTTCAACACCACGCTGAACGCCGATCCGCAGAGGAAGCCGAACCCGGCTCGCGAAATTGAGTTGAAGTGGGCGGACCACTGCGATGCCATCGGGCTCACGGACATCCTCACGCTCGCGGACGAGACGGAAACCACGGACGGGGAGGTGTTCCTCGTTGCGTTCGCGAATCCGGCGATCTCGCCGGACGGCACCGCGCCGATGCTCGACGTGAAGCTGTACGAATCCGACCAGTGTGCGAATCCGGACGCCCGCTGGGGCGATCCGTTGCAGCAGGACGGTATCGAGTTCGACTCCTACGGGAATCCGATCGGCTACTACTTCCTGCAGTCGCATCCCGGTGAATCCATGTGGAACATGGACTACACCGCGGAGCGAATCGACGCGGGTCGCGTGTTCCACTTCTTTAAGCGACGGCGGCCGGCGGCGGCCCATGGCATCCCCGGCACAACGCCGGCCCTCCCACTCGGCTCGAAGATGCGGAGATTCACCGACGCGACCCTATCGGCCGCCGAGGTGCAGGCCCTGATCGCGGCGGTGCTGACGAACGAAAACACGATGGGGCCGACGGACGGCGCGGAGTCGCCGAGCGTCGAGGCGATGGACACGGTGAACTTCGCCCGCGCCCAACTGCTGACGCTCTACGCCGGTCAGGACGTGAAGACGATCACGCCCGCGCAACCGGGACCGAGCTACCGCGAGTTCAAGGGTGAGGTGCTCACGGAGTGCGGGCGGGCCATCGGCGCGCCTCGCAATGTCTCGACGGGCAGCTCGGCCGAGTACAACTATTCGTCCGGCCGGCTTGACCAGCAAGGCTACCACCGGTCGATCAAGATCCGCCGCGACCGCATCCGCCGCATCATCCTCGACCGCCTGTTCCGGCTGTGGCTCGAAGAGGCGGCGTTGATCCCCGGGTATCTCCCCGCCGATCTGCCGCCGACGAACCTCTGGCGGTGGACGTGGCGCTGGGACGGATTCGCGAGCATCGACCCGCTCAAGGACGCGAACGCGGCGAAGGTTCGGAAGGAATCCGGCCTCACAACGATGGAGCGCGAGTGTGGCGAGACGGGCGACGACTGGGAAGAGGTGATCGAACAGCAAGCTCGGGAGCGGAAGAAGTGCCTCGAATTGGGCTTGCCCGATCCGTACGCGACGAAGGCGGCCGCTCCGGCGGCGGCTCCCGCGAGCGACCCGGCGGCGGATCCTGTGAGCGAGGAGGCGGCCAATGCAGCCTGATCTCCTCCTGCCGGCTTTCCCGCGGATCACCGATTACCTCGGTGCGTGGTGCTTCGAGCCGACTCGGTTCGAGACGTTGCTTCGCGGCGTCCGTGTCGCCGACTTCACCGCTCACGTGGCGGCAATTCGGCAGGCCGGCCCGGTCGCGAGTCGTGGGGCCATGCGGTATACGGAGATGATCGCGGCCGCCGGTGGCCAGCAGGTCGCAGTGATCAAGATGGCCGGCACGCTTATGAAGGGCGAATCGTCCTTCGGCGGCACGTCCACCGTGCAGCTTCGTCGCGAGATTCGGGCTGTCGCCGCGGACGAGTCCGTCTCGGGCATCTTGCTTGCGATCGACTCGCCGGGCGGAACCTCGGCTGGCACCGCGGACCTGGCGGCGGAAGTGAAGATGGCGAGCCGCAAGAAGCCGGTGTGGGCGCACATCGACGACCTGGGGGCGTCGGCCGCCTACTACGTCGCGAGCCAGGCGAATCTCATTTATGCGAACACCGCCGATGCGCTCGTGGGCAGCATCGGCACGATGATGATGATCTACGACGCGAGCGGTGCCTTCGAGAAAGAGGGCATCAAGCCGATGCTCTTCAAGACCGGGCCGCTCAAGGGTGCCGGCTCGATGGGTTCGGCGGTGAGCGAGGAGCAAGCCGCCTACTTCCAGAAGATCATCGACGGACTTCAAGAGGGATTCGACGCCGCCGTGAAGAGCGGGCGCGGTCTCTCGGCGAAGGAACTGGACGCGGTGCGAACCGGAGGCGTGTTCCTCGCGTCCGAAGCGAAACAACTGCGGCTGATCGACGGGATCCGGCCGCTTGCGAAAACGCTTGCGGAATTGTCCGCGGCGAAGTGAGTGTTCGACAGGGGCCGTGCGGCGAATGTCGTGCGGCCAATGATGCGGGGCTGACTCGGGAGTAGCTACCCGAGTGAAGCCGAAACCTTCGTGACCCGTTTCGGGGGTCGCGCGGCGTTCGCCGTGCGGCCCCTGTTTCGTTTTCCCGGAGGTCGAACCGTGAAAGATTTCAACGCCTGGCTCACGGAGAAGGGGTTCGACCCGGCCGCCCTGAGCGACGACCAGAAGCAGGCCCTGCAGGCCGCGTGGCGTGCGGAGCAGAACCCGCCGAAGCCCGGCGCGACCACCCCGCCCTCTGGCGAGCCGTCGTCCTTCGACGAGACGGTGGCGGCCATCGAGGCCGAGGGCGCCCGCCAACGCACGATCCAGGAGATGGCCACGAAGGCCATGTCCGAGAACATCGTGAACGCCACGCTTGTGGACAACATCAAGAAACTCGCGTCCGCCGCCGTGGCGGACAAAAAGACCACCGCGCAGCAATTCCAATTGACGCTGCTCCAGACGGTGCGCACCCCCGGCCCGCTCGTGTACGGCACGTCCCAGCCGGAACTCACGGAATCGGTGCTCGAGGCCGCCGTGTGTCGCGCGGCTGGAATCAAAACCACCGACAAGGACTTCGACGATCGCACGCTCTCGGCCGTGGACAAGCGGTTCCGCGGTGGCATCGGCCTGCTGCAACTGATCGAAGTCGGAGCCCGGCAGAACGGATGGAATGGGCACTCCGCAAAGAGCGACCTTCGCGAAGCGATGCACTATGCTTTCGCCCGGCCGCGTCGCGACGGCTTCGGCGGATCGCCGATGAACCTCGGGCCGTCCACGCTCAGCGTGTCCGGGATCCTCTCGAACACGGCGAACAAGTCCATCAAGGAAGCGTGGATGTACGTCGAAGACACGGCGTACAACCGTATCACGGCGAAGCGCAGCGTGAGCGACTTCAAGACCGTCACGAGCTACTCGATGACGGGCGACAACCAGTACGTGAAGCTCGCGCCCGGCGGCAAGATGGAGCACGGTACGCTCGGGAATGAAACGTACACGAACCGTGCCGACACCTACGCCCGCATCCTCGGCATCGATCGCCGCGACCTCATCAACGACGACCTCGGGGCGTTCGCCCAAGTCGGCCGCCGGCTCGGCCGCGGCGGCAAGCTCAAGCTGCTCGATGTGTTCTGGACGGAGTTCCTGGCGAACGCATCCACATTCTGGACGGCGGGTCGCGGGAACTACGACGACGGCACCGACACCGCGTTCGATGCGGCCGGGGCAGGACTCAAGGCGGCGATGGTGATCTGGCGGGCGAAGACGGACCCGGACGGCAAGCCGCTTGGGGCGACCGCTCGCATCCTGCTCGTCCCGCCGGGCCACGAAGTCACTGCGATGCAGTTGATGTCGTCGGTCAACGTGATCGGCGGCTCTTCCGCCATCGGCGAGAAGAACGTGTGGGCCGGGCGACTTGAAGTCGTCACGTCCGACTACATCGCGAACTCCGCGTATGCGGGCTACTCCGCCCTCGCGTGGTACATCCTCGCCGATCCGAACGACATCCCGACCATCGAGACGTGCTTCCTCAACGGGAACGAGATGCCCACGGTGGAAACCGTGGAACTCGACAGCGACCGCCTCGGGATCGCGATGCGCGGGTACCACGACTTCGGCTGTGCGAAGCAAGAGTACCGCGGCTCGCTCAAGCTCAAGGGCGAGGCGTAATCGTCGCCTGATCGCGGGCCGTCGCGTCGGCGGGCCGCTTTTGAATCACAAGCACGAGTTCACCGATGTCCACGCTCGTTTTCAAGAAGCCTCATCCGAAGTACGGCCCGCCGAACAAGCCGGTGGACGTGCCTTTCCTGGAAGCGCGAGAACTCGTTTCCACGGGTGTCGCGGTTCGCTGGAACGGCGGCAACGCTGCTCCAGCGGAGTCGCCACCGACCGTGAGCCAGGAGGCTCACGAGAGGGCAGGTAAACGAATCCTCGAACTCGAACAGCAGATCAAGGACCTGCAGGACGAAGTCGAGACGGCGGCGAAAGCCTCGCAGAAGGCGACCGCCGAAGCCGAGCGGCTCGCGAAGGAGAACGCGACACTCACGGACCAACTGAACGCCGCCCGCGCCGCGGCCGGCGAGAAGAAGAAGTAAGCGAACACGCCGCGATCGCGGCTGAACCCGATCCGACTCACCCGATCACCGCTCACGGAGAACGAACATGCCCGAGGCACGACTCGCGCAGCAAGAAGGCGCGGAAACCATCGACTGGATCGCCGACGCCGCGTACTCCGCCGGCGATGTGATCCAACTGCGGGACGGCCGGGCCGGGGTGCTCGTCACCGATGTCGAGAGCGGCAAGGTCGTCGGCGTCTACGTCAAGGGCCGCTTCTACATGGCGAAGACCACGAGCATGCTCGTGCTCCCGTCGTCGAAGCTGTTCTGGGATCACTCGGCGAACAAGGTGCATCTCCTGCATCGCCAGGACCGCGACTTCTACGCCGGCGTGGCGCTGGACGACGAGGCCGCAGCCGACACGGAAGCCCTCGTGGACCTGAACGTCCACCCGGTGTTCACCATCGGCTTCGAGAGCGGTTTCGTCTCGGTGCCGATCGAAACCGCCGGATTCGTCCATGCGAACGGCGCGGGGCGAGAAGGCGTCAATCTGCGGTTTTCGGCGACCGCCGAGGCGCAGAAGGCCGACGCCCTCACCCATCGCGGCATGGCACCGGGCTCGAAGGGTATCGCGCACTTCCTGATCTGCATCAACACGAACGGCGATGCGGCCGCCTACGACCTGAACGTCGGGCTCGCGAGCGGCACGCACGCGACGGATGCGGACCAGATTGCGGAATCGCTGTTCATGCACGTGGACGGCAACAGCGCGAACATCAACTTCGAGTCGGACGACGGCACCACGGAGGTGAACTCGACCGACTCGACGCTCGACTTCGCCGCCGGCACGCCGTTCCTCGTGCAGTTCGACTGCCGCGACCTGACGGACATCCAGGTGTACGTGGACGGCGTGAACGTGCTGCCGGCGAGCGTGTTCAAACTGAACGCCGCCACCGGCCCGCTCAAGTGCCTCGCGCACATGGAGAAGACGAGCGATGACTCGCCGGGCAACGTGAGCGTGCTCTACGGCGGCGTCGCGACGGCGCAGGTGTGATAATCCCGCTCGGCTCCGGCCGGGTCTGTTTGCGGGGTGGAGCAGCGGCTAGCTCGGCTGGCTCATAACCAGCAGGTCGCAGGTAATTTCGGTGAATTCCTTCGGATCGAGGCCCGCCCGTGGCGGACACGAACGGTTACGTCCGTGATACCAACGACGTCCGCGTGACAGCGGCCGCGGCTGTCGCCGTGGGCGAGTGCTGGCAGATGAAGGACGGCCGCGCCGCCGTCTATGCCGACACCCAAGCCGCACAGGCCGGCGATCGCACACGGTGGAAGGCGAACGGGCAGGTCGCCTTCACGAAAGCAGCCGGGTTCGTCGGGCTCGATGGCAACCGCGCTTTCTGGGACCACTCCGAGAACAAAGTCTCGTGGCGGAAGCAAAGCGATCGCGACTTCTATCTCGGGCGATTCGTCGGCGATTCGGTGTCGGCCGCCACGGAATGCGTGATCAACCTCAACGTCGATCCGCGTCCGGACATCGATCTGCTTCGTGACGGGTTCCAATCGGTCCTTGTTGGCACCCCGGCCGCCGGCGGATTCGGTTATCCGGTGAGCCTCGGCGGGTCGCTGGTGTTCGAACTGTCCGCCACGAGCGAAGCGCAGAAGGTCGATGCGCTTGGAGTGGACGGCTTCGCGAAGGGCTCGAACGCGATCGTCGAGATCGTGTTTCGTGTCCTGAATGACGGAGCGGCCGGAAGCCAGGACATCAGCCTCGGTGTCGCAAATGCGACTCACGCGAGCGACGCGGATGCGATCGCTGACTCAGTCTTCGTTCATCTCAACGGCGGCGACGTGAACGTGTACGTCGAATCCGACGACGGTGCCACGGAGGTGGCCGCGACGGACAGCGCGACGGACTACACCGAAGGCTCGGATCTCGCGAGCCGCATGGAGGCATGGTTCGATTTCCGCGATCCAGCCGACGTGCAGGTGTATCTCAACGGATCGAACGTGTTGCCGAACAGCGTGTTCAACATTGATGCGTTCGCCGGGACGTGGTTTCCGCTGATTCACGTTGAGAAGGCGAGCGGCACGGACGTGTACAAGATCGCGATCGACCGGTTCGCGGTTCGGTTCAGCGAGCAGAACGGGAGTGCGTGACATGAATGCGAGCGAATCGCTGGCCCGCTTGAAGGCGGCCGTCGATGCGAACAAGAGCCATCCGGAATCGGAGATCCGGCGGCTGATCGACGGCAAGGAAGAGAGAGTCTTCGGCCTCACGGAAGTGTTCGCCGTGGATGTCGTCGCCGTTGCGAAGTCCGTCGCGGGTTTGCCCGCGGAACTCAAGCCGTACTTGGACGGCGCCGAGAACGCTGGCGACATCCCGATCATGCAGCCGACCCACGCCCTGCGGAAGTTGGTGCAGATCGCCGGCGGGAATCCGGCCTCGGCAAAGGATACGCCCACGAAATGAAGCCGCCGTTCAACAATTCAGCCGCCTGGTTGAACTCGATGCTTGGCAAAGCCTACGGGCTGTCGGCGGCTTACGCGCGTGGAGCGGTAACGCTCACGTTGTCCGAAGACGATGGCTCGATTACGGCGGGCGACAACCAGTTTCGCGAGATGCGGAACGGCGGTCCGCGAGCGGTTTGGGGTGAGCGGACCTACCTGATCGTCGCGAGCGCGTTAGGCGAACTCGGCGAACCGCAGGAGGGCGACCGCATCACGGAAATCGTCGGCGGCGAGTCGTGCGTGTTCGAGGTGGCTCCGGGCGGAAACGGCGAACCGGCGGCGAGGTGGTCGGATGTTGAGCGCACGGTGTGGCGGGTCAACACCAAGCGGGTGGGCTGAGATTCATGGCTACGAGCCGCGACCTGACGCTGATCGACCAACTGGTGTCGGTGCTCGACGAGGCCTGGGAGCCGGAGGCTCCTGACGCTGTGAGCCGCGAGTACCTCGCGGATGTCAGCGAGAAGGACTTGAAGGACTTCACCGGGCGACGGGTGTTTCTCTTCCCGATGGAGTACCAGAGCGACGACGAAAACCGCGCCGAGAACCGCTACGGCTACCGCGTTGGCGTCACCGTGCTGGAGCGGTTCGAGGATGCCGACAAGGCGACCAGTGCGGCGGTGAAGGCCTGGCTCGACGAACGACTGGACTTCGTCGAGACGCTGCTCATCGACGGCTTCGACTACGGCAATGGCGGTCTGTTGGAGTTCAGCGGGCGTCGAGTGTGGACGGAAAGCATCGAATGCCAGCAGCGGTACGACGTGGACCTGCTTGCCGAGAAGAAGCTGTTCCGGTGCGACTTAGCGTTCGTCTTTCGTGAAATCCAGTAAGGAGCCCGACCAATGTCCGAAGCCTCAGCCGTCCAACCCGGTATCCTCGCGAAGGTGTACCGGAACACGGGCACCTACGGCTCGCCGACATGGGCCGCGATCGGGCTCGTGCGGAATGTGTCGCCGTCCGCCAAGTGGGACCGTGGCGATGCGAGCATTCGCGCGACGCGAGCCAAGCTGCAGGAGAAGACGCAGATCGCCATCAGTGGCACCATCGAGTGCCGCGCGGATCCGGCGGACGCCGGCTATCAGGCGCTCTTCGACGCCGCGATGGGCGACTCCACTGCGGCCATCGACCTGATGATTCTCGGCGGCCCGATCACGCAGGAGGGCGTGAAGGGCGTCCGGGGCTACATGAACCTCGACTTCGAGGACAACCACAGCATCAGCGAAGTGGTGTACACCACGTTCGCTTACGATCCTGCGTGGAATGCAGCGGGCTATCCGGCGAAGGTCGAGATGGGCGCGACGAGCACGCCCACGCTCACCCAATACTGAGCGGGGTGAGCCGTGGCGGTTGTCGTCGAAGAAGACGTAACGTCTCGGTCCTTTGAGGTCACCGCGCGCGGTGCGGTGATGACCGCGAAGTACGTCTGTTGGGGCACGCAGGACGAGGTCGAGCTTTATAACGCGGTGCGAGCCGAGTCCCCGGCGTACACGACGACCGGGCTCGTGCGGACGAAGATCGGGCGGGCGGACTTCCGCGGCGGGCGGCTCGCGTATGTCGCGGTGGAGTACGGCACCGGGGAAGGCAACCCGAACTCGGACATCCCCGCCGGCGAGACCCCAGACGACTCGACGCCACCCGCCACGCCGGAACTGGATCAGAATCTCTCGCCGAATCAGTCGTTCAGCACGACGGGCGGCACGACGCACATCCTGCAGTCGCTGGAGACAAGGGAGCGGGTTCGCGCGGACGATTTCGGCGGGGGCAACGCTCCCGACAACCAGCGAGCCATCGGCTTGCGCCGAGACGGCGTGGACGGGACCGACATCACCACCGGCGTGATGCGGTACAGCTTCACGCTACAGCGAAACCGAGTCTCGCTCAACGACATGCGGGCGTGGATGCGGCTGACGGGGAAAACCAACAACGCGACGTGGAAGGGGTTCAAACGCGGCGAGATGCTGTTTCTCGGGTGCGAGGGTCAAGGCTCGGCGTTCGGCGGTTGGACCGTGACGTTCCAATTCGCCTACTCCGAGGATTGGCCCGCGGGCGACGCCCGATGCACGATCCGCACCGGCCTGGCGATCACGAGCAAGCGAGGGTGGGATCACCTCTGGATCGCGTACCAGGACTCGGTGACCAGCGACCAGCTCTACCCGCTTCCGAAGGATGCCTACGTCGAGCGGGTGTACGAGGAAGCGAATTTCGGCAGCATCGGGATCGGCTCATGAAGGGCGTGACGTTTCAAGGGCTGTTCTTCGACACAGAGAAGGTCAAGAAGCTTCTCGATGCAAATGAACTGAAGTGGCTGAATCGGGCCGGGGGCTACATCCGGCAAACGGCGAAGCGATCGATCAAGTACGCCGCTGACGTCGCTCCGGTGTTGAAGGCGATGGGCAAGGTCGCCCCGGAGCAATGGTCGATGCCGGGTCACCCGCCGCTGGCTCATCGACGCGGCAACTTCGAACGATTCGTGCGAGTTGGCGGCCGAACCAAGAAACAGGACTCCAGCCCGCTTCGGGAGATGATCTTCTACGGGTTCGATCCGCGATCGAGATCCGTCGTCGTCGGGCCGGCTATCTTCCGCCGTGCGCGCGTTCCGGGGCTTGTTCCGCGAATCTTGGAGCACGGCGGGACCGGGAAGTACGCGGACAAGAAGGGCAAGATTCGGACCGGCACTTGGAAGCCGCGGCCGTTCATGCGGCCCGCGCTTAAGGCGTCGCTGGACGCGATTCCGAACATCATCCGCATGTCGAGGTGAGCATGGCGAAGTTCAAGGATGCAACCGGGCGAGAGTGGACGATTGCGATACCCGACTTCGCGGCCGTCATTCGGCTTCGCGAGGCGGGCGTGATCGACCTCAACAAAGTCGGCAACGATTCCGGCGCGTTGTTCGACCTGCTCCACGGCGACGCCGAGGCGATGATCCGCATCGCTCACACCATCTCGGGCTCCACCGAGCCGGTCGAGACGCTGCTCGCGGCGGTCACGGCCGAGGTGCTGGACGACATCCGCGAGGCGGTCCTCGGGGCCATCGTCGATTTTTTCCACCACCGGCGAGCGGCGGAAATCATGAAGGGCCGTCTCGCCGCGGTGATGCTGGGCAAGATCGCTGGCTCGAATGCGACGGATGCGAACTCGCCGGTTACGTCGGCGTGAACTACCGCGAGTTCTCGCTTCGGGAGTTGTTCTGGATGGCTCGCGGCAAGAAGCGATACCGAGGCGAACTGGCGGAGCCGGAGTCGCCGGAAATGGCTCGGATCGTGGTGTGGCAGCAGCAGCGGAAGTGGAACGTGATTCACTCGCGGCGATGAGGTGAGGCGATGCCGATCAGCGGGATTGGTGGCGGGTCATCCTCCGGAGGCTCGTCCGACGTTCGCGCCGGCGGCGCCTTCGTCGAAATCTACGGCAAGGACAAGCTCACGAAGCAACTGGATGGCCTGAAATCATCCGCGAAGTCGCAGGTGATGGGACTTTCCAAGCTAGTGGGCGGCTTCGCGCTGTTGGACATCGCAAAGACGGGGGCCGAAGCCGCGATCGGCATGAACCGATTCAACGCCTCGATGGAAGAAGGTGAGCGGATCACGGCGCGGCTCGAAGAGGCCCAATCGCAGCTGCGTGACCGGATCTTCGAGAAGGTCGGCGGCAAGATGAAGCTGCCTGTCGAGATCATCCCGGAGGGATTGGAGCGGGTCAACTTCCTCGAGAAGCAACTGGAGCAGGCGCAAAAGAATCTCGCAATCACTGGCCAGAACGCGGATAAGGCCAACGAGAAGGTGAAGAGCCTTGCTGGCGGGGCGAATCTCTTCATCGAGAAACTGCCATTCGCGGGATCCGGACTCGAAGTGGATCGGGCCGAAGCGAAGGGCCAAGCGGACGAACTGAATAAGCGGCGCGACGCCCTTCGCGGACTGACTGAGGCGCTTCGGGAGCAGATCGCGGCCCAAAAAGCCAAAGGACCGCGGTTCGAGTGGCTCGGGTCGTTTGAAGAGATGGAGAAGAGCCTCAAGACGCAGTACGAAACGCTCGGCATGACCGCCGACGAGGCTCTGCTCTACAAGATGCAAATTGAAGGGGCGGCGAAGGGTGTGAAGGGGCTTGACCACACGCTGGAGCAGGCCAGGGACCGCATGAAGATGATTGCGGACAAGGGTGCGTTGCTCAAGGCGAAAGAGGCGTTCAAGTCGTTCGATGCGGAGCTGGAGTTCCGCGTAAAGACGGCCGGCATGACCCCGGAGCAGATCCAACTCGAACGCCTGAAGGAACAGCACAAGAGCTGGCTCGATGCCGCGGGCAACGGAGCCGAAGGCATGGCTCGCCGCGAGGGCTTGATGGGCCTCGCGAAGCACTTGGAGAACCTTGCGGCGGCGAAGGACGAGAAGACGATCGACGTCCGCCTTGAACGCTCGGTCGCGGGGATGTTCGGCGGCGATACGCGGTCGTTTGGAACAGTTGGACAGTTTCGCCGTGACGAGTTGCCCGCGAAGGTGGATGAGTCGAATACATGGCTCGGTCGCATCTTCGGAGCCGTTTCGGTGAACGATAAGCCGGCGGTCTTGCCGAACATGAAGCCGCCGCCTCCCGAGGCACCGAAGTTGAGCGCGCCGAGCCTTGTTGCACCAGCACTGCCGAAACTGGAGGTTCCCAACCTCATCCCGCAGCAGCCGAACGGTCGCGAGATGCGGATCAACATGCCCACCGTGAAGGCGGGGCAGGATGTGAAGCAACTGGAGGACCTGAACCGCACGGGCAAGGAGCAATTGACCGTGCTCAAGCAGATTCAGTCCGGCGGCCCGCTGACCTTCCGCTGATAGGCGGCTAGTTGAAACACGATTCCGAGCAGCACGAGGAAGCCGCCTGCGGCAATGTCGATGAGCGAGTCGCGATTCCAGCCGACGAACGCAAACGCGATGCCCGCGGTAACGATCGCGGCAGGAAGGACGAGCGGAAGGCTTCGAAATCGAACAGGCTTGGGCGACTCCGGCCATCCCGACGCAGGCGGCGGCAACTCCGGCCTCGGTTCTTCCGGCGGCCACGGAGTGGAACGCGAGCAGTTTGGACAACGAGCGTCACCAATGAATCCGGCCGGAATGCCGAACGGCTCGCGGCAGTGACGACAAGCAATTCGCTTCATGGGATTGGATTCGCAGGATGCCCGATAACCTTCAGCACGTTCAGCCCGGCGCGCCGTTCGAGCCTTCCGCGGCGACGTGGAACGAGTTCATCGACGCCGCTCGCGCCGTCAAGGATCACCGGTCGCAGCGCGGCGAGAACGCCCTCAACGCGCTGATTCAACCGCATAACACCTGCCTCGTCAAGTACGACGCCTCGACCGGCTCCACCCTCGCCGCGTTCTCGACGCTCTCCTACGGCACGCCCCTCATCGATCCGAGCGCGGCAGCTTCCGACCGACTCCTCGCAAGCAAGCGGCCCGCGATCGCCGGGGTAACACCGTCTGCGGCAACCGCCAACCGACCGTTCCTCATCACGATGGAGCCGATTCAAGGCGGCTCGCTTGGCCGAGCGGTCGCCTCGGGGCTCGCCGTCGTCCAAGTCTCTGTCTCGTCCGCGTCCCACTGGCGGGCCAAGCCGTCCGCCGGCGTCACGGCGAATCTCGTGTCCACTACATCTGGCGGCGTGCCGATCCTTTGGAAGGAATCCGGCACCGGCACCAAGTGGGCGATGGTGCTGCTCGACTTCGGGGGCGACAGCCGCTCCGCCGACTGCACGCGCATCACCGCGACCATCCGCGCGGGCGGGTGCTTCACGCTCACACGGCCAACCGCGGGCGTTGGCTCCGGGAGCTGCGTTCCGGACCCCGGCAGCATCGCACTCACGTGGGACGACACGGAGAAGGCCGCGATCGGCGATGCCGACACGCCGATCTACGGATGTCCGCCGGGCGTGGTGACGGAGCTATGTGCCTCCGGTGCGCCGAAAAAGTGGAAGTTCGCGTTCGCGGGCTTCACGGGCGACGTCGCATCGTGGAACGGCACCTACACGCTCAGCTATTCGTCGGGCGAGACGTGGACTGTCACGAAAAACGGCCTCACGCTGACGGCCACCCAGATTGCCGCCGGGAACTGGCAACTCACCGCAGACGACGGGACGTATCTGGCGAGTTGGACCGCGGAGGGTGTGTCCGGCTGCTGCACTGCGATCACTCTCAGCCTCGGTGACGACGGCGGCGCGACGGGCGCACCGAGCACCCTCACGCTCCAGCCCGTAACCGCTTGCGGCAAAGGCAAGGCATACATCCCGTGGCTCGATCTGTGCGAGGGCACTTGCGAGGGGCCGAAACCGCGGCTGCGGTTGGTGCCCCAGGGAGGAACGGGCAGCCGCACGATCACCTGCACGCTGCTCGGGTGCGGCGAGGATGCGAACGGCGGAGCATACCTGGAGTTCCACACGGATGATCCGGCGATCGCGACCGGCGAGGTGCAGAAGTGCGGTGAGAACGGAGTGACGTTCCGCGTGACGTGCCGATGCTGCCCCGGCGAGAACCCGAACTACTTCGGGCCGGGCTGGTACAAGATGCAGTCCGGCACCTGCCTGTATCTCACGGAAGACCCGGCGACGGGCACGCTGCCGTGTAGCGACGTGGCGACGGCGATCTGCTCCGGGCCGTGGGAGACGGAGCCGGAAGATTGTACCGGGCCGTGCGAGATCACGATTCCTGGGTGCGATTGTGCCGTCACGCTGCCCGGTCGCTTGTGCGTGGCGGTGGCGATGACCGCGACCGGTTCGACGGGTTTGGACGACTACGGCCTCGGCGGGCGTTCGTTCCCAGTGACATATGATCCGTCCAGCGGAACGTGGAAATGGCGAAGCGCGGCCGGGATGGTGCTCAAAGTCCACGACTACGGCCTCGGCGGCAGTGGGTACTTCCTTCAGGTGCTGCTCAAAGAGGTGACGTTCTCGCTTTCGTGTGGGAGCGTGGGCATTTCGCTGAGCGGGAATTTGCACTCGACCGATCCGAACTACCCGAACGAATCGTCCTGGGCGGCGGGCGTCACGGCGACCTACGTCGACGACAACAGCGAGTTCACTTCGCCAGCCTGCCTCACGGGCGCATTGCTGCCGACCAACCTGGCGTGCTGCGTGATCGGGAAGACGGTTTCGGGCGCGGCCACTCCGCTTCCCGGCCCGCTGAATAGCGGCATGGCGACCAACCCGACCTACAGCTACACGGTGGACTTGGCGACGCTCGGCGGCGACTGCGATCCCGGCGGCGAAGACGCCTACGGTACGTCCTACAACTGCCTCGGCGACGGCTCCTGCATCGATCCCGGCGACGGCACGGGGACCTATGCCACGCTCGCGGAGTGCATTGCGGCTTGCGTCGGCGGAGGCGGGGGCGGTGGTGGTTCCGGCCCGGCGACCGACTGTGGCAAGAACGGGACAAGCCCATCCGATTCGATGGTGATTACCGGCGGCACGGCGGCCGGGACGTTCCCCGGAACGTGGCATACGGGATCGCCGAACTACGAGACGTTTTACCCGACCGGATTCAGCGGCGGCGTGGTGCTGGAGTTCTTCAGTGGCCAGTGGCACCTGGTGTGGGTCGAAGGCGGGACCATTCACGATATCACCGCAACGTCCGGAACGTGCTCGCCGTTCACGCTGACGTTCACAGGCGGGCCGGGCGGTGCGACGACAACGGTGATCAATCCATGACCTGTAGCTGCGTGGCACTCGGCATTTCTTCGTGTCGGCATCTGGCGATGAAACTCGCGAAGCCCACGGCACCGAAGCCCGCGCCTCTTTCGACGCACCCCTGCATCTACCGCGGTGATCCCACGGGCGAGCGGGTGCAGTGCGGGACGTGCGGCGACGGCGTGATGCTGCCCGTGCAGGCGTGCGGCGTCCACGGCCGGTGCGTGGTCGCGAAGACGCCGAAAGACCCATCGGTGAAGTGCTGCAAGGACTGTCCGCAGCGAGTCGAGCCCACGTCCGACGTGACACGAGCCCTGATCGAAGCGGGCACGGACAAGCACCGCATCCACGGCTACGGCCCGATGTACGCTTCGCTCGTGGCCGGCCGGGACATCCGCAGCATCCTTGAGATCGGCGTGTTGCGAGGCGAATCCATCCGCGCGTGGAAGCGACTGTTCCCGCGAGCGGAGATCGCCGCCACCGACGTGGACCCGTCCGCCGCGGCGCACGTCGCGGGCATCCCCGGCGTCCGCTTCGTGCTGCTGGACGTGTCCGACTCGGCCTCGCTCATTCGCTTCGCTCGCGAGCATCGCGACCGCTTCGACCTTGTGATCGACGACGCCACGCACAAGGCGGCTCACCAGGTCGCCGCGAAGCGGCATCTGCTCCCTTGCGTGCGGCCCGGCGGCGTGATGGTGATCGAAGACGTGCCGAACGACGCCGCGGCAGCCGCGCTTGGCGGCAAGGTGTGGGACTTCCGCGAGGTCGGCCGGTGGGATTCTCGCGCTGTGAGCATCGAGCGACCGGTGCGGCCTCGCGCCCTGCTCTGCGGGCAGTATCTGGAGCGGGACGGTGCTCCGATCGTCCTCTCGAATCTCGCTCGCAACCTGACCGCGTGGCACGTGGCGGTGCATTCGCCGCACGATGGCCCGCTACGCGACGGGATCGAAGCGGCGGGCGTCCCCGTGAACATTGGTCGCGAGCCCGACCTCGCCGGCGTCGATCTTGTCGTGGCCAACACGCTGGCCGCAGCGTACGCCGTCCGCGCCGCGAAGGATGCCGGCCTGCCGTGCGTGTGGCTGATCCACGAGTCTGATCCTGCGATGTGCGGGAACTTGGACGACGTTCGCGACCTGATCGGCTATCCGAAGCTCGTCGTCTTCCCGTGCCAGGCAACGGCGGACGCTTACGCGGGGCTCCGCGCCGAGGGCGTGCGAATCGTGCCGAGCATCATCCCACGGGTGCCGGACCGAACGGAAGAGCCTGCGTTCCGACGCTTCCACATCGTGACTTTCGGCCGCGATGAGCCGAGGAAGGGCCAAGCCGACATCCGCGCGGCCGTTGAAGGCGACCCGACCATCCGGTAAAGCGCTGTCCATGACGTCGGCAATCCGCACGAGTGGCTCCAAGTCGCCGATCTGTACGTCTGCTCCTCTCGTGTGGAAGCCTTCCCGCTCTCGCTCCAGGAAGCGAAAGCCTACGGCTTGCCGGTGATCACCACGCCGGTCTACGGGTGCTCCGAGATCATCCGGGACGGGATTGACGGCCTGCACTACCAGCCGGGCGATGTGGCCGACCTCCGCGCGAAGATCGAACTCATCCGCACCGACGCCGATCTTCGCCGCCGCCTCTCGCAGCCGTTGACCCATTTGCCGACGTTCGCCGATTCGCTGCGGATGTACGACGAGGCCCTCGCCGCCGCGATCATGCCGCGGGTGGTCTACCACGTCGCAGGTATGGGCCCGTGGTGGAAGGAGATCGTCACCGAGCAACTACAGCAGCTTCACGCCGCCGGCCTGACTCGAATCCTCTGCACGCACGTCGGCGAGGGTGCAGGCTGGCTGGAGGAGCAGGCGGAAGCCGTGGGCGTCGATCTTCGCGTGGCGTACCACTCGGACGACGTGCAGCAGTGGGAATGCCCGGCCATTCGCCTCGTCGAACGGCTCGCGGCAGAGTCGGACGAGCCCATCCTGTACCTGCACTCGAAGGGCGTGAGCCACGACCCGGAGGCCGAGCCGGTATTCCACGAGTGGCGGCGGTTGATGATGCGGGAGTTGGTCGCGCCGTGGCGGGCGAACATCGCGAAGCTGCGGGCCGCGGATGCCGTGGGCGTCAACTGGTGGACCAAACCGACCGCGGAGAAGAACCACTTCAGTGGCAACTTCTGGCTCGCGCAGCCGGCGTGGATCCGCAGGCTTCCCCCCTTCAACTTCTACTTCCGCGACCGCTACTCCTGCGAGCGGTGGATCGGGGCCGTGCCAGGCTGCCGTGCCGTGTCCTTATTCTGCACGGATAAGCGGCTGTGGGACGTTCACGCGCATCTGCTCGGCGTGAAGGCGAGCGTTGCAATGTGAAACCTATCGGTATCTCGGCGATCTTCGACCACGGCGAGCGGTTGTCGCGGATGCGGGCGGCGGCGAGTCGTTCCCCCGCGTGAACCATCGCGGGCGAACTGCGGTTCGCGACTTCCGCCGAGGTGCCGGGCTCCGTGAAATGAGCGAAACGCACAAGGATTACGCAGATGCGATGGACCCCGATCAACCGCCGCCAATCCTTCATCCGGCGCGCCATGCTGGCCGCGTCGTGCCTCATTGCGTCCGTCCTCGGCTGGCTGTGGCAGTCCGGTGCCGGCGATCTGGTGGTTGGTGCAGCCGGCACGTGGACGTTCACCAACGGCGGCCGCACGAAGTTGCTTGACGGCACGTTCGACATCGACTCCGACACGTGGAAGATGGCCCTGCTTCTCTCCACGTCGAACATCGGTGCGTCCAGCACGACCCACGCCGGCGTCACGAACGAAGTCGCGAACGGCAACGGATACACGACGGGCGGCGCGTCCATCACGCTCACGCTCAGCGGCACAACGACCGTCACCGTGGACATCGCGACCGACCCCGTGTGGACGGCGAGCGGCGGATCGATCACGGCCCGGTACGCCGAGATTTATGAGGTGGCCGGCAACGTGCTGTGCTACGCGCTGCTTGACTCCGCGCCCGCCGACGTGACGGCGACGGACGGAAACTCTTTGACCGTCGCCGCGAATGCGAGCGGCGTGTTCTCGCGTGAGAATCCGATGCAATCGAAGAACACCGAGTGGATGGTTGCCGCCGCCCGTCGCTTTCACGCGGCGACGCCCGACAATCCGTTCCTCGCGGCCGTGTGCGAGTCGATCAGGAGTCGGCATTGTCGTGCCGTCGATCCTTGGAAGGCGAAGCTGGGGCGCTGGCTTCTCCGTGATCGCCGACGACGCGGATACAAAGAGCACGGGTTCCGCCCGCTGCCGAACAACACCGCGTGCACGTCGTGGGGCCGGCGAATGTCCACCCGGACCACGCGGGCGAAGCGCGACGCTCATCGCCGCCGGCGTGGCCCAGTAGAGGCCGACCTGCTGCACGCGGCCCTCGGTTTACTGCGGGAGTGCCAGCACGCGGAGGACCGGGCGCGGCCGGGCTGCAGCAGGTGTTCGGGCTGGGAAGCCCGGCGGAACTCGGGGTGCGAACGTGACTCCAGCGGAACTCAAACACGAGATCGAGTCCGGGCCGCTTGCCGCGGCCCTGTATTTTGGGCCGCCGTGTTTCCCGTCGAACCGCAGCCGGCCGAGGAAGACGGCCCCGCGGTCGCTCGCTGGGGGCGCATCCGGCACCGCTTCGGATCGCTCACGCCCGATGCGGTCTACGGGCTGCTCCAAGTGCTCAACGGCCCGAACGGCAGCAGCTGCCCGAGGCCCATCTCGTTGCCGGCCTTTGTCGCGTTCCTCGCGGGGCGCGGACTCCTTCGGCGGATCAAAGCGGCGTTGGCGGCCGGGGATCGGCCCGGCCCGGTGCTCGATGCGTGCGACCTGATCACGACAATCGTGCAGTCGTCCCCCGAGCAGACGATCGATCCCGAAGCCGCAACCATGGCGGCCATGATCGAGGCGTTGAAAGCGGGCGGGCTGGCCGGCGATGAGGATCGAAGCGGCGTTCGTCACCGCGTGCATGAAGCCCTGCTCGCGACTGGAGCGGTTGGGATGGACGGTCGGGGCGGACGACCTTCAGGCGGCGAAGGGCGGTGTGATGGGCAGTCCTGCTCGCCGGCCTCGTGGCGGCCCTGATCGGCCTCCTGGCTCACCACGAACAAGGCCGTATCCGACCGCCTCCAGCGGCACGGGCGGGATACATTCGCTCGCCACGTCTTCGACGTTCCTCGCAGGCTATGAATGGTTCGTGATCGACAACACGACCGACTTGCAGCGGATTATCTGGTGCAGGGGTACATCACGGTCGGCACGACGCCGACCGCCAACACCTAGATTCGCGTCTACTGCGTGGC
Source organism: Gemmataceae bacterium (assembly GCA_046350135.1). GTDB lineage: Bacteria > Planctomycetota > Planctomycetia > Gemmatales > Gemmataceae > Urbifossiella. Next base: position 22,077 of record JAXMBB010000042.1, read on the forward strand.
CTCCTACGACGGCACGACGTGGCCGGATGTGTTCGACGGCACGCCTTCGGCCGAGACGGTGACCTCGGCTGGCGTCGGCTCGGGGTTCCTCGTGCTTGGCATCGGTGATTAACGTGGACGCGACGACGAGCAACGTGGCCTATCTTTCCGTTCCGGTTCTCGTTGGCTTCGCTGTTCGGCGGGTACGTCCCGAAAAAGACGGCGATCTTCGTCGCGCACAACACCGGCGTGAACCTCAACTCGACCTCCGGCAATCAGGCCTACGGGTACGCCCCCCAGGACACGATCAACGGGTGAGCCATGCTTCGCCCGGTCGATCTCGGGAACCCCGTCAACCGCGGCGCAAGCCTCAATCTGGGGCTTGCCCTGGTACCGTGGTCTGCCAAACAATAGGGGATCGCGGACGATCTTTGATCTGTGCAAGTCCTCGAACTTCACGATTGCGGACGGCACCGGCTACGCCGCGGCCGATGTGGTCCCCAAAGCACACGTTGCGACTTCTCGCCGGTTGGCGGGGTGTCGCCTGCGTACTACGGAAGCTCCGATTCCAACCTTGCCGACTTCTCGGGCGGGTTCACGGCGTCGGCGTGGATTTTCCCTGTTGATGTCTCGACGTACAACGTGGTCGCCGGCGTCACTAGCACCGGGGTGACGAACGGTTTCTACTTTGGTCAGAATGGGGCCAGCTTGATCCTCAACGCCTCTCCCGGCGCGGTGCAGCAGGGGGTAGGGCCTAATATCGCTGCCTACTCGCCGTCCTTTGCGGTGTGGGTATGCAGCGGAGGAGCGGTTCGTCTGTACGTCGATTCGATCGAAGTGCAGAACTTTGACGGCGGGTACTCATCGCCTGCGGGAACCTCGTGGTACATCGGAAACTCGGCCTACGGGTACGGCACAAACGGAGGCATCGGCTCGCTCAGGTTCTACACCCGCGGGCTCACGGCCAGTGAGATTGTCGCACTGTACGAGGAGGAGTTGGCCGGCTGCCCGACCACGCTGAATCGCTACACGCCGCGGACGGTGGTGTTCCTTGGAGGAGCGGTCGCCGCTCCGGTGTGCCGCAACCCCCGGCGTCGCCTCGCTCACCACGACGCGCTTACGCCCCAACCGTCTCGACGCCTCGCACCGCCACCCCCGGCATGAAGTCGCTCGCAACCACAAAGTACGCGCCCACCGTTTCGACCCCGCGGCTCGCCACCATCGGGAAGCTGAGCCTCACGACCTGAGTACGCCCCCTCCGTCGCCACGCCGCGGCTGTCCACGCCCGGCGTGAAGTCGCTGGCCCTGACGTCGCTCGCCCCGGTGGCGAGCACGCCCCCTCCACCGTGACGGTCGGGGTCGCCTCGACTTCTCCACGACGGTGTACGCGCCCGTGATCGCGACGCCCCGCACGAGCACGCCGAGCGTCGCGAGCCCGAGCATGGCCGGCTACGCGTCAACCGTGGCGACCCCTCGAACGGCCACGCCGAGCAGAGCGTCGCTGACCGCCGCAGGGTACGCCCCGACCGTCCTTGTGCCGCGGGTGACCGTGCCGGGCGTTGCGCTGGTGCTGGCGGCTACTGCCTTCGCACCAATCGTCACCGCGATAAACCCGATCACTGCGACGCCGAGCACGCGGGCGCTTTCGCTGACCTATTCGCCGGTTGCATCGCTCGGCGTGATCGTGCTGCCCGGCGGCAAGTTCCGCCACCCGGTCGCCTTGCTCGCCCGGAGCTTTCGCGCGACGCCCTCGGCCGCAAGTTCCACCGTTCGAGGCCTCAGCCGCACATGGAGCTACGCAATGTCCGCGAACATCATTCCCGTACAGACGCTCGGCCGTGGGCGACGACCGTTACTACCTCTGTGACCTCACGAAGGCCCCGGAAATCGTCGCAGGCGCCACGATCGCTTCCGCTGAGATCCTCGGCGGCTCCGGGCTCACCATCGGCTCACCATCCGTACTCGACACCCTCACAGACGGCATCGCTGCGGGCAAGGGTGTGAAGGTGCGGATCTCCGGCGGCACGGACGACGAGACGGTGTCGCTTGCGTGCAAGGCGACGCTCAGCACGGGAAGCGTGATCGTGGTGCCGGTGAAAATTGCGGTTGCCGCCAACTACGAATGACCGTTGCGACGCCAGTCGTTCGCCGATGTGAACCACCGCGGAATCCGCTCGCATCACTTCTTCCGCGGGCCGCTCTCGTTTCGTGTGATGTCACCAAGCGAATCACACGAGCGAGCGGCCCGCATCCATGCCACTGCCCGAAGACACCGCGTACTTCGCCGCTGCCGCCGCCGGAGGTGTCGCGGGAACGGTTGTCAACAAGTCCACGGACACGGCGAAGCGGAAGCTCACCGAGGGACTCGTCGGCGCGCTCGTCGCGATCTTCTGCGGGCCGACGATCGCGGTGCAGGTTGGTGCGCACGAACCGCGCGACATCATCACGTGCGGATTCGTAACCGCCGCGTGCGGATATGCGATGCTCACCGCGCTCGTGGATCTCGCGAAACGCACCGGGCTCAGTGAGTGGCTGCAGCGATTCGGAGTGCCGAAGACGCCCCCGCAGTGATCGAACAGCGTTCGCCCCTTTCGCCCGGACCTCTCGCCCTCCCGAGGTGCCCCTTGCAACTGAATGTTTGGGCTGTCGCCTGCCTCATTCTCGGCGGTGTGAACTGCGTCCTCGGCGTCTTGAACCTCGTCGCGTACCTCGCTTTCGAGGCTCCCGCGAGCAGCTTGCTCGTCGGGATTGCGGCGACGTGCTGCGGCGGCGTCATGTTGCGGACGCGGCGAGCAGCCGCGATTGCGTTCGTTCTTTCGGCGGCGGCGCTTCATGCGACCGCGGCCGAGCCCGCACCGAGCGTAAAGACGCCGTTCAAGTTCCCGGCGGCGCGCACGCCCAACGCGCCGCCGGTGACGGCTCCCGGCGAGGCCCTCAAGCTCAGCGGCGACACGCTGTACGTGATCCCGCACGACGATCCTTTCCTGCTGTTCGAATCGCACCCGACCCTCGCGGCATCGCCCGTCACGATCACGCGGGAAACGGGTCCGCTCAAGATCCGCGGCAAGTTCCTCGACGGCTCCGGTGCTGTCGAGACGCGGACGTTCGCGGCGAAACACCTCGCGATCGTGGAGCCCGTGGCCGGTGCATCGGGCCGCGTGGAACTGATCGCGGCGCCCGCCGGCGTCACCAGCGAGAAGGACGCCTCGCGGCAACTCATCGACGTCAACCACGGAGCGCAGCCGCCGCCCGACGAGAAGAAGATCGAGCCGCCGAAGCCGGTGCCGCCGGACGTCTCGCCGGAGCCCAAGCCGAAGCCCGTGGTGAGCGGCCCGTTGTACCTCGTGCTCGTGGAGGAGTTGGACGATCGCACGCCCGCGACGGCGAAGCTGGTGAATGACGTGGCGTTCTGGACGCGCATGAAGGCGCGGCAGGTGTACTTCCGGCCGTACGACCAGGACGAGCCCGCGGCGAAGGAGAAGGGCTATGTGGAGGCCGCGACGAAAGCGAACGTCGGTCTGCCCGCGTTGATCCTGCTCGACAAAGACGGCGACGTGATCTGGGTGAAGCCGCGACCGAAGGACACGGCGGCGGTGGAAGCGTTGGTGCGGGAGGTGTCGCCGTGAGTCGTCGCGTGAGCCATTGGGCGAACGGCCTACCGCAGGCTGAAGTTCGTCGCCTCACTGAATTGCAGAGAGCAGTCACGGACAAAGCCGTGGCCGTGAGTCGAGCGATTGCGGATGTCGAGCGATACGAAATCGGCGCAACGCCACTCAGTGTTCCCGGCGAATGCATGCGTGCATTCGACCTGACGTACGCCGAGTTCAATCGAGAGGCGGGCTGGCTTCGAGCGTGCAGCCCTCGCATTGCGGCCGTGGTGCAGGAGGAGATTCGCAAGGAAGGGCGGCGGCTCGCGGGCGTGCTTCGCGAACACGTCCCCGAGCAAACGGATTGGATCGAACGAGCGGAATCGCTGGCAAGGAACGGGTCTGTGAACGCGGTCTCGACCGAGCCGAAGTCCGAGGGATCTCGCATGGTATTGGCCGCCATGCTTGCGGCAGTTTGAACTTTGGAACATTCGCCCCGAAAGGCTCTCGCTCATGGACCTCGAACTTCATCCCGGCGCGGACGGCAACGACTACGGCCTCGGCCTCACCGATCCGCAGCCCGAAGACTTCAACGTCGGCGCGGCTCGCGGATTCGCCGTGATGACGTTGGACCAGATCCGGGGCGAACTCGCCGCCCGGAACTCCGGCAAGATCGGCTACTACAGCCGCCGCAGCCTGTTCGATCTCTCATGGAACAGCAACCAGCGTAACACCAACGCCTGCAACGGCCACGCGACGGCCCGCGCTCTCACCCGCGCCTTCTACCTCAAGACCCTCGAACGCGTGCTGCTGTCCGGGGCCGATGCGTACTCGCAGATGAACGGCGGCCGCGACCGAGGCTCGAGTCTCGCGCGCGGCATGCAAGTCGTCACGTCCGGCATCGCGACGGAAGCCACGGTGCCGTGGTCGGACATCTACTCGCGCACGCCTGCGGCTCTCGCCGAGCGCCCGCGCTTCCGTGGCCACGAGCCCATCGCCGTGGACAGCCAAGAAGAGTTCGCCACGGGGCTGCTGCTCGGCTTCCAAGGCGTCGTCGCGGTCCACGTCGATCGCAGCGGCCGGTACGAATCGCTCGACGGCAACGGCGTCAGCCGCGGCGGCAACGGGCCGGGGAATCACGCCGTGGGCGTGGACGATCTGCGGCTCGCGAGCGACGGCACCATCGAGTTCGACCAGTACGGCTCGTGGGGCGAGCACTGCGCCCGCGTGTGGCTGCGGTGGGATCAGCACCTGGTCGAGTGTGCGAAGCGCCACCGCTTCTGGCTGATCGCGTCGGCACTGGATGATCCGCAAGGCGCGAATCCGCCCGCGGTGAAGTCATGAGCCAGCGGGAGCCCACCGGGCCGTACGTGTACCAGCCCGATCCGCCCTGTCCCGGAGCAGGCCGGGCGGTCGATCAGCGGATCTTCGGCGTGGCCGGACCTGGTGCCGAATCGCTGTACGGACGCCGCTTCACGAAGGCGGAAGCGATCCGCGAACTCAACGCCCTCCGCGGGAGCAAGCCATGCCGAGCGACGACGAGAAGCGCGAGTTGAAGGAGAAGATCGAAGCCTTCATCCGCGACCGGCACGCCGGCGACCCCGAAGCTGCGTTCCGCGCGTACGCGGACGGAGCCGGCCTGATCGACCGGACCTCGTTGAAGAACCTGCTGCACGATGCCGGTGTCGGGAATCATCTGACACGCGGCGCGTGGGCCGACGGCATCCTCGAGGCGGTGGACACGGATCGCGACCGCAAGATCTCGTGGCCCGAATTCGTGTCCGTGTACCGCGGTTGATTGACCAACGCTTTCGCCCTTGGAGAACTCGATGCCTCGCGAACTGACCTCGCACCGCGTAAACGGGTGCAACGAAGCCTTGTCCGTTCACGCAATGGACGAGCCCGGCCACGGCGGCGCGTCGCACGAGTACCGCATCCAACTCGGCGGCACAAACTACCTGATGGTGAACTTCCAGAACGGCCCGATCAAGGAAGTCGGCACCAACGGCATCACGCATGAGGCGTTGCTCGCCATCCTGATCGACCGGCTTGAAGGCTTCCAATCGGGGCCGTATGCGTGCCCCGAAAACGGCATGGCCCTGAGTTGCCTGCAATCGGCTCAGCGTGAACTGAAGAGCCGCACCGAGAAGCGACTAGCCCGCGGCGTCGAAGGCACGCACACCGTCTGATCCGTCCACCAACCATCTGTCCGGAGAGAAGCCATGAAGCGCGAAGACGCCTTGAAGATCGTGAAGGGAGCCGCGATCGCCGCGGCCGGTGCCGTGCTCACCTACGTCACGCAATGGGTGAGCGGAGCCGACTTCGGTGCGTACACGCCCGCCGTCGTGGCCGGGTGGAGCATCGCCGCGAATGCGTTGCGGAAGCTCGTGACGCCCGCTGAGTAGTCACCCGCCACACGGGGGAGTCGCCGAAACGATAGGCGATCCGTGGCTCGTTGCCCGATACCCGTGGGCGGCTTTCTTTCGCCCTGTCCTGTTCTGGAAGGAGTCAGCCTGTGAAGCGTGAATTCGGATTCAGTCGAGCCGCGTTCGTTCTCGCCATCGCAACCGTGCTCGTCGCCGTCATGTCCGGGAACGCCAACGAACCGCCCTCGGTCAAAGGCACGCCTCCCGCGATCCGCGGCGCGGAGCCCGTTGCCGCGAGCATCTCGCAGTCCAGCGTGTACATCACCGTGGACCTCGGCGGCGGATCATCCGCCCACGGGACCGGCACCGTGATCGCCAGCGAGGGCACCAAGTCGCTCATCCTCACCAATGCCCACGTGGTGCCATCGGGCGACCGCCCGATCAGCATCACGTACTGGTGCGACCGCAAGCCGTGGGTGAGCCCCGCGACGTATCTCGGCGGCTCGGCCGTCGTGGACATCGGCCCGCATCTGATCCAGGTCCGCGGCCCGGACCTGGCGTTGCTGCTGCTCGACTGCGCCGCCCTGCCCGCGGTGGAGATCGCGGACACCATCCCGCCGGCGGGCGAGCCGGTGAGCCTGTACGGGTTCGGCGGCGCGTCCAGTGTGGCCCCGATCCACAAGGCCGGCCGCGTGCTCAGCGACGACCGCAGCTACACCACCGCCGGCGATCCGATCGCGAGAACGTCGATCAGCACGATCAACGGAGACAGCGGAGCGGGCATCCTGAACGACCGTGGCCAACTGGTGGCGGTGCACTGGGGCGGCGGGGCCGTGCGGCTCGACACGGTGCATGAGTTCACGGTGCGCGTGCTTGAGCGGAAGGGCGTGTTTGCCCGGCTCAAGGATCGGCTGACCGCGAGGCGGATCTCGAAGGCGGTCGCGGCGGCGTTGGCCAGCCAGCCCACGCCGCCCCCGGTGAAGACCCGCCGGTGCAGGGCGCTGCACCGGCACCGACGCCGATCCCGGTTGCGTTCCCTTCGTCGTCGTCGTGCCCCGGTGGTGTGTGCCCGGCTCCGTCGTCGCGAGGCGGGTTCTTCCGTCGTCGTTGACGGCTCATCGGAGCCCACGGACGTCCGCCCGTGGGCTCCTCACCTTCGCCCTCGAAAGGTCCAACATGTCCGCATTGATCGCCGCGTTGATCGCGGCCATCGGCCCGATCCTGATTCCCGCCCTCGTCAAGTGGCTGCAATCGCTGTTCAACAAGGTCGCGCCGTCCGTGCAGATGACCGGCGACGACGCAACCGACGCCGAAGCTCTCGTGGACGCCGCGATCTTCGCGACGCCGCGACGCCGGGTGTTCAAGCGGGCGTTGCTGGCCCGCATCCGCGAGCACGCCGGGAAGCTGGTGGCGGGCGAGAAGTTGGGAGCCGCCGAGAAGAAGGAATTGCTGGCCCTCGCGGGCGCCGCGCAAGACGAGTGAATCGGGCCCTGCGCGTCCCAGTCGCCCGATGCCAGCGAGGGGGCTGGCGCCGGGCGTCTTCGCATGGAGTGGCCGTGATCGAACTGCCAACGGAAGCCGAGCCGGTGCGGGTGATCCAAGACGATTGCCTTGAGGTGATGCCGCAGCTACCCGCCGACACGTTCGACAGTGTTGTAAGTGATCCGCCGTATGGCCTCGGCTTCATGGGCAAGCAATGGGATCACGGCGTTCCAGGCGTGCCGTTCTGGACTGAGGTTCGGCGTGTTCTCAAGCCCGGCGGGTACATGCTCGTGATGGGCGGGAGCCGGACTTACCACCGCTTGGCGTGTGCCGTGGAAGATGCTGGCTTCGAGATTCGCGACTGCCTCATGTGGGTTTACGGGAGCGGATTCCCCAAAGCGAAGTCCTGCCTCAAGCCCGCATACGAGCCGATTCTGTTGTGCCGCAAGCCGGGGAAGGGGATGCGGGAGTTGGGGATTGATGAGTGCCGGATTCCGGCGAATGGAGAACGACTATCAGGCGGCGCAGTAAGCACGACGACTGAGGGATGGGACAGGCCGTGGAAGCATGACGAGGCGGCGGTCGCGGCATGCCGAGAGCGTTCTGCTGCGTCTGTCGCGACTGCCGAGGCTCTTGGCCGCTGGCCCGCCAACGTGCTCCACGACGGCTCCGAGGAAGTGCTGGAGGCGTTCGCTGCCTTCGGCTCTGAGAAGGGCGCATCGGGCAAGGTGACGGTGCGGAACGCGGACAAGTTCCGCAACACGTTCGGCGACTTCGCGGGCACAGAAGAAGACGCCCCGTTCTACGGCGACTCCGGTTCTGCAGCCCGGTTCTTCTACTGCGCCAAGGCGAGCCGGGCGGAACGCGACGCGGGGCTGGAAGGGATGCCGCTCGTGAAGTGCGGGACCATGCAGGACGATTCCTACCGGTGGGAGCACGACGGCAAGGGTAACAAGATCGAACTGAGCACGCAGGCTCGCAACACGCACCCCACGGTGAAGCCCATCGCCCTCATGAAATGGCTCGTGAAACTCGTGACGCCACCCGACGGCCTGACGCTGGACCCGTTCGCGGGAAGCGGGACCACGGGAAAGGCCGCAGCGAACACCGGTCGCCGCGCCGTGCTGATCGAGCGAGAGGCGGCATACGCGGACATCGCCCGCCGCCGCGTCGCCGAAGCGATGGGAACCGGCCTGCTCGCGGGGATCGCGTGACCGAGGTCCGCCATGCTCACCCTGCTCTTCTACTACACCGCCCTCTGCGATCCACACTTCGACCGGCGCGAAGCCGCCACCGCCCGCCTCGCTCACCTGATCGACCGCCACCCCGCCCTCTACGGCCCCGTGCTCGGCGACTGGTGCCGCGCCGCGACCTGCCCCGAGGTGCGATCGCGGGCGCTGCGCGTGCTCGGCGGATACGCGAGGTGGCGAGCGGTGGTCTACGCCCCGAGTGAGGGCACGGCGCCGGTGTGGCCGATCTGCGACGCCTACCCCGTGGCCTGCCCGGTGATCCCGTTCGGGCTGGAGGATGCGCGGGACCGGTGCCGATGGCCCGTGGAGCATATTCGGGACGCTCCGAAAATGGTCGGCAAGACGAGCGGGCCCAACTGGGCGAGCTACCGAGCGACGACGGAGCGGCGGGTGCGAGCAATGATCCGCGAGGGGATGACGTGGAGCGAAGCGGACGACCTCGTGCGGCGGATGTGGGTGCTGGAGTGCCGGTCGCGGCACGACTGCGGCAAGGTGCTGGACGTGAGCGAGTGGAGCGGCGGCTATCTGAGGTGATTCCGGCGCGGGGCGGGAAGTGCGACGCAAATGTAGCCGATGTGTAGCCTGTGGATCGCAAACGGCATCCCGGCGAATCACGCATTTCGCTTGTTTCGTTCACAATGGACGCCACCAGACGACATGAAACAAGATCCTAAGTCCCGTGCGTCTGCCAATTCCGCCACCCTCGCTGAGCGTGTTTTCTAGGTCTTTCCGGCGATTCCTCCTGTAGCCGATGTAGCCGACGTGAAAGCCATTCCGAGCACATCGACCGCCGCCGACTGCATCCCCGGCAGCACATGCGAGTAGGTGTCCAACGTGATCGTCACGCTGGAGTGCCCGAGTCGCTCGCTCACGATCTTCGGATTCACCCCGCCCGCGAGCAACAGCGTCGCGCAGGTATGCCGTAGGGCGTAGGCTCCCATGTCGGGCAGGCCAGCAGCAGCCAGCAACGGCCGGAGATACTGCCGCGTGATCTCGTTTGGCGTCACGGCGCGGCCATCCACGTCCACGCGGCCCGCGCCGACGAACACCAGCCCGCGCCGCACGTCGCGACCTTCCGCGAGCTCTTTGAACAACCTCTCGACCGACATGCCGCGGTGTGTCGCGATTAGGTTCACAAGCTTGGAATCCTCCGGATCGACCTTAAGCCAACCCTTCTTGTGGTCGGGCTTTTTTTCTGCACCTTCCGCCTCGTGTTGCTTGCTCATAGTCGCCACCATGTCTTGCAACCTCCGACGGGGGAAAGAGTTCCCTCGTCGCCACTTCATCAGCGTAGCGGCGGCGGCGGCCCGTTCCCAAAAACTTTCTAAAGTTTTTTCGCCGATAACTCTTGACTATTTTAAACACGGAAGCCAAGATACCCGCGTCAACTTGAACTTGTTACCGTCGCACCGGCGGCAACAAAGGAACCATCGACATGGACGCCGAAAAGAAGATCACTCTTGCCGATCGTACTGCGGTTTGGATCGACAAGCGACTCGTGAAGCAAGCGAAAGAGATCGCGGCCCGTGAGGAATGCACCATCTCGGAAATTGTCGAGAAGCTGCTCCGCTCGCCGCTGTCCAAGCGGCACGCGAGAGCGTTTGCAGAGACCGGCAACCCGGTCGCCTGAATCAGGATCAACCCCGGCAAGCACGCACATGGAGCCCGACCGATGCCCCCTCTCGAACTTGACACGCTCACGCTCGCCGCTGGATCGCACGCCAAGACACAAGACGCCATGTGCGTCATGGAGGCGGTCGCCTACGTCGCGGGCGAGCCGTGGAGCGACCACCCGCAGTGCGTCTCGCCGGTGATCGCGGCATTCCTGCGGCGGTGGAACGACGACCTGAACGACACCGACCGGCAGATGCTCAAGTCGTTCGTCGCGCGCCTCGCCGGAACAAATACGGGCGCGGCGGACGACGAAACGCGGGCGTGGCTCGTGACGGACTGGATGGTCCGCGAGTATCTGCCGGCGTGGCTGGACGCGGCAAACCTCAAGGATCAAGCGGACGCGGTCCGCTCGCTGCCACCAGTCATTGCAGCGGATGCGTGGATAGCGGCGCGTGAAGCCGTTGGAGAGGCCGGCAAGAAATCGGCTGCCGCTCGGAACGCCGCTCGGGCTGCCGCTTGGGACGCCGCTCGGGCTGCCGCTCGGAACGCCGCTCGGGACGCCTCTTGGGACGCCTTCTCGGGCTGCCGCTTGGGACGCCGCTCGGGCTGCCGCTTGGGACGCCGCTTGGGACGCCGCTTGGGACGCCGCTCGGGCTGCCGCTCGGGACGCCGCTCGGGACGCCGCTTGGGACGCCGCTCGGGCTGCCGCTTGGGACGCCGCTCGGGCTGCCGCTCGGAACGCCGCTCGGGACGCCTCTTGGGACGCCTCTTTGGACGCCGCTCGGGCCGCCGCTTGGGCCGCCGCCTGGGCCGCCCGGGCTGCCGCTTGGGACGCCGCTCGGGACGCCTCTTGGGACGCCTCTTGGGACGCCGCTCGGGCCGCCGCTTGGGCCGCCGCTCGGGCTGCCGCTTGGGACGCCGCGAATAAATCGCTGCGGCCCACCGTCGAAGGCATCCAGCATTCCGCACTCAATCTGATCGACCGAATGATCGCGGTCGGGAAGTAACCAAGGACACAACCCATCGGCAAGCACGCCGCACACCTTCGCCCTGCGTGGAGTCTGCCGTGAGACGTGCAAGCCGGATCTGGTTGCTGCGGATGGTGATCGAGGCGTTGCTCAAGTGCCTGTTGGGAGTCTGAGCCATGAACAACTCGGCACTGCTGACGCTCGCCGAAGCCGCCGCGTTCCTCGCAATCTCGCCGCGGACGCTGTACCGGCTCCGCGACGCCGGACGGTTCCCGATGCCGGTGGGCATCCCCGGCACGGCGGCGCAGCGATGGCGACGGACGGATCTGGAGAAGTACGCCGCGAACCTGAAAACGCGGCGCGGATGACCGCTGACACCACCACGGAGGGTAGCACGATGGCGACGACGCTCCGCATCTACGCACCGCGACCGAAGTCGCCCGACACCGCGGAATCGGTCGCTCTGCGGCACGAGCGGGCCGGACTCCTCGCGGGCCTCGCGAAACTCGGGAGCGACGTGCTCGGCGCGAAGGCCGGCGATCTCGCTATGGACCTGCTGAAGCAAGCGAAGGCCGTCAAGCGGAGTGCGTGACCATGCCTCGCGACGTGTCCGCCAACATGACCGAGTCCGAGTTGGACGCTCTGATCGCGGAGCGGCTGCCGACGATGCCGCCGGATGGCAACAAGTGCCGGGCGGTGCGGCGAGCGGACCGCAGCGGCCTCGAGCGCGTGCTGGCGGGCGGCGAGAGACTGACCGCACTGCAGATCGCGCGGCGGATGGGAATCACGACGCGAGGCGTGCAGCAAGTGGTCTGCAACGCGATCCGCAACACGCGAGACCGTTACCTGAGCCGCGTGATGCTCCCTGGCGAACGAGAGTACCGCTACTTCCTCCTGCAATCCGCGAACACCGGAATCGGAGCCTGAACCATGACCGCGACCCTGCAACGTCCCCGCACCGCTGCCGAGCCGATCACGCTGCGAACCAACGGTGGCTCGCACCGCAAGGTGAAGCATGTGGACGGGTACGACGTGCTCGGCGGCGTCGTGTTCGTCCGCTTCGAGGATTACCCCAACGAAGTGGTACGCGTGCCGCTCGACGAACTCGAAGCACTGGACGCGAACCGGCAATACGTCCGCCCGGTGAGCGCCGTCGTGCGGTCGATGACGGACATGGTGTTCGGGTGAGGCCGACTACTCCGGGGGCGTTCCTCGGAGGCGTGGGGCGGCTAATGCGGACGCCCCACGCAAAGTACACCGGCTCGTTGCCGCTCAAACCGCTAACCTCCGAGGGCGATCCGATGAACGGTGAACTGAACGCGATCGCCAAGCAGGTCGCCGAGTTGAGCGAGCAAGTAGACGCCGCCGGACGCGCCATCGAGAGCGCGAAGAACCGGAGGGATTCGTTGATGAAGGAGCTTGGCGACTTGAACGCGAAGCTGCTGAATCGTGTCGGCCCGAACATTCGCAAACGCATGTTCGTGGTCGGATCGAAAGTTGTCACGGTCGAGTTCGAGAAGGGCGTCACGGTGCAGGAAATCGACCGCGACTGAAGCTCCCGGCTCGTTGCCGGGAACGGGGCGGCTGCTCCACCGTCTGGCAGCCGCCCCAACCGTAAAGCCTGCCGTCCGGTGCTCTGCGTATTTGGGCGAGCGCGGACCCGGCGGCAGGCCTCATTCAACCATCAGGGAGCGATGCGATGGCGAAAAGTGCCGACGAACAAAAGCGGGTCGATGTCGAGTCTGCAATCCGCAGCCTCTACGACATGTTCCCGGATGTGAACTCGTGCCGCCGCAGCAAGACGCGGAAGGCGATGGGCATCCAAGCGAAGATCGACGCCCGCAAGGCGGAATTGGCGAAGGACGCGAAGCTCGTCGCCTTGGAAAAGCAGTTGCACGACGAACGGCAGCAGACGGTCGTGCTCGTCAAGCAGAAGCGGCGGGAAATCGATGCGCTGCTCCGTCGCTTCCGGCTCCGCGGCGCAGAGCCCAACCTGCTGACCGCGGTGGAGAAGATGTCGAACGAAACGCCGGTCGTGTTCTTCGACGAAGACTGCTTTTGAATCAGCGATCCTGGCCGGGGCACTCGCAGCCGCCCGCGAAAGATTCGCCCGGTGCCGAGCCAAGAGGGCTCAACGCTCGGCCCGGATCGCTTCAACGAGGTGCAACATGCCACTAGCAGCCGAATGGGAAGTCGCGAAGTTCATTCACGAACGCGGGCCATACCGCCTTGCATGTCGCGGCATGTGCCTCCGAGACGACTACGACGGCGTTCGCGAGTTGCCGACCGACTGGGTTGGCATCGAGGAAACGCAGTCACTGCGAGATGCCCTTTCGGTGTTTGACGACGACGAAGAAGGCCGGCCGGACGGCTACTCGCTGCTGGACTGGGAAACGCACACTGGCTATTGCCCGAACTGCAAGAGCGAAGCCGAAGAGGATTGAAGGAATCAACTCATCATCACGGAGGAGCGACATGCTTGTGTTGAGTCGGTATCCGGGCGAATCCATCGTCATCAACAGCGACATCACTGTCACCGTGGTCGAGATCCGCGGCGACAAGGTGCGGCTCGGCATCGTCGCCCCGCGCGACACGCCGGTGCATCGCGAAGAGGTGTACGAGGCGATCCACGGGAAGAAGCCCGGTCGCGTGGTGATCGAAGATGATCCGGCTACGGTCGCGAACACCTGCGACGATTGCGGCCAACGGCACGAAGGGGAGTGCGAATGAGCCTCTCCCACGAAACCGACCCCGAGGCCATCGCGGCTCAGCAACGCAACGAGATTCGGCCGCTTCGCGGGAAGCCGATGGACGTGATCTGCGGCGAGGTGCTTCTGCCGGAAAGCGTCGTCCGTCGCCGCTTGGAGGAGATCGATGCCGAGGACAAGCGATCTGGATCTGCTGAACCGGCTGATCGCCCTGCTGAGCGAACGCCACGAGCCGAGCTACGGAGACGTGCCCTGCTCGGCGGAACTTATGCGTTACGACACGAAGAGGGAAGCCGAAGAGGCGCTCGCCGATCTCTTCGACTGGCTCTCCGAGGATCCGGTCGGCTGCGACTTCAGCGCAGCGAAGGCGGGTGCGTGATGCTGACCGACGCGGAATTCATGACGCTCCACGACGCTGCGAACGTGCTGCGGATGCGCGACGAGCCCGAAGCGGCCGCGGCTGTCTTCGGTGCGCTCGTGCGGATCGCGGGCGGAGGAGCAAGCGGCATTCGTTCGCGGGAGCCGGTGGATCGCGACGCGGCGAAGCGTGCGGGCATCGCGGCGCGGCAGGCGGAACGGGCGGCGGTTGCGGCAGCCTGCACGATCAAGGAGGAATCTCGCAATGGCTGAGAACAGCGCGATCGAATGGACCGACGCCACCTGGAATCCGACTACGGGTTGCACCCGCGTCTCGGATGGCTGCCGCAACTGCTACGCCTTCCAACTGCACGACATGCGTCATGAAGCACACAAGGCTGGGAAGTCGGTCCCGGCTCAGTACGCGAAGCCGTTCAAGGAATTGCAGATGTTCGAGGATCGGCTGACGGCTCCGCTCTCGTGGCGGAAGCCGCGCCGGATCTTCGTGAACAGCATGTCGGACCTGTTCCACAAAGACGTGCCAGAGGTGTTCATCGACCGCGTGTTCGCCGCGATGGCCCTCGCGGAGTGGCACACTTACCAGATCCTCACGAAGCGGCCGGAGCGGATGGCGGAGTACTTCTCCCGCGCCGAGTACCGTACCGGCCGGATCGCCGCCGCGGTCGAGGGCTTCGCGGCCGTCCTGCCGTGGAAGAAGCAGCGGAGGGTCGGCGACATGGCGGTCACGTCGCCGGCGGGCGTGTACGAGGGCCTGATGGGCGGCTGGCGGTCTCCGCTTCCGAAGAACGTCTGGCTCGGCACCTCCGTCGAGAACCAAGATGCCGCGGACAAGCGAATCCCGCACCTGCTGAGCGTGCCCGCGGCGGTGCGGTTCCTGTCGTGCGAGCCGCTGCTGGGTGAGGTGAACCTTCGCCGCTACTTCCACCACTCCTACCGATGCCCCGCTTACGTTCCGCCGCCGAGGCCGGTGAGCTACGCTGGCCAAGGCGAAGGGTGCACTTGTCCGCGGCTGCATTGGGTCATTGTTGGTGGAGAGAGCGGCCCCGGTGCCCGCCCGTGCCGCGTCGAGTGGATTCGCTCCATCGTGGACCAATGCCGCGCCGCTTCGGTCCCGGTGTTCGCGAAACAGCTCGGCGGCAACATCGTCACGCGGAACGACATGATCGAGGACGCATTCAACGGCAAGGACGGATGGCCCGATCCTCACGTGGAACACAACATCCATGGCTTCCGCGAGGATCATCAGGGCGCGGACTGCCGCGTGCGTCTCGTGGACAAGAAGGGCGGCGACCCTGCCGAGTGGCCTGCGGATCTGCGGGTGCGGCAGTTCCCCGAGGCGAAAGGCACGGTGCCAGCGTGACCGCTGCTTCGGCCATCGACGAGGCTGCGGCTCTCCAAGCGGAGATTGACGCGATCCGCTTGCGGAACGTGCATCGGATGGGGCTGGAGCACGCCGATTCGATCCGCGTGGAGAAGCTCGAAGCGCGGATCGCGAAGCTGCGGGGCGAGTCGGTTGCGGCCCCGGCGTTCGCCGCGGTGGGGATCAGCATGGCCGGCCCGGCGGCGAGCCCGCTGAAGCCGTTCGACCACGCGAAGAGCCGCAAGCGGAAGAAGAAGCGGACGGCGGCGGATGTCGTGCCGAACCCGTGCTACTGCGACAAGCACGCGTTTGTGATGACCGGGCGACTGCCGAAGAAGCACACGCGGGC
>JAXMBB010000043.1:0-37939 GCA_046350135.1 Gemmataceae bacterium
ATCTGGCGGAGCGCGGCGACCACGTCCAGTTGCACTACCTGCCGAACGACGCACCCGACACGCCCCCAATCGAGCGGGTGTGCAGGCATCTGCACGAGGAGATCACACGGAACCGCCGCTGCCGCAGGATGAAGGACTGATGGACATGGTGTTCAACTGGCTGATGTGCGGGCCGTGCTTCGGAATCGAGGGTTCAGAGGCGAACGGCGCGAAATGCAGCGGATGTTGGCACAGCGTTTCAATAGATTTCTGAACCGCTACCGTCGCGGGGAGCGGGCACCCGCGGACTGCACGCTCGGAGGCACTTCCGGGAAACGAAGCATGAAGATCATCCGGACTCACCACGTCGCGATCATCTCCTCGGACTACGAACGGTCGAAGCATTTCTACACCCGGGTGCTGGGACTCGAAGTGTTGGCCGAAACGCACCGGGCCGAGCGGCAGTCTTACAAGCTCGACTTGCGCTTGCCGGACGGCGTGCAGATCGAGTTGTTCTCGTTTCCGAACCCTCCGAAGCGTCCAAGTTGGCCGGAAGCCTGCGGACTCCGGCATCTGGCGTTCGAGGTGGAGAATATCGACGTGGCGATTGCCGATCTTGCATCGCACGGCGTTGTCGCCGAACCGGTGCGGGTCGATGAGCACACCGAACGACGGTTCACATTCTTCAGCGACCCGGACGGCCTGCCGCTTGAACTCTACGAACGCTGAGTCACACCACGTCGACCGCCTTGCCACGCAGTTTTGGCTACAGCACCGGCCCGAGCATCGCGATGGCATTGTTCCAAAAGCGACGCCCCAAACTCCACTGAGCCAGCATCTCCGCCGTCACTGGTCTCGACTTCGCCAGATAGGCGGCCTGACGGCGGTACACTTCGGCCGTCATGGCCGGATCGTAGAAGAGAATGTTGTTCTCATAATTCAGTTCGAAACTCCGGCGATCCATGTTGGCGGAGCCGATCAGCGTCACCTCGCCGTCCAGCGTCAACGATTTGGTGTGCAACAGCCCGCCTTCGTACTCAAAGATCCGGACGCCAGCGGCCAATAGATCGGCGTAATAGCTTCGGCTTGCCGCACCGACTATCCAGGAATCGTTGCGCGCCGGGAAGATGATGGTCGTCGCCACGCCGCGCCGGGCACACGCACACAGTGCGTTCTGCATCGCCTCGTCCGGAACGTAGTAGGGTGTCGTGATCACCAACTCCCGACGTGCGGCGTACATGAGCGTCTCGAATACTTCCGGCATGGCGGAATGACGCACGGTCGGCCCGGTGCCAATCACCTGTGCGGTCAGACCAGGTTTGCACGGCGGAAGTGGTTGCCTCAGAAGTCCGGAGAGATCTTCATTCACTTGCGCCATCCAGTCACTCACGAACAAGTGCTGATTCTGGCGGGCAATCGGACCTTCAAACCGGATCATGGCGTCCACCCAGGGAGCGAACTTGGCCTTCACGCGAAACTCGGGGTCCGCACAGTTCTGGCTGCCGCAGTAGGTGATGGAATTGTCGACGACCAGGATCTTGCGATGATTGCGCAGGTCGATGCGTCCCCGCAGCGGACGCAGCAGCAGATTGCCGATCGGCAGGGCCGTGGCGACCTGGACGCCGGCATCCTTCATCGCTTGCCAGTGCCCCGAGCGGATCAGGGCACGCGAGCCCAGCGCATCCGCCATGGCCCGGCACGCGACCTTGCGGGCGGCGGCTCGCTTCAGCGCTTCGACCACCTTGAGCCCGTTGTTGTCCGACAGCCAGATGTAGAACGTGAGATGGACGTGTTCTTTGGCGGCGTCAATGTCTCGGACCATGGACTCGACGGTCGCATTGGAATCCGGCAGGAGCCATGCCGTGTTGCCGCCGACGGGTTCGAAGCCATTCACCGAAAGTCCCGTCTGGAACAACGGGGCGTAACGATCAGGCACCTCCGGACTCATCGGACCAGTCGACGTGACTCCCGGAGTTTCCGCCCGACTCGGCAACTGCGAGAGCACCTCGCGCATACGGGCTGCCTGGCGGCGGCCGACACTCGTTTCGCCCAACAGGACATACGCGACGATGCCGACCAACGGAAGCGAAAGGATGACCACCGCCCAGGCCACGCGCGAGGCCGGTTCGCGGTGGGGCCGCAGGATCGCTCGGGCCACAAATGCCAGATGAATCAAGAAGATCAGTCCCGCCCACAGCACGGTGATTAGTTCAGTCATCTGGGACCAGATCCGTCATGAGGTTTGGCTTCTACCGCTGTCAGCGAAATGCCGCGAGCGACTTCAGCAGCCGCGAGACTTCCTCGGCCGTGTTGTAGTGCAAGAATCCGATTCTGAGCATCCCCGTCCGGGGCAATCCGAGTGTCTCGATCAACCCGGGTGCGTAAAAGTTGCCGTTCCAAGTGAAGATGCCTTGATCGCCGAGTCTTCCGGCGATCACCTCGGGTGAGATGCTCCGATGGGTCAGGCCGAACGTCGGCACCCGGTGATCGAGTCGATGCGCATCAGTGATTCCCCAAACTCGCCACTCGGGGACCCGGGCAAGTCCTTGCAGAAATTGCTCGGCCAACTTGGACTCGTGCGCCCGAATCATGGAGTAGCTGGATGCGAGGGCGACTCGGCGGTCGCCGTCGCCGCCAAGCCCCGCCAAGTAGTCCACTGCCGCTTTGGTTCCGGCGATCGCCTCGAAGCTCGGAGTCCCTGTCATCCATCGACCCGGGATCGAATCCGAGGCGGGCCTCACTTTGTAGGCAGGGAGTCGCTCCAGATGGAGCCGTCGGCCCCACAGAACGCCGAGGTGCGGGCCGAAGAACTTGTACGGCGAGCAAGCCAGAAAGTCCGCTCCGAGGTCGAGGACGTCGACCTTCAAGTGGGGAACAGCATGCACAGCGTCCACGAACACCAGGGCTCCAACCCGATGGGCCGCTGTGACCACGTCGCGAACCGGGTTGATCGTTCCCACCACGTTGGATGCCAACCCGATCGCCACCAGCCGTGTCCGATCGCTCAGCAGCTTCGGAAGCTGGTCCAGCCGGAGAGTACAGTCGGCCGGATCGAGATCGAGGTACTTGACCGTGGCCCCGGCATCTGCGGCGGCAAGCACCCATGGCGAGACGTTGGCGTCGTGGTCCAAGCGAGTGACGACGACTTCGTCCCCCGGTTGCCACGTCCGCGCGAGTGATCGGCTCAACGAGAACGTCAGCGTCGTCATGTTCATGCCGAACACGATCTCGTCCGGGTCGCCCGCACCGAGGAGGTCGGCGACCGCCTGTCGCGCGTCATCCACCAACACGCCGACCTCACGGCTCGTCGCAAACAGACCACCGTCATTCGCGTTCCGATGGGCGAGGCAGTCGGCGACTGCATCAATCACCGTCCGCGGCACCTGGCTGCCGCCCGGCCCGTCGAAGAAAGCGGCTGACCGGTCGTTGACCTGCCGTGCAAGTCCAGGGAACTGCACTCGACATGCCTCAACGTCCAGATGTCTCAGCATGCTTGGCTCCCGAATCGTGGGGGATTCTTTCGAGCGATCGAGTGGCCTGACGATGCTAAGGATACGAGCGTAATCTTCAGAGCCGGCTCGCCGGTAGAATCACGCATCGCCGAACGGAGTGCCTCATGCCGGACACCCGAAAACACCGCGGCTCCGGCCCGAAGGATGCGGAGTGGTTCGGACCGGAGACCATTCCACGTCTGCGGACCGGAGTTGAGGAACTTTCGTGGTTGCTCACGCGGGACTACGCCGACGTCTCCGCACTGAAGCTCGTTGGAGATCGCCACAGACTGGTCGAACGTCAGCGCGTCGCGGTCCGGCGCTCGGCGTGTGCGGACTCCGCACTTGCGGACCGTGTCACCCGACGCTTGGACCTCCATGCTGTTCGAGGCCGATCGCTTCAGATTGATGGATTCAACCTGATCCTCACGTTGGAATCGGCGCTCGGTGGCGGAGTGATCCTCGGCGGACGCGACGGCTGCTTCCGCGATTTGGCGAGCGTCCACGCCACGTATCGACGAGTGGAAGAAACACGCCCGGCGCTTGATTTGGCGGCGAAGTGCCTGACCGCGTGGGGTGTGGAGTCCTGCGTCTGGCACCTCGACGCTCCAGTCTCCAACAGCGGCCGACTCGCGGCGATGATCCGCGAAACGCACCCGAGTTGGTCGACCGAGGTGGTACAGAATCCGGATACGGTCCTGTCCAACTCGGAGGGCACCGTTGTGACCGCGGACAGTGCTGTCCTCGATCGATGTGGCTCGTGGGTGAATCTGGCGCGTGAGATCATCATCAACGAGGTTCAGACCGCTTGGGTTGTCGACTTGGGTTCGTGATCGCGTCGCGCGAACCCGCACTTCGTTCACGTGTCCGTGGGGTGCCGTTTCGGCAATCGTGGCCGCCGGCACCCTGGTTTCACTTGTCGTGAAGAAAGGACCGCAGTCGCGGTCGGGCGCAGGAGCCACTCACCCTCGTTGCTCGTTGCAACCAGGAGTCCCTGCGATGAAGAAGGTTCACGTCAGCGTCGGCACCATCGGGCACATCGACCACGGCAAGACCACCCTCACGGCCGCGATCCTCGCGGTGCAGTCCCGCAAGGGACTCGCCTCGGCCAAGAGCTACCGCGACATCGCCCACGGCGGACTGGAACGCGACCCGACCAAGACGGTCACGATCGCCACCAGCCACGTGCGGTACGAGACCGCGGAACGCGAGTACGCGCACGTCGATTGCCCCGGGCACGCCGATTACATCAAGAACATGATCACCGGCGCGGCCCAGATGGACGGCGCGATCCTGCTGCTCTCCGCACAAGACGGCCCGATGCCGCAGACGCGGGAGCACATTCTGCTCGCCAAGCAGATCGGCGTTCCCGCCCTGGTCGTGTTCCTGAACAAGTGCGATCTCGTCGACGACGCCGAGTTCATCGACCTGGTCGAGATGGAGACGCGCGACCTCCTCACGAAGCACGGCTACGACGGCGGCACGGTCCGCGTCGTCCGCGGCAACGCGAAGGGGGCGCTCGATCATCCGGACGACCCTGCGTTCACGCGGTGCATCGACGAGCTTCTCGCCGCGCTCGACGAGGCCGTGCCGGCACCGAAGCGGGAAGTGGACAAGCCGTTCCTCATGCCCATCGAGGGTGTCCACACCGTCGAGGGGCGGGGCACGGTGGCCACGGGTCGCATCGAGCAGGGCGCGGTGAGCGTGGGCCAGAAGGTGGAGATCCTCGGGCTCGGTGAAGTCCGCGAAAGCGTCGTCACGAGCGTCGAATCCTTCAACGCCGTTCTGGATCGCGGCGAGGCGGGGATGAACGTCGGCGTGCTGCTTCGCGGCATCGACCGGGCGGACATCCAGCGTGGGCAGGTGATCGCGGCTCCGCGGTCGATCCGTCCGCAGACGCGCTTCAAGGGCGAGGTTTACGTTCTTGCGAGGGACGAAGGCGGGCGGCACACGCCGATCTTCGGCGGGTACAAGCCGCAGTTCTTCTTCCGCACCACGAACGTGACCGGCGAAGTGGGCCTGTCCGAGGGCGTGGAGATGGTGATGCCGGGGGACAACGCGACCGTGCACGTGAACCTGGACAAGCGGGTGGCCTTCGAGATCGGAAACCGCTTCGCGATCCGGGAGGGCGGCAAGACGGTCGGCTCCGGCGTCGTGACGGAAATCCTCGCGTGAAGCCGGTGTGGGCGGAGTATCTCCGCCCACGCTTTTCATCGGACGGTCGTGCCGTCGCGGATCTCACGCAGTTTCGTCCAGATCTCGGCCTTCTCGGGCTGGGGCGAGACGCAGACGAACACGCAGTGGTGCTTGTGGTTCCCGGCCACCCAGACGTGAATCTCGAAACGAAGTGTCTGGGGCTCGGCCGTGGCGAATGGCTCCACCCATTTCAGTTCGCCGAGCCATGCGGTGAAGGTCTCGCCCGACGCCCGCTTGCCGGACTTCTCCTTCATCTCCTTGATGCTCAGCGTGAACTTCGAGACATCCACCTCGCGTTTCTTGCTCGCCAGCACCGTTTTCGAGAGGCCGCGATAGTACGTCAACAACTCCTGCTCCATCGTCTTCGCGTCGATCTTCTGTCCATCCGGAAGCCAGAACAGAAACGCATAGGAGAAGAAGTCCGCGGCATCCGCCTTGAACATGCCTGGTGCGAAGCGGATCTCCTCCTGGCCCTTCCACTTCATCTCTGGGGCGAAGTCCTTCGGAGGCAAGGCGATCGACTCCGTGCTCCAACCTTTCGGCTCCGGCACCTGATACGGGGGCTTCCCGGGTTGAGCGATTGCCGTCAAGGCGAGAACCAGGATGCCGACAATGGTCAGGCGGAGCATGTGATCCCCTTGAGTCGTTCAGTGATGTAGCGTTTCACATCCGGATGGACATCGAAGATCCCAGTACCAAGATCGCCGGCCGCATTGGCGGCACTGTAAAAGAGCCGCTGATATCGTCCCGTGGCGATCAGTTCCTGGAGCGCGCCGATCGCGTCGTCGATCGTCTGCCGAACTTCCGGAGTCAGTGCGGTGTATCCGCGACCGTTCGAACCGGTCGGGATGCCAATCGCTTGTGGCGGGTTCTTGCACTGATACGGACGAATGATTGCGTTGCCGCCGCCCGCCGCGCAGCCGAACGCTCCGTCAGGGTCGTTGCGGTGGGCTCGAAACTGCTCTTCGTTGTCATTGAAGACGAACAACGCGTCGGCATACTCGGACTGCCGGATCATCCAAGCGAAGTCGCCGGCCTTTCCGGCCCCGGCGAACATCGAACCGAAGACTTGGATCATGGGGATTCTCCAGTGCAGCTTCAACAGGCTTAGCCTACGACTCGCTGAAGCTCCGCGATCAGTGC
Organism: Gemmataceae bacterium; assembly: GCA_046350135.1. Classification (GTDB taxonomy): domain Bacteria; phylum Planctomycetota; class Planctomycetia; order Gemmatales; family Gemmataceae; genus Urbifossiella. The sequence continues at coordinate 6,810 of JAXMBB010000043.1, forward strand.
GTCCTGACCGGCCTTGATCTTCCGCATCGCCTCGGGCACGCCGAAGAAGTCGGCGCGGTCCATCTCGGGAAATGCCATTTGTCGTCCCGACTTCGGAGGCCATTCCATCGTGAATGTGGTGCTGACGACGGCCGTCGGATCGCAGTCGCCCTCGAACGCCCAAGCGTGGACGATCTTGCCGCCCTTTTGCCGGATCGGACTCAATGCGATGAAGCAACCGGTCGGAATCACACCGGTCTCCTCCCGAAACTCCCGTTTGGCCGCTTCGAACATGTCCTCTCCCGGCTCGATCTCGCCCTTCGGAATCGTCCATGCCCCCTCGTCCTTGTTCGCGAAGAACGGGCCTCCGGGATGGGCCAGGAACACCTGCAACTCCTCCTCACGGAAGCGATACATGAGCAGGCCTGCGCTGATCCGAGACATAAGCTTCCCCATTGAATGAACCTGGGTATTTGCCCGGGTGTCCGCTCCTTGCACAAATACGCGGGTGGCACCGATGGAAGCCGTTCTCTTCATGGGTATCCAGGGTGCCGGGAAGTCCTCGTACTTTCGGGAGAGTTTCTTCGGCACGCACCTGCGGATCAGCATGGACCTGATGAAGACCCGCCACCGTGAAGGCCGCTTTCTCGGTCTGTGTCTGGACTCTGGTATGCGGTTCGTGGTCGACAATACCAACACGACGCGCGAGGAGCGATCCCGGTACATCCTGCCGGCGAAGGGGTCACTCTTCAGTGTGGTCGGCTACTACTTTCGGTCGAGTGTCGAAGAGTGCCTGCGCCGCAACGACGCCCGCCTTGGATCGGAGCGTGTCCCCGAGGTGGCGATTCGATCCGCCGCCAAACGGCTCGAACAGCCCACTCTCGCCGAGGGCTTCGACCAGTTGTGGTACGTCCGCATCGAGCACGGTCGATTCGTGACCGAGGAGTGGAACGATGCTGTTTGATGAACTCGACGCGAAGGTGCGGGTCTTCGAGACCGCGGCCGACACCTGTGTGCTGCCCGAAGTCTACATGGTGGCCCGGATCGACGGACGGAGTTTCACCCGGCTGACCAAGGAACTCTGTTCGTTCGAGGCTCCGTTCGACGTGCGGTTCCGCGACCACATGCTCGATACGGTCGAGCACCTGATGACGTGCGGGTTTCAGGTACGGTACGGCTACACCCAGAGCGACGAGATCTCACTGCTCTTCGCGCGGAACGAGTCGCTGTTTGGACGCAAACTCCGCAAGTACCACTCTGTTCTGGCCGGCGAGGCCGGTGCGAAGTTCTCCCTCTTGCTCGGCCGAATCGGCACTTTCGATTGCCGCCTCTCGCAGTTGCCGACGCGGCAACTGGTCGTGGATTACTTCCGCTGGCGGAACGAAGACGCCGCACGGAACGCACTCAGCGCCCACTGCTACTGGCTGCTCCGGAAGCAAGGGCTGACCGAATCCGCGGCCGGCGATCGGCTTCTCGGTTTGCCAGTCGCCGAAAAGAACGAGTTGCTCTTCCGATCGGGGATCAACTTCAACGAACTCCCGAACTGGCAGAAGCGGGGCGTCGGTCTGTATTGGGAGGAGTACGACAAGCCGGCGATCAACCCGCGGACGGGCGAAGCAGTCACGGCCCGACGCCGGCGGATCGCCCGGCAGTTCGATTTGCCGATGAAGGACGAGTACGGTCGGTTTGTGGAGCGCTTTCTCGCCGAGACATCAGGGGATTCCCCGTGCTGCTGACGATCACCACCTTACACCGGCCGACGACCGATCTCGGGTTCCTGCTGCACAAACACCCGGGTCGGTTTCAGTCGTTCGACCTGAGCTTCGGCCACGCCCACGTCTTTTACCCGGAGGTGGGCGAAGACCGCATCTGCGCGGCGTTGATGCTGGACGTCGATCCCGTGGCCATGGTGCGCGGCAAGAACGCGGACCAGGTGTTCTCGCTCGGCCAGTACGTCAACGACCGGCCGTACGTCGCTTCGTCGTTCCTGAGCGTGGCGATCGCCCAGGTGTTCGGATCGGCGATGGCGGGGAAATGCAAGGATCGGCCGGACTTGGCTTCCAAGAAGTTGCCGCTTGTTGCCACGATTGAGGTGTTGCCCGTCCGAGGTGGTGCGGAACTGATCCGCAAGATGTTCGAGCCTCTCGGCTACACCGTCGAGGCGGTTCGCCACACTCTCGACGAACGCTTCCCGGAGTGGGGCGACAGCCCGTACTACTCAGTGACGATCGCGGGCACCGTCACGCTCGCCGAGTTGCTCACGCACCTGTACGTGCTGATTCCGGTGTTCGACGACAACAAACACTACTACGTCGGCGACGACGAACTGGAGAAGCTGCTCGACAAGGGAGCCGGGTGGCTCGCGACTCACCCCGAAAAGGAACAGATCAGCCGCCGCTACCTGAAGCATCGCTCGGGGCTGTACCGCGAGGCGATCAGCCGCCTGATGGCGGAGGAGACCGACGCAGAGGAGCAGGAAGAAGATCAACCGGCACCGAAGCGGGAAGAGGTGCTGGAACGGTCGCTGAGCCTGAACGAGCAGCGACACGGGACTGTATTGGCGGCACTCCGGGCGACCCAAGCCAAGTCCGTTCTGGACCTCGGCTGCGGCGAGGGGAAGTTTCTGCGGGTTCTGCTGGCGGACCGTCAGTTCGAGCGGATCGTCGGTGTGGACGTGTCGGTTCGCGCCCTGGAGATTGCCGCGCGACGATTGAAGACGGATCGGATGAGCGAGCGACAGTCTGCGCGGCTGGAACTGCTTCACGGGTCGCTGATGTATCGCGACGAGCGGCTGGCCGGGTTCGATGCGGCGGCAGTGGTCGAGGTCGTCGAGCACCTCGATCCGCCGCGGCTGGCGGCATTCGAGCGGGTGTTGTTCGAGTTCGCGCGGCCAAAGACCGTCGTGTTGACGACGCCGAACCGCGAGTTCAACGTGACGTGGGAAACGCTCCCGGCCGGTCAGTTCCGCCACGCCGACCATCGCTTCGAGTGGACGCGGGCGGAGTTCCAGGACTGGGCGAACCGCGTGGCGTCGCGGCATGGGTACGGCGTGCGGTTCGTCCCCGTCGGCCCGGAGCATGCCGAGTACGGCTCGCCGACGCAGATGGCGGTGTTCACGCGTGACCAGGAAGGCAAACGATGAGTGAAGAACAACTCGACACACAACACGAACCTGTCTGGTGTGTGGTCGCCAACATCAAACGAGAGCATCCGTTCGGCCCTGGCGGCACAGAGACGCGAGTCGGCACACGCAAGTTCCGCGGAGGGACAAAAGTCTACATCGCTGGGTGCTATCCCGGCACTTGCGATGCCGTTCTTGCAGTCGGGCTTCATCGCAACTCACGTCAGTTCATCAGTTGTGTTGTCGATGTGATGTATGTGGAGAACTTTCGCGCGAAGCTTGCTTACCATCCAGCCGTCATTCAGTTGATCAAGAGCGACGACCGATGTTGGATCAAGACCAAGGAGGAAGCGGAGCAATACGCTGCCGCATTCCCAGGGTGGCAGGAAATGAGGAAGAAGACGGCAGAATGAGCATCTCCATTCCCAAGTTGTCGCTTGTCGTGCTCGTCGGCTCCAGCGGGTCGGGGAAGAGCACGTTCGCGCGCAAGCACTTCCTGCCGAGCGAGGTGCTGTCGTCCGACTATTGCCGGGGGCTGGTCAGCGACAACGAGAACGACCAGAGCGCGACACCGGACGCGTTCGAGGTGCTGCACTTCGTCGCAGCCAAGCGACTGGCGCGCGGACGGCTCGTCGTGGTCGACGCCACCAACGTGCAGCAGGAGGCCCGCGCGCCGCTGGTCGCACTGGCCCGCAAGTTCCATGTGCTGCCCGTGGCCATCGTGTTCGACCTGCCCGAGTCGCTCTGCCAAGACCGCAACAACGCCCGTCCGGATCGCTCGTTTGGTCCGCACGTCATTCGCCAGCAGAGTTCGCAACTCCGACGGTCGCTGCGCGGCCTGCGGAAGGAAGGCTTCCGGCACATCTTCGTGATGAAGGATGTGTCGGAAGTGGATGCCGCGATCATTGAGCGCGTGCCGATGTGGAACGACCGCACGGACGACCACGGTCCGTTCGACATCATCGGCGACGTGCACGGCTGCGCCGACGAACTCGAAGAACTGCTCGGCAAGCTCGGCTACGGGCAGTTCGTGATTGCCGGTCATGAACCGGGGTGGTCGAACATCGGGTACACGCATCCGGCCGGTCGCAAGGCCGTGTTCGTCGGCGACCTCGTGGACCGCGGCCCGCGCGTGCTCGATGTGCTGAGCATCGTTCGCAACATGGTGAAGCTCGGCTCGGCGCTCTGCGTGCCCGGCAACCACGACATCAAGCTGCTGAAGAAACTCAACGGCCGCGATGTGCAAATCACACACGGCCTCGCGCAGACCCTCGCCGAGATCGACGCCCTCCCAGATGACGTGCGCGAACCGTATTGCCGGTCGCTGGCGGAGTTTCTCGACAGCTTGGTGAGCCATTACGTGCTCGACGGCGGTCGACTCGTGGTCGCGCACGCCGGGATGAAGGAAGAGATGCAGGGCCGCGGTTCCGGCCGGGTTCGGGACTTTGCGCTCTACGGCGAAACAACCGGCGAGACCGACGAGTTCGGGCTGCCCGTGCGGTGCAACTGGGCGGCGGAGTACCGTGGCTCGGCGGCGGTCGTGTACGGCCACACTCCGGTGCCCGAACCGGAGTGGCTCAACCGCACCGTGAACGTGGACACCGGTTGCGTGTTCGGCGGCAAGCTAACCGCGGTGCGTTACCCGGAGCGCGAGTTCGTCTCGGTTCCGGCGCGGCGAACGTACTGCGAACCGTCCCGGCCGTTCCTGCCGGAGCATGGTCCCGCACTCACCGCGCAGCAGGAACACGACGACATCCTCGACGCGGCCGATGTGCTCGGCAAGCGGCAGGTGACGACGCGGCTGCACCGGTCGGTCACGATCCGTGAGGAGAACGCGACTGCGGCCTTGGAAGTGATGAGCCGTTTCGCGGCGGACCCCAAGTGGCTGATCTACCTGCCGCCGACGATGTCGCCGTCGGAAACGACGCGAGAGCCCGGCCTGCTGGAACATCCGGCGGAGGCGTTCGCGTACTTCCGCAACCAGGGCGTGCCGCAGGTCGTGTGCGAAGAAAAGCACATGGGCTCGCGGGCGGTGGTCGTCGTTTGCCGGGATGCCGACGCGGCCCGGAAACGGTTCGGCGTGACAACCGGCGAATCGGGCATCGTGTACACGCGAACCGGACGACGCTTCTTCAACGATCCGGACCTCGAACGTCGGGTACTCGATCGCCTCATCACGGCGCTCGGTGCATCCGGCTTTTGGGACGAGTTCGGAACCACGTGGGCCTGCCTGGATTGCGAACTGATGCCGTGGTCCGCGAAAGCGCAGGATCTGCTGCGCTCGCAATACGCGGCAGTCGGTGCGGCGGGATCCGTGTCATTGCGTGCCGCGGTGGCCGCACTCGACCGCACCGCGACCCGGCTCTCCGGCGAGGCGCTCGAAGCCACTACCGTCGCGAGAACCAAAGCACAGGCTCGTAGCGAGGCCGTGGGGCAGTTTGTATCGGCGTATCGGCAGTACTGCTGGCCGGTCGAATCGCTCGATGACTTCAAACTGGCCCCGTTCCACCTGCTCGCCACCGAAGGGAAGGTTCACACCGAACCAAACCACGTCTGGCACATGGAGACGCTGGCAAAGATCTGCGGCCACGATCCGAAACTGCTCCTCGCCACGCAACACCGCACTGTCCACGTCACCGATCCGGCGAGCGAGCGAACCGGCATCGAGTGGTGGACCGAAGTCACGGCACGCGGCGGCGAGGGGATGGTGGTGAAGCCGCTGGAGTTCATCGTGCGCGGGCCGAAAGGGCTGGTGCAGCCGGCCGTGAAGTGCCGCGGGCGGGAGTATCTCCGGATCATCTACGGCCCGGACTACGCCGCGGACGAGAACCTCGGCCGGTTGCGAAGCCGCGCCCTCGCCGGGAAGCGTTCGCTCGCGATGCGCGAGTTCGCGCTGGGGATCGAGGCACTGGAGCGCTTCGTCCGCCGCGAGCCGCTGCGGCGGGTTCACGAATGCGTGTTCGGCGTCTTGGCGCTGGAAAGCGAACCCGTAGACCCGCGGCTATGATTGCCGGCGGCGATCCGCGAGCATATTGCAGAACAGTTCGCTCTGGCCGAGCGCCTTGTGCGTGTGCGGGCGGTCCGTGAAGCAACGCTTCGGCATGTTCGGCTTACCTGTCTCGCGGAACTCCGTGCCGAGCAGTGCCATGGCGTAGCTCTTGATGTCGAGCGCCGAGAAGGAGAACGGCGACTCGCCGACGAAACCGATCAGGTACTAGTACACGAATAGGAAGTCGAACCCTGCGGGATTCGACGCGATTCCCGCAACTGCCTTGAATCAGCACTTTACGCGAACCCGCCGATTCCGCAGGTCACAAAACGGGGTCACTTGCCCTTCAAACGCCCTCGCAGCACTCAGCGACATGACCGCAGAAGAGCGTGCTGCGCTTCTCGATGCCCTTAAACCGGAGTATTCAAGTGAAGCAGCGGGATGCAGTCGCTACTGCTCCTGGATGAACGCAGCGGGAAGCAGGTGGGCCGGTAGGGCTGCACAGGGTTGAAGCTGGAGTGAGGTAGAATGCGGGCATGAGCAAACGTCGCCTGCAACTGCTCTACAAGGGTGACAAGTGTGCGGCGTGTGGAATCTCGGTGGCCGAAATGGTTGCCCGCTACGGCACCTTTCACCGGCTATTCGAGTTCAACCACGTCAACCCCGCAGAGAAAGACCCGGACTACAAGAACCTCATTCGGCAGAAGCTCTCCGCGAAGCAGTTGGACGAGCTGGATAAGTGCGTCTTGCTGTGCGACCACTGTCACGACATCGTTCACGCTCAGAACATCACGGGCGAAATGGAGCTTACGGTTGAAGCGCTGGTAGACGGCAAGCGAAAGCGGGTGAAGCAGAAGCTGCGCGGCCAACTCATCGTAGACGCGGTGGATCGCAAGATTACCTTCCTTACGAACGAGCGGGTTCAAGTCGAGTTCTACCGCGTCCATCTCGGATCGCGAAAGCCCGTGGTCATGACCGGCGCGGAAGTCTCATCCCGCCTCACGTCGTTGCTTGCCCGGATCGGCGAGTATGGTTCTGTCACGATTCGGGCATGGGATAAGACGCAGATGCTTCACGCGGTGCACTTGGCGCGTGGAGAGTATGACCTAATCCACGACATTCGCTTCCCGTTCATGCGGGTGGAGTTGGTGCCCACAGATGGGCCGGTCATCTGGTTGCGGAATGGAATCGCAATCACGAAGGATGGGCTCTTCCACGGAACGGTAACGTACAACCGCATGAAGCCGCTTGAAGCTGGAGTGCGGGCATGAATCACTTCGCCATGCTCACCAGCGCTTCGGCAGCAGGCAAGACAACTGACGCGGTGCAGATTGCAGCGGAGCTCGGATGCGGCCTGCTGCACAACGATGAAGAGATAGCGTGCAGGACGTTCAAGGCGCTCAAACACGATGAGCACTGCAAGTACATCGGCATCCCTGAGAAGTGGTCACACCTGTACGACGTGGCAGACGTTGACCGGCTCTTCCGCCTGCATCACCGGGATTGGATCGCACGCAACCCGCAGCACCGCATGATCCTCGCGGAAGGGTGGATGTACTGCCTTCCGCAGCACCGGCAGCAGGTGTACGACGGATTGCGGAAACTCACCGATGAATGGCGATTCGCACTCATCCGCTACTTCCCGCCGTTTGAGGAGCGCACCCGACGGTACCTGAAGCGGCATCAGGAACCACTGGTAAAGCTGTACGGCACCGATGAAGGCCGGAAGTTGGCGCACGCCGAAGAGCATTTGCAGAAGTCCATCGGATACTTCACCGCACCGGGTGACGATGAACCCGTTGTCTTCGCAGACTTGAAGACGAAGGATGAAGTAGTTGCCTTCCTTCGCAGATGGATTGCGGCCGGGTAGCACCCCCACCCACCCCATCTAATGGAGGCCCGATGACTACTGAGCAGCAAACTGCTGCCGCGCGAATGCGTCAAGCAGCACAGATTGCAGTAGACCGCCTGCGTGATGCGAATGGGCTTGCGGCGAATCTCGCGGCCACGCACTTCGCGAAGCGGCAACGCGGCGAACTGCCGACACACTACTAAATCTCATAAGTAAGGCCGCTTGGCGGTTCTAACAGGTCGAGAACGTCCTGAATGGAATTGCAGGATCGGTAGGGTTCTGTCGTGAGGTATGCTTTGATAACGGTGGTGACGAAGTGGAACGCTCGCATCACGTCGGCTCGCTCGACGCGCGTTGCACCTTCGTGAAGGCATTCGCTCCTCAATCGGTATACATCATGCGCATCCTTCTCGCAATTCACGTCCGAAGGGTAAAGAGACAGGATGATACGACCGATTCTCTTTGAGAACTTGCTTTTCTTGCCGATGAACTCGCTCTTCCCCATCACCAAGACTTCCAATGCGGTTGCGAGCAGTACCAGTTGAACGGAAGGCAACGCCGCTGCCGCAGCTTGCCCCACCCATTCAAGGGCGCTGATTACCGCTGATTCGAGTGGAGTACGGGCGGATTGCTCTTTCGCGACAAGCGTAACGACGTTCGGCCACGCTTGTGTTGCTTCACATGTGTGAATAGTAGTGGGTTCTGCGCCATTGTTGGAGCGGGTAAAGCCGCGACTTCCTTCAATCTGCATGCAGATTGAAGCACCGTCCCAAAAGTTGCTCTGCCCCGTTCCCACTCTTGGGCAGTGATGTGTTTTCCCAAACTGCAACGTGCCGCACCTGATTACATTAAGCACTTCCTCAAGCCTGATTCTCGCCTTGCTGCTGGCATGCGCGCCGTCCATCGCTTTCACGCGAGTAGCAGCGACCCAATTGTTGATAATCTGCCGGTCATGTTGCTGTGGGCCGCGCGCAACCGGAGTGTCGGGCGGTGGATTGTACTGCCCCGTCCACTCGCGTTGCTGCCACAGGTGAAACTCAGCGGCAGTCATCTTGAAGAATCGGCACGGGCCGATTGTGAATCCGGGTTGTCCATCGTTGAATCCCGTTACGGCAAGCACTGCTTCCCACACTCCAGCGTCATCCAGTCGCTTGAAGAACTCTTCAAGCCTGCCCCTCATGAAATGGCTTGCGTCGGCAGGCGAAGCATTCAGTTCATAGGCATCCGCGATGCAGTTGCGGCGGAGAAACGAATCGAAACTATCAACGGGGTAGCTGTCCAAGTAGGGCACGCACAGTGCGATGATTGCCTTTACCGCCCGCACACCTACTGCGGGAAGAACGACGCGCAAATCGCCTGTGGACATGAAGGGAGAATCACCCGCTACTGATGTAGCTGGGTCGTAGACACGACAGTGCCCCAGCGCCGCCATGAGGCAACCGACGCTCTTTTCAAGTTTTCGCTGTGGTATCATGGGCGCTTCGGTTCCCGCCTGTCGCAGTCATTGCAATACCGCTGCTTGAACGTACTTGTTTAGCGCCCACCAAACTGGCGCAGCTGAGCCCCGTCTGAGTCGATAACATCGGGTCATGGACGAACCCGCTTGCCTTGGCTGCGTGGCACTCCGAAAGGAAGTGGACGCACTCCGCGCGCGGGTCGCCGATCTGACGCGGAAGCTCGATGACGCCCTGCGCGCCGGGAAGCGTCAGGCCGCGCCGTTCCGCAAAGGTCCGCCCAAGTTCAAACCGAAGACGCCCGGCCGCAAAGCCGGCGAACAACACGGCACCCACGGCCATCGCCCGCCGCCCCCGCCCGACCAGATTCACGAACGTCACGAGGCGAAACTTCCCGACGCCTGCCCGCATTGTCACGAGAAGACGCTCGTCGAAACCGGCACCGCCGAACAGTTCCAAACCGAAATCCCGCGGACGCCGATCCACCGCCGGTTCACCGTGCACCTCGGTCGCTGCCGATGCTGCGGCAAGACCGTTCAAGGCCGGCATCCGCTGCAAACCTCGGACGCGCTCGGCGCCGCCGCCAGTCAGATCGGCCCCGACGCCCAAGCCGCGGCCACGATGTTGCACACGCAGATGGGATTGTCGCACGGCAAGGTCGCGATCGTTTTCGACTCGCTCTTCGGCATCAAGCTCACCCGCGGCGCCTCGTGTCAGATCGGCCTGCGGATGGCGGCGAAACTCGAACCCGACTACAAGCTCATCCTCGACGACCTCAAGGCGTCGACGATGATCGTGCCGGACGAAACGGGGTGGCGGATCGGAGGACAACCCGCCTGGCTCCACGTCGGGGTCGGTGACCGGGTCACGGCCTACACCATCGACTCACAACGCAGTGCCGAAGTCCTCGAACGCATCATCGGTGCGGACTGGTCCGGCATTCTCACCCACGACGGCTTCGCCTCGTACGACCGGTTCGAGCAGGCGATCCATCAACAGTGCGTCGGCCACGTGCTCCGCCGCGCCCGCGACCTGCTCGCGACGGCCGCCCGCGGCGCCGTCCACTTCCCCCAACGCGTGATCGCCCTCTTCACCGAGGCGGTCCACCTGCGCAACGAGTATCACCGCGGCCACGCAACGCTCGAACACCTGGAGAATCAACGCGAGGTGTTCGATGACCGACTGCGGAAACTGGCGAGCGTTCCGCGTGCGGTGCCGGCGTACCAGACCTTCGCCAACCACCTGATGAATCATTTCGAGCAGTGGTTCGCGTTCGTGGTCGAGCCAAAGATCGAGCCGACCAATTGGAAAGCCGAGCAGGCGATTCGTCCGGCGGTGGTGAATCGCAAGGTCTGGGGCGGCAACCGCACCGCAGCCGGTGCGAAGGCCCAGAGTGTCCTGATGAGCGTGATCGAAACCGCCCGCCGCCACACCCGCTCCGTAATCGACCACTTCGCTGAAACCCTCCGCAACTTCGGGAACACCCTCGTGCCCCGACCCGTGCTGCTACCAGTGCGCTAAACAAGTACGCTTGAACTTCCCCACGGCATCATCCGCCGGCAGTTCAATGTGAGTACGATGCCCGATGAGACGGCAGTAGCCTGTCCATTGGGAAGGCTTTGCACAGTGTGTTATTTGCGAGCGGTTGTGCCGCAGGTCTTCGTGTAGCTGGAAGTGTCGGCACCAGTTGAGAACTTCCAGTGACATTCTGCGGATCGCGAACATGGTGCCCGCGACGTTTGCGGTGCGCTCTAAAGGCAGTGAAGCCACAGCGGTGTAGATTTCTGCGTTCGCAAGAATGTCCGCATCAGTTGAAGCTGCCCATCCTTCATCCAAGTCCCTGACCTCATCCTTTGAGAGCAGGGTTTCACGATAGAGCGAACGGCCTTCAACTATCGCTTCCATCGTCGGGATGTGGCGCTTATAGCCCATCGCCTGAGAAAGCGCAATCGCTTCGCGAGCCACGGCGATGGAGTCTTCCTGCATGTCGTTGATGTCGTACCAGCTTGCAAGCAACGCTCTCGCACGCACAGAACCCTCAAGGTCATCAGCGGCGATAAACAACTCAACCAACTTGTGGAGCAACCCCCTGATGGAAGAGAACTCGTCCTGCGGAATCGGCGAGCGTGTCTTGCCAAGCGACAAGCTGGAGAGAATCGCATTCGTTGCATTGATGATGTGAAAGTTCAACTTGACGTGAAGAGCTTCGGCGTAGTGCAGTGGATTGCGATTCGCAACAGCTCTCTCAAGCAAGGCATCCGCGCGGACTGCGGCCTCACGAATCGTCGCCACCGCGGATTCATAGTTGGCGAGCGCCTGCCGTCCCGAACCCGGCACTTTACAATCCTGCCGAATGCGAATCCCGAACACAGCATGAATCCAAGCAGAAGCTGCCTCAGTGCACTCTGCGTAGAGCTTTACCAGCGCTGAATGCAGCTTCATTGACGTGGTTGATTTCGGATCGGCTTCAATGGCATCGGCCAGCGTCTTGATTTCTGTGAAGTATCGCTTCCGATCCGCTTCATTCTCTCGCGATGCCAAGTGTGCCCATCGCGCCCGATCCAACCGAATCTGACGTGCAAGAAACTCAGGTGCCTGCTTCTCAATTCGCTCTTGTGTCTTCTGCCATTCGGCGTAGGTGATGTTGCCTAGTTGCTGGTCGCAGGTTGCCATGACCGAATCAAGCAAGAACCTATCGCAGTCCGACAACGAGTGCGATTGCGATGCGGCGATGCCGATATGACCTCTTGCGGTGTAGAACTGCCCGATGATGCAGTTTGCGTAGCCAAGTACCAGTTGCACCTTCGCTTCGGCCTTGTGTGCCGCCGATAGAATCGCGGCCTGCTGGATGACATCCTTCGCGTAACCGGCAGAGACAGCGGTTTGTCCGCTGCCGCAGATGAACTGGTACGCCTTCTCCGGTGTGTTGATCGCCAAAGTTGTTGGGTTTATTTCGATTGCGACCGATTCCACATTCCCGACGCTAACAAGATAGTCCCGCTGTTCTCTCAGAAAGCGGCCTTCGCGTTGGATTCGTTGGAATACATCGTCCCATCCTTCCGAGTCGAGCAGCGTTGAGAATCTGAATGTGACGGTTGCTTGCTGCTTCCACGCCGGGTTCTCATGGTGCAGTCGATTGGCTTCATCCTGCGCCCACGCGTAGCGGAGTTCGTTGCGGGACGCAATCCAGACGATGTAGAGCGGGCATGGTCCGTTAAGAAGGTAGTTGAGATTGGCGGTTTTGATCGGCAACGAGAACGAACCGTCGGTATTCAGTTCGGTGCTGTCCGTGCCCTTGACTTGGACAAACGAGCGGAAGTGCGTTGCCTGCCGCGCAACGATGGCTTCAAACGACAGGTCAACTCCCTTGTCGTTCTGCTGCTCATCGCGGACGATGAAACGGTCAACAGGAACTGCGTGAGTAATCAGCGCCATGCTTCGACGCTTTAGCTCGTCTGCACGGTCAATCTCCGGCAACGTGTCGGACATTGCTTCCGCCGTTCAGTTGTTCAGTAGCCGGGTCAACGCCTCATCCAGTTCACGCTTATCCTTCAGCGCCGCTGCAAGGCGTTCCGCAAGCTCGAATAGAACAAGTCGGATACTGCTGGCGGCGCTAAGGCAATCTTCATCAGTGGCGCTGTGAAGATCGCGGCTCAACGCACCATGCAGCAGCGTCAGCGGATTGTGCCCCTTGATGAGCAGTGACTGCGGCACGGCATCCTTCACCATGTGCACGGCCTTGCTGAACTGCGTCTCAGCTATCGCGGCTTGAAGCTTCGCGATGCTATCTGCCGGGGCACCGGTTCGCTGAGCAACCGTCACAATCTCGCGCAGCAGTCGGTTCTTCTGATCTTCAACGATTCGACGGTAGTAGGCGAAAGCGCCTACGCCCAATCCGTCGCACTCTGCCTGCCGTCCTTTGAAGAACAAGTCGCGATCCGGCCCAATCAGGCCGCACACTCTGGCGGGTGTGTCGAATGAGAATCGCGGCCATTCGCCAAGCTTCACCGCTTCGACGTATCGTAGATGAAGCTGGCTTGCGTCACCGTAGATTCGCACGGCATACGTTTTGATGCCTGTGTTGCACTTGGCGCAGTCGTAGTAGAGCAACGCGTCCGTTTCGTTGTCCGGCATGCTGCTTGGGAAGAGGTACTTCCGCCAGTCCTTGACTGTCCCTTTGCAGTACGCGAGTTCGCAGCATGTACCATCGCAGAACAAGCGGATCTCCGGTGCCGTCACCTTACGGTCAGATGGTTCAAGAGCGCACTCAACCGATGCCCGCGTGCCGGGCGGGTAGTTGACGAGAAAATCCCGCCAGTCGAGCACGCTGGGGTGAGACTTTCGATTCGGTGGTGCAGCGTCTGCCATGCTGTGATTCCTGCCGAGTTGGACACCGTGTAAGCGGGTCCGGTTCGCAGTGCTACAGGTAATCGTTCCAGTCAATCAGCTTGTGTTGCGGCATCCGTTCCAGCACCTTCCGCGAAACCTCTCCTAAGTAATCTTCCCGCTTGGAAGCGTCCTTGAATGCGTTGAACAACAGGCCGTAGCTGTGGACAAGGTGACGTTCGGCCAGCTTGTCGAGCGCGTAGAGATTCGCGTGCACTTCGGCGTCGATAATCTTCACCGTCTTCGTATCGACGTTGAAGAACAACCGCTGTTCAATGTCCTGAACGTGCCCCAGCTCGTGCAGGAGCGCGGGGATTTTGAATGCGTACTTCAACTCTTTGTGTTCAAAGTCCTTCACCGTGTTCCGAACCATCACGCCTGTGCGCAGCTTTCCGCCTTGATCGAAGAATGCGGACGTATACCCGCAGACGTTCGCTTCGCTCTCCTGCTCACCGTACCGCGGCGCTGCATCTTCCGAGTTGAAGATTACCTGCTGCAATCCGGAATAGCCGAGAGCCGGCCAATCGCAGGCGCGGTACGTCTGCTCATCGACTTCATGCACATCGACAATCGAGCTGAAACGCCTCTTCGCATCGGCCACGATCCGCCGGAACTCATCCTCATACGAATCCATCAGGTCGTAGAAGGGCAGGTCGCACCCCTTCGACCGAAGGTGACGCTTCACGGCAGGCGCTTTTGATCGAATGGAAGCAAGCTTCTTGTTCTCTTTCTGCCACTTCAACTGCTTCCGGCGCTTCGCGTCTTCCTTGTTCATGGGCGCACCCCTTCGTTCGGCCATTATCGCCGCCTTCACGGGTGGAGCAAGCTCCGTTGAATCCTGCGTTCATCGTGCATCTAGAGGAACAAAGCGATGAAACCGGCAATCAAGACGGTGTTCGACACGGTTGAAGAGACGAACGCGTTCGCGGACGTGAAGAACGTGATACGCCACGAACACCGGCTTGCCCCGCAGCGACTTGATCCACGCCACGTACGCCGGCATCGCTTCCTCCGGATCTCGGGGGTTCTCACGGCACGGCCCACGCCTCGGGCTGCGACCCACCATTCCATCGTCTTGGGATTTCCCGCGGCACCGGGTACTCTCCATCATGTTTCCGACCGGTTCCCGTGTCCGCTTCCTGACCCCCGCTGATGCTTCGCCATGACGAGGTCTCCGAAAGGAAACCTCCGAGGCTACCACGGCCCACAAGAATGCGATTCACCGGACGGATACGATCATGTGCATCGCGTTCGGCCGGACGATGGGGCATTTCCCACGCTTTTGCTTCTGGGGCGGAGCCTGCGGCCCGAGGAGGATGCCGACACGCCGATCATTGTCGTCGGAGGATGAATCTGCCTGCAAGTCCCAGCATAACCGACACGCCCATTCCCGTTCCGAACTCCTCATCCGAGACCAGCTGTCAATTTCGCCGTGCTGAATGCCAACGCGCCTCGTTGCCATCGCGAATCCCCAGAACCGAACGACGAGAGTAGATCGCTTGCAGTGTCCTCCGACACCCTGCTCGGCGAGATGCTTGCAGCGTGGCTGAAGTCAGTTGCTCAGAAGCGATTGGAAGGAAGCCATCCGCGTCCATTCGGTCTCCACGTCTCGCCAGCAACCCCGCGGATTGGTCCGGTCGTTGCCACCGTCCGTGGTGGACGTCTTCGCGAGATCTCAATCCACGGGCGAGTTACCCCGCTGGCCGAACTGGCCGGATGGCGCAGTCTTGTTCAATGCGAAATACGCCGCGATGAGATCGTTTTCCACTTCTAGCAATTGTGTTGGAGAGTAGCCCGCGGCAAGTTGGCAAAGGCTGATCTGTGCCGCACTGGTAGCAGCACGGTCGGGGCACGAGGGTGTTCCCGAAGTTGCGGAGGGTTTCAGCGAAGTGGTCGATCACGGAGCGGGTGTGGCGGCGGGCGGTTTCGATCACGCTCATCAGGACACTTCTGGGCCTTCGCACCGGCTGCGGTGCGGTTGCCGCCCCAGACCTTGCGATTCACCATCGCCGGACGAATCGCCTGCTCGGCTTTTCCAATTGGTCGGCCTGATCTTTCGCTCGACCACGAACGCGAACCACTGCTCGAAATGATTCATCAGGTGGTTGGCGAACGCCCGATACGCCGGCACCGCACGCGGAACGCTCGCCAGTTTCCGCAGTCGGTCATCGAACACCTCGCGTTGATTCTCCAGGTGTTCGAGCGTTGCGGCCGCGGTGATACTCGTTGCGCAGGTGGACCGCCTCGGTGAAGAGGGCGATCACGCGTTGGGGGAAAGTGGACGGCGTCGCGGGCGGCCGTCGCGAGCAGGTCGCGGGCGCGGCGGAGCACGTGGCCGACGCACTGTTGATGGATCGCCTGCTCGAACCGGTCGTAGGAGGCGAAGCCGTCGTAGTAGAATGCCGGACCAGTCCGCACCGATGATGCGTTCGAGGACTTCGGCACTTGCGCGAGTCGATGGTGTAGGCCGTGACCCGGTCACCGACCCCGACGTGGGAGCCAGGCGGGTTGTCCTCCGATCCGCCACCCCGTTTCGTCCGGCATCATCATCGTCGACGCCTTGAGGTCGTCGAGGATGAGCTTGTAATCGGGTTCGAGTTTCGCTGCCATCCGCAGGCCGATCTGACACGAGGAAGCGCCGCGGGTGAGCTTGATGCCGAAGAGCGAGTCGAAACGATCGCGACCTTGGCCGTGCGACAGCTCCAAATCGCGTATGCAGTTCGGTGGCGCGGCTTGGGCGTCGCCTCCGAGTTGGTTGGCGGCGTTGCCGAGGGCGTCCTCGAGGTAGTTCGCAGCGGATGCCGGCCTTGAACTACCCGCCTTGCCGCAGCATCGGCAGCGACCGAGGTGCACGGTGAACCGGCGGTGGATCGGCGCGTCCGCGGGATTTCGGTTTGGAACTGTTCGGCGGTGCCGGTTTCGACGAGCGTCTTCGTGACAATGCGGGCAGGCGTCGGGAAGTTTCGCCTCGTGACGTTCGTGAATCTGGTCGGGCGGGGCGGCGGGCGATGGCCGTGGGTGCCGTGTTGTTCGCCGGCTTTGCGGCCGGGCGTCTTCTCGGTTTGAACTTGGGCGGACCTTGCGGAACGGCGCGGCTCGACGCTTCCCGGCGGCAGGGCGTCATCGAGCTTCCGCGTCAGATCGGCGACTCGCGGAGCGTCCACTTCCTTTCGGAGTGCCACGCAGCCAAGGCAAGCGGGTTCGTCCATGACCCGATGTTATCGACTCAGACGGGGCTCAGCCGCGCCAGTTTCAGGCACTCAACAAGTACGCGGCAAGTTGGCAAAGGCTGAACTTCAGAGGCACACCCCACTGGAACTGAGAGTGGGTTCTGAGTCTGCCTAACAGATTGGTCGACTGGCCGATGTAGACCAAGGAGTCTGGTCCCATCAACAAGTACACTCCTCCCGCCGCCGCGACACCTGACAGGCCTGCGGAATCAAGATTTTGCGGCAGCGACCAGTTCAGCCCCATCCAGTCACCGGAACCCGGCGTACCTACTTGCCTTAACGGGGGGATGCTCGGGCCTCCACCGCTATCGGGCTCACCCTCAATCAGCCTCCTACCTCTGAATCCGGTGGATCGGTTCCGCGATGTGGTGTACCTGGAATGCGGGCGTCCGAAGTTGCAAAGTGTGGACGACCCAACTTCGAGCCGGTACTGCCAAAGTAGGTAGCATTCGAGCGCCAACCGGTCGTTCTTTGGCAGGCTGCTCACAGCAACCGAGGCCTCGTACTGAAGCCCCTCAGCATCTGTGAAGGACCAGAGTTTCGGAGCGGCGGTGTGCGGGTCGTTGAATGGCATCTCCGTTGCCAATGTGTGCTTTCGCAGCGGGGTCAGGCGGGCACGGAGATTCAGCCCGGTCTGGCCAATGTATGCAAGCTTATCGGCCCCCGCGACGCGGACACGATACACGCCGGGTCCGGTCGGCAGTATCGCGCTCTGCCAATTGCTGAAAGGAACGAAGGGCGACCAGTCTAGGCCGCACCAGTCTGATGAGAGGAATCGCGGCATCACCGATTTTCCATTTGGAGGCGTTCGATCAATGCTTGTGCGGCCAGATAGTGCCAGTTCTGATTTCTGTCGCCGCGGTAGGCTTCGTACTGATAGCCTTCCTGGACGGGAGGCTTGGCCTTGTGGTGAATGATCTTGCAGGCCTGAATGTCGCGGGTCAGCCTGTAGTACAACGGCAGGTAATCCACTCCGCCGAAGAAGTGAATGGTCTCGTCAGGACCGATGCTGGCCTCGGCCAGATGGTTGAAGTCACGCCAAGAACTGTCCCGCTTCTCGCGACGGGCGTACTTCGGAACCTTCTTCAGCGTCGAAAAGGTGACGTTGTAATGCGGCAGGAGATAGGCAGCCCGCACCAGTCCCCATCCTGCTGAGAGGATAAACACATCCGACGAACCAACCGCATCGACCAGCAAGCGATAGATGGCGGGGAAGTAAAGATCGGAAGCCGCAAATAGGCGATCCGGGTTCACCCCATCTCGAAGAAACCGCTCGTTGTAGCGGATGACCACGTCGCGGAATGATCCCTCCCCTGCCGGGTCGTCGGGCTTTGCCGATCGAGGCCCGTCTGAGTGGTACAAGTCGGGCTTAGCGACGAAGTCGATTGCCTGCCCATCACCGCTCTTGAGCAAACCTGCACGGTCTTGCTTCTTTCCTGCGCATTGAATCACGACTTTCATGCGGCACCTGCAACGGATTTTGCAGGTACTTGTTTAGCGCACTGGTAGCAGCACGGGTCGGGGCACGAGGGTGTTCCCGAAGTTGCGGAGGGTTTCAGCGAAGTGGTCGATCACGGAGCGGGTGTGGCGGCGGGCGGTTTCGATCACGCTCACCGTAGGACACTCTTGGGCCTTCGCACCGGCTGCGGTGTGGTTGCCGCCCCAGACCTTGCGATTCACCACCGCCGACGAATCGCCTGCTCGGTTTTCCACCTGGTCGGCTCGATCTTTGGCCTGACCACGAACGCGAACCACTGCTCGAAACGATTCATCAGGTGGTTGGCGAACGTCTGATACGCCGGTACCGCACGTGCGAAGCTCTCGCCAGTTTCCGCAGCGCTCGGTCATCGAACACCTCGCGTTGATTCTCCAGGTGTTCGAGCGTTGCGCGGCCGCGGTGATACTTCAGCGTGCAGGTGGACCGCCCTGGTGAAGAGGGCGATCACGCGTTGGGGGAAGTGGACGGGCGCCGCGGGCGGCCGTCGCGAGCAGGTCGCGGGCGCGGCGGAGTACGTGGCCGATGCACTGTTGATGGATCGCCTGCCGGAACTCGTCGTAGGAGGCGAAGCCGTCGTGGGTGAGAATGCCGGACCAGTCCGCACCGATGCGTTCGAGGACTTCGGCACCAGGCCAGGAGTCGATGGTGTAGGCCGTGGACCGGTCACCGACCCTGACCGGAGCCAGGCGGTTGTCCTCCGATCCGCCACCCTGTTTGTCCGGCACGTCATCGTCGACGCCTTGAGGTCGTCGAGGATGAGCTTGTAATCGGGTTCGAGTTTCGCCGCCATCCGCAGGCCGATCTGACACGAGTGCCGCGGGTGAGCTTGATGCCGAAGAGCGAGTCGAAAACGATCGCGACCTTGCCGTGCGACAGCCCAAATCGCGTATGCAGTTCGGTGGCGGCGGCTTGGGCGTCGCCTGGAGTTGGTTATGGGCGGCGCCGAGGGCGTCCGAGGTTTGCAGCGGATGCCGGCCTTGAACGGTCTTGCCGCAGCATCGGCAGCGACCGAGGTATCGGTGAACCGGCGGTGGATCGGCGTCCGCGGGATTTCGGTTTGGAACTGCGCCTGGCGGTGCCGGTTTCGACGAGCGTCTTCTCGTGACAATGCGGCAGGCGTCGGGAAGTTTCGCCTCGTGACGTTCGTGAATCTGGTCGGGCGGGGCGGCGGGCGATGGCCGTGGGTGCTGGTGTTGTTCGCCGGTTTTGCGGCCGGGCGCTTTCGGTTTGAACTTGGGCGGACCTTTGCGGAACGGCCGCGGCCTGACGCTTCCCGGCGCGCAGGGCGTCATCGAGCTTCCGCGTCAGATCGGCGACCGCGCGGAGTGGCGTCCACTTCCTTTCGAGTGCCACGCAGCCAAGGCAAGCGGGTTCGTCCATGACCCGATGTTATCGACTCAGACGGGGCTCAGCTGCGCCAGTTTGGTGGGCACTAAACAAGTACTTTTGCAGTATGCTACCCGCCGCACGCCCGCTTGCGAATCCAGTAGTGGATCGAATCCTCCGTCGTTCTCGAAGTTCATTTCCAAACCGAGCGGTCGCCCGATGAGGCATTCAGTTACATCGCGATGCTATTCTCGACGAAACGACCATGTTCCCGCGTGAGGATGCCGGCCAGAGACCGCTCTGATGACCGGCCTGGTGCATTCGTCGCTTCGACGACTGTGTGATTCCCCGCGGATAAGTCCGCATGTCATGGGCGATCTGTCTCCTGGAGCACTGCAACCTCGCGTTCCGACAGTGCCCGACGGTAGATCCGCACCTGGCGGATACGGCCGGTGAAGAAATCGTGCTCACCGAAGCCGATCTTCAGAGGTTGATCGACGGTCGAATCGTAATCCTTCGGGTCGAATGGCGCGGACGTCGCCGCCAGCCGGCCATTCACAAACAGCCGCAGTTCGCCGCCTTTCCGCTGCGCCGTCAGGTGCTGCCAGCCGGGGCCGAGATCTTTGTCGTACGAGACCCCCGCACCGGCTTGGATCGAATGCACGCTGCCGCGAACGTCGGCGGGCGCGTCCAGCACCGAACTGGTGCAACTCCCGATGCTGGCGAACAGCCGGCCCTGAAACACCGTCAGGCTGGTGACTCGTGTCCAGTTGTTAATCTCCGCCCGCACCGGGGCTGTGGCCGGGCCGGGCTCCCATCCCGGCGGCGAGAAGAACTTCTTGAGGGATGTCCATCCCGAAGCGTCATCGAAGCGTGAGACTTCACCGCGCGGAATGGCACCGGCGTAGAGCTTGCCGTTGTAGACACTCAGCGCGTTGATCTCGGTCCCGTCGCCCAGCCGACCGCGGTCAATCCAATTCCGGCCCCCGGCGTATTCCACAACGCGCGCCTCCGGCCACATGCCGGCGATCAGCTTGCCGCGGAACACCGCCAGCGAGTGGACCTGCAACGACGGTTTCAATTCGAGCGGGGTGTCACCGACAGGGGTGCCAGCGAACTCCCATTTCTGGCCGTCGAATGCGAACACGTTGGGATAGCCGGCGTACAGCTTGCCGTCATGCACGGCCATCGCGTGCGGGTACAGGCTCGTCGGCGGCTCCGGTGGAAAACTGCCGGCCACGCTCCACTTCGTTCCTCCTTCGTACACGAAGATCCGGTAGGGCCGACCGGTCCACTGCTTTTCACCGGGCGGCGGCATGCCACGGTCGCCGCCCGCATAGAGCTTGCCGCCGAAGGTCGCCAGACAGTTGATGCGGAGCATCTCGCCGGGCTGACCGCAGTCCGTCCATGTTGTGCCGCCTTCGTAGCGATAGACCCGGCTGTGGTCGTATTTCCCCGAGAACACGCGGGTCCAGTCGTAGGTCGAAGTGCCCGCGTACAAGTGGCCCTGGTGGACGATCAACGCCATGACGCCCGTCGTTTTGCCCTGACCCACGCGGCCGCAATCGACCCATTCCTGACCACCGGCGTAGCGATAGACGTGGCACCACCCCGCTTCGTCCCGCTCGTCGATGATGCCGACATAGAGGTGGCCGTCATAGACCGTCAGTGAGTTGCTCACGTAGTTGCTTGTGGGGCTCGGCCGACCACAGTCCGTCCACTCGCTCAACTTGGCGTCGTCGATCCCGAAGAACACGTGGCGATCGTCGCCCGTGGACTGGTAGCCTCCCGCGCTCGAGTGCAGGCCCAGAGTCATGCCGCGGCGAAGTTTTGGATCGTACCAACTGATCACATCGCCCAACGTGTCATCGACGATCCTCTCGGTGTGGACCCAGGCGGACAGCGTGAAGTCGCCGCGACCGAGGCGAAGAGCGTTGGCGGATGGAATCTCGATGTACGCGCCGCGCCCGTCGAAGCTGCCGGTTTCGAGATCCACGCCGTGGTTGATCCCGTCGTGCGTGTGTCCTGAGTGATCGCGGCAATCACCGTGCAATTTCCAGTGGCCCACGAGATCACGTTCCAACTCAACCGAATCGCCGGATGTCCCGGCACCCCGGCGAATGAGCCAGTATGAACCGGCGATCACAAGGATAATCAGCACAAGAGCGGTGATCTGAATGCTTCTCATGTCGCGATCAGCCACGCTTGGGAACGGTCGTGGTTGGTTCCGTGATTATGCCCTGTCGCCTGGATGGCAGCGATCTAACTGAACAGAGGGGCTTCACAATTGCGCGATTGGGAGTTCCTTGGTTGCGGCCACTTCGGCACCGACAGGCTTGATGTTCAGCACCAGCTTGCTCGGGAAGACGTCCACGCGGGTCCAGGCGGGGCGGAACTCACGCACCGCGAAGCCGGGGGCCATGTCGAGCTTGCGGTCGTTGTTGTAAGAGACGCACGGCAGAATCACCTCGTGGATGCCATGCGCGGTGTCGTTCCATCCGCGCATTCCGCAGTGTGCGTGGCCTGCGAAGAACGCGACGATGTGCGTGTTCGCGGCAAGCAGCTTGCCGAAAGCCTCCTGGATAGGCTTGTCCTTGATGTACCAGCCGACATCGGGGTGCTGATTCGCATGGTGAATGACGTGCGCCGCCAGGATCACACGCTGCGACTTCTTCTTCGCTTCGTCGAGCCGCGTTTCCAGCCACTTCATCTGGTCCGCGGTGACGAGACCGAGGTGCCCGGGGTTCGGCTCGGCGTCCGCAAAGGCGAGGATGCGGATGTCCTTGAACTCGATGACGGACTCCGTCTGTGGGCGGATGTGTTTCGTAAACGCCGCAACGGGATCGTGGTTGCCCGGCACGGCGGTGTAGTCCTTCTTCAGCCCCTTCGCCAGGTCCAGCCACTCGCCGTAACGCTTCTGGTTGACCTCGACCTCGCCGCGGTCCACGAGGTCGCCGCAGAAGACCGTGAACTCGACCGCAGTAGTGTCGTTGATCAGTACTTGTTTAGTGCCCACCAAACGGGCGCAGCTGAGCCCCGTCTGAGTCGATAACATCGGGTCATGGACGAACCCGCTTGCCTTGCGGGTGGCACTCCGAAAGGAAGCGGACGCACTCGGCGCGCGGGTCGCCGATCTGACGCGGAAGCTCGATGACGCCCTGCGCCGGGAAGCGTCAGGTCGCCGTTCCGCAAAGGTCCGCCCAGCTCAAACCGAAGACGCCCGGCCGCAAAGCCGGCGAACAACACGGCACCCACGGCCATCGCCCGCCGCCCCCGCCCGACCAGATTCACGAACGTCACGAGGCGAAACTTCCCGACGCCTGCCCGCATTGTCACGAGAAGACGCTCGTCGAAACCGGCACCGCCGAACAGTTCCAAACCGAAATCCCGCGGACGCCGATCCACCGCCGGTTCACCAGCACCTCGGTCGCTGCCGATGCTGCGGCAAGACCGTTCAAGGCCGGCATCCGCTGCAAACCTCGGACGCCCTCGGCGCCGCCGCCAGCCAACTCGGAGGCGACGCCCTGCCGCCGCCACCGAACTGCATACGCGATTTGGGCTGTCGCACGGCAAGGTCGCGATCGTTTTCGACTCGCTCTTCGGCATCAAGCTCACCAGCGCGCCTCGTGTCAGATCGGCCTGCGGATGGCGGCGAAACTCGAACCCGATTACAAGCTCATCCTCGACGACCTCAAGGCGTCGACGATGATCGTGCCGGACGAAACGGGGTGGCGGATCGGAGGACAACCCGCCTGGCTCCACGTCGGGGTCGGTGACCGGGTCACGGCCTACACCATCGACTCACAACGCAGTGCCGAAGTCCTCGAACGCATCATCGGTGCGGACTGGTCCGGCATTCTCACCCACGACGGCTTCGCCTCCTACGACCGGTTCGAGCAGGCGATCCATCAACAGTGCGTCGGCCACGTGCCTCGCCGCCCGCGACCTGCTCGCGACGGCCGCCCGCGGCGCCGTCCACTTCCCCAACGCGTGATCGCCCTCTTCACCGAGGCGGTCCACCTGCGCAACGAGTATCACCGCGGCCACGCAACGCTCGAACACCTGGAGAATCAACGCGAGGTGTTCGATGACCGACTGCGGAAACTGGCGAGCGTTCCGCGTGCGGTGCCGGCGTATCAGACGTTCGCCAACCACCTGATGAATCATTTCGAGCAGTGGTTCGCGTTCGTGGTCGAGCCAAAGATCGAGCCGACCAATTGGAAAGCCGAGCAGGCGATTCGTCCGGCGGTGGTGAACGCAAGGTCTGCGGCAACCGCACCGCAGCCGGTGCGAAGGCCCAGAGTGTCCTGATGAGCGTGATCGAAACCGCCCGCCGCCACACCCGCTCCGTGATCGACCACTTCGCTGAAACCCTCCGCAACTTCGGGAACACCCTCGTGCCCCGACCCGTGCTGCTACCAGTGCGCTAAACAAGTACCGTTGATCTCGGTCACGGCCGTCGCCATCCGCTTGACGTAATCCGCACCCGGCTTGCCGAGGTGCGTGTCGGTGACCAGGGCGAACGAGAACAAGGGCGCGTCGACCGCTGCGGCCGGCGGGGCGACGAGCAGTGCCGCGGTCCCCGCGACAAAGTCGCGGCGTGTGAGCAAGGTGGACAAGGTGTACCTTTCGGACGGACGGGATTTGGATCGCTCGGAAACGCGCGTCGGTGAAGACGTTCGCGGGACGAAGCCCGATCATACCACGGAAGCCCGCTTCGATGCCCCATTCACTGCGTGACACTGCTGCGTCTGTTCATCACCGTCGCACTCCTCCTCGCTTTTCTCACCGCAGAGCAGTCCCAGGACGCGCCGGTCCATCTGTTGTCAGTGCCAAGGTCGGTGCTCCGCTACAGGACGATGTCGATCTTGCCCTTCAGCCCGCCGCCGTCCTTGCGGCCCTCGCACACCGCCAGCAGGTCGCCGTAGGGTGCGACCAGCAGCGACGGGATGCGGTATCGCGAGTAATCCTCCTTCCCAAGACGTGGTCGAAACTGGAGGTCGTCGCGTCCGACGGCGACAACACGCTCGGCATCCCGTGCCTCCTCACCGATCGCAAGACGGGAACGATCTGGATGGGCCTGACGCGGAGCTTGGGATCGGACACGAAGGAGAGGATCGTCGCCGGCGCCAGCAAGGAGCGGACCCGCGTCCTCGTCATCTCCAGCAAGGACTCCGGCAAGACGTGAATGCTCTGCATGACGACCGATACCGCCCGCGACCCGAAGTGGACGTGGTACGGGACCGGCCCCGGCGTCCAGTTGAAGTCCGGACGGCTGGTCATCCCGTAACTGCAAGCCTTTCCTGGGCATCGCATCGTTGCGCCAGTGTCATCGGTTCGTACACAACCACACCGTCCAAGAGATCTTGGAGGTCGACGCGAAGCCCGCTCGCGAGCCCGACCAGGGTCTGGAGCGTGGGGTTGCGGGTTCGGCCTTGTTCCAGCGACTGAATCAGGTGACAAGAGAGACCTGATTCCCTCGCCAAGTCCGCACGAGTCAGGAGGGAAATCCTCCTCAGATAAGCGAGCCGGCGGCCAAGCGGCCCCGGATTCCGGGTTTGAAAGGCCATCCTGGCTGCTCCTGCGCAGGTGAGGTCGAACCTAAAGGATACCACAGGATTGCGGCTGATTGTTCGAGGCCGATCCGCCTCCTTCACGCAAAAGCTACTACTTGCAGCGGTTATTCCTCGTCAAGCCATCGGACTTGAAGACCTCTTTCGCCATCCCGTCCGAAGCGACTGCGGACGTGAGTCTCCGACGGCTCCAGAAACTGCGGGTTGCGCCTGGCGCGACTGAATTGGTCCTTCGGCACGGCCAAGGGCGACGTCAAGAGGGACGCGACCGGGTGCGTTACGATTCCCGGGTTGAAGATCACGGCGGAGCCGAACCGCTTGATCGTCGGCCCGGCGAAGTATTGCAGGCTGCGACTCATGTCCGCCGGCGTGCCCATGCCTTTGCGGCATCGAGCACGTGCTGGTGGAACATCCACTCATAACCGGCATTCGCGTACTGCAGCATCACATCCTTGGCGGTGAGTCCGTACTTCTTCGCGATCGACTCCAGGCTCCAATCGTGGTCGGCCAATTGCTTCAGCAGGTACGCCCGGCGCGTCTGCGCGGCCGACAGGCGGAACGTCTTCAGGTACTGCACCGAGCCGTCCGGGGCCAGGATGCGCTCTCCGATGTGGTTTTCATCGTTCGGGTCGAGGCTGCCGATGAAGCGTTCGAGCCGGAACGAACCGGCCTCGTACACCGTCTCGGCGGTCACCGGCACGTCCAGCACTCCGGTCGCCGCCATGCGGCCGAAGGCATCCCACTCGGACCGCATCAACTCGACGCCCGCACGCAAGTCGGCAATCCCATGGATGCCCTCGGTCGGTGCCGGGAAGCTACATGGCGGCAATTCCGGATACAGAATGGCGTACTGCCAGATCAGTTCGCCGAAGAAGTCCTGGATCAGCGTGTCGTGCAGCATCCGGTAATCGTCCGGGTGCGGCACCACGAACGCCGTGGCGAGGGCGTCCGCGACGAACACGAGAACGCCGACCTGCCCCTCATGGATCTCGAACAGCCGGAGCGCCTCTTCGAATCCCGCGATCGCCCAGCCAGCGACGCTGGTCTCCATGCGCGGGCTCATGCCTTTCGAAATGGCTTGGCGGGAGAAATCGCCCCATTGCACGGTCGGGCCGCCGAAGTGCAGCGCGAGGAGGCCGTCCATCGCCAGGTGCAGCGGCAGGAAACGAAGCCGCCTGCCACCGCCTCGTTTCGCCATCCGGTGGAAGACGCCTTTGACCGGCGATGCCCGCCGCGTCTTGCCGAGTTGCGTCCCGACCGCCGCGAGCGGTTCCGCGCCATCGTTCCACTCCACGATCATCGCGTGCGGGATGTAGCTCGTGTACACGGCTTTCGACAGATCGACCGCAAAGCCCGGTTCCTTCGCGAGACCGAGCCGCAGGTCGGTGCGAACATGTTCCCGCAGGAGCGGCACCAGCCGGAACGCACCGCACGCCTGGGACGGTCCGAGGGACAGGTCATTGAGCATCGTCCGGCCCTCCGGCAAGGAACTCGGCGACGCGATCATCAAGATACCGGTCCAAGTCGGCCAAGGTGACTGTGCCGGCCGCGAACCGGGCGAACGCCAATGCGGTCGGCAGGCTTTCCGCGTCGCGGATGCCGACCGTCGGCACATTGTCACAGAAGGACCGCGGCGCGTAATCGCTGGCCGCGAAGACCGGATTCAAATGAACGATCGTCACCCGTCCGGCCGGGTCGAGCCGCGACCGCCAGAGGCGAAGCACGCCGCTCGCCGCATCCGGCGGATCGTTCTCGACCGCATCACTGACGATGACGAGCAAATCGGGTGAGGTTTCGAGCGCGTCGAGGATCGGTGTCGCGAGATTCGTCGCGCCGCGCGCCGGCGGCTTCGGGCCGGTGAACGGGTGCGTCCAGACAGCCCGGTATTCCTTGCTCGCGGCGGACAGCAGATGATCGACCGCCCAGGCGACGCCGAGCGGCCGCCGTTTCTTCTCCTGGGTGCCGAACGTGCTGTAACTGTTGTCGAGCACCGCCGCCACCTTCCCGAGCGGCATCGGCGTTCGGAGAAGCACGGCTGCTGCAGCCTGCTTCATGGCATCGAGAACATCCACGCCCGGTTCAACCAGGGAGAGCGCGTAGAGAGCCAATTTGGTCAATGGGGACCGGTGCAGGTCAACACCCACGTCCGACGACTTCTGCAGGCGCAGTTTCTCGACCTGCGTCATCCGCGGCTGAATCCTCGCGAGGAACGTCTCGCGCGGGATGCCGTGCTTCGCGGCCAGGCCCTCGGCGACGGTGAACGGAAGCTCGTATACCGCCTCGGCACTGTGCGACGCCTTCCGCACCTGCTCGAACAATGGCGTTTGGAACCGGGCGGCCGATTTCCGGAACAGGAACGGCCCGGCCTCGCCGGGAAGCGTCAGGTGCGCATGGCTGGCGACGGCCTTGACCTTGTTGCGGTACTTCACGCAGTCGAACGCCGGGTCGCGGCCGCGGAGAAAGTCGCGGGCGATGGCCCGTGACCGGCGGTTGTTGATGCCCAGTGCTCGCAGGTCCCGGAGTGTCTTCCACGCCCGCTGGGGCGGCATCGTCGCGAGCGCGCGGGCGATCAACCGGCCTTCGCCCGGCAAAGCCTGCTTGCCGCTGGCGAGCAGCCGCAGGATCACCTGGCTCTGGTTGTAATGGTTGATCCCGACAGCCAGCGACCGGGCGTAGACCGAGCGGTAGTTCACCAGCATGTACTGGTGAAGGAAGTCGATGGAGACCCGTTGGCTGTGGGCGTTCTCGTAGAACTCGCGCTGGCCGGTGCAGGCGAATGCGGAGTTGAGGAAGTGCACGACGTCTTCGCGCTGCGTCCGCTCGGCGAACATGGGAGGCTCGGAGTGGCGCCGCTCCGCCGCCGGGGAAAGACGATGCGGCTTTGAGGTCTCACTTCATAGGTAAGTTCGGAAGTCGCAGCAAAGTCCCGCGGCGGCAGAACGGCATTCGTAGTGTAGGAGACACGGACGATGGGCGGACGTTCGCGCTTACCGGGCCAGTCGTCTGGGAACTGAGGGCAAATGGCCTTCGACGAATCGCTCGCCGCCCGCATCCGGGACGCCCTGTCCCGGGGACAGGGCGTCGAGGAGCGGAAGATGTTCGGTTGTGTCTGCTTCCTGGTCCACGGCTGCGCCTTGGCCGGCGTCTGGAAGGATCGGCTCATAGCGCCCTCGGTCACCACGAAGGTCCAAAGATCCACGGACACCTCCGTGAGCCGTTCGCAGAAGCACGCGAGCACGCGATCGCGACTTCGTCGCCCCGATTCCAGGACTCCCATCATCGCCAGCATCATCGGCGCCATCCGGTCGCCCAGTTCTTGGCGGTAAGGAGGAGGCCACGATGAAGCCGGTCGCGGCGGCGACCGGCTTGTCCTATGCGATCGGCAGTCTGGGGTTAGTGAAGCAGGATACGGGTTAGCCCTGCATCCAGTCACTGACCCGAATCTTGTGAAGCGGTGCGTGACCCGACATCGCGGTCTCCACCCGTCGCCGAAAATCCGCGAATGACGGCATCTTGGCGAATCGAACGAGATGGGCTTCTGCCTTGTCGTTGTCCGCTGCTCCAAACCTGGGAGCCGGAAACGACCTGCCGGGCATCGATCCAAGGATCTCGGCCCAGTGAAATTCGACCTTGGCGCGATCATGCGTCCACCACAACGCGACAGGCTTGCAATGCCGCTTGAGGTAGTCGATGTTCCAGCGGGCGTTCGAAATGCGGGTTCGGTGCCGTTCGGTCCGTTTTTTCACACCGCCACCGCCGAATGCAGTCCCGACATATGCGTAGTAGCCCGCCGGGAAATCGAAGGTGCCCAAAGCCCCGATGCGGAATCGCTTGACGGGTCGAGCCAGATAGTAGAAGGCGATGTAGGTGCCCGACACCGCAGCCGGCCCCGTCCGCATGTTGTGGTCCCGACTGCGGATAACCGAGGCCAGTCTGTCTGCCGAAACCCGCAAGTACGCGAGTGCCTTCAGCACGTCTTCGGCTTCGCCACCGTTCGGCGGGGATACTTTCAACAGCCGAGGCAAATCGCGCAGATTCTTCTCGGCGATGCCGAGCACGGACCGGATCTTCCACTGCGTCGACGAGATGTTGAAGGCCTTCGACGCTTTGCGAGCCTTCCACTCCGGACATCCCTTCTGTTCGCGGATCTTGCCTCCCGAACGCTTCATCACGGTCGTCATCTTCCGACAGGCTCTGCTGATCTCCTGGAGCGACTGACTGCACTTCAGCAAGCAATCTTGGTCCGGCCAGCCGACCGGTTGTGTGAGGAGCAACCCGCTCGCGACGTGATCCAGAAGTCCGGCGTTCCTGGCCAGACGGCTTAGCACCTCCGAGTAACCCAGAGTGTCGAACGGCGGGGTGACCCCGGAAGGCGGCTTGCCGAACGGATTTCGCCCCGCCTTGGCTTGGGCGAGCGCGAACCGCTGACGATCAGCGTGCGTGCGTTTGATCTGCATCACGGTCTGCACGGGCAGGCGCGGATGACCCGAGAGGAGCAGTTGTCTCGACTCGCCACCACAATTGCCGACGATTTCATCCACGGCCTCCGCAAACGCGACAGCGGTTCTCACCTGCTCGGCTTCGGTACCGTGATCCTCCGCGATCTGCAGTTCGGCGGCTCGCGGGCCGATGCCGCCGGCCCGAAGGTTCTTGAGGCGTTTCGCATATTGCTGGCCCGCCCGATAGCGGTTCTTGTAGCTCTTGTTGCGCATGAGTGCTCCGCCTTGCATGATTTCGAGTGTCGGTCGGTACCCGACGCTGGGACCGAAGCCGAACGGACCTGAGGGCGGCGACGGAAACGCCGGCGCCGAAGGCTCGTCATGAAAAATCGAATCTGTCGTCTTCTTGTCCGCCGCACGCACAAAGAGCCGTTCCCGATAAACGGCGGCGCGGCAGGTATTCGAGGTGAGCCAATCCTGTCGCCATACTGTCCTTGGTGGAACAGTGCGTCGCTCCCGAAAAACGACGACGCGACAGGTGATCTGGGTGAGCTATGAGGTCTTTTGCGGACCCCGACTGCGTACATCCTGGGCTGAAACAGCCCGAGAAACAAGAACCTGCTCCGAAGCTTTCCCCTTGAGGATCGAGTAAGGTTCAGCTTATCGCGTTTCGGATCCGATTACTAGGACTCGAACCGGATGGTCGAGGACCGGCATCCGTGATCGATATGTGCCGAGATACCACGCTCTCGTCATGCAAGAACGGCCCAGCCGTTCCGGTCAGTGCCCGCCCGCCGTGGCAGCGTCAGTTACGGCGACGAAGGCCTCGCCCGCTTGCACAATGATCGGCTCCCGGAGGTCCACCCAGTCGCCTTCACCCATGACTGCGGACGCCAGCAGGTCCAAGCGATCGCCGCTGTCCGGTTGGATTCGGTAGACCGAGATGTGTCGCCCGGCCTCGACGCCTTCCAAATGGAACCGAGGATGATCCGGCCGTCGGCGAACCGGAAGGTGCAGTGCGGTTCGTGGGTACAGTGGCAACATGTTGGCGCCGGGCCCTTCCCAAGGCAGATGGACCGTCAACCTTCCTCATGCGGACGCCCCAGGTCGCCTTCTTCGGCATCATTCCTTGGACGATATCCTTCGCTCCGAATGACCGGCTGTGGCGGGTACTTCACGTAGTCGGCGTGCGTACTCGACAACTCACAGAGCCAGAAACGCGACCTCGTCGTGAGGACTTCCCGGACGTTCACGCAGGTTTCGCACAAGCTCGACATCATGAT
>JAXMBB010000044.1:0-29428 GCA_046350135.1 Gemmataceae bacterium
ACATCGGCCGGAAGATCGCGGGCCGTGGCGCCGATCACGCAGGCCAGTTCCAGTTCGTAATCGAGGGCTTCGCTACCGAGCGGGGCCCACACGGGGTCGCCGTCGCCGATGATCGCCACCGGGTTCGAGAAGTAGAAGACCGGCACCTGGTACCACTGCGGGAGCATTTCGAGCCCGCGGTGGGCCCGGCACGTCCTCACGTGCTGCTCGAAGGCGTAGAAGTCGCGGAGGCTCGCGACCGGGAAGGGTGCCGGCATTTCGTCACCTTACCACGACTGCGACGGCGCGGTAAGTTGACTGCCCGCGAATCGGAGCCGCGCGACGATGTTCCCCACGTCCAGCCACATCGACAACCTGCAATCGAACCTGCAAGGCAGCCTTCTCAACTTCCTTCCCGAACTCGTGGTCTGCGGCGGCATCGTCCTGTTCCTCCTGTTGCGACTCCTGAAGGCCTTCGACCGCACGCACCTCGGTACCTTGGCCGCCGCGATTCTCGGCGTCGCCCTGCTGCCGGCCGCCTACCAGTTCATCGAGAACGCGGGCTGGTTGGACAAGGACGCACTCGCACCGACCACATACTTTTCCGGCATGCTCGTGAACGACACCTTCGCCGGTGCCGTGCGGATCCTGCTGCTCGCCTCCGCGTTCGTCACCGTGCTTGTCACGCTGCTCACACACATCCCGGATCGCGACGACTCCGGCGACTTCTACGTGCTGCTCTTGGGCGGCACCCTCGGCATGATGCTGATGGCCTCCGCGAACCACCTCATGATGGCGTTCATCGCCGTGGAGATGGCCAGCTTGCCGAGCTACGCCATGGCCGGGTTCCTGAAGGGGAAGAAGCAGGGGTCCGAGGCCGCGCTCAAGTACGTCGTCTTCGGAGCGGGCGCCTCCGGCGTCATGCTGTATGGCATCAGCCTGCTTGCGGGCACGTTCGGCACCGGCTACCTGCCGAATGTTTCGAGCGCGATCGCACTGCGACTCGCAGACGCCGCCGGCCTCGACCTCCTGGCCCTCACCGGGCTCGCGCTCGCCTTCGTCGGCCTCGGCTTCAAACTCTCCGCGTTCCCGTTCCACTTCTGGTGCCCGGACGTGTTCGAAGGGGCTGCCGCCGAAGTGGCCGGATTCCTCTCCGTGGCGTCGAAGACGGCCGCGATCGCGCTCACCGTGCGCGTGCTGCAATCGCTGCATCTCGGGGCGGATGCGATGGTCGGCTCCGCGAGCGCACCGTTTCTCGTGCCGAGCACCGCGGGAATCGCCGTCGGTGTGGTCGGTGCCATCACCGTCACGTTCGGCAACCTGGCTGCGTTCTCGCAAACGAACTTGAAGCGGATGCTCGCGTATTCCACCATCGCGCACGCCGGGTACATGATGCTCGGCGTGTCCGCTGTGAGCACCGGCGCCACCGCCGCCGTGCTCTATTACCTGTTCGCCTACATGCTGATGAACCTCGGCGCGTTCGCGGTGATCGCGCTCGTCCGCAATCAAACCGGTTCCGAAGACGTGTCCGCGTTCCGCGGCCTCGTGTGGAAGTCGCCGGTGCTGGCGATCACGATGTCGCTGTTCCTCTTCTCGCTGCTCGGGCTGCCGCCGTTGGCCGGGTTCGCAGGCAAGTTCCAAGTGTTCGCTTCGGTGTACGACGCGGCGCAGTCCGCCCGCGAGGCGGGACACGCCCGGCTCGGGAATGCGTACCTCGCACTGCTCCTCGTCGGCGCGGTGAACACGGCGGCCAGCGCGTACTACTACTTGCGCGTCGTTCGCGCCATGC
This sequence comes from Gemmataceae bacterium, assembly GCA_046350135.1. GTDB lineage: Bacteria > Planctomycetota > Planctomycetia > Gemmatales > Gemmataceae > Urbifossiella. The sequence continues at coordinate 1,769 of JAXMBB010000044.1, forward strand.
TGCTGGAAGACGACGCCAACCCCGGCACGACGTGCTCCGTGTGCGGATCGGGTGGCGTGTTTCTCACGCTGCTCGCGGCCCTGCTCATCGCCGCCGGTGTGGTGTGGAACCCGATCTCGCATGCGGCGGAACGTGCGGCCGCGCCGTTCGCCACGCTCGCCTCCCGCGCGAAGCCGACCATCGATCCGAACACGCCGCTCGGGAAGGGGCCGCCCAACGCCGTGCAACCCGGCGGCGGCAACAAGCAAGGGCGGCGGCAAGGTGAACCCGAAGAAAGGCCCGCCCGCATGATCACCCCGGACGAGGTTCGCCTTCTGCAGGACGCTGTCCGCCGCGAGGTGCCGCTCGCCTGCTGCGGTATGTGCGTGAAGCCGCGCGTACGAGCGTGGCGGACCGCCCGTTCGCGATCGCATCTTGCACCTGGCCGACGACGAATCGAAGCACTTGGACGCGTTCGCGGGGCGGCTCGACGCTACCGCGTGCCGGTTCCTTATCTCGGTTCATTTCCGTCGCTGCGATCTGGATTTCGTGACGGTGAGGCATCTGCTGCCGAAGTTGGTGGCCGAACAGAAGGCCGACTTAGCGAAACTGGAAGCGGATGCCGCGGCATGTTCCGATGTCGTGGCCCAGGCCGCCCTTGAATCGCTGATCGGCGTTCACCGCGGCCACTTGAAGGAACTCGAATCGATCGCGTGACCATGCTCTTCGACACGCACACCCATCTGTTCGACGACCGTTTCCGTTCCGATCTTCCGGCCGTGATCGCACGCGCGACTTCGGCCGGCGTGCGGGGCATGCTTTGCCTCGGCATCGATCGCGAGTCTTCGCTCGATTCCGTCCGCATCGCCAACCAGCATGTGTCGGTCTTCGCCGCGGTCGGCATTCAACCCAACTCGGCGGCGGAAGCTCAGCCCGGTGATTGGGACGAAATCGTGCGGCTCGCCGAGACAGACCCGCGCGTGATCGCGATCGGAGAAACCGGGTTGGATCGCTATTGGGACCGCACGCCATTTGCCCTGCAGGAAGACTATTTCGCCCGGCACATGGAACTGGCCCGCCGTTTGAACAAGCCGTTCGCGATCCATTGCCGCGACGCCGAGGCGGACACGGTGCGGATGCTGCGGGCCGAGTTCGACCGCTACGGCCCGATCAACGCACTGATGCACTCCTTCAGCGGAGACCTCGCCACCGCGCGGGCGTGTCTCGAGATGGGGCTGTTCATCTCGTTCGCCGGAATGCTGACATACAAGACGGCGCAGAACCTGCGGGACGTGGCGAAGGAAGTGCCGCTCGATCGGTTGCTCGTGGAAACGGATTGCCCGTACCTGCCGCCCGTGCCGCACCGCGGCAAGCGGAACGAACCGGCGTTCGTGGTGCATACGGCGGATTGTCTGGCGGAGGCGAAGGGCGTTCCGCCGCATACGGTTTACGAAGCGACCACGCGGAACGCGAAGTCGCTGTTGGGGCTTTGATCACGCTTCCTGCAAATCCTTCAGGTTCGCTTCCAGGGCCGCGATCTGCTTCTCCACATCGGCTTGCAGGTCGCGTTGCACCTGCACCACGTCGGCGGGGGCCTTGTCCGCGAAGGCGGGGTTGGCGAGCTTCGCCTTTACGCCGTCCAGTTGCTTCCGCTTCTCGCCGATCTGCTTCTCGATGCGCTTGGCCTCGGCCGCGGAATCGATCAGCCCTTCGAGATGCACGAACGCCTCGAACTCGGGCCTCACCACGCTGCCGGCTTGCTTCGGCTTCGCCACCGACGGCGATGCGGTGAAGTTGGCGATGCCCGCGAGCGGCCCGATGAACGCCGCCAGTTCGGTGAAGTCTTTCGACACCGCCTCGCTCGCCTTCACGGACACGTCCAGCTTGGTCTTGTCGTCCACTTGGTAGCGGTTGCGGACTTCGCGGACGCAGCGGACGAGTTCCTGCATGCGGGCGAAGCGGGCCTCCACGCCGGCATCGATCCACTCCGCAGGATACTCGGGCCACGCGGCGATCACCACGCTTTCGGTCACCCCGTCGCGGCCGGGGGCGGCTTCATTCAAGGCTTGCCACAGTGTTTCCGCGAGGAACGGCATCACGGGATGCACGAGCCGTAGGATGCCGTCCAGCACGTTCACCAGCACGCGCTGCACCACTGGCCGCGACGCGGGCTCCTTGAGCCGGCCCTTCGCCATCTCGATGTACCAGTCGCAGAACTCGGACCACGTGAACTCGTAGATCGCGGCGGACACCTTGCTGAACTGGAAGTGTTCCAGCGATTCGGTCACGGCCTTTGTCGTGGTCGCAAGACGCGAGAGGAGCCAGCGGTCTTCGATGGGCAAGACGTCCGCATCCACCGCGCCGGGCGCGTACCCGTCGAGGTTCATCAACAGGAACCGCGTCGCGTTCCACAGTTTGTTCGCGAAGTTGCGGCCCACCTCGAAGCGGTCCGAACCCTGCTTCGCGGTGGGGAGTTCGGGATCGTCCGCAGGCCACGGGCCGCCGGGGCGGAACGGCTTCTTGCACTTCGGGCACGCGAGCTTCTTCGTCCGCATGTACATGTGCTCCTGCTTCACCGCGACGGCTTCGCCGCAGTGCGGGCACACGTTCACGATCGGCAGGCGGCTGTCCTGCGTTTCTCCGGCCAGCGACACCATCTGCCAGCGGAGTGCATCGGTGCCGTACAGGTCGATGATGTCCAGCGGGTCGATGCCGTTGCCCTTGGATTTGGACATCGTTTCGCCGAGGCCGTCCAGCATCTTGGGATGCACGTACACCTGCGTGAACGGCACGTCGCCGACGTTGTAGAGCCCGGTGATCACCATGCGGGCCACCCACAGCGTGATGATGTCGCGGCTCGTGCACAGCACGCTGGTGGGGTAGTAGTGCTCCAGTTCGGGCGTCGGCTCCGGCCATCCGAGCGTGCTGTGCGGCCACAGCGCGGACGAGAACCATGTGTCGAGCACGTCCTCGGATTGAGTGAACCCACACGCTTCAAGGTTCTTCTCGTACTGTTCATGTCCCGGTGCCACGCACACGAGTATCTCGTCGTCCCCATCTTCATCACGTCCGTATGTCGCGGATGCGAACTGCTGATGTTCAACATCCAAGCTCCATCCCGTCGGCATCTGATCCGGATCGCCGGAGTGAGTGAAACCGATTTGCTTCATTATCTGTGGCGGGCCGGGATTGCGCTTCCACACCGGGATGCGGTGACCCCACCAGAGTTGCCGCGAGATGCACCAGTCGCGCTTTTCGCCGAGCCACGCCAGGTAGCCGTCCTTGTAGCGATCGGGGTGGAACGTCACGCGGCCGCTGGTCACCGCGTCCATCGCCATCTGAGCCAATCCCGAGCGGGGGACGTGAGTCCCCCGTGTTTCTCCGGACGCAGCGGGATCGCCTGACACGGGGGGCTGACGCCCCCCGCTCGGGGATTCGAAATCGCTCATCTTCACGAACCACTGATCGGACAGATACGGTTCGATCGGCGTCTTCGAGCGGTCCGAGTACTTCAGCGGGATCACGCGGTCTTCCTTGCCCTCGTAGAAGCCGCGTTCCTCCATCTCCTTCACCACGGCTTCGCGGGCCTTGTAACGGTCCATTCCCGCGTACTTGCCGCCCTCGGCGTTGATCGTGCCGTCCGGGTTCAGGATGTTGATGATTCCGATTTCCGGATGCCGCTGGTAACAGGCGTAGTCGTTCGGGTCGTGGGCCGGCGTTACTTTCACGCAGCCGGTGCCGAGTTCGGGGTCCGCGAGGATGCCATCCGCGATGATCGGAATCTCGCGGCCGGTGTGAACCTGAAGGGCCTTCTTCCCGATGAGGTGCTTGTAGCGTTCATCGGAGGGGTGCACGCAGAGCGCGGAGTCGCCGAGCATCGTTTCCGGCCGCGTGGTGCTGAACGAAATGAACGTGTCGGGCATTCCCGCCACGGGATACTTGAACGTCCAGAAGCCGCCCTTCGTGTCCTCGGTGTACGTCTCGTCATCCGCCACGGACGTTTGCAGATGGGCGTCCCAGTTCACGAGCCGTTTGCCGCGGTAGATGTAGCCGTCGCGGAACATGCGGAAGAACGTCTCGCGCACGGCCTTCGCACACATCGGGTCCAGCGTGAACCGCGTCCGCTGCCAATCGCAACTCGCACCGATCTGCTTCAACTGGCCGAGGATGCGGGCTTCGTATTGATCCTTCCATTGCCAGATGCGTTTCACGAGTTCGTCGCGGCCGAGGTCGTGTCGCGTCTTCTTCTCCTGAGCAAGCACGAGGCGTTCCACCACGGCCTGTGTGGCGATGCCGGCGTGGTCCGTGCCGGGCATCCACAGCGAGTTGAACCCCTGCATGCGCTTCCATCGGATGAGCACGTCCTGCAGCGTGTTATTGAGTGCGTGGCCCATGTGCAGGGCCCCGGTCACGTTCGGCGGCGGAATGACGATCGTGAACGGCTTCTTGCCCGCGTCCGGCTCAGAGTGAAAGTAGCCCTTTTCGTCCCAGAATTGGAGCCACTTGGCTTGGGCGTCTTTGGGGTCGTACGCTTTCGGAAGTTCGGTTGGCATGTGTCTTGAAATACGGATGCGGCGATTGAAGTGCAGGTTCGCTTCGACGAAGCCCGGACACATTCAAAATCGGCTGGCGGGCTTGAACGACGGTGCGGAAACGGCATACTCATAGCTCCGCTTGTGAGAGGAGTTCCCAATGTCGCGAGTCCTGTTGATCGGCGTCTTGGCTGCAATCGGTCTTCTTTCGCAACTTCCCGCGGCGGACGAACCGATCGTCGCGGAACTCACCAAAGCCAAGCAGGACTACCAAGCCGCGATCGAAGCGGCGAACAAGAAACTGCTCGCGGCGTTCGCCGACCAACAGAAGAAACTCGAGGACAGCAAGTCGCTCAAGGTGGAGCTGCAGATCAAATTGGTCGAGCAGATTCAGGAGGAACGCAAGGCGTTCGAGGCGGATGCCGCGAATCTGCCGAAGTCCACGAACATGAAAGTCGCGGTCAGCGATTACAAGACGACGTTGGCAGCCGCCCGGAAGAAGTGCGAATCCGCGTTCGACAAGGCCGCAGCCGCCTATCGCGACAAGAAAGACCTCGCCGGGGCGAAGGTCGTGCTCGGCGAGAAGGATTCGTTTTTCAAGGGCGATGCAAAGCACCCGGTCGACGCCGTGAAGTTCGGCAAGAAACATTACAAGCTCTACGAAACCGTTCTCAGTTGGTTCAACGCCAAGAAACGATGCGAGGATGCGGGCGGCCGGCTGGCGTGCATCGAGAACGCCGAGGAACAGGAGTTCCTGCACGGGATGCTCAAGAAGTCCAAGGTGCCGGACGCATGGATCGGTGCGACGGATGAGAAGAAGGAAGGCGAATGGCTCTGGGTCACCGGGAAGAAACTGACGTATGCCAACTGGGCGAAGACGCAACCGAACAACAAGGACAACGTCGAACACTACGCCGTGATGGTCGGATCGCAGAACGGCCAGTGGTCGGACCAGCCGAACATCTCCAAGGAACTCAAGCCGGGTTACTTCTGCGAGTGGGAGTGACGGCCGTCAGTGGCTGAGCAGTTTCCGATAAAGTGCTTCGTACTCGGCCGCGCTGCGATCCCAACTCCAATCCTGGGCCATGGCGCGGCTCACCACCTTGCGGAAGTCCGCGGGGCGGGTGCGGAACAACTGCAACGCCCACTTCACGGTGTCGTACAAGGCGCTCGGTGTGTCCGCGTCGAAGGTGAACCCGGTGGCGCGATCGGCCTTCAGGTTCTCTTCGGTGGCGTTCACAACGGTATCCGCCAAGCCGCCGGTCGCCCGCACCACCGGCGGCGTGCCGTACTTCTGGCTGTACATCTGGTTCAGCCCGCACGGCTCGTAGCGGCTCGGCATCAGGAACAAATCCGACCCCGCCTCCACCTTGTGGGCCAACGCTTCGTTGAAACCGAGGTGCAACCCGACCTGAGCCGGATGCCGTTCGTGGAGCACGCGGAGTTCGTGGTGGTATTTCGGTTCGCCGTCGCCGAGAACGGCGATCTGGCAACCCATGTCCAGGAAGCCTTTCGCGGCACTGAGCACGAGGTCGATGCCCTTCTGATATGCGAGCCGCGCCACGAGGCCGAGCAGCGGTGCGGTCGCGTTCTCCGGAAGCTTCATGGCCTTCTGGAGGTCCGCTTTGCAGAGCGGTTTCTTCTCGAAGACCGTGTCCGGCGTGTAGGCCGCGGCAAGGTGATGATCGGTGGCCGGATTCCATTCGGAATACTCGACGCCGTTTACGATGCCGCTCAGCTTGCCGGCGTTGTCGCGTAGCAGGGCGTCGAGCCCGCAGCCGAACTGCGGCGTCCGCACTTCGCGGGCATAGGTCGGGCTCACGGTGTTCACCGCATCCGCGAACACGATGCCGGCCTTGAGGAAGTTCAGTTTCCCCGCGTACTCCACCTGACCGGTGTCGAACAGGCGTTGCGGCAGCCCGGTGCTCTTCATCACGTCTCGGCCGAAATCGCCCTGGAACGCCATGTTGTGAACAGTGAACAACGAGCGGATGCGGTTGAACGCGGCGGTCTTTCGCAACTCGCCGAGGTACACGGGCACGAGGCCGGTCTGCCAGTCGTTCGCGTGCAGCACATCTGGGATGAAGCCGAGATGCGGAATGGTTTCGAGCACGGCCCGCGAGAAGAAGATGAACCGCTCGGCGTTGTCCGGGTAGTCGTGCTTCCCGCCGCCGGCATGCGATTCTTGGTACAGGCTGCGTTTCCCGCCGTCGTCGCGTTCAAAGAACGGTTGGTGCTCGACGAGGTAGACGGGGACGTCCGAGTTCGGGAGAGTGGTGCGAAGCAACGGGCAGGCCAGCACGCGGCCGCCCATCGGCACCGGGATCGCGACGCCGGTCTTCTCCAACTTCGCCCCGGATCGCCGCACCGCACCGTAGAGCGGCATCACGACCGCGACTTGGTTGCCGATGTGGGACAAGGCCCGTGGCAACGAAGCAGCCACGTCCGCGAGGCCGCCCGTCTTGGCGAACCCGCTCACTTCCGAAGCTGCCAACAGCACGCGAACGCCGGCCACGACTCGCCTCCGCACGAACTCCGAAACTATACAGGTGGCAGAAGCATGCGTCCGCCGATTCAAGAGTGCGCTGTTCCGCGACCAGCCGCAAGCGGGTATCTTGATGGAGAGGAGGCTTTATGGAACCCATCACCCTCGACAAGGACACGGCCGCGAAGTTGGCCGGAGCGAACGGCCACTCGATTCCGCTTCATGCACCGGATGGCGGAGTGGTCGCCTACGGCGTTTCGCCGGGGCGATTGGAGAAGCTCGAAGAAGCGTATCGCGCGCGCATTGCGGAACTCGACCGGGCTTGGCCCCCGGAAGAACTCGCGCGGATTGGCGAAGCGATGAGGAGTGACACACAACCGACGATTCCCCACGAACAAGTCATGCGCTGGATCGAGTCGCTTTGATGTTCCTCATCCATTGGCTCGCTGCAGCCCACGCACAGATGCAAGATCTAGTCAGTCGCCACCCGTTGATGCTGACCGACTTCATCTATTCGCTCCGCGAACTGACGACACTTCTGAACCGGGAAGCGGATACATGGGGCGAATCCCGCTCGAATGGCTTGCGGCTCGGATACGTCGGCGTTCTCCAAGTTCTCATCTGGATTGATGAAGAAGACGAGGATTCGGACGAAGATCGTGTTGTGAAAATCGTCCGAGTCAAACTCGCTCGTCATCACCCGCCCGGTTGACAACCCATCCCGGTCGCGGAGAATAGCCCCCATCGCACTTCACACCGAGGGCTTCTCCCATGGCCGCTGTCGCAGCTCCGCCGAAACCCAGGATCGCGCCGCCCAAAGTCGCCACGCAGAAGATGCTCATCAACGGCGAGTGGGTCGAGTCCGCCTCCGGCAAGACGTTCGACACCATCAACCCGTCCACGGGCGAGGTGATCTGCAAAGTGGCCGAAGGCGACAAGGCCGACATCGACATGGCGGTGAAGGCGGCCCGCAAGGCGTTCGAATCCGGCCCGTGGTCCAAGATGCCGCCCGCGGGCCGCGGCCTGCTGCTGAACAAGCTCGCTGACGCGATGGAGAAGCACCTCGAGGAACTCGCCGCCCTCGAATCGCTCGACAACGGCAAGCCGATCGGCGACGCCATGGCCGCGGACCTGCCGCTCAGCATCGCGTGCTTCCGTTACTACGCCGGCTGGGCGGACAAGATCTACGGCCAGACGATCCCGTTCAGCCCGGACTACTTCTGCTACACGCGCCACGAACCGGTCGGCGTCGTCGGGCAGATCATCCCGTGGAACTTCCCTCTGCTCATGCAGGCGTGGAAGTGGGGCCCCGCCCTCGCGTGCGGCAACACGGTCGTGCTCAAGCCCGCGGAACAGACGCCGCTCACCGCCCTCCGCGTGGCCCAACTCGCCCAGGAAGTCGGCTTCCCGAAGGGCGTCATCAACGTGGTGCCGGGTTACGGCCCGACTGCGGGTGCGGCCCTCTCCGGCCACATGGACGTGGACAAGATCGCGTTCACCGGCGAGACGAGCACCGGCAAGATCGTCATGACCGCCGCCGCGAACTCGAACCTGAAGCGTGTCTCGCTCGAACTCGGCGGCAAGAGTCCGAACGTCGTCTTCGCGGACGCCGATCTCGATGCCGCGGTCGAGGGCGCCTACTTCGGTCTGTTCTTCAACCAAGGCCAGTGCTGCTGCGCCGGCTCGCGGCTCTTCGTCGAAGAGAAGGTGTACGACGAGTTCGTGGCGAAGATCGTGGCGAAGGCGAAGGGCCGCAAGGTCGGCGACCCGTTCGACCCGACCACCGAGCAGGGCCCGCAAGTGTCGCAGGAGCAGTTCGACCGCGTGATGGGCTACATCGACGCCGGGCAGAAAGACGGCGCGAACATGCTCATTGGCGGCAAACGCGTCGGTGACCGCGGCTACTTCATCCAGCCCACCGTTTTCGGCGACGTGAAGGACGAGATGAAGATCGCCAAAGAAGAGATCTTCGGGCCGGTGATGAGCATCCTGAAGTTCCGCGACGTGGACGAAGTGATCGCCCGCGGGAACGCGACGTTCTACGGGCTCGCCGCCGCCGTGTGGACGAAGGACATCTCGAAAGCGATCCGCCTCTCGAACGCGCTCCGCGCCGGCACCGTGTGGGTGAATTGCTTCGACGTGTTCGACGCCTCCGCTCCGTTCGGCGGGTTCAAGATGTCCGGCATCGGCCGCGAACTGGGGCAGTACGCCCTGCAACTATACACCGAAGTGAAGACCGTCACCGTGAAGGCTTGAGATGGATGAGGTTCTGCTTGGGACGGATGGTTGCCAAGTCGAGTGAGCGGATCGATTGGAATCGAACTGCGTGCAGGTGGAAAACTGCCTGCATCGACCCACCCGTCTCTTGAGTCGCCCTCCAGCACCTTGCGGTTACACTCAGTTGGATGCCCGACGTGACCCGCCTCCTCGACGCCGCCCAAGCCGGTGACCGTCAGGCCGCAGCCGCCCTCCTTCCCCTCGTGTACGACGAATTGCGGACGCTCGCCGCTGCTCGGATGGCGTCCGAAGCTCCCGGCCACACCCTCGACGCCACCGCCCTCGTCCACGAGGTCTACCTGCGACTCGTCGGGGATCAGCGATTTGACGGTCGGGGGCACTTCTTCGCCGCCGCCGCCGAGGCGATGCGTCGCATCCTCGTGGAGGCCGCTCGCCGCAAAGGGCGTGTACGGCACGGCGGCGGCCGGCGTCGGGTCGAACTCGACGGCCTTCCGGCGGCCGCTCCACCGGACGACCTGCTCGACTTGGACGAGGCGTTGGACCGGCTCGCCGCCCGCGACCCGGTCAAGGCGGAGGTGGTGAAACTCCGGTTCTTCGCCGGGCTGACCGTGCCCGAGGTGGCAGCCGCGCTCGGCGTTTCCGTCGCCACTGCCGAGCGGCATTGGGCGTTCGCCCGCACTTGGCTGTTCGCCGAACTTTCCGACCCGGGGAAAATTCCGCCGGGCGCTTGAGGGGTTATCGCCCGGGGCGTCGCATGAGAGTGACGGACCCATTCCGGGAGACGGCCGTGACCGACCTGAACGCCCTCGAATCCCTCTACTTCGCCGCCTTGGGGAAGCCGCCAGCCGAGCGTCCCGCGTTCCTCGACGCCGCATGCGGCAACGATGCGGGCCTACGGGCGAGGGTGGAGCGGCTGCTTTCGGCCCAAGCCGACATCGGCGGATTCCTCGACGCTCCCGCTGCCACCGCTGACGTGCCCTCGACCGGGCGGACGGCGACGTTCGGGGACTCGTCCGCCACCGCCGACTACCCCGGCCGGGATGAGCAACTCGGGACGGTGCTCGGCGGCAAGTACAAGTTGGTCGAGGCGATCGGCGAGGGCGGCATGGGCAGCGTGTTCATGGCCCAGCAGACCGAGCCTGTGAAGCGGGCCGTCGCGGTGAAGGTCATCAAAGCCGGCATGGACAGTAAAGCCGTGCTCGCCCGCTTTGAAGCGGAGCGGCAGGCCTTGGCCATGATGGACCACCCGAACATCGCTCGCGTACTCGACGCCGGCACCACCGAGGGCGGGCGGCCGTACTTCGTGATGGAACTGGTCAAGGGGGTGCCGATCACCCAGTTCTGCGACGAGCGGAAGCTCACCCCGCGGGAGCGTCTGGAATTGTTCGTGCCGGTGTGTCAGGCCATCCAGCACGCCCACCAGAAGGGAGTCATCCACCGGGACATCAAGCCGTCGAACGTCCTCGTGGCTCTGTACGACGATCGGCCGGTGCCCAAGGTGATCGACTTCGGAGTCGCCAAGGCGGCCGGTTCGACGCTGACAGACAAGACGCTGATGACTGGATTCGGCGCGGTCGTCGGTACCCCGGAGTACATGTCCCCCGAACAGGCCAGCCTGAACAACTTGGACATCGACACGCGGAGCGACGTATACTCGCTCGGCGTGCTGCTCTACGAATTGCTCACCGGCACCACGCCGGTGGACCGCAAATCGTTGGGCCAGGCGGCGTTGCTGGAGATCCTGCGGGTGGTCCGCGAGGTCGAGGCCCCGCGGCCGAGTGCGAAGCTGAGCACGATCGACACACTACCAAGCATCGCGGCCAATCGCGGGACCGAGCCGGCGAAGCTGTCGAAGCTGATGAGGGGGGAGCTGGACTGGGTGGTGCTCAAGGCGCTGGAGAAGGATCGATCGCGACGGTACGACACGGCTAATGCCTTGAGTCGGGATATACAGCGCTATCTCGCGGATGAATTGATCGAGGCTCGCCCGCCGAGCACCGGCTACCGGATGAAGAAGTTCGTCCGCCGCCATAAAGGGCAAGTGCTCGCGGTGTGTCTGGTCCTCTTCGCGCTGCTGGGTGGGATCGCGGGCACAACCTTGGGCTTGATCCGTGCGGAACACGCCCGTGAAAACGAAGAAGCGGAGCGCCAAAAAGCGCAGGATGAAAGGGATGAGAAAGCGACGGCGCTTGCCGCTGAAAGCAAAGCCCGTGCGACAACTCGAAAAGCGCTCGACGTGATGACGTCTCGAATCATGGACGACTATCTCTCTCGTCAGGGGCCCCTGCCTGAGAGCGGAAAGACAATGTTAACCGATGCGCTTCGCATGTACGAGGTGTTCGCCGAGGAGCGATCGGGAGATTTGACAACACAGGAATCGGTCGTTCGTGCGCAGCACCGGGTCGCTTCCATTCTCGCCCAACTGGGACGCGAGGAGGAGGCCATGACCGCGTTCGATCGGGCGCTCACAGGTTGGACTCGACTGAACGCGGCGATGTCAGCCAATCCGGAGTGGCGGACGGAAGCCGTGCGTGCCGAATTCGAGCGGTTGAAATTGAAGTCACTGCCAACGGTCTATAAGCCACTGCCTGAACTTGAATCAGAACTCTTGCGATCGACCGACCGGCTTGTGCAAGACTTCCCAAGCTGCGATTCCGCCCGAGATCTCGAACTGGAAGTCTTGACCCAACTGGCGGTTCGCGCCGGGGAATCCCTTCGCTATCGTGAATGTTTCACCTATCTCTCGCGGGGCCTGGCGGTCGCCGATCATTTGCTGGCGAAACGACCGAACGATCCGGAGATCGAGCTTCGACGCGTCACATTGCAACAGAAAGAAATCGTATACCGCAATCGCACGAAGGATGCCGCCGGCGATCTCAACGTTCGCGAGCATGGGGAACTCATCACGGCCTATGAGAACATTGCGAAGTCTCGCCCCGGCAGCTTGGAAGCGCTCGCAGGGGCCGCGCGATCCCGCCTGAACCAAGGGTTGTATTTCGGAAAAGTTGGCGAACATGACCAATCCGAAGCGGAATTCCGCCACGCCGAAGCGGCTATCGCAAGACTCATCTCGGAATTTCCCGGCGTAATCGACCATCGCATTATGCTAGGCGAGTTGTACAACCACTGGGGGCACCTTCTTCGCCGCCAAAAAAGTCCGGAAGCACGCATCATTGCCGATCGCGCGTATGCGACCTGGAAGCGACTCGCTGATCGGAATCCCGGGAATCACTCCGTTCTTGGCGGGCTTGGTGGCGCCGAATTGCTTTTAGTCCACATCGACCTCGATGCCGGCGACTTCTCTGCGGTGAAATCTCGGACTGACAGGCTGTTATCGATCTACGACGTTGTTGAAGATCCGAATCCAGCATCCTTCTCTGCATTGCATGGTGGAATTCATGTTCACTCGATGCGGGCCAGGATGTTTGTATGGCTATGGCGGTTCGAGGAGGCCGCTGCCGAATGGCGGAAATGCTCATATTGCGAGCGGAAACTCAATCCGAAGGATCTGAGATACTTGATCGCCTCTTGGGTTTGCATGGCTCGTGCTGGAAAGTCGCGAGAGGCTCTGGAGGAGTTTCGCCAATGCGTGCCCGGGGGCGTTCAGAACCGCGATGTCACTGCTTCCAATTGTTGCAATATTGCGATGCTTCTTGCCCTGGCTTCCGAACGAATGCCTCAGGAACAGGCGAAGCTCGCGAGCGAGTCCATTGAATTTATCACGCGAGCGTGGAGAGATGGCTATCGGAACTGTGCCGAATTCGGCGGCGATATGGGCTTGAATCCGATTCGATCAAGACCCGAATTTCAACAGATCATGACGGAAGTCAACAAGCAATGGGCCGAGGAAATCGCCAAAAGTCCGCCGAGCGAGAAGCCTCGAATCCGGGCTAGTCGCGCTTATGCTTGGGCGCTTGAAGGGAAATCCCGGGAAGCTGTTGCGGAGGTTGTCGAACTGACCAAGAGCGATAAATGGGATTTGGGCGCGTGGTACGATTTCGCGTGTGTGTATGCCTTGGCGAGCGGTAGGGCATCTGACATGAGGGAAGCGTACGGATACCGTTCCGTTGAGTTGTTGCGACAAGCGATCAACTCCGGATGGAAGAATCTTGTGCACATTAAAAACGATTCCGACCTCGACCCCCTGCGCGACCGTGAGGACTTCCGGGCGCTCGTCGCCGATTTGGAGCGGCGGTTCCCGCCGCTCCGGGAAGTCGCGCCGCCGCCGCGGGAAGTCACGCCGTGAACAACTCGCGGCAGTATCGCCGCGATGGCGAATAGCAACGCTTCAGCCACGGTCATGTCGGCGGGCCGGGCTGCGGAACCGGCAGCCAACCGGCCTTCAGCCGAGCGCGGAGCCGCTCGAACTCTTCGTCGGCGTCCTCCGAGCCCCATGGCCCGAGCGTCACAGTCCGGCGGCTGTCGGCGTCGGCGGAGCCTTTGTGGTTGCGGGGGGGCGTAGCGTGAGATGGGAATTGCGGGGTCGCGGCATCGGATACCTGTGGCTTGGGGGGAATCGTTTCATCGCGGCTGCTTTGCGTCCACCGCGAACCGTTGCAGGAAACTGCTTGGAATAGTGCATCTTTCACAGAACACAGTGAACGAAAGTCGCGGTTCCGCAGCATGCAACGCGGTTGGCATTCAAGGGTTCAGCCTTCCACCGTGAACCCGTTCGCCACGCACGAACGCCCCCAACTCCGTGAGCCGAGCGTTGTTCTTCGGTACCGCGGTCCTGTCCGGCGAGCCATGCAACGCGGCGTGCAACTTGCCAAGGTGCAGGCCGGCAACCATTTGGCGGCCGTGGCATCGCCCTCGGCGACGAACAGCAAGTCACCCGTGCCGTGGCGGACGAACGCCGGAGTCTCGCGCGTCGCCTTCAGCTTGCCGAGATCGCCGGCCATGTCGCCGAAAGCGTTATCTCGGCGGGTAAGGTCTGGCTGCACAGCCGGTATCCCCTCTTGCACCTCGCTCAGCCCCCACCCATCGCCCTCCTTCGCCCATCGGAGAAGGTCATGCTGCTCCTCGAAATCGCTTTTCTGATGATCGCTGCCCTTACGCTTGAAGTCGTGGCGTTGGTCTTGAAGGGGGCGTCGCTGCTGCTCAGTGCAGGCGCCTGAATCGGCCGGAGGCTTGTGCAAATGAAAGCCGCCCGGCGACACGCCGGGCGTGGGTATCGCGACGGTGCGTTGCAATCAGGACGCGGCGAGCATCTCATCGACCATCGCTTGCAACTCCTCGTAGGTGTACTCGCGAGCCACGCACTTCACGTCTGCGGGCGTCGGCTTCTTCACGGGTTCGCTAGGAATGGTGTCGGACATCGGCTTCTCCGGTTGAGCATGTACGGCACTGTTCTGTAGGACGGGGGAATGCGCCCGCGCCGTGGCGAAGCGGAAAGCCGCGAGCAGGACGACGGCGGGCTGCGACAGAATTCTCACATCCCGCAGAGTTTCTCAGTCGATCCGAACGCACCAGGGAGCGTCCGGTACTGCCGGACGCCGGCGGCGTCGGTCCAGCCGGCGCGAGCGTTACCATTCGTGTGCTTGAGGTAGGACGGGACGGGCTTCCGTTTTCAAACCACGGGAGCGGCCTCCGTGGATCCTGTGAATATGCTAGGCTCTGTTTTAGAACAGTAAACGCAGTGCTCGCTTGATCATGGCGAGTTTCACCATGGCAAGGAAGTTGATGGCCAGCTTCTCGAATCGCGTCCCAATTCGACGGCACTCCTTCAGCCATCCGATGGTTTGCTCCACGATGCTGCGACGCTTGTAAGTCGCCTTGTCGAACTCCACCTCGGGATCGTGACGAGCCTTTTCGTTCTCCTTGTGCGGGATCACCGCCTCGATGCCGCGATCCTTGAGGAACGTCCGGATCGGTTGGCCGCTGTACGCCTTGTCCCCCGCCAACCGCTTCGGGCGGCTCTTCGGACGTCCTGCTTCTGATGAACCTTGACCCTCTTCAGAATCGGTTCGAGCGGCTGCGAGTCATGCGTTTGGCCCGCGGTCACCTCGACTTCGAGTGGCGTGCCGTTGCCGTCGACGAGGATGTGGAACTTGCTGCCGAATCCCCCGCGGGAACGGCCCAAGGCGTGGTCCGCGGGTTCGTCGGGGTGCGTCTTGAGACTTTTTGACGCCCGCCGCCGATCGCGAACCCCGCACCGACGTGCCGTCGAGGCACCACAAGTCCCAGTCGATCTGGCCCGCCTGGTCCAACCGCACGTGCAGCACATCCAGGATCGCGTCGTAGAGCCCGGCCTTCCGCCAGTTGCGGAACGTGCCGTAGACTGTCTGCCACGGCCCGAAACGTTCGGGCAAATCCCGCCATTGGGCACCCGTGCTGAGGATCCACAGCAGACCGTTGAGCATCTCCCGGCGGTCGCGAGCCGGACGCCCCGTTTTCGCCGTCGGCTTCGGGATCACCGAATCGAGGACCGCCCATTCTTCGTCGCTGACTTCATGTCGCTTTCGCATCGCACAGCCTCCGTGGCCGTGCCCCATAGCGACTACATTCAAGTTTTCAAACAGAGCCTAACTGAATCCTGCTATCGGAGTCGCACCCAGCACTGTGCCGGGGGTAGCGTGGAACGCTACGACTTGAGGCTTTTCGATCAGGGTGAGTGACGGGACTTGAACCCGCGACATCCAGATCCACAATCTGGCGCTCTAACCAACTGAGCTACACCCACCGTATCCCTGTTTTACGACCGCTTGGCGGCGGCTTCAACCGGGGAATCGAACGAATCGACAGCGAAATGTTCGACCGGGTTCGCGCGGCCGCAAGTTCTCCAAGCCGGGTCGGCCGCCAAATCTCGCGACGACGCGAAGTGATCGCGACGCCACCCACGAAGCGAAGGCACGCCCCGCATCACTCGTTGCCGGTCTTGTACGCCGTCACGTAGAAGACATGGCGGCGGCCGGTGTTCCCGTTCATCACCACGATCGGGATGTCCCGCGGGTTGGAGGCCGTGTTGATCGCGTAGACAAATCGTGCGTAAGACGTGACGGCCACGCCGTCGATGTGGGTGATGATGTCGTTCGGGCCCGCGCGGTAGAGCCGCGGCGGTGCGTGGGGCACCAAAGCCGAAGGCGATGTGGGCAGGCCGGATCCCGTGCTGCTCGGCGGGCGGTTGCCGCGAATCGTTCGCATCGCCCACAGCCCCGATCGCGGATAGGCCTTCGAGATGTTGAACCCTTCGTTGTCGAACCAGCCGTCCGCGTCCAACGTCCACTCCGCCGCGGGCATCGCGACATCCTTCGCCTTGGCCGCCGTCACATCGGTCACTTCGAGGAGGTCGTCCTCGTCCTTTCGGGTCTTCACTTCGCTCCGCTCGAGCTTGAGTTTCTCCCCCGCCTTCGGCTTCGGCAGTTCGGAAGCCAGTTTCGGACGGGCGGGTGCGGCCGGCGGCTGGGCCGCCCCCGCGACCGCCAACCCGCCCATGAACGATGCCAGGAGAAACGCGCGCAACATGGCTGTGCCTCGGATTCCGGTAACGAACTCTACACGCCGCGGGATGGGAATGACGTGAGACGGCGGATTCGGCCCGCGGCGGCACCGTCACCCGAACGTAACAATTGGAACATTCCTTTGACTCAACCCCGTTCGGGCGTGTATGATCCACCTCGACTCCTCTCCCGACCGGTTCCCGCCGGGGAGACTCGTTTCATGAATCCGCGGTCGCTCGTTCACCGGCCCGTGCTCGGGGCAATCGCCCTCGTGTGCGTCGTTTCCACCGCAGCCGCGCAGCCGCCGCTGCCTGCTCAATTTGAAGCCAAGGCGCAACCGCTCGTTCGATCCAACGAGAAGTCGACTCCTGCGAAGTTGCTCGAGCGCGCCGCCAAGGCCGAACGGTTGGGCGAGTGGGAAGCCGCGTTCGCGGCGTATTGCGAAGTGCCGGTTGCGGAGCGAAGCGTTCCCGAGATTCGCGAGAAGGTGAACGCGGCCCTGCGTCGTGTGCAGCAACTCCGCCGCCACCGCGATGCCGGCTACCAGCAGTTCGCCACTCGGCTGCCGACCGGCGACGCGGTCAACCTCTTCTCCGAAGTCGCGACGAAGGTGCCGGGCGTGTTCGCGGATGCGGCCAAAGCCACCCCGCAACATCTGTGGACGCACGGCATCGAAGAACTGGATCGCGCGCTGGCCAACCCCGGATTCCGCCAGTTCGCGTTGGACACCCCCGGCTCGCCGAAGGTCGCCGAGTTCTGCCGCGAATTGCGAAGCGATTGGATGAAGCGAACGGTCGCGGATGCGCGCGAAGCCCGCTCGCGGCTCAAGGAATTGCTCGCGGCCGCCCAAGACGCCTTCGCCGTCCGCGTGCCGGCCGCACTCGCCATCGAAGTGGTGTCTGGCGCCTGCAGCGGTCTGGACGAGTACACCGTGTTTCTCAACCCGAGCCAACTGCTCGAGCCGGTGGAGATTCCGAATCTCTCCAGCTACGGCCTCGCAGTCCGCGTTCACAGCGGGCAGCTGATCGTGGATGCGGTGCAACCCGGCTCGTGGATTGCGTTCCATGCCCCGCAACTGTTCAAGGGCGTGGTGCTGGCGAAGGTGAACGGCCGCCGCGTGGCCGATCACAAGTCGCTGAACGACGCACTCGCTGCGTCTGCAAACGGAGTGGTGGAACTCGAGGTGGCCGGTGCGACGCGGCCCGAGGAAGCCATCGTGCGGTTGCCGGCCCAAATGCCCACCGTTTGGCATCGCGTGGTCGGCTCGAAGGACGGCATCGGGTACATCCGCATCGGCGAGTTCCAACCGGGCACGCCGCGCGATCTCGATCTTGCACTGAACGCGCTTCGCATGCAGGATGTGCGTTCCATCGTGCTCGACCTCCGCGGCAACCGCGGCGGCTCGTTCACGGCCGCAGTCGAATCCGCGAAGCGCCTCCTGCCCACCGGCTTGATCGTGACCACCCAAGGGCAACTCGGGGAAGTTGCGGATCGCGTGTTCTCTTCGGACTTCGGCCTGCGGGCGACCGATCTCCCGCTCGTGGTGATGGTCGACTCGGAGACCGCGTCCGCGGCCGAGATCGTTGCCGCCGCCATTCGCGACAACCAGCAGCGTCATGGCCGCTCCGTGCTCGTCGGCATGCCGACATTCGGGAAGGGCACCATCCAGTATCCGTTGAAACTGGGCGCGGCCGACGATGGCGATGCGAAGTCCGGCACGGTGCGCGTCACGATCGCGAAGCTGATCGCTCCCAACGGCACCGCGTTGAACGGCGTCGGTGTCACGCCGGACGTCGTGATCGCCGACCCCGCGCGACAATGGGAAATGGCCATCGAACGGGCCATCGAACTGCTTCAACCCATGATGCAAATGCAGTAATCACATCGCGCTGCTCATTCTCAATGCAACCACCACGGCAACGCCGATCAAGAGTGGAACCGCGACACGCTTCGCCAGCGTGAACGGGTTCGTCTGGGTCAACGTGCCGCACATCAGCGTCACGGCCGCGACGGGGGACATCGTTCGCCCGGCGGCCGATCCGAGCGCGACGAGCGAACCGATGGCCGTCTCGTCGTAGCCCGCCAGTTTTGCGGGCTCATAGAAGAAGCCGTACAAACTCTGTGTGCTGGCCATGCCGGACCCGCTGAGTGCGGCGAAGGCGAGCGGCACCAGCGCGGCCAAGGGTTGCAGCAGGCCCGGTGCGTCCGCGATGAGTCGCCCGAGGGCCGCGGCCAAGCCCGCCGCTTCGATCGCCTTGCCGAAGCACGTCGCGGACACGATCAGGCTCACGATGTTGGCGAAGCCGTAGCCCGCTCCGTCGAAGAACTGCTTCGCCCCGTCGCGGAGTTTGCCGCGGCTCACGGCGAGCGCCACGAACACGCCGACGAGCATGGCGAGCCCGATGAGCCGGCTGCTGTACGAGCCGTCCGCCTTGTGCTCGGCGACCCACGCAGCGGGCATTCCGGCGATCGCGGCCGCGGTCGACTCCGGCGGTCGGTTCGTCAGCCAGTTCTGTGGAACGTGCAGCACATCGAACGGCGGCCCCGCCAGGAACAGCAATGCGAGGGGAACCAGCGGCACCATCGCCTTCATCAGGTTCGGCGACACGAGTACATCCTCGATTGTCGCTTCGGGTGCGGGCTCCGCTTTCGCGCCGCGTTCCCACCAGCGGCAGAGCAGCCATGCCGCAATGGCCGACACCGCGAGCTGCGTGAACACCAACTTCGGCAAGTACTCGCTCACTTGCCGCTGTGTGGAGACGCCGGTCTTGTTGAAGACCGTGAGCAGTTCCGGGGCGCCGGGGTTGAGCAGTTCGCCGCCCACGGACGCGCCGAGCAACAGGCACGCGCCGATGGTGGCCATCGAATATCCCGCGGCCCTCATCAGCGGCACGACCACCGGGCCGATGCAGACCGCCGTGCTCGTCTGGCTGATCACCGGGATGTTCACGAGGAAGCCGACGCCGATCACGCCGGGCACGAGCAGCCACTTCACGCGGCGGAGCGGGGCGACAAGCAGCAGCACGAGGTGGCGTTCGCACCCGGTGTGCCGCAGCACGTACGCGAAGCCCATCGCCGTGCAGATGGGCACCACGAACTTTTCGTTCGAGAACGTGGCCACGAACTCGCGCGTCACGGCGGCGAGCGCGAGCGCGCGGCCGGAAGCGATGTCCGCCACGGCGGCGATGGCGAGGGACGATCCGATGAGCACCAGACGCACGTCGCGGCCGCGGATGATGAACGCGATCGCCGCGATCACGATGCCGATGGCCGCATATCCGGCGAATCCCATGCGAGGTTCCCCTGCGAAGCTGTGCCGGTTCGCACGGCTGTAATCGAAGTATGGCGCGGAGCGACGCCGATTGAAAAGATTTCCTCAAGTCCGGCCCGCTTCCGCGGCGTGAACCCGCCGTGTCGGGAAGAGTGGAAGGGGAGGGTCGCCGTCATGCACAACGATTCGAAACTCGGTTTGCTGGCCGGCGTCGGCGGGGTCGTCGTCGCGGCCGTGTTGCTGGTTCAACAGCCGCCGCCGGCCGCACCGCCTGCGGCGGCCCAAGCTGCGCCGCAACCCGCGGCCACACCGGTGGTCGCGAAGCCGGAATCCACTCCGGTCGCGGTTCGCGGCCGCCCGGAGGTGAAGGGCAGCACCGCCTCGCGCCCTGCCCGCACCGACGACGACGAATGACCGGTAGAATGCCAGCATGCCGGTTCCGCAGGATCAATTGCCGCCGCTTCACGGCATCCGTGTCCTGGATGCGGCCCGCGTACTCGCCGGCCCGTTCTGCGGCCAACTTCTCGCCGACCTCGGCGCCGATGTGATCAAACTCGAACGCCCCGGCTGCGGCGACGACACCCGCGGCTGGGGCCCGCCTTTCCTCGGCGATCTCTCCGCTTACTTCCTCTCGTGCAACCGCTCGAAGCGGTCCCTCACGCTGGACATCGCGAAGCCCGAAGGCCGCGACCTGTTCCATGCCCTGCTCGCGAAGTCGGACGTCCTCATCGAGAACTTCCGCTCGGACAGCGCGGAGAAACTCGGGCTCGTTCCCGAGAAGTTGCTCGAACGCCACCCACGGTTGGTCGTCTGTTCGATCAGCGGGTTCGGTCGCACCGGGCCGCTGAAGGACGCGCCCGGCTACGACTTCGCGATCCAAGCCATGAGCGGGTTGATGAGCATCACCGGCCCGGCGGACGGCCCGCCGAACAAGGTCGGCGTCGCCGTGGCGGACGTGCTCACCGGGCTCTATGCCAGTTCCGCGATTCTCGCCGCGCTGCATGCACGAAGCCGATCGGGCCACGGCTACGCGATCGATCTGGCGTTGCTGGATTGCGCCGTGGCTTCGCAGGTGAACGTGGCCCAAGCGTATCTCGCGAGCGGCACCGTGCCCGCACGGCAGGGCAACGCCCATCTCCAGATCGTGCCGTATCAACTGTTCCAAACCGCGGACGGTTGGCTGGTGTTAAATGTCGGGAACGATTCGCAGTGGCGGTCGTTCTGTGCTGCCGCGGACGACGCGGAGTTGGCCCTGCGCTTCGCCACGAACCGTGAACGTGTGGAACGCCGTGCGGAAGTGGTGCCTCTGGTGGAAACACTCATGCGGGCGCGGACCACGGCGGAATGGGAATCGCGACTGACGGAAGCAAACGTGCCGCATGCCGTGGTGTGGAGCTACGCCGAACTCTTCGCCCGGCCGCAAATCGCGGAACGCGGCATGAAACTGACGGTACGCGATCCGCAGGGCAGGGCGGTGGACCTGATCGGCAATCCCATTCACCTCACGGGTGGAACCTTGAGCACGCCCGTGATGCCGCCCGGCCTCGGCGTGCACACTGACGCCGTGCTCGGCGAACTGCTCGGCCTCGATGGTCGCGCGGTCGACGCACTGCGTTCCCGCGGAATCGTGTGACGCCATTTCGTTTCCACTTACGTCACGCGGATGGTACCGTATCACTTCCCCGCGGAGCACTTCATGAAGCGTATTCTTCCGCTCATCCTTCTCGTGTCGTCCGCCTCGGCGCGGGCGGATGTCACGCTGGTGGCCAGCGGCCAATCGCAAGCGGTGATCGTGGCCGATGCCGCAGTGATGGCCGCGGACAAGGTTCCGGCGCCGGCGAAGTTCAAGGACGCGGAGCCGGAACGCCAGCGGCAGCGGCTTCGCGAATCGGTGAAGGACCTCGCGAAGTATCTCGGTGCGATGAGCGGCGCGAAGGTCGAGATTCTCACCGCCGAGCCGAAGACGGACGACAAACGCGTCCGCATTCTCGTCGGCGCTCCCGCTGCGGCCGCGTTCGGCCCGGTGAAGAACACCTTCGCCTACAAGCAAGCCTTCCGGTATGTGGTGAACGCGAAGGGCGTCGGCCTCTTCGGCGAGTCGGACCTTGCGTCCAGCTATGCGGTGTACGAACTGCTGGACCGCCTTGGATGCCGCTGGTTCATGCCGAGCGAGATGGGCGAAGTGATTCCGACTTCGCCCACGATCGCACTGAAGGAGATCGACTTCGCGGGCGCACCGGGCACCGTGTATCGCGGCATCTGGTACGCGGACGACGATTACCGCCGCCGCAACCGCCACGGCGGGTTGCTCCTCTCCGCGGGCCACGCCCTCGAAATGTACGTGAGCAAGGAGGACCGCGAGAAGCACCCCGATTGGCGGGCCACGATCGGCGGCAAGCCGAGCCCGCACCGCCTGCAATGGAGCAACGCCGGGCTCGCGAACTTCCTCGGCGACAAGCTGCTCGCCATGCACGCAACCGACCCGCAGCCCTCGTATTCCATCTCGCCGGATGACGGCGCGGATTGGGACGAGTCGCCGCAGGACAAGGCTTTGGATGCGGACGACTGGGACACCACGCATCAGCAAGTGTCGCTCACCGACCGCCTCATGGTGCTCGGCAACCGCGTCGCGGCGAAAGTGAGCGCGAAGCACCCGGACGTGGCGCTCGGGCTTCTCGCCTACGTGCAGTACACGCGGCCGCCGGTGCGGGAGAAAGTGCACCCGAGCATCGTGCCCCAGATCGCACCGATCGCGTACTGCCGCTCGCACCCGATGACGGACGACCGCGTGCCGGGCGCCCGCGACCTCCGCTACATGATCGAAGGCTGGGGCAAGAAGGCGAAGGCCACGAGCATGTACTACTACGCGTTCAACCTCGCCGAGACATCGAGCCCGCAGCCGTTCCTCGCGAAGTGGGGCGTGGATGTGCCCTTCGCCCTGAAGAACAACTGCCAGTACTGGCAGCCGGAAACGATCAGCACGTTTGAAGTGAACATGCAGGCTCTCTACATGGGCTGCCGGCTGGCGTGGGATCCGAAGCTGAAGCCGGAGGATGTGTACGCCGAGATTCACGCGAAGTTCTACGGCGCGGCCGCGAAGGAGATGGACGCGTACTGGCGGTTCATCGACGACGTGTGGGTGAACACGCCGGAGTACTCCGGGTGCGGCTTCGGCCACCTGCGGCGGTGGTCGCCGGAACGCATGGGGGAAGCAAGGCGCTTGCTGAACCTCGGCATCGCCGCGTGCAAGTCGCCGATGGAAGCCAAGCGTGTGCAACTGGCGAACGATTCGTTCACGCTGTTCGAATCATTCATGAAGCTCCGCCGCGATCAGGCCGAGGGCAAGTTCATTCATCTGGCCGAAGACGCGGACGCGTGGCGGAAGAAGATCGTGTCGCTCGGCGAACAGTACAAGGACCAATACTGCTTCACACGGGTCGGGTGGACGCCACACACCGTCGCCGGGGCGTACTTCTCGCAGTTCTACCAGCAGACGTACAACGACGCATCGCGCATTGCGAAGGCCTTCACCGTGCTCGCGACCACGAAGGAGTTCCGTTATCGCCCCGATCCGGACAAGAAGGGCGAGGCCGCGGGCTGGATGAAGCCCGAGTACGCGGACAAGGCGTGGGAAGCGACCGACGTGTGCAGCGAAACGTGGAGCACGCTCGGGCTGCACGATTACTTCAAGAGCGTGTGGTACCGCACGACGATCACCCTGCCTGACGTGCCGAAGGACCGCAGCACGTACCTGTGGCTCGGCAGCTTCGATGGCACGGCGAAGGTGTACGTGAACGGCCAACTCGTGAAGCACAAGGGTGCGGACGGCAAACTCGTCGATGATGTCACGGGGTATTGCCAGCCGTTCAGCTTCGACATCTCCGCGCTGGCGAAGCCGGGAGCGAACTCGATCGCGATCTTCACCACGCGGAAGGACTTCAACGAACTCGGCACCGGCGGGCTGCTCGCACCGATCATGGTGTACGCCGAGCCGCCGCGAAAGTGGGTGCCGTCCACGGCCACCGCGGTGCCGTTCGAGACCGCACCCGAGGGCGAAGGATACTTCTCGATCATCGAAGGGAAGAACGGCAAACTCTACGTCGGCACCCACGCCAACGGCGTGAACTCCTGGCTCGTCGAGTTCGACCCGAAGACCAAGGCGACGAAGGTGGTCGTGGATTGCCACAAGGCCATCGGCAAGGATCTGAAGGGCTTCGGCTCGCAGGCCAAGATTCACACGCGGAACAACGTGGGAGCGAGCGGCAAGATCTACTTCGGCACCAAACAGGGCTACCCGGACAAGAACGAGAAGCGCGAAGACTACCCCGGCGGCTACCCCATGGTCTACGATCCCGCCACCGGTGAAACGAAGGTCTATCCGATCCCCGTGAAGCACCACGGCATCAACAGCATCACGCCGGACGAGAGCCGCGGCATCGCGTACATCTCAACCTGCTCCGACGGCCGCCCCGGCCCCGGCGAGAACTCCATCTTCCTGATCCTCGACCTGAAGACCGGCAAATACCGCGAACTGATTGACACCAAGCACGTGTACGGCTTCATCGTGCTGGACCATCTCGGCCGCGCGTACCACCCGCTGAACGGCGGCGACATCGCCCGCTACGACCCGAAGACGGACAAGCTTGAACGCCTGAAGCAGACCATCGACGGCGTCGCTCCGCCCAAGGAATTTCACTTCGCGGATCAGCCTTCGGGGCATCCCATCAACTGGGACGTGTCGCCGGACGGCAAGACGCTGTACTCGGTGGCGATGAGCACGAACAAGCTCTTCGCCTACGACCTGACCGCGCCCGGCGACACGCTTCCCGGCAAGGATCTCGGGCCGCTCGTTCCCACGGCAACGGATACCGATTGCCGGGCGATGTGCGTCGGCCCCGCGGGCAAGGTGTGGATCTCGGTGACGCATCCGAGCAAGCTCGGCATCAGCGAACACCACTTGGTCAGTTACACGCCGGGCGACAAATCACCGCGTGACCACGGCCCCGTGAGCATCGCGAACCCGGACTACACCCGGTTCACGGATGCACAAGGCAAGCCGCGGCCGTTCCACTCGGGCACCTTCAAGACGCCCGACGGCATCACCACGAGCCGCCACGTGACGCTCGGCGTGTGCCAGACCAAGGCCGGCGGCGTGTACGTGCTGATGTTGCTGCCCTACACGGTGCTCGAGATCGCACCGGAGGCTCAAAAGTGATCCTGCCCTCCGCGGACGATGTGATTCATCGCTTGGGTCTTCAACCGCATCCGGTGGAAGGCGGGCACTTCCGCGAAACGTATCGCTCGCCGCACTCGTCCGCGATCTACTTCCTGCTGAAGCCGGGCCAGGTGTCCGAATTGCACGTGCTGCCGACGGATGAGGTGTGGCACTTCCACATTGGCGGCGTCATCTGCATGCTGCAACTCTTGCCGGATGGGAGCGGCCGGACGGTGCAGATCGGCGCGAACGTGTTGCTCGGCGAAGAACCGCAGGTCGTGGTGCCTGGCGGCGTGTGGCAAGGGTCGCGGTTGGAAGCGGAGCAGGGGTTCGCCTTGGTGAGTTGCACGATGGCCCCGCCGTTCGAGTACAGCGGGTACCGTAACGCGAGCCGCGCGGAGTTGTGCACAAAGTGGCCCGCATGGGCTGAGGAGATCGCACGCCTGACGCCAAGGGGATGAGCGGCTCTACAGTTGCTTCAAATACTCGATCATGGCCCAACGTTGCTCGTCGGTCAGTTCATCCCCGTAAGTGTGGCCCGCGTTGCTGCGGCCGCTCTTCGATGTGTCATACACCTTCCGCATCTCGTGCGTGCTTGCGGGCATCTCCTTCACCTCGGTCACCTTCCAACCCACTCGCAGCGTATCGTAATCCGCTTCGCCGGTGCGGAAGCTGCGCGTGAACAACTTCGGGCGGCTCTTGGAGTTCAACACGCCGTACAGCGTGGGCACGGAGCCGTTGTGGAGGTACGGGGCGGTGGCCCAGATGCCGTCCAAAGGCGGAGCCTGGTAGCCCGGCGTCCAGCGAAGCAACTTGCCGTCCACGAACCAGCCGTCCTTCTCCTTGCCGAACCACGACTCGGCATACGCCTGCCCGTACTTCACGCCGACCGATGCGTGGCGGTTCGGATCAGTCCCGATCTTGTCCAGCGGGATCACCTTGTTCGGGTACGTCCACTCGCGGCCGTAGGTGCCGTGGCACGTCGAGCACTTCTCGCGGAACAGCACCTCGCCCCGCCGGGCCTTCTCCGCATCGATCGGGAACGGGTACTTCGGCGGTTCGAGGCTGAGCAGGTACTTTTGGATGTCGCGGAAGGCGGGTTCGGCCTTGGTGAAGGCGTCGGGGCCGTTCAGCGGATGCATCATGAATTGCATCAGCGACCGCACCGATCGCGAGTCCGTGGCACCGGTGTAGTACATGGTGCGTTTCTTCTTCAGGAGCCACCACGCGGGCACGTCCGCACACGTGTCGTCGCGAAGGCCGAGGTTCACGTAATTGCCGCTGAGCGTGAGGTCGGGATTGCGGAAGCCGAGCAGGTAGACGCCGAAGCCGTCTGCCTCGTTGGTGCCGCGCACGTTGCCGAAGGTGAACGGCGGTTTGGGCAGGCCGTCCACCGTGTTGAAGTCTTCAAACAAGGCTTGGAGATCGAGCGAAGCATTGCCGAGGCCGACGTAGCTCTTGCCGAGCACGGAGCCGCCGTGGCAGAGCATGCAGTCCACGCCGATGCCGTCCTCGAAGAGTCGCTTCGCCTTGCGGAGGCCCATCGGCATCGGCCCGGGGGCGTACGGGGATTCATGCAGACCATAGCGATCGCGGAAAGCCTCCGCGTAGTTCGCGGGCCGCTCCTTCACCCCGGGCCACGCCTTCCACGCATTCTGGACAACGTTTCGCTTCCAGAACGCCGGAATGAATGCGGTTTCCTCCAAGGCCTTCCGGCCGCGTTCGGCCGCTGTTTGTTCCGCAGCTGAGGCGGGGCAAGAAATGACGGCCAAGAGCAGCACGGCGGCACGATTCATATTGCACCAGTATACGCCCGGTGTGGTAGCATTCCGCCCTTGGGGGATTGCATGCATTGCGTGGTGACCGGAGCGGCCGGGTTCATCGGCTCGCACCTGTGCGAACGGCTGCTCGCCGACGGACACACCGTCGCCGGGATCGATTGCTTCACGGATTACTATCCGCGAACGGTGAAGGATCGCAACCTCGCGGGGTTCCGCGGCCATGCGAACTTCGCCTTCCACGAAGTCGATTTGTCCGGTGGCGTGCCCGCGAACGCGGTGGCCGGCGCGGAGTGGGTGTTCCACCTCGCCGCGATGCCGGGCCTCACGCGAAGCTGGCTGGACTTCGACACATACAACCGCCACAACCTCACGGCCACGCACCGCCTGCTCGAATCGCTGAAGGGCTCGAACACCTTGAAACGGCTCGTGTATGCGAGCACGTCCTCCGTGTACGGCAAGTGGGCGTCCGGGGATGAATCGCTGCCGACGCGGCCGAGTTCGCCGTACGGCATCACGAAACTCGCCGGCGAGCAACTCTGCCGCGTGTACTTCGAAGAGTTCGGCGTGCCCGTCACGGTGCTGCGCTACTTCAGCGTGTACGGCCCGCGGCAACGCCCCGAAATGGGGTACCACCTCTTCATCGACGCGATTCTGAAGGGTAAACCGATCAAGCTCACCGGCGACGGCTCGCAACTTCGCGGCAACACCTACGTGGCGGAC
>JAXMBB010000045.1:0-27721 GCA_046350135.1 Gemmataceae bacterium
CACTCGGCGTACTGATGCACGACGCATCAGCACGGCGACCTCTCCCCCGCAAAGCCGGGGGAGAGGTGAAACGCGACGCTCCCGGCTCGAAGGATGATTCATGATCCAGATTCCCGCACTCCGCTTCGGCAAGAACTACACCAGCTTGGAGAAGGTGCAACTCGTCCACCACGTCACCGGCGAGCCGGTCGCCGAGGTGAGCCAAGTGACCGGGAGCATGATCTCCCGCGATCTGGGCGGAATGGAACGCGCGCACAAGCAACTCGCCGCCGTCCCCGTCCGCGACATCCTCGCGATGTACGCCAAGGCCGCCGACTATTTCCTGAACGCCGCGCTG
This sequence comes from Gemmataceae bacterium, assembly GCA_046350135.1. Lineage (GTDB taxonomy): Bacteria > Planctomycetota > Planctomycetia > Gemmatales > Gemmataceae > Urbifossiella. Next base: position 338 of record JAXMBB010000045.1, read on the forward strand.
CCGTGCGGCGATACGGAACTCACGTTCGACCAATACGTGAACAACCTGTCCGCCACCACCGGCTCCGCCCGCGTCTTCTGCGACCGCAACGCCCGCAAGGTGCATTACGTTCTCGCCAACATCGAAGAAGTGATCGGCGGGCTGACCCGCGGCTTGGATTTGGACGCGCTCGACAAGGGCTTCAGCATGCAGGGCGGCCGCATGCAGGCGTTCTATCCGACGACCGACGTGCTCGGCGCCGTGCTGCCCTCGAACTCGCCCGGCGTCCACTCCCTGTGGGTGCCGACGATCGCATTCAAGATTCCGCTCGCGCTCAAGCCCGGCGCCCAGGAACCGTGGACGCCCTTCCGTGTGCTGCAGGCGTTCCTCAAGGCCGGCATTCCGGCGAGCGCTCTCGGGTTCCTGCCGTCCGACCACGCCGGAGCGGGCGACATCCTGCGGCTCTCCGGCCGCAGCCTCGCCTTCGGCGACGACCGCACGATGGCCCCGTACAAGAACGATCACCGCGTCGAGATCCACGGCACCGGGTACAGCAAGTTCATCATCGGCGAGGATCAGGTTGATCAGTGGGAGAAGCACCTCGATGTGATGGCGGAAGGGATCGCGGGCAACGGCGGCCGCGCGTGCGTGAACGCAAGCGGCGTGTGGACGCCCCGCAACGGCAAGGCGATCGCGGAAGGCCTCGCCCGCAAACTGGCGCACGTGACGGCCCGGCCCTGGGACGATCCGGCGGCCGAGATCAGCGCGTTCGCCAACCCCTCGGTGGCCGAGGCCATCAACAACATGGTGGAGGAGGGAATCAAGGCTGGCGGGGCGGTGGACGTCACCGAGCAGATCCGCGGCACGCCGCGGTTGGTGAAGGACGGCCGCTGCGCCTGGCTGCTGCCCACGATCATCCTCTGCGATTCGCCGGATCACCCGCTGGCGAACAAGGAGTTCCTGTTCCCGTTCGCCTCCGTGGTGGAGTGGCCGCAGGACAACGTGCTGAAGCGGATCGGGTACACCCTCGCCGCGACCGTGCTGTCCGAAGACACGGGCTTCATCGCCGAGGCGCTGGCGTGCCCGAACATCGAGCGGCTGAACATCGGGCCGCTGCCCACCAACCGCCTGACGTGGGACCAGCCGCACGAGGGCAATCTCTTCACGCACCTCTACAAACAGCGGGCCCTGCAGCACGCCTCCCGTGCCGCGGGCTGATCCGTTAGGATGATCGGATGCCGTCCCCGTTCCCAGGAATGGACCCGTATTTGGAGAATCCCGTCTATTGGGGCGGGCTTCACGGCAATTTGATCACGCGCATCCAAGCCTCGCTGAACAAGTCGCTCCCGAAGGGGTGGTACGCCGAGCTCGACGATTTTGTTTGGCTGGAAGCGGACGAGGATGAAGAACGAAGGCTGCTCGGCAAACCCGATTCGTTCCTGATCGGCCGGAACGGAGCCCACACGCCGTCGTCGTCCGCCACCGTCGTCGCGGCCCCGGTGCGGTTTCGCATGCCGGTTGCCAAGAAGCGAAAAACCAAACATGTGAAGGTTGTCGCTCCCGATCATTCCCGTGTCGTGACTGTGATCGAAGTTCTCAGCCCGGCCAACAAGCAGAACAAGGAAGGTCGCGAAAAGTACGTCGCGAAGCGCGAAGACTATTTGGCGTCCGGCGTTCATCTGGTCGAAATCGACCTGCTGCGTCTCGGTGAGCGATTCGTCGACGGTTCCCCGCAGCCACCGGATGCGGATTATTATCTCTTCGTTTGCCGGGCCGAGGACTATCCCGGAGCGGAGGTGTGGCCGTTCACCGTGCGCGAACCGATTCCGTCGTTCGAAGTGCCGTTGAACCAGGGGCAAGCCGGCCCCGTGCTCGACCTTCGTTCGTGCCTGGACGAAATCTACGACACCAACCGTTACTCGTCGCGCGTGGACTACACTCTCCCTCCCGTGCCGCCGCTGCGTTCCCTGGATGCCGAGTGGGCCGCGGACCTGCTCGAGAAAGCCGCCCGCAAGAGGAAGAAGTGACAACCCCCATGGCGGACGCACCACCGGCATTCGATTTCCAGCCGCTCGGCCGCGTGATCTTCGAGGCCGGCGCGCTGGCTCGGCTCGGCGAGGTCGTGCGCGAACTCGGCGGCCGGCGCGTGCTGCTCGTCACCGATCCGGGCTTGGAGCACGCCGGGCACCCGCAGCGGGCCGAAGCGGCGATCCGAGCCGCCGGGCTTGAGTGCTTCACGTTCGACGGCGTGAAGGAGAACCCGACCGAGCGTGAAGTCGCCGCCGGCGTCGTGTTCGCCCGTACGCACGCCGTCGATTCGATCGTGGCCGTCGGCGGCGGCAGCAGCATGGACTGCGCCAAGGGCATCAACTTCCTGCTGAGCAACGGCGGCCGCATGGCCGATTACAAGGGCTTCGGCAAGGCGACGAAGCCGATGCTGCCCTCGGTCGGCGTGCCCACCACCTCCGGCACCGGCAGCGAGGCCCAGTGCTACGCCCTGATCACGGACGAGAAGACGCACCTGAAGATGGCCTGCGGCGACAAGAAAGCCGCCTTCCGCGTCGCCATCCTCGACCCCGACGTGACCTTGTCCCAGCCGCGGATCGTCTCCGCCGTCACCGGCATCGACGCCGTGGCCCATGCGATCGAATCGCTTGTCTGCACCAAGCGGAACGCGTACTCGCAGATGTGCTCGATGAATGCGTGGCGGCACCTCGAGCCGAATTTCGAACGGGTGATGTCGCACCCGGCGGATCGCGCGGCCCGCAGTGCGATGCTGCTCGGCGCCCACTTCGCCGGCATGGCCATCGAGAGCGCGATGCTCGGCGTGTGCCACAGTTGCGCGAACCCGCTCACCGCCCACTACGGCATCACTCACGGCGTCGCCATCGGTGTCATGCTGCCGCACGTCATCCGCTTCAATGCCGGCGATGCCGCGGCGAAGGGGCTCTATAGTCAACTCGCCTCCTCGTCGGACGCGCTGGCGAACCGCGTGGTGCACCTGCTCGGCGCCGCCGGGCTGCCGAAATCCTTGAAAGAGTGCGGCGTCTCGGACACTATCCTTCCCTTGCTCGCCGAAGAGGCCAACGAGCAATGGACCGCTCGATTCAACCCCCGGCCGGTCGGCCAGGATGAGATTCTGGCCCTGTATCAGTCCGCTTGGTGATCACCCCGAGGTTCCCATGCCGCGGCAACTGATGTGCTGTTTCGCAGTTCTCGCTCTCGCCGCGTCGGTTTCCGCCGACTGGCCGCTGTTCCGCGGCGACGCCGTAATGTCCGGCGTCGGCCAAGCCAAGCTTCCGGACCAACTTGACGAACGCTGGACGTTCAAGACCGGCGATTCCATCGAAGGCGCGCCCGTGATCGCCAACGGAGTCGTGTACGTCGGCAGCTTCGACAAGCACTTCTACGCCGTCGATCTCGCCACCGGCAAACAGAAGTGGAAGCTGAAGCTCGGCCACATCAAAGCGTCCGCCGCCGCCAAGGGCGACCGCGTGTACGTCGGCAATCTCAACGGCGATTTCTTCTGCCTCGACGCCGCAACCGGCAAGGAATTGTGGAAGTTCGAAACCGGCGGCGAGATCTCCTCCGGCTGCAACTTCCACGGCGAGCACATCCTCATCGGCTCGCACGATTCCACGCTCTACTGCCTCGACTCCGCCGGCAAGAAACTCTGGGAGGTGAAGACGGACGGCCCCGTGAACGGCTCCCCGGTCGTGGTCGGCGACACGACGTTCGTCGCGGGTTGCGACAGCGTGCTCCACGTGCTCGACGCCAAGACCGGCAAGGAACTCGGGACCGTGGACCTCGGCGGGCAGGCCGCCGCGACCGCCGCCGTGAACGGTGACTTCGCGTACGTCGGCACCATGGCCAACACCGTGGTCGGCCTCGATTGGAAGAACAAGAAGAAGCTTTGGTCGTTCGAAGCCCCCAAGCGGTCGCAGCCGTTTTACGCTTCGGCCGCGATCGCCGGGGAACTCGTGATCGCCGGCAGCCGCGACCAGCGCGTCTATGCCTTGGACCGCAAGACCGGCGCGGAAGTGTGGAGCGTCGAAACCGACGGAATGGTGGACGGGTCGCCCGTGGTCGTGGGCAATCGCGTCTACGCCGGCTGCCTGTCGAAGGACGGCAACTTCTACGTGCTGGATCTCAAGACCGGCAAGAAACTGCAGGAGTACTTTCTCGATTCGGCCGTCACCGGTTCGATCGCGGTCGGCCCGGATTGCATCCTCGTGGGCACGGACAAGGGCGTGCTCCACTGCTTGGGCGCCAAGGCGAAGTGATCGTCGCAAGCGGCCGGCGGCCGCTTGCGGATCGCGTTTACTTCAACGTGCTCAAGTACTCGATCAGGTCCCGCACTTCGCGCGGGGTGAGCGTCTTGTCCACGGCGGGCATCGGTGAGAGAGCGCCGCTGCGGCGTTCCACATTCTCCACCGGGATCGATTCCTTCTTGCCGTCCCCGTGTTGAAGCTCGATCGTCTTCTTGTCTTCCTTCAGGATCACGCCGGAGACGGACCGCCCGTCCACCAGCACGAGCGAGACGGTGCCGAAGCCGGGTGTCAGCTTCGCGCTCGGCGTGAGCAGCGATTCCAGGAAGTGCTCGCGGGTCTTCTCCGGGTTGCGTTTGGCGACCTCGGTGAGGTCCGGGCCGGCCGTGCCGCCCACGCCCTTCACCACGTGGCAGCGCACGCACTGGGCCGCCGCGTGGCCGTTGAAAATCTCCTTGCCGCGCTCGGCGTCGCCGCCCGTGAGGCTCACTTCGAACTGACCCTTTTTCAACGACTCCTGGAACTTGATGCGAAGCTTGTCTCGATTTGCACTGCGTGCATCCTTGTGCATGAGTGCATCGAGCACGTCGAGTTGCAATTCGGCCGGCACATCTCCCGCGGCCAGTTTCGCGGCCCATGCATCGAGCAGTTTCCCGGCTCCAGGCGCCTGAACTCGAGGAAGTGCAGCCAGCGCCCGCTGCCGTTCCATCACTGTCGCGACTTTGCCGTCCAGCACCTCGCCGAGCAACGACACGGCCTTCATCGGATCGGTGTTCACGAGCACGTCCCGCGCTTCCGCCTTGAGCACCGGCGACGCATCCTTGAGCGCGAGATTCACCGACGCGGGCACGAGCTTCGACTTGCGATCGACCAGCACGCGAAGCGCGGCCGTGCGAATGGTCACGGCCTTCTTCGCGTCGGCCACCCACTCGCCGAGCACGGCATCGCTCACATCCAGTTTCAAAGGCCCGATCAGGCCCACGACATCCGTGAGCAGCGGCCCGCTCGCGCTGCCCAGTAACTTCTCGAAGCCGGGGCTCACGACGCCTCGGACCAATTGCGGATCGCGTTTCTCCACCGGCCGCCAGAAGCCGATCACGCGATCGCGCTGCGGCGGGTCGGACCAGTCCTTGAGTGCGGAGACGGCTTCGGCCCGCACCGCCGGCGAGAGGTTCGGGTTGCTCGCGGCGGCGAGCACGAGCTTCGCATCGTCCGCGGTGCCGAGCTTGAACGCGGCATCGATCGCCCGGCGAACCGTGGCATCGGGATCGGCCGCGGAGGACAGCTTGGGCAGAATCGCGGCCAACTGCGGGAACAGTTCGTTCATCGGCAGGTCGTGAATCGCGCGGGCCGCCTCGGCCTTCACCATCGGATCGGCGTCGTTCAGGAATTGCACGACTCGCTTGTCCGCGAGGCGGCGCTGGACGAGCACGACGCCGAGCCGCACGGAGGCGTTCGTGTCCGCCGCGTGCTTGTTCACCGCGTCCGCGTCACCGATCTTGGCCAACGCGGCGACGCACGCATGCCGCAGCCACGGGTCCGCGTCCTGATTCAAGGCCAGCACCTTGAACAGCGGCCCGACCGCGGGCTTGTGGCCGAGTTTGCCGAGCGATTGGGCCGCGAAGAACTTCACCCGCGGGTTCGCATCAGTCAGCATGTCCACCAGCATCCCCGCGGAGTCGGCGTCCTTGATGTCGCCGAGCACTTTCGCGGCTTGGGCACGCACCTCGGCGTTCTCATCCCGTAACACGCTGTTCACGCTGCGGGACACGCTCGGCGTGCGGCCGGCGCACTGGCCGAAGCCCCAGATCGCGTGGATGCGGGCGAGTTCGTTCTTGGAATTCTGCAGCACCTTCCAGAAGGTTTGCGGGCCGTCCTTGCTCGCAGCGAGGGCCCACTGGGCCCGCAGCCGCACCTTCTGATCGGCATGCTCCAAAAGAGTGGCGAGCCGTTCCGGCTTCTGTGTGCGGAAGCCCTCCGCGAAGAGCTTCTTGACTTCCTGCGCCTCCGGGCTGTTCACCTTCTCCTGGTCGAACACGGTGTAGAGCCGCCCGCCCAGGCTCTTTCCGCCCCAATCGAGGTTCACGAAGTCCGACACGTACAGCTTGCCGTCCGGGCCGAACTCGGCGTCGGTCGCCATGATCGGCGTGAGGAAGTCGTGGTAGTCTTCGATCTCGAAGCCCGCGCCCTTCGACTTCACCTTAAACGCTTCGAGTCCCCGGCCGCCCGCGTAGTTGCACATGATGAAGCTGTTTTCGTATCGCTTCGGCAGCGTCGTACCGCTGGTGAAGAGAAAGCCGCTCGGGCCGGTGCCGATCTTGCCGACCGGCGGCACGAGCCACGCCGGCTGCCCCGGGTGCGGCAAGTGCCACATCTTTTCGGCGAACCACGGCCCGGCCATGTACGGCGCCGGGATCGTCTGGTACGCCATGTTCCAACCGCTGTCGCCGTCTTCCACGACGTACACGAGTCGCGCGTGGTCGCCCTTGTCGCAGTTGTTGTCGTCCGCGAAGAGGTTGCCGTACTGGTCGAAGGCGAGTTCCTGCGGGTTGCGCAAGCCCCGCATCACGACTTCGAAGTTGCTGCCGTCCGGATCGCAGCGGAACACGCCGCCGGTGCGGAGGCCCGTGAAGTTCTTGCCCTCCTTGCTGGTCACATTGAAGCCGCGGTCTCCGATGGAGAAGTACAGCTTGCCGTCCGGCCCCATGATGAGGCCGTGGAGATCGTGGCCGTAGAAGGCGCAATTCACGCCGAAGCCGGTGTGCAAAGCGGTCTTGTTCTCGGCCTTGCCGTCGTTGTCGCGGAACTTCCACAGGTTCGGGATGCAGGTGAAGTAGACGTCGCCGTCGTGGGCGAGCACGCCGGCGGCGAGGCCGTCCAGCGGCGAGTTGAACCCGCCCGCGAAGACGCGGCTCTTGTCCGCCCGGCCGCTGCCCGTGGTGTCTTCCACGAGGCGCAGTTGGTCGCCGTGGCTGGTGAACCACTTCATGCCGCCGGGAAACTTCGACGCCCACTTCTCGTACATCTTCAGGCGGTCGTCGTTGCTCTTGAGTTGCAGTTCGTCGTCCAGCCAGAAGGAGAAGTTGAAGGCCGGGTTCGAGCGATTCTCGGCCGCGCCATGGCCCAAGCGGTATTCCTCGGCGACGAACACGCGGCCCTTCTCGTCCACCGAGATGGCGACCGGGCTGGAGAGCATCGGCTCGGCGGCGAAGAGTTCGACCTTCAGCCCCTGAGGCAGGCGGAACCCCGCCATGTGCTGCTTGGCCTTCGCGGAACCGTCCGGCAGCGGCGGCGTGGTCTGCACGGGATCGGCGGCGAGCAAAGCGAGCGGCGAGAAGAGTACGGCGAACGCGAGCCGGCGCATGGATTCACCCCGGAACGGAAAGTGTCGTTATACTGCATCACCGGCCAGGATTGGTGGCCGATGCGAGTTCCCTGCCGGGACGCGGGTGATGTTCCCGCGTAACCTACACCTGCACCTCTCCCGCGAAGGATTCGCTGTGGGCGACACGCCGCCGATTTCCCCGACGGATCGCGCTTCGCACGGGCTGCTCACCGTGTTCGGGCCGGCGTTCGGCGTCGCCGTCGTCGTCGGCGGGTGCATCGGCGTCGGCATCCTTCGCCAACCCGGCACCGTCGCGAAGCAACTCCCCGATCCCGCGTGGTGCCTCCTCGCATGGCTTGCCGGCGGAATCTACGTGCTGCTCGGCGCGGTGAGCGTGGCCGAACTCGCAGCCATGATGCCGAAATCCGGGGCATGGTACGTGTACACGCGGCGGGCACTCGGCGAATACGCCGGCTTCGTCACCGGGTGGGGGCACTGGCTCGGGCTCTGCTCCGGCGCGGCGTACATCTACCTGCTGCTCGCCAACTACGTCGTGGATTTCTTCCCGCAGTTGCAGGGCTTCACGCTCGCGATCGCCGTCTGCACCACGATCGGGCTCGCAATGATCCACTGGGACAATGTCCACAGCGCCGGCCGCATCCAGGAAGTGACGACGCTGGTCAAGGGGCTCGCGTTCCTCGCCTTGGTCGGCGCTTTCGCCCTGCTCGGCGACGGAACCGGTTGCCGCGAACAGTCGGCACGCGAAGCTCCGGCCGGCTGGCTGCTTCTCGGCGCGGCCGTGTTCGCGTTCCAAGCCATCCTCCAGACCTACGACGGCTGGGAAGGTGCGATCTACTTCGGCGAAGAGGTCCGCGACCCGGGCCGCAACCTGCCGCGCTCGATCATCCTCGGCACGCTCGCCGTCGTGATCCTGTACCTGCTCGTGAACGCGGCGCTGCTGATGGTGCTTCCTGTGGACCGCATCGCCGGACACGACATGGCTGTGGCCCTCGCCGCGGGAACCGTGTTCGAATCGGCCGCGGGCGGAAAGATCGTCTTCGCGCTCGCCACGATTTCGATTCTCGTGTCGTGCAACGCGGGCACGATGCAGACGCCGCGGGTGCTGTTCGCCATGAGCCGCGACCGGCTGTTCTTCCCGCAGGCCGCGCGTGTGAACGCCGGCGGCACCCCCGCCGTGTCGCTCGCGCTCACCACCGCCGCCATCGTGTTCTTCCTGGTCACGGGCACGATCGACGAACTGCTCGGCGTGCTCAGTTTCTTCCTCGTGGCGAACTACGCGATGGTGTATGTGTCGCTGTTCGTACTGCGGTGGAAGGAACCGGACGCTCCACGGCCGTTCCGCGCCTGGGGCTACCCGGCGGTGCCGGGCGTGGCGTTGCTCGGCTCGCTGGTGTATCTGGGTTCGACGATCTGGGCGGATCCGGTGAACAGCGTGAAGGCCGCCGCCCTGCTCGGCGCCAGCGTGCCGCTTTACTTCGGCGTGCGGGCCGTGCGACGGAGCGGGCCCGTCACTTGAGTTGAAACGAATCGAGAAAATTCCGGGTGCGTGCGTTGCCTTCCGCTTTCGTGAACAGTCCGCCGGCCACCACGATGTACAGTTTGTCCTTGCCGACCACGATCAGACAGTGGTAGTGTCCCTCGCCTTCGTTCGAGGCGATGACGATTTCGCGCGCCGGGAAGCCGTCCACCTTCTTCGGGGTGCTGCGGACGATCCGGCCCTTTCCGTCCTTCGCCATGCTTCGCTCGGCTTGGTCGAGTAGCGCGTCGTCGTTGATGAGTTTCCGCCATTGGCCTTCGAACGGCGAATACCACACCCAGTAGAGTTCGAGTCGGCCCACGAGCATGGCGCCGTCCACGCGTTCGCCCTTTGCGATCTCCAGTTGGGCTTCCCGGGCGATGTTCGGGTTGAGCGGGGCGGGGAACTCGACGCGATAGCCGCCGTCCGCGGGTTTGTGCTCCTTCCAGCGCGGTTGGGCGAGCATGGCCCAGACGCCGCCGCAGGCCACGCAAGTGAAGAGCCCGAGCACCACGAGCACGATCAGGATCCAGAACAGGGCACTGCGGCCGCCGCTTTTCTTGGAGCGTCGCGGTCGCGGTTCGCCGTGCTCGTCGCGGTCGGGGCGGGATTCGCGGACCGGTTGTGCCTGGCGCGATCGAGGCGTCGGCTCGTAAACCGGGGCGGGCGGAGCGTCCGGAACGCGCAACGTGGCGAGGCAATTCCCGCACCGTACGAGCTTTCCGGCCGAATCATCGGGCATGCTCAGCGTACCGCGGCAGGCGGGGCAGAGAAACTCGATGGCCATCGGTCGGTGCTCCGGCGCAAGTTCGGGGCGATTCCGCGTTTGCGGATGTCGTTGCATCATCGCCGCCGCCGCGGGTAGATTGGTTATAGTCATCCGGGTGCGAGTCGGAGGAGCCGTCATGCGTTCCGCGGAAGGAAAGATCGCCGTCGTGGTGTGCGGACTGCTGTTCGCGGCGGCCGTGACGGGTTGCGGTGGCAAATCGAAGGACGACAACTACGAGCCGCCGGCACCCGCGGTGGCTCAGAACACGCCGCCCGCGGACCCGCCGAAGCCGGAGCCGAAGAGCGAACCCAAGCCGGCCGACCCGCCGAAGAACGAGGATCCGCCCAAGGAAAAGGAGAAGGAGAAGGGGCCGGCCGTGCCGCCGCCGTTCACGGTTCCGCCTCCTCCTCCGCCGGAGATCCCGCAGCCGGCGCCGATGCCCAAGCCGCTTCCGAAGGATCCGCCGCCGGCCATCGGCCAGCCGATGCCCAAGGAACCGCCGAAGGATCCGAACAAGCCGTTCGAGTGGCCCACCTCGATCTACGGCCGCCCGCTCTCGGAGTACATCAAGGACATCGACGACCCGGATCCCGCGGTGCGCGAGCAGGGGCTTCGCACGGCGCCGGCGTTCGGGCCGGACGCCCGCAAGCCCTCGATCAAATCCGTCCTGCGGCGCATGAACGCGGTGTACGAGCGCGACCCCGGCGTTCGCGCCGCCGCGTTCGAAGCCATCGGTGCTTTCGCATTGTTCAGCCCGGACGGCATCGTCGAGTCCGAGGCGGACACGGCGGAGGCGCTCCGCATCCTGATCGCGGCTTTGGCGCCGACTTCGCCCTCCGGAGGGGCCGTGCGGCTCCACGCCGTGAACACGCTGGCGAACTTCGGCCCGCGCGCCCACGGCGCGATCGACGCGCTCGTCGGCCAGAACATGACGTCTCTGGAGCCGGCATACGAGACCCGCCGCTCGGTCGCAACCACGCTCGGCGCGATCTCCTTCATCAAGGATGTCGGACCGAGCCCGCGGGCGATGAACGCCCTCACGGACATCCTCGTGGCCGATCCCAGCGCGGCCGTCCGTCTCGCCGCGTACCAGTCCATCGTGCTTCTGGGGCCGGTGTACCTGCCACCCACCAAGGACGCGAGCGGCAAGCCCGTGATGAAAGTGGACGAGAAGACGGTGGCGAACCATGTGAAGGCCATCAAGGCGCGGCTGCATCCCTTCAAGGCTCAGCCCGGCTCGAAGATCCAATCGTCGCACACGGGCCTGATGGAAACCGACCGCCAAGTGGAGATCTTCGCCCGGCTCGCGCTCATGCGGCTGGATGTGAAGGAGCAAACGGACGAAAACCTGACGGGCATTGCGAAGTACATCACACAGCCCGGCGATTCCGGCCCCAAGCTTCAAGCGTTGCAAGCGATGCAATTCATGGGCATCGGCGCGGCCCGCCGCATCAACGACGTGTGCAAGGCGCTCGAGGACGAGGATCCTCAGGTGGTCGTGGCCGCGGCCTCGGCCTTGGTCGCGATGGGCACCGAAGGCAAGCCCGCGATCGAGTTCCTCGAGAAGATGAAGACGCGTGGCACGACCAAGGAAGAAAAGGAACAGTTCTCGCAACTGGCGGATCGCGCGATCAAGGCGATCAAGGAAGCGAAGCCGTTCGTGCCCAAGCCGTGACGCCGGTCACGACGACGCCGGAGTTTCGCCGCCGACGTTCTCCGGCGCAATCTTCGCCAGCGAGACGATGCGGTCGCCGTCGTTGACATTCATCACGCGGACGCCTTGCGTGTTGCGGCCGACAATTCGGATGTCGTCCACGCGGCTGCGGGTGACCATGCCGGTCATGGTGATGAACATGATTTCGTCGCCGTCGCGGATGGCGGCGATGCCCACCACCTTGCCGTTCTTGGCCGTCACCTTCACATCCTTGAGGCCCTTGCCGCCGCGATTCTGCCGGCGGTAACGCATCGAAGACTTGTCGCCTTCGGCCTCCTCGGTGTCGCCTTCGGCAATCGGCTCCGCAGCCTCCACCGGCGGCGTCTCGGTGTCCTCGGGTTCGCCGCCGCCCTCGGTGTTCGGGCCGAAGGGTGTGCGCTTGCCGAGACCCAGTTCGCACACGGTGAGCAGGTAGCCCTCCGGATCGGCGACGACCATGCCGACGACTTCGTCGTCGCCGACGAGTTTGATGCCTTTCACACCATACGCATTGCGGCCCATGCTGCGGGCGTCCGCCTCGGAGAAGCGGATCGCCATGCCGTTCTTCGTGGAGAGCACGACTTCGTCGCCGGGCTTCGTGAGGGCGACACCGATGAGCGTGTCGTTGTCGTCGAGGCCCATGCCGATGATGCCGCCGGCGCGCGGGCGGCTGTATTCGGTGAGCTTGGTCTTCTTCACCAAGCCGTTCTTCGTGGCCGTGAGCAGGAAGAGCCCCTCCGTGAACTCGCGGACGGGGATGATCCCCGAGATCTTCTCCTCCGGCCGGAGCGAGAGCACGTTGGCGATGGACCGCCCGGCGGACGTGCGGGCCGCTTCCGGGATCTTGTACACCTTCAACCAGTACAGCTGTCCGCGATCCGTGAAGCAGAGCAGGTATTCCTTGGTGCTGGCGGTGAAGAAGTGCTCGACGAAGTCGTTGTCGCGGAGGCCGCCCTGCACGCCCTTGCCGCCGCGGCCCTGCACGCGGTACGCGCCCAAACCCATCCGCTTGACGAAGCCCTCGTGCGTGATCGTGACGACGACTTGCTCGTCCTCGATCAGGTCCTCCATGTCCACGTCGGAGTCGGCGTCGGAGAAGCCGGTGCGACGGGCGTCGCCGTAGCGGTCGGCCATCTGCACGAGGTCGGCGCGGATCACGGCACGGATGTTCGCGTCGTCCGACAGCAGCGTCTCGTGCTCGCGGATCTCGACGCGGAGCTTGTTGTACTCCTTGAGGATCTCGTCGCTTTCGAGCGCGGCCAACTGCCCGAGTTGAAGCCGGACGACGGCTTCGGCCTGGGCTTCCGTCATCTTGTATTCGGCGGTCGCGCCGAGTTCGGCCTGCAATGCCGCGAACGCGTCGCTCCCGATGGCGCGTTCCATCATGCTGGCGGCCACGGCCATGCCTTGCAAACGCTGCTTCGCTTCGCCGCGGTTCGCGGACGTGCGGCAGATTTGAATGACCTGTTCGATGTCGGCGATGGCGATGAGTTGCCCTTCGAGCACATGCCCGCGCCGCTTCGCTTCCCGCAGCAGGAATTCCGTCCGCCGCCGGATCACGGTCATCCGGTGCTTCAGGAACTCGTCCATCATCTCCTTCAGGCTGAGCACCTGCGGGCGGCCATCGACGATGGCCAGCATGATGATGCTGACGGTGACCTGCAGCGAGGAGAATTGATAAAGCTGGTTCAGCACCAAGTGTGGGTCCGCGCCGCGCTTCAGTTCCACGAGGATGCGGACGGGTTCGCCGCTGCGGGCGCTCGATTCGTCCCGCAGGTTGGCGATGCCCGCGATGCGGTCTTCCTTCACGAGGTCCGTCATCGATTCGAGCAGCCGTTCGCGGCTCACTTGGAACGGCGACTCGCGGATGAGGATGGACGGCGTCTTGCCTTTGCCTTCTTCGATGATCTCGGCCTTGGCGCGAAGCGTGATGCGGCCGCGACCGGTGGTGTACGCGTCGATCAATCCCTGCCGGCCGAACACCTCGCCGCCGGTGGGGAAGTCCGGCCCCTGGATGATCGCGGGTTCGCCGTCCTTTGGAATCACGAGGTCGTGCAGCGTGGTGCCCGGTTCGTCGAGAATGCGGATGAGGCCGGCGCAGATTTCCTTCAGATTGTGGGGCGGGATGTGCGTGGCCATGCCGACCGCGATGCCGTCCGCCCCGTTCACCAGCAGGTTCGGGAACTTGCACGGCAGCACGAGCGGCTCGCGGTACTTGCCGTCGTAGTTGTCGATGAAATCGACCGTGTCGTGGTCGAGGTCGGCGATCATTTCGCCGGCGGGGAACGCGAGGCGGGCTTCGGTGTAACGGTGGGCGGCGGGCGGCAGACCGAACACGGAGCCGAAGTTTCCCTGCCCGTGGATCAGCTTGTAGCGGAGGACCCAATCCTGCGCCATGCGCACGAGGGCGTCGTAGATGGACGCGTCACCGTGCGGATGGTACCGCTTCATCGTTTCGCCGATGATGCCGGCGCACTTGCTGGTGGCGGCGGTCGGGCTCAGCCCGAGGTCGTTCATCGCAACGAGGATGCGCCGCTGCGACGGCTTCAATCCGTCCCGCACGTCCGGCAGGGCCCGGCTCACGATCACCGACTGCGCGTACGTGAGATAACTGTCGCGGAGTTCGTCGACGATGTCCAGCGGGAGGAGCGGCGCGCCCGCGGGCAGGTCCGGGGCGGGCGGATCGGTGGGAGGCACTGCGTCGGCCAAGACTGCTCCTCGCGTGCAAATTCGCGGTGTTCAGAACGGTCGTCTTCGTGTTTAATTTATGGGAACGGGGGGTTCCGAGCCACCCGCGGAACCGCCCTGAAAGGCCCGAAAATGCGTTCCCTCGCGACCGGCTTCGCAGTTCTCCTCCTCGTCCTGCCCGCCCCCGCGCAGCAACCCAAGGACACCCGCCTCGCGGAGTTCACACGCGAACGCTACTTGAAGGTGAAAGTGACCGTGGAGATGAAAGATGCGCTGCTCCGCGACGTGCTCAAGGAGTTCGCCGCGCAGGTGTCCATGGACAAGGAATTCGATCATCCCGTGATGTGGACATACGCCGACCCCGCGATCGGCGACAAAACCGTGAGCTACACCTGCACGGACAAGCCGATCGACGAGGCGCTCACGGAACTCGCCAAGCAAGTGAAGTTCGGCTGGTTCGTCATTTCCAAGGAGGACCACGTCCGCGACGGCTGGGTGCGAATCACCTCGGGAAGTGAACGCGGTTTCGGCCTGCTCGGGACCGCCCCGGCGCCCAAGCCGGACGACGACGAAACCACGGCTACGAGCCGGTTGGACATCGCCAAGGAGCACGTCGAGAAGGGTCGCAAGTCCTCGGCCAAGGCCGTGCTCACGGGCATCATCGACAAGTATCCGAAGACCAAGGCCGCGGCCGAAGCCAGGACTTTGTTGGAGAAGCTGGACAAGTGAACTGGCCGTGGCCGATCCGCCGCGGACGCTCGCCCGATCGCGACGTGCCGTGGATCGATCCGCATCAGGGCGAGCCCGAAGGACTCATCGGGGTCGGCGGGGATCTCTCGCCCGGGATGCTGCTCCGGGCCTATTCCGAAGGCGTGTTCCCGTGGTTCTCCGCGGGCGACCCCGTGTTGTGGTGGTCCCCCGATCCGCGGGCCGTCATCGAGTTGGAACACCTCCACGTCCCGCGGCGGCTCGCCCGCACCATTCGCTCGGAGAAGTTCACCATCACCGTGAACCGGTGCTTCGAACGCGTGATGCGGGCTTGCGGCGAGAGTCGCCCGGACGGGACGTGGGTGACGGAGGAAATGGTGTCCGGCTACGTGGCCCTGCACCGCGCCGGCTTCGCCCACAGCCTGGAAGTGTGGCAAGGCGAGACGCTCGCCGGCGGAATCTACGGAGTCGCCATCGGCGGACTGTTCGCCGGCGAGTCCATGTTCCATACCGTTCGGGATGCGTCCAAGGTCGCGTTGGTGAAACTTGTGGAGCGGCTCAACGAGCGCGGCTTCGTGCTCTTCGACGTTCAGATGACGACAAGCCACACGGAGCGGTTCGGCGCGAGGAACATTCCGCGGGACCAATACCTGCGTCGCGTCGCCGCCGCGATCCAACTGAACCGCGTGACGTTCATCTAAGCCCCCTCCAAACGGCGACCTCGCGTGGCACAATTCGACATCGAGCGCGAATCGCTGGCGAACCCGGAGCGGTGGCCGGACCGCTGCGCGCGGTGCGGAGCCTCCGGCACGTCGCTCGTCGCCGTTCCTGCGAGCCGCCGCAAGAAACTCGACCCGTTCTCCGTCCCGCTGTGCGAGATGCACGCGGACGACTGGGATGCCGTATACCGCCGCACGTGGGTGGCGCTGTTCCTGTGGCTCGTCGCGATTGCCGGATCGATGCTCGCCATGTGGCTGCTGCAACCGCAGGTGGCAAAGCCGTTCGAGCAGAACGAAGCCTCGCGGTGGTCGTTCACGATCGTCCTCGGTTTGATCGGTTCGCTGCCGTTCGGCGGGTTGCTCGCGTGGTGGGCGAAGCCGGCGATCCGCGTGGCGGGAACGTACGGGCGGTTCGCGACGATCGCGGGCGTGTGTCGGGTCTTCGCCGCGGCCATGACGCAGTCCGATCCTTCCGCTGTCCGCGAATCCGGGGACACGCCTCGGTTCGAGGTGCAACCGTACGCACCGCGGCCGCACGTCCCGATGAACCGGGCCACGAACGCGCTGGCGATCCTGTTCACGTTGGCCGCTGCGCTCGGTGCCGGACTCGCCCTCGGCGGCCGCGAACTCGAGTCCTCGCTCGCCGGGTGGGATCGCAACGACGGCCGATACGCCGCCCTCGCGTGCGGCCTCGTTCTCGCGTACACCCTGCCGCTGATCGGCCTCCGCGCGCTGAGCACACGGTTCGGGTGCATGGTCGTCTTCGGCATCCTCGTGCTTATGGCACCGGTGTTGATCGCGTGCCGTCTCGCGGGCTCGGTACGCTTCGCGTTCCTGCTCGCATACTCGCTTCCGCCGCTGGTCCTGCTTCAATTCCTCGCCCAGCGGTTGATCTGGCGGTGGAAGCTGCGTTCGACACCGATCGCCGTCGCAGCCGGTGCGGGCAGCGGGCTGGGGCTCGTCGCGGTCGCGCTGATCTTCGGCGGATCGGATCAGGGTCCGCACCAAGCCGTGTACCCGCTCGGCTTGTTCGTGGCCGTGATCGGCGGCGTGCTGGCACGCAGCCACGCCACCTCCCCGTATTGCCTGGAGTGCGACGGCTGGCTCGAATGCCGCCGGCTCGGAGCGTTCCCGAAATCCCTCGCCGAGATGCAGCCGCTGGTGGCCGACGGCGGGATCGTGGCGTTGGCCGAGGTGAAGCCCTACGACGAGACCGCGGCCATCGGCGACACCGAACTGAAGGCGTACGCCTGCCCCGAGTGCCGCGACTGCGGCACGGTGGTGCTCGAACTCTTCGACTGCGTGAAGGGCGGAAAGAACGGCCAGCAGCCGATCGTGAAAGCGATCGGCCGCTGGCAGTATCCCGGCACCGCCCTTCCGGCACTGCAAGCGATATTCCCGCCGCTTGCGGTGTCGAATGGCGGCGACTAAACTCCACTCATCGTGGCGGACCCCGGACAAATCACCGGCTGGTTGAACGGGCTGCGGGCGGGCGACGGAGCCGCCGCACAAGGCCTGTGGGAGGAGTATTTCAAGCGGTTGGTCGGCTTGGCCCGCGGCCGCCTGGCAGGCCGGCCCGCCGGCCCCGCGGGTTCGGAGGACGTGGCGCTCAGCGCGTTCGCCAGCTTCTGCCGCGGCGCCGAAGGCGGCCGCTTCCCGCGACTCAACGACCGCAACGACCTCTGGCTCGTGCTCATCATGCTGACCGCCCGCAAGGCGATCGACGCGATCCACCGCGAGAACGCCGCCAAGCGCGGCGGCCGCGTCAAACGCGGCAACGATGAACAACTCGAAGCCGTGGTCGGTGCCGAACCCACGCCGTCATTCGCGGCGGAAGTGGCCGAGGAATGCCGCGTGCTCTTGGAAAAACTCGGCGACGACGAACTGAAGCAGATCGCACTCGCGAAGCTGGAAGGATTCTCGAACGCCGAAATCGCCGAACGCATCGGCAAGTCACTCGCCACCGTGGAACGGAAGCTCAAGCTCATCCGCAAGACGTGGGACCCGGCCGCGAACACTTGACGCGGAGCACCGATGCCTGATCCGCATCTCGTGGGGCGGAACTTCTCGCTCACCGCCCTTCAACGCCAAGATGCGATTTGCGATCGCTTCGAGGCGGCGTGGCGCGACGGCCACCCGCTGACCATCGAGGAACTTCTCGGCGAAGTTCCCGAACCGGAACGCGCCGGGCTTTTCATCGCGCTGCTGAAACTGGAACTCGATTGCCGCAAGGACGAGCCCGGTGCCTCCGAGTATCGCTTCCGCTTTCCCGCGTTCGCCGAACTCGTGGACTACGTGTTCGGCGATCCCGCCGGCACGATCTCGGCCCCGGTGTGGGAACGGGCGATGCGGCCCCCGACGATCCCGGGCTACGAGGTGGGCGAGTCGATCGGCCAAGGCGGCATGGGGGTGGTGTTCCGCGGGCGCCACTTGGAATTGAACCGCGACGTCGCGATCAAGATGGTGCGGACCGGGCCGCTGCACCGCCCCGAACAACTCGTGCGCTTCCACAAAGAAGCGCGTTCCATCGCCGGGCTCAGCCATCCGAACGTGGTCACGCTTTACGATTTCGGCCAGGCGGACGGGCATCCGTACTTCGTGATGGAACTCGTGGAGGGCGGGTCGCTGGCCGCGCGGCTCGGCGGCAAGCCCGCATGTCCGTCGTGGTCCGCCGCTCTCGTGGAGCAACTCGCGCGGGCCACTCACCATCTGCACGAACGCAAGATCATCCACCGCGACTTGAAGCCCGCGAACGTGCTGCTCGCGGAAGACGGCACGCCCAAGATCTCGGACTTCGGCCTCGCGAAGTGGCTGACGAGCGACGACCCCGGCGTGACCGAGACCTACGCCGTGCTCGGCACCGCGTGTTACATGAGCCCCGAAGCGGCCCGCGGCGATTCGAAATCCGTCGGCCCCGCATCCGATGTGTTCTCGCTCGGTGGCATCCTCTACGAGTGCCTAACGGGTCGCCCGCCCTACCGCGAGGCCACCTATGCGAGCACCATCGCCCGCCTGCTCGCCGAGGATCCGCCGCGCCCCACGGCCTTCGTGCCCTCCCTGCCCGCAGACCTCGAAGCCGTCTGCTTGAAGTGCTTGGAGCGCGACGCGGCCCGGCGGTATTCGGCACTGGAACTCGCCGACGATCTCGCCCGCTTCCGCGAGAACGTGCCGGTGCTCGCGCGGCCGATCGACGACGCCGAACGCCACGCCCGCTGGGCCCGCCGGATCGGCTACGAGATCGGCGAGCGGCTCGAGTGCGATGGCGCAAGTTGCACTTATCTCGCCCGGCAAGTCGCGATCAATCGCACCGTGCGATTGAAACTCTGCACCGGGCCGGTCGGTTCGCCGTCTTATGCCGCACTGCGGCGCGAAGCCGATGCCATGGCCGGCCTCGAACACCCGAACGTGGTGCGGCTTTACGATTACGGCGAGCAGTTCGGCCAAGCCTACCTCGTGCTGGAGTACGTCGAAGGCGCGCCTCTCGGTGCGATGCCGATCCGGCAGGCCGCCGAGACGGCGCTCATGCTGTCCATCGGATTGCAGGCCGTTCACGAACGCGGGTGGATCCACAACGGCATGCGGTCGGAAGCAGTAACGGTGGGACGCGACGGCGTGGCGAAGATCGGCGGGTTCTCCGCCGCGCGGCGCATCGCCGACCCCGAGGAAGCGGCGGACGAGCGCATCGACCCCTCGGCGGACATCTACTCGCTTGGCGAACTTCTCGACGAACTCGCACAGCGGGAACACCCGGGTGATGAACTCGAACGCGAGTTCGCCGCGATCCTCGAGAAGTGCCTCGAACGCGAACCGCACCGCCGTCATCCCACGGCCGGTTCACTGGCCCTCTCGCTCCAACTCGCACTCGCCCCCCGCAAGGCGGTCGCGGAACCGAACGACGATGAACGCACCGTCGTGCCCGGCGGCGCACCGGATGCGGACCGCACGGCGCAGTTCCGATTGCGTGTCATTCGCGGGCCGGATTCGATCGGCATGAAGTTCGATGTCCCGCGTGACAAGTTGATGGTCGGCCGACGCAAGGGAAACACCTTGAAACTCGAAAGCACGGATGTGTCCCGGGACCACCTGGCGATCACTTGGAACGAGGAAAACGGGTTTCACGAGATCGTCGACCTCCGGTCGCGGCACGGGACGTTCGTCAATTCCGAACGACTGAAGGGTGTGCGTCGTCTCCGGGCGGGAGACGAGATCCAAGTCGCGGCGTACGTGCTGCGGTTCGAGCGGATCAGGGCGAAGCCGAAGGGGCGTGCGAACGCATGAACTCGGCCATGTGCCGGTAGGATTCCTTCGCCTCGGGCAAGAGCGGCTCGTGCGACTGGAACACGTGGAACATGCCGGACCAAATCTCGAGTGTCACGTTCGCGCCGTCCGCTTTCGCCTTGTCCGCCGCGCGAACGCTGTCGTCGCGAAGCATTTCGTGTTCACCCGTTTGGAACAGGATCGGCGGCAGACCGCGGTAATCGCCGAACACGGGCGATGCGAGCGGATCGCGCGGGTCGTGCTTCCCCAAGTAGTGGTCGCGGAACACGGGCATCGTCTTCGCGCTGATGATCGGATCGTACACGGTCTTGAGTGACTCGCTGGCGAGTGTGAGGTCCGTGACCGGCGAGATGGGGATGCCGCCGGCGGGGAGTTTGAGCTTGCGATCGCGCAACGCGAGCAGCGTGGACAGCGTGAGGCAACCGCCCGCCGAATCGCCGGCGACGAACGTGACGCGGGCCGATGCCGCACCGTTCGGGCCGTTTGCGAGCATCCACTCGTGGGCGGACACGCAGTCGTTGAGCCCGGCGGGGAAGGGATTCTCCGGTGCCAGCCGGTAATCCGGGAGCAGCACCGCGCACTTCGCCGCAGTGGAAAGGTGCGCCGCCACCGTGAGGTAGAACCCGGCCGAACCGGAGACGAACCCGCCGCCGTGGATGTAGAGCAAGCGGAAATCGGGATCCGCGCCGGGGGCCACGACCCATTCGCAGGGTACGTCGCCGGCCTTCACGCGGGTGATCTTGATGTCCTTGTCCGCTGGCGGGCGGCGCGTACCCATGCCGGATCGCAGCGCGGCGAGGTCGAAGTTGTTCGTCCCGAACGGAGTACGCTGGCGAAGCTTCTCCAAGTACGCCACGCCTTCCGGCGAGACCGGCTTCGGCTTCTCCTCCACAACCTTCGGAGTCTCGACGACCGCCGGCGGTGGCACCGGCTTGTCGCAGGAGCCGAGAGCGATCGCGAGCAGGCCGATGAACAGAAGCTTGTATCGCATGCACGCCTCAGACGGTCAGTACGCGGTCGCGGGACGCCACCGTCCACTTGCCCGTGATCTTGCCCCCTTCGGCGATCAGCACCTCACGATGCAGCGCCACCGTGGGGCACACGTGACCGGGCAGCGCGTACACCACGTCGCCCGGCTTGTACTGCGACGCGCCCGCTGTCTCCACCACCAAGTGCTCCTCGCTTTGGTTCACCGTCTTGTATTCGGGGAAGTCGAGCAAAGCCACTCGCTTCTCCAAGAGCGGATCGGCGGCCACGGACTTGTTCCCGAGATCGAGCGTGACGCGGTTCGCGGTGGGGCGGCTGATCACGCGTGTGACCAGCACCGCGGCCGGCGTAATGCCCGCGAGATCGGCATACTTCGATCCGTAGCCTGCATCGTGCAGCACGAACGTGCCTGGCGAGCACTCGATGCCGGGCACGTCTTGCATTCCGGCGAAGATCGGGAACGTCGGGGTGCCGCCGCACACGAGGCGCGGCACCGGTGCTCCGCGGCGTTCCGTCTCCTTCCGCAGTTCGATCACCGGGGCGAGCAGAGCCCGCACGGCGGCTTCGCGTTCGGATCGCGCTTCCTGGTGGTTGTGGCCGTCGTACGCCTGGAAGCCGTTCGGCCGCAGGCCCGGCATCTTCGCCGCGTCCAAGTACAGTGACATCGCACTGTCACCCACGGCGATGCCGGTGCGGTGCTGCCCCACATCCAGATCGAGAATCACGCCCACCGTGAGCCCGGCCGCAGCCATCGCATCGGACAACGCTTTCGTCGAATCCGGATGATCGATCAGCACCGAGAACGAAGTGCCGGGGAACTTGCGGATCAACGCGGCCAAGCGGCTGAGGTTCGGCCCCACCAGCGGATACGCGATCAGCACGTCCGGGGCGTTCGCGCTCGCCAGCATCTCGGCTTCGGCGATGGTGGCGCACTTGTGCTTCGTCACGCCGGCTTCGATCAGCATCGCGGCGATTTCGCGGGTCTTGTGCGTCTTCACGTGCGGCCGCAGCCGCCCCGGCCCGCCGGCCATCTCGATCACCCGCGCGATGTTCTTGCGAATGAGTTCCGGATACAGCACGAGCGACGGGCTGAACACAGTGGCGACATCGGAGAGCGGATAGGCGGGGTTCATGGCGGCGGCTCCACGGGCGGGGTTGGTTTCACATTACGCGCGAGCCGCCGCATCGTCGCGATGTTGCGATCCGGGATGCCCAGTAGCACCTCCGGGTCGTCCGCCACTTCGGTGATGCTGATTTCGCGAAGCAGGTGCAGCATCGGGAACGGCGAGCGATTCGTGCCGTTCTCCGGCGCGTCCGGCTCGGTGCCTTCAAACTGATACCGCGGATGGAAGCTGGCGATCTGCACGACGCCGTCCAGCTTCATGCGGCGAAGCAAGCGGTCGGCCTCGGCAAGGAAGTCGTTGTAATCGAGGAAGTCCATCAGGACATGCGGATGAATCAGGATCGCGGTTTCGATCTCGCTCCGCGGCGCGGCGAGCAATCGTTCCAGTTCGTTTCGCAGGTCATCGAGTAGCTGTTCCTCGGTGGTCGCCCCGGACACCGCGAAGCGGATCAACCCGGCGTCGAACACCCGCCGCGCGAACGGGCACAGGTTCAACCCGATGACGGTGCTCCCGATCCACTCGCGGGTTCGCGAGATGAACTCGTTCACGCCAGCACGCCGGGGATGGGTTGGCCTTCGGGCAGAAGCGGGACGTGGCGGCCTTCGCGATCGGTAAGCACGGTCTGCAGATCGACGCTGAGCGCTTCGTAGATCGTGGCCGCGACGGACCACGGGGTGCACTCCGGTGTGATCGGGTACGCGCCGCGCGAGTCGGTCGCGCCGAGCACCTGCCCTGGTTTCACACCGCCGCCGGCGAGAAAGATCGAGCCCGCGGTACCCCAGTGGTCGCGGCCCGCCTCCTTGTTGATCTTCGGCGTGCGGCCGAACTCCGTGAGGAAACACACGAGCGTGGAGTCGAGCAGGCCGCGGGTGTGCAGATCGTCCAGGAGTGCGGCCGCGGCGCGGTCCGTGCCCGCGAGGTGGTACGGCCGCTTGGCCATCTCGCAGATCGGCGGGAAGTTCTGGCCCGGGGCGTTGTGGTTGTCCCAGAGGTTGCCGTATTCCGGATCGTAGCCGTAATCGACCATCACGAATCCGGCGCCGGCTTCGACCAAGCGGCGGGCGAGCAGGCAGCGGGCGCCGATTTTCGTCTTGCCGTAGCGTTCGCGAACGCGGTCCGGTTCCTTGCCAAGGTCGAGCGATTGCCGCACAGCGGGGGAGAGCAGCATGTCGAACGCGCCGCGGTATTGGTCGCCCGTGGCGGCGGCGGCCTCCAGCTTTCGCAATCGCCCGTCGAACGATTCCCGCAGCACGCGGCGATCCGAAAGCCGGCCGTCGTCCAGCCCGGCGAACTGGCGCAGCGACTGCTGATTGAACTCTTCTTCCGCCGCCTCTTTCACGAATGCGGTGAAGTCGTCGTTCTTCGGCCGGCCGCCGGTGCAGAACGGGGCGTACTGATCGCCGAGCCACCCACCGACGAAGAGGCTGTTCGGCGGCGGGCCGGGCTTCGTGGTGCCCGGAACCGCGATGTATCCGGGAAACCCGGCCCGCGGCCCGCGCAACTTGGACATCACCGCGCCGACGTTCGGCTCGGTGTTGATCTGGAGGGCGTTCGTGCGGCGGCCGGAGAGTTGCCGCGCCTGCGAGATCAGGTGGTCGTCCGAACCGGAGGCGTATGTGCGGAGCAGCGTGAATTTGTCGTTGAGCCGGGCGAGTTCGGGCATCACTTCGGTGAAGCGGATGCCGGGGAGCTTCGTTTGGATGGACTTCAACGTGCCGCGGATTTCGACCGGTGCGTCCGGCTTCGGATCGAAGGAATCGATGTGCGTGAGCCCGCCCGCCATCCAGAGGAAAATCACGGACTTCGCCGGGGCGGGCCGGCTTGTTTCCGCCGCCGAGGCGAACGGCGCGGCCGCCGCGCTCACGGCGCCGAATCGCAGCACATCGCGACGAGTGAACAACGGACCAAATGCGGATGCGAACATGATTCGAGTGTACCCGTGCGTACGGAAGGAATCCAGAATCGGTCGGCGTGGATTTCGCGATACTCGCGGGCCCGAATTGCGGTTAGAATGGCGGAGCCTCTCGCAGCGCGGAGCGGTGTGATGGTGCGGAATCGACGCGACGAACCCGGTTGGTGGGACGACCTGCCGCCGCGAATCCGGGAACGGTTCGCTCTTCCCGAACGCGAGGAATCGGGGCCGCCGGTGGCGGTCGCCGCACCGCCGCGGCGGTCGCTCGCGTGGCTTCGCGATTCCAGCATCTTCGCCCTGATCATGCTCGGCGTCGCCCTCGCCAACCTGTTCTTCCTGCTGCTGGTGTTCGCCCTCGTGGACAGCCCCGCGCCGTCCCGTTGATGATTCCCCCCGCCCGGTCCCACTTTCCGGAGATGTCCGATGATCCGCTCCAGCCGGTTGCTCGGGCTTGCACTGCTCGCCTGCGTGCCGGGTTCGCCCCGCGCCGCCGACGACGACAAGACGCAGAAGTTCTGCCCGATCATGACCACCGACGAGATCGATCCCAACGAAGCGAAGACCGTGACGTACAAGGGCGTGAAGGTGCTGCTGTGCTGCGACACGTGCGTGGCGAAGTGGAACAAGGAGCCGAGCGCGTACTTGGATCCGAAGCTGATCCCCGGCCTCGCCGGCAAGGAACTGCCGAAACGCGAGATCGAGCAGGTCTACGACCCCGTGCTGAAGGAGCGGAAGGTGAACAGCAAGGATCCGTTCACGATGTACAAGGGCGTGAAGGTGTACTTCTTCAACGAGACGTCGAAGAAGCGGTTCGAGAAGGAACCGGAACGCTACGCGGACAAGAAGGTGCTTCCGCAGTTGCCGAAGGAGTGAGTTCACGGAAACCGCAAGCGGCCCGCGGGCCGCTTGCGGTTTCGCGGTGAGACTCAGGAAAAGAGTTCGTTCACCGGTTCGCCCTTGTCGAGGATCTCGATGGGGCGGCCGTCCGGCGCCACGAGTTGCTTCCGCGGGTCGATGCCGAGTGAGTCGAAGATCGTGTACGCCACGTCCGCCGGAGCCACCGGCCGCTGGATCGCATACGCCCCCTGCTTGTCCGTCTTCCCCAGCACCAAGCCCGGCTTTACTCCGGCTCCGGCGAACAGCATGGACCCGGCCGGGGCCCAGTGATCGCGGCCCGCGTCCTTGTTGAACTTCGGCGTGCGGCCGAACTCGCCCATCACCACGATCAACGTGTCCGTGAGCGACCCGCGACCGCTCATGTCTTCGATCAACGCCGACACGCCGCGGTCGAACTCGGGCAGTTTCTTGTCCAGGTTCTCGAAGATCTTCGCGTGGTGGTCCCACCCGCCGTAGTTCACGGTGACGAACCGCACGCCGGCTTCCACCAGCCGGCGGGCCAGCAGCATCGATTGCCCCGCCGTGTTGCGGCCGTAGCGGTCGCGGAGTTTCTCCGGTTCCGCATCGATGGCGAAGGCCTTGCGGGCTTCGGTCGAGAGGACCATTTGCCGGGCCCGGCCGTGAAACTCGTCGTAGGTCGCGATCTGGTCGTTGCCTTCCACCCGGCTCGCGAGCCCGTCCACCGCCTTGAGCAGCGTCTCGCGGCGGACGAACTGCTGGTCGCTCACGCCCTCGGCGGCGAGATCCTGCACCTTGTAGTTGGCGGCGTTCGGGTCGCCGGCCTTGAACGATTCATACCGGCCGCCGAGGTACGCGCTCTTGCCGAGTTCCCACGTGAAGCTCGGATTCCGCGGAACGGACACATACGGCGGCAGCGTGCCAGTGAAGCCAGATTCATGAGCGACCACGGCCCCGATCGCGGGATAGTCGCCGAACGCGGAGCCGAAACGGCCGGACATCACCCAGTTGGTCGCCGTCTCGTGGTGATCGTTGTTGTGCGAGCCGGATCGCACGAGGGCGATCTTGTTCATCACCTTCGCCATCAGCGGCAACTTCTCGCCGATGCGCAAGCCGGGCACGTTCGTGGGGATGGTGCTGTACTTGCCGCGGATCTCTTCCGGGGCTTCGGGCTTGGGGTCGAAGCTGTCGTGGTGGGAAATGCCGCCGCCGAGGTAGACGAGGATCACGGACTTGGCCCGCGAGGCGGACGAAGAACCGCGAGCCTGGGCTTCGGCCTTCAGCAGTGCGGGCAGGCCGAAGGCACCGAGCCCGCCGACGCGCAGGAAGTTGCGGCGTGAAGACATCGCGATGTCGAGCATGATGAACCTCAAGATGCGGGCCGGAACGCCTTTCGAGCCCGCACTGTCATGATAACCGGGGCACCGCCCCGGATTGGAGCCGAATCGAATCACTCGTCGTCGTCATCGTCGTCGCGACGGCGACGCCGCGGGCGATCGTCGTCATCGTCGTCGTCATCGTCGCGACGGCGACGCTTGCGCGGGCGGTCGTCTTCGTCCTCGTCGTCCTCGTCGTAACCACCGCCGCGCGAGAGCAGTGCCTTGGAGTATCCGGCCACTTTGACCCAATACATGATGAAGGTGATCAACGCGACCGGACCGCAAATGAACGAAGACACGATGTACACGATGCCGAGCGTCTTTCCGAAGTCCCCGTCGCCGCGCATCCCGCGGTCGTCGTACTCGTCCCGCAGCGAGTCGCTCAGCTTCAGGATCATGATGATGGTCCAGACGAGCCCGAAGATCGGGATCAGTGCGAGCCAGACCTTGCCGGGCTCCATTTGGCGGTTGCGCGGCGAGATCGCCTTGAAACACTTCGACATCGAGAGCAGGAAGCACACTTGAATGGCGATCGCGACGACGATGAGGATGCCGTAAAAGACGAGCACCCCGGCCATCATGCCTGCGGCGGCGGCCGGATCCCCCTTTTGTTGAGCGAACAAAGCCAGCATGAATCACTCCTCTCGGGCCCGATGATGTGCCGGCGGTGCCCGCCGGACGTGGTGCAATCCTAGGTGCGGCCCCGAGGCTCAGCAACCGTCCGCTCCGTCGGCGGTTGCGTCCCGCGGCATCCTCCGCCGCGGCAAGGCATTCCATCGGCTCACGCGCGGTGCATTTTCCCGTTTCTCTCCACAGGCCGCAGCTTCTTCAGCTTGCCGCGGCCTCGCACGCCGCCCACGAGTTGAAACCGGTGCAATCGGCACGACATGCAGGCCGGCCGGATTCCACATGTCCTCCGCTTTGTGGGCCGCCGATCACGCGGGTTGGATGATGAGCCTTGCGAGAAGTGGGGCTGCGCGATCCGCAACCAACGGAGAAGAGATGTCGCCGAGACGGGTGCGCTCGGCGGTGCCGAAACAGAGCGAGTCGCGATCATCTGCCGGGCGGTGACTGTGAGAAGGCGCTTCCCACCATCACCGTCCGGCAGAGATCGTTCATCAGTCGCTCAGGTTCGCCAAGTAATCCTCGTAGCCCTTCTTCGC
>JAXMBB010000046.1:0-26782 GCA_046350135.1 Gemmataceae bacterium
CCAGTTGCCGCAAGGCGTCGGTGCTCAACTTCGTGTTCGAGAGATCGAGCACGTAAAGTTGCTTGCAGCCCGCGAGGTTGCGCCAGCCGTCGTCGCTCACGTTGGTGCGGCTGAGCACCAGCAGGTGCAGGTTGTGCAGATTCGAGACGTGCTTCAGGCCGGTGTCGCTGAGGCGGAGGCCGCGCAGATCGAGGCCGATGATCGCCTCGGACTTCGGGATGCGGGAGAGCGAGGCGTCGTCGCTCACGGTGAGGCGGAACACGGGGATCTTGCTGGCCGCGGCGGTGGCCTTGTCCACGGCCTTGATCTGGATGTCGGCGTTGGGCATCACTTCGAACCCGGACGCCGCGCCGCCGAGCCGCTTGAGTACTGCGACGGTCTGGTCCAAGTCCGCGTCCTTCTTCGGCTGTGCGAACACCGCGATCGAACCGGAGAGGACGAACAGGGCGAATGCCCAAGCAAAGCGATTCATGGCAGGCTCACGGTCGGGAGTGGAGTGCATTGTCGCCGGTTTCCCGCAGCCGGGCAATCGCCGGCCGTTACAGAGTTGATATGGCCCCGCGCCGCGTTCCGCCGATAGGATGCCCTCACCATTCTGGAGCATTCCCATGAAGCGAATCGCATGGTCCGTCCCGGTGTTGCTGTTGGCGATCGCACCCGTTTCGGCGAAGCGGGTGGCCGCGCCGCCGAACCCGGTGCAACGCGCCCTGCAGGCTGAAGTCGTGGTCGCCGGCAAGGTCACGAGCATCGAAAAGGAACCGGTCGAGATCGAATCCGGCGGTCAGAAGACGGCGTACAAGATCGCCGTGATCAAGATCGAATCCGCGTTGGCCGGTGCCGCGAACACCACGCACATCAAGGTCGGGTTCCCGGCGGCGGCCGTCGGCCGCGGCCCCCGCGTCAGCCTCGAGGAAAACCAAGAGGGTCTCTTCTTTCTGACGAAGCACGCCTCCGGACAGTTCCACACTTACAACTGGATGGGCAGCCCCGTGCTTTCGGCCGACGAGAACTACAAGGCCGTGACGGCGAACGTGAAGAGGGCCTTGGCCGTGGTCGCCGACCCGATCAAGTCGCTGAAAGCGGAGAAAGCCGAGGATCGCTCGTTCGCGGCGATCGCACTCATCATCAAGAACCGCACGATTCCGCAGACGGAAGGCAAGGAACTGGGCTTGGAGAAGTTGCCGGCCGAAGAGAGCAAGCTGATTCTGAAGGGCCTCGCGGAAGCGAGCTGGTCGAAGTTCGATGCGAGCCTGCCGCCGCCGGCCAACGCGTTCTACATGCTCGGCCTCACGACCGAGGACGGCTGGAACGCTCCGAAGGCCCTGCCCGGCGCGGACTTCAACGAGACGATGCGGGAGGCGTTCGGAAAGTGGGTCGAGGGCGCGGGCAAGGAATACCGCATCAACAAGTTCGTGCTCAAGAAGTGACCGCCGGCCCGCGGCGCGACCTTGCGCGCGCCGCGGGCTTGATTTCCGGCGCGTCAGGGTCACAATCACTTCAGTCGGAACCAATCCGCCGCCTGCCTCGTCCAAACCGTATCGCCTCCTGCCGCGCGGTTCGTGGAGTCGTTGTCATGTCGCGTCTGTCGCCGTGGTTCACCGGTCCGATCGTCGTCCTCGTTGCAGCCGTCGCTTCGCCGCTGCCGTGGTTTCAGGCTTCGGCCCAACCCCCCGCCGCGGACTCCGGCCCCGATCCGATCGATCTGGTGCGCGGGCTCCGCGAGAACGGCATGTCCGACCTCGCACTGGAATACCTCGCGGATTTGGACAAGAAACCGGGCGTGCCCGATGCCGTGAAGCAACTGCTGCCGCTCGAACGGGCCAAGTGCCAACTCGAATCGGCGGTGGACGAGCCGGACGAAGGCACCCGCATCAGCATGGTGGGCGAAGCGAAGGAAGGCTTCCTCACGTTCGTCCGCAACCCGAAGAACGCGGGCCACCCGCGGCTACCGGAAGCGTTCCTCGCGCTGGCCCGACTCAGCTCGCTGGACGCGAAGGCACAGTTGGCCAAGGCCCGCCGCATGGACATTCCCGCGCTCGCCGAGGACGGCAGCAACCAAGGCGCGGTCGATGAAGCCAAAAAGAACCAGAAGGCGGAGGCGGCCAAGTCGCGCCCGCTGTTCAATGCCGCAACGACGCAGTTGAAGTCCGCCGTCACCCAGATCGAAGCCCAACTCGCCAAGAATCCGGACCCGATCACCAAGCGTTCGCTCCTCGAAACACTGTACGAAGCGAAGATGGCGCAGGGCACCAACCTGTACGCCCAATCCGAATCGTTCCTCGGTGGCGAAACGGCCGAACTCGCCGAACGGGACAAGAAGGCGGACGAAGCCCAAGCCGCGTTCTCCGACCTCGCCCGGCTCGAAGGCGCTCCCGCCCGCGTGACCGGTGTGGCCCGTGCGTGGCTCTCGGAGTGCGAGTACGTCAAGAAGAACTACAAGGCGGCAGAGGATGAGGAGAAGCGAGTCGAATCCACGCCCGGCTCCGAGGGCGACGAAGCGAAGCGCATGATCCGCTTCTTCAAACTCCGCCGCGAGTTCCTGGACGCGCTCGGCGACAAGGGCAAGCAGTCGTCCGCGGAGGCGAAGTGCCGCGATTGGCTGCGGCAGTACGGCGGCCTGCGTCGTGCCCGCAACGAGGCGTTCGCCACGCGCTGGTACCTCGGCTACATCCTGCAACTCCAGGCGGATGCGACGCTGCCGCCGCCGCCGAAGGTGCCGCCCAAGACCCCGCCGCCGCCGCCCACGCTCGGTGCTTTGGCCCGCGGGAAGTACGCCGAGGCCGAGAAACTCTTCCGCGTGATCAGCCAGACCGACAACGATTACACGCAGCGTGCGGCCCGCGCCCGCATGTACGTCGTCCGCCGGCTGCTGGGCGAAGCCGACCAACCGCCCGCGGCCTATCGCGACTTCGAGACGTGCCAGATGGCCGCCCTCATTCAGATGGCCCGCACGTTGGATTTGCAAAAGGATCCGGAAAAGAACGCGGAGGAGATCAAGAAGCGGTACCACGCCATCGTCGCACTCTTGGAACGCGCCCGCGAAATCGCCACTCCGCAGGACAGCCCTGCGGATGTCGCCGACGTGAACCTGCGCCTCATCTACTACTACCAAGTGTCCGACCAGCCGCACCTCGCGGCGATCCTTGGCGAACACATGGCCCGCACCACGAAAGCGCCCGGCGGCAAGTCCGCACTGGCGGGCGCGCTCGCCATCAACGGCTACTTCGCCTCCACCTCGCTGCTGAAGAACGTCGGCGCCGAACGGCTCGACGCCTTGAAGAAGATCGACCGCGACCGCTCGATCGACTTGGCGGTGTTCCTGGACAAGCAATTCCCGAACGACACTCCGACCGACCGCGCCCGGCACCGCCTCGCCGGCTTGCTGTACGAAGACCAGAAGCCGGTGGAGGCGTACGACGTGTTGCTCCGCGTGCGGCCGGGGTACGAGTCGATCTCGCAGGCCCGTCTGTTCCAAGGCGCGCTGGCCTACCAGTTGCTCTCGGTGAAGGATTCGCCGCTGGCGAAGGAACGCCACCGCGAAGTGTTCCGCCGCACGACCGCGGACTTGGACCGGCTCGTGAAGCCGCTCGTCACCGCGCCGGAGGACGACGTGCGACCGTACCTCACGGCGCGGTGCCGCCTCGCCCGGCTCTACCTCCTTCAACCGCGCATCGATCCGGACGGCGACAAGCTCGAGCCGGGGTTCGCGAAGGCGAAGAAGGTCGCGGAGGAAGCTCTCGCACTGGTGCCGACCTTCGATTCCCTGCTCTCGGACATCGGAACGAAGACTCTGAACCTGGACGGTTGGGAGTTGAAACTGGTGGCCGAGAACGAAAAGACCGCCGCGGCCTACGCCGAAGGGACGACGCTGTTCAGCAAGGGGAAATACGACGAGGCGTTCAACTCGATCGGCGGAATCTTGGGCGAGATGAGCCTCGCCGGGCCGTTCTCGCAACAGGTGAAGGGGATCACCACGCCGGGGGCGAAGCCGCCCGCGCCGATGCCGAAGAAGGAACCCGAGAAGAAAGAGCCGGAGAAGAAGGAACCTCCCAAGAAGGAGCCGGAGAAGAAGGAACCTCCCAAGAAGGAGCCGGAGAAGAAGGAACCCGAAAAGAAGGGCCCCGAACCCGCCCCGGCGCCTGAAAATCCCGAGGACGACCCGGCCAAGGCGCAGAAGGAACAGATCGTCTCGCTCGCCAAGGGCGTCGATCTCTACCGCCAAAACCTGATCGTGCTCGCGCTCAAGGTGCGGATGAAGAAGGGCGAGGCGGAAAAGGGCATCGAACTGCTCGAACTGCTGGAGAAGTTCGGGGGCAGCATCGACGCCAACAT
Organism: Gemmataceae bacterium; assembly: GCA_046350135.1. GTDB lineage: Bacteria > Planctomycetota > Planctomycetia > Gemmatales > Gemmataceae > Urbifossiella. The sequence goes on from JAXMBB010000046.1 coordinate 4,333, forward strand.
GGCGACCTTGGAGCAGGTCACGAACGAAACCGCGGCACAGATCGTGAGCCTTCGCCGGGAAGGGAAGGCTGACGAAGCCAACAGCATGTCCGCCGGTTTCTCGAAACTGCTCGCCCACATCGGCGGCAAGCCGAACCTGCCCTCGTCGATGCACCGCTTCCTCGGTCAGTCGCTCATCGTGGTGGGCAATTACAAGGACGCGGTGCAGTCGCTGCAAAAGGTGCCGGTGCCCGCGCCGGACAAGATGCCGTTGGTCTTCGACCCGAGCAAGATCGAGGATCCGGTGGAGAAGAAGGCGATCCTCGAGTACCGGCGGGCCGTGCTGGAACTCGTGCGGGCGTACCGGCAGGACAACCAGTTCGAGCCCGCCACCGCCGAGTTGGACAAGGCGATGGGCAACATGGCGAAGCCCGGTTGGGCCGCGAACAGCGTCGATTTCCGCAAGGAGAAGGCGTACCTGCTGGAGGCGAAGGGCGCGGCCGCACCGGGGGCCGCGGGCAAGCAACCTTGGAGCGAGGCGCTCCGGGAATGGACCTCCCTCGTCAACATCTACCGCGGCATCGTGACAAAGGGGCCCGGCACCGGTCCCGGCGCGGGAAATGCCTACATCGCCGCCCAGAACAACTACTTCGAAGCGTACCTCATGTACCAGCGTTGCCTGCTCAAGGCCAACCAGAGCCTGCTGCCGAAGGGCGACATGAAGTTCACCAAGCTCTACGACGACGCCGGCCGCAACTTCGCCACGCTGGAGATGAACAGCAGCCACCGCTTCAACTCCGAGACGCGGGACAAGTACGGAGACCTGCTGAAAGAGATGCCCGAGTTGAAGGCCGCCTACGAGAAGCACGTCGGCACGTTGCTCCCCACGGCCGAGGCCAAGGCCAAGGAACGCGACAAGGACGCAACCGATCTCGCGGCCAAGGCCGAGAAGTTGAAGGAGCAGATCGAGAATGATCAGAAGGCGGGCAAGACCGTTCCGCCGGAGACGCTCAACACCCTGCGGCAGTACGAGGATCGCACGAAAATGTTCGCGGAGGACGCGGAAGGGATGCGGAACTGGGCCAAGTCCGGTGGCAAGTTCTTCCTCCAAGCCCCGGCAATGAACTGACGCGAGCGGTCGGCCTTTCAACCGCTCCGGCTTCGTGCTATTCCCGTGCGGCAGCGCACCAAACGCCGCCTTGGATCGTCGAATTCCGTAGGGGACGGAACGCGTGTTCCGTTCCTGGAAAAATCCGCGCCGGACCGGCATCCCGCCTTGCGTCCGCGCTCCTAGAATACAGCAGCGGCGTCTCTCCCCGCCGCCACCCGGAGCCCGCCATGAGCAGCAGCACCCCGAACCGGGCCGGAAACACCGCCGGCAAATCGCGGCGAAAGGAACTCGTCCTCGATCTTCCCACCGCCCGCCAGATGCTCCCGCTCGTGAAGAGCATCGTGACGGACATCGTGACGACGCACACCGCGCTCGCGAACCTTTCGCCCGAGCAGGAACGCTTGGACCGCCATCGTCGCGATCTCGTGTGGCAGGAACGCCAACGCCGCTACCAAGTCGGCGAAGAGATCATGGCCGCGGAACGCAGCCTGACAAACGCCGTCGGCGAGTTGCAGGGGCTCGGCGTGAGCCTTGTGGACGCCGAATCCGGCGAAGTGGACTTCCCGACGCGGATCAACGGCCGCAACGCGGCCTTCTCGTGGCGGCACGGCGAAGACCGGCTGGAGTTCTGGCACTATTCCGGCGAAGAACTCCGCCGTCCGATTCCGGCCGATTGGCAGCTTTCCTCGGCCGTACCGAGCCGCTATCGCAACCAGCCGTGACGCGAGTCCAGGCAGAATTTCACCAGCGGCACCGGAGCGATTCGGTGCCGCTGTCTATTCCGGGGTCGTGGGATTTCACTCCACGACGGGGTACAGCATCCGGCCGCAGCTCTGGCACAGGATGTACTGGCCGGACTGCACTTCCATCAGCCGCTGCTGCGAGAGACCGGTGCGGCACCCTTGGCAGACTTTGTCCTTCACGCCGGCGATCGCGTCCGGGCCGCGGGCCTTCACCAAGTGGTCGTACTGCGAACGGCTCTTCTCCGGGATGCCTTTCTCGGCTTCAAGCAAGGCCGTCTTCGATTGTTCCACATCGGCCTTGAGCGACGCGATGCGGGCGTGCGCGTCCGCGACGGCTTGCTTGTGTTCGGCTTGGGCGTCGGCCCACTTCTTGTCCACGGTCGGGACCGCGCTGATCCGGGCATCGAGTTCGGTCATCGTGGCCAGGATCGCTTCCTCGAGCGCGGCCTTCTTCTCGTTCGCCTGCCGGATCTCGGACTTCTTCGCCTCGTATTCCTTGGACACCGAGATGCCGAGGAGTTGCCCTTCGAGGATCATCAGGCGGGACTCGGTCTGCTTCAGCGTGCCCTCGTCTTCGCGCTGCTTGAGCTTCAGCTTGGTGATCGTGTCGTGGTGATTCTTGTGCTCGGCCCGTTCTTCTTCGAGTTGCTTGTCGATGGACTTGAGAACCCGGGGGCCGCGTTCGATCTCTTCGGTGCAGTTCTTGATGTGCTTGCGGAGGCGGTGGCATTCGCGGAGCGTGTCGGCAACGGTCATTGAGGTGGCTCCGGGGGTTGGTGAGGTGATTGTAGCGAGGCGGGGGCCGCATGTGCGGATCCCGTTTGCTCAGGCGGCCGGGGTGCGGGGGCCAAGAAGTTCACGCGCCCAAGCGGCGTCCGGTTCCCGCAGCGGAGGCTTGGGGGGCTTGGTGTAGTCGAGTTGCTCCGAATATCGGCCGATGTCGTAAACGTGATCCATGCACGCGCGGAGATCCAGCGTTGAATCCGGGACATCCGGATCGAGCGGGACCGGGATCTGGAGCGGGAACGGATCTCGGATCGAGAGCGGCCAGATCCCCAGCCGGCTATCCTCCCATCCCCGATGCACGAGCAAATAGTAGTCGGAGATCGGCGGCGACGGATCGCCCAGCGGCGGGCGCTGGCCGGATCGAAGCAGGTCGATCTCGACCAGGCTGACCCCGTTCGCGATGTACGCTTCGCGCTTCAGGCGATAATGCTGGCCGTCTTCGCCGGACGACTTGTTGGACGGGCTGAGGACTTCGATCACTGTGACGACCCGGCGGTCGTCCGCGTCCACAATCTTGACGTAGCGTTGCTTCTTGACGACGCCGGGAAGCGTGGTTTGGATCGGCGCTTCCAGCGTGGCCACGGCACCTTCGCCGTGAGAAGGTGATGGATCGCGATCCGAGACGAACACGTCCGGACCGCCCAAGAGAAGCCGCTGAGAATCATCCACCCGCCAGACGTACAACTCGGTGGACGCGATGAATCGTTTCGGCAGCCGCAGGTTCAGACTCTCGTAAATCCTCGTGATCAGATGCGAGTGGAACTCGCCCCAGATCCACGATTCCAGATACGGGTCCATCCCTGGGAACGGCGACGGCATGTCACACCCCGCGTTTCACGGCGTCGAGGAACCCTTCCAATTGGCGGCTCCTCACGGGGTGCTGCAGCTTGCGGACGGCCTTGGCTTCGATCTGCCGCACGCGCTCGCGCGTCACTTTGAAGATGCGACCGACCTCTTCCAGCGTGTATGTGTAGCCGTCGCCCAAGCCGTATCGCAGCTTGATGATTTCGCGCTCGCGGTAGGTCAGCGTCTTGAGCACGCCTTCGATCTTGTCCTTCAGCATCTCGTTGGCCGCGGCACTCACCGGCGAATCGATCGACTGATCCTCGATGAAATCGCCGAAGTAGCTGTCTTCGCTCTCGCCGACGGGCCGATCGAGGCTGATTGGCTGGCGGCTGATCTTGAGCACGCGTCGGGTTTCCTCCAGCGTGTAGCCCGCAGCCTTCGCCGTCTCTTCGATCGTCGGCTCGCGGCCCATCTCCTGCAGCAGCTTCTTCGAGACGTTCCGCAGCTTGGACATGGTCTCGATCATGTGAACCGGGATGCGGATGGTGCGGGCCTGGTCCGCGATCGCACGGGTGATCGCCTGGCGGATCCACCATGTGGCATAGGTGCTGAACTTGAAGCCGCGGCGGTGTTCGTACTTGTCCACGGCCCGCATCAGGCCGGTGTTGCCTTCCTGGATCAGGTCGAGGAACGAGAGTCCGCGGTTGCGGTACTTCTTGGCGATGCTGACGACGAGCCGCAGGTTGCCGCCCGAGAGTTCTCGCTTCGCTTGTTCATACTCCGTGAACCGCTGCTTCATGATCTCGACGCGACGGCGCAGGCTGGCCGGCTCTTCGAGCGTGATCAGCATCAGGTCCTGCAGTTCCTTCTCGGAATTGGCGCGTTCGTCGCGATTGGCGCGGCCGCGGAGGCCGCCGATCTCCGTTTCCAGTTCGTCCATGCGTGCGCTGATCTGCTCCAACTTCTTCATCAGCGGCTGGACCTTCTGCGTGCGGATCGAGAGTTCCTCGACCAGCATCACGGTCTTGCGGCGACGGAGGCGGAGCTTCTCGCGCAGGATGTCGCGATCCACCTCGGCCAGGTCGGCGTCGCCGAGCCGCTGGAAGTCCTCGACATTGTGCTCCATCAGCGGTTCGAGCGTGCGCAGGTTGTGCGGCATGCGTTGAAGGATCTTGTCCTTCTCGAGGTTCTCGGTGAGCGAGACCTTGATCGTGCGATCGAACGGGAGGTCGCCGGACATCACGCGTTTGAGCGTTTCCACGACTTGACGCAAGGCGTAATCGCACTCGAGCACCTTGCGGCGGAAGCGGCGGCGGGTCACCTCGATCTTCCGGGCCAGCGAGATTTCCTTGTCACGGGAGAGAAGCGGAATCTCGCCCATCTGCGTGAGGTACATGCGGACGGGGTCGTCGATGTGGCGGCCGTCGCCGTCCGAGTCGCCGAACGGGGAAGCGGCTTCGGCCGCCTCCGCGACCACTTCGGCGAGCATGTCCTGGTTGTCTTCACGCTCCTCGGTGTCGGCTTCGTCGATGATGCTGATGCCGTTCTGCTCGAGGAGTTCGAGCACGGACTCGAGGCGGTCCGATTCGGGCACGCCGGGGCTGCCTTCCGGGAGGGCGGCGTTGACCTCGTCGTAGGTGAGCGAGCCGGTTTCCTTACCGCGCTTCAGCAGGGCCAGAAGCGTCTCGTCGTTCTTCCAATCCATCTGAACCCCTCCCAGGGTCAGGGTGGCTGCGAACCCGCAAGCGGGTCGCTCATGTCACTCGGCTTCCCGAAACCGAATCCCTTCGATCAACTGGGCCGTCGCTGCTGCAGTTTGCGTAACAACTCGGCGGCTTCGTCGTGATTCAACGAACCGCCTTTCAATCGGGCAGTCAGCGATTGCTCTTCCTGTTGCTTCTTCTGATTCGCGAACCATTTCGAGATACGCGCCATCTCGCGCTCCGGCTCGGTCATGTGCAGGCCGACGTCGCGCCGGCGCTCCGCCGCCTTGAACAGGTCCGCTCGATCGTGAAGCCGTTCGCGAAGAATGTCCATGTCCGGTGTCTGGCCCGCGGCGTGAATCGCGTACAACTCGACGAGCATGCGCCGCATGCCGGAGTGATGAATCTCGTCCGGAGCGATCGCCGGCACGGCCGAGGCCACGAATTCGGGATGCCCGAGGAGCAGGTCCAAGAGCTGCAGTTCGGCACTGTGCCGGGCGCCGTTCGCGGGTGGCGGTTCATCCTCGAAGCGGTCCGGCTCCACCGGCGGCGGTTCGGCCCCGCGGCGGTCCAAGTCGCGGGCGTTTTTGTCTTTCCGCTCCTTCATCAACTCGCCGTAGCGGGCCCACACCGTTTCTTGACGCAACCCGAGCCGGTGCGACAACCGCGTGACGATCAGTTCCTGCTTCACCTGGCTGGCTTGGCTCTTGTGCACGGGCGCGCCCGCCATGATGCCGAGCACGGCGTCGATGATGCGCCGCCGCGCTTCGATCGAGGGATTCGGGTCGCGTTCGAGGAGCCGGTTCATCTTGAAGTCCAGCGCGTCCACGGCCGAGGCGAGCACCGTGTTGAAGACTTCGACACCGCCTTCATCCGAGAGCAGGTCGCAGGGGTCGAGGCCGTCCGGGAGCACGGCCACGGCGAGTTCCACATCCTGCGACACGAAGATTTCCAAGGCCCGGTCGACACCGGTCATCCCGCCGGCGTCCGCGTCGTACACCAGCACGACCTTCGGCACGTAACGGCGAAGCTGGCTCACATGACGGGCGTTGAGTGCGGTGCCCATCGTGGCCACGACCTGCGGCACGCCGCACTGGTGGGCCATCATCACGTCGGTATAGCCTTCGACCACGGCGAGGTAGCCGGCGGCGGTGCCGGCGTGGCGCGCAAGGTCGAGGCCGTACAGCAACTCGCTCTTGGAGAAGAGCGGAGTTTCGGCCGAATTGTAGTACTTCGGAGTTCGCGCTGCATAGGCCGAATCCGGAAGGATGCGGCCGCCGAACCCGACGGGGCGGCCCTGCACGTCCCGAATCGGGAACATGACCCGCTCGCGGAAGCGGTCGTACGTGCCGCCGCTCTCCTGTCGGCGGGCGGTGAGCCCGATCTCGACAAGGATGTCGTGGGGCACGCGGTCGCGGTTCGCCTCGCGGACGAGCCAGTCGCCATCGATGGGGGCGAAACCGAGCCCGAAATCGCGGACGGACTTTCCCGACAGCTTGCGAGTGCCGAGGTACTTGCGAGCGGGTTCGGCGAACGGCTCGTTCAGCAGGCAGTTCTGATACTTCTCCTGAGCCCACCGCATCACGCCGAGCAACCGCACACGGGCTTGGTCTTCAGGGGACTGGCGTTCCTCGAGCTTGATCCCGGCGCGATTCGCGAGTATGAGCCGAGCTTCCTTGAAACCGACTTTTTCCATGTCCTGCACGAAGCTGATGACGTCGCCATGCTTGCCGCAAGCCCAGCACTTGTACCGCTGGCGGCGCGGGTCCACGTCCAACGACGGCCGCGAGTCTTGGTGGAACGGGCAGAGGGCTTTGAAGGTGGGCCCGGCTTGCTTGAGTGCGAGGTAGCCGCCGACGACAGCGACGATGTCGCTGGCGGCCTTGATCTGTTTCGTGAGCTCCACCGGATCGGACGGCACGGGTCACCTGCGGTCACGGCCGATAACGGCCGTTCGCGGCTTCGCTCGGGGCGGAAACGCGAGTCGAGCGAAGTTCGGAACGGTCGAAGTTATCAACAGCGTTGGCGTGGTCGAGTTCCCTGAAAGCCCCGGCGCTTGGTGGAGCAGGCGGACCCGGCGGTGTGCGGCACGAAGCTGCGTGGCAGCGAATCGGCCAAGCCGGAGAAGGACGCCTTCTGGTGGGGGTGGGATGCCTCGAGCGTGCCGCGGCTCTCTCCTAGAGCCTAGGTTCGGTGCATGCATCCATACATGCTTCGCGAATTGTAGGGGCTCCGTGAAGACTGTCAAGCCGCGTCCTTCCCAACCCGGCGAACCCGCACAACCCGCAAGGCTTGAAGCGGCTTCCCCCCCGGCGATCCACCCGGGCGGGCTTGTCAGTACGCGTGCTTCTGCTTCTGGAACAGCATCCGCCAGACGGTGAGGAAGAGGATGCGGATGTCGAAAATCGGGTTCCAGTGCGTGATGTAGTAAAGGTCGAACTGAACCCGTTTGCGAAGGGACGAGTTGCCACGCCAGCCGTTCACTTGGGCCCAGCCGGTCATGCCGGCCTTCACCGCGTGCCGGGCCATGTAGTTCGGGATGCTCTTCTTGAACTTCCGCACGAACACCGGTCGCTCGGGCCTCGGGCCGACCAAGCTCATGTCCCCCAACAACACGTTGAACAGCTGAGGAAGTTCGTCCAAGTTCGTGGCCCGAAGGATGGATCCGAGCCGCGTCTTGCGCGGGTCGTTCTCGGCGGTCATCTGCGCTCCGGCCGCTTCCGCATCCACGCGCATCGTGCGGAACTTCAGCATCATGAACGAGCGGCCGTTCAACCCGCAGCGTTCTTGACGGTACAGCACCGGGCCGGGGCTGGTGAGTTTCACGAGGATCGCGATGGCGGCGAGAATCGGCGAAATCAGTACGAGCCCGACGGACGCGAGCAAAATGTCCATGATCCGCTTCACGACGACGTTGAGGCCGAAGTGCGGGCTCTCGCGGAGGCCGATCACCGTCATGCCGTGAAGCGTGGTCGTGGTGAGCGACAAGCCGGAGACGGCCCGCAGGTCCGCGATCAGCCGGACATCGACGACCGTTTCCGAGAGCGCGTCGAACACGCGGCGGGCATCCGCATAGCGGTTCAGCGGCAGTGCGATGTACACGTGCTCGATGTGGTGCCTCTCGACCAGCTCCGCAAGTTCGGCGATCTTCCCCACCACGGGAATGTCCGTGGGGATCTTCACGGGGTCGTCTTCGACGAAGCCGACGGTGCGGATGCCGGTCCAGCGGACGTGTCGGAGCGTACGGGCGGTCTGGCGGGCGAGGCGGCCGGTGCCGACGATGAGGGCGTGGCTCTGGTTCACGCCGCGGGCGCGAAGGCGGCGCAGTGTGGTCCAACTGAGCCGCCGTGCGGCGACGACGCCGATCAGCGTGCCGCCGGCGAACAGGGCCATGATCGCCCGCGATTCGTAATGCGCCTGCCGGGCGAAGCTCGTGGCCATCACGAGGACCGCCAGCAGGCCGACGCCGCGGAGCACCGCGACGACCTCTTCGCGGAAACGCCGCAGACGATGGATTTCATACATGCCTGCGAAGCGGAACGAGACGAACCCGAGCAGCAGGATCAGCGGCAGGCTGCCGATGTAGAGTGCGATGTCCGGCGTGTCCGGATGCAGCGGGAACCAGCCGGAGCGGACACGCAGCCAGTACGCTCCAAGCCAGCTTCCGCCGACGAGCGCGAGATCCCACAAGAGGAACCATGCGGTCAGGGGCTGGCTGGTGCGATTGACCATGGGCCGGGAAAGTAGCCGCGCGGGCCGCGAAGTGTCAAGGCAGTTACAATGTGTGGAGGAGGAACTCGCCGTGATGACCGCCGAGCAGATTCTGGCGAAGCTGAACGACCTGAGGAAAGACTACGCGGACGATCCGGACGACGAAACGGGCCGGGCGTTGCACCACGCCTTCCTGTTCATCTCGTACCAGATGGCGGCGTTCAAGGACTATGTGAAGGAAGCGGCCGGCAAGGTGAAGTGAGGCTACGGCAGGATCTTCGCGACGGGGATCGTTCCGAGCTTCTTCCCGGCGACGATCACCGGCACCGATTGGTTGTGCATGTAAATCGCGGGTTTGCGGTAGCCGGGGTTCTTGCCGCCACGCGGATGAGCATACGCCTCGATGCTCTTGTCCGCCACATTGATGATCCAATACTGCGGGATGCCGGCCTCGGCATACAGCGGCAGCTTCACCGTGCGGTCGAAATCGAGCGACGAATCGGACACTTCGATTACGAACAACGCGTCCTCTGCTCCTGGATGGCGGTCGAAGTAGTCTTCATCTATGCCCTTGGCCAAAACCGCATCGGGTTCGGGTTCGCTATCGGAGAGCGTGATCGGCAGTTGAAACCGGACCACGGCTTCGACGCCGAAGAGCTTCAGGAGTTCCTTGGTGAGGAGGCGAATGGCCGAGGCGTGTGGCGGTTTGATTTTGGGCTTCTCCACCAAGAATCCACGGATGAGTTCGCACCGGTCTTGCTTTTGGATCGCACCGTTCTCCTGCATGCGGTGGTACTGCTCCACCGAGATCGGGTGAAGCGGGCGGCCGAAGGCGGTGATCGCATCCGGGACGCGATCGGCCTTCGGCCGGCGAGGTGCAGGAACCAAGGTGTGCATAAACTCATCCTAACGGACCAGCCGCCTCACAGGCCTGCGGCCTTGCGGAGGGCGTCGGCCTTGTCGGTCTTTTCCCAACTGAACTGCGGGAGTTCGCGGCCGAAGTGGCCGTGGCGGGCGGTTTCGCGGTAGATCGGGCGGCGCAAGTCCAAGGTGCCGATGATTCCCTTCGGCGTCAGTTCGAAGTGGCTGCGGATCAGGTCGATCAGCTTCGCCTCGGGCACTTTCGCGGTGCCGTTGGTCTGCACCCAGATATTGAGCGGGTCCGGGTACCCGATCGCGTAGCTGAGTTGCACTTCGCACTGCGAGGCGAGCCCGGCCTTCACGATGTTCTTGGCGATGTACCGGGCGATGTACGCGGCACTGCGGTCCACCTTGGTGGGGTCCTTGCCGCTGAAGGCACCACCGCCGTGGCGACCGCGGCCGCCGTAGGTGTCCACGATGATCTTGCGACCGGTGAGACCGCAGTCGCCGTGCGGGCCGCCGGTGAGGAAGCACCCGGTCGGGTTGATGTGGCAGGCGATGTCGTTCGCGCCGAGCTTGGTGTTCTTCGCACCCGGCACGACCATCACGAGGTTGCCCTTGATCAGGTCCGGACGGTCCGCGGTGAGCACCGGCTTGATCAGTTTCTCGATGATCTCCTGCCGGGCCGCGTCCGTGAAGTAATCGATGTTGTCCTTCGACGTCATCACGCTGCGGTCGTGCTGCGTGCTGAGCACGACGGTGTGGATGCGGTGCGGGGTGCCGTCCGCGTTGTACTCCACCGTGACCTGGCTCTTGGCGTCCGGGCGGAGCCACTTCAGCTTGCCGGTCTTGCGGAGATCCGCGTGATGCGCCACGAGCCGGTGCGAGAGGTCGATCGGCAGCGGCATCAGCGTCGGCGTCTCGTCGCAGGCGAAGCCGAACATCAGGCCTTGATCGCCTGCGCCGCCGACATCCACGCCCTGGCTGATGTGCGGGCTCTGGGCGTGAATGCGGCAATCGACCTGGCACGCGTCCGCGGTGAAGCCGATCTCGTCGCGCTCGGCCTGATCCTTCGCCACGTAGCCGATCTCGCGGATCACATCGCGGACGAGCTTGTCCACGGCCTCGCGCGTGAGGTTCGCCTTGGTCGTGATTTCACCCGCGACCACGGCGAGATCCGTGGTCACGAGCGTTTCGCAGGCCACGCGGCTGGTCGGATCCGCCGCGAGGCAGAAGTCCAGCACCGCGTCCGAAATCTGGTCGGACACCTTGTCCGGGTGGCCCATCGACACGGATTCGCTGGTGAAGAGATAGCGTTCGGAAGACACGGCAGTCCTCTCCGTTGGAGATCGTCCTGTGGTTCGAATTGTGGCGATGTTATAGCGGAAGCGGTGAAAGCGGTCGAGTCGCACGGCCGGCGGTGCAACAGGATTCTTGGGCCAAGAGGAGGTGGTGACTTACGCGGCTCGACGACTCGCCATCGGTGTCACGCCTTCACCTAACACTCGCCGGTACACCTGCAGCGTGTCCGCAGCGGCGCGATGCCAGGTGAAAGTCTGCGCATGGCGAATCGCGCCGCGCCGGTGTTCCTCCAACCACTCCGGCTCGCGGGCGGTGCGGAGCATCGCGGTGCGCCAGCCGTCCACGTCGAGCGGTTCCACGATCGGGGCGTGCCGGCCGGCCACTTCGCGAACCGCATCCGCGGACGAAGCGACGACCGCGCCGCCGCACGCGAGCATCTCCGCGACCGGCAGGCCGAACCCTTCGTAGAAGGACGGATACATCAGGGCCGCGGCTCCGGAATAGAGCGCGGGCAAGTCCGCATCCGCCACGTATCCCAAGTGGATCGCACCGCGCGGCCAGGCTTCGCGCTCGAACAGTTCTCGCTCCGGCCCGGACTTCCAACCCCAGCCGCCGGCCAGCACCAAGGGGCACGCGGCCCGCACGTCGCTCGGCAGTTCGCAGAACGCCTTCATCACCGTGAGCAGGTTCTTCCGCGGCTCGATGGTGCCGACCGTGAGGAAGTATCGCGGCGGCAGGCCGAGCCGGCTCCGCATCGCCTCCACCGCCTCCGCCGGTTGCGGCACGTAATGCGAACCGATCCCGTTGTGAATCGCCGAGACGCGGCGCGGATCGAAGTTCAGATGTTCGATCATCTCGCGGCGAACCGCATGAGAGACCACGATCACATGCTCGGCGGCGGCAATTCCCGCATGGAAGTGCCTCTCGTGGAAGCGAACGCGGTCCGCCGGGTGCCACTCGGGGTGCAACACCACCGAGAGATCGTGAACCGTGACGACCGTGGGCAGGTGTGTGCGGATCGGAATGAAGTTCGGCTCGTGATACAAATCGAAGCGGCCCCATCGCGCGGCGACGCGGAACGACTCGCGGTACGCGGCTTTCGCCGCCTCGATTGCAACGGACTTCACACGGGCCGGGCGGGCACCACCCGACTTCGATGCGGGCTTCTTCTTGCCCTTCAACATCCGGGACGCGACCGCACTCACCGCCGATCCGGGGTACAACCAGAACGCATCTCCGCGGCTCGCGTCAACGAGCGCGCGGTGCAGGTTCACCGTGGTGTGGCCGACGCCGGTCTTCGGCTTCAGCGCCGAAACGCCGTTGAGGATCACGCGCATGGTGAGGCCCCCTTCCGGAGTCGGGTGTCGTAGCGTTCGACAACCACGGCGGGGGCGAGTGCGAGGAAGGAGAGGAAGCCGCGGCCGGTGGCCCAAGCCAAGCTGCCGCGTTCGCGGCCGGCCAGCCACTTCGCGAAGGACCGCCCCACGCGTCCGGCCAAGCCAAGTGCGTTCCACACCGCGAGGAACAGGTCTGCGTTTCGGAGGTTCGTCAGGGCGCGATTGCGTTCCACGTGGAAGCGGAACAGCGGCGATTGGTCCCCGGCGGAGCCGCCATGGACATGCCGCACGAGTGACCGCGGCGCGTACACCGTGGTGAAGCCCGCGAGCCCGGCCCGCCAGAATGCATCGAGATCTTCGTAGTAGAGGAAGTAGCGAGGATCGAAGAGTGGCCCCCGGAGCGTGGCGAGGTCCAGGGCGATGGCGGCGCCGCAACCGGCGAACAACGGGCCTGGCGATTCGAATTGCCCGCGGTCGCGATGCTTGAACCCGCGATCCGCACCGCGGCCGTCCCGCAGCAGTTGCAATCCCGCGCTGTTCACCAAGCCGGGGTCGTGGGCGAAGACGAGTTTCGACGCGACCGCGCGGCCCGGCTTCATCTCCGCCGCCAGTTCCTCCAACCAGAACGGATCCGGGATCGTGTCGTTGTTCAGAAGCACGAGCCAACGACCACGCGCGTGCGGCAATCCGGCATTGTTTCCGCCCGCGAATCCCGAGTTCACCGGGTTTTCCACGAGCCGCACCCACGGGAACTCACGGCGAACCAGATCGCACGAGTCATCCGTGCTGGCATTGTCCACCAGGATCACTTCGAAGCGGTTGTGCGGGTAGGTCTGCTCTTCGAGCGCGGCGAGGCACGCGCGGAGGTGCCGCGCTCCGTTGAAGTTGACGATCAGGATGGTAATCAGAGATTCGTCCACGCGGCGGGATGATAGCCCGCGGGGGAACTGCGATGCAAGGCGAGGGGGAAAGCGAAACGGGAGGCCGAATGGCCTCCCGCTCGTGAATCCGACCGAAGGTCGAACTCAGTCCTTGGCCGGGTTGGTCTTGGGCTTCGGATCCATCGGCTTCGGGGTGTCCGTGCCGCCGGTCTTCGGCATCGCGACCGGGGGAGGGGGAACCGCCGCCGCGCCGCTGCCGCAGCAGGAGCAGGACGGGGCCGGAGTGCCGGTGCAACCCGAGCAGCCCGCGCTCTTGTGCTTGTGGCCCAGGAAGCCGCCGCCGTGGCAGGAGTTGCCCGTGCAGCCGCCCTTGTCGCGGAGGCCCAAGAAGCCGCCGCCGCAGCAGCCGCTCTTGTCCTTGTGCCCGAGGAAGCCCGACTTCGCGGTGCCGGTGCACCCGCCGTCGCAGCCACCCTTCTTGCCACCAAACGAAGCGGTGTCCCCGGCGGGGAGCATCGCGGCCATCAACACCATGCTGTACATCGTTGAAGAACCTCCGGAGTTGAAGCAGGACAACCAGTTGTGTGGCTGCGAGTCTGGTGAAGCTGGGAAAGCTTCGCAGGCTCTGAGGAGGAATCTAAGGCCGGGTCGCAGAGTGGTCAACGGTAAAATGGGGGAGAATGGGGAAGCTGGATGAGCTCAGCCGCTACGATCGGACCCCGTCCTCCACCTCGCGCCAACGAATCCCCCTCGATTCACGTTGAATCCGGATGTAGAAGTCCAGTTTAAGCGGCCGCGACCATCCGCCCGGATGCGACGAGCGTTCCGGTCTCGCGCACGGCCGACTGAGCTCGGCGTCCCTCATTTGTCCGCTTCGGGCGGCCGAGTCGGGTAAGGTGAAGTGAGAACGCACCTGTGAGAACCGTCATGGACCGAGACGCCACCGCGATCGCGGATGTCCTTCCGCCTGTCGAATGGTCTGTCGTGCAGCGGACGGCCGGGGCGGGATCCGCGCTGTGCGCCGGGGCCGCCGTGCTCGGTCTGCTTGGCGTGCCCGAGTTGAACACCCCGCGTCTGTTCGCGGTGTTCTTCGGCGGGATCGCCGGCGGGTTGGCCGTCTCCTTCCGCCCCGAATTGATTCGAGCTTGGCTCTTGGGCGCGGCCGTCGCCTTCGCCGGTGTGTTCGGCACGCCGGCCCACTGGGATTCCTTCCGCTTGCTGTTCGCGGTGCTGACCGGTGTCGCGCTCCTGCGGGCCGCGTTGCTGGCGTTGCCGGCCGCCTACCGCACCGCGACCGTCTCCGTCTTCCTCGTGGTGCACTTCTTCGGCATCCTGCTCGCCACGACATCGCCTTCGCCCACGCCGTGGATGGTGGATCAGTTGTACCGCCGCGCGTATGAACCGTACCTGCAGTTCATCTACCTGCGGAACGCCTACCACTTCTACTCGCCCGAGCCGGGCCCGGCCTCGCTGCTCGTGTGCCTCTTGAAGACGGAGGACGGCGAGGAAGTCGGCGCGGACGGCATCAAACGCAAGAAGTACCGAACGGAGTGGCTCGTCACGCCCCGGCGTCCCGCGGACGTCCGCGATCCGCTCGGCGTCACCTACTTCCGCCGCCTCTCGATCACGGACCAGATCGCCCGCGGCTACCCGGACATGATGAGTTCCGAAACGTTTGAGAAGTCCGAGATTCGCACGCGCCGCATGCAACTGGCCCTGCCCGGTAGCAACCCGCACATCCCGATGCACACGCGGGAACCGGACTACCTCGAATACCGCATGCCGGACGTGCTCGCGGCCCGTTACCTCCTGCCCTCCTACGCGCAGCACATCCTCATGGACCTGCCCGAGCAGGATCGCGGCCGCACCACGATCAAGATCTACCGCGTCGAGCACCGCACACTGGATGTCGGCTCTTACATCGGCATCTCGAACTACGGCCGCAAACCCGGCGACCCCTACTACCCGACCACGTACTACCCGTACTTCCTCGGCGAGTTCGGCTTCGTGAAGGACCCGCTGGATGCGAAGAAGGTCCGCATCGAATTGCTGGACCCGCAGGAGCCGATGCTCTACTGGCTCATCCCGATCCAGGAACGGCCCGGCGGCATCCCCGGCGATCCCAAGAAGGATTACATCGATTACCTCTCGGTCCACGCCGGCCGCGAGTTCGATTGGAGCCTGTTGCGATGAGCATGACGCCCCCGAACAACCGCTCCTTCCTCCAACGCTGGCGGGAGTTCTGGTTCGCGCCCGGCGACCCGACCACGCTCGGGTTCATCCGGATCGCCACCGGCCTGCTTGTGCTCTACACGCATCTGGCCTACAGCTTGGACTTGCAGGCCTTCTTCGGCCGGTTCGGCTGGTACGGCACGGAGTACATCGAGCGGGAACGCAAGGAATTCCCGTGGTTCGTGCCCTCGTTCTCGAACTGGGACGAATCGGACGACGCACAGGTGCGGGTGCCGGACTACCCGAACCGTCGCGCCGCCGTGATCCAGTTCATCCGCAACCTGCCGCGGGGCGAAAGCGAACGTCGTCGCAGCGTCGCGTTCCTCGGCAAGGCCGCGGACGAGGACAACCCGTACTACAGCCGACTTTCATTGAACCTGGCCTACCGGCTCTACGGCGCCGGGGATCTCCAGCGGGAGACGATCCTCGTCCAGGGGCTCGCGGCGGGCAAGCAGTGGTACATGGTGGAGAGCGGCGGCAAGGTCGAGTACCGCCTCGAGAAGCCGGAGGATCAGAAGCACGAGGCGATCTTCCCCGATGCGATGATGGCCACGCCGCCGGACGTGCGGGCCGCCCTCGCGGATGATCTGCGCGCCTTCGTCGCCGTGTTGCCCAAGGATTCGACCGCGGCGCAATATGTGATCGCGCACGTCGTGGAGTTGGACCAGGCCCACCGCAAGTCGTTCGTCCGCTTCCTGAACACGCTGCCGAGCGACGAGGCCGAACGCGCCAAGCTCATCGATTACCTCGAATACTGGAACAACGACGAACGGCAGATGAGCCGCCGCGGGCATCCGATCGTTTCCGTGTGGTTCCATGTCACCGATCCGCGCACGATGGCGGCGATCCACGGCGCGATCCTCGTGATCATCGCGCTGTTCACGATCGGCTTCTGCACCCGCGTCACGTCCGTCCTCACGTGGCTGGCCGTGCTCGGATACATCCACCGCACGAACCAGATCCTGTTCGGCATGGACACGATGATGAACATCCTGCTCATCTACCTGATGATCGGGAACAGCGGGGCCGCGCTTTCGGTGGACCGCCTGATCGCCCGGTATCGTGCGGCGCGGGCGAGCATCCGCCGCTGCGGTGCGATCGACGACCGCACCCGCGCCTTCCTCGCGGACGCGCCGCCCACCGCGGGCGCGAACTTCGGCATCCGCTTGATCCAGGTCCACTTCTGCTTCATCTACATGGCCGCCGGGCTCTCCAAGCTCAAGGGCGCGGGCTGGTGGAACGGCACGGCGTTCTGGGACGTGATGATCAACCCCGAATTCACGCTGATGAAGTACCCCTGGTTCGAGGAGTTCGTCCGAGCCATCGCCAACGTGAAGCCGCTGTACCACGCGATCACGATGTTCGGCGTGTGGTTCACGTGGGGATTGGAGATCAGCTTCCCGTTCCTCGTGTGGACGCGCTTGCGGCCGATCATGGTGTGGATGGGCGTGCTGCTACACGCCGGCATCGGCATCCTCATGGGGTTGAACATCTTCGAACTGCTGATGATGACGATGCTGCTGGCGTACTTCCCGGCCGGAGTGATCCGCGACCGGCTCCGTGGCAGCGGCACGCCGAAGATCGGTTATGGCTTCGATCCGAACAATCCGGAACAGGCCCGCGCCGCCGCTGCGGTCGCGGCCGTGGATGTGGACGGCCAAGTGAACTTTGAGGGGAGCCAGAAGCCGCAACCGGATGTGAAGTCCCTGTTCGGCTCGCTGCGGTTCTTGGGCGCGTTCCGCGTGCTGCTGTGGGTGCCCGGCGTGTCCGGCTTCCTCGCCAAGCGTCTGGCCCCGGCTGCAAAGGCGTGACGCGGCGTGTTTCGTTCTACTTCTTCGGCCACGTCACGCGGCCGGCGGCAGTGGTGCGAATCGAGTACAGGGTGCCGCCGCCGGTGATGTACAAGGTCTTGCGATCCGCGCCGCCGAAGGCGCAGTTCGTCACCTCGTCCGTGGGAACCGCCAGGAAGTCGAGCAATTTCCCGGACTGCGGGTCGATCACATACACGCCGCCTTTCACATCCGTGGCGGGTTCGGCCGGCGGGTTCGGCTTGTTCAATCCGCCCGCCACATAGAGCCGGCCGTCCACGTCCTGCTTCACGCCGTCCGGTCCGCGTCCCTTGCCCCAATCGTGAAGCAGTTTCTGCGACTTGGCGTCCACCGTGCCGTCCGCCTTCAGGTCGAAACGCCAGAGCTTGCGGGCACCACCGAGTGCGTCGTTGTTGTTGTCCGCGACGAACAGATGCTTGTCGTCCGCACTCACGAGCACGCCGTTGGCACGCTCCACTTCTCGGCCGATCACGCGGCTCACCTTGCCGTCCGGGTCGATGCGGTACACGCCTTCGATGGTCTTCCCGTTTTCGTCCCGCTGCTGCATGTCGTCCTTCGGCCCGTAGCGAGGATCGGAGAAGTAGATGCGACCCTTCGAATCGAGCGTCAGGTCGTTGGGTTGGTTGTACTTCTTTCCGCCGAACGAATCCGTGAGAACGGTGAGCATGCCGTCGCGGCTCAACCGCGTGACGCGGCGGAGCACCGGCTCGCAGCAGATCAGCGTGCCGTCGCGGTCGAAGAGCAGTCCGTTGGTGCCGGCCTTCGCGCGGAATACGGACGACTTTCCGTCGAGGCTCAATCGGTGAATGCCGTCGTGACCGGAAGTCAGGATGCCGAGTTCGGGATCCCACGCGGGGCCTTCGCCCGCGGAGCCCTTCCCGGCTTCGACCTTGAGCTTCGCCCCGGGCTCGAAGACGGCGTCCTCGGCGCGAGCGGTTCCGGCCAAGAGGCTGAGAATGACGACGGAACGCAGCATGGCGGCACTCCCGGACACGGCATCGATGGGAATGTACTTGCGGCCGGGGGCAGCGGGAAGTACGTCTACTCCACGATGACCGACCCGCAGCCGCACTTTCTCGATTGGTTCTGGCCGCCCTCGATCGCGCGGCGGCTGTGGCCGGCCGTGCTTTGCGCCGCGCTGTACACGGCCGGCGTCTGCCTCGTCTACCATTGGCAGCACTTGGAACGCCCCGTGTGGGCGGATCAGGTCGGCGTGGTGAACGCGCTCGTGGTCGGCGTGCTCGTCGGCTTCCGCACCAAGGCCGCGTACGACCGCTGGTGGGAAGGCCGCATCCTCTGGGGAGAACTCACGAACCAGAGCCGCAATTTGTGCCTGAAGTCCGACGCGTTCGTGAACCTGACCGGCGCTGAGCGGGCGGAGTTGGCGAAGCTGGTCGCGGGATTCCCGATCGCCCTGATGAGGCACCTCCGCAGCACGGTGAAGTTGCAGGAGGTGCCGGGCTTCGAGTCCGAAGCAGCGAACCCGCGACACGTGCCGGCGTGGATCGCGGAGCAGATCATCGCCATCATCGGCACCTGGCGGAACGACGGGCGGCTGGACGGCCACCGACACCAGATGCTCGACCTGCACACCTCGGCGTTCATGAACGTGTGCGGGGCGTGCGAGCGGATTCGCGGCACGCCGCTGCCGGGGGCGTTTCTCGCATTGCTGCGCCACGGCCTCATCTTGGGGTTCTTGGCCGCACCGTGGCACCTCGCCGCCTCGCTCGGCGCGTGGGCCATCGTCGTGCAGGCCGTGCTGGTTTACTTCCTGTTCGGCATCGAACTCACGGCGGAGGAGGTGGAGCAACCCTTCGCGTTCGACCCGAACGACCTCCCGCTGGAGAAGTACTGCGAGAACATCGCCAAGAGCGCGAACGAGATTCTCACATGAATACACGACGACCCAGTGCAAACGGGTCGGTAGGGGCCCTGGGTAATCACATGTCGGCCCAGTCCTTCGGCTTCAACCAATAGTCCGTCAGTTCCGCTTCCAGCGTGCCCGCCGCGGGCCGGTAATCGTACAGGTAGCGCACCACCGGCGGGAGGCTCATCAGGATGCTCTCGGTGCGGCCGTCCGTCTTCAGACCGAAGATCGTACCACGGTCGTACACCAGATTGAACTCGACGTATCGCCCGCGCCGCACCTCTTGGAAGAACCGCTCCTCCGCCGTCCATGGCAACCCCTTCCGCCGTTCCACGATCGGCACGTACGACTCGATGAACGAATCCGCTGCCTCGCGCACGAATTGGAACATCGATTCGGTGGCGTCGAGATAGTCGTAGAAGATGCCGCCGACGCCGCGGGCCTCGTTGCGGTGCTTCAGGAAGAAGTACTCGTCGCACTCCATCTTCATGCGGGAGTAGTTCACGAGCGGTTCGTGCTTCGTGCACACACGCTTCCACGTCTTGTGGAAGTGAACCACGTCCTCTTTCACCGGATAGTACGGGGTGAGGTCCGCGCCGCCGCCGAACCACGACTTCGAGCCATGTGTGAGATAGCGGAAGTTGGCGTGCACGGTGGGCACGAGCGGGCTGCGCGGGTGCAGCACGAGTGAGACGCCGGTGGCGGTGAAGGACGTTCCGTCGCCGGGGAGGGTCTTGGCGAACTCGGCGGGGAACTCGCCGTACACCTCGGAGAAGTTGACGCCGCCTTTTTCGAAGACGGCTCCGTCGGCGATCACGCGGGTGCGACCGCCGCCGCCGCCGGGCCGCTGCCACGTGTCTTCGCGGAAGCGGGTGCCGCCGTCCGCACGCTCGATCGCGGCGCAAATGCGGTCTTGCAGCCCGCGGAAGAACTCGACGCATTGATCGTGCATGGCATCCCCCGAATCGGACATTTGTATCCATTTTATGCCTGCGGCCGCGTGTTGCAATCGTCCCGCGTCGCCGTATTCTGGACGGGGTCGGGTCACGTCCTTCGGGGAACTTCACCATGTGCCGCAAGCTGTTGGTCGCCGCCCTCTTCAGCCTGATCGCACCGGCGGTCGTGGCCGCGGGCGATCCCGTCATCACGTATCAGACGCAGCCGCTCGGCCGCATGCTCAACGACATGCGTGTCTTCGTCAAGGGCGTGGCCGGCGACGACGGCGTGAAGTCCGTCAACAAGGACATCGAACGTGCGCTCGGCAAGAAGGGTTTCGCCGGGTTCGACATCGCCCGCCCGATCCTCGGCTACGTCGACGTGCCGGCCAACCCCGAGAACTTCGTGGCGGTCGTGGCGTTCCCGATCACGAACACCGCCGATTGGCTGGACTTCTGCGAGCGGTGGAACAAGTCGAAGCCGAAGGAACTCAAGGACGGGCTGTACGAGGTGCCGCCTCCCGACAAAGGCTTCAAGGCCGTGATGAAGATCCACGAAGGGTACGCGTACGTCGCCACCGGGCTGAAGGACCCGGCCGCCGCGTTGAACGAGAAGGCCATCGTCGCGCCGGCGAACCTCACGGACGGAGCGGAAACCTCGTACATGTCCGGCAAGCTGCACTTCGACCGCCTGCCGAAGGAACTCCGCGGGCAGGCCAAGGCCGCGCTCGACCAGTTGAAGAAGATGCACGAGGGCCGCAAGGACGAAAACAACCCGGAACGCATGTTCGAGAAAGCGGTGGTGCTCGAGTTCCACAAGCTGGCGAACAGGTGGCTCGATTTCAGCGAAGGAGCGAAGGTCGCGACGCTCCGCGTGAACGCGGACGCGTTCAGCGGCGAGGCTTCGGCCGAACTCACGATCACGCCGGTGGAAGGCTCCGCTCTGGAGAAGGCGATCGCGGGATACAAGACGAAGGAGAACCGCTTCGCGAGCCTCGTGACGCCGGACGCGGCCGCGGCCATCCGCATTCGCTTGCCGCTGGATATTCCCGAGGTGCAAGCCGGCAGCGTGGCCGGGCTCGAAGCGCTGCAGGAAGCCGCGAAGAACAACGCCTTCCCGCCCGTGAAGCCGGTGATCGACGAGATGCTGAAGTGTTTCATCCGCTCCGCCAAGACCGGCGACGTGGACGGCGCGGCCGTGCTCCGCGGGCCGGACAAGGACGGCAAGTTCAACGCGGTGGCGGCCCTCAGCGTGGACGACCCCTCCGCGTTCGAGAAGGAACTGAAGAAGTTCGTGGACGGCATCGCCCCGGAAGACTTCAAGCAGGCACTGAAGTGGGACGCGGAGAAGATCAACGGCGTGAACGTCCACACGATCGACCTGAGCAAGATGCCGGGCGGGGATCGCGACATCCAATCGATCTTCGGGAAGAACGTGACGGTGGCGTTCGCGTTCGCGCCGAAGGCGGCGTACGTCGCGATCGGGCCGGGAGCCGTGGCGGTCGCATCCATCAAGGGCGCGATGGAAGCCAAGCCCGGGGCCGCTCCGCTGCTCGACTTCGCGTTCAATCCCGATCGCATCGTCAAGATGCTGACGGCCGTCGACATCCAAGCAGGCCAGTTTGCCACGAAGATCATCGGCACGGACAACATGCTGCGAACGAACTTGGGCCTCGAACTGACCGGCGGCAAGGACCTGAAGATCAAGTTGATGATGAACCCGCGGGCGTTCCTGAGCGGGTTCGGCGTGCGGGCCTCGTCGACGTTCGAGCCGGTGGAACCCCCGCCCCCGCCGGCACCCGAGAAGAAGTGAATGGGTCTCCTCCAGCGCGCAATGCGTCCGCATCGAGGTAGAGCCTTTGCCGAAGCGCAACCGGAAGCCGCCACGACCTGCGTGGTGGATTTCCGGTCTGCCGCAGCGAGCACGACTGATCGACCCGTGAGAAGTGCCCGAGTTCACCCCATGCGACTCACCGTTATCCTTGTCATCGCATCCTTTTCGCTTGCGGACGGTTCGGCCTCTGCGGCCGAACCGCCGCTCCAGAGCCAACTCGCGTCGGAGCCGGTCGCCGATCTCGCCAAAGCGTCCCGCGAACGCGGTGATGCGGGCCGCGGCGCGGTTCTGTTCTTTCAGCCGTTCCTGAGTTGTGCCAAGTGCCACGACGGCGATGCGCAACTCGGGCCGGACATCGCCAAGGCCGGAAAGGAAGCGACGGCGGAGCATCTCGTCGAGTCCGTACTGTTCCCGTCGAAAGTGGTGAAGAAAGGCTTCGAAACCATCGTCGTGACGACGAAGGACGAACGCACGATCACCGGTTTGCTGGTCGGCGAGACCGGAGAAACGCTCACGATGCTCGACCCCGCCGCGAACGGCAAGCGCGTCGTGC
>JAXMBB010000047.1:0-26438 GCA_046350135.1 Gemmataceae bacterium
GTCCAGCAGCGGCCGCGCCGCCAATCCGCGTTCCAAGTCGTCGAGCGCGGCGTTCACGCTGAAGAGTCCGTAGCTGCGGCCGAGCAGCGGCTCGAGGTCCATGCGGCCGGAGGCGAGCAGCTTGCAGTAGCGCGGGTAGTCGCGATCGGGAACGTTGTCTCCGCCCCACGTGCCGAGCAGGCGTTTGCCTTGGTTGAGTTCGCGCGGATCAATGTCCAGCGACGCGCCAAAGCGGGCGTTGCCGATCACCACGGCGGCACCCCCCTGCGATCGCACACACGCCAAGGCTTGCTTCATCACCGCGGGAACGCCCGTGGCTTCGATTGCGAAATCGACACCGCCCTTGCACAACTTCAGAATCTCGGTGACGGCGTCGGTGGATTTCGAATTCACGACGTGGCTCGCACCGAGTGATTTGGCGAGCTTCAACTTCTCGGGGCTGATGTCCACGGCGATCACAGGTATGCAGCCGGAGAGGGCCGCGGCCGCGACGGCGCACGATCCGATCCCACCGACTCCGAAAACCGCCAAGCTCTGCCCCGGCCGCGGTTGGGCCGTGTTGAACACGACGCCGGCCCCCGTGGGAACCGCACAGCCCACGAGTGCGGCATGCCGCATCGACATGCCTTCGGGCACCAACGTGAGCCGGTTCTCGCTGATGACGGAATGCGTGGCGAAGGTGGTGATGCCGCCGGCGTTCACTTTCTTGCCGTTCCACTGATACACCGTGCCGGGTACGTCCGCGCCGCTGCCCTTGATCCAAGACAGGATCACGCGGTCGCCGGGCTTCACCTTGGTGATGCCGGGGCCGCATTCGCGGACGAGACCGGAGCCTTCATGACCCAAGCAGTGCGGCAGGAATTTGTCTTCGCCACGGTGGCCGCGTGCTTCGCCGACCTGCGTGTGGCACACGCCGCTGTACGCGATCTCGACGAGGACTTGGCCCGGTTTCAAGACGGGGATTTCAAGGTCCGCGAATTCGAGTGGTTTCCCGAGTTCGACGAGCACGGCCGCGGTCGCTTTCATGGTCCGCAGGTGTTACCACGCCGCGGCGAACACGAGCAAGGCCAACCGCGTCAGTCGCTGATCGGAACATCGAACAGCATCGGCTGATCGGAAGTGAAGGCGGCGCGGACGCGGGCGGCGAGGTCGTCCGGTTCCGTAATGCGATGGGCTTCCACGCCGAGTGAATGAGACAGCCCGACGAAATCCACATCGCCGAGTTTCATGCCGGGGGCGGCCGCGAGGCCGGGGAGTTTCATCACCTCGCCGCAGTGCTCCAAGATGCGGTACCGGCCGTTGTTCGCGATCACGAACACGATCGGGATGCGTTCGCGGGCGGCGGTCCAGAGCGCTTGGATGCCGTAGAGCGAAGCGCCGTCTCCGAGCAGCGCGAGAACGGGCCGCTGCGGCCATGCCAGCTTCACGCCGAGGGCGCAGCCCGCGCCCCAGCCCAACGCCCACGCCCGATGTGCGAACCAACCCGCGGGATCTTTCAACGCACCGAGCCGCTCGAAGTGGTTGTGATGCGCGGTGGGCGCTTCTTGCACCACAGCGACATCGGTCGGCAGCACGGACGCGAGCGTGTCCATCATTACGAGGGACGACATGGGGCATGCACTGCGAAGCGAATCGACCTTCGCCCGCAGCGAGGATTGCTCCGCGGCTCGTTGTGCGGCCCACATCGCGATGCGAGCCTTCGCATCAGGCCGCGGAGGAATGAGCGCCGCGAGTTCGGCCAGTCCTGCCTTCGGGTCGCCGAGCAGCCCCGCTTCCACGGGGAAGTTCTTCCCGATCTCGGCGGGTGCGGAATCCAGATGCACCAGTTTCAGATGGTCGGGCAGCGGCCGGACCGGTTCCTGGTGGATGTACAGCTTCAGCACGTTGAGCCCGACCGCGAACGCGACATCGAACGGTTGCAGCGCGTTTCGCACATCGGGAGACCACAACGGCAGCGGGCCCCGGAGCAGCGGGTGATCGGTGGGGAACGGCAACCGGCCGCTTGCCGCCCCGCACTCGGTGAAGACGGGTGCGCCGAGCGACTCCGCGACTGCGACGAGTTCGGCGATGCCGCCCGATTCCGTGACGCGGCTGCCGGCAAGGATCACCGGGTTCGCCGCTTTCGAGAGGATCTCCGCCGCACGATTGAGCGCATCCGCGGCCGGGCGGATGTGCCGATCCGGAATCCATGGTCCGGAAAGATCGAGGCCGGTCGTTTCAGCCCGTTGAACGTCGAGGGGCAATGCCAGGAACACGGGTCCGGTCGGTGGCGCGAGTGCGATCTGAATCGCGCGTCGCGTCGCGTTCGGCACATCCTCCACACGATCGACTTGTGCCGACCACTTCACCAGCGGCTGGGCCATCTCCACGAGCGGGGCGGCGAGCACGGGCTCGTCAAACCGCAGGCGGGCATCCTGCTGCCCGGCCGTGACCACGAGCGGCGTGCCGGACACGCGGGCGTTGTACAGCATGCCCATCGCGTTCCCGAGGCCGCACGCCGTGTGCAGGTTCACGACGGCGACGCGACCGCTCGCTTGGGCGAAGCCGTCCGCCGCGGCCATCACGGGAATCTCGTGCAAGCCGAGGATGTAGCGGAAGCGAGGGTCGCGACCGAGGGCGTCGTTGAGGGGCAGTTCCGTGGTGCCGGGGTTTCCGAAGATGTGCGCGACGCCGGCCCGGTGCAGAATTTCGAGAAAGGCTTCGATGCCGGTCATCGCGGTGTCACTTCTTGTTCTTAAACCCGAACGGTGTGGTGCGGCCGGCCCACACGCCGGGAAGCTGGCCCGCCGGGGCGGACATCGGCGGCGCCTTCACGAACACGCTGCCGATCACCACCGCGAGCACGCTCAGCGTGCCGATGGAAAGCACGTACTTCACAATCGCGCCGGCCGCGGGCGGAACCAGCAGCAGCCACAGGCACACGCCCACGAGCAGCACGCAACTGATCGGCAGGAAGTACTGCAGGCACGTCATCATCACTTGATCGATGCGGAGCCGCGGCAACGACCAGCGCATCCAAATCATCACGAGCAGCAGCACGGTGCACTTCCCGGAGAACACGGCGAAGTTCAGCAGGTTGCCGAGCCAGAAGCCGAACTGCTCGCTCGGTTCGAAGGGCAGGAAGCCGGTGTGCCAGCCGCCGAGGAAGAGCAGCGTGGCGAGGCCGCTCACCGCGAACATCGCCCCGTATTCCGCGAGGAAGAAGATGGACCAGCGGAAGCCGCTGTACTCGGTGTGGAACCCGGCCACGAGTTCGCTTTCCGCTTCGGCCAAGTCGAACGGCGCCCGCTTGCAACTGGCCGTCGCGGTGATGAAGAAGATGACGAACGCCATCCACGTGAACGGATCGTGGAAGACGTGCCACTCCCACACGAAACCCATCTGTTGGCGGCCGATCGTGTTCAGGTTCAAGCTGCCGGCCACGCACACCGGCACCACCACGCACATCGCCCGCGGCACCTCGTAGCTCACCACTTGGGCCGCCTCGCGCACGCCGCCGAACAACGACCACTTGCTTGCGGAGGAATACCCCGCGATCACCACCCCGAACACTTCGCTGGAGAGCACGGCCAGCATGAAGAACGCGGCGACGTTCAGTTCCTTCGCCACCAGCCCGCTACCGAACGGGAGTGCGAGGAAGCCGCAGAAGCTGGCACAAAAGGCGAGATACGGGGCGAAGCGGAAGAGAATCACATCCGCACCGGTGGGGGCGTGGTCTTCCTTCGAGAGCAACTTGACGCCGTCCGCAAGCGACTGGAGCAGGCCGAACGGGCCGACGCGAGTGGGGCCGAGACGGTCCTGGATGCGGCCGGAGACTTTGCGTTCGGCCCAGATGGCGAAGAAGGCGACGCCGCCGATGAACGCGAAGAGGGCGGCGGCGGCCGTGATGCCCGCCGCGATCAAGTTCCACGGCGCGTCCAAGTGATTCGACCAGAACTCCGGCACGGCGACACCCTACAATGAGGATTCGGAAAGCTTACCGAACACGCGTGCAACTTGCCACCGGGAGGCGGGGATGAGCCGTCAGTACTTCGTCCGCGATCGCGGCCGCGTATTGGGACCGTTCACGCGGGAACAACTCTTCGACATGCGGGATCGCGGTCAGCTTCAGGCCTATCACGAAGTCTCGCCGGACAAGCTGTCGTGGAAGGCGTTCGACTTGCTGTTCTCGGGATCCGGTTCGGCCGCTCCGCCACCCGTTCCCGTGCCGGGTTCATCCGGACGTGTGCCGAAAGGCATGCGGCGGGAGCAATCGCAAGAATCCAATCGCACCTTCGTTATCATCGTCGTTAGTGTGCTCGGGCTGATCGTGATCACGGGGATCGGAATCGCCGGCTTCCTCATCTTCCGCAGCAAGACCACATCCACCGGCACGGACGGCGATGGCGGGACCGTAGCGGCCGGCGCCATCACCTTCAACGGCCAGAGTTCAGACGAACAGGACCGGGTTCTGCGCGAGTCCGTCGGGCTCGTGGTCACGGGTGTGAACGCGACGTTCCCGGACGGTCGCGAGTGGGAAGTGCCGGCCTTCTTCACGGACTCACGAGAGGGGAAACGCGTCGTCCGCTTCGGGAACGCCAAGGATCTGGTCGTCGCCCGGTTCGGCGAGGCATTCTTCCGGGTCTCCCAAGAGCAGCGGGAGCGGTTGCTCAATTCCGCCCCCAGTTTCGACCTGACGGAATTCGGAACGGGCAGCGGCTTCGTGGTCAGTGCGGACGGGCACTTCGTCACCAACCAGCACGTGGTGCGGGATATCGACAACTTCGAACGGTCCGAACAGCGCCGGGCGATCAAGGCGGAGTTCGGCGTCACCATCGAACCGCGTGTGTGGGTCTTCTTCGGCCAGAAGAACAAGTATGTGGCGAAGATTCTGCACGTCAGCAAGGAGTACGACGTGGCGGTGCTGAAGATCGACCGCAAGTGCACGAACTTCTTCGCATTGTGCGATACGCCGCCGACCGATATTCCGGCGACGCTCAAGAATTTGTCCGCGCTCGGCTTCCCCGGCGTGGACCGCGAGGAGTTCACCGAGAAGGACGCGGCGGACGGGCTCCTGCGCCGCTCCGTCAACGCCGGCCCGATCGAACGGCTATTCATGGACCGTGCGTTCGAGTTCTCCAATCGCGACGGGTCCATTACCACGCGACCGTCCCTGAACCGCATGCGGGCCAACCAGCGGGAGTGCTACGTCATGCAACATTCGGCACAAATCTACGGAGGCAACTCCGGCGGCCCGCTCGTGATGAAGGACGGCACGGTGCTCGGAATCAACACGTGGAGCAACAACAACCGCGCCGGAGTTTCTTATGCGCTGACGTTGCCCCAACTGGCGAAGGAACTCGGCGACTTCATCCCGAATCTGGTCTGGCGGAAGATTCCGAAGTGATCGGAGATCATCGGAAACCGAGCCGTGCGAGGCAAGCGAACAGCATGCACCCCGCCGCAGGGATGCCCAGGACCAACAGGATGATCCAGACCACGGTGCGGCCGGACGTGCGGTTCCGCGGCGGATCGGCCGGCAACGGCGACGACGCCCGAACCGCGTGTTCCTTCCGGTTCACGCGGAGTTTGTAGCGCTTCCAACGCACCGGTCGCGGGTCGTCGGGGTTCGGCTCGTCGTCTGACTCGGCCTTGGACATGTTCGCCCTCGCAGAAGCCGATCTAAGCCTCAGCTGCGAGGGATTCAAGCGTCATTTCACGATTCCGGCCCGGTGATTCACGCGAATTCACCGCTTCGTTTGCGTGCAGGCGGAACCTGTTCTACTTTTCCACAGAATTGCGGCCCCGCACGAAGCGGTGCGGCCTCGCTCGCATCCGTTCCCCCGCCACGGTGACCCGAAAATGTCCGTCCCCAACTCCGTCGAAGAGTTGATTCAACTCATCCGCAAAAGCGGCATGATCGACGAGACGAAGCTGGGCTCGTATCTCCAGCGGCGCGAATACACCCGCGGGCTGCCCTCCGATCCCCGCGAATTCGCGGACGATCTCGTGCGGGACGGCGTGCTCACGTACTTCCAAGCCGAGCAGTACCTGCTCGGCAAGTGGCGCGGGTTCACCATCGGCAAGTTCAAGCTGCTCGAACGCGTCGGCGTCGGCGGCATGGGGCAGGTGTTCCTTTGCGAACACATGCTGATGAAGCGGCGAGTCGCCGTGAAGGTGTTGCCGCCCGCAAAGGCGGAACAACCGGCCGCGCTCGGCCGCTTCTACCGCGAAGCCCGCGCCGCCGGTTCCCTCCAGCACAACAACGTCGTCCGCACCCACGACATCGACCAGGACGGCAACCTCCACTTCATCGTGATGGATTACGTGGACGGCTCGGACCTCCTCACCATCGTGAAGAAGTTCGGACAGATGAACATCGACCGCGCGGTGAGTTACATTCACCAGACGGCGATCGGGCTGGACTACGCCTTCCGCAGCGGCCTGATCCATCGCGACATCAAGCCGGGCAACATCCTCGTGGACCGCAAGGGCGTGGCCCGCATCCTCGACATGGGCCTGGCTCGGTTCTACAAGGACCACTCCGACCAACTCACGATGAAGTACGACGACAAGATCGTACTCGGCACCGCGGATTATGTGGCGCCGGAACAGGTCGCCAACAGCCACTCCGTGGACATCCGGGCGGATGTGTACGGGCTCGGGGCCACGTTCTACTTCCTGCTCGCGGGCCATCCGCCGTTCCCGGTCGGCACCGTGTCGCAGAAACTGTTGTGGCACCGCACGAAGGAGCCGACGCCGATCCAAGAGATTCGCCCGGAAGTGCCGGACGGCTTGGCCCAGATTCTGGCTCGCATGATGGCGAAGGATCCGAAGGCCCGCTACCAGACGCCTGCGCAAGTGGCGGCGGACTTGGAGAAGTGGCTCGCCCCGAATCCGCCGCTGCCGCAAGACGACGAGATGCCGCAGTTGAGCCCGGCCGCGATGGAAGGCGCCGAGTTGCCCGACGACATGCCGGAACCGCCGCCCGCGGACGAGCCCGAACCGGAATTGGTGGGTGCCGGGGCGTTCGCCCGTGGTGCCGCTCCGAAGCCCGAGAAGCGATCCGGCCCGTTCGGCGTGCCAGCGGCGCGACCGCAGGCGAGCCCGTTCGCCGCACCGGCCGCGTCCCCGTGGGCCGCACCCAGTTCGACACCGTTCCCGGCCCGGCAGCCGCAATCGGCCGTGGAAACGGTGCAGGCCGCGGTGGAGAACACGCCGCACGGCAAGCCCGCCCCGGTGGCCGCGCCCGCTCCGAACCCGTTCCGCTCGGGCGATTTGTCCGAAACCCCGGCCAAGAAGACGAATTGGGGCATGATCGCAGCCGCTCTCGGCGGGGCGATCGTCGCGGGTGGCGTGCTCGCCGCCCTGAAGTTCCTGGGTTGATTCCGCACAATCGCTTCAACTTCTCCGGGCCTCGGATACAATAGCGTTTTGTGTTCCCACCGGGGCCGGCCCATGGCGAAGGAAGAAGCGATCGAAGTCGAAGGCCGCGTGAAAGAGGCGCTGGCCAACACGCAGTTCCGGGTCGAGCTCGACATCGGGGGCGAGGTGATTGCACACGTCTCGGGCAAGATGCGGAAGAATTTCATTCGCATCATCCCCGGGGACCGGGTGAAGGTGGAGATTTCGCCGTACGATTTGACGCGGGGCCGGATTACGTTCCGCGGGCGCGTCTGAGCTCGCGACACTTCCGTTCGAAAACTTGAGACAAAAGCTCCGGATCAGCTCTTTTTTTCTTGACGGAGCTCACGCATTTCGCGACTGTATCCCCTCGTTGGAACGAATCGCCGCATCGGTGGCGAGCTCAATTCAAAAGTGACGGACCAGGAGGGTCGTTCGATGCTCATCCAGACGGAATCCAAGGCTCAGGGTTGGCGTGCGGTGGCCGTGTTCGATGATCGTGGCGACGCCCTGCTCTTCGTCGGCCGCTCCTCCACCCACGTTCGCCAAGAGTACGCCGAATCCTTTCAAGAATACCTCGACGAAGAGGAACGCGAACACGTGACCGGAATCCAACTCCAGCAGTGGAGCGGAGCCCCGGACGCGGGCCGCTGGGTCCTCAAGGCCACGCTCAAGGTGCCGGCCCCGGCCAAGTCCAAGGTCGCGTCCGCGGCCTGATGCATCCTCCACGGTGCGGTCGCCTCTAAAATGGAACGGAGGCCCGCAGCATGACCCGCACCTACAAGACCACCCTGCGATGCGGCGGCTGCGTGAACACCATCGCGCCGCTGCTCGATTCCGCGAGCGGCATCGCCTCGTGGAAGGCCGATGTCGAATCCCCCGACAAGCTGCTCACGCTCGACGGCGACGATGTGGGCCGCAAACGGGTCGAATCGCTGCTCGGCCAAGCGGGCTACACGGTCACGGGTGAAGTCTTCACACTCCCGGGGCTGGAATCGGTCCCGGCCTTGAAGCCGCCCGAACCCCGGACGTCGTTCTTCCCGCTGTTCCTGATCGTCTCCGAGATTCTCGGCGTCACGCTGCTCGTCGAGTCGCTGCACGGCTCGTTCGATCCCGGCCGCGCGATGTCGCATTTCATGGGCGGCTTCTTCCTGGTCTTCAGCTTCTTCAAACTGCTGGATGTGCGGGCCTTCGCCGAGGCATACCGCATGTACGATCTCGTGGCGGCCCGTTCCAAGGCGTACGCGTTCGCGTATCCCTTCCTCGAGCTCGGCCTTGCGATCGCGTACCTGCTGCGTCTCGCGCCGATGCTGGTGAATGCGGTCACGCTCGTGGTCATGCTCGTGAGCTTGGCCGGCGTGCTGCGAACCGTGCTCGCGAAACGCAAGATCCGCTGTGCGTGCCTCGGCGCGGTCTTCAATCTGCCCATGACGTATGTCACGGTCGCCGAGGACGGCGTGATGGCACTGATGGCGGCGGCGATGCTCGTGATGGAACTCGCCGGCGGGCACGTATAATCGGCGGCACCACTCTCCCGGAGAGGTCTGATGGATTTCCACCTCCCGCCCGTCGGCGAAGGATTGATCGAAGTCGAACTCGTGCGTTGGCTCGTCCGCCCCGGAGAGCACGTTTCACGCGGGCACGGGCTCATGGAAGTGATGTCCGACAAGGCGACGATGGAAGTGCCGGCCCCGTTCGCCGGCACGATCGGTGAACTGCGGGCGGATCCCGGCACGAAGATCCAAGTCGGCCAAGCGGTTCTCTCATTCACGCCCGTGGGCGAGGCGGCACTGGCGGCCGCTTCCACCAACGGTTCCGCGAGGGAAGCCGCCCCCGTCCCCGCGGCCGCGTCGGTGCCTGCGGCCAACAACAGCGTGAAGTTGCCGCCCGCCGCTCCCTCGGTGCGGTTGCTCGCCCGCAAACTGAACATCGATCTCGGCCGCATCCGAGGTTCCGGCCCGCACGGTCGCATCCTGCTGGATGATCTCACGCCGTTCTTCAAAGGCGCGCCCGCCGCGGCCGAATCCAAGGCGAAGAAGGCGGACTACGGCACGCCGGGCACGCGGATGAAGTTCCTCGGCCTCCGCCGCAAGATCGCCGAGCACCTCGTCGTCGCCACCCGCACCATTCCGCACTACTCGTATATCGACGAATGCGACCTCACCGACTTGGTGCGGCTTCGCCATCAGCTTCGCGATCCGTTCGCCAAGGCCGGCATCAAGCTGACGTATCTCGCGTTCGTAGTGAAGGCCGCGGCCCGGGCCCTCAAGGATGTGCCGCTTGTGAACGCGAGCCTCGACGAATCCAGCGGCGAGATCGTGCTGCACGACCGCTACCACATCGGCGTCGCGACCGCCACGCCCGGCGGCTTGATCGTGCCGGTAGTGAAGGATGCGGACAAGCGGTCCATCGCCGAGATCGCGTCCGAGATCGACCGCATGAGCGCGGAGGCCCGCACCGGGAAGCCGCGAATGGACGACCTGAGAGGCGGCACGTTCACCGTCACGTCCGTCGGCGGCATCGGCGGCCTCATTTCCACGCCGATCGTGAACCACCCGGAGGTGGGCATCCTGGGCATCGGCAAAGTGGTGAAGCGGCCGGTGTACGATTCGCACGGCCGGCTCCACGCCGCGGACATGATCTACTTGTCGTTCTCGTTCGACCACCGCATCGTGGACGGCGCCGTGGGGGCGGCCTTCGGCAACGCCCTGATCGAGCACCTTCGCAAGCCCGCGCTGTTGCTGCTTCCCGAGAAACTGTAGCGGATGCCGTGAGCCTTCCGTCTGTGGAGTCCGCGATTTCCCCCGGGCTGGGAAAGGGTGCGTAGCATACCCACGCTCACGGGGTTGATACCGAGCAGATGGCACCGGCTCACAGACGGCGAAGCAGTCAGCTCTTGACGAGTTCTTTCACTAAGCGGCCGTACACGTCGGTCAGGCGGTAATCGCGGCCAGCGTGACGGTACGTCAGCTTCTCATGATCGAAGCCCATGAGGTGCAGCACCGTCGCATGCAAGTCGTGGACGTGAACCTTGTCGTGCACCGCCTTGAAGCCGAAGTCGTCGGTCGCGCCGTGGGCGTAGCCGCCCTTGGTGCCGCCGCCGGCCAAGAACATCGTGAAGCCGTGGTGGTTGTGGTCGCGACCGTCGCCGCCCTCGGTGGTCGGAGTGCGGCCGAACTCGCCGCCCCACATCACGAGCGTGTCGTCGAGCAATCCGCGATTCTTCAAGTCGCCGATGAGTGCTCCGGCGGCGCGGTCCATGTCCGAGGCGAGCACGCGGGTGGCGGCGTTGTGGTTCCCGTGCGTGTCCCACGGTTGGCCGTTGCCGTAATAGATCTGCGTGATGCGGACGCCGCGTTCGGCCAAGCGCCGGGCGAGCAGGCACGCGTTGCCGAAGTGCGAGCGGCCGTACTGGTCGCGGACGCGCTCCGGTTCGCGGTTCACATCGAACGCATCCGATGCCGCGGTCTGCATGCGGAACGCGGTCTCCATCGTTTGGATGCGGGCTTCGAGCGCCGGATCGCCGCCGCGGGCCGCCGCATGGTCGCGGTTCAACTCTTGCAGCAGATCCAATTGCTTGCGTTGATCCGAGGAGCCGAGTGCGGCGCGAAGGTTCGGCACCATCACCCGCGGGTCGAGATTCGAGTGGTTCATGTACGTCCCTTGGAATTCGGACGGCAGGAACGCACTGGCCCAGAGTTCGGCGAAGCGGACGGGGCGGCCGGGGCACAGCACCACGAACGCGGGCAGGTCGGCATTCTCGGAGCCGAGGCCGTAGGTGAGCCACGCGCCCAAGCTCGGGCGATTCGGCGTGAGCACGCCGCTGTTCATCATGAAGAGCGCGGGGCCGTGGTTCGGGTTGTCGCCGTAGACGGACCGCAGCACGCAGAGATCGTCCGCGTGGCGGGACAGGTACGGAAGCAGTTCGCTGATCTCGAGGCCGCTCGCACCGTATTTCTTGTATTTGAACGGCACGTCGAGCAGGCCGCCGGTGGGCCGTTCCGTGCGGAGGTTCACTTCCTTCGGCCGCTGCCCCGCGAACTTGGTGATGGCGGGTTTCGGGTCCAAGAAGTCCGGACCGAACGGGCCGCCGTTCATGAAGAGATGGATGACCCGCTTGGCCTTCGGCTGGAAGTGCGGGACGCGGGCGGCCGCCGCTTCCGGCGCGAGCAACGCGGCAAGCCCGAGCGTGCCGACACCGCCGCCGAGCCGTTGCAGCAATTCGCGGCGAGAGAATGCGATGTTGGAATCGTGAATCGCGGAATTCAAAGTCATGGCGGTGGCTCCAACCAGTCGGCGATCTCCAATCTCTCCCCGTTGGGGACAGGTCGCCGTTCCGATGCGAATGCATCGGAACGGCGGGTGAGCTGCTGGCTTCGAAGCCAACGCTCACCCGGTTTGTGGGCTGCATTCGCAGTCCACAAACCACCCTCTCCCAACAGGTAGAGGGTCAAGGCATCAATCGATGAACAGGAACTCGTTGCTGCCCAGCAGCACGTGGGTGTAACGATTCCACGACTCGGCAGTCGGCTTCTCTCACCGAGATACGCCGTGCCCAATGACACTTCCTTGTCGGTCGGCGTGCGGTTGAACAGGATCGCATACACGCGACGGATCCAGTTCCGCGCCGCCGGCGGGGCTTCCTTCTCCAAACGCTTCACGAGCAACGCGGCCTTGGCGAAGCAGAGGGCCGTTCAAGGCGAACAACTGCTGAAGGCGGTCGTGGTCGGGATGCGGTTCGCGCTGTGCGTGAGCGGATCGGGGAAGTCGTGCCCGAGCAGGTCGTTCAAAATCGCGGCGGCGAACCGTGCCATAGAGCGTGCGACGGCGGTTACTCGCGTCCGTGAGTTCTCCGCGATGCGCCGCCGCGGTCCAGTTTCAGCGTGCCGTTCGCCGCCAGCATCGTGTCGCGCCAAGACTCGACGTCGAGCCGGCGGCGATTCATGCGCCACAGCCAGCGATTATCCGGATCGATGGCCTGCTTCGCAGCATCGGGCGTACTCGCTTGGGTATAGGCCGCCGAGAGCATGATCTCGCGGTGCAGCCACTTCAACGACCACCCGGCGGCCACGAATCGCGCCGCGAGATCATCCAGAAGTTCGGGGTGCGAGGGGCGTTCGCCCTGCCGGCCGAAGTCGCTCATCGTGTCCACGATCGCGCGGCCGAAGTGGTGCTTCCACACGCGGTTCACGATGACCCGCGCCGCGAGTGGAGCGCCCTCTCCGACAATGGCCTTCGCCAGTTCCAACCGGCCGCTGCCTTGTGTGAAGGACTTCGATTGATCGTTTGAAAGCACCGTGAGGAAGCGACGCGGCACGACGGGGCCGGGGCGGTTCGGGTTGCCGCGCGTGTGCATCGCGATGTCATGACCCACGCCGGGTTCGTACTCGAGCCGCGTGGCGTTCGGCCCGCGCGACACCACCGAAACATGGCCGTCCGTGATGCCGCGAACCGGCGTGTCCTTGTAACCGGGCGTCGCTTCGAGTTGCTTCACGCGGGCTGCGAGTTCCGCACGTTTCGCCTTCAGTACGAAACTGGTCGGCTTGATCGCTTTGAGCCGCTCGTTGATGGCTTGCACTTCGGCGACGGCCTTCTGCACGGCCGCGGCTTCCGCATCGGGCAGCAGCGGCAGGTCGATCATGCGGGGCGCGCGACCACGCCCGCCAGCCCGTAGTAATCGCGCGTCGTGATCGGATCGAACTTGTGGTCGTGGCAGCGGGCGCATGGCCACCGTGAGCCCGAGGAACGTGCTGCACAGCGCGTCGATCTTCTCCTCCCATTCGTCCGCCACGATGGACTTGATCACGTCCACGTCGAGTTGCAGTTCCTTCCAATAATCGGGGCTGATGCCGAGGAAACCGAGTGCGGCGCGTTCCTTGGGATCGATGGGCAACTGGTCCGCGGCGAGTTGGCGGAGCACGAACTGGTCGTATGGCAGGTCGCCGTTCAGGGCGTTCACCACCCAATCGCGATAGGGCCAGCCTTGGCCGCGCGGCGTCATCCACGATTCGGGAACGTCGCAATAGCGGGCGAGATCCAGCCAGTAGCGGGCCCAGCGTTCGCCGTAGTGCGGGGACGCGAGCAAGCGTTCCACCAAGTTCGCGTAAGCATCCGGCCGATCATCCTTCACGAAGGCTTCGACTTCCTCCGGTGTCGGCGGCAGACCCGTGAGATCGAAGTGCGCCCGGCGAATGAGCGTGCGGCGATCCGCGTGTGCGGACGGCGAGAGCTTTCGCTGCTCCATCGCAGCCAGGATGAACGCATCGATCGGCTTCTTCGGCCAATTCGCATTCCGAACCGCGGGCGCGGCGTGCGTCTTGAGCGGCTGGAAGGACCAGAACCCGCGGGCCTCGGCGGATGTCGGATCGGTTGCGGTCGCGGCCGCGGCCTTCGCCCCTTGCGGAAACGCGGCCCCGTCGCGAATCCACTTCTCCAGCACGGCGATCTGTTGCGCCGTGAGACGCTTCTTCGGTGGCATCTGCTCGCCGTCCGCCGCCTTCACCGCCGCGATCAACAGGCTCTTCTCGGGCTTGCCGGGGTCGACGGCCGGCCCTTTCTCTCCGCCCGCGAGAATCGCCTCGCGGCTATCCAACGCGAGCCCGCCCTTGGTCTTGTTCGCTTTCGCCGAGTGGCAACTGTGGCAGTGTTCGACCAAGAGCGGCCGCACGTTCTTCTCGAAGTACGCGATTGCAGCGGCATCCGGCTCCGCAGCCGAAGCGGGACCGACGCAACATGCCAGCATGGAGAGAACAAGCACACGGCGCATCAATTCACCCGAACGGACGAGCGGAAACCGGCAGGAACCCTATCGTACCGGAAGCGACTCGGCACGCCAATGAGGTTTCGGCCATGCGTTTGGGAACCGTACTCACGCCCATTTCCGATGAGAATCTGACGCTGGCGGCACAGTGCGGCGTCACCGACCTCACGCACCGCTACCCGGGTGAAGACATCGCCGTGCTGCGGGCGGCGAAGGAACGCATCGCATCGTTCGGGCTGGACTTGTCCGTGGTGGAAGGCTACCTGCCGATCGAGAACATCAAGCTCGGAATCGACGACGGTCGCGAATTGGAGTTGCTGAAGAAGTTGGTCCGCCAGATGGCCGAGTTGGATATTCGCTTGCTCTGTTACAACTTCATGGCGGGCACGGACTGGGTGCGGACGCGACTCGACGCCCCGGAACGCGGCGGGGCCAAGGTCACCGTGTTCGACTTGGCCGAAGCCGACGCGGCCGTGCGGCTCGGGTACAAACCGGCGGATGCGCGAACCGAAGAACTGGCCCGCGCCCTGACACCCGCCAAACTGTGGGACAATCTCGAACGATTGCTGAACGGACTGCTTCCGGTCGCGGAAGAATGTGGCGTCACGCTGACGATGCACCCGGACGATCCGCCGCTGCCCGTGCTTCTCGGCAAGCCGCGGATCATGCATTCGGTCGAAGGCTTCGAGAAGTTGGTGCGACTTGCACCGAGCAAGTCGAACGCGATTTGTTTCTGCCAAGGCACGTTCGCGGCGATGAACGTGGACATCCCGGCCACGATCCGCCGCCTCGGGCCGCACATCAAATATGTGCATTTCCGCGATGTACGCGGCACACGCGAGTCCTTCGCCGAGACGTTCCACGACAACGGCCCGACGGACATGGCCGCCGCGATGCGGGCTTACCGCGACATCGGCTTCACCGGCCCGATGCGCCCGGACCACGTGCCGCAACTCTTCGGCGAAGGCGACGGCGACCCCGGCTACACGATGCTCGGCCGCCTCTTCGCCTTCGGCTACATCCGCGGCCTCATACACGCCACGGCGTGATTGCCAACGACTCTCGCAGCACGTCGTTGTACTTGCATGCATGCAACGCGATACATCGTGTCGGGAACAGGAATTCTGCTGTGTTTCCTCGCCGGGCACACGCAGCCCTCGCCGCGTGTTCAAGATCCACGAACCGAGACGGCCGCCGACTCTCCTATCGAAGTAGTGATCACTGGAGGCGGATACCTAAGGGGGCCGTTTCCAGAATGGGAAATCAAGCTGGATCCGGATGGTCTTGTCACATCAATCTCACCGAAGGCTCGCGCCCCCGTAGACACCGAGAAGTTCCGAGAAGCACTCCGCAAGTTCAAGTCCCGGATTAAGACGCAACCCGGCAAGCCGTAAGGACACCTCAACGGAGCGGATTCTTCTCAGGCTTGCCGGCCGCATCCAGGATTTGGAAGTGGTGGATGCCGCCTTTGCGATCGTCGGTGTGCGTCCAGACGATCTTCTTCTCGCGGGTGATTTCGGTCAGCTTCACCTGCCCGGCGGTGGCATGGTGGCTGGTGATCACGGTGTTGCCGTTGGCGAGCCGCTGCACGCCGCACGCGTCGTTGATCGGCTTGCCGGGCAGGTCGTCGTTGGTCACGCGCCACACCTCCTTGCCGTCCTTGTCCACTTCGATGACCAAGTTGCCGAGCGTGCATCCGATCAGCGTGTGGCCGTCCGGCAGGCGGATCGCGGTGAACGGCCAGTGCGGCGTCTTCGCTTCCCACACGATCTTGCCCTTCGGATCGTACTCGCGAACCACTTTGTCCAGCAGTTGCGGCACGAGGTAGTTGCCGTTCGGCAGCTTGCGGGTCATGCGGGTTTGCAGGTGGTGGTCCTTGGTCTGGGCCGTGATCGTCACCTCCGCAATCAATTTGCCTTCGCGATTCACTTCGAGGATGCGCGGCTTCGCGCCGGCCTCGGTGAACAGCACCGCGCCGTCCGCCAGCGGCTGAACCGTATTCACCTCCGACTGCGTGCCCTTGTGCTCGAACAGCACCTTGCCCTTGCGATCCAATTCGACGACGGCCCCGCCAGGGTGCTGCTTGCTCTTGGAGAGCGCGAGCAGCACGTTGCCGTTCTCCAGCACCCAGCCGTCGCGCGACGACTGCGGATGCGTCCACACCGTCTTCCCGGATTCGTCCAGGATGAAGGTCTCGTTGCCGGCCGCGAGAAACGAATGCCGAATCGGATCGGCCGCGGCGGCGGATGCGGCCAGCAACAGGAAGGCGATCAGGGATTTCATGAGGGTATCTCTTGGTCCGGAGTGGTTTACCGCTTCAGCGAATACAGCACCACCGCGGAGCCGAGTTTCAGCGCGCTCTCGCGATCGTGGCCCATGCAGTCGGAGGCCTTGTGCCCTTCCAGGGCACAACCGATGTCGTATTTGCTGTACACGATCACCCAGCGGCCATCCACCTTCACGCCTTCCAGGTACGGGGCATAGCCGCGCATCTCGGCTTCCGGGCCCTTGCCGTCCGGCCGCTCGCGACGGCAGCGCACCGTGCCGATCGCCGCGCCGTTCATCTTGGCGGAGAGCAGTGGATCGTTCGCGGGAATCACTTGCAGCGGGCTGTCCGGAAACAGCTTCTTGCAGTTCGCGCGGAACGATTCGTCGAACTTCTTCCACGAATCGTAGCCGTTGCACCCGGCGTCCGCGAACAGCAGCCCGCCGGTCTGCAGATTCGACTTGATGCTTTCCACGCCTTCGGCTTCGAGCGTGAACGGCTTGCGACCGTGCAGGTACATGAACTTGTAGTTGAAGAGGCGGTCGTCGCCGGGGAACGGCGGCGGCTCGAGCTTTTTCAGTGAAACGTCGAGCCCCGTCTTCTCGCGGAGATGGCTCATGAGGTTCCGCATCGCGGCCGGTGCGGGATCGGCGTCGCCGCCGACCGTCTGCAGTTGCGCGACCATGAACACGCCGCGGGTCGGCCCCGTGTCGGATTTCGGGTCGAAGATCTTCGTGGTGGTGAGCTTCGGCTTCGGCAGTTCGAGGCCGGTGGCGTATGCGATCACGTTGCCGGCGAGCTTGTAGCTCATCTCGCCGCGGTGGTTCGGGTCGCCGGGTTTCGCGGGCGCTTTGCCCGGCTTCGGCATGAACCGCTGCTCTTCCCAATATCCGGCCAGCGGCTTCGGGCTGAACACGGCCACCGTGCGGCAGCCCTTCTCCATCCCTTCGAGCCCGGCGAACTGGGCCAAGCCTTCATCCTTGTAGAACGAAGTCCAGATGGCGTGCGACTCGGGCAGGCGGCGCAAGTCGTTCTTCGGGAAGATCCGTTTCATGAGCAGGCGGAACGAGGCGGTGAACTCCTCGTCGCCGCAGCAGGCTTCCGCGAGCAGGAAGCCGCCTTCATCCACGTATTTCTGCAGGATCTTCTCCGGCACGCTGAGCAACTCGCCCGGCTGGCCGACGAACGGCATCTTCCCGTGGCCGTTCAGGTAGAGCACCGGCGATTGCAAGAGCACGCCCACTTCTTCCAGCAGCTTTTCATCCGTCTCGATGTTCTGCCGCCGCATGTCGTACACCTGCCACGACAGGGGCACGCCCTTGAACAACTCGCGGCTGGCGAAGTCGACCAGATGCCGCGTGTCGTTGTGCTTGCGGTTCCAGTTCACCTCGCCCTTCGTTCCGACGCTGACTTCGCGGAACGTGCCGCCTCCGGCGTCGCGGTAGTCGCCCCACGCGAACTTGCTGATGAGCACCGGCGTCCGGCCCTTCGAAAGAAAGAGCAGACAGAAGGCGGTGGAGAGGATCTCGGAGCCGTCGATGCCCGCACCCACCTTGATGGCACCGCTCGGCTCCTGCTTGCTGATGAGGTAAACGCAGCCCTCGCGGTACCAGTCGTACTTGCCGATGAATCGTTGGCCGGAGAGCCGCCCGAGACGCTCGATGCCGTAGATGTTGTAGGCGTTCGATTTGCCTTGGTTGAACGCGAATTTGGAGGCGACCCAGTTCATGCCGCGGGCGAGGGCGCCGTCCTCGGCGTATACGCCGCAGTTGGCCGCGACGCCGGTGGCGAGGTCGAGTTGCTGCTCGCTTTGATCCAATCCCATGCCTGCGATCACAAGGCCGCACACGCCGGCCACGCTCATGGTGAAGCTCGCGGAATCATTCCCGCCTTGCAGCGTGCTGTTGTGATAACGCCAGAAGCCGCTCTGCGCCTGCGTGCGGGTGTAATACTCCTGGATCGCCTTCCAGTGCCGGTCTTCAATCTTCGCGCCCGCCTGCTTCGCGGCGTAGAGCCCGAGCAACGCGTACTGCGTGTTGGAGTTGTCCGGCAGCGTGTTCCCGGGGTAACTCCAGCCGTTGAGCGTGCCGGCGCCGTTCTGGTAGCCGAGCGCCTTTTCGATGAGCCAATCCGCGTTCCGCTGGATGATCGCGAGATCCTTCGGGCGGCGCGCCTCGGCGAAGACCATGTTCTGCAAGCCGACGACATACGTCTTCCTCGCGGGAAGACTCGCGAGGTAATCG
Organism: Gemmataceae bacterium; assembly: GCA_046350135.1. GTDB lineage: Bacteria > Planctomycetota > Planctomycetia > Gemmatales > Gemmataceae > Urbifossiella. The sequence goes on from JAXMBB010000047.1 coordinate 18,653, forward strand.
AGCGCCCTCGCCATCTGCGGATCGTCCGGCTTCTCGCCACAGTTCAGAAGCGCGAGCACGACGAGTGCCGTGGAACCGCCTTCCATGTCCGCCAAGAATTGGAGAACGATGCCTTCCCAGTTGCCGGATTGCTTGTCGGTGCTGTTCTTGAGAAAGGTGACGCCGCGCTTGATCGTATCGCGAACCTTGTTGACGAGTTCGTCCTCGGGCTTGGCCGGGGCGGCGGCCTTGGGCTGGGCCGGCGATTCCCCGGGCAGAAGCAGCAGAACCCCGAGCACGGCCACGACCGGAGCGAACAGGAAGCAACGCAACATGGCCGGCCCTCCCGCTGTCATCTTACTTCGAGCCCCGCGGCGTCCCAAGCGTGGTTCGCATCTGCGGCCAGTTTCCTGGCCACGGCCATCGCGAAACTCAGCTGAACATTCGGCGCCTGCTTCACCTCGAACACGAGCCACTCGCCGAAGATCCACATCTTCTTGATCCGCGGTTTCAGATCCGCCCACGGAATGAAGAGCGGCGGATGCCCGATGCGGAACAGGAAGATCACCGCAAGAAACAGGCCGTCCGAGTTCGCACCGAGCGTGACGCAGCCGCTGTAGTTCCCCGACCCCACCTTAACACTGGAGAATCGCCGCCGTTTGCCGTGGAACGCGTTCTCAGCACGGTAATGCCGGGCCAGCGCGTGCCAACCGCACACGCGCGACACGACCCACATGATCAAGCACCACCACGCCGCGAACGCGACTGGCACGAGAGAGACGAGCGGAGGCATGGAGACGGGTTATTCCGGACGATGGGCCATGACCATCATGCAGTCGCTCATTCCCGTGGCGTAGCAGGCCCACGCCGCGACTTTGGCCAGCGGCTTGAACCGCAGGAGATTGGCGAACAATCCACCGCGTCCCTGCTTCACCGCGAGCTTGGCGCTCGAGCGCAGCCAATCCGCGTGTCGCAGCATTCGAACCTGGTCCACAACGAATCCTGATGTTTCGAGCATCTCGCGCAGGCTCTTCGGCGTGAAGTGCGTGAGGTGCCGCGGCAGGTCCAATCCGAACCACGACTGCCCGAACCAGTAATACGGCAGGCTCTCGATGTTCGGCGTGGCCACCACGAGTTTGCCGCCGGGCACGAGCAGGCGGTGGGCTTCGCGGAGGATATCGAGCGGCTGGTGGACGTGCTCCAGCGAGTGCCACATGGTGACGACGTCGAAACTGCCGGGGCGCAAATCGGGGTGCGGCAGCGAGCCGACCATCGCGTTCAGGCCGAGTTCATCCTGCACTTCGCGCACGGCGCCGACCGCGGCGTCAAGCCCGGTGACGTTCCAGCCTTGGTCCGCCATGCGTTTCAGGAAGGAGCCGCCGCCGCAGCCGAAATCGAGGAGCCGGCCGAGGCCGTGCCACGGGAGCGTGCCGCGGCGTTCGTTGCACGGGCGGCCGAATAGCCGCGACCAGACAGGTCGCGCCGGGCGGCTCGCTTCCATCTTGCGCGGGCGGCGATGCGGGCGGTAATCGACAGGGTAGAAGCGGCCGATGCACTCGGGGGACGGCCGCGGATTCGTGTATGTGGTGCCGCACCGCTCGCACCGCACCACGGCGAACCACTTGCCGGGGGCCTCGGCGGGCGTCGCATCCGGAGCTTCGAGAACCAGCGAGGCTGCATCCGCTTCGCACAACGGGCACGGCGAATCGTCCCACCGGATTTCGTCCGGCGCGGCGGCCTCGTCCAGCAGGGCGGCGCGATTGAGCATCATCGGACGGGAAGTTACCCCGCGGAATCCGGACGCGTCAATTGCAACCCACGTAAACTCATTGAATGCCCGTTCTCACGCTCGCCGCGAAGGATCTCCGCCTGCTGCTCCGCGATTCGCGGTCGGCCGTCATTCTCCTCGTCATGCCATTGCTGCTCGTGCTGGTCCTCGGGCTGGCGTTGGGCGAAGGCTTCGGCCAGAAGCCGGACGACCGCCTCCGCATCTCGGTGGTCAACCTCGACCGGGGGCTCCCGAAGCACGAGGGATTTCCGAACCAACCGTGGTCCCGAGTCGTGATGGACGACCTCACGGCGACCGCCGGCATCCGCCTCGAGATCATTCCCGACTTGGCCGAGGCCGAACGACTCATGGCCCGCAATCAGCGGGCCGCCGTCATCATCTTCGAGCCGGACTTCTCCGAGCGCATGAACCGTTGCTCGTTCCTGACCCACGCGACGCCCCCGCCGATCAATCCCTTCGACCGCGACGGTGTTCGGATCAACGAAGTCGGCCTCACGCTGCTGAAGGACGGGACGCAGCCGGTCACGGCCAACACCATCGAGCAGGTCGCGCAGGTCACGCTGCTGCGCGTGCTCATCCCGTGGATGATCGGCCGGGCCTTCGAGCGCGTCGGCGATGACGAGTTCATGGAATCGCTGGCGGAGAAACTGAAGAACGCGAAGCCTCTGCCGCCTCCCGTGCTGGAGCAGCTCGACCCCGTGGTCCAGAAACTCCTCGACGCCCTGCTCCGCGATCCGGAGTTCGCGGCGATGATGCTCAAGGCCGTCGGCTTCCGCGATTCCGCGACCATCGCGAACCGCTCCAAGGAGTTCAAGGAGGTGATGAGTCAGGCGCTCCGGAACCCGAAGATGATGGCCCGCGTCGGCAAGGAGATTTCGTTCGGAGAAGTGATGACGCCGGCCGTACGGCAGGAAGTCGGCCCGCGGGTACGAGTCGGCGTGCAGGAACTGCTCTCGAACTACGACTTCAAGTCGAAGACGTGGGCGGGGCTGAACAAGGACCGCGATCGTTCGGCGAATCCCGGCAACGTGGACGAGTACCGCAACGCCGACGGCAGCGGCTTCCTGAATCGCGGTGCCGTGAGATACCAGATTCTCGTGCCGTCTTACACAGTGATGTTCGCCTTCTTCCTCGTGCTCACGACGGGGTGGCTGTTCGTCGCGGAGCGGAAGCACGGCACGCTGGCCCGACTCCGCGTCGCGCCGCTCACGCGAGCGCAGATCCTGCTCGGGAAGTTGCTGCCGTGCCTCGCCGTGTCCCTGTTCCAAGGCCTGTTCCTGCTCGCGGCGGGGAAAGTCGTGTTCGGCATGAGTTGGGGAACGGAACCGCTGTGGCTGCTCGCGGTGGCGGCATGCACGTCCTACGCCGCGGTCGGGCTCGCGATGCTGGTGGCGAGCGTCGCCCGCTCCGAGACTCAAGTCGCAGTGTACGGCACGCTGCTGGTGCTGGTGCTCGGAGGGTTGAGCGGCTCGCTGATGCCGCGGGATCTGATGCCGGAATCGATGAAGCGGATCAGCCTGGCCACGCCCCACGCTTGGGCCTTGGACGCGTATTCGCAACTGCTCGGCAACCCGCAGCCGGACGCCGCTGCCGTGGGCACCGCGTGCCTGGCACTGCTAGGATTCGGGACATGCTTCTTGCTGCTGTCGTGGTGGCGGCTGGATTTGCAATGAGGACGTGTTCGCCAAAGGCAGTACGGCCGAACTTCGCGAGGAAAGCGATCCGCCGATGCAAACCCGTTAGAATGGGCATATGTCCGATCGAACGCAAATCCGCATCGTGGCCGGGAGCCTGCGGGGCCGAAAAATCAACTGTGTGGTGCATCCCGGCATGCGGCCGACACCGCAGATGGTGCGAGAGGCCTTGTTCAGCATTTTGGGCAATGCCGTGCCCGGCCGCGTGTTTTACGACGTGTTCGCCGGAACCGGCGTGGTCGGGCTCGAAGCCGTGAGCCGTGGCGCGAGTTCGACGCGATTCATCGAAGCCGACTCGAAACAAGCCGCGGCCATCCAAAAGTATGCGGACCAGTTCGGCATCGCGAAGCAGGTGCAGGTGCTCCGTGCGGATGTGTACCGCTGGGCGGAACGGTGGATCCCCGCGGGCACGGCTCCGGTCAATCTCTTCCTCAGCCCGCCGTTCCCGGACCTGAGCAACGGGCGGACGAGTTCCTCAAGCTCATCGACGACTTGCTCGCGAAAGCCCCCGCGGATTCTGTGCTGACCATCAAGCGGAGGACGGTTTCCGCTGGAGAAACTGCCATTCAAGGCCAGTGGGATGTGCGTCGCTGGCCGCAACATGCTCCTGTTCCTCGTGGTGGAGCCGTTGCCCGATCCGCCGAGGTGACGCCCCCGCCTTCAAACTGAATTCTTCCGGATGCCGGAAAAGCAGAGCCGAAACACCCGACGGGTGAGAACACGCCGCCGGGCATTTCCTTCTTCGTCACCGGACCTCGATGGCCGGGACGATGTGCGGGACAGATCCTGCTTTGCCGTGTGGTCCACCACGATGCGCCAGATCGGCGCGTGATCTTTCTTGGTGAAGTCCTGAAAGTGCGTGCTGCGGACGACCGTGAACTTGGGCAACTCGGTGTCCGAGGCGAACAGGATGAAGAACTCTCGCGGGTCGGCGATGCCGCCGTACGCGGCCACTTTGATCGGAAACGGGTAGGGCTCGCCCTTCTTCAACGACATCCATTCGCGTGTGGAGGCGAACCGTGCCGTCCGCGAGCACGTTGAAGAGAACCGCCCGTGCCGTGCGATCAGCGGCGAGCGCTTCCAGCGTGAACGAGCCGTTCTCCTTCACCGCATAAGGCGGCTTCTGGTCCTTTATGCCGAACTGGAGATCCAGCGGCCCCGATCGCACATTCGAGTACCAGGAGGTCAACGGCGGGTCGATGCCCTTGGCCGAAGGAGCCGCGATCGCCGTGGTCGGAAGTTTCGGGCCGAGAACCTCATCGTTCGGCATCGCTTCCGCGAGTTCCGCCATCGCGCGGAGGTCCGTGGCGAGAGGCGAACCGGGACCGAGGGCTTCCGTGAGCCAATCGCCACGGAGGATCGCAACCGCCGGCGAGAACCGACTCTTCGGCAGAAGTTTCGCGAACCGCGCGGGGTCGCTCGACGGGAACGGGTACTCGAGTTGGATCAGGTCCATTGCGAGGAACTCGGCTGACGCGCCGGCCGCTCCGTTCACATTGATCTCCTCGAAGCGGTCCGGTTCGGTCCAGCCAGCTTGTGCACGTCCAGGCGTGCACGACGCCGGCGAGTCCACGGGTTCGAGTTCGACCGGCCGCTTGGCACTGGTCGCGGATTGCAGGGCCGCGCGAAGCTTCGATTCCTGTTCCCGCAGCCCGACAAGGCCGGTCTCGCCGTCGATCAGGTTCGCGAACGACACATAGCGGTAGTTCTCCGCCGGCTTGCGATTCCGCCAATCGGCTTCCACCGCGGTCGCGACCATCGCATCGTTGAAGGCCCGCGGGAACGCCGGAGTCTCCGCCGCGATCCACGCTTTGAGCACGCCGATGTCTTCCATGGACGGTCGCGGCTTCCCCGCCGGCGGCATCGAGCCGTCTTCCAGAAACTCGATGATCTGCGACCGGCCGCCCTTCTTCGCGAACGGCACCGGGTGGATGCCGGTCAGCAGGCCGTGGTCGAGAATGTCGAATGATTCGCCGCCGGGTTTGTGGCACTCCGCACAGTGTTTCTTGAGAATGGCACGGGTGCGCAGCACCAAGTCGGCGCGTTCGCGCGGCGTCGGCTCCGCGAGAGCCGGAGAAGCGAGCAACAGCAGGATCGCGAACGGCCGCATGGTTCTCCCGTCACTTCGATTTCAATCCGGACAGCAAGCCCGGTTTGGCATGCAGGCTCTTCACTTCGTCCGCGTTCAACGCGCGGTCGAAGATCGCAAACTCGTCCAAGAGGCCGATGTAGTTGATCGAGAAGTAGATGCCGGCCTTCTCGATATCCCAGCCCATCGCGATGGCACGGTCCTTCACTTCGCCGATGAGTTTGCCGTCGATGTAGAGCGCGGTACGGGCGTTCGCCTTGCCCGTGTCGAGATTCTCCCACGTCAGCACGACATGGTGCCAGTCGTCCGCCTTCCAGCCGATCTTCGGCACGCGGACCATCGGCGCATTCGGGTCGTCTTCACCCACGCCCTTTTTCCCTTCGGGCACCAGGGTGAACGCGCCATGCCGCAGGTCGCGCGGCTTGGCATCGTTGAAATCGAACCAGAGACCGCCGTTGTTCGCGCCCTTCTGCGTGATCTGCACCGGATCGCAGAACTTCGATTCAATCAGCACGTCGGGGTCGGTGCGGCACCAGAGGGAAAGGCTTCCGCTCCAGCCGCCCGGCTTGAACGCGATGTTGTCCTTGGCGGGGAAGAACACGCGGCCGTTCCGTGGCAGCGTGCCGATGGCCGTGAACGCGCCGCCGGCCACTCCGCGACCCTTCACGATGCGGAACAACTTCTGATCGTGGCCTTTCTCGACCACGAATTGGTTCTTCTCCACGGGATGGTTGAAACGCGTGTCCAGCGTCTTCTGGCCTTTGGCGAAGTCGGCACGGACTTCCTCGTCGAACGAGGCGTAGAACGTGACGGATTCGGCGAGTGACTTCGGCTCCGCGGCGGATGTGTGAAACGCGAGTGCGGCAGCGGAGAGCATGACGAGGCGGAACATGGCGGATCTCCGCGCAAGAATCGGATAGCCCGTCGGGCCGCGGCACATCTATCGTATCCGCGGAGGGCCGACGATGCCGCCGGATGATGGCAGCGTTCCGATCATCGCGGAGGTATGCGACTTCATCCAGAAGAATCTGGACGGGCCGCTGCCGCTTACGGAACTCGGACGACGCTCGGGCATGAGCGCCGCCCATCTGCAACGCGTCTTCAAACGCATCGTCGGCGTCACGCCGCGGCAATACGCCGATGCCTGCCGGTTGGACCGCCTCAAGGGCCGCTTGAAAGAGGGCCGCACCGTGACCAGTGCCATGATCCAATCCGGGTACGGTTCCTCCAGTCGCTTGTACGAGAAAAGCGCGGAACAACTCGGCATGACGCCGGGTGAATACCGCGATGGTGCGACGGCGGTCGGCATCCGCTTCGCCACCGCGGGGTGCGACTTGGGCCGAATCCTGCTGGCGGCCACGGATCGCGGCATCGCCGCCGTGTTCCTCGCGGATACGGACGCCGAGTTGCGAGCCGCGTTGGACGCGGAGTTTCCCGAAGCCGCAATTTCGCGAGACGCGTCCGGGCTGGAACGGTGGCTCACCGCGCTCGTGGCCCACATCGCGGGCGAACTTCCGCACCTCGACCTGCCTCTGGATGTGCGGGCGACCGCGTTCCAGCGGCGCGTGTGGGAAGAGCTTCGTCGCATCCCGTACGGCGAGACGCGCAGTTATTCCGAAGTGGCGGCCGCGCTTGGCACGCCGAAGAGCGTGCGGGCCGTGGCGCGGGCCTGTGCCACGAACCCCGCGTCGCTCGTGATCCCGTGCCACCGCGTGGTCGGCCGCGACGGCACGCTCACCGGCTACCGCTGGGGGGTGCAGCGGAAGCGGAAGTTGCTCGATCGCGAGAAGGGCGGCGAGTGAACTGATATGCTCAATTCGATGTCATCACTCTCATTCTCGTTCGATGTGATCGTCGTCGGGGCCGGGCACGCGGGTGTCGAGGCGGCCATGGCGGCGGCGCGGCTCGGCGCCAAGACGTGCCTCCTGACCATGAATGCGGATGCCGTGGCCCAGATGAGTTGCAACCCCGCCATCGGCGGAGTCGCCAAAGGGCAGATCGTCCGCGAGATCGACGCGCTCGGCGGCGTCATGGGCAGATGCACGGACGCGAGCGGCATCCAGTTCCGCATGCTGAACGCGAGCAAGGGCCCGGCAATGCACTCGCCCCGCGCCCAGTGCGACAAGAAACTCTACCAGTTCACCATGAAGCGCTGGGTGGAGGAACAACCAAACCTCACGCTTCGCCAGGAATTGGTTGAAGGGTTGATCCTCGACAAGGAAGAACCCCTCCCCC
>JAXMBB010000048.1:0-26183 GCA_046350135.1 Gemmataceae bacterium
GGATTGCCGGTGCCGTCCACGACGCGGCCGCCGCGAATGAGCAGATCGCACGTGTCCTCCTCCGCGAAGCCCGGACGCGGAACGCATGCGGTGGCGAGCACGGTGTGGAACAAATCGCGGCGGGTCGGCATGGCGGGCTCGCATCAGTTGTTGCTGAAGGCCGGGGGGAAGGTGCGTTCCGCGCGGGCGGCGGAGACGCGGAGCGCCTGGATCATGATTTCCGCACGCAGGTCCACGTGCGGCTCGGCGAGCAACGCTTGCTTCATCTCCAGCGCGAGCGGCAGGGCGTACGCGAGGATGTCGCAGAGGCCGCCGAGCGGTTCGTCGCCGGCGAAAAGTTCGTGCAGTTGCTGGAACGCGCCGCCGTCGCCAGCGAAGCGGGGCAGCACGGCGTCCGCGAGTTGCTTTCGCAACGCCTTCAAGCGAGGCAACTCCGCGGGCACCACGTCCGGGATGAGTTCGGCCCGGGCCATGCGGTAGAGCCGATCCGTGGGAAGTTCCTCGGTGAGGCCGACGCGGGCGAGGCCGCGCAGGCGGAGGTTGAAGCGGCCGTCCGGCAGTTGCTCATGCCAGCCGATGCGGCCGAGGCACGCCACCGGTTCGATCTCCGGCTTCGCGTCGTACTCGTCTTGCCAACCCGGCTGCAGCATCACAAGCGCAATGAGCTTGTCGCCTTTCAGCGCATCGGTGAACAACTGTCGGTAGCGCGGCTCGAAGATGTGCAGCCCTTGCACCACGTGCGGGAAGAGCACGAGGTTCGGCAGCGGGAACAGCCGTACCTGACCGTTGAAGGCGGCGAGTGCGGCAAGGTCGTCGTTCATGGCGGGTCTCGGAGGGCGATCACGGGGCGTTCACCGGCGAAGCCGCGTTCCACATCCGCCCAGAACTTCGCGACATCGAGCCCGAAGTAGAGCGGGCGGTACGGTTCCATGTAGCGGCGGCCCGAGTGGAAGAGGCGATCCGCGCCGGCGGAGTTGCCCCGCTCCCAATGGTAAAGGGCGACTGCGGCCTGAATCAAGGATTGAAAGAACCGACGTTCCGCGGCCGGGCACTCCATCCAGAGGTCTTCCCACACTTCGTGCGCGTCGAAATACTCGCCCCGGTTGAAGTGTGCGATGCCGGCGAGGTAACGCGGATCGTGCGTCATGGGGATTCCGGCTCGCCCGGAGTTCGGGTATACCAAGTGTACCGCCGCTTGCGGATTCGCGTGGCTGTTCTCGACCGAATCGCGAACCCGCAAGCGGGTTCGGAGTTCCCATGCTGTTCTCGTCGTCGAAATGTCCGCTCCCGGCGCTGGTCGCGTGGTGCCGCACGCTCAAGCACAGCCTCGGCGCGGGGCTGGACCCGGTGAAGGTCTTCAGGCAGCAGGCGAAGTCCGGACCGCGGGCGCTGCGGGCCGTCGCCGCGGACATCGCCGCGAAGCTGTCCAAGGGCGACTCCCTGGAAGACTCGCTCGCCGAACACCGCGACCGCTTCCCGCCGCTGTTCGTGGAACTGGTCGCGATCGGCGAACAGAGCGGCCGCCTCGAAGACACGTTCTCCGAACTCGCGGACTACTACGAGACCACGCTCAAGGTGCAGCGGGATTTCCGCAGCCAGATGGCGTACCCCGCGATCATGTTCATCGCCGCGGTGTTCATCATCTCGGCGCTCATCTTCATCCTCGGGTTGCTCGGCAGCGGGCTGGATCCGCTCGGGCTCGGGCTCACCGGCACCGCCGGCGCGGTCACGTTCCTCGTGGTCTGTTTCGGGCTCGTCGGCGGCATCCTCGCGTTCCTGAAACTCTCGGCGAACAGCGTGCAGTGGCGGGCCCGCATCGAAGGTTTCCTGCTGATCGTGCCCGCGTGGGGGCCGGCGATGCTGAACTTCGCCATGCACCGTTTCTGCATCGCGCTGCTCATGACGCACGAAGCCGCGCTCCGCACCGAGAAGGTGGTGAAGTACTGCTTCCGCGCCACGTCCAACTCCGCGTTCATCGCCCGGGAGAGCGCCGCCGTGGCGGTGGTGAAGAAAGGCGGCGAGATCCATGAAGCCGTGGCCGGGTGCGGGGCGCCGTTCCCCGAGGAATTCAAGGACATGGTCGAAGTCGGCGAAGTGTCCGGGAACATGTCCGAATTGATGGAGAAACTCGCGAAGAGCTACCTCGAGGAAGCTTCGCGACGGCTCAAGGACGCGGCCCGCTTCACCAGCTGGCTCGTCTACGCGATGGTCGCGGTCCTCATCATCCTCGCGATCTTCAGCATCGCCACGAAGAGGTACATCAACCCGATCAACGACATGACGAAAGGCATCTGACCGGCATGAACTGCCGCATCGTGCTGGTGCGGACGCACTACCCCGGGAACCTCGGGGCGGCGGCCCGCGTCATGAAGAACTTCGGTCTCACCGATCTCGTGCTCGTCGATCCGATCACGAACACAGGCGAACTCGAAGCGCGCCGCATGGCCACGCACGGGCTCGACGTGCTGGACGCCGCCCGCGTGGTGCCCGACCTCGGCGACGCGGTGGCCGACTGCGCGTACGTGCTCGCCACGTCGGGCTTGGCGGACGGCATCTTCCGCCGGACATTCACCGGGCCGCCGCGCGAGAAGCTGCCGGAACTGGTTGCGGCTTCCGCATCCGGCCCGGTCGCACTCGTGTTCGGCCCCGAGCCGCACGGCCTCTCGAACGACGAGATCACGCGGTGCCACGGCTTGATCCACATCCCGGTCGATCCCGCGGCCCGGGCGTTGAACCTGGCCCAGGCGGTCGCGATCTGCTGCTACGAGTTGTCCCTGTCCACGATCCCGCAGAACGGCCCCGAGTTCGGCATCGCCCCGTTCGCGGACCAGGAGCGAATGTTCAACCATTTGCAGGAGGCGTTTCAAGCCGTGGGCTATCTCTTCGGCACCCGGCAGGACGGGCTGATGCATGCGATGCGGCATGTGATCGGTCGCGCCAAGCCCACGCCGCAAGAGGTGAAATTGCTGCACGGCCTCGCCCGGCAACTGCTCTGGTGGAGCAAGCACGGAACGAAGCCGCCGGAGGAATGAATTACTTCTTGCTCTTCAGCTTCGACATGTCGCCTTTGCCTTGGCTGCTGCCGCTCTCGGGCACGTCCGGCACCTTGAGGTCCGGGTTGGTCTTCGCCTCCTCCTTGCAACCGCCGAGGAGCAAGGCCGCGAGCACAATGAAGCGAGCCATCACTTCCCTTTCAGGTTGAGGGTCACACGGTAGAGCGACTTGCCGGCCGTGATGTACAGCGTGCGCTTGCCCTCGCCGGCGAAGCAGCAGTTGGTCGGATCCTCGGGCACGGGCAGCATGCCGAGCTTTTTGCCCTCGGGGTTGAAGAAGTAAATGCCCGCGGTCTCCTTGCTTCCGGCCGTGGCCACGATCGTACCGTCGGAGGCGATCGCCATGCCGTCGATGCCGCGCTGCTTGCCGAAGTCGTGCAGTTCCTTCTTCGCTCCGACCGTGCCGTCCTTTTCGTGGAGTTCGAAGGCGAGCAGCTTTCGCGTGCCGCCGCCGCTCGCGGGTTCGCTCTGTGCGAGATAGAGCGTCCTGCCGTCCGGCGCGATCGCGATGCCGTTCGGCTTCTTCACGTCCTGGATGACTTCATGCACCGAGCCGTCCGCGTCGATGCGGTACACGGATTCGCGTTGCAGTTCCAGCGGTTCGTTGCCTTGATACCGCGGGTCCGTGAAGTAGATGCGACCGTGGACATCGAGCGTGAGATCGTTCGGCGAGTTGAACTTCTTGCCGCCGAAGGCGTCCGCCAGCGTCTTCACGGTGCCGTCCTTCTCGGTGCGGCTGATGCGACGGCCTCCGCCGGTGTTCGCTCCCTCGCAGGCAATGAGCCGGCCCGTCGGATCGAACTTCAACCCGTTCGCCCGGCCGCTCGGGTTGCGGAACTCCGTGGTCTTCCCTGTCTTCGGATCGAACCGCATGATGCGGTTGCCGATGTCCGAGAAGTGGATCGTGCCGTCCGGCCCTTCGACGGGCCCCTCGGTGAACGATCCCTCGCCCCAGAGTTTCTCCAACTTCGCTCCCGGGGCGGTGAACGACGGCTCGTCGGCGAAGCCGACGAACAACAGAAGTGCGGCAATCATGAGTTTCTCCGCCGAAGTGTCTTGTGGGCATTCTTTGAAGCGGTAGCCGGGATTCAAGCGGCCAAACTCGGGAACGCGAGGGCTTCGCCCTCCCGATGCCAAAATCCGAAGGCACATTCCGACGCGAGGATTTTCGCCCCCGCGCGTTTTCCTCAAGCCCCGCAACCTCCGCAGCCGATCTTTCGACAGAGTGATGTTCCGCCCCGAGGCCAGGACGGCCGGCGGGGAGCGTAAGGAGGCGCGCGTGCGACGGCATTCGGCCGCACTGCTGATCATCGCGTGTGCGCTCGGCTTCGCCGCGCCCCGCGCCGCCGCGCAAGACGCCTATCACTGGCCGCACCGCACCTTCTCCATCCCCGTCAACGTCGAACGCATCAACCAGTCCGAGAACAAGCCCACGCATCTGCAGCTTTTCTCGTCGCTCAATCGCGCCGCATGGAAAGAAGGCGTGAAGTTGCCCGTGAACGGGCTCGACGACATCGGCAACGGCCGCAAGGGCTTCAAATACACCGCTGATCGCGACGGCGAATACGAGTTCAGCGTGATGTATCACTACGCGGGCGGCGACACGAGCCCCCGACGCACGGACGACCTCGCCCCGATGCTCGCCGTCGTGATCGACACCACGCCGCCGACCGTGCGCATCGCGGCCACGGGCAACGGCGTGAAGTGGGACGCACAGGACGACAACCTCGACCTCCGCAACGTGAAGCTCGAAGCGAAACTGCCGAGTTGGACGCAGTGGAAACGCGTCGAAGACCGCGAGTTCAAGACCAATGACAGCTACGCTTGGAAATTGGCGCCCGGGCAATCGCTCGAAGTCCGCGTCACGGCCAAGGACAAAGCGGGCAACGAAGGCAGTTCGGCGATCGTTCGCGTGCCGGGGAACGAAGCCATCGGCGCCTCGTTCCCGAAACTGCCCGCGGGCGGCGGCTCCGATTGGCCGCCGGTCGCCAACCTGCCCCGCGACCCGATCGGCGTGCTCAACAGCAACCTGCCGAAGCCGCGCATCGAATATGTGAGCACGCCCGAGTTCACCGTGGATTACACAATCCAGAAGGCGGGCCGCTCCGGTGTGAAGGCCGTGTCGCTCTTCGTTCAACATGAATCCGGGGCGTGGAAGTTCGACAAGAAGTTCGAGATCAACCCGCCGGCGGACACGGGCAAGACGCTCTCGCTGAAGTACACGGCGGACAAGGCCGGTCTCTACGGCTTCTTCGTGGCCCCCGAGAGCGGCGCAGGCGTGAAGGCCGATCCGCCTCGCAAAGACGACACGCCGATGCTCTACGTCGTCTTCGATCAGGAAGCGCCGTTCGTGAAGATCACCGGCGTGCGGGTGATCCCCGGCGGCGTCCGCGGTCCGCTCGTCGAAATCGCATGGGAGACGAACGACCAGAACCTCATGGCGGACCCGATCACGCTCGAGTACTCGGTGGACAAGGACGCGCCCGCGTGGAAAGAAGTGAAGTACCGCCTGCCGCCGGGGCAGGAACGGGCGGACGGCGTGGGCCAGAAGCGGTACGTCGGCACGTACACGTGGGAAGTGCCGGACGAGACGCTGTGGAAGTTCCACGTGCGGATCCGCAGCGTGGACAAGGCCGGCAACACGGGCAAGGACCAGTGGAAGGACGAAGTGATCGTCGATCTGGAGAAGCCAAGCGCGGGCATCACGGGCGTCCGCGGCAGCGGTTCCGGTTCGGGCAGTCCGTCGATCCCGAGCAACCCGTCCACGACACCGCTTCCGAAGCTTCCAGGCGGCAAACTGCCCGAGGAGAAACCTGCCGAAGGCCCGAAGCTGCCGGACATTCCGTGATTCACTTGGCTTTGAAGAGGCTGGGAGTCTCGGACTCGTTCCCAGCCGCTTCAACCCGGCTCGCCGCCACTGTACACTCCTGTTCGACGCCGTCAAACGCCTTTCGCCATCGGACACTTGGCGGCCAAGAGTGTGTCTGCTTGGCCGGTGGCCGGTGGCCGGATCACTTGTAGCTGCGTTCGGCGAGTTTCACCTCTTCGAAGATGAGCGGTTCCACATTGCGGATCGGCGTTTTGTCCGGGCTGCCGGGATACTCCCACGCGGCCACGTGGCAGTAGTCCGCGTCGTTGCGTTTCGCTTCGCCGTCCGGAGTCTGGTACTCGGTGCGGAAGTGGCCGCCGCAGGATTCTTCGCGGGCCAGAGCGTCGCGGGCCAGGAGTTCGCCGAACTCGAGGAAGTCCGACACGCGGTTGGCGCGTTCCAAGGCCGTGTTCAGATCCGCGTCCGTGCCGGGAACGTTCACGTTGCTCCAGAACTCGGTGCGGAGTTCGCCGATCTTCTGGATCGCGGTCTCGAGGCTCTGCTTGCTGCGGGCCATGCCGACGTGCTCCCACATCGTGAGGCCGAGTTCGCGGTGCAGTTCCACGGCTGTCTTCTTGCCCTTGATGGCGAGCATCTTCTTCAGCTTGTCCGTGGCTTCGCCTTCGATCCGCTTGAACTCCGGGTGCGAAGTATCGATGCCGCCGGGCTTCTGGGCCGCAAGCCAGTGCGTGAGCGTGTACGGGAGCACGAAGTAGCCGTCCGCGAGGCCCTGCATCAGTGCCGAGGCACCGAGGCGGTTCGCGCCGTGGTCGGAGAAGTTCGCCTCACCGCCGACGAACAGCCCGTCGATGTTCGACATCAGTTCGTAGTTCACCCACAGTCCGCCCATCGTGTAGTGGACGGCGGGGTAGATGCGCATCGGCTGCTTGTAGGCGTTCTCGGCGGTGATGCGCTCGTACATGTCGAAGAGGTTGCCGTACTTGTCGCGGATCTTGTCCTCGCCCTGACGCTGGATGGCGGCGGCGAAGTCCAAATACACGCCGCGTCCGCCGGGGCCGACGCCGCGGCCGTCGTCGCAGGCCTCCTTCGCGGCGCGGCTCGCGATGTCGCGCGGGGCGAGGTTGCCGTAGCTCGGGTACTTGCGTTCGAGGAAGTAATCGCGGTCCGCCTCGGGCACGTCCTTCGCGGCCTTCCCGCAATCGGACTTGTTCTTCGGCACCCATACGCGGCCGTCGTTCCGCAGCGATTCGCTCATCAGCGTGAGCTTCGACTGGTGATCGCCGGTGACGGGGATGCACGTCGGGTGAATCTGCGTGTAGCAAGGGTTGGCGAAGGCCGCACCGCGCTTGTAGGCGCGGAACGTGGCCGAGACGTTGCATCCGATCGCGTTCGTGCTGAGGAAGTAGACGTTGCCGTAGCCGCCGGTGGCGAGCACGACCGCATCGCCGGCGAAGGACTCGATCTTGCCCGTTTCCAGGTGCCGGGTGACGATGCCGCGGGCGCGGCCGTCCACGGTCACGATGTCGAGCAGTTCGCATCGCGGGAACATCTTCACGGTGCCCGCCGCGATCTGCCGCGAGAGCGCTTGGTACGCACCAAGAAGGAGTTGCTGGCCGGTTTGCCCGCGGCAGTAGAACGTGCGCTGAAGCTGGGCTCCGCCGAAGGACCGCGTATCGAGCAGGCCGCCATATTCGCGGGCGAACGGCACGCCTTGGGCCACGCACTGGTCGATGATGTTGACCGATTCTTCCGCAAGCCGGTGCACGTTCGCTTCGCGGGAGCGGAAGTCGCCGCCTTTGATGGTGTCGTAGAAGAGCCGGTGGACGGAGTCGCCGTCGTTGCGGTAGTTCTTGGCGGCGTTGATGCCGCCTTGGGCCGCGATGCTGTGAGCGCGGCGCGGCGAATCCTGGTAGCAGAAGCAGGCCACGTTGTAGCCGAGTTCGGCGAGGGTCGCCGCGGCCGCGCCGCCCGCCAACCCGCTGCCGACCACCAGCACCGTGTACTTCCGCTTGTTGGCCGGATTGATGAGCCGCTGATGCTCCTTGAAGCGGCTCCACTTCTCGGCCAGCGGCCCCTCGGGCACCTTCGAATCAAGCTTCATCGCGACTCCAACAGTTTTCGAATCGGGAGCGGGTAGCCGTCCCATGCGGTGCGGTATGATTCTTCAAGCGGCAGTGAGACGCACTTGTCCTCTGAAAGGAACAGAGGCATCTCGGGCAGATCGCTACCGAACGCCGCTTCGTCCACATAGGCGTGGGGTTCGCGTCCACCCACTTGGTACGACATAAACGAGGCCGCCTTCTCCGGAGTGGAACCGCTCTCCGTGCCTGTGAATTCCCGCCACAACCGGGAATGCACACCTCTGGAGGGAAACGGGTCGACGACCACCAGATGGATTCCAAGGCGAAGCAACCGGATCAAGTCTTCAACCAGAAGCGAGAAGTCGCGTAGCTTCGCCTTGTCGCTCGGGGAGACGATCTCGATGATTGAAACTATTTGCCCGTCACTGGCCTTCTTCACAGCTAATCGAAAACGAGGGACCGGCGACGTCGCGTGATCGGACATCGCATAGTGAGTGTCCGGCAGCCCTTCGCGATTCAGCGAGCCGGCGATCGACGCAAGCCAAGACAGGTGAAACGAGAAATACTCTCTCGGATCGACGCGGGTCCAGTCGTGCATCGGCATGCCACACCTCCCGGACCATTTTATCGGTACTGGCTGGCAACGAATCCGAGTTGCACGGACAGCACGATCGCGAGGTTCCCGAGCAACACGGTCAGTGCGATGGCGAAGCCGAGGGCGTCGATCGATTTTCGGAAGCGGCCGTTCTTCAGGCCCAAGGTTTGGAACGCGCTCTGGATGCCGTGCCGCAGGTGAACGAACAGAACAACTTGGGCCGCGACGTACAGCACCGCCATCGGCACGTTCGCGAACCCGGCCACCATCATCTCGTACACGTCGTGCCGGCCGTGTGAATCCTTCAGGCTCAGGAAATTCACCCATTCACCGTTGCGTTCCACACCTTGCACCCATGCAAAGGTGAAGTGTGCGAGGTGGAACAGCGTGAACAGACCGATCACGAGGCCGGTCTGCAACATCGTGCGGGAGAACACCGTGGCCTGTACCGTACGCGGGTTCGAATAGGCCACCGGTCGCGCCGCCCGGGACATCATCTTCAACCGGATGGCGAGCGCGATGTGCAACACGAAAATGCCGAGCAACCCGGCGCGGGCGATCCAGATGAGCGCGCCCAAGTCGTGCTTCAGGAAGTACGCGTAGTGGTTGATCGCGTCGGGGCCGGAGAGCAACTTCAGGTTGCCGATCATGTGGAAGACGACGAACCCGACGAGCCCGGCGCCGGTGAGTGCCATCAGCACCTTCCCGCCGACCGAGGATTCGATCCAATCCTTCACGAAGGGGGCGGCGGCGGTCTGCGGCGAGTCTTCGGACGGGCCTTTGGGATGTCGTACGGTGGCGGCAGGCATGACTCGCGGGGGTTGGCGGAATAGCGGGTCGTATGATGTTCGTTTATCCCGGATGGCGATGCGGGACAAGTCAGGCTTGCGGGGCGACGAAGTTCGGGACCGCAGCGGTATCCAGCACGAGGGCGCCTTTTTCGAGGTGCAGCGTGCGTTGTGCCCGCGCCGCGGCCTTCGGATCGTGCGTCACCATGATGATCGTTTTGTTCAATTGCGTGCGAAGGATTTCCATCAGATTGAGGATCTCGTCCGCACTTTTGGTGTCGAGGTCGCCGGTGGGTTCGTCCGCGACGATGAGCGTGGGGTCGGTCACCATCGCGCGGGCGATGCCGACACGCTGCTGCTGCCCGCCGGAAAGCTGGCCGGGCCGGTGGTCCATGCGGTTGGAGAGGCCCACGAGATCGAGTGCGGTTTCGACCTGCTTCCGCCGCTGCTGCTTGGTGAGCGGCAGGAGCAACAGCGGAAGCTCGACGTTCTCGTACGCTGTGAGCACCGGCAGCAGGTAGTAGAACTGGAACACGAACCCGACGTGCCGCGTCCGCCAGCGGGCGAGTTCGCTCTCGGACATGTCCGAAATCACGTTCTCGCCGACGGCGATACGGCCGTCCGTCGGGCGGTCCAGCCCGGCGATCAGGTTCAGCAGCGTGGTCTTGCCCGAGCCGGACGGGCCCATGAGCGCGAGGAACTCGCCTTCGTCCACGTCGAGCGTGAGCCCTTGGAGCACTTCGATGGTTTCGCTGCCGCGGGTGAAGGACTTGTGCAGATCGCGAACCTGAACGATGGCGTGTCCCATTCCGGCTCCCGTGGCGGCGTTCACATCGTTTTACGGATTACGCCAGAACTTCCTTCACGACCTTGCCGTGAACGTCCGTCAGGCGGTAGTCACGGCCCTGGAAGCGATACGTCAGTTTCGTGTGGTCGAAGCCGAGGCAGTGCAGGATGGTCGCCTGCAAATCGTGGACGTGAACCTGGTCCGTCGCCACCTTGAACCCGAGTTCATCGGACGAACCGTGGGTGTGGCCGGCCTTGATGCCGCCGCCGGCGAGCATGAGCGAATACACATCGGGATAGTGATCGCGGCCGAGCACGTTGCCGCCAGCGGTGCGGCCTTCGCGGAACGGCGTGCGGCCGAACTCGCCGCCCCAGATCACGAGCGTGTCCTTCAGCATGTCGCGGTTCTTCAGGTCCTTGATCAGCGCACCCACGGCCTTCGCCGTGACCGTGCCCTTCTTCGTGAGCCCGTCGCGGATGTCTTCGCCGGGACCGGTGCCGTGGAAGTCCCAGCCCCAGTCGAAGAGTTGCACGTAGCGCACGCCGCTCTCGACGAGCCGCCGCGCGAGCAGGCAGTTGTTCGCGAAACTTCCGGCTCCCGGCTTCGCCCCGTAGGCGTCCAGCGTCTTCACCGGTTCCTTGCCGATGTCCATCACGTCGGTCGCGGACATCTGCATGCGGAAGGCGAGTTCATACTGCGAGATGCGGGTGTTCGTCTCGGGATGGCCCATCTCCTTGCCCTGGAGTTCGTTCAGGTCCTTGAGTGCATCGAGGCTCGTGCGCCGCATGTCGCGGTCCATGCCGGCGGGGTCCGAGAGGTAGAGCACGGGCTCGCCCTTGGATCGGCACTGCACGCCCTGGAACACGGAGGGCAGGAAGCCGCTGCCCCAGCAACCCTGCCCGCCGCTCGGCTGCACGCCGTTCGAGATGAGCACGACGAACCCGGGCAGGTTCTGCGATTCGGAGCCGAGCCCGTACGTGGCCCAGCAGCCGAGGCTCGGCCGCCCCTGCCGCGCGAAACCGGTATAGAGTAACAGTTCGGCCGGGGCGTGGTTGAATTCGTCCGTCTTCATCGAGCGGATGACGGTGACATCGTCCGCGACCTCGTGCAGGCCCGGGATCGCGTCGGACATCCAGACGCCGGACTGGCCGCGTTGTTTGAACGGTTGCTTAGTGCCGAGCAGCTTGGGCACGCCGCTGGTGAAGGCGAATCGCTTGCCCTTGAGGTACATGTCCGGGCACGGCTCGCCATCGTGCTTGACGAGTTCGGGTTTGTAGTCGAGCAGGTCGAGGTGCGGCGGGGCCCCGGACATGTGCAGATAGATGACGCGCTTGGCCTTGGGCGCGAAGTGCGGCGCCCGCGGCGCGAGCGGCTTGTCCGCGCTGATGCCGGGGACATCGGCGCGGAGTTCGGCGAGCGCCAGCGAGCCGAGCCCCAGCGACGAAGCCTGGAGGAAGCTGCGCCGGGTTATGGATTGCAGGCGGGTGAGTGCGGGGTTCATCGCGTCTCCGAATTGTTCAGCCATGCTTCCCTTGGAAGCGAAGCTGAACTCCCTCGAGGGGCAGTGTGACGGTGAGTTTTTTTGAAGTAGCGGGCACCCGTTCGAAGTACAGAACTGCCTTAACTGGCTCGCCTGTCGTCGGAGGGATTCGCTTAGGGAAATCGTTGGCCCACGTCTCCAACCCAGGGTAGATCACGCTCCAACCATCGGCTGGCTTGAATTTATTGCCGAATTCGTCTTCAATCTCTCCCACGCCTTGCCACCCAGCCCACTCGACGATCCTTCCAGCGTGTGTATTTCGCCCCTCTAGGAAGAGGATTGTCAGGTTCCTGCGATCTCCATCGCCACCTCTGACACCTTGAATGTGTGCCCTGCTGTCAGCATCTAAGATTCGCACTTGAAAGTGACCAGATCCGACCCAATCCCCGAATTTGCATTCGGTTGTTCGTGGCACAGGTGCGTCGATGTTGTTGTGCCTTGAGGTTCCCTCCGGAGACGGCGTCTGTGGCTGTTCCGTGACTACATCACGATTGCTTCGTTGACTCTTAACGATGAATGCGATCGTCAACCCTGCGATCGCGAAGAAGAATAAAAGACCTCCGACGAGCACGAGACGAAGTTGCCGAGCCGCCGCCTTGCGTTCTCGACGGCTGCGGTATAGGTCGAGCATGTCGTCATCGTCGTCGTTACGGGCCATCGTTTACCCTCCAGATGCCTCCGGGCGAAATGCCCGCGAATCACATCTCCCGCATCGTCGCCAATACCTTCGTTAGCCCCCGTCTCTTAATGAGCTTTTGGAGTATCAACAGTATTTCGCACATCTGTTGAGTCGCTACCATGCGCCCTGTCGAGTTGCCATCTCGTCGAACAGTCGCATGCCGCATTCGCTGGGCCTTGCTGTTCTTGGCCCTGATCATCTCTTCGATTTCCATGTGGGCTCCTTACGGAAGATTGAGAACCACCTTGAGGCAGGCATCCAACTCCGCGAGCAGGTTCGGGGAGAGCTTGCCGATGACTCGATCAACGCGATCGCCGCTGATTGTCGCCAGTTGAAGGCATGTGACGACGGAGTCTTGCGGCAATCCGGTCGCTTGGCCATCTGGCATACCGATCTCGATCAGCAGATTCGCGGGGTCGGTGGCACGCGAAGGGTTACTCGTGATCTCGGCGACAATCAGATGTCGTTCGCTCTGGTTGTACGAATCCGCCTGAATCACGACCCCTGGTCGTTTCTTGCCGCGGCCGCCTGCCGCGTGCGGGATGAGAGTCAGGATGATGTCACCACGGCTGAGACTCATGGGGCGTCATCCTGATAGGCTTCCATCCCTTCCCATCCGAGATCGTCCAACGCCTCGGCCCGCATCGCGTCGCGTTCCTCGTCCGTCCAGGGCGAGTCGTCGTAGGCCGACTCGCGAAGTTGGTCGAAGATCTCGGCCGGCACCAACACGAACTCGCGATTCGTGCTGGGATCTCACAGCCGGACGCCGGCCGGTCGATCGGCAGCCCGGGCCATCTCGCTTGTGAGCGTCATATTTCTCTCCAGCTTGCATCTTATCGCAGTGTCGCCTCACCGCTTCATGAACATCTCGTCCAGGTTCAGCAGTACGCTTGAGACCACGGTCCACGCCGCCGCTTCGGCGGCGTCGGTGTCCTTCGGCAGGGGGCCGAGCGGGACCGTCGCGAACTGTGTCGCCTTCGCGGTGTCTTTCGCGTACTTCGCCTTCGATTCGTCGAAGAGCTTCGCGAGGCGCTTCACCTCGGCGTCGGTCGCGGGGCGGACGAGGGCCAGTTTCACCGCGAAGGCGGCGCGCTCCTCGGTAGTCTTGCCGCCGTCCTTCATCACGCGGCGGGCGAGGGCTTGGGCCGCCTCGATGTACACGGGGTCGTTCATGGTGACGAGCGCCTGCAGCGGCGTGTTCGTACGGGCGCGGCGGACGATGCACGTGTCGCGGTTCGGGGCGTCGAACGTGGACATCGACGGATACGGGTTGGATCGCCGCCATTGGGTGTAGATGCCGCGGCGGAACTTGTCTTCACCGGTGCTCGGAGCCCAGTCGATGGAGCCGCCGAAGGCCGCGTTCACGCCGAGGTTCGGCTGCACCGGGCGAACGGACGGCCCGAGCATCTTCGGGCTCAGCAAGCCGGACACGAACAACGCCTGGTCGCGGACCATCTCGGCGCTGAGCCGCACCCGCGGCCCACGCGCGAGCAAACGGTTCTCCGGGTCGCGCTCGAATTGCTCGGGCGCGATCTTCGCGGATTGCTTGTAGGTGGAAGAGGTTACGAGCAGCTTGAGGAATCGCTTCACGTCCCACGGACTGCCGTCCGCGGGTTTTTGAAGTTCAACTGCGAGCCAGTCGAGCAATTCGGGATGGCTCGGAAGTTCGCCTTGCGCCCCGAACTCTTCGCTGGTGCGAACCAAGCCAGTGCCGAAAATCTGCTCCCAGTAGCGGTTCGCGATCACGCGGGCGGTCAGCGGGTTCTCCGGGCTCACGATCCACTTGGCGAAGTCGAGGCGGTTTGGCGCGGCGGTCTTCTTCATCGCGTGCAGCGCGGCGGGAACGCCTTCGGTCACTTCGTCGCCGAGGTCCATGAAGTTGCCGCGGAATTGCAGTCGCGTCTTGCGGCGTTGCCCCGCGGGAAGTTCCTTCATGATCGGCACGGTCGTGGTCGGCTTCAACTCGGCGAGTTGCTTCTTGAACATCGCCAAGCGGTCGCGATCCACCTTGTTCTCCTCCGGCTTCTTCCCTTTCAGTTTCTCGTCCAGCGCCTTGATCTCGTCTTCGAGTTGCTTCTTCTTCTCGAGTTGACCGTCCGCCCAGAAGGGCAGCGTCGGGCTTTCATCGTTGCGGTCCGCATCCGCCGTGTTGTTCAGGAACGCGAACGCTTGGAAGTACTCTTTCTGCGTGAACGGGTCGTACTTGTGGTTGTGGCACTGGCTGCACATCATCGACGTGCCCATCCACACCATGAACGTCGTGTTCACGCGGTCCACGATGGCGACGTTGCGGAACTCCTCGTCGTTCGTGCCGCCTTCGCTGTTGGTCATCGTGTTGCGGTGGAACGCAGTGGCGACGAGTTGCTCCGTGGTCGGGTTCGGCAGCAAGTCTCCCGCCAGTTGCTCGATGGTGAACTGATCGAACAGCTTGTTCTTGTTGAAGCTCTCGATCACGTAATCGCGGTACTTCCAGATGGTGCGAGCGGGGTCGTCCGCGTAGCCGGCGGAGTCGGCGTAGCGAGCAAGATCCAGCCACGCGCGGGCTTGGTGCTCGCCGTAGGCCGGCTTTGCGAGCAAACGATCCACCAGCTTCTCATAGGCTGTCGGCGTCTTGTCCTTGAGAAACTCCTCCACCTCGGCCGGAGTGGGCGGCAGGCCGGTGAGGTCGAGCGCGACGCGGCGGATCAGCGTGTGCTTGTCCGCTTCCGGTGCGGGTTTGAGTTTCTCCTTGGCAAGCCGTTCGAGAATGAACGCGTCGATCGGATGAGATGCACCCTTCGGAACCTGCGGCTTCACGGGCTTCGCGTAGGACCAGTGAACTGCATACGGCGCGCTCTGCTTCACCCACTTCGTCAGGATCTCCACTTCCTTAGGGGTCAGCTTCTTACCCGTCTTCACGGGCGGCATCGCACTTTCGTCCGTCGCCTTGATCCGTTCGATGAACGTGCTCGCTTCCGGTTTGCCCGGCACGATGGCGTTCGCAATGGCACCGTCCCGCGTGTCGAGCCGCAGGTCGCCCTTGCGGACCTTTTCGTCCGGCCCGTGGCAGGCGAAGCAGTTGTTGGACAGGATCGGCCGCACGTCGCGGTTGAAGTCGATGGTCTGCGCCGAAGCGACGGGCGCGGCGACGAGTGCGACGAATGCAAGCGAAACGCGTGAGATCATGATGCGCCCCATGGCGTGGAGTAGCGGCGCGGAGCAATCCGCGGGCAGGCGGGAATCGTCTTATCTGCAGCGAGATTATTCTACCAGAAATGACGCTTGCGTGTTCGCCGGGCAAACACGCAAGCGATGCGAATCACCAGCCGAAAGTCAGGCCGAGTTGAAGGCCCTGCGTCCAGAAACTGGTCGTGGTCATCGGAATCGTGCTGCCGGTCGGCCCGAGGCGGGTGCCGAAGTTCGGGCTGGTGGGCACGTAGCTCGGGTTCACTTGGCCGGTGATCTGGTCGCCCGGCCGCACGACATCCGTGATGCACATGTAGTTGTACCCGAGGTTCACCGCGAGCCAGCTGGTGATCTGCACGTTGATGTTCGTGCCGATCTCGGGAATCGCAGCGAACTGGGTGGTCTCGAAGTCGCCGAGGTTGGGGCCGGAGGCGTAGAGGCCGCCGGCGCTGGTGATCGGCGGCGTGTTCGGCCCGGTCACCGTCGAAGTGCCGACCGTGCGGAGCTTCGAGGTCATGCTGCCGAGACCGATCTTGCCGGTCACGGTCCACGTGAAGCCTTCCCAGTGCAAGCCGGAACGCAAGCCCAGCGTGGCACCGTAGAACTGGTTGTTCGCCTGGAAGGTGTCCGAGACCGAGAGCACGGAGGGGCTGGAATAGGCCTTGCCTTGCAACACCGAGACGCCGCCGGCCAAGGTCGCGGCTCCGTCCGTGATACCCAGCGATTCATCGAGGCTGACGAACTTGAACGCGGCGAGCGTGTCGAGGGTCCAGGTGCCGGTGTCACGGGCGCGCCACACGGTGCCGAGTTCCGCACCCCAGAGTTCCAACCCGGCGGTGGTGGTTACGGTGCCGAAGAACTGCCCCGGCTTGCTGATGATTCGGGCTGCGTTCGTGTTCGTCGCGGTGTTGTAGAAGGGCCGCGATAGCACGGGGGCGAGATCCGAGCCGGCGAGCTGCGGCGTGCCGGAGTACTTCCGCGGCAAGAAGAAGAACGAGCCTTCGAGCCCGAAGGATTCGTTGTTCGTGAGCCAGACGCCGCCGTGAGTGCGGATGCCGCCGAAGTTCGAGTAGTCGATGGCGGTATTGCCGTAGAGCACTTGGGTTCCGGCGGCACCGAGCACGGCGCTCCCATTCGCGGGGCCGACGGTGGCGACAGCAAACGGAACGGGGGCGTCCTTCGTCCAGTAAAGCAGGTACTCCGCGCCGAACCAGGCGCGGGGGCCGTGGGAACCGGCGGCACGCACCGAGCCGAGCGAATCGGTCGCGAGCACCGGGCCCTCGTAAGTGGCGGGACCGCTCATCGGCAGGCCGGGACCGCCGGGCATCGGCATCGGGGCGGTGTCCGGCTGGAAGCCGACGAACGCGGCTCCGGGAGCACCAAGCGGTGCGGCTTCAGGCGGCATTTGGGCCGAGGCGGGTGGGGCGAACGCTGCCAAGAAGGCGGCCGCCGCCAGTTTGCGGGATGTCGAGAGCATGCATCCTCCGTGATCGCCCAGCTTGCCGTGCCCGCGCCGTCGATGCAATCGCCGACAGCCGCGCGTTCGGACGAACCGAACCGTCAGGTAGAGAATCGGCGAGAAGCGGTGCTGAATTGAACGATTCTCCCGGCTCTGCGGGAGAGTGCGGAGGTTCCCGCCGCGTGGGTGGTGAACCGTGGTCGGACTGGGAAAGCCGTTCAAGAGGGCTTGAGGCGGGATTCCCTTTTGAGTCCGCGGAATCAAGTGGGATAAGAACTACGGTGCCGCGCTGCGCCGTGAGTGGCGACTTCACTCGGAGTTGTGATATGGCGTCCTGGAAGGAAACCCTGCGGTCGTGGCTGCAACCCGCCCCGCGGAAGCCGGTTCGCCGCACGGAGCGGCTGGAAGTCGGCCGTCTCGAAGACCGCATCACGCCGGTGCAGGGTTCGTTCGACGTGCCGTACGCGGTGGACTTCGATACCGCGTTGGGTGCGACGAATCTCACGGGGGTGGTGAATGCCGGCGGTTCCGCAGGCGCCCTCATCGACCGTGGCGCGACGGTCGTGGGTAGCCGATACGTGCTGACCACCGCGAGTTCGGCCCCTGCGGTTGGCGACTTGGTCTCGTTCTATTCGCGCGCCGCGGACGGCACCGTGAAGACGATCAGCATCCCGGTCGTGGGTGTCTGGATTCATCCGCAATATAACGTGCCGACCCCGTTCGCCAACGACATCGCGATTCTCACGCTGGAGGCTATCGCGCCTCAGTATGCGAAGGATTACCCCGTTTACGACGGGCAAGCGTACGGCACGGAAATCGGCCGGCCGATGACGATGGCCGGATTCGGCGTGGCGGGCACCGGCACGAGCGGTCCGTCGACCAGTGATCTGCAACGGCTCACGGTCACGGCCACCGGCGGCACCTACCGCTTGTTCTCCCCCACGAACGGGCAGACCACCGCTCCGATCCCGTACAACGCGACCGCGGCCCAAATTCAAGCCGCGTTGATCGCAATCGGTCAGAGCGTCCAGGTTCTCAACCCGACGTTCGGCCCTTACCAGAACACTGCGGAAATCCGTTACCTTTCAGTGGCGAACGCGCGAGAGTTGGAGTATGTCCCCAATCCCAGCGACCCGCTTGTGAATGGCGGCAACAACGGGATCGTCGAAGTCGAAACACTCACCAACGGTGCGAACGACGGCGAGTTCCAACGCTTGACAGTGAACGCCACGGCGGGGTTCTTCCGACTCGGTCTCGGCGGCGTGTTCACCGGCCAAATCCCGTACAACGCGACGGATGCGCAGATCGAAGCCGCGCTCGAAACGATTACCGGCGTGACCGAAGTCAGCGTCCGGCAAATTCCCGCCGGTGCTCCCTCGGGCGCGGGCTCGTTCCAGATCTCGTTCAACCAGCCGAACGGTGGATTCCCCGTGCTCACGGTGGACACTGCGCTGCTCACCGGGACCGCGACCGCGTATATCCTCCAAACGCAGGGCCAACCGCTTCTTCGCATCGGGAACAACGAGTACGACGGTTCAAACGGGAGCTTTCTCACTTACGATTTCGACACGGACGGTACGGATTCCTTTGCCAGCCCCGTTCCCGGGTTGCTCGGCGGCGGCGGCGACAGCGGCGCTCCGGGTTTCGTCGATGTCGGTGGCGGCGTGCAAGCCATTGCATCTCTCTTCTCGAACGCACCCGCCACTTCGAAGTTCACGGACATCCAATTCGCGACTCGCGTTTCCAAGTACACGTCCGACATCTCGAAGATCGTGGATGCAACCGGGTACGCCGCCACGATCGACATGCAGTACCAACTCGGCGGAAACGATGGCATCGCGGACACCTTCCGCGTGACGCAGACGCCGTCCGGGTTGATCCAAGTCTACGTCAAGGACTCGAAGGCCGGACCCGAGCGGCTCTTCTACCAGGACGCGGCGGCGAATATGGCCTCCGTCGTGCTCCGCGGCACCAACGACGACGACACCTTCATCATCGATTCGAGCGTGACCGTGCTCGTGTCCATCGAAGGCGGCGGCGGGAAGAACTCGATCATCGGCCCGAACCTCGACACGGCGTGGACGATCACCGGGGCCGATGCCGGCACCGGCCATACGGCCACTACCGACTTCAACTTCAAGGGCATTCGCAACATCACCGGCGGCACATTGAACGACACATTCAAGTTCTCCGCGGCCGGTACCGTGAGCGGGTTCATCGACGGCGGCGCAGGCGTGGACACGATCGATTTCTCCGCCGTCGCCGCCAGCAATGTCTCGGTCACCGCGACCGGAGCGACGGACGGCGTCGTCGGCACCATCGCCGGCAGCGTGCCCCTCGCCGGCCAGTTCCGCAACATGAACAACATCGTCGGCGCCCAGTTCGGCACCGCCGACGCACTCACCGGCCCGGCCACCGGCGGCACGTGGACCCACGCCGGCGCCGGCGGCATGTACGTCGACTCCGTCAACGGCAAGAACTTCACCTACTCCAACTTCGAGACCCTGAACGGCAACACCGGGGACGACACGTTCAACATCCTGTCGTTCACCACCAACCTGAGCGTGAACGGCGGCGCGGGCGTGAACAAGGCCAACGTGGACGGCACCGCCGGAAACGATTCGGTCACACTGAGCTACCAGACGGTGAACGGCGCGGGCACGCTCGCCGGGCTCGCCAAGACGCTCTCATTCTCGAACCTGTTCGCCGTGAACTACGACGGCAAGGGGGGCACGAACTCGTACCGCTTCGAGGACAAGACCGGCCAGGTGCGGGGCACGCCGACCGATCCGCTCAGCGGCATCGTCTTCTCGCCGAGCGGGGCCGCCGCGGGTTCGATCCGCGTCGGCACGCTGAACCAGTTCGGCGTCGCAGGCATCAACAACGGTCTCACCGTCGACGGCGGCAGCGTCGGCAGCGTGCTCACCGTCACCGGCACGAGCGACGTCAACCGGCCCACCGCCTTCGGCGAAGCGCTCATCGGCAACGGCCGCGACACGATCACCGTGACGGACACGAAAGTGTCCGTCACGAGTGCGAGCGCGGGCGATCTGCTGCCGGTCGTCCCCGCTTACACGCTCGGCTCGATCACGTTCGGCACGATCTACGTCGCGGGCGGCAACGAGAATCTGAACATCGGCGACGTGTTCAATGTCACCCCGTCGTTCAACGTGCGACTGCTCGTGGACGGACAAGGCCCGGCGAACACGGCGCGGCCCGGCGACCGCGTGCAGATCAACGCGTCCGCGTACACCAGCGCGTTCGTTAACGACCCGACGCAAGGCCCGCCGCAGACGCAGATCACGCAGAGCATCGACGGCGCGCAGGTCGGGCTCATCAACATCGAGTCCGGCCTCCCGGCCGCCCCCGGCCAAGGCATGATCGTGGTGGCGACCGACGCCGGTCCGATCACCACCGTGCAAGTGTTCGACCGCATCTCGCAGCAATTGAAGTACACCTTGACGCCGTTCGAGAACTTCAACCTCGGCGCCACGGTGGCCAGCGGCGACGTGAACGGCGACGGTGTGGCGGATATCATCGTCGGCGCCGGGCCCGGCGGCGGGCCGCGCGTCGTGGTGTACAGCGGCGCCGACGCCAGCCTCATGTACGACTTCTTCGCCTACGAAGACACGTTCCGCGGCGGCGTGAACGTCTCCGCGGCCGACTTCAACGGCGACGGCAAGGCCGACATCGTGCT
This sequence comes from Gemmataceae bacterium, assembly GCA_046350135.1. Lineage (GTDB taxonomy): Bacteria > Planctomycetota > Planctomycetia > Gemmatales > Gemmataceae > Urbifossiella. The sequence goes on from JAXMBB010000048.1 coordinate 20,675, forward strand.
CGGCACGGGCAACGGCGGCGGGCCGCGCGTCCGCGTGCTCAGCGGGGCGGACCTCACGCCGATCCGCGACGTCTTCGCCTACGAATCCACGTTCCGCGGCGGCGTGAACGTCTCCACCGGAGACTTCACCGGCGACGGAGTGCCGGACCTGATCACGAGCGCGGGCAACGGCGGCGGCCCCCGCGTCGTCGTGTTCAGCGGAACCGATATGCTCCAGGTGGCCAGCTTCTACGTGTTCGATCCGAACTCGCGGACCGGTTTCTATGCCGCGGGCGGCGATGTGAACGGCGACGGCTACGCCGACGTGATCGCCGGGGCCGGGGCCGGCGCCCCCGCCCAGATCCGCGTCATCAGCGGCAACACACGGACCGCCATCGCCGACTTCTACGTGAACGACCCGCTCGAACCGGGCACGGCGGTGCCTTCGATCCAATTCGACGCGGGGGTGCGGGTGGCCGCCGCGGACGTGAACGGCGACGGCATCGACGACGTGCTTTCCGCGAAGGGGCCCGGCTCGCTGCCCACCGTGCGGGCGTACCAGATCGGCGGGGTGAACCCGATCACCAACGCGCTGTACCCGACGCTCGCGGAAGTGGCCCGTTTCGACGCCTTCGACGGCGCGATGGCGTACGGGTTGTACATCGGCGGCAGCAACTGACTCCGATTCGGGATCATCGTCCGCGAGCCCGACGCGTTCGCAAGGAATTCCGCCCTTGCCGGCGCGTCGGGTTCACAAGTTACTTCGCATCACCCAGGTGCTTCTGGAAATACCTCGCGGTCTTGGACCACAGCCGTTCCATGATCACCGGGTATGCACTGTACATGTGCGTGATGCCGGGCAGGGCCAACTGCTCGAAGTCTCGGCCGGCGCGGAACAGGGCATCCGCCAGCTTCAGCGTGTGGCGGTAGTACACGTTGTCGTCCGCGGTGCCGTGGACGAGGAGCAGCGGCCGCTTCAGGTCCTTCGCCAGCGGGATGAGGCTCGCTTCGTCGTACGCGGCCTTCGACTCGGGCAGCAGCCCCATGTAGCGCTCGGTGTAGTGCGTGTCGTAGTCTTCCCAATCGGTAACCGGGGCGCCGGCGACCGCGGCCTTGAACACGTCCGGCCGGCGGAGCGCGCCGTTCGCCGCCATGTACCCGCCGAACGACCAGCCGACGATGCCGACGTGGTCGCGGTCCAGTTCCGGGAACTTGTCGCAGAGCGCGTGCAGGCCCTTCACCTGGTCTTCGAGAGGCACGGTGCCGAACTTCTTGTAGATGGCCTTCTCCCATTCCGCTCCGCGGCCCGGCGTGCCGCGGTTGTCCACGGCCACGACGATGAATCCCTGATCGGCGAGCCACTGCGGCACGAGCCAGTTCCGCATCGCCTGCACCACGTGGAGGTGCTTCGGCCCGCCGTACACATCGACGATGACGGGGTACTTCTTCTTTGGGTCGAAGTTGCGAGGGCGAACGATCGCGGTCCAATAATCGCCGACCTCGGAAACTGTGACGTTGGGTTTGAAGGATGACTCGAGCGCGACGGAGGGGAGTTCAATCAATTGCTTCTTGTCCCCAGGCCTCACATATGAATGCGGGAGCGAACTCAGAGAAGTCGAGGTGAGTACGATGACGCCAGATCTCTCGCCGACGGCAGCAGTGTGTATGCCCGGTCCTGGAGTTAGGATTACAGGCTTGCCATCCTCGCATGTTTGATCAAAATCCCAGCGCGCAACTTGATGTTCGGTGGGATTCAAGCGGTAACCAACGATCGCGGCATAAGGCTTGGCAGTAAAGCCAAAGAGATCGCTTGCATCAAATTCACCATTGCTGTTGATGTTTGTTCCCGGGCTGTACCAGAAGAGCACTCCTCCACTCAGAAACAGTAAGTCCTTACTCCTTTGAACCGAGAGTTCGGAGGGCAGATTCTGCCAACTGTCCCGCACAAACGATTGATGAACAGTAACAAACTTGCCCGTCTTCGAATCACAGAATGCGAAGGCTTGTCCGCGCTGATCGCGCGTCTGAACGACAATAACAATTAGATCTTCGAGCCAAGCGACACGGGCCAGATACTCGTACCGAAGGAACAATGTGAGCCAATGTCGGGCTCCGATAGATTCATTCGATTGCCATCCCTCGGGTCCGCCTTTGCCCAGTGCGTCGCTCGTCCAATCCATCCACACCGTATCGCCGCCGGATAGTTTCTTCACCCCCAACCGCACCGCGACATTCTTCTTCCCAGGCCGCGGATAATACTGCGGCGCGGGCGGCACCTCGGGCTTCAGCGGGTCGGCCACGAACCACTGCTCCACGCCCGTGTGGTCCGCCTCCTCGTAGGCGATGCTCTTCGAATCGGGGCTCCACCAGAAGCCCGAGTGCCGGCCCATTTCCTCCTGCGCCACGAACTCGGCCAGGCCGTGCGTCTTGATCGGCGTGCCGCCGGTGGTGACCGCCGACTCCTTCTCCGCCGCGAGGTCGTACGCATACACATCGAACCCGCGGACATAGCCGATCAACTTGCCGTCCGGCGACCACTTCGGATCGACGATCGCGCCGTCCGTGCCGGTCTTCAGTTCGGTCGCCTTGTTCGCGGCGCGGTCGAAGACGAAGAGCGAGTTGGCGAGCTTCACGAGGATGTGCGTGCCAGCGGGGTTGAGGTGGTAATCCGCGAAGCCGCCGACCGAGACTCGCTGCCGTTCGCGGCGAGCCTTCTCCTCCGGTGTCAGGTTTTCGTCCGCCCCCTTGAGCAGCGTTTCGGGCGCGAGCAGTTCGCGCGTCTTTCCGGTGGCGACATCGAATTCGAAGAGCGAGTTCTTCGCGGTCTTCGGGCCGCTGCGGAGGAAGAGCACGGTCTTGCCGTCCGGCGAAACTTTGGGCTTCGTCGGCCGGCCGAGCATGAACCCGCGCGTCTCGGCGTATAGCTTGAGGAAGGACGTGTCCGGCGCGTCCGCGCCCGGAGCGAGATTGGCCATGGTGAGAAACGCACAAAGCAGGGGTGCGGCGGTTTTCATGAGCCACAGTGTATCACGCTTGCGGATACTCCGTCCCGCGGCTATTTTCAATTATCCCGCCAGCCGCACTCCTCCGGCCGAATCCATGCGTATCCTCCGCTCACTCGCGATCCTGCTGCTCATGCCCATTCCCGCTCGGGCCACGGACGTGACACCGAAGCAGGTTGAATTGCGTGACGCCTTTGAAGGCCGACAGTTGCTCGTGAATGCGAACGGAACCGACGCCACGCGAACGGCCAAGTACGCCAGCGCGAACCCGGCCGTCGCCACGGTCGATGAGAAGGGCTGCGTGTCGCCCGTGGCCGACGGCCGCACCAGCATTCAGGTTCAATTTGGCGGCGAGAAGCTGGAAGTGCCGGTGGTCGTGAGCGGCATCGCCAAGGGGCGGTCGGTCGATTTCCGCACCGAGGTTCAACCGCTGCTCTCGAAGCTCGGCTGCAACGCGGGCGGGTGCCACGGCAAGGCGTCCGGCCAGAACGGATTCAAGCTCTCGCTCTTCGGGTTCGACACCGAGTTCGACTACGCCGCGATCACGCGCGAGGCACGCGGCCGCCGAGTGTTCGCCGCCAACCCGGACGAATCGCTCTTCCTCACGAAAGCGACCGGCAAGGTGCCGCACGGCGGTGGCAAGCGGCTGAACCCGGCCGGATCCGATTACCAACTCATTCGCCGCTGGCTGGCCACCGGCGCGCCCGCGACCGCCCCCGATGTTCCCCGTGTGGTGAAGCTTCGCGTCTCGCCCACCGACGCGGTTCTCACTGCGAACCAGCTTCAACAACTCGCCGTGGTCGCGGAATACTCCGATGGCAGCACGCGCGACGTGACGCGCCAATCGGAGTTCGCCGGCAACCTGGACGTGGTCGCGATCGTGGAGCCGGACGGCCTCGTGAAGGCCCGGCAACAGAGCGGCGAAGCCGCGATCATGGCGCGGCACATGGGCTTCGTCGCCGTGTTCCGCGCGATGGTGCCGCACGGCCCGCCGCTCGCCAACATCGAGGGCTTCACCCCGAACAATTGGATCGACGACCTCACCGTGGCGAAGTGGAAGAAGCTCGGCCTCAAGCCGAGCCCGGGTTGCGATGATGCCACGTTCATCCGCCGCGTCACGGTCGATCTCTGCGGGCGGCTGCCCACCCCGGCCGAAGCGACCGCGTTCTTGGACGACAAGTCCGCGGACAAACGCGAGAAGCTGATCGACAAGCTGCTCGAATCGCCGGACTACCCCGCGTACTTCGCCATGAAGTGGGGCAGCATCCTGCGGAACTCAAACCTTGCGGGGGCGGACCAGGCCGCGGTCGCGTTCCACCGCTGGATCAAGGACATGATCGCCCGCAACCGCCCGTACGACGAGTTCGTGCGCGGCATCGTGGCCGCGTCCGGCGAATGGCAGGACGCGCCGGCCATCAACTGGCTGTGGCAGAACCGCGACGACCAGCTTCATCAAGTGACCGCAGACGTGGCGCAGATCTTCCTCGGCACGCGGCTTCAGTGTGCGAAGTGCCACCATCACCCGTACGAGCGCTGGGGCCAAGCCGACTACTACGGGCTCGCCGGGTTCTTCACGCGGCTCGGGCGGAAGAGCTTCGGGCAGCCGCCGCCGTACTACGCGTCGTCGTCCGTCACCACCGGCGAACGCGACCCGCTCACGGGGAAGAGCCCCGAGCCGAAGTACCCGGACGGCCCGCTCGGCAAGTTCACGCCGGACGACGACCCGCGCCACGCGCTGGTCGATTGGATGGCCAAGCCGGAGAACCCGTTCTTCGCCAGGGCACTCGTGAACCGCTTCTGGGGGCACTTCCTCGGCCGCGGGCTGGTGCATGAAACGGACGACCTCCGCGAGACGAACCCGCCGAGCAACCCGGAACTGCTCGATGCCTTGGCCAAGGAGTTCGTGAAGCAGAAGTTCGACACAAAGCACATGATCCGGTTGATCCTGAACAGCAAGGTGTACCAGTTGAGCGCGGAGCCCACGGAGTTCAACAAGAACGACCGGCAGAACTTCGCCCGCTACTACGCTCGCCGGCTGCCCGCGGAGGTGTTCCTCGATGCAGTGAACGCGACGTGCGGCACCAAGGGCGGCTTCAGCGGCGTGAGCGCGAACGCCCGCGCGGTTGATCTGCCGCACGAGGGCTTCGGCTCGTACTTCTTGGACACGTTCGACCGGCCGAAGCGCGTGAGCGTCTGCGAGTGCGAGCGCAGTTCCGCGGCCACCCTCGGGCAGGTGCTACTGTTGGCGAACTCCGAGGAGATTGAGAACAAGATCGCGGACGGCTCCGGTCGCGTGGCGAAGCTGGCGAAGGAGAAGAAGCCCGTGCCCGAGATGATCGACGAGTTGTACCTCGTCGCCTTCTCACGCAAGCCGACCAGCCTGGAGATGAACCGCGTGAAGGCGTTCGTGGAGACCGCAACGGACAAGCAGAAGGCGTTGGAAGATGTGCTCTGGGTGATGCTGAACAGCAAGGAATTCGGGTTCAATCACTGATGCCCCACATGATGATTCCGTTCTCCCGTCGTGA
>JAXMBB010000049.1:0-19564 GCA_046350135.1 Gemmataceae bacterium
CCTCGCAGTGCTGCATGGCATTGAGGGTGACAGCGAACGAGCAGGCGCGAGCCCAAGTCGCCGAGTTGACCGCCTAGATTCAAGAGGTCACGGGTGACAACGTGTTGATCGCGTTTGTCGATCAAGACTGCACGAGTGAGACGGCGGCGGACACGGCGAAGACCAACGGCATCAAACTGGAGGTCGTGAAACACCATCGACGATTGAGATGCTCACCCCGTTTCAAGCACTTCTCCGAAATAGCCGTGCAGCCTGGAATCCGCAGCAGTAGAATGATGAAGTAGTTTGACCTTATGAAAACACCGGCCCGAGCCCTGTTCGCCTGTTGGATTGCGGTGGCCCTGAGCGGGACCGTGGTCGTGCACCGCCACGCCGCGACATTGGGTCACACGCATGGCTTGGGTTGGGCCGCCCTGCACGCTTCCGATCAACCATGCAATTGCCCGGTTGAAGAGCCCCATCGGCATTTCGTGCTTCTCGGAATCGAGTTCGGTTCGATCCCCGCCTGCGTGGACGGTTCCACGACCGATGGCATCCGGTCGATGATCGGTGAATCGTACCAATCGGGGGACACCCCGTTCGACGCGATGGACGGCACGCTCGTCGTGGCGATCTCGGATGAACCTCTGTGGTGCTCTCTGCCAACCGCGACGCGCCAGATCGCTCATTCGCCCCGATTCGATTCTCCTGTCCGTTCTCATTCCCGTTCCGGCGTTCTGCGCTCATAGCGAGCCTCCCGCACTTCGTTTGTACTTCGCATCCGGCGTCTGTGTCCGGGGCGTTCCACGCATCTGGAGTATCGAGTCATGGCAGCGTCACCGATCATTCGGCGTGTCGCCGCGTTCCTGCTCTTGCCGTTGGGTCTGGTCCTGGGGTTCACGGGCCGCGGGTGGTTCCACTCCTCCCCGGTCGAGAATGCGGCTCCCGAACCGGAACCCGAAGACCACTCGTCCGTGCGATTCGCCCGGGCCCGGTGGGCCGCGGCCGGTATCCGCACGGAACCCGTTGCGGCGGCACCCCTGTTGGACCACGCTTGGCGGACCGGCCGCATCGTGGTGAACGACGACCGCGTCGCCCACATATCGCCGCCGGTGGAAGGCATCATCCGCGAGGTGCGGGCCAGGCTCGGCCAAAACGTGACGGCAGGCCAGATTCTCGCCGTGCTGGACAGCAAGGAGGCGAGCCAGGCGAAACTCGAACTCGTGACCGCTCGCACGGCACTCGCCGCGGAACGCGAACGCGAATCGTGGGCGAGGCAGACGGCAACGAACACCGAGGCGCTCGTTCAGGCGGTGGCCGCGGGGAAGCGCGTGGCCGAGATCGACTCGGCGTTCAAGAACCGCCCGGTCGGCGAACGCCGGCATCAACTCATGGCCGTTTACACGAGTCGCACACAACTCAAGACCCAACTGGATGCGGAACGTGCGAGCGCCGGCGCGGTGGCGGAGATGATCCGCCGGAAGACCGAAGCGGACTTCGACGCAGCGGACGCCTCGCTCCAATCCCTGCTGGAAGAGTCCAAGTTCCAATCCCGGCAGCAGGCCCGGCTCGCCGAACTGAAACTGAAGGAGGCCGAGGCCGCGTTCGACGTGGTTCGGACGCGGTTGCTCACGCTGGGGTACACCCCCGCTGAAATTGACACCATGGACCCTGTCAAGGAGGGGCGGGCCGTCTCGCACTTTGAAGTCCGGGCTCCCTTCTCCGGCACGATCGTGGACAAGCACGCGGTTCTTTCCGAACGGGTGAACGCCCAGTTCCAGATGTTTCAACTCGCCGATCTCAGCGAAGTCTGGGTGCAGGCCGACGCCTTCGAGGCGGACCTTCCGCTGCTCCGCGGCCTGGGCGAGCGCAAGCTGGTGTTCCGCGCCCCCGGCGCAGGCATCTCGGACCGGTCGGCGACAGTGTTCTACTCCGGGGATCTCGTCGATCGCGCATCGCGGGCCGTCACGGTCACGGCAACGGCACCGAATCCCGATCGGGCGTTGAAGCCCGGCATGTATGTCGAAGTCGGGTTGCCGCGCGGAAGTGCCGAGCCCGTGATTCAAGTTCCCGTCTCCGCCGTGCAGCAGCACCAGGGCAAGTCGTTCGTGTTCGTGTTGGTCGGCGAGGACGAGTTCCGCCGCGCCGATGTCGAAACCGGGCGCGAAGGCGGGGACCGCGTCGAGATTCGTGCCGGGTTGAAGCCGGGCGATGTCGTCGCCGTCGGCGGCGTGTTCGTGCTCAAGTCCGAGTTGTTCCGCGACCAATTGGCGGGGGAGTGACCGAACATGACGCGCCTGATCGATTTCGCCTTGGCGAACCGCTTCCTCGTGCTGCTCGGCTCGCTCCTGCTCGCCGGCGCCGGCTTCTGGGCGATGTCGAAGCTGCCGATCGACGCCGTGCCGGACGTGACGAACGTCCAGGTGCAGGTGATGACCACGGCGCCGGCCCTCAGCCCGCTGGAGGTGGAACAGTCCATCACCGTGCCGGTGGAGACTTCGATGAGCGGATTGCCGCGAGTCGAGGAGATCCGCTCCGTGTCCCAGTTCGGCCTGTCGGTGGTCACGATCGTGTTCGAGGAAGGCACGGACATTTTCTGGGCGCGGCAAATGGTCGGCGAGCGGTTGCAGCAAGCCCGGGAGAAGATCCCGGCCGGCGTGCCGAGCCCGCAAATGGGCCCGATCGCCACCGGTCTCGGCGAGATTTACCAGTTCGAGGTCCGGTCCAAACCCGGCTTCAAACATTCGCTGATGGAACTGCGCGAGGTCCTGGACTGGCAGATCGCGTACCAACTTCGCAGCGTGCCCGGCGTCATCGAGGTGAACACCAGCGGCGGCGAACTCCGTTCCTACGAGGTGCGGATCGATCCGCGGAAACTGCATGAGTTCAAGCTGTCGATCAGTCGCATCCTGGACGCGCTGCGAGAAAACAACGCGAACGAGGGCGGCGGCTACCTCATCCTCCATTCCGAGGAGCAGCGGATCGTTCGCGGTGAAGGCTTGGTGAAGTCACCGAAAGACATCGAGGGCATCGTGCTGGACACGCGGGCGGACGGCACCCCCGTTTACCTCGGCCAAGTGTCAACCGTCACCTTCGCCCCCGTGATCCGCCAAGGCGCCGTGACCCGCGACGGAAAGGGGGAAGGCGTCGTCGGCATCGTCATGCTGCTGGCCGGCGAGAACTCCCGCGCCGTGGTCGGCCGCGTGAAGGAAAAGATGGAGGAGATCCAAAGGACGCTGCCGCCGGGAATCGAGGTCGGCGTCTTTTACGACCGTACGGAACTGGTGGAGCGAACCGAACACACGTTGACGAAGAACCTGATCGAGGGCGGCGTGCTGGTCGTGATCGTGCTCCTGGTGCTGCTCGGGAGTTTCCGGGCGGGCTTGGTCGTGGCGTTGGCGGTGCCGCTCTCGATGCTCGGGGCGTTCATCGGCATGCTGTACGCCGGCCTCTCCGGGAACCTGATGAGTCTCGGGGCGATCGACTTCGGCCTGATCGTGGACGGTTCGGTCGTGTTGATCGAAAACGTGGTCCGCCGCGTCGCCGAGCACCGGCACGAACACAAGACGGACCGCGCGCCGATGGAGGTGATTCGCGACGCCTGCCGCGAGGTGGCCCGGCCGGTCGTCTTCGGCGTCGGGATCATCCTGCTCGTCTACCTGCCGATCCTTTCGCTCCGCGGGCTGGAGGGAAAGATGTTCCGGCCGATGGCGCTCACCGTGATCTTCGCGCTTCTCACGTCGCTGGTTCTCGCGCTCACGGTGATGCCCGTACTGGCGTCGATTTTCCTGCGGAGCGTGAGCGAGGACGAGCCGTTCCTCGTGCGGTGGGCGAAGCGAGTGTACCGGCCGCTGCTGCGGGCCGCGGTCGCAGCGCCGGCGATCACGTTCGGCGCGGCCGCGGCCGCCTTCGCGATCAGCGTCGTGATCGCGAGCCAACTCGGAGCAGTGTTCATCCCGAAGCTGGACGAAGGTTCGATCGCCATCCAAGCGGTGCGGTTGCCGAGCGTTTCGCTCGAAACGTCCGTCCAGATGACGACCAAGCTCGAACAGTGCCTCATGAAGTTCCCCGAGGTCGAGTCCGTGATCTGCAAGACGGGCCGCCCGGAGATCGCCAACGATCCGATGACGGTGAACCTTACGGACGTGATGATCACGCTCAAACCGCGGGACACGTGGCGATTCGCGCACAAGGAGGATTTGGTCAAGGCGATGGAGGAGGCGCTCGAAGCCGAGGTGCCGGCGAACGCCTACAGTTTCTCGCAACCGATCGAACTCCGCGTGGCCGAACTCGTGGCCGGTGTGAAGTCCGACGTCGGCATCAGCCTGTACGGTGACGATCTCGACAAGCTGCGGGAGAAGGCGGAGGAAATCTCGCGGGCTCTGACGAAGGTGCCGGGTGCCGCGGACGTACAGGTCGAGCAGGCGAGCGGCCTCCCGTACCTTCGGGTGATCGTCGATCGGCAAGCCGTGGCCCGGCATGGAGTGAACGTGAGGGACGTGCTCGATGCAGTGGCCGTGATCGGCGGCAAGGAGGCCGGGCAGGTGTTCGAGGGGCAGCGGCGATTCCCTGATCCGGTGCGGCTTGGCCGGACTGGCGGGATCGCGTCGAAGCCATCCGGCAGATCCGCGTGGCGGACAAGAACGGCCGGCCGATTCCTCTCGAACAACTGGCTTCTCTCAAGCTGGAGGATGGACCGGCCCAGGTGAGCCGCGATGCGATCCGCCGCCGCATCATCATCCAGTGCAATGTGCGCGGACGGGACTTGGCCGGGTTCGTCGGCGAGGCCAAGCAGAAGGTGGAACGCGATGTGAAATTGCCGAGCGGCTACACCCTGACGTGGGGCGGTACGTTCAAGAATCTGCAGGAGGCGAGCGCCCGGTTGGCCGTGGCCGTGCCCGTCGCTCTCGTGATGATCTTCGTGCTCCTGCACTCGACGTTCAACTCGTCGAAGTTGGCGATGCTGATCTTCCTGAACGTGCCGATGGCGGCGACCGGCGGCATCTTCGCGCTCGCATTGCGGAGGGCTGCCGTTCTCCATCTCCGCGGGCGTCGGCTTCATCGCATTATTCGGTGTGGCCGTGCTCAACGGCGTGGTGCTCGTGACCTACATCGTGGACCTTCGCAAGTCCGGCCGGCCGGCCATCGATGCGGCTTTTGAAGGGGCCATGATCCGCGTTCGCCCGGTGCTGATGACCGCGCTCGTCGCCACCCTCGGTTTTATCCCGATGGCTCTTCCGCAGGCAGTGCGGAAGCTCAACGGCCCCTCGCCACCGTTGTCATCGGCGGCTTGGTGACATCGACGCTCCTCACTCTTTTCGTCATCCCTGCGGTGTTTCGCTGGTTCGATTCTGTACCTGCAGACAACGACGTCAAGGAACGCGAGAGCTAGCCACGGCTGAGTGACGCCCATGCGAGCACTCAGCCGCAGTCATTGGCCGCTGCCGCGTCAGGAATTCTTGGGGTGAACGAATGGCCGGAATTACTACGCATGCAGCGGCTTCAGCCGCCAAAAGTGTTTTTTGTTTTGTCGCCAGCGGATTCGTCTCGCGCTTCTGTTTGCTCACAAGCCTAGGATCGCTTTCCATCCGAAATACGAAGCCGGCCGGGGCGACCCCGGCCGGCAACTCGGCCTCGATTCATCACGCACCGGGAATCGGCGGCGGTTGGTTCGCGAAGAGTGACGCCAACTCAGGCACGGTGTCGGCCGCGACCCAGCCGGCCATGCCCTGCCGCCACACCAGCGTGCTGCGGTTGATCTTGCCCGCAAGGCTTGGGATGTCGAACGGGCCGGCTTGGGCGCCGTTGATCGCCGCAAAGAACTGCACGGCGGTCGGCAGCGGGGGCGGCATGCCGCCCCCGGGGCTCACGGTGTTGCCGGGGATCACTTGGCCCGGAGCGGCCGCGGCCGATGCGAACGTGCCGGCCATCTGGCCGCCCACCGCGTAGCCCGCGCCGATCCCAGCCCCGAGGCCCGCGAGGCCGCCGGGGTTTTGAGCCGCGTCGCGGATCGCCTCCGCACTCTGGAACTTCGCGTACTGGTCGAGGTTCCCGAGCATGCCCATCTGGCTGCGCTTGTCCAACGCCGCTTCCACCTCGGGCGGCAGCGAGATGTTCTCCACGTAGAACTGCGTGAGGCTCACGCCCATCTTCGCCAGTTCCGGCGAGATGCGTTCGAGGGCCAGCTTGCTCACGCGCTCGTAGTTCCCCGCGAGGTCGAGGATCGGAATCTTCGCCGTGCCGATCACGTCGATGAAGCGGCTCACGATCGTGTTGCGGAACTGGCCCGAGATCTCGTAGGCCTCGAAGTTCGGATCGGTGGCGACGAGTTCCTTGAGGAACGTGCCGGGGTCCGTCACTTTGAACACGTAGGTGCCGAAGGCGCGGATGCGGACGGGCCCGAACTCGGGGTCGCGCATCATCACCGGGTTCTGCGTGCCCCACTTCTGGTCGGTCCACTGCTTGGTCGAGATGAAGTACACTTCGCACTTGAACGGCGACTCGAAGCCGTACTTCCACCCGAGGATGGTGGAGAGGATCGGCATGTTCTTGGTGTCCAGGGTGTACATGCCAGGACCCTTGACGTCGGCGAGTTGCCCCTCGCGGACGAACACGGCGGCCTGCCCTTCGCGGACGATCAGCTTGGCCCCGTTCTTGATTTCGTTCTTGTGCCGGGTGAACCGATACGAGAGGGTTTCATTCGAGGACGGCTCGGTCCATTCGATGATGTCGATGAACTGGCCGGCAATCCAGTCGCGAACGCCCATGGCGATGCTCCGATGTGAGGGTTGCGGCTATTGTGGCAGCCCCGATGGCGTTTGGGTACTGAAATAGCCGCACGGAGAGGATTCGCTGCGATCCCGGCGGGATTTTGGGGAATCGGACGGTGTGATAGAATGCCGCAATGCCGCGGAAGATTCGCGATCTGATCAAGGATTTGAAGCGGGCGGGCTTCAAGAATCGGGGCGGGAAAGGCTCCCACCGCAACTTCCGGCATCCCAAGGGTTCTCGCGTCACGCTCTCCGGCGGAACGGGCGACGACGCCAAGCCCTATCAAGAGCGTGAAGTGAAGCGCGCCATCGAGGAATCGCAGTCATGAACGGTGCCGAGCGATATGTGAAGATCGTGGAGTGGTCCGACGAGGATCGGGCGTTCGTCGGTCAGTGCCCGGGGATCATCGGCCCGTGCTGCCACGGAACGGACGAAGTCGAGGTCTATCGCGAACTGTGCGAGATCGTCTCAGAGTGGCTCGAAATCGCGGAGAAGGACGGAACACCCTTGCCCGAACCAACGGCAGGCAAGGATGTGGCTCGGCGAATCGCGTGACTCGACTCAAAAGTACAGTCGCAGGATGTCCCGGCTGATGACGTACACGAACAGCGTGAGGATCATCGCGAGGCCGATGTACATGAGGGCCGCGAAGACGCGTTCCGGCAGCGGTCGGCCCGTGATCTTCTCGTAAACCAGGAACACGAAGTGCCCGCCGTCCAGCACCGGTACCGGGAGGAAGTTCACTACAGCGAGGTTCACGGAGATCACACCGAGGAAGATCAGGAACTGCCAGAAGTCCTCGCCTGCGATCTTGTACGACACGTCCGCGATGGTCAGCGGGCCGCTCATCGTCTTCACGCTGACACGCCCGCGGATCATCGAGTAGAGGTTCATGTACACTTCGCGGATGAAGCGGACCGTGCGGCGGGCGCCGAGTTCGACCGCGTCGCCGAAGCCGTCCGCCTTCTGCTCCCGCGATTCGGCTTGGAGCAACAGCCCGCGATCATCCGCGGGCCAGCGAGTGTCTTCCGCACCCTTCAGCGAGAACTCCTTCACTTCGTCGCCGCGCTTCACGCGGACGTCGAACTCGAAGGGCGGGTACTGCGTCAGCGTCTCCACATGGGCCCATTGGTGCGGCTTGAAGTCGCTCCACTTGTCCTTCGGGTTCTGCGGGAAGCGGACGGCCTCGAACACGTCGTTGGGCAGGATGCCGGCCGCGGCCGCGGGCGAACCCGGCTCCACGTCGTCCACGACACCCGAGATCCAGTATGCGAGGCCGAGTCCGTCGATGGAGACGGGGCTGTTCTGCTGCGGCAGCAGTTCACGCTCGAAGCGATAACGGTCGTCGTAGTCCAGCGTGAGCAGCTTGCGTTGTTCCTTGTGGTCCGGCTCCGAGACGCGTAGCACCACCAAGTCCACCTTCAGTTCCTTGCGTTTTCCCTCGGGCTGTTCCGCGGCCCATTTCAGCAGTTCGCGGCGAAGCAGGACCGGATCGAACGGTCGAACCGCTTCGTCGGGTTTGGCTTCGGGCGGCCGCGTGCCGTTGGCGAGCCACATCCTCTTGCCCGCGGCATCGGTGATGCCCACCGCCGCAATGCGATCGCCGCGGCCTTCGGCTCCGTCGTCGAGGCTCACGGCTTGGATGCCGGCGCGTTCCGCGGGGCTTCCGGTCCGCACGGCGGCGACTTTGCCGACCTGCATCCGCAGGCCGTAGTTCGCGCGATACGCCGGCTCCACCTTGATCAGTGTCGGCGGCGCGTTGTCCGGTTCATCCTTGCGCTGCACGCCAATCGTGACGGTCTGCCCCGCGAGCAAGGTGAGCCGCCGGCGGTAGTCCGCCACGTCGGCGAGCGGCGTCGCTTCCGCCGGGTTCTTCGGGTCGCTCATGGAGACGATGCGGTCGCCGGGTTGGAATCCGCCGGCTGCCGCGGCCTTGCTCCCCTTCACGACCGCACTGGGCTCCTTCGCGTTCTTCGGCGGCACGTAGGCGATCAACCGCGATTCGACCTGCACGCCGAGCACGGGGAAGAACGCGCCGTCGTCGCGGATCGGTTCCACTTCGAGCGTGAGTTCCTTGCCATCGCGACGGACCGTCACCGGCACCTTTTCGCCCTTGTCCGTGCTCATCACGACGGGGCGGAGGTCCTTGAACGTGGGGTTGGTGCGGGAACCGATGCGGACGATCTCGTCGCCGTCGCGCATGTCCGCCCGCCACGCCGCGCCGCCGGAGAAGGTCGCGCCCACGATCGCGGGCTCTTCTTTCACTCCGTGCATGTACGCGGCCACGAAGCACACCATGCCGAAGATCACGTTCATGATCACGCCGGCCGAGATGATGAGCATCCGCTGCGGCACGGACTTGTTCTTGAAGCTGCGCGGGTCGCTGTCCTCTTCATCCGCCTCCGCGTCCGGCAGCGATTCGCCGGTTCCTTCTCCCACCATCGCGACGTAGCCGCCGAGCGGAATCACGCCGAGCATGTATGTGGTCTCGCCGTACTTGTACGAGCAGAACGGGATCGCCGGGCCGAAGCCGATCGAGAACGTACGGACGTGGACGTCGCACCACTTCGCGGCGAGGAAGTGGCCGAGTTCGTGGATGAAGATGATGAACCCGAGCCCGAGCGCCACTTTTGCCGCCGTGAACGGATCCCAGAACTTGATCACGAGCGCGATGATGAGCGCGGTGACGGCGATGCCCACGGCGTTCTGCCGCAGCCACGACTTCACCTCCGTCACTTCCACTTGGTGGTTCGGCTGGCCCGTGGCGGGGTCGATCGGCCCCGGCTCGGCGATGTCGTGGCGGTGCGGCTTCGGATCGGGGTTCACGTTCGCGTCCAACGAGCGACCTCCTGCCGGGCCCAGCGGTCAAGGGCGAGGAGTCGCCCGAGCGTGGGAGCCGGTTCGTATTCATGCGCGTGCAGCACGGCCCGGCACGAGCGGACGATGTCCGTGAAGCCGAAGTCCCCGGCGAGGAACCGATGGACCGCAGCCTCGTTTGCGGCGTTGAGCACGGCTCCGCAAGTGCCGCCGTTGCGGGCCACCTCGAAGCCGAGTTCCAAGGCGGGAAACGCTTCGCGATCCGGCTGTTCGAACCTCAGCCCGCCCAGCGATTTCCAGTCGAGACGCTTCGCGGGGCCGCCCACCCGTTCAGGATAAAGAATCGCGTATTGTATGGGCAACCGCATGTCCGGGGGCGAAAGCTGGGCCAAAACCGAGCCGTCGGTGAATTCCACGAACGAATGCACAACCGATTCCGGGTGGATGATGACGTCGATCTGCTCGGGTCGCAAGTTGAACAGCCAGCGGGCCTCGATCACTTCCAAGGCCTTGTTCATGAGCGTGGCGGAGTCGATGGTGATCTTCGGCCCCATCTGCCACGTGGGGTGCTTGAGCGCGGCCTCGCGTGAGACCGATTCCAGCTCCGCGGCGGTCTTCCCGCGGAAGGGGCCGCCGCTGCCGGTGAGTACGACGCGGGCCAAATCCGCGGTCGTGTGGCCGGTCATCGCTTGGAACACGGCGGAATGCTCGCTGTCGACCGGGAGCACGGTCGCGCCGCGCTTCGCCGCGAGGCCCATCACGAGCGGCCCGGCGACCACGAGCGTTTCCTTGTTCGCGAGCGCCACCGTCTTCCCGGCTTCGACCGCGGCCCACGTTCCATGCAACCCCGCAGCCCCGACAATCGCCGAGACCACGACGTTGGCATCCGGGTCGGTGGCGATCCGGGCGATGCCGTTCTCACCGGTGAGGAGTTGCGTCTCGCGGGGGAAAGCGGCCCGATCCGCGGCTTGGAATGCGGCGGGGTCCGTGAGCACGGCGTAACGCGGCCTGAACTCGCGGCACTGTTCCGCAAGCAGTTCCCATTTGGAATGGGCGGCGAGGCCGAGTATCGCGATGCGATCCGGGAGATGCCGGGCGACATCGAGCGTGCTGACGCCGATGGACCCGGTACATCCGAGGACGGCGAGCCGCTTCGGATTCGGAGTCGGAGTCACGCGGCACCGCGGCGGACGAGGGAAGTTCGACGCGGCAATTGTATGGATGACTGTTCGCGTGTTCGCGATTGGTCGCAGCCCGTCGCGCCATGTCCGTGGAATACGATTGACCGTCAAGAAGCGATCGCACCGTGTGATGCAAACCAGCGACCCGCACTCACCTCCTGGCTCTCTGAAAAGGCAGGGATGAAGGTGATGTCCAGCTCAGTTTGAAGCAACTCTACGCCGATTCCGCATCGGCTCTCAGCAGTGGTTGGAGTTCACCGGCCAGGAACACGGAACCGGTGATGCACACCAAGTCTCGGGAGCCTGCGGTTCGTTTCGCCACATCCCACGCCGAGGCGGCCGAGCCATGGACGAAATGCGGCTTCCCCGGTGCGATACGTTCGAGAATCTCTGAGAGCTTCGCCGGGTCCGCGCTGCGCGGGTTGTTCCCGTAGCGTGTGAAGTGGAAGACGTCGAACGCTTCCGCCAAGATGCGGAGCATGTCCTCGTACTGTTTGTCCATCGACACGGCGAACACCGCGATCCGCTTGCCGCGGACCCGGAACGACTCGCGCAGCGTGTTCGCGAGTGCCGCTGCGGACGGCACGTTATGAGCCGTGTCCAGGATCACGAGCGGGTCGCGGCGAACCACTTCGATCCGCGCCGGCCACGTCACTTCAGCCAGACCCTTGCGGATCGCCGCTTCGGGAATCGCGAGTTGCCGCAGGGCTGCGGCCGCGCACGCGGCATTCTCCCGCTGATGCTTGCCCGGCAGCCCCACGACCCACTCCGGCGGCAAAGCGGCTTCGATCACCGGCGCGGCGAGTTCCTTCGCCACGTCGCGGATCACGCGGTCCGCCTTGGCATCCATCGGGCCGATCACCACCGGCACGCCGGGCTTCACGATGCCGGCCTTCTGGTACGCGATCGCTTCGAGCGTGTCCCCGAGTTGGGCCATGTGATCGAAGCCGACATTCGTAATGATGCTCACTTCGGGCCGGCATACGTTCGTGGAATCGAACCGGCCGCCGAGCCCGACTTCGATCACGGCGGCGTCGCACTTCGTTCGCGCAAAGTGGAGGAATCCGAGCGCGGTGCCGACCTCGAAGAACGTGAGTCTTGGCAGGCTGCGGTCCGATTCGAGTTCGACCACCGCCGCAGCGACCTCGGTCATTCGCGCGGCGAGGTCGGCATGCGAGATCGGTTCGTCATCCACTTGGATGCGTTCTTCGACATGCACGAGGTGTGGCGAGGTGAACAGACCGGTGCGGCGGCCGGCGGCGCGAAGCGAAGCCGCGGTCATGGCCGCGGTCGAACCCTTGCCCTTGGTGCCCGTGATGTGGATGAGCGGCAACGCACGGTGCGGATCGCCCAAGCGGGCGAGCAACGCTTCCATGCGCTCGAGCTTGAGGTCCGCGGGCGCGGCCGCACGCACTTCGTAGTTGATTCGCCCGTTCCAGAACGCGATCGCGTCCGGGTACGAAAGGGATTCGGCGTTCACGCGGATAGTTTACGGGCGGCGCAAGAAACGACGCGAAGCCGCAAGCGGCTTCGCGTCCGGAGTGATCGTTCGCCGAATCAACGGAAGCCGAAGCCACCGATGCCGCCGAACCCCCCGCCGAATCCACCGAATGCTCCACCGAACCCCCCGCCGGCTCCGCCACCGAAACCCCGCGTGTTACGGCCGACGTTCTCGATGTCCTCGTAGCGGAGGCCTTCGGCCCGGCTGGTGCCGAGGACGACGCGGCTCGCCGCTTCTTGAGCCGGGATGCCGGACGCCGCCAGTTTGCCGATCACGGCGGTCACCCGCTTCTGATCGAGGTCGGCGTTGCCCGTCGGCTCCACCTTCACCGGCGCGCCGATCATGCCGTAACGGCGGATCACGCCGTCCATGTGGCGGGCCCCCGTGTCGTTCAGGTCGGTGCGGGCATCGTGCCAGTCTTCGCGATAGATCACGAAGTATTCGGCGAGGGCGTTGTCGCGTTGCATGTCGAACACGGACCGCACGCTGGAGCCGAGCGGCGGCGGCACCGTCGCCGGCGTTTGCATGCACGTCCAGAACGAGGTCGGTCCGTGCTTGCACTTCGGGCCGCAGTGGCCCGTGGTGCAACTGGACGACGCCGTCGGCGGTGCGGCTTCCACCACGGGCGCCGGAGCCGGTGCGGCGACATCGGGCAGTTTCGCAGGAACATCCCGACGGGCCGGCACAACGCGGTTCGGCGCGGGCACGTTGCTCGGCGCGACCGGTGCCACCGTCGGCAACTTCTCCGGCGGCACCGTGCCGGTCACGTACATCACCCGCGGGTTGCCGTCCTGCCCGGTGACGTAAACCGCGCGAACGGGCAACTGGGTCGCGGGCTTGTCCGCTGCGCGGGCCCCGCCCGCCAGCACCAGGCCGGCGACGGCCGCCAGCCGGAATTGTTTCAACGGCGACATCGAGAATCCCTCCCATCCCGCCGGCGCGAAGCCGGCGGTTCGTCGTGAATGTGTTACGCCGCGGCTTTCTTGCCGGAGGCGGATTGGGTCTTCAGCGCGGTCCAACCGTGGGCCGGCATGCTCATCGCGAGCTTGAGCGCGCCCACCGCGCCGGCGTAGGTCGCGTCCGTCACGCGGGTCACCTTCGCGCCGCCGTAGTCCTTCAACGACGCTTCGATCACGCGGTCGAGCCCCTTCAACTGGCTGCCGCCGCCGCCGAGGATGATGTTCTGGCGCATGCGTTGCTGAAACTCGGGGTCGAAGCGGCCGATCAGCCCACGGACGGCTTCGACAATCGGCCCGACGATTGTGTCGCACGCGGCCTTGAGCGGTTCCGTCACGTCGAGTTGCGTCGGCTTGCCGCCCACCGGGAGGCTCACCACGGCCGCGTCGTGCAGGTCGTTCACGAACCCGTGCCGCTCTTTCAGATCGCGGACCATGTTGCGGGACACCTGCACCGAGGGGTACTTCGCCTTGAGCCGCTTCTCGAACTCTTCGTCCACGGCGTCGCCGCCGAGGGGCAGCGTGCTCTGTTCTTCATCGGACGGGTACACGCCATAGATCGGGCAGATGTCGATGGTGCCGGCGCCGATGTCGATCACCAGGGCGTCGCTGAGGCGGTTCATGCCGTAGGCGATGGTGAACGGCTCGGACACGATCGCGACGGCGTCGAACGTGCCGGCCGCCGCGTCCATGATGAACTTCTTATTCTTCATGCTCGCGCGGGACGGCACGCCGATCACGCCGTACACAGGTCGGTCCCGGTCGTTCTGCACCGCGTGCACCGAGTACTCGATCACGAGCTTGGTGGCGAGCGCGTGTTTCTCCACCTGCTTCGGGTTCATGCCGACGGCGGCGGCGTCCACATATTTGAGTGCGCCCTTCTCGAACGGGCGGACCACCTCCAGCGCCAAGCGGTGTTCGGTGAGGTCTTTGCCGAACACGACATCGCGCCCGAGCATGGTGCGGGCGATGTGGTCCTTCGGCCAGCCGACGGCGGTCGGCAGCACGTCACGGAAACCGGTCGAACTCGCGACCGAAGTCTTGAACGTGCCGAGGTCCATCCCCACGTAAACCGGGTTGTTCGTCGCCATGATCCGTTCCTCGTGTGATCGGAAGTTGAAGGACTGTTGTTTCTTGGGTCACGCCACCGCGGGGACGGCGAAGCCCTCGCCGTCCGTCTGCACGATTTCGCCTTCGCTGCCGGGGTTCAGTTCCGCCAGGAGCGCGAGGTTCTGACTGAGGATGAACTCGACCGCGGCGGTGTTGTTCGCCTCGATGACGAGTTCCTTCTGTTGCAGTTCCTCGTGATACGTGGGGCCAAGATCGAACTTTTCGGCGGCCTCGCGCTTCGGGCCGGCGTTGTACTTGCCCATGAGGCTGACGCTGTTCGGATCGAGCGGCAGCGGAGCGGGAGCCAACCCCGCCGATTGCAGCGGGTGCCGCGTGCGGCGAAGCGCGGCCCAGGCGCCGACGCCGACCGCCGCCAACCCGATCCCGCAAGCGAGCAACACATCGAGCCGCACGGCCGCAGGCGCCGGTTCGGCGTGCCGCGATTCCGCCGGTTCCCGCACTACGACGACTTGCGGTGGAGCGGCCGGAGCCGTCATCGTTTGGGTGGCGGGAGCCGGATAGGCGTTGATGATGATGGGCCGCGTGTCCGCCGTGTGCTTCACGCGTTCGCCGACCTTGCCGAGCAGGCCGACCGCGGCCGACGTGATGTCGCGGCTGCCGTCGCGAACGCTGGCCATCGCTTCGACGAACGAGTGAACCGCCTTGGGCGATTCCTCGACGGCGGAGGCGGGCACCACCGCAGCCGACTCGGGCGCCCGTTCCGGCGTCACACGCGTCGTACCGTAGAAGATCTCGATCGGCTCTTCCTGTGCGGGCACGGGGAACGGCGCGGGCGGCTGCTGTGCCGCTGCGGACGAGCCACCCGCCAACACGAATGAAGCGATGAGTGTTCGCACCTTCGCAGCCATGACGGACCTCTTCACCCGCGTCATCGGTAAGAACCGTACAGCCGGTATCGGCAGAAGAGTCCGCCCACTGTGACACAAATTGCTCAATCGTTCCGATTCGGGTCCGGCTTCTCCGGTCGAACGACTCCGCGCCGCTTGCCGCGTCCACCGGGCTTGCGCGGCTTCGGCCCCGCTTCCGAAAAAAGAACCCTCAAGCGGAAATTTGGTGCTCAAACGGCTTGACACCGTGTGCGGTCCCGTTATCAGGGCACGACTCGGCATCGCGCGTTTTCGTTTCGGCCTGGGGGAACAGGCGCCGGAGCGGACGGCCGAGAGATTGAGGGGGAAAGAGGATGGCGCGCATTGCAAGCCCGTCGCGGGCCACGCGGCATGTCCGGTTCGCCGCGTTCGCCGCGCTCGCGGCCGCCGCGCTGGGCGTGTGCGGCGACGGCCGGGCCCAACAGCCTGGAAACAAACCCGCACCACTTCCGATCGGAGTGCCGGGACCGGCCGCGGGAACGCCCGCACCGTTCCAAGGGCTTCCGGAGGTCGTCGCCCGGACCGGATTCCAACCCGAGACGAAGGGCGGCACGGCGGCACAGCCGGCCGGGCCGTACGCCGGGCCGCTGAGCAATCCGTTGCTCTCGCCCGGACCGAACGGACTGCCGAAGGCGTCGCAGCCTTCCGCCGCCACGCAGGAGAAGATCTCCAAGTACGTGGCGAAGCTCCTCGACCCGGAATCCACTCTCGACCTCGTCACGGGGCAGACCCGCGTGATGGTGCTGAAGGGCACGCCGATCCGGATCCAATCCGGCGATGAGAGCGTGCTCGCAGTCAGCGTCGTGAGCCCGAAGGAAATCCTGCTTCACGGCAAGGGCGTGGGCGCCACGGTGCTCAACGTGTGGTTCGGGGACAAGAACGACCCGACCAAACAGGAGACGCTCACGTACCTCGTGCGGATCTTCCCCGATCCCGAGGCCAAGGAGCGGCTCGAACGCGCGTACAAGACGCTCGAAGACGAACTGAACAAGTACTTCAAGGACACGTCTCTCCGCTTGAAGCTGGTGGGCGACAAGTTGGTGGTGAGCGGACGCGTCCGCGATTACCAGCAGGGCAACCAAGTCCTTCAAATCATCAAGGCGAACATGTCGGGCTCGGGTGCCGGCGGCGCGAGCGATGCGAGCAAGGCGCCGATCGTGCCCGCGGGCGGCGTGCCCGATGCGGCCACTCCGATCAGCCCGGAGGCGTTCCAGTCCGCCGGCGGCAACAACGTCATCAACCTGCTCGAAGTGGCGGGTGAGCAGCAAGTGATGCTTCGCGTCGTGGTCTGCGAAGTGAGCCGGGCCGCCGCCCGCAGCGTCGGCCTCAACTTCAGCGTGATGAACCAACAAGGCGTCACGGTGTTCGCGAACAAGACCGGCCCGGTGATCGGCGGCTTGGGCGGCCTCGGGCAGGGACTGCTCGGCGGCGGCTTCGGTGGCGGCGGGTTCGGATTCGGCGGGCAGATCGCGAATGTCGCGTTCAACCTGGACGCCACCCGGTTGCCGTTCGCCCTCAGCGCCTTGAAACAACTGCAATACGCCCGGTCGCTCGCCGAGCCGACCTTGGTCACCATGAACGGCCAGACCGCGAACTTCCTCGCGGGCGGCTCCTTCCCGGTCCCGGTGATCGGTGGCTTCGGATCGTTCGGCGGCGGCGGCGGCCTGCAGGGCGTCCAATACGTGCCGTACGGCGTGATTGTGAACTACACGCCGCACATCACGGATCGCGACCGCCTGCGGCTCGCGCTGAACGCGACCGTGAGCACCCGCGACGTCAACACGTCCACGAACATCGGCGGCGGGCAAGTGGCCGGACTCAACAGCCGCAGCGTGAACACGACCGTGGAACTGCGACAAGGCGAGACGCTCGCGATCGCCGGGCTCATCGAATACAACGTCGGCGCGGATTCGACCCGCCTGCCGTTCATCGGCGATATCCCGGGCCTGAACAACCTCACCGGCCTGCAACGCACCCAAGCCGGCGAAAAGGAACTGGTGATCTTCATCACGCCGGAACTCGTCCGCCCGCTCGATCCCGGCCAGGTTGCGAAGCTTCCCGGCAGCGAGATCCTCGAACCGAACGATTGCGAGTTCTACCTGCTCGGCCGGCTCGAAGGGCACTGCAAGGATTGGCGCGGGCCGATCCGCACGGACCTGAGCCGCATCCGGATGTACCACACCGTGGAGCAGAGCAACATCTACGGTCCGGCGGGCTACTCGCCGCAAACGTACCCATGATCCATGCGGTCGGTGTGTGTTGTGATTCTTACTTCATTCGGGTTCCGTACCATGCGTTCCGCCGCACTCTTCGCCGCGATCTTGGCCTCCGCTTCGACGGGCTGCTTCAACAGCGGCTCGGGCGCGAAGACAAGCCTGTTCGGCAAGCCCGACGCAAGCCTGCCGAGTGCCGAGTCCCAGCAGCCGACGCAGGCACAGGAACTGCCCGGCAAGCCGGCCGCGCTCCTGCTCGTCACCATGGCCGAAGGCCTGGAGAAGGACGGCAAGGACGTGGATGCGATCGCCTACTACGAACGTGCCCGCGATCTCGATCCGGCGTTGGCCGATCGCGCGTCGCGCCGCCTCGCCGTGCTGTACGACCGCGCGGACGAGCAAGCCAAGGCGATGCACGAGTTCCAGGAACAACTCAAGAAGAAGCCGAAGGACGCGGCGCTGCTCAACGACATGGGCTACTCGATGTACAACCGCGGGCAGTGGGCGGAGGCCGAGAACCACCTGCGGAAAGCCGTGGCCGCGGACAAGAACTTCAAGCCGGCGTGGGTGAACCTCGGCCTCGCGCTCGCCCAGCAGGGCAAGCAGCAGGAAGCGCTGGACGCATTCTCGCACGCGGTGTCTGCGGCGGAGGCATACTCGAATCTCGGCTTCGTGCTCGCGGTGCAAGGGAAGAAAGCCGAGGCGATGGCGGCATACCGGCGGGCCCTGGAACTGGAACCCGCGCTGAAGATCGCCCAAGCCGCCGTGCAGCGGCTTGAAGCCGCTCCGTCAGTCCCCGAATGACTTCTTCAGCAACTCCGGTTCGCACCGGCCGAAGCGATGGCAGCGGCCGGTCTTCAGGTTGCGGAACTCGATCTCGGCCGGCGAGAACAGCATCGGATCGATCTTGTAAAAGTCCCCGTAGCGTTTGAACAACTCCGCGAACAACTCGCCGTGATCCTTGGACGCTCCGGACGGCACCTTCGGCCCGATCGCGTCCAGCGCTTCATCATCCGCCCGCACCCAGAGCGTGACCGTGCCGCCGTAGAGGATGGCGTCGTTGGTGCGGCCGATGGCGGCAAGTTCATCCGGATGGACCGGCGGCAGCGGAGCGACGCCGAACCCGGACACCACCTGCGTTACATCGAACTTCAACTCGTGCAGCTTGTGCAGGGCCGTCTCGACGCTCCGAGCCACCACTTGGACCGTGCCCGCCATGCTGGACGCCGGCGCGACCAGCAGTGTGAGCTGCTCGGTTGTCGCAGGAAGCTTCGCGACGATGGCTGCGACCACATCCTCGGTCGGATGCTTCCTTGCTTCGAGAACCCCGACCGCGACCGGCGATTCCTCCTTGCCCGGGATGTGCTGGAAGATCTCTTCCCGCGCCGAAAGTGCACGCATGGGCCCGCTGCCCATCGCGAAGAACTTGCCGACCTGCACCTGCCACCCGGCGTACTGCGAGGCGAGGCACGCCCGCACGGGGTCGTCCGTGGAAACCTGCACGGCCGGCCCGCCGGTGAGGGGCGAAGTCGTGAGGTTCACCTCCGCGAGATCGGCGAGGCAGGCGCGGGCGAGGCCGAGCCCCGCGGCGAGCCCGCCGGTCGTGGCTCCGCCGCAGTCGAGGATTCGGGCGCCAGCCGTCTTGCTCACCGCAATGCGGAGGCGGTCCGCGTCGCGTTCGAGTTCGTCAGCCACGCGGTTCGCGCGTTCGTTCAGCGTCATGGAGAAATTCCTGCGAAGAGTCGGTCGAGTTCTTCCGCTTGGGATTGTAGCCGGCTGCGGCACTCGTCGGCGTCGCGGCCGGTGGCGAAGAAGGTGAGCACGGGCTGACCGGCGGGAATCGGCTCACCGGGCTCGGGGATGTCCGCGTAGCTCGGCAGCCGCCACGGGTCGAACTCTCGTTCGAGATCGGCATCCCACGGGCCTGCATCCGGAAAGCGGACGTCGTGCGGCGCGAACCAGATCGCCTTGCCGACCGTGCCGTTCAGGTGGTTCGCGAATTCAATCGCTTCGAGCGACGCCGGGTAACGCGGATTGATCTCCAGGATGAACGGCGTGCCGTTGTGCAGGATGAAATCGATGCCGTGGTAACCGCACATCCTCAGGTTGTTAGCCGGACGCGCAAGCGACGGATGGCTTCCGGCGCTTG
>JAXMBB010000050.1:0-18634 GCA_046350135.1 Gemmataceae bacterium
GAATATCATCCTGATGCTGACCGACGATCAAGGGTGGAACGGCACCTCCGTCGCGATGCACCCGGACGTGCCCGGTTCCAAGAGCGACGTTCACAAGACACCGAACCTCGAAAAACTGGCGGCCCAGGGCATGCGGTTCTCGGCCGCGTATGCACCGGCCCCGGTTTGCTCGCCGACCCGTATCAGCATTCTGACGGGCCGCAGCCCCGCAGCACTCCACTGGACAAAAGCCGCCCCGCCCGAAGCCGGCCACAAGCTGATCGAGCCGACCAACGTGAAGGCCGTCGCCGACGGCGAGGCCAGCGTCGCCGAGTTGCTCCGCACTGCCGGTTACGCGACGGCACACTACGGCAAGTGGCACATCCGCGGCGGCGGCCCGGCCAAGCACGGGTACGACGACAGCGACGGCGACACCGGCAACGAAGAGGCCTTCAAGTACACGGACCCGAACCCGGTCAACATCTTCGGCATGGTCAAGAGTGCGACCGCGTTCATGGAGAAAAGCAAGAAGGCCGGAAAGCCTTTCTACATCCAGATGTCGTGGAACGCGCTGCACGCCGCCGGGAACGCCAACAAAGCAACGCTGGCCAAGTACGCGAAGCTGAACCTCGGCAACGAGAAACGGATTCAAGTCGCGGCGATCACCGAAGACCTCGACACCGGCGTCGGGGCGTTATTGAAGGCCATCGACGACTTGGAACTGACCGGAACCACCTACGTGATTTACACCTCCGATAACGGCGCAGGGGGCGGCAGTCGGGGGGCGTTGCACGGCGGCAAGGGCGATGTCTACGAGGGCGGCATCCGCGTCCCGTTCATCGTTCGCGGGCCGGGCGTGAAGGCGAATTCGTGGTGCCACACTCGCGTTGTTGGGTACGACTTCCTGCCGACGTTCTGCGAGTGGGCCGGGGTGCCCGCCGCGAAACTTCCGAAGGTGGTCGAAGGCGGGAGCCTCGTAAAGGTGATCGCGGACGGCAAAGGCGAGGTGAAGCGGCCGCGCGACGGGTTGGTGTTCCACTTCCCGCACTACCAGGGCGACACTCCGCACTCGGCCATCATCGTCGGCGACCTGAAACTCATGAAGTTCTACGAGGACAATCGCGTCGTGTTGTTCGATCTGGCCCAAGACCTGCGCGAGCAAGCCGACTTGTCGAAAAAGCGACCGGAGGACGCTGCGAAACTGGACAAGCAGTTGACGGAGCACCTGAAAGCTGTGGATGCCCAGATGCCGGCGCCGAACCCGAAGTACGATCCGAAAGTCCCGCCGCCCCCGAAGAAGAAGGGCGGCAAGAACGAGAAGGCGACCGAGTAACCCCGGAGGTCAAGGCCATGTTGAGACTGATTCTTGGCTACGCGGGGTTGTTCGCCTCGAGCCTCGTCAGCCTATCCGTCCTGTCTGTAGATGTCGTTTGCGGCCAGGACAAGAAAGGCGGGGGGCCGAAGCACGTCTTCGCCGGGATGCCGCCGGCGCACCCGTTCGACGTGATCCTCGCCCGCCCCACCGACAAGTCGGTGACGGTCAGCGTGATGGCGTACAAGGACATGACCGCTCGTATCAGCTACGGTACTGCATCCGGCAAGCTGGAAAAGCAGGCCGACGACCGCCAACTCAAGAAGAGCGAGCCGGTCGAGTTCGTGCTGACCGGGCTGGAACCGAACACGCGGTACTTCTACCGACTCCACACCCGCGAGGACGGAGAGAAAGAGTTCAAGGCCGACGATGAGCGGACGTTCCACACCCAACGGAAGTCCGGCAGTTCCTTCGTGTTTACGATCCAGTCCGACTCGCACCTCGATCAGAACACCCGCCCCGCGGTGTACGAGCGGACGCTGGCGAACGCCCTGGGGGATCGGCCGGACTTCCACATCGACCTGGGCGACACGTTCATGACGGACAAGTACGGCAAGGACTACAAAGCAGCGTTGCCACAGTACATCGCTCAACGGTACTACTTCGGTCGGATCGCACACTCGGCCCCGCTCTTCCTCGTCCTCGGCAACCACGACGGTGAGAAGCGGGATGGCTACGACGGCACCGCCGAGTGCATGTCCGTCTGGTCGTGTCTGAACCGCAAGAAGCTGTTCCCGAACCCGCACCCGGACGGGTTCTACACCGGCAACAAGACCGAAGTGAAGCACGTCGGCAAGGTGGAAAACTACTTCGCCTGGGAGTGGGGCGACGCGCTGTTCATCGCTCTCGACCCGTTCTGGTCGTCACCACGAGTGGGCAAAAACAACCCGGACGGCAACTGGACCCGCACGCTCGGCAAGGAGCAGTACGACTGGCTCGCCAAGACGCTCGCCGGGTCAAAGGCGAAGTACAAGTTCGTGTTCCTGCACCACCTTGTGGGTGGACTGGACGAGAACGCGCGCGGCGGGAGCGAAGCGGCGGCACTGTACGAGTGGGGCGGGAAAGGTGTGGACAACAAGGACGTGTTCAAGGAGAAGCGACCGGGGTGGGACATGCCGATCCATCAACTGTTGATCAAGCAGAAGGCGTCGGTCGTGTTCCACGGGCACGATCACTTCTACGCCCATCAGGAACTGGACGATGTGAAGTACGTCATGGTCCCGCAGCCGGGTCACCCCGGTATGGACCGCCTTCGCAATGTCGAGGACTACGGCTACTACCGGGGCGACTTCCTGCCCCCGTCCGGTCACATCCGCGTGACGGTGACGGCGGACAAGGCCACCGTCGATTACGTCCGCGCTTACCTGCCGCAGTCCGAAACGGCCACACGGAAGAACGGGTACGTGGCCCAGTCGTTCTCGGTCATCCCTTGATCCGCATTTGTGTCCCGTCTAGCTGCCCGCAGTAGATCATGTAACCAAGGGTAACCACACAGGCTCCGCGAACCGCACCTTCACCGGACGCCTACGGTGCAACTCCCGATGCTGGCGAACAGCCGTCCCTGAAATACCGTCAGGCTGGTGACTCGTGTCCAGTTGTTGATCTCCGCCCGCACCGGCGCTGTCGCAGGGCCGGGCTCCCATCCCGGCGGCGAGAAGAACTTCTTGAGGGATGTCCATCCCGAAGCGTCCTCGAAACGTGACACTTCGCCACGCGGAATGGCACCGGCGTAGAGCTTGCCGTTGTAAACAGTCAGACGACCCACCAGCCGAGGATGCGGATGCGTTCGATCGCATCCGCATTCGGGATCGGTTCAACGGCATTGACTGTCTGGACACTGGCGAGCGTACGCATCGGGCAGAACTCCGTTCGGTTCCATCCAGTGACACCGGACGTAAACACCGGTTCGCGATGAACCCGGGACACCATCAGAGTATCCTGTTGCGAAGCCGTCGGGAGTTCGCCGCGTGAGCACCTTGCAGAGACTGACCGATCGCGGGCTTGTCTCGCCGCCGCGCTGGCTGCCGACGAACGTGCAGTACGAGACCATCATGGGCTCGGCCGCGTACGGCGTCTCCACCGACAGCAGCGATCTCGATCTGTACGGCTGGGCGATCCCGCCGAAGGACGACCTCTTCCCGCACCTCCGCGGCGAAGTGCCCGGCTTCGGGCGGCAGTGGAAACGGTTCGCGCAGTTCGAGGAGCATCACGTCCGCGATCCGGACGTCGGCCGCAACTACGACTTCACCATCTTCGGAATCGTGAAGTTCTTCCAACTGGCGATGGAGAACAACCCGAACATCATCGACAGCCTGTTCACGCCGGTCACGTGCGTGGTGCACTGCACGCGGGTCGGCACGCTCGTGCGCGAGAACCGGCGGCTGTTCCTCCACCGCGGGGCGTGGCCGAAGTTCAAGGGCTACGCGTATGCCCAACTGCACAAGCTCGCGATCAAGGAACCGACCGGCAAGCGGGCCGCGCTTGTCGCCGCCCACGGCTACGACACCAAGTTCGCGTATCACGTTGTGCGCCTGCTCGGCGAAGTGGAGCAGATCCTCGTGGAAGGCGACATCGACCTGCAGCGCGACAACGAGCGGCTGAATGCGATCCGCCGCGGCGAGTGGACCGAAGCGCGTCTGCGGCAATGGGCAGCGGACAAAGAAGCGGACTTGGAACGAGCTTACGCCCAGAGCACGCTCCCCGCGACGCCGGACGAGGCGAAGATCAAGGCATTGCTTCTGAAGTGCCTCGAAGAACACTACGGCACGCTGGAAGGGTGCGTGGTGCAACCGGACCGCGCGGTCACGGCGCTGCGTGCGGTTCAGGCCGAACTCGAACGCGTGAGGGATCTCCTGTGACGGTTCTGATTCCCGAACAGGTCACCGCGCGGCTGAAGGCCGAGGTCGCGCGGCATCCATATCCACTCGTGTTCGCCACGATCAGCGGCGCGCACCTGTACGGATTCCCGTCTCCCGATTCGGACTTCGACCTCCGCGGCACGCACATCCTGCCGGTCCGCGATGTCGTCGGCCTCGATCCCGGCCGTGAGACCGTGCAGCTTGAAACCAAGGACGACGTGCTCGAACTCGACCTGGTCACGCACGACATCAAGAAGTGCTTCGCGCTGATGCTCCGCAAGAACGGCTACGTGCTGGAACAGGTCTTCTCGCCGCTCCTGGTGCACACGACGCATGCTCACGAGGAGTTGATCTCGTTGGCGAAGAGTTGCATCACGCGTCACCACAGTCACCACTACCTTGGTTTCGCCGCGACACAGTGGAAGCTGTTCGACAAGGAACGGCCGCGTCGTGTGAAGCCGTTGCTCTACACCTACCGCGTACTCCTGACCGGCATCCATCTGATGCGGAGCGGCGAGATCGAGGCGAACCTTGTCCATTTGAACCGCGAGGCGAAACTCGGCCACGTGGATGACCTGATCGCCCGCAAACTGGCCGGGCCGGAACAGTCCGAAGTCGGCGATGCCGATGTCGAGTTCCACCAACGCGAGTACGAACGACTCGTCCACGAATTGGAGGATGCGTCGAAGGCCAGCACCTTGCCCGAAGTACCGTCCGCCCGCGCCGGGTTGAACGACCTTCTGATTCGCCTGCGAACCCAAGCCTGAGATCAGACGATGGAAATCTACGTCAGCACGGACATTGAAACCGACGGCCCGATTCCGGGGCCGAACTCGATGCTGAGCTTCGGCTCGGCGGCGTTCACGGCCGAAGGCACGGTCGTTTCCACATTCGAGGCGAATCTCGAAACGCTGCCAGGCGCCGCGGGCAATCCCAAGACGATGGAATGGTGGAAATCGCAGCCCGAGGCGTTGGCCGCGTGCCGGGAGAACCTCCGCGATCCCGCGGAGGCGATGCAAGCCTACTCCTCCTCCGCCGCGGCCGTGTTGCCGAGGCGGCGATGGCTGTTGGCCAGAAGTGCGGATGCTTTCTTGCGTGCGAACGGGCTGTCCACGGCGGCCTGAAACGCGGTCACGGCGGCGGCGTGGTCGCCGCGGGCGGCGGCCACGGCACCGAGCCCCAACCGGGCGCGCGGGTTCCGCGGGTTGATGCGAACCTCCTCGGCCAGAAGCGAGGCCGCCGCGAGGGTTTCGTTGCGGGCAAGCAGGGCTTCCGCGAGCCGCGTGCGAATGGCGGACTGCTGCCCGGCATCGGTCGCGAGTTGGAGTGCGATCCGCAAATGGGGAAGGGCGTTGTCTGGTTCGATCAGCAGATTGATGACGCCGATGAGATACGGCCATCGCGGATTTTGCGGGTCGAGCTTGGCCGCGACCGCGAAGCAGGCGTTCGACTCGGGGTTCAGATTGTGAGCGCGGAAGGTCAGACCGAGTTCACCCCACGCAGCCCCGGAGTGCGGTTCGCTCCGCACCCTTTCGCATGCCGCGGTCAACGCCTGCCGGACGTCGTCATCCACGACTTCCGCCGGGATCTCTGGAGGCGGCGGGATCGCGGCATCGCCCGCGGATCTCGACCACCACAGCCACGCGGCTCCGAGAGCGAGCAGGATGGAGACAGCCGCAATTCCTCGCCCTCGCCGGGTCATGGCGTCCGCCCCCGCCCCTTGAGCAGTTCGATCGTCTGTCCGGCGGGAACGCCTTGGAACGACTCGCGCGAGCCGTCGGGCCATTGCACTTCAAAGGAATCCACGCGATCGGATGATCCCAACCCGAAGTGCGAGACCAGCGGCCCGGCCGAAAGGTAACTGTCGGACGAGGCGATGAGCCGGGTACGTATGGTTTCGCCGCAGCGGACGATGATCCGAGCCCCGATCGCATCGCGCTTCAACCTCGGATCGATGGCGCGGACGGCGATCCAGTTGCCGCGCTCGGGGGCGACGCCCTTCAGAAGCCGCGCCTTTTCGCCGACGGCGTTCACCAACAGGTCGAGGAGGCCATCGCCATCCACGTCGCCGCAGGCCAGGCCGCGTGCGACCGTGTCGTAGCCGCAGAACGCCGGCGTGTTCAACGAGATGTCGCGGAACGACCGTTGACTTGTGTTCGCGAAGATCTGGTTGCGTTCGCCGTACGGCTCCCAGTGCGGGGCCAGAATCGGCTTTTTCTTCGGCACGGGTTCGCGCGCCACGCGGCCGTTCGCAATCGCGAGATCGAGCCAGCCGTCGTTGTTGAAATCCGCCGCGAGTGTGCCGAAGCCAGTTCCGCGCCAGTGGGTTGCGGTCAGGCTCCAGGCGGCGGTCGCCTCCTGGAATTGGCCGGCGGGATGCTGTCGCCAGAGGGTGTTGGTTTCACTCGCGAGGTGAGTCACATACAAATCGAAGAGCCCGTCGTTGTCCAAGTCTCCGAGGGCGACGCCCATGCCCGCAAAGGCTTGGGCAAGAGCGGTCATGGCCGCGCCGCGCGAGGCGGCTTCCTCCGCGAAGGTGCCGTCCCGTTTGTTGAACCACAGGTGGTTCGGCTTGCCGTCGTTGGCGACGAACACATCGGGCCAGCCATCGCCGTCGCAGTCGAACACGGCGACGCCGAGGCCCGGGCCCGCACGCTCGCCGATCCTCGAAGACACGGTTGCGTCCTCGAATGTCACCGGATTCGTGCCGCGGTTGCGGAACAGCTTGCTCGCGGTGCCGTGAAACACCTTCGGGGCGCAATAGTCCTTCGCGCCAGTCGCCGAGATGCACGGCCACGACGGATCGTAGTCCACGTAATTGGCGACGAACACGTCGAGGCGGCCGTCGCGGTCGAAGTCGAAGATCGCGACGGATGTCCCCCACATCGGGTTCTGCAGCCCGGATTGCTTCGTGACATCTTCGAACCGCATGCCGCCGCGATTGAGCAGCACCTTGGCCCCGTTCACCTGCGTGAGGATGAGATCGGGTCGGCCGTCGTTGTCGAGATCGCCGACGGCCACGCCCATGTTATGCCCGGCGAAGTCGAGTCCGGACCCCGCCGAGACATCCTCGAAGGTTCGATCCGCCTTCTGGTGATAGAGCCTGTTCGTGGAATTCGCACCGGGGCCGGCATTGCTCAGCAGAAGAAGATCGGGCCGGCCGTCGCCGTCGAGGTCCACGATAGCGCACCCCGATCCCACGCACTGGTACATGAGATATTTCGCCACGTCGCCCGGATCGTGAACGAAGTTCAGCCCGGCCCGGTCGGTGATGTCCTCGAACCATGCAGGGCCGTCTGCCTTTTCCGGAGGCGGATCGGCGGCGGGCGGTGGCGCGTCATTGCGGCAGCCGCAGGCGGCAAGCAGGAGAAGGAACGTGCACGTTCCACGAGTGGAGAGCATGGATGGGGTTCTATCACTCCGGCAGCGGGATCCGCTTGTACTCGCGCCGCCGGTAGTCGGTTGCGAACTCCTCGATGTGGATCGCTTGGTTCGGTTTCAGATCCCGGAACATCTGTGTGGTGCCGCTCGCCGGCCAGAATATCTCGAGTCGCTCGATCGATTCCGCCGTGCCCACTCCCATGTGTTGCTCCAGCGGGTTCGCCCCGAAGCTGCTGCCGGATGAGACATGGCGATGAATCGTCCGCGGGTTCGGCCCGCTGGTCACGAGCGTGATGCTGGCCCCGATCGCGGAGCGGTTGGACTTCTTGCCCGCGAGCTTGAGGTTCAACCAATTGTTCCTCTGCCCTGGATTCCGGAACAGCAGGTTGTGGTAAGCGTCGCCGGGTGACGCGCCGCCCATCTGAATGAAAATGTCCACGGCACCGTCGCGGTCCCAATCGCCGATGCTCACCCCGTGTCCCTTCTGCAAGTTGCCGGTGCCCGAGGAACCGGTGATGTCCGCGAATCGTTTCCCATCCACGTTCCGGAGCATGCGGTTGGGGACGAGCGTGCCCAGATCGTGGTTGCCGGTGCCGAGGTAGACATCCAGCCAACCATCATTGTCGAAATCGCCGAAGTTCGTGCCCATGGCGGCGAACACAAGCGCGACGCCGGCTTCCTTGGACACGTCCTGGAACTTCGTGCCGCCGATGTTCCGGTACAAGCGGGTCGTTTCACTCTTGAACGGTTGGCCGAGAATGCCGGCCACCACCGTCTCGGTGGATTCCTCAAAGCAGGTGGCGAAGATGTCGATCCAGCCGTCGTTGTCATAGTCCCACGCCCAGCATGAGAGCCCCTTCGCGGGTCCGTCGATGCCCATGGCCGATGTGACATCCGTGAACGTGCCGTTGCGGTTGTTGTGGAACAGCTTGGCGGTCCCGCCGTAATCGTTGAGGAACAGGTCGGGGAAGCGATCGTTGTCGAAGTCGAGCCAGTTGCAGCCCTTCCAGATGCCGCGGTGCCCACTGAGCCCGGCCTTCTCGGCCACGTCCTGGAATGTGCCGTTGCCGCGGTTGCGGTAGAGTTTCACCGGCTGCCGCTCGCAGGCGACGAACAAATCGAGATGGCCGTCGTTGTCGAAGTCCGCCCATTGACACGTGTCGGAGTTGAGCGGGTCGAGCATCCCGGCCTGTTGCGTCACGTCCGTGAAGGTTCCGTTTCCGTTGTTGCGCATGAGACTCGGGCGGATCGCTCGATCGATCCACGCCCCGCGCGGCAGATACAAGTCGAGGTGGCCGTCGTTGTCGAAGTCAGCCTGAACGCAGCCAAGCCCGCCGAGTTGCGCCCCGAGTCCGGCCTTCGCCGTGACATCCTCGAACCGACCGCTTCCGGTGTTCCGGTACAGCCGCACCGGCTTCGCCGCGTCCCACGTCGTCAACAGGATGTCGAGCCGATCGTAGCCGTCGAAGTCGTCGAGGATGCTGGAACCGGCTTCGTTGATCGCGTTGATTCCGACGAGCGCACCGACATCGCGGAAGCAGCCGATGTCGGACTCGGATTGCACGAAGCGGTCGATGCTGACGACGCGGCGCGGATCAATTCCGGCCGGGTGCTCTCCGAGAGTCATGTGTGCCACGTTGAGGAGCCAGCGAACCGCGAAATCGTCCGGGAACTGATCGAGGTACTCCCCGAAGTGCCGGATCGCGAGGCGGGACCCGCCCGGATTCGCGCGCAGGGCGGACTTCGCGATAGGGAGAATGCACGAACTCTCCCCGCGACACCGCACGCAATTCTCGGCCTCACCCCGCCGCAACGCTGTGACTCCTTGGAAGTAGACGACGGTGTAAAACCACTTCCGTGCCAGATCGTCGTTCCACTCCACAACCTTGCGGGCCTTCTCCAGCGCGGCATACGCCCCCTCGATCCGGCCCATGTAGTTGAGCAGCATTGCCTTGTAAAGCAACTGGGCCAGCCGCGAGTCCTCCGACAGGCCGACAGGCCCGCCTGTTCCAACGCCGCTTCGGTCTTCTCCAAGAGTGCAGGCGCGGTGTCGCGCCATGCGGCGGCAACGGTTTCGAGTGATGAATTCTCGGACCACGGATTCAGGTTTTGAAGAACCGCGGTGGCGCCTGCAGTGTCCAGCGCCGCGCTGCGAGGGTCGTATTTGAAGTCGGGTCGCGGATGCCGCGGCACGTGCTGTTGCGTCTCGCGCTCGCGGAGACAGAAGACTAGAGCCAGTTATTGACTTATAGTCAGCTCAGATGGCATGTTAGAGCCATGAGCACGACACGGAAGTCGTATAAGAGCGACGTTTCGGATGCGGAGTGGGACTTTCTGATTCCTTACCTCACTCTGATGCGTGAGGATGCGCCTCAACGTGAACACAGTCTTCGCGATCAGTTTGACGCCATGCGTTACGTCGTGAAGACGGGGTGCCAGTGGGATTTCCTGCCGCATGATTTTCCGCCGTGGACAGCGGTCTATCAGCAAGCGCGGCGTTGGATCGCCGCGGGCGTGTTCGAGGCGATCGCCCACGATCTTCGTCAAATGGTGCGGCTGATCGAAGATCGCGAACCGCAGCCCACGGCGGCCATTCTTGACGGTCGCACGCTGCAATCGACTCCCGAGAGCGGCGGCCGCGGGGCTACGACGGAGCCAAGAAGAAGAACGGTTCGAAGATCCACATCGCCGTGGATACGCTGGGAAATCTGCTGGCACTCAAGGTGACGGCAGCCAACGAACAGGAGCGGGCCCAAGTGGCGGAGTTGACGGCGCGGATCCAGGAGGTCACGGGCCACACGGTGGAAATCGCGTTCGTCGACCAAGGCTACACCGGCGAAACGGCGGCGGACGCGGCGAAGGCCAACGGCATCAAGCTGGAGGTCGTGAAGCACACCGAAGCCAAGAAGGGATTCGTATTGCTGCCACGACGCTGGGTGGTCGAACGGACGTTCGGATGGCTCGGTCGCTTTCGTCGGCTGGCCCGAGATTATGAACGGCTCAACGAAACGCTCGCCGGCTGGCATTGGCTCGCGTTCCTGACCCTGCTGCTGTCCAGAATCGGGTTCAATAGTCAATAACTGGCTCTAGTGCCGCCGCTGCTGCCATGATCGCGAGGCCGGCCGGCAGGCGACCCCGGCTGCGATGTCCATCCTAGTGTGGCGGCATGGATGGTCTCGAAAGGTGCGGCAATGCCCATAGGCGAATTGGAATCCTAACCCCGACGCGATCTCCGAGCAATGGCGATGGTCATTACCGCCCCTCGGTCGATCAAGTCCTCATGGGGGAGCGCTCCGAGTGCCCGGTCAGAAACACACACACAAGAGGTCGGTCGTCGTACGCGGCGTCGTGTCAAGAGCCGGCGATCTGATGAGGGGCGATCATCCGCCGCAGTAACGAGGTTTCGCCACTGGTCCTTCATCCAGACTCGCGCTCAGCCTATGGGTCAATGACGCTGAACACGTTGGAAGAGTTCTCGCTCCTCATTGGCATTGAGAGGTACCAGCGTACCTTGTTGGTCGAGCCGGCGGCCGGAAAGCAATCGCGCGCGATCGGCCAATTCGGCGGCGGGCGATCCGTCGGGAGCAATGTCCCAAATGTAAACGGAGCCGTCCTTCTGGGCGGTGAGCAGCGACCGGCCATCGGGGCTGAAAGCGACCCGGATGACAGAACCGTTGTGCCGCAGTGGCGGAGTGACCGGATGCCCGGTGGCCGTCTCCCAGACGCGGGCGGTTCGATCCTCCGAACCCGTGGCAATGAGCCGGCCGTCCGGGCTGATCACCGTTCGCACAACTTCGCCCAGATGCTGCATCGGTAGCGCCGTGGGCCGGCCGGTCGCCACGTCCCACACCTGGGCCGAATGCTCCGAACCTCCGGACACCATCCACCGGCCATCCTTGCTCATCTCGACTTGGCTGATCGACAGCCCGTGGCGCACGAGTTCGCCGGTCGGTTCCATCGCATTCCAATCCCACACGCGTAAGCCGCCCTGATAGGAACCGAGGGCGAGTCGACGACCGTCCTCGCTGAACGACATGGAAGTGATCTGTTCACCGAAGCCGATCGTTTTCAACCGCTCGCCGATCTCGGCGTCGTACACGGCGAGCGCATTCCCGGGCAGAGAAACCAGCAACCGACGATTGTCCGGGCAGAACTGGGTCGACGAGACGTACTCGACCATTTTGAATTCCCGCCCTGTGGCCCGACCATCGCCATCCCAGAGCCGGACGATGTTGTCGTCCGCCGTCGTCGCCACAAGTCGCCCGTTCGGACTAATCGCGAGCGAGCGAACGGCTTGCGGATGCCGCATCGCTTCACCGACGGGTTTGCCCGTCGCGGCATCCCAGATGCGTGCTAAGCCACTGGCCTCCGCTGTGATCACTCGGCCGGCGGGGCCGAATACAGCGTCGACGAGCGGAAGTTGGACGAGCAGACTGTGCAGGTGACGGCCATCGGGCGTCCGCAGTTCCGCCTCCCCGTTCGAAGTCGCGAGGACCGACGAACTGTCCGGGTTCCAGCGTGCCCGGAGCAATTGGCCGGCAATTTTGAATCGAACCGGGCCAGCGGACCGCGACACATCCCAGATCCGAATGCGTCCGTCGGCTCCGACCACTGTCAGGCACCGACCGTCTTGCGAGAAGAACAGCCATTTCACCGAAGCGGTTCCCGTGAGGTCCGGTGCGACGGGTTGGCCGGTGAACGGATCCCAGAGATGCGTGACGCCGTCGTCGCCGCCGGTTGCCACAATCGTTCCGTCCGGGTGGAATGCCGCCGTGGAGACGACTCCCTTGTGCGCGGGGGAGAGCGCCGTCAACGAGCCGGTCTCGGCCGCCCACACGCGGGCATGATGATCGGAACCCGCGGTCACGAGCATCTGTCTGGGGCCGAACACGCCGACTTTCACCGGCCCGTTATGCCACAAGGGCAGGCCGATGCCGCGTCCCGTCGCAGCATCCCACACTTGCACCGTGCGGTCATTGCCCAGCGTGGCGATCCGCGACCCATCGGGGCTGAAAACGACGGACGAAATCGTCGCCGTGTGCTGCCAAGGCGCGCCGACCGCATTTCCGTTACCCGTGTCGAAGAGGTACGCGGCCGTTCCGCCTTTCGTGGTGACGACCAAACGCCGCCCATCCGGAGTGAATCGGGACTGAAGCACCGCGAGTGGGACCCGCATCGGGTTGCCAACCCGCTTCCCGGTGACGGTGCTCGAAAGCGATACGGATCGCTGATCCGATCCGATGCTGGCGATGAGACCGCCGTCGGGGCTGAACGGCGGCCGGAACCCGGCACCGGGTGCGGGCAGGGGCAACGGTTCCCGAGATGCCAGGGACCACGCGCGGGCCATGTAGGCAGTCCGCGAAGCGATGATTGCTCCGCCGTCGGAGCTAAGGCCGAGTTCCTGCCAGACCTCGCCGTCGGGCGGTTTCGCGGAGGTGATTTGACCGGTGACGTGCGACCAGAGTTCCGGTTTCGCGCGGACCGTATGGAGGGAGCAGGAACCGTCCGAGGCGAACTGGTCGTGCGAGGCCGGCAGGTTGAACGACGGTGGGACGAACAGGTGAAGCGGCCGCGGCGACGTTCGCAGACTGGTTCCGATCCGGATCCGGTGAATGTCGATGATCGAAGGGTCGGTTTCGCTTTCGAGTACCGAGGCGAACCAGACTGCGGCGCCGGACAGGTCCCCGGTGTCCAACCGGCGGCCCCCCTCCGCAATCCGGAACCGCGCGAGATCGAGCCGGCTCTTCTCCTTCTCCCGCTCCTCGTTCTTGCGGGCGGCCTGTTCCAGTTGAAACCGCTCACGCTCCTGTTGAGCCGCGTAGGCGGCTTGGCTGCGGGCTTCGTCCAGATTGAGGACCGCGACCGCGCCGAGCCCGGCCGCGCTGCACAGCGATACGAGCAATCCGGCGAACAGTGCCGCGATTGTCGGCCGGCGCCGGACCCACTTCCACGCGCGTTCCACCGGGGCGGGCGGTCGCGCCACGATCGGCCGGCCTTCGAGGAAGCGACGCAACTCCGCGCTCAACTCCGCCGCCGAAGAATAACGGCGCGTCGGCTCCTTCTCCAAACACTTCAGGCAGATCGTTTCCAAGTCCAGCGGGATCTGCGTTCGCAGCTTGCGAAGCGGGATCGGGTCGTCGTAACGAACCTGCCGAAGAGTTTCGAGAACGCTGTCTGATTCGAACGGCGGGCGGCGGGTGAGCAACTCATACAGGATCGCGCCGAGCCCGTAGACATCGACGGCCGGGCCCAAGGGGGTACTGCGCGGGGCGGCTTGCTCGGGCGCGAGGTAGTTCGGCGTTCCGAGTATCGCATCGGTGGCGGTGAGTTCGGCATCCGCTCCGCCGAGCAGGTTCTTCGCCAGTCCGAAGTCGGTGAGCTTCGGAACCGGCGGCCCGCCCTCCGGCGGCGCCCAAAGCAAGACATTCGAGGGCTTCAAATCACGGTGCAGGATTTGGCGTTGATGGGCGTGCTCGACCCCGACCGCGAGTTGAGCGACGAGTCCGGCCGCATCCTTCGGCGAAACGGGCTCGCTTCGATTCTTCAACCATGCGGCGAGCGATGGGCCGGGACAGTAAACAGAGGCGATGTAGCCGATCCCGCCCGCTTCACCGGCGTCATAGACGGGAATCAGATTCGGATGATCGAGCCCGCCTGCGGCTTTGGCCTCGTTTTGAAATCGTTCGCGAAGGTGGTCGGTGAGTTTCAGGTCCGGCCGCGGGACTTTCAACGCCACGGGACGGGCGAGTTGCGGATCGAACGCAAGGTGGACGACGCCGAACCCCCCGCGACCGAGTTCCTTGACGATTTGGAATCGGCCGAGTTGCTTCGGCGGATCGCCGTCCTTCCTCGCGCCGGGACGATCCGATGCCCACGCATCGCGAAGCAACCGCACGCATGCGATGTTGTTGACGAGCCGGGCCTGATCGGGAGTGAGTTCGCCTAGGTCCGGGAATCGCGGCAAGTCGCCGCCCGCCAGCGCTTCGTCACACGCCGCCAAGATGGAGGCAAGATCGTCTTCTTGGGTGCTTTCTTCGTCGGCGGTCATGGTGCGGCACCCAATTCGTGTTGCAGCAACTCCACCGCTCGAAACCACAGTTTGCGAACGGCGTTCTCGGAGCGTCCCATCAGCCTCGCGATCTCATCGAACGGCCGGTCCTCGCGGTTGCGCAACAGGATCACCCGACGATAGTCTTCGGGCAATCGGTCGACGGCCCGACGGACCGCTTCGGCCCGTTCCTCCGCCATCGCCTCCACGCTCGGGGTCGGCGTGTCCGCGGCGAGACCGCCGCTCAGTCCCGAAGGCGTGTCGCCCGGCAGTGCGACCTCGCGTTTCAACTCGCGTTTCCCGGTCGCCTTGTAGTGCCGCGCGAAGTTAGCGACGTTGTTCATCAACAGCCGCACGAGCCAAGCGCGAAGCTCCGATCCGGTCGTCCCGCTGAACTGGGCGAAGTCCCGCTGCGCTTCGAGAAACGTCTCCTGAACAATGTCGGACGCCCCGCCTTTGGCTTGAAGCGCGGAGTCCAGTTGGCGGTTCGCGATGGCCAGGAGATAGTCGCGGAACCGGTCCAGCGCTCGGCCCAGTCTGTCGGGCGAACCAGACCGAACTGCCGGCAGCAGTTGCGACACTTCGTCGTCGGCTTCGGACACGCCCCACCTCGATCAGCACGATCCGGCGCAAAACTGGCCGCGAAATCTCCAAGAATCTTAACGGATGGCGGCGGCAGGAACATTGCGGGAAATTCTCCTCGATCCGCGGCTAACTGTTCGCCGGTGTCGGGCTTTATCGGGTGTGACTGAGAATCTCTCCCGCTTCACCCGAGGTCGATGATGTCCCCATCGTTGAAGTCCCGCAGCGCCGCGAATCGCCGCCTCCAACTGGAGGCACTGGAGTCCCGCGAGGTGCCGGCCGTTTACACCGTGAACGGTCTGGCCGACACGATCGCGGCCAACAGCCAACTGACGCTTCGCGAGGCGATCAGCTTGAATGTCGGCGCGCTCACTTTCAATCAACTCAGTGCAGCCGAGAAGACGCAGGTGGTCGGAACGGTCGGTTCGAATGACAGCATCAGGTTCGCCAGCCTCGGGACGATCTCGCTCGGGAGCGACCTGCCGACCCTGAACAAAAAGCTGATCATCGAAGGGCCGGATAGCGGGCAATTGACGATCGACGGCCTCGACATGTACCGCCCGATCAGCATCGCCGCGGCCAGCGATGTCACCCTGACCGGGCTGCGTCTGACGCACGGGCACACCATTGACAGCGGAGGCGCGGCACTGAACAACGGCAAGTTGACGGCCTCACGGGTTGAGTTCGACAACAACAAATCCGACAAGCATGGCGCTGCGATCGAGAACAACGGAACGCTCGTGATCGACCAGTCATACTTCCACGACAACACCGCATCGAAGGTGGGCGGGGCCGTTGACAACAACGCCTCCGCTATGATCGCCAACAGCACCTTCTCGAACAATGCGGCCATCAACAACGGCGGCGCGATCTGGTCCAACGGCACGTTGGCACTGAACAACGTGACGCTGGTCAACAACCACGCGGCAAACTTCGGCGGAGCCATCCGGGCCACAAGCGGCACGACGACGATTAGCAACAGCACAATTGTGGGAAACGACGCCGACAGCGACGGTAGTGGAGGCGAGCTGGGCGGCGGCATCTCGAACGGTGGAACCACGCTCGTGCTCAACAACACGGTGGTCGCCTTGAACACGCGAAACCAAAAAGCGGTCGGCAACGACCTCGAGGGAGCGGCGAACGGGACATTCAACTTCATCGGGGTGAGCACCAACCTGACAGGAATCACCAATGGCACCGCAAACAACCGTGTGGGCACGGTTGGCGTTCCGCTCAATCCCATGTTGCAAAGTCTGGCATCGAACGGAGGCTTCACTCCGACGCGTCTGCCGGCGCCCGGCAGTCCGCTGATCGGATCGGGTGCGTCGCTCGCCGTGGCCGGCCTCTACGACCAACGCGGAGTCGCACGAACCGGCGGTGCGACCACGGTCGGGGCGGTCGAAATCGGCAAGCCGCAGGCATACGCGGTCGGAGCCGATGCGGGTGTAACGCCCGTTGTTCAACTCTTCAATCCGGACGGCAGCAAGAAGGCGACGCTGCAAGCCTTCGAGAGCAACTTCGCGGGCGGAGTACGCACGGCGGCGGCGGATGTGAACGGCGACGGCGTGGCGGACATCATCGCCGGCACGGGCACGGGGCGTGCCGCGGAAGTCCGCGTCTTCGATGGTGCCACCAATCAGCCGTTGCTCTCCATCCCGGTCTTCGAGGGCTTTCTCGGAGGGCTCTTCGTCTCAACCGGCGACTTCAATCACGATGGGCACGCGGACATCGTTGTGTCGCCCGATCAGGGGGGCGGCCCCCGGGTGTCCGTCTTCAGCGGCGCGGACGGCTCCGTGATGGCGAACTTCTACGGCATCACCGATCCGGCCTTCCGTGGGGGCGCCCGCACCGCTGTCGGCGACATGAACGGCGACGGCACGCCGGACATTTATGTGTCAGCAGGCTTCGGCGGGGGCCCGCGCGTCACCGCTTTCGACGGCACCACGCTCGTCAACGCCACGCCCGTGAAGCTCTTCAACGACATTTTCGTCTTCGAGCCAACGCTGCGGAACGGTGCATATCTCGCGGCTGGCGACTTGGATGGGGACGGCAAGTCGGACCTGATTGCCGGTGCCGGTCCCGGCGGCGGTCCGCGTGTCTACGCACTCAGCGGAGCCGAACTGATGATCGGAGCCGGCAGTGAGTCCCAGCAACTCGCGAACTTTTTCGGCGGCAATCCCGCCAACCGCGATGGCATCCGCATCGTCGCCAAGAACCTCGACGGTGACAACCGCACCGACATCGTCGTGGGCGACGGCGGCTCCGGTTCTCAAGTCACGACCTACTTGGGCAAACTGGTCCCCGTCAGCGGAACCCCGGCGATCGATCTGCAATTCAATGCATTCCCCGGCTTCTCAGGCGGAGTGTTTGTCGGATAAGGCCGCATGTCGAAGGCGAGAGCCCCGTCCGGTCCGAACGCCCGCACCTGCGGACGACTTCCGGCATCCACACCGACCGGCCGCACGTACAGATGGCGCCGGCGCGGATTCCGAGCCGTTGGTGACCTTCACCATCACCGCGCCGACCTGGGTGCCAACGGCCTCGACTTCGCGGCTGTGCCGTGATGCAAGATCCGAGAGTACTGGCGGCCCCAGACCTACTACTTCGACGTTGAAAAGTCGCCGGCGGAGGCGGAACTGAGCGAGCCTCTCGACGGAGAACACAAATGGCATGAGCGTAACGATCACGCCTTCGACGGGCCCAGTGGTGCCGCCGTTACCCAGCGGCAGCGGAAACTCGGAAGCTTGGTGAGTGTCGTCGCCAAAGGCAACCAGCAGGCCAACCAACACCAAAGTGCTTATCGAAACAATACTTACGCAACGACCGTTACCATGGTTAGCCTCCTGCCGCCCGAAGGATGCGGAAGGCACACGTGAACGCAACCACGTATTCCCGCCAAGGCTGAGAGGGGTAACTAGGCTAATCAGCAGGAAACAAGGTCCTTCGGCATGTCAGCGGGCGCCCAAACCCCCCAGCCAGTCATGGGCGCTTGAAAACGGTTCTTCCGCAGATTTGATGATGAGCTGGCGTTAGACTCCACGGGCAACTTCGCCCTTGCGGCAGGACGCCGACATGTTCCCGACCGATTCTCTCCTCCCCGTCCC
Organism: Gemmataceae bacterium; assembly: GCA_046350135.1. Lineage (GTDB taxonomy): Bacteria > Planctomycetota > Planctomycetia > Gemmatales > Gemmataceae > Urbifossiella. The sequence continues at coordinate 18,325 of JAXMBB010000050.1, forward strand.
CGCTGGTTTCGCGATCACGGACTTGGCCTTCGCCGGAAACACATTGGTGGTTGCGGCTGCATCCACCGCGACCGAGGCGGCCTGTCCGGTTTGCGCTTCGCGTTCACCGCGGACCCACAGCCGGTATCGACGCACCATCGCCGATCTCCCCTTCGGCGGGCGCACCTGCGTCCTTCGGTTGGTCGTGCGCCGATTCCGCTGCACCAACGCCGGGTGTGAGCGCCGCATCTTCTGCGAACGGTTCCCGGAGTGGCTCGGCTCGCACGCTCGGGCCACGGATCGGCTCCAAACCCTTCAACGCGAGATCGAC
>JAXMBB010000051.1:0-17283 GCA_046350135.1 Gemmataceae bacterium
GTTGAAAGCCGGCGACCGCAAAGCCGTCGAGCCGCTCTGGAACGGCTACTACACGAAGCTGGTGCGTTACGCCCGGGAGCGACTGCATGCCCTTTCGCGGGCGGCGGCCGACGAGGAGGATGTGGCCGTGTCCGCGTTCGACAGTTTCTTTCGCGGCGCGGCCGCGGGCCGGTTCCCCCGCCTGAACGACCGCGGCGACCTGTGGCAGATTCTCATTGTGATCGCCGCCCGCAAGTCGGTGAGCCTGCAACGGCGCGAGGGCCGCGAGAAGCGCGGCGGCGGCCGCGTCGTTCGCTCCTCGCAACTCGAGGAACACGTCTTCGATCAAGCCGGGAAGGAACCGACGCCGGAGTTCGCCGCTCTCGTGGCCGAAGAGTGCCGCCGGCTGCTGGAGGGGCTCGGCGACGATGCGCTTCGCGCGATCGCCGTCTGGCGCATGGAGGGCTATTCGAACGCGGAGATCGCCGCGAAGATCGGCCGGGTGGAAGGCACGGTGGAGCGGAAGCTGGCGTTGATCCGCGACAAGTGGCGCGGCGAGGTTCCAAAATGAACGGCGGCTCCGACCACACCAGCGCACGCTTCCGTCGCGAACCGCTGCTCGACGAGTTCGAACTCGCATTGCAGCGCGGCGAGGCTCCGCGCATCGAATCCTTCCTGATGCGCACGCCGGATTCCGACCGCGAGCATCTCTTCCGTGATCTCTTCACCTGCGAGGTCGAATACCGCCGCCGACGCGGCGACACCGTCAGCGCGGACGAATACCTCGCGCGCTTCCCCGAGTTCTCCACGATCATCGACGAATCGCTGTCCCGCACCGCCGCGTACCCGAAGCCGAAGCCGCCCGATGCGGCGTCGCTCAACCCCGGCGACGTCGTTGCGGGTCGCTACCTCATCCTCGCCGCGCTCGGCAAGGGCGGCATGGGGCAGGTGTTCCAGGCGCAGGACACGCAACTCCGGCAGACGGTCGCGCTCAAGTTCCTGTTCAAGGACAGGGCCGCGGACGCGGAGTGGATCGAGCGGTTGAAGCAGGAGGTGACGCTCGCCCAACGCGTGAGCCACGACAACGTGTGCCGGGTGCATCACTACCAGGAGTCCGACCAAGGCTCATTTCTCGTGATGGAGTACGCCGCGACCGGCAGCCTCGATTCGCATTTGAAGAAGACCGCGTCCGGCCGCATTCTCCCCGAAGACGCCAACGCGTTGGGCCGCCAACTGTGCGACGGGCTCGAAGCGGTGCACAAGGAAAGGCTGTTTCACTGCGACCTGAAACCGGGCAACATCCTGCTGGACCAGAAGGGCCGGGTGAAGCTCGCGGACTTCGGGCTCGCGGTGATGGCGGAGCGAATGCGGCCCGAGGACGCCCGCCAAGGCACGCGGCAGTACATGGCTCCGGAGTTGCTGGACGGTCACCCGCCCTCGATTCGCAGCGACATCTACGCGCTCGGTGCCGTGCTCTACGAGATGATCACGGGACGGCGGCCGTTCGCGGGGAAGTCCGAGATCGAGATCCGCAATCTGCAACGTTCGCCGCCCGCACCGCCCTCGTCGCTCGTGCCGAACCTCGATCGGGCGTTCGACCGGGCCATCATGCCCTGCCTCGAGTCCGATCCGGGCAAAAGGCCGAGCTCGACGCAGGAGGTGAAGGAGAAACTGCCTCCGCTCTCGCGCAGGCATGCCGAGGAAGAAGGGGGCGAAGGCAAAATTCGACTGCGCACCGGGCTCGCGCTCACGGCCGTGGCGATCATCGGCTTCCTGGTCAACGCCGCCATCGCCGATCGCACGATGGCGTATCGGCAACTCCCGCACATGAAGCCGACCGCTTGGCTTCAGGTCGAAGCCGCCTCGATGGCGTCGGAAATCGGCGGCTCCCGCACACCGGGGCCGGCCCGGCACTGGGGCCACGAATGGGACCTCGACCGCATCCGCTACGCGGCCGACGGGCATCCGGAACTGTGGCGATGGACCCCGGACGCGCTCTCGCCACTGATCTACTTCTGGTTCCGCGCCGGGCCCGAGTATCACGCTCCGATGAACCGGCCCGCCCCGACCGACCCGCCTCTCATTCTCGATGGCATGGTCTGCGTGATGCTCGATCCGGAGGGCCGGCTCATCGAGTATCACGCGGTCCCGCCGCGGCAGTCCGCGCTCGAGCCGGTGCAGAACGTGGAGGAACGCCGCACCCGTTGGGAGAACAAAGTGCTTCCGTTCTCGGGGTTGTCGCGGGATTCGTTCCAGCGGAGAGTGCCGAGCAACCGGCCGCCCGTGTTCGCGGACGACGCATGGGCGTTGCAGGAAATCGGCGGAGCGAAGACCGTGGAGTTCGCGCTTTGTGCAAATGGGCCGAAGGAGCCCGAACAGTTGGTGTACTACCGCGTCGGCGAGCCGTTGGCGGACGGGATCCGTCGCGATCGCGCGCAAGGCGAGAACGTGGACGGGCAATCGCGGCGAAAGATGGCGGGAGAGTTGGGCAACATCGTGATCCTGATCGCGGTGCTGGCCGCCGCGCCGCTTGCGTGGCGAAACTGGAGGCTCGGCCGCGCGGACGTGACCGGCAACCTGCGCGTCGTCGGCCTGTACGCAGTCACGAACTTGGTCGGGTGGCTGTTCATCACCGATCATCTGCCGTCGCTTCAGGTCGAACGCGTGATGCTGATGAACATGTGCGGCATGACCGTGGTTTGGGGCGTGGTGCTGCTCGTCTGCTGCCTGTCGATCGAACCGTACATGCGGCAGCGCTGGCCGGAGCGACTCAGTTCCTGGCTTCGTCTCCTCAGCGGCGGTTACCGCAATCCGCTCGTCGGTCGCGACGTGCTCTACGGCCTCATCAGCGGGGTCGTGGTCGCCGCGGTCATCAAATCCGCCGCGTGGGCCGGCGGCACGTACTACCTGGTCGCCCCGGTGTACGACCCGATGACGCCGAACGTGCCGCCGGGGCTCGCCATTTCACTGGTCGCGTACTCGGTCGTGCGCACCGCAGGCACCTTCGTGGTGCTGCTGCTGCTCGGCGCGGCCTTGAGGCGCGAATGGCTCGCGTGGGTCGTGCTCACCCTCGTCATCATGGTGATCGGCGTGCAGCCGCTCGTTTCGATGTCGCGGAACTCGCCGTTCACATGGGCCGGTTCGCTCGGAGTCGCCGTCGTGCTGGTATTCACGGCGGTGTGGTTCGGGTGGGTCGCGAGCTTGGTCGGCTACTTCACCGCTTCGGTGCTGAACATCATACCGCTGACGTTCTCGCCGGACCCGTGGTACTCGGGCGTGAACGCGTTCGCCGCCACTCTGCTGGTGGCGCTGACGGCGTACGGCGTGCGAGTTTCGACGGGCGGCGGGAAGCCGCTCCGAGGCGGGGCCGCGGCCGACACGTGATCTCGCGAACTACAATAGCGGGACTTCGCACTCGGAGTCCGCATGGCCGTGCCCGGATTGACACCTCCTCTGCTCACCGCCGACCTGCCGGGTTGCGGCGGTGCGATCCGCACCAAGAACGAAGACTTCGAAGTGGACGAAGTGCCGTCGTACGAGCCGTGCGGGGAGGGGGAGCACCTCTTCCTGTGGGTCGAGAAGCGCGGCATGGCACCGGAGTTCTTCGCCCGTACGATCGCGCAGCGGTTGGGGATCTCGCCCGCGGCCGTCGGCACCGCCGGGCTCAAGGATCGCCACGCAGTCACGCGGCAATGGGTCTCGGTTCCACACGAGGCCGAATCGCGGTTGGCGAAGCTCGAGTCGGACGACTTGCACGTGCTCCGCACCGGTCGCCACACCAACAAGCTGAAGCCCGGCCACCTCCGCGGCAACCGCTTCAACATCTTCATCCGCAACCCGAACCCGGACGCGAAGGATTCGGTTCACGCGGTCCTCGACCGCATCCGCACGCTTGGGCTGCCGAACTTCTACGGCCCGCGGCAGCTCGGCCGCGACGGATCCCGCTCGACCTCGAGGTGGCAGTGCCTGGCGAAGAAGGCGCGCGCGCATCCGGCCGTTTCTCTTCCGTTTCGCCCTCTCCGCCGTGCAGTCGTTCCTGTTCAACGACGTGCTGGCCCGCCGCCTGTGGGACGGCCTGTTCCGCACGGTGCTCCCCGGCGATGTGATGGCGAAGTGGCCGGCCGGCGGGATGTTCACCACCCAGGATCCCGTCGCCGAGCAAGTTCGCTTCGACGCCAAGGAGATCGTGACCGCCGGCCCGATGTTCGGGAGGAAAACCTTCCCGGCGGCGGGCGTGGCCGCGGCCCGCGAAGCGGCCGTGTTGAGTGACAACGGGCTGTCAATGGAGTCGTTCGACGGTTTCGGCAAGCTCGTGCTCGGCACTCGCCGCCACAATCTGGTGTACCTCGACGATCTCGCGTCGGAGTGGACTGCGGACGGCTTGCGGTTGAAGTTCACGCTCCCCGCCGGCAGTTACGCCACCGTGCTGCTCCATGAAGTGATGAAGACGACTCCGGATGAACCGAGCGATGAACCGGAGGAGGAGTGAAACCGTTGCGTGTTCGCGATTCCACTCCCGCGTGATACCCTAACAGGGACGCTCCGATCTCCCGCAGGTTCCGATGAACGAATCCAAGTGGCTCACCGGCGCCGACGGCGACGACATGCTCGACTTCGTCGCGGATCGGCTCGCGCCGCGCCATTGGATGCTGATCTGCGCCGCCCACGTCCGCAAGTTGTGGGACCTGCTGCCCGAGGGGCCGCTTCGCGACGCCGTGAACGCGATCGAGACGGCGGACAAGCCGCTCGCCGCGAAGAGCCGCACATCCTGGAAGAAGAAGATCGAAGCCGCGATCCCCAAGGCGGTCGAGGCCGTGCAGCAGGCTCAGCGCGAGATCGTGAAGTCCGCCGATCCCGATTCCGCCGATGTGGACGGCCCCGTGCTGGATCGCCCCACACAAGCCGCACCGGCCTTCCCGCTGTTTCGCGCCGCCAGCAACCACGCCCGACAATCCATCGAACGCATGGGCGAAGCGATGCGTCAGGCGGCCGAGGCCGTGAACCGCCTTTTCGCAGAGCCGAACGAAGCGATGCTCGATTCCGTTCAGCAGGCCGTGGGGGAAGCCACTGAGACGCGCGTGCGAGCCAACCAGCACGCCGCGGATTGCATCCGCATGAAGCAGGAAGGCGACGACACCGCGGATCGCGCGACGCCGAAGACGGCGCGGGTCGAGGAATCGAAGGCGCTCGAATTCGTGCGGCGGATCGAGGAAGGACGCAACCAGTCCGCCGGGGATTGGAGCGAAGAAGAGAAGCGAGAGAAGGCCGCGCGTAAGCAACTCGCCCGCGTGCTCCGCGAAGTGCTCGGCAATCCGTTCAAGACGCCGCGGTTCGAAGACGCATGGCGAACAACGTCGGCTGTGGAAGTGGCCAAGGCCATCTTCGCCGAGCGGGCCTTCGATCGCCTGCCGCTCCTGGCCGATGCGTTGCTCGACGCCGATTGCGATGAAGAGCAGATTCTCCGCCACTGCCGCGGAACCGAGATCGGTCTCAAGGAGCCGGTGCAACACATCCGCGGCTGCTGGGTCGTGGAATTGGTGCTCGGCCGCTGGGCTCCGCTGCCGCCGCCCGCGCCGGGCTCGAAGCCGCGGGCGCCTCGGAAGATGCCGGACGATTTCGACCTCGGCCTGCCGCCGGACGACGACCTCGGCTTGGCGTGAGTGATCGACTGCCGAGCGCCGTCGCGGAATTCGAGATCCTTAAGACCGCCTACATCCCGGCTTTCCAGTTTTCGTATTCCTTCAGCACCTGCTCGCGCGAACACCGCTTGCGATAGATCAGGCGCGCCCGGAAGCCGTACTCGGTATTCACCTCGTACTTCGGCAGCACGTACTGGAAATCCCACGCGGGGTTCGTGGTCTGCCGGGCCGCGTTCGCCCCGCCGCCGCTCGGCGAATGCGTGAACCGCAGGCCGTCCGTGCGGTCGAACATCAGGATCAAGATGCAACTCCGGAACAGCCCGTAGAACACCGGCAAATCGTACTTCAAGGGTGAGAGGCTCTTGTACAGCGCGTCGCGGTGATCCTTCGCGAACGTCATCTCGAACGAATCCTTCTCGTGAACCACCGTGCTCATTGCGTTGTGGACCGGCGTGCAGTGTTGCAGCCAGAGGTTCTTGCCACGGAGGTACATGCTCTTGTCGTCCGGGGCGTTGATGTAGCTCGCCCAGAACAGGCCGAGCCAGTTCCGCTTGAATGCGTGTTGGTGCGCCTTGAACGTGAATTGAAAATCGATCGCATCCGGCTCCCGCAGCGTGAACCGCGTGGTGCTCTCGAGGTGGAACGTGGGCGTCGGCGGTTGATGCAACTCCGCCACGCGATCCGATACCTTCTTGAAGGTCATCTTCGCGTTCCGCGGCTCGAAGAAGATCTCCGTTTTGCCAGGGAAGTCGAGCGTTTCGCCATCGAAGATGTGCTCGAAGTTCATCCCGGCGACCGCGGGGACGAACACGTTTTCCGGCTCGCTCTTGTGCGTGAGCGACCAGAGGCCGTTGTACCCGGCGCGGTGGCCGTCCTTCGCCGCGTTGTCGCCGAGGATCGCAGTAAGGTCGCCGCAAGTGAACGTGTCGGATGCCATTCGCTGATTATGGCTGACGCCGCCGGATTCCGGAAGTAAGAAGGCTTTGTTTCCCAAGTCGTTTCGTCTCTGGAGCAAGACATGCCGGTTCGCCCGTTCGCCGTCGCCGCACTCGCGGTCGGCGCTGTCGTCGGTTGGTTGGTCGCGGATCGCACAAAGTTGCTGACCGCACATGAGGAGCCGACCGCTCCGCAGACGCCGCTGGTGCTGCCGCGGCCCGCGGAACCGTTCAAAGGTCGCATCGACCTCCGCGCGAAGGATTCCAAGTCCGATTTTCCGCAGCCGGTGCAGGCGCCGAAGGGCGCGCCGAACATCTTGCTTGTGATGCTGGACGACGTCGGCTTCGGCGCCACGAGCACCTTCGGTGGCCCGTGCCAGACGCCGACCCTCAGCAAGGTCGCTGAGAAGGGGCTGAAGTACAACCAGTTCCACACGACGGCTCTGTGCAGCCCGACTCGGGCCGCGCTGATCACCGGCCGCAACCACCACTCCGCCCACACCGGCACCATCATGGAGACCGCCACCGGCTTCCCCGGCTACGACTCGCTACAAGGGAAGGACACCGCCACCATCGCCGAAGTGCTCAAGCAGAACGGCTACGGCACCGCTTGGTTCGGCAAGAACCACAACGTGCCGGACTGGCAGGGCAGTCAAGCCGGGCCGTTCGACGTGTGGCCGACCGGGCTCGGCTTCGACAAGTTCTATGGCTTCATCGGCGGGGACTCGAACCAATGGCGGCCGAACCTCTTCGACGGCACGAAGCCCGTCGAACCGTACCTCGGCAACCCCGATTACAACCTCGACTACGCGATGGCGGATGAAGCCATCAAGTGGATCCAGATGCAGAAGGCCGTCGCGCCGGACAAGCCGTTCTTCTGCTACTACGTGCCCGGCGCCACGCACGCCCCGCACCATCCCCGCAAGGAGTGGATCGACAAGTACAAGGGAAAGTTCGACGGCGGATGGGACAAGCTCCGCGAGGAGATTTTCGAACGGCAGAAGGCGATGGGCGTGATCCCGAAGGACACCAAGTTGAACCCGCGCGCCCCCGGCATCGCGGCATGGGACACGCTCGATGCCGACCACAAGAAACTCTACGCCCGCATGATGGAGATCTATGCCGGGTTCCTCGAGCAAACGGACTACAACGTCGGCCGCGTGATCGACGGCATCGAAAAGACCGGCCAACTGGACAACACGATCGTGATCTACATCGCCGGTGACAACGGCGCAAGCGCGGAAGGCACCGCGCAGGGCCTGATGAATGAGATGACGTATTTCAACGGAGCGCTGGAAGACATCGGCACGATGCTGAAGAAGATCGACGACCTCGGCACGTGGAAGAGCTACAACCACTACCCGATCGGCTGGGCGCACACCCTGTGCACGCCATTCCAATGGACGAAGCAGATCGCCAGCCACTATGGCGGCACTCGGAACGGCATGGCGATTTCGTGGCCGAAGGGCATCGCGGCGAGGAACGAACTCCGCACGCAGTGGCACCACATCATCGACATCGTGCCGACCCTTTATGAGGTGTGCGGCATCACGCAACCGGCGAGCGTGAACGGTGTCTCGCAAAAGCCGATCGAAGGCGTCAGCATGGCGTATTCCTTCGGCGATGCGAAGACGAAGAGCCGCCGCTCGACGCAGTACTTCGAGATGTTCGCCAACCGTGCCATCTACCACGACGGTTGGGTGGCCTGCACCACGCCGCCCCTCCCGCCGTGGGACATCGGCGATTCCCCGCTCGACGCCATCGAAGGCTACAAGTGGGAGCTATACCACACCGATGCGGACTTCTCGCAGTCCGAGAACCTCGCAGCGAAGAACCCGGAGAAACTGAAGGAACTGCAGATCCTCTTCTATGCGGAGGCCGCGAAGCACAACGTGCTGCCGATCGATAAGGACCGTGCGTACCGCTTCGACACGGCAATCCGGCCGAGCCTCACCCGCGGCCGCAAGTCGTTCACTTACTTCGAAGGCATGACGCGCATACCGGAGGGTGCGTCCCCCGATGTGAAGAATCGCTCGTGGTCCCTGACGGCCGAGGTCGATGTGAAGGCCGGCGCCAGCGGCATGATCGCAACGTTCGGCGGGCTCTTCGCGGGATGGGGCCTGTACTGCGAGAAGGGCAAACCCGTGTTCCATTACAACTTCTTGGACGTGGCCCATTACGAGATCGCAGGCAAGGACGCACTCCCGGCCGGGAAACACACGCTCAAGATGGATTTCCTTTATGACGGCGGCGGGCCGGGGAAGGGCGGCACGGCCACGCTCTTCGTCGACGGCAAAGAAGTCGCGAAAGGGCGCGTCGAACGCACGGTGCCGCGCCGCTTTTCCGTGGATGAGGGACTCGACATCGGTGAGGACACCGGAACTCCGCTCAACCTCGGCTACGACGTCCCCTTCAAGTTCACGGGCAAAGTGGAGAAAGTGATCATCGACTTGAAGTGAAAATGCAGGCGGACTGGTTCAAGGATAGTCCTTGAACCAGTCCGTGGTGCCGGACACCGTGATCGATTCGAGGTGTTTCCGCACTTCCGCCGCGGCATCACCGACCGACTTCATGTCCTGCGAGTCGGGTTGCAGGCTGGCGTTGAACAGGAGCACCGCGTTCACGCCGTTCACCTGTCGCCGCATGAAGGCCCGCATCCCGAACCAGTTGCCGTCCTTGAAGTAGCCGAACTCCTTGTCCCGAAGCACGACCGTGTCCCATCCGAGGCCGACGTGCGTGCCGTTCGGCCGCACGGGGATCTTCGGCGGGGCCGCGAGCATCTCCTTCATCATGGCCTCGCCCAGGAGCGGTTTGCCGCGGCTGCCGTCCAGAGCGGTGAGCAGCCGCACCATGTCCACGGCGGACACCGCCCATCCGCCCGCCGCATCCGAGTATTTCTGCCGCCACGGCGGCAGTTCCTGCTCCTGGCCTGCGAGATACCGCCGCGCTTCGTTCTTGAAGTAGCCCGCGTTCAGCGGGTGCAGCTTCGCACCGGTCATTCCCGCGGGCTTGATCACATGATCGTGCACATACTTCTCGTAACCCTCGCCGGACACCTTCGCGATCACTTCGCCGAGCACGATGAACCCGAAGTTCGAGTACTTCGAATCGGTGCCGGGCTCGAAGTCGAGCTTCAGCGTCATGGCTTCGGAAATGAGGAACTCGGGCGAGACCGGCGTCTTGTCCTTGCGTTCGTACTGGAGTCGCGTGGTCCAGTTCACAGGGTCGCCGCTCTTTGCGTGGTCCCAGCCGCCGGCGTGCTGGAGCAGGTGACGCACGGTGATGCGGTGCAACCGCGGATCGACAGGCACGCCACGGTAAGGTTTGATATGTGCGAGCAGTTTGAATGCGAAGTCGTCGAGCTTGAGCCGCCCTTGTTCCACGAGCTTCAGCACAGCGAGCGCGGTGATCGTCTTCGACAGGCTGGCAATGCCGAAGAGCGTGTCCGGTTCGACGAACGTGTCGTTGGCCTGGTTGGCCCATCCGTATCCGCGGGCGACGAGCAGCTTGCCATCCTTGGCGATGGCGAGCGCGGCACCGGGGATGCCGTGCCGCTTCATGACTTCGGTGGCGGCCTTGTCCAACGGTTCGGCGCCGGCCGCGGTCTTGCCGCTCACACGGTAGCCGTTGACGGTCCGTGGTCCCTCCGCGGCCGCGAGCGGGGCTGCAAACAGGAGAGCCACGAAGGCGATTCGATACATGGTGAAGCTCGGTTGTCGACTCATCATGCCCGATACCACGCCACGGTCTTGGCCAGCCCCTGCTCGAAGCTCACGTCCGGATCGTAACCCAAGTCTCGCCGGGTACGGGAGATGTCCGCCAAGGAATAACGCACATCGCCGGCGCGGGTCGGAACGGACTTCGGCTCCAACTTCGTGCCGAGGATGCCGTTCAGCGCGTTCACCAAATCCCGCACCGTGATGCTGCGACCCGTGCCGACGTTGTAAACGTTGCCGGACACGCCGGGGGCGCGGGCCGCCTTCATCAATGCCTGCACCGCGTTGCCCACGTAGGTGAAATCGCGGGATTGCAGGCCGTCGCCGTGGATCGTCGGAGCTTCGCCGCGGCTCATGGCCGCGATGAAGAGCGCGATCACGCCGGAGTAGGGCGAATCGGAACGCTGCCGCGGGCCGAAGATGTTGAAGAATCGCACCCGCACCGTTTCCAAGCCGTAGGTCGCGGCGAAGGCTTGCAGATATAGCTCGCCCGCGAGTTTGGCCGCAGCGTAGGGCGACTTCGCAGCGACGAGTTGGTCCTCGGTCTGGCCGCCTTCACCCGCCGCGCCGCCGTACGCGCTCGAACTGGCCGCATACACCACCCGGCGGACGCCGCACTTCCGCGCCGCATCGAGCACGTGCAGCGTACCCGTGGCGCACGCCGCGTGCGTCGCCAGCGGATTCTCCACGCTTCGCGCCACCGACGCCAGCGCGCCAAGGTGGTAGACGATCTTCACGCCGTCAACCGCGCGTTGCACCGCAGCCGGATCGGTGAGCGATCCTTCAATCAGTTCGACGTTCTTGGAATCGAGGTTGGAACGGAGTCCGGTGCTGAAGTCGTCGAAGACGCGGACACGCCCGCCCTCGGCGAGCAATGCGTCCGTGAGATGAGAGCCGATGAACCCGCCGCCGCCCGTGACCAGACACAGTTCATCCATGAAGGCGGCCCTCTGCCGAGGAGTCGGGAATCGGATCCGAAGGGTATCGTATCCGATTCCCGCTCCGCTTCGCAGGGTTCAACCGACGAACACGCCGCCGTTGAACCCGGGGAACGCGTCGAAGCTGAGGTCCGGCCGGGCGATGCCGGTGGCCAAGTCCGCACCCAGGTAGGTGGTAACGTGGCTGCCGGCTCCGGTGCCGTCGCCGACGAGCAGGTCGGCCATGTTGTCGCCGTCCAAGTTCTTGGCCGCGACACGGACGCCGCCGCGGCTCTCCGTGTTGCCGGCGAAGAAGTTGGCAAGCACGTTGCTGTTGGCTCCGCGCCCGGCGAGCAAGTCCGCGCCGCTGAGGATGTAGACGCGGGGCCCGCCGCCGGGGCCGCCGCCGCCGATGATGTCGGCGAACCCGTCGCCGTTCACGTCGCCCGCGGAGACGAACGCTCCGTTCCGCAGCGCTTCCTCGAAGATGTAGAAGTCGCCGAAGAGGCGGGTCGGAGTGCCGGTGAGCGAGTTGCCGTTGAACACGGCGACGCGCGGCCCGCCGCCGAAGCCGGCAGCCACGACGAGATCGCCGACGCCGTCGCCGTTGAAGTCGCCGATCGCGGCACGGGCGCCGCCGCGGAAGTTCGAGTCGTCGATGCCGTAGAAGTTGGCGATGAGGCCGAAGTTGGCGCCGCCGCTGAAGATCGAGACGCGCGGACCGCCGCCTTCGTCCGGCGTGATGACGAGATCGGCGAGCCCGTCGCCGGTCACGTCGCCGGCGGACACGTAGATGCCGCCGACGAACGCGGCCTCGAACGGCGCGGTCTCGAAGATCACTTGCCCGCTCACGCCGTCGAACACGCGAACGAAGGTCGGGCCGCCGGGGCCGGTTCCGACCACGAGTTCGGCCACGCCGTCGCCATTGAAGTCCGCCGAGGTGGTGCGGACGCCGCCGGGCAGGCCGGGGAACACCTGTTGCGACGAACGCTGCGTGCCGTCCGGATCGAAGAATCGCACTTGGGTCGCGCCCGCACCGGTGGCGACGGAGAACTGCGGGTAGCCGATCAATCGCGCGGACGCGACCGTGACCGGTACGAAGAGCAGCGAGTAGCCCGCGGACGACGTCGGGTTGCCGTTCACTTGCAGTGTCAGTCGGGAGGCGTTGGACGGCACTTGGAACTGCAGCGAGGTGCCGACGGACCGAGTGGAACTGATCACATTGCCGTCCGCGTCGCGGATCTGGGCCGACACCGGTGCGCCGGCCGGGTCGTTGATCACCAACTCGTAGCGCGGCGAGTTGATATTCACCGGTACGTCGAAGGTGAAGTAGTCCTGCTGTCCGGCCGGCAGGTACATCCCGGCGAAGAGGGAATCGGCGGTGACGGTGCCCAGATGGTAGGCCTTGTCCGCGGTGGAGTTGTCTCCGTACTGGTCGCCCACCGAGCGGTTGGACGGCGCGTTCACGGCAAGGGTGTAGTCGTTCACCGGATCCGCGCCGGAGGTGCGAACCCGGATGCGGTACTCGCCCGGCGCGAGGCCGTTCAGGGAGACGCTCGCGCCTTCCGATCCGATCTGGGTGCCGTTCGCATCGAACAGCGTGACGGCGATCGCGGCCCCGCCGTCGGCGCTGACGCCGACTTGGTTCCCCGCCGCACCCGTCGCGTTCAGCGTGAACGCGAACCAGTCCACGTCGCTGTTCAAGTGCAGGTTCAGGCGGCTGAACGTGTTGTCCGCGCCGCTGATGGTGCCGAGCGCGTAAGCCTGCTCCACGACATCGTTGGCTTCGCTCCAGTCCGGGCGGGCGACCGACCTCGCGGGCGCGCTGCCGGTGGCGAGCACCCGTGCGAAGGTGCCCCAGCCGGTCGCCGTGTTGAACGCGGCGTAGGTGCTGGCGTAATCGGAACGCACCGTGGCGCCGGCCGCCGGCATGTACAGCGAGAGGCCGGAACTGCGACGTTGGTCCTGTGTCTTCGAGATCACGGCGGCGGCAAGGGCCGTGTTCACCGCCGTGGCCGCGTTGCGAATCGTGGACGATAGCGCCGTGTTGTTCGCCACCGCCGTCATGAACTTGCCGACATCACGGAATTCCTCGAACTCGTACGCGATCGCCGAGTTCCGGGCCGAACGGAGCGCGGTGAGCACCGCGCTGGACGGCGTGCTGCCCACGGCGTTCACGAAGTTGGAGAGCGCGGTCGCGAGTCCATCCATCGCGGAACTGCGGATCGCGGAGTGCGTGTCCGATGTGCCGTGGCCCACGTACTGGGCTCCGAAGCTTTGCACGATGCTCGTGCCGAGCGCTTCGGGCGTGGCCTGGTACGGGTCCTGCGTCCGCAACACGTTCAGCAACGTGGTGTAATCGTGGCCGGGGCCGTCCTCCACTTCCTGCGAGCCGGTGAACACCGGAGCGCTGTTTCGCAGCGAGTACGCCACTTCCGTCATCGCCATGAGGCAGGCGTCGAAGCCGACCAAACTGAGATTCACACCCGCGCCGGAGATCGCCTGCACCAGTTCCGGCGTGGTGAGATTGTCCGCCGTGGTGTTGTCCGAATCGTCGAAGTTGAAGCCGTAGATGCCGCCGCCGTGGTCCCACATCATGAGCGCGTATCGCTGGGCGGGGGCGTTCTGGGCGGACCATTGGATGAAGTTCTGGAGCGTGGCCGCACTGCCGGAGTTCTGTTCGGCGAGAATCTCGAAGCGGGTGCGGACCGAACTGCGGTTGGTGTCGCCGGTGAGCACGGCGCGGCCCGCGGTGCCCCACGCCGCTTGCGCTCCGTTGTCCGTCGAATACGCGGTGTAGCGGGCGCTCTGGTCCCAGAACACGGTGATGTTCACCGTGCCCGGAAGCTGCGCGAGGGCGGCTTCCATCTCGTTGATGTCCGAGGCCGCGAACGTCTGCAGGTTGCTGGCCGTCACGTAGACCATGATCGTCCATGCGTCCTGGTTGTTCGTCGTGCCGCCGGCCGGCGTGCGCACCCGCAGGTCGTAGTTGTTCGCCACGGAACCGCTCGCACCGACGACGCGGGCGTAGTACGTTCCCGCAGCGCGGCCGTTCAGCGACACCACTTCCGTGTCGCTCGTGCCGTTCGAAGTGGCGAGCACCGTCGTGCCGTCCGAGGCGAGCAGTTGCAGGTCGAGGTTTCCGCTGCCGTTGAGGAACGCGATGCTGACGGAGTCGGCGGCGGTGCCGGTGGCCACGGTCGTGAACTTGAAGTAATCGACATCGCCGGCCGTGATGCTGAGGCCGGTCTCGTCGCGCGGGCCGGACAGCGTCGTGCCCGTTCCGCTGCGAAGCAGCGTGGCGGTCGCCACCGTGTCGTTCGCCTCGAGTCGGTCCGCCGAGATCGTGCTTCCGGTGGGGGACGTGATGGTGAGCGAGTAGTTCGGGTTCAACGCGCCGCTGTACCCGTACACCTTGAGGAAGTACACGCCGGCGGACTTGCCCGAGAGGCTGATCGTCTCCGTGTTCCCCGTTCCCGCCGAACTGCCGATTTGGGTGGTGCCGTCCGCGGCGTAGAGCACCATGTCCAGGTCGCCGAGGCTGTGCTGGAACGCGATCTGCACTTGGTGCCCGGCGGCGCCGGTGGCCACGGTTTCGAACCGGAACCAGTCCTGGTCCGTCGTGGTGTGGATCGAGAGGTTCGAGCGGGTGACGGTGCCGGTGACGCGGCCGAAGTTGGTGGCGGTGGTCGAGGTGTTGTTCGCCTCCAGAGCATCCGCCGCAGGGCCGCTCGGCGGCGTGGGCCCGTTCACCGTCAGCGAGTAGTTCGGGTTGGTCGCGCCGTTGTAGCCGTACACTTTGAGGAAGTACGTGCCGGCCGTGTATCCCGCGAGGCTGATTTCCTCCGAGTCCGAGGTGCCGGACGACGAGGCGAGCACCGTGCCCGCGGAGTTCAGCAACTGCATGTCGATGTCGCCGGCCGAGTGGGCGAAGGCGATCCGAACGGAGTTCCCGGTCACGCCCGACGCCGGCAGCGTGAACTTGAACCAGTCCTGGTCCGTCGAGTTGTGGATGGACAAGTTCGAACGGCTGGCACTGCCCACCGTGCCGAGATCCGTCGCGGTTGCCTGTGTGTTGTTGGTTTCCGCCGCGTCCGGGGCCGGCCCGGTCGGGCCGGTCACCACCAGCGAGTAGTTGCCGTTCCGCGCTCCGGCGTAGCCGTACACCTTGAGGAAATACTGGCCCGCGGCGAGGCCCGCGAGGCTGATCTCTTCCGCATCCGACGTGCCCGTGGAAGAGCCGACCACGGTCGTGCCGTCCGCACGGAAGAGCACCATGTCCAAGTCGCCGCTGGCGTGCGTGAACGTGATGCGGACGTTGTTCCCGGTCACTCCCGGGCTCGCGAGTGTGAACTTGAACCAATCCTCGTCCGTCGCGGTGTGGATTGAAAGGCTGTCGCGGCGGGCGGAACCGACCGTGCCGAGATCGGTGGCTGCGGCGGCACTGTTGTTCGCTTCCAAGGCGTCCGGTGCGGGGCCGGTCGGCGGCGAGATGCGCATCGTGTACGCGCCGGTCGCGCTGGAGTAGCCGTACACCTTCACGTAGTAAGTGCCGCCGGCGGCCGAAGTGAAGTTGACGCTCTCGGTGTTGGTCGTACCGCCGGACGAGCCGACGATCGTCGTGCCGTCCGAACCGTACACGACCATGTCCAGATCGCCGACCGAGTGCGTGAAGTTGATGCTCACGTTGGCCGCGCCGGCGTTCGCCGTCGTGAACCGGTAGAAGTCCACATCCGACGCGTTGTGGATGGACAGGTTCGAGTAATTCGACACGGCGGACAGCGAGCCGAGGTTCGATGCCGTGGCCACGGTGTTGTTCGATTCGAAGGAATCGCCCGACGGTGCGGCCGGGCCGTTGAACGTCATCGAGTACGAGTTCGTGGCGCCGTTGAACCCGTACACCTTCACGTAGTAGGTGCCCGCCGGCTGGCCGTTCAAGCTCACCGACTCCGAGTTCGACGTGCCGGTGGACGAACCCACCACGGTGGTGCCGTCCGCGCGGTACACGGTCATGTCCAAGTCGCCGTTCGCGTGGGTGAAGTTGATCTGAGCCACACTCGCGGACGTGCCCGTGTCCAGAAGTTGCATCCGGTACCAGTCCACGTCCGTGGACGAGTGGATGCTCATCCCGTTCATGTTGAACCCGCCGACGATGTTGCGGGTGGCGAAGGCCGTGCCCGCCGTGTCGTTGGATTCGAGGAAGTCGCCGCCGGAGAAGGACGGCCCCTGGACCACGAACGAGTAGTTCCCCGTCGCGCCGTTGAAGCCATAGATCTTGAGCACGTAGGTGCCGGCGGCGCGGCCGCTGAGGCTGATGCGCTCCGTGCTGCCCGTGCCCGCGGAGGTGCCGAGCGACGTGCCGCTCGAATTGAACAGTTCGATGTCCAGATCGCCGGATCCCGAGGCCATGTCGATGCCGACGGTGTGCCCGCTGCCCGCGGTGCTGTCCAAGCGGAACGAGATGTAGTCCGTGTCGCCGGACTCGATGTTGAGCCCGCCGAAGTTCAAGTTCCCGGCGCGGCCGAGATACATCGCGGTGCCGAGCGTGTTGTTCGGCTCGGCAAAGTCCGCGACCGGCGTGATGCGATCTTCCAGCGGTTCGACGCGAAGTCTCCGGTGATTCGTCGTCTGGGTGGTGAAGAGGTCGCGGATCCAACGACGAGCGAAGCGAGTGGGGCGATTCATGTGGCACTTTCGGATGGGTGGATGGGTGGACGTGCGTGAGCATCCGGGCGACGAAGTCGTCGGTCAAGAAGATTTGTGTTCGACAGTGCCGATTTCGGCGGATTCTGAACTTTATTGTGTCGGCTGACTGAGCTCAGCTACGCCAACACTTCCTTCACCACCCTGCCGCTGACATCCGTGAGGCGTTCGTCCCGCCCGTTGTGGCGGAAGACCAGTTTCTCGTGGTCGAAGCCGAGGAGGTGCAATATCGTCGCGTGGAAGTCGTGGACGTGGACGCGGCCGTCGACGCCACGGAGGCCGAACTCGTCGGTCGTGCCGTGGATGGCGCCCGCCTTCACTCCGGCGCCGGCGAGCAGCATCGAGAAGCCGTACGGGTTGTGGTCACGGCCGTTGGTGCCTTCCGTCATCGGAG
>JAXMBB010000052.1:0-13448 GCA_046350135.1 Gemmataceae bacterium
GTAGTTGAAGCGGCCGTAGGACATGATGCTCGCGACCGGGCCGGCCTTCGCCATGAACTCGGGGTCGCGAAGCTGGCTGATCGAGTACGCCTGGCTGGCGCGGTGGTTGTGCCGCAGGCCGATCGAGTGGCCCACTTCGTGGGTGGTGATGTAGCGGAGCAGCTCGCCGGTGAGATCGTCCGGCAGCGGCAGCTTCTGGGCGCGGGGGTCGTTCGCCCCCACTTGGAGGAAGTACCACATCTGCGCGAGCTTCACCACGTCGTGCCAGAAGATGATGTGGGCCGAGATGATCTCGCCGGAACGCGGATCGTGGACGTGCGGGCCCATCGCGTTCGCGGTCGGCTCGGCCACCCAGCGGATCACGGACCAGCGGGCGTCTTCCGCGTCCCAGTGCGGGTCTTCCTGCCGTGTCGGGGCGTACTTGCAGACGATCGCGTTTTTGAACCCGGCCTTCTCGAACGCCGTGTTCCAATCCTCGACGCCCTTCTTCATGTACGGCTTCCACTTCTCGGGCACTTCGCGGCCGATGTAGAACGTGATCGGCTTCACCACATCGCTCAGGGCCGCGTTCGGATCCTTTTTCTCCAAGCGGTAGCGGGTGATGAATTGGTGGTTCACGGTCCACGGCTTATTGCTGTCGTAGGACTCAAAGGATTCGGTGAAGTAACCGACGCGGGGATCGAAGAAGCGGCCTCGCATCGGCTTCTCGGGCAGCACGACATAGGACTGGTGGACGAGCGCGGTCTTGGAGCCGCTGCCGCCACCGCCGCCCTTGGGCCCGCCAGCGCCACCGAACCCGCCGAACCCGCCGCCGAACGTGAGCAGCGTCTCGGCTTCGATGTTGGTCGGGAAGGCCTTCACGGCCGCGATGTAGGAACGGCTCTCATCAATGCTGCCGCCGCCGCCCGCGGCCCCGGTGATCGGCAGGTCGGGCAGGCCGCGCATGAACATGTTCGTCACGGTGATGACGGCGGACTTGTCCTTGCCTTCGGCTTCGACCGGGAACACGGCGATGATCGAATCCGTGCTGGCGGCTTCGACCGATTCCTTGATCGCGGCGCCTTGGGCGCGCTTGCGGAAGCCGACCTTCCACAGGTAGACCTTGTTGCCGCGGCGTTCGAACTTGATGACTTCGCTGCCGAGGGTGGCGCCGCCCCAACTGCTGCCGCCCGTGCCCTTCGACACCTCCGCCTGCCAGAGCATCAAACGCTCGAACGCGGCCGTCGGCAGTTCGAAGTAATACTTGTCTCCGACTTGGTGGACGTCGAACACGCCTTTCTGCGACTTGGCTTCCTTGGTGATGACGTCTTCGTACTTGCGAAGCTCGCTGGGTGCCTTGGGTGTGGTCGGCCCGACCTTTTCCCGCGGCGGCGGTGCCGTCTCCGGCCCGCCTTTCTTCTTCGGATTGTCCTGCGAGTAGCCGATCGGCAGCGACACCATGAGTGTCGCCAAGATCGGCGCGAACAGCAACCGCACGCGCATGATGCAGACTCGTGGGGGATGATGAGAGGGTGTGAATCTGTGAGCATTGTAGCGAGTGAGACAGGGCTTCACACGGCCTTCACGGGAATCGGGCGTTCCGCGCCGCCGCTACAACCGGAACCCGCGAAACGGGCGAACCGGCAGTCGGGTTCGCGTCGCGGGTTCCGCTTGGTTTGTGACTCGCCCCGTTCGATAAGGATTGGACCGAAGGAGCCTCCGGCATGATGCCGCTCGTTCTCGTTGCGCTGACGATCGGAGCCGACCCCTCACCCGCGGCCGAACGCCCTCTGTGTGTTTCGGGGAACTGCCCGCCGCGGATTCCGCCGTGGTGGTTCCCCAAACGCGCGACCAAGAAGATCGAGGAAGCGGCAGGGCAACTCGACGTGGTGGGCAAGGTGCCGCCCGGCGGCCCGTCATTTCTCTACCAGCCGGAGTTCGCCGAAGACGAAATCATCCGCCTGCCCGCGCGCGAGTACCAACTTCAACCCGGCGACATCGTGCTCAGCGCGGACGGGTCGAAGTTCT
This sequence comes from Gemmataceae bacterium, assembly GCA_046350135.1. Taxonomy (GTDB): domain Bacteria; phylum Planctomycetota; class Planctomycetia; order Gemmatales; family Gemmataceae; genus Urbifossiella. Next base: position 2,008 of record JAXMBB010000052.1, read on the forward strand.
GGCTGCGGATGCACCAACTCGCCGGCACCAGCCATCCCACGCATTCGATGATCGTGTTCGCCCTGCCGGACGGCCGCCCCGCGATCCTCGAAGGCGGCCCGCACGACACCGCGAAGTGCCGCATCCTCGAAGCGATTCCGCACATGGCCAGCTACGAGAAGGAAGGCCGCGTGTGGGTGCGGCGGAGGAAGTGCCCGCTCACGCCGATGCAGTCTGCGCGGCTCACGGAGTTCTGCCTCGCGGCGAATTGCCGGGACTTCGCAATGCGACGCTTGCTGGTGCAGATCACGCCGCTCCGTACTCGCGGCCCGATCCGCACCGCGTTCCTCGGTAAACCTCACGGCTTGGAACGCGAGTCGTTCTTCTGCAGCGAACTGGTGTGCGAATCGCTGGTGTACGCCGGCTTGCTGGACGCCCGCACGACCCGACCTTCGGCAACGTTCCCCCGCGATCTCTTCTTCGGGGACTCGCTCAACCCGTGGCTTCACTTTCACCTGCCGAAGATGAACGCCTCGTGGGACGCTCCCGCCCGCTGGACCGGCTCGCCGATTGTCAGTGAAGGGAAGTGACGCGGAGTCTCGCATTGCGGTTGAATCGGGGGAGGCTCGGATGAACCCCGCCGAATGGCCGCCGTGGATCGTGATGTGGGTGCTGGCGAGCGGCATCTTCGCGGTTTGCAAAGCGGTGACGTGGCGGGCCGGCTCTCGCTCTGCACCCGTTTGGCGGCACGCGGCGTACTTCCTCGCATGGCCCGGGTTGGACGCGCGAGCCTTTCTCAGCTCGACTCACGCGAAGCGTCCGGCGGTCGCCGAGTGGCTGTTCGCACTGCTGAAACTCGGCTTCGGGGCGGGATTGCTTTGGATCACGGTTCCGCTTGTACCCGGCGAACTCGCAATGCTCCGCGGTTGGCTCGGCATGGCCGGGATCGTCTTCGTGCTCCACTTCGGAGCGTTTCACCTGCTGAGTTGCTTCTGGCGGGCGGTCGGGGTCGAAGCCAAGCCGCTCATGAACTGGCCCGTCGCGGCGTCGAGTGTGGCGGACTTCTGGGGCCGGCGGTGGAACACGGCCTTTCGCGACCTCACCTTTCACTTGCTGTTTCGGCCGCTCACGCGATCGCTGGGTGCGAAGACCGGGCTTGCGGCCGGGTTCCTGTTCAGCGGCATTCTGCATGATCTGGTGATTTCCGTGCCCGCAGGCGGCGGCTACGGTTGGCCCACGCTGTACTTCACCATTCAATGCCTCGGCCTGCTCGTGGAACGCGGCCTGAAACTGCGGGGAATCGCCAATCGCGTGTTCGCCGCGGTCGTGCTGATCGCTCCGGCCGCGGGTCTGTTCCATCGGCCGTTCATCGAAACGGTCGTGCTGCCGTTCCTGGATGCGATCGGGGCGGCATAACGGAGGGCGACTCATGGATCTCGCGGATTGCTTCCGGGTGGCGGGGATCGGGCAATTCGGCATCCTCGTCGCATCGTCCCTCGTACCGTTCAAGTTGAACTTCAAACGCGACTTGGCCGTGCTGAACACCTTGCACCGCCAACTGTACTGGACCTACGGCGGGTACGTCGTGATGGGCATCGTGATGCTCGGCGTCACAAGCTTGGTCTGCGCCGAGGAATTGGCAGCGGGATCCCGGCTGGCGAAGTGCTTCTGCGGCTATGGTGCCGCGTTCTGGGGCATCCGCTTGGCACTTCAAGCGGTTTTCGACGTCAAACCGCACCTCACCGAGTGGTGGATGCCGATCGGCTACCACGTCCTGACCGTGGCGTTCGCTGCATTCACGGTGCTGTACGCGGTCGCGTTGATCGGTTGATCACGAACGGTTGTGCGGCGCGTTCCGATTGTTCCGTCTGGTCCGTGTGGCGCGGATGTGTCGTGCGTTCGGACGCGCCCCCGTGCGGAAATCTTTTCCCAGACCGCCCCCACTGTTGACCCGACCCGGTTTCTCTACTCCACTCCATACGTCCCAATCGGATTAACCGCGCCCACAGGCCGCGAATCCGGGCATTTTCATTCAAGGCCGGCCTCGGCTTGCCTTGAATGTGTTTGCGGGCGGACGTACAGTTGCGACGAGTCGGACTCGCTTCATCGAAAACACACGCGCGGCGCGCTCGGATCGAGCCCGCGCGGACTACCGGATCGAACGGACGAACCATGCCGGAACTCCTCCAAGCGACGCGATGCGTGGATCGGCCGGCGGAAGGGTTTTACACCACCCAACTGCCCGCGCTCGAAGGCCGCCCCGTCCGCACGTTTCTCCCGACGGACTATCAACCGCGATACGCTTACCCGCTCGTCGTGCTGTTCCACGGGAACGGCGGCAGCGAGGAATCGGTGGGGCGGCTCGCTCCGCGTGTCAGTCGTCGTAACTACATCGCGATCAGCCTCCGCGGGCCGCAAGCCCTCGGCAAGCGGGCGGACGGTCGCGAGGCCTTCGGCTGGGACGAAGCCGACGATGCGCACGTCGAAGAGTACTTGCTGAGCGCCGTGGAACAGACCCGCCGCACGTACCACGTTCACTCGGAACGCGTGTTCCTCGCCGGCATCGGTGAAGGGGCGGAAGTCGCGTACCGGGTGGGGCTCGGCTTGGCGGACAAGATCGCCGGTGTGATCGCCCTGAACGGGAAGATGCCGAAGGCCGCCGGGTTGCCGCTGTTCCGGCTCGGCGCGGTTCGGAACTTGCCGGTGCTCATCGGCCACGGCTTGGAGAATCAAGACGTGCCGTACGCCGCGGCTCAGCGCGATTACCGTCTGCTCTATGCCGCCGGGGCGAATGTGCGGCTGCTCGGCTACCCGACCGATCACAAGCTTCACCCGAACATGCTCCGCGATGTCAATCGCTGGATCATGGACGGCGTCGCGGCCGCCTCGCCCCTTCCCGTCGCCTCCTGATCACACGTTTTGCAATCCGAAGTGTTTGACGGCCTGTTCCGGATCGAGATTGAACACGATCCGGCCGTCGGTGTGCCACTCCCCGCGATGGAACGAGAACAACGCGGTTGCCACCCTAGGCTGCTTCGCCATCGGCACGTTCTCCATGTCCGACCCTTCCACCGGCTCGAACCGGACGATCACCGGCACGAGTGCGACGATCTTGCGGGCGGCGTTCCGCGCCAACTTCGCGTTCCCGGTGATGCTGGCACTCAGCCACCGCAAGCCGCGCGGCTTGCCGGTCGCGGCGGCGGCGGCGAGGAGGATCTCCTCGTAACGTTCGTGTTGGAGTCGGAACAGTTCGCGGGCGCGTTCGACTTGCACGGCGAGGCCGAAACGCCGCATCCACACGGCCCCGGCGATCAGAATCGCCATCGCCGCGATGCCTGCCAACCACCACGGATTGATGTCGTCCATCGTCTCCTCGCGAAACCGCAAGCGGTCGCGAACCGCTTGCGGTTTCGCGCGATCCCCCTTACTCGCTCGCCGGGAGAATCGGTACCAGTTGGGTGCCACCGACGTCTTGGGCGAAGGCGGACTTCATCGGCAGCCGCAGCGTGAACTTCGTCCCTTTTTCGGGCACGCTCTGCACGAGAATGTCGCCGCCATGTTCGCGGAGGATCTTGCGGCTGACCGGGAGGCCGAGCCCGGTGCCGCGACTCCCCTTCGTGCTCATGAACGGCTTGAAGATGTCGTCCACTTTGTCCAGCGTGATGCCGGGGCCGTTGTCCAGCACGATGATCTTGGCCCAGGCGCCGTCCGGCTCCAAGAGCGTCTGGACCGCGACCTTCGCACCGGGGCGGTCCTCCACCGCGTCCACCGCGTTCGACACGATGTTCAGCACGGCTTGATGAATGCCGTCCGCGTCACATGGCACCGCGGCCACGCACGCGCCGGCCCGCCAGTCCAGTTCCACGTTGCGATCCTGGGCCCGGCCGCGAACCGTGTCCAGCACGTCCTCGCAGAGCTTGTTCAGGTCCGCGGGTTCGATCACCGGTTCGCGTTCCTTCGAGTAGCTCAGCATGTCCAGGATCAGGTGATCGATGCGGGCCTGGTTCTTCTCGACGAGTTTCCATCCCTTCGCGAGCAAGTCGTCGTCGTGCTCCGTGATCGCGGTGCGGACCATGTCCGACCCGAAGCGGACGCCCTGCATGATGTTCTTGATGTGGTGCGAAAGTGCGGCGATGGTTTGGCCCACGGCGGCGAGCCGCTCCGCGTTCACGAGCGCCTGATGGTACCGCGACTCCTCCACGGCGATGGCCGCCTGGTGGGCGATGGCGCTGGCCAGTTGCAGATGATCCTCGTTGAACTTCCCCTTCTCGGTGCCGCCGGCCGTGAACTGCTTCAAGCTCGAATGCGTGTCCAGGAACAGGACGCCGAGCACTTCGCGGCGGCCCTTCATCGGCACGCAGATCACTTCGCGGATGTGGTGCTTGTGGATGCTGGCTCCGCCGCTGAAGCGTTCGTCCGTCTGCGCATTAGCGACAAGCACGCCGTGGTTCTCACGAAGCACGTGATCCACGATCGTGCGGCTGATGCCGAGTTCCTCGTGGCGGTTCATGCCGCCGCGGTATTGCACCGCGCGTGGAACGAGGTGACCCGCATCGTCGCGAATCACGAAACAACCGTGATCCGCCTCCACCGAGGTGAGCACCAGGTCCATGACCTTGGCGAGAAGTTGGTCTGTGTCGAGGATCGCGCTGACGGCTTCGGCTGTTTCATACAGCGCGGCGAGGCCCGCGAGGCGGCCCTTCAACCAATCCGAACCGTGCTGCGGCTGCGAGAGGATCTGGCTGCCGGCGTCCGCGCCCACGCGGCTCACGATCGCGGAGAGCACGTCCGAGTCGGAACCGCGGGCGAACAGTTTCACACGCTCGGTGAGTTCGTTGGCAGGGGTGTCCGCCCGGCCCGCGGTGTAGAGAAGGATGGATTGGCCGAGCGAGATTTGGTCACCGCTGCGGAGCGGAGCCGACGACACGGGTTGCCCGTTGAGCAGGGTGCCGTTGCCGCTGCCGAGATCGAAGACGGAGTACCCGCCGGTTTGCAACGGCCGGAGTTCGAGGTGCTTCCGCGAGACTTGCGTGTCGTGAAGTGCGACGGCGTTCGACGAGTGCCGGCCGACGGTGACCGCGGCACCGGACACGTCGAACTGCTTCCCTTCGTCCACTCCTCGGAGCACGATCAATCGCGGCATGTCCCTACCGTACCCGCGGGCCGCGCGAAGGGCAACGGTGCAGCATGGGTTGAACGTCGCCAAGGTCGAAGCAGAAGCGTCGCGAGGACAATCCCGATGAGTGCAAACCATTGGGTTCGGACCGTACGCCGATGCCATTCACGTCTCAGTCGGTCGAGATCGGTGAATTGGCGAAGCCATTCTTCTGGTTCGACTGGGAGCAATTCGCTTCGTTGTCGTCGCAGCCATTGAATCCAGTCCGGATGCCGACGCATCGACGAAATGGTCCACTCGCCCCGTTGCACAGGCTCGGTGTACTCCCACAAGCGGTCTCCCGGCTCATGGTCGAAGGGAATGGCTCCGAAGCCGCTCGTGTACTCTTGACTGTGCGAAGGAGTTGACAGGACATCGAGCAATGCCGTGAGCAGGCCGAAGCTCGCTGAACACACGAGAACCGTGAGGATCTTCGCCCAGCGCGGCTTGCCGGCTCTCGGAATCCTTCGAACCAAGCGAACTCCCCAGACCACTCGCCAAGCGAACAACGGCGGGATCGCGAATGCCAGGAGGTACAACAACAGCGGGATCATCCAATTCGATCCGACGGGCTCAATCGGCCGATAGTCGGGATCCATTCGGCTCAGAACGTCGTTCAATTCCGAGTTCGATTCGAAGTCGAGCACAGGTCCCCAAACGATTTGGCGTTCCTCATGCCATGCAACGGGATACCCGTGAAACGTCGTATTGCAGACGGGCATCCACCAACCTTTGCCGACATGAACGTTCGGGGTTTCCCGATACTCGGATCGCAGTTCGCAGAGATGCTTGGCACACATCAAGAGGCCGAACTGCGACGTGACCACGAGAAGCCCCAGAGCCGCGACTCGCATGTCTAATCTCCGCTCGGAACAGTTCGGAGGCGTTTCTGTCGCCACCGTACCCGCGGGCCGCGCGAAGGGCAACCGCGGGAAGACTCCCCGAGAAATGCTTGAGATCGGACACGCGGGCGACTATCATCCGGGAACACCTCGAGCCGCCCGGAATGTCGCAGTCTTCCGCTTGTGTCCGTTGCCGGCAACCGCTCGCGATCGAATCCGCAAGCGGATTGTGTGACGCTTGCTCCAAGGCGGTGGATACCTCGCGGCCGCAATCCACTCCGCCGAGCCACGACGCCGACCGCACGCGCAGCCAACGCGAAGGCGCGAACGCCGCCACCCTCACCGCCGGCTTCGAGGTCGATCTTCCGACAAAGGATCATGGGCGGCCGGTACGGATGCGGCCCTCCCCGCCCGGCCACGATCTCATCCGCTACATCGACGGCGGCGGCATGGGCGAAGTGTACGTGGGCCGCGAGCACTTCGCGCAACGAATTGTCGCCGTCAAGTTCCTCCGCCCCACCGGAAACCCGTTGCTCCGCGACCGGTTTCTTCGCGAAATCAAGACGCTCGGCCAAGTCGAACATTCGAACGTCGTTCGCATCCTTTCGGTGGATGTGGAACGAACCGACCCGTACTTCACCATGGAGTACGGAGCCGGCGGCACGATCGCGGATCGGATCAAGGCGGAGGGCCCGTATGCTCCGGACAAAGCGGCCCGGATCGGCGTTCAACTCGCCTCCGCGCTCGAGGCCGTACACCGCGAGAAGATCTACCATCGCGACCTGAAGCCCTCCAACGTGATCCTCACCGCTGACGGCACGCCCAAACTGAGTGACTTCGGCCTCGCGAAGTGGATCGAGGACGACGACGAACTCACGCGGACGACGCAAGCCATCGGCACGCCGGCGTTCATGCCGCCGGAGCAGATCTCTCGCAAACTCGGCGATTACGGCCCGCATACCGACGTGTACGGCTTGGGGGCCACGCTCTACGCGATGCTGACGGGCAAGGCGCCGTTCGCGGGCGATTCGAACGAGGACATCTTGCTGAAGGTGAAGTCGGACCTGCCGACGCGCCCGCGCGTTCTGCGTCCGGACTTGCCGATGGGCTTGGAAGCGGTGGTGATGAAATGTCTGGAGAAACACCCCGCGGACCGCTACGCGACGGCGGACGAGTTGGCGAAGGACTTGGAACGATGCTTGGAAGGAAAGCAGGATGTGCGGCCACACACATGGTGGCAACGGGTGAAGCGGTGGGTGAGGCGGAATCGCATCGGGATTGGTGCCGCGTGCTTGGCGCTGATCGCGTTCGGCGCCGCGGTCGCGATCGCGGCACACCTGCTGAAGCCCGAACCGCCCGTCGACGAACTTGCCGAGATCAAGCGGAAACTGGCGGCCGGCGAACGTGTGACGCTGATGGGAGAATCCGGCACGCCACGCTGGCATCGCTGGAAACTCGGGACCGCGACCTTGGGGCGATCACCCGTGGAAGGGGACGAATCCTGCTACTTCGGGACGGGCGATAGTGCGTCGTTGGAATTGCTGGACGACCCCGGAATCGAGCGTTACACGATCATTGCGGACATGCGTTACCTCGGGTTCGGCGGCGATCCGAGTCTCGGCATGGTCGGTCTCTGGTTCGGCTGGACGGAACCCGAGCCCGCGCCGCCCGCGAACATCTTCGCCCGGCATTACGCGATGGCCTTCAAGGATGTGAAAGAGTACAGCCAAGTCCCCGCGACGGAAGCACGCTTGCGCGTGCGCGACATGCAATGGGGCCGGCGCAAGGGTGGCCTGCCGATGCCACACCCGCGCGATTTCTTCATGCGCGAACAGACGCTGTTAAAGAGCAGTCCGGGCCCGTGGCGTCGGATCGCAATCAGGGTCTCTTCAAATCAAATCCAGTTCCAGTGGCAGTCCGCACCGGCTGCACCTCCGGAACTCATTTCCGAACTGATTCGCAAGGGGGCTGATCGGTTCGTAGTCACGACGACCGCACGGCCCGGCCGCCCGCCTGACGAGCGCGAGGTGCCGCCCGGCTGGTCACCCCGCCTGCCGATCGGCATCTGGGCCGATCATGCGGCCGTGACCTTCAAGAACGTTGAGATTGTTCCGGAACCATAATCCCTGTGGAGCCCATGACATGTCCTTGTCCATCACGATCGTCACTCCGATGCCTGGTGCCGTCTTGACGCCGAACTTCACGGCTTCGGGAAGCTTTTCCACGTTACTGATGGAGCGGGGTAAAGACCGTGTGCTGGATTGGAATCTCCGCATGCGTCTCGCTTACACGATCTCGGTCAGTGTCACGAAGGGCTCACAGACATGGGGTCCATTCGCCGGTGTCACGAACGGCTCGAACTGGCAGGCTTCGGTCTCCGGGATTCCCGCCGGCACCGGATACACGGTCACCGCCACGATTTCGGACGGAACGGACATGGCCTCCCATGCGATCGAAACCGTCGACGTCCAGGATGCTCCGGGAATTCAGATCTTGCAGATCACTCCTCCACCAACGCCTTACCTGGACGAGCGGGACAAGTTCGATCTCGATGGCAAGTTCGTGGACGCGACGGCGGATTACATGTTTGCATTCCCGTACACCATTCGCACGACGATGAGCACGACCGACATCCCCGCCACGGGCGGCAAGCACTACAGGGTGACCTACAACTTCGGCAACGCCGTCGACTTGGAAGGCAAGGACGGCGAGCCACTGGACAAGCCGAACAAGAAGTGGAAACTCAAGAAAATCAAAGTTCTTGAAGGCCAGATCGTGATGGTGTTCCTGAAGAAAGGTTCGAGCTATATCGCTCGCAATGTTTCGCAGTTGTTCTGAAGTCGTGTGTGCTGAGTCGCGTCGCCACCAACCGGGGGCGACGCAAGCCCGGAGTTTCACACCGCGGCCATCACCAATGCACCGTTCTGGCCGCCGAAGCCGAAGCTCGTGGAAAGGCCGTACTTCACCTTCCCCTCGCGGGCCGTGTTCGGGATGTAATCCAGATCGCACGCGGGGTCCGGGTTCTCCAAGTTGATCGTCGGCGGGTAAACTTGGCTGTCCAAGCTGAGAGCCAGGGCCGCGGCTTCGATCGCTCCGCTGGCGCCGATCGAGTGGCCGATCATGGACTTGATCGAGGACAGTTGCACGCCCTTCGAGTGGTCGCCGAACACGCGCTTCACCGCGGCGGTTTCCATCGCGTCGTTCAACTTCGTGCTCGTACCGTGCGCGTTGATGTAGCCCACGTCGCGGAAGTCCACGCGGGCTTCGCTCAGCGCCGATTGGATGGCCCGTGCGCCGCCGCGGCCCTCCGGGTCCGGCTTGGTGACGGAGTAGGCGTCGAAACTGGAGCCGAAGCCTTTCACTTCTGCGTAGATACGGGCATTTCTCGCAACGGCCCGTTCGTACTCCTCGAGTACGAGCACGGCCGCGCCTTCGCTGATTACGAACCCGTCGCGGAGGCGGTCGAAGGGGCGCGACCGCTCTTCGGGCGGGCGGTGCTCCTGCCTGCTCAGGGTGCCGAGCGCGGTGTAGGCCAGCAGCATGAGCGGATCGATTCGCGAACTGCGCGCCGCCGCAGAGCATCACGTCCGCGTCGCCGCGTTCCACCAAGCGGTAGCCTTCACCCACGGCTTGCGTGCCGGCCACGCACGCCGTCACCACGGTGTTGTTCGGCCCCTGGCAGTTGAACGCCATGCTGATGTGCGCGGCGGCCATGTTCGGCAGGTACTTCAACAACCACAGTGGAAAGAGTTGCGCATCGCCGCTGTGGTCCGGGAGCTTGCTGGCGTCGAATCCGCCGTTCTCATGCACCGCACGGGCGAGCAGCGGCGCGAGTTCGCCGAGGTCCGTCGGCACGATGCCGGTGCCCATCACCACGCCGAGGCGTTCCGGGTTCTCTCGTGCGATCTCGATGCCGCTGTCCTGCATGGCGAGACCGGCGGCACCGAGGCCGAACTTCGCAGCGCGTCCCATCACCTTGACGGACTTGCGGAACTTGTCCGGAATGTACGGCTCGGGGTCGAAGTCGTGGACTTCGCCCGCGATTCGAATGGGATGATTGGATGCGTCGAATGAGCGGATCGGCCCGATGCCGGAATGCCCGTCCTTGCAGGCGTTCCAGAACGCTTCGCGACCGATGCCGTTGGGAGCGACGACGCCGACCCCCGTGATGACGACCCTGCGCATGACGAACCTCGTTCGGCCGCCCCCATACCCTCTTCCTAAGGGGAGCCGGCACGTCACGCCTGCATCGCGTACAGTCCACCTCCTGCGGAACTGCCCTCAATTGCGACTGAAGTAGTTCGGCAATTCTCGCGCCGAAGATTAGCCAATTCGCCCAACTTCACCATCCACTTCAAACTTAGCCTCTTCGGCGGAACCCTTCAATCCCCCCTCCATGAGGAAGTGACGAGGGTTGCCCCGGCGGCAGGCTCCGCACGTCAAATCCGCTACAATCGTTGAGGTTTGTCTTTTGAGCTGGAGCGGAGATGAACCACGTGGCGTGCGGAACCGCACATCAAGGAGAAGTCGATCGCATCAAGATTTGTCGAGAACCAGATCGACGACCCAGCAACCGCGGACGTGCGGGCCAGTTCCACGGCAGTGGTCGAGGATGTCCGAGTGGGTGCAGCCGGCGTCTTCGAGTGCGTCCACGAGGAGCGGCATCGCGGCGAAGTCCCGCGAGTCGTACATGGTCTTCGCGACGGCGGCGGCGGTGGAGGTTCGCCAAGATGGGTCGAATGAGACGGGGCGGAACGGATTGCCGAAGATGTCGCGAATCAGATCACATTGCGGTTCGTGTTCGTCGTGACTCGGAGCGTAGCGTGCGCATCTGGCGAGTACGGGGTCGGGTGCTGCGCGGGGATAGGTTAACGGAACCGCCGGTCCTTCCTCCCAATAATTGGCGGGCGTTACCGAGCGATTTGCGGCGAGCAGTTCCTCGTCACATAAGTCTCCATCGGCAAATCGTTCCGCCGTTTCAATTGCCATCAACACATTTGGCTCAGTCAGAAGCCTCGGTACTCGCCGACAAGCCGCCGCACTCAACAACCGGAGTTTCCTCTGGCTCGCCACTTGTTCGACATGGCGAATCATGGGAGTCGGTTTTCGCAGCGAATACCAATGCCGTTCGTTCATGAGCCCAGCTTCGCACCGATCGCGTCCACATCGTACACGCAACCGCCCCAGACGCCCCCACCGGCGTTCTGCAGCAGCGCCCACAGCTTCGTGTCTTCGGGCAGAAGCGGATCCGGGGCCAAGTCCGGGCGGGGGGATCGCTTCGCCAACTCGGCCGCACCCCAAGCCGCGTCACGGTCGCCGGAAGCGTCGCCGATCAGGTCCACGGTGCCGTGGAGCGTGTTGCGGTCGATCACGATCTGGATGCGGTCGCCATCGCGGAGTTTGCCGAGCGGGCCGCCGGCCAAGGCTTCGGGTGAAACGTGGCCGATGCACGCTCCCGTGCTTAC
>JAXMBB010000053.1:0-9767 GCA_046350135.1 Gemmataceae bacterium
CTCGGCAACTCCCGACCGTGGTGGGCCGAAAACATGCCCCCGGTGAAGCCCGAAGCCGAACAACCGGTGACGGTGCCGAACGGACCGAAGATCGCGCTCGACGAAAAGCCCGTCAGCACGGCGGAGGGCTTGGCCAACGCGCTCGCCGACCCGAAAACGACCCGCGTGCGGCTCGAACCCGGCGAGTACGATCTCACGAAGCTCGACAAGCCGGTCGCGTTCAATGGGTCCAAAATCGAGCTGATCGGCTCCGTGAGCCCGGCCACCGTCGTGCGGCTTTCCATGCCGTCGGGCAAGCGCAGCGAGGAAAAGGGAAGCCTGACGCTGGCCGCGAGCCAAGTGAAACTCAACGGCATACGCTTCGAGATCGAGTTTGATGAAAGTTCGGAACCGAGCAGCGACTTCACCGGGCTCGCGATCCAAAATGCGACCGAGGTCGAGTTCGCGGACTGCCAGTTCGTGCCGGACGGCGATCCGAAGAGGAATACAGCGGCTTCCGTGGCGGTGAGCAATGCCGCGGGCGAGCCGATTCGCGCGAACCTGTTGCGCTGCCTGTTCGCCCCCGGCTGGATCGGCCTGCGCGTGCCGAGTCGCAGCGATGTGACGGTGACCGACAGCGGCTTCGCCCCGCACGCCTCCGCCATCCAAGTACGCGACGACGGTGCCGCGGAGGAAACGCCGGGCGTCGGCACCACGAACATCACGATGGACCGCTCCTCGTTCATGCTGGACGGCTACTCCGCCGCCGTGGATGTGGACGTTTCGGCGACCGCGGATGTGAGGATCGCCGCCGGTTACAGCGTGTTCGCACCGGCGAACGGCCCCGCGCCGAGCCCCGATTCTCCGCCGCAGGGCGGTATCGTCCGCAATGCGGCGAAGAAGCGCAACGCGAAGCCGACCGCCACCCACCGCAACGCATGGTATCGCGTGCATCCCGTGGCCGGGGTGTCGAAGCCGGCGCCGTTCGACGACGCCAACTGGGTGAAACTCGACCACCGACCGTGGGACGCGGGGTCGGACGTGCTCAAGATCGTCACCTCCGCCGAGCCGTGGGCCGCGTTCCGCCTCACGCTCACCGGCCCGCTCGCCGAGCCGGCCGTCTTCAACGAGCAATATGGCGTACTCGGGGTCCAGTTCCAGGACCGGAGCAACATCCGCCGGGCCTACACGCATGTCGGTGTGTGGCCGCCTTCGAAGCCCGCGGTGGAACTCACGACACTCGTGTGGTGGCCGGGCTACACCGGCGATGAAACGAAGCTGCCGCGGGGTGTGAATCCGAACCTGGTCAAGTTGCTCGAGGATGCGAAATCCGGAGATACGATCCTGATCCGCCACACCGGCGAATTGCCGATCGACCGGCCGTTCGTGATCCAGCCCAAAAAGGGCTCGGGGGCGTTCCACCTCACGTTCAAACCGGAGACGCGCGAGCACCGGCCGGTGTTCACGCCGGCCGAAGTCGCCGACCGCGACTTCTCATTCTTCCGGATCCGCGACGGCCGCGTGACTGTGAGTTTTGAAGACCTGAACTTCGCGATCAAGCCGGGCCAGGCGGGATTCCAGGACACGAGTTTGGCCGCCGTCACACTCGTCGCCGGCCGCGAGTGCAACTTCAAGAACTGCACCTTCACGCTGGACGACGAGAACACGCGGTTCTCCACGGTCGTCACCCTTGCGGATGCGAAGAGCGAGATGATGAAGACGAACGGCCCGGCGACGAACGCGTCGCCGAGGATCGAATTCGAAGGCTGCCTGATCCGCGGAAAGGGCCGCGCGGTTTCGGTGCCGAGCAGCCGGCCGTTCGCACTGGAAATGACGAATACGATCACCGCGCTCCACGGCCCCGTGGTGTACGCGAAGAACGCGGGCGCCGAAGTCGGCTCCGGTTCGAGCGCGACGATCCATTTGTCCCGCGTCACGGCGATGCTCGCGGGTCCGTTCCTCGAACTCCAGGGCGGCTCGTTCGGCGTCATGAAAGGCTCCGGCATCATCCCGCTGAGCGTGACCGCCGAGCGTTGCCTCTTCGCCGCCGTGCCCGGGTCCAACGCACCGATCGTGGAAGTGACCGGCACCGAACTGGATCGCATGGATCCGAACGGCCTGCTGAAATGGAAGGCGACCGAGCCGAACCGCTATGCGAACTTCGACATGTCCGCCCTGCCCGCGGTCGTGAAGCCGGACGCGAGCACAAACCAAACGTGGACGTGGCCGGAGTGGTTGGCCTTCGCGAAGGAAACGAGCGTCCCCGTGGGCAAGGCGACATTCGCGAACGGTCCTGCGGCTGCGAAGGATCTCGCCAAACTGAAGCCGGACGACGCCCGCGTGAAGAGCGTGGAGTTCCCGGACCTCACCGAACCGAAGCCCGGCGATGCCGGCGCGGAGCACGAGAAGGTCGCGGTTCCACCCGCTCCGACCGGCAACGAATCGCCCGACGAGCCCTCTCTTCCGTAAACTGTCTCCTGACGCGTTCTCCCGTTCTCTCCGCGGGCGATGACCACCGACCCGAGGTTCCATGTTCGCACGCCGCGACTACGTCCGCGATTTCATGATGATCCCGCCCGGCACCGGCGAGCCCGATGTCGCGAACATGATCGTCGAGATCCCCAAGGGCCGCCGCACGAAATTCGAGGTGGACAAGGCCACCGGGCTCATCAAGATGGACCGCTACCTCTACTCGTCCACGATGTACCCCGGCGATTACGGCTTCATCCCGCAGACGCTCGCCGAGGACGGCGACCCATCGGACATCCTCGTGATGGTCAACGAGCCGACCTTCAGCGGGTGCCTGATCGAAGCGCGAATCGTCGGCATCTTCAAGATGCGGGACAAGGGGCAGAACGACTTCAAGTTGCTCGCGGTGCCGAACAAGGATCCGCTCTTCGGCGACATCAAGACGTTGGAAGACGTGCCGCACCACTTCCTGCGCGAAGTGGAGCACTTCTTCAGCACGTACAAGCATCTCGAAGGGGTGACGATCGAACCGCTCGGTTGGGCGAGCGCGGAGGCCGGTGCGGTCGAAGTGCGGGCCTCGATCGATCGCTTCCGCAAGACCTTGGGCAATTTCTGAGCAACGTCGGTGGCCGGTTCAGGGCCGAGGATGTGTGCGGGCGGGAGGAGAAGGAGGCGGAGCGGTCCAACGCGTTCGCCGAATCATCTTCCAGTCGATGGTTCAGTGATTGAACCCGAACTCGGGGCAGTTGAGCAAGGCCCAGAGCAGATCCTCGAAACCCTCACGCCGGGTCGGCGCGGCCGCGACCTTCGCCAAGACTTGCTTCGACTCCGAGATGGTCGGCTTGCGGCTCAGTGTCGCCAGGTACAACTCGTCGATGATCGCGGCATCGGTCGCCTTCGTGGCGATGAGTTTGCCGATGCGGCCGGTATCCGAAGCGAGTTTCTTCTGCAACGCCTCGCCGTTCATCAGGTGCAGGATCTGCGCGAGATCCGCCTTGGCCGGGCGTTCGCACTCGCACGCGCTCACGCGCTTCGGCCGACCGAACGCATCGAGAAAATACGACGCCACGGCCGGATCGGGGAGCGAGATCGCCCGCGTGCCAAGCGGCATCTTCTCGAATGCCTCGGGCACGCCGGTGGCGGCACACACGGCGTCGAGCATCACCTCGGCGGGGAGTGCTTTGGGTCGGCGATGCGTCACGAACTCGCCATCGGCATCGCGAACGGGGTTCACTTCGCCGGCGAGTTGATAGGCTCGCGAGTTCGCGATCATGCGGAGCAGATGCTTCAAGTCGAAGTCGTGGTCGGTGAAGTCCTTCGTGAGCGCATCCAAGAGTGCGGGGAACGTGGCGGGGTTCGTGGCCCGCAGGTCGTCGACGGGATCGACGAGCCCGCGGCCGAACAGATAACCCCAATAGCGATTCGCGAGGCTCTTCGCGAAGAGCGGGTTGTTCTTCGCCACGATCCACTCGGCGAGCGTGGCGCGCGGATCGGCCGGTGAATCGGCCAAGTCCTTGCCGCCGAGCACGCGCGGGGCCACCGGCTTACCCGTGATCGGCATCGTCCATGTCCCCGTTGCGACCACCGAGAGCGATTGTGCTCCACCGAACTGCCCGTTCTCGCCGGTGTCCTTGCGTTTGATCCGCGTGAAGAACGCCGCCATGCCGTGGTAGTCGTCCTGCGTCCACACTTCGAACGGGTGGTGATGGCACTTCGCGCATTGGAGCCGCGTGCCGAGGAACACTTGGGCCGTCGTCTCGGCGAACTCGTCCGGCAGTTTGTCCACGAACCAGAACGCGACCGGGCCGGAGAGGAAGAGGTTGCCCTGCGCGGTGAGCAGTTCGCGGGTGATGCGATCCGCGGGGCGGTTTTCGCGGAGCGATTGCCGCAGCCAGCCGTTGAACGTGGCGAGACCCTTGTCGCCGAGCGAGCGGCGATGCGCCCGCAGCAGGTCGCCCCACTTGAGCGACCAATAGTCGGCGTACTCGGGACGGTCGAGCAGTTTGTCGATCAGCTTGGCCCGCTTCTTCGGATCGGCGTCGTGGTTGAACGCGTTCACCTCGGCGGGCGTGGGCAGCGTGCCGATCAGGTCGAGCATCACGCGGCGGAGAAACTCGTTGTCCGTGCAGAGCGGCGCGGGTTGGAGACCGAGCGATTTCCACTCACTGCTCAAGTGTTCGTCGATGAAGTTGTTCGGCGGAAAGTCGAACTTCTCGGGCAGGCTGAAGGGGCTGCTCACCGGCACGGCTGCGACTTGGCCCATGAACCGAACCGTGATTGAGGCACGGCCCGCCCCACGGGAATCCACCACGCCGATGCTGTTCACACCGGCCACCGTGTCTTTCGTGGATTCGTAAAGTGCGAGCTTGGTCGCATCCTGGAGTGTGCCGTCGGACCACGTCGCCTTCACGGCCAGCGGCTTCGCCTCGCCCTTCGTCAGAAGCATCGCCACGGGTTCGACATCGAGTTTCGTCACGCTCGGCAGCGAACCGCGGCGGGCGCCTTGATTCATCCAATGAACGAACGTGCGGTACGAATCACTGTTCAGGTCCAGCTTCTTCTTGCCGCCGTGGCCGACTTGTCCGGTCCCTTTGAGCAGCAGCAGGCTCTTCTCGGGCGCGGCGGAGAACAGGCGGCGGCCGCGGGCTTCGGATACGAGTGCGTCGTAGTCGGCGGCCGGGTCGAACCCGAGCAGCGAGAGGCGAAACCCGCCGCGGCCTTGGAACGACCCGTGGCACGCGCCGGAGTTGCACCCGAGCTTCGTGAGCACCGGCACGACATCGCGGCCGAAGTCCACCGGTTCCGCGGCGGAGGCGGACTCGGAGGCGAGTAGCACGGCGAGGCAGGCAAACGTTAGCAACATGTGGATTGTGAGGCGGGACCGCGGGCGGAGTTCCCACTGTACCGCGCGGCTTCGCGTCGTGTCTCTGCTAATCTATCGGAACATGAACTCATCCCCGTGGATCACGTTGAGACAGGCCTCGGAGGCGGCGGAGAGCGGCCGGCCGGATGAAGCCCACCGTCTGCTCGCTCCGGTGCTCGATGCCGGATACCGCAAGGCGTGGCGCGTCGCGCGCGACGTGGCGAAGGCGTACTGCAAGCGGGCGATGAAATCGCTGGACCGCGACAACGCGTCCGAGGCCGCATGGCGCGATCTGCTGGCCGCCGAGGCCATGAACACGGGTGAGAAGTGCGTCGCCGACCTGCGCGTGACGCTGACCAAACTGGGGCTCGTGCAAGGTCGGGCGGCGTTGGAGGCGGGCACGCCGCTGATCGCGATCGACGCCGTTGCACGGCTCCGCGATCGTGGCGTGATCCATCCCGATCTTCGCCGCGTCGAAGAAGCCGCCCAGGATTGGGTGCTCGCGGCGGAGAAAGCCGATCGCGGCGAGTTTCTCGCTGCGATCGCGGACCTCGATCGACTTCGCCCGAACCTGCCGTGCCCGGCCACCGGGTTGGACCGATTCCACCGCGACCTCGAAGCGCGGCAGGAGCGATTCCGCGATGCGGTGGCGCGGGCCCACGAAGCCGCGGAAAGCAAACGGTGGGTGGAAGCGTTGGCGGCGAGCGAATCCGCGCTCGCCGCCGCACCCGAGCATCGCGAAGCGCGCACGCTTCGCACCAAGGCGTGGCAGGCGGCGTATCCCGAGTCGTCGGCCGCCGCGAAATCCGCTCCCGTTCCGCAGACCATCATCAACGTGGCACCGCTGCCCCGCGCCGTGCCCGTCACGTCCCGCGACACGACGAAGGGCGGCATGCGGCGTGCGGAAGGAACCGCGGACCTGATCGCGGGCTTCTCCGGCCGCGGTTCGCCGCCCAGCGACGGCAGTTCGGAAATCTCCCGGTTGCCACGCCGCTTCCTGCTCTGGGTCGACGGCGTCGCGGGGTATCTCGTGTGCACCGGGTCGCGGGTCGCGTTCGGCCAAGCCGTGCTCGAAGGCGGCCCCGTGGATGTGCCCTTGTTCGCCGACGTGTCCCGCGTTCATGCGGACATCACGCGGGACGGCGAGGGCTACGTGGTGGAGTCCGGGAAGGCCGCCCCCGTGGGTGGCAAGGAAGTCTGGCGGCCGGTGCAGGTGAACGGAAAGGAGGCGAGCCGCTCGGTGCTCTCGTCGAACGACCGCGTCACGCTCGGTTCGACCTGCCAATTCCACTTTCAGAAACCGGTGTCGATCAGTTCCACGGCGCGGCTCGAACTCACGAGCGGCCACCGTCTCATGCTGCCGGTGGAGGGCGTGCTGTTGATGGCGAACGAGATCATCATCGGCCCCGGCCCGCACTCGCATGTGAATGTGCCGGACCTCGCGGGCAAGGTGATCCTGTACCGTTCGAAAGAGGGCCTCGGCGTGCGGTATGCCGAGGGCAAGTTCACGATCAACGACCAACCCTGCGCCGAGCGGACGACCTTGACCCTGCCCGCGAGTTTCGAGTGCAGCACGCTCACCTTCACGGTGGAAGCCGTGGGACCTCGCTTGGGTTGAAGTTGACCGCTTGCGGTTTCACGTCGCGAACCGCAAGCGATTCCACTACCGAGTGGACAACCCGCGCTGCTTGCGGCGGTCCTTCATCTCCTTGCGGTAGAGATCCATCTTCGCGCGGTCTTCCGCCGACGTGCGATCGAGGAACTGCTTGCGGGACTTCTCAATCGACTCGGTCGATCGGTTCCCCTTGCCGCCGCCGGGCCCGCCGCCGGGCGTCAGGCCGGTCTTGCCGCGCTGACCGGACTTCTTCTCCCACTCCTTCCGCATCTTCTCCGAGAAGTCGATCTTCTCGTCCAGATACTTCACGTTCTGCTGCGGGCCCATCGCGAAGTTCCGCCTTCTGCTTCTCGCGAGCCGGGGCGCCGAGTTCCCACTTTTGATCGTCCGTGAGTTGCTTCATCTCATTGCGAAACTCGGTGAACTTCGCCTTGCGTTCCTCCGCGCCGAGCGAGTTGCCCTTGGCGAGTTCCTTCTGTAGTATCTGCACGCGGCTCATATGCGAATTCGGCCGCGTAGCACGAACCGCGACCGTGATCAACAGGAGACAAGAGTGGAAGGACCACCTTCTGCAAGGCCGACGACCGGCATGCACGTTGTCATCGTGATCGTCTCGTCGATCATCTCGACGCTGTTCCTCGGCCCGTGGGGCTACCTCATCTGGGACTGGCTGGCAAACAACGAACCGACGACATGGTGGCGGTTGGCCGCGATGCTGGTCCTCCCCCTCCCCGGAGGGTTCTTCTTTTGCATGGTCGTGATCGGCGTGCAGCGACTGATCCAAGGCGATCCGGACGCAACTTTATCCGACGAGGAGGAACTCGAACGGCTCCTCTCGGGTGCCGGATTCTACATTCAGCGTACGGACGACCCGGACGCACCGCTCATCAAGCTGGGCACGGGCCGCGACCTGATGGGCGAGCCGAAGCGGCCGCTGGTACACGTCTTTCAGCACGTCGAACTCCGCAACGCTGCATTCGAGAATCATCCGGAACTGATTCGCGACCTCGGTGGGGCCCGTTCGTCGTGGCCACTTCTCCACATGTGGTCGAAGGCGCGGGTCCGCTGCGAGGACTTGGGATTGCTGCCGGAGGGATCGGACGACATCGAAGGTGCGTTGGAGGAGGACGGCAAGCTGTTCGATGCGGTCAGCATCCGCGTGCTGAAGCGTGGCGGGTACACCGCCTACGTCGTCACGATGCCGCCCCCCGAGCACTGCCCGGAGTCGCATCTCGTGGCCATCGTCCACAAGGATGACGAACCGCACGAATACATGGAGGAGTCGCCGTCCACCCGATATTTCACACTGGAGAAAGCGGACATCTCGGACCGCCCGCTGCTCTGTGAATGGCGGCGGGACGGATCTCGGGAGAACTACGGCGAAGGGCCCGCGCCCGACTCGGATGACTTCGCAAATGCCGTGTTTGATCGCGTGTCGGCCGAAACACGCTGAGCTACTGCACGACCACGACCAGATTGTCGCGGTGAATCAGTTCCTCTTACGGCAACTTGGTGCCCTTATTCCGCCACTGCTGAACTTGGAAATTGATCAGGCGAAGTTCGGCGAGGCACGGCAGTGCAACCTGCTTCAGATGGAGCGGAGCAGCTTCTACTACACTGCAGTTCCGGAGCCGGACGACGGCGTGCGTGCGGCGGTGGTGACAATCGCCGGCGAGTTTCCGAGCTACGGCTACCGGATGATCCGGGGCGAGTTGCGTCGTCGCGGGTTCGACGTGAACGCCAAGCGGGTGCGGCGTCTGATGCGTGAGGAGAACTTGGTGATCCAGGTGCGTCGGTTCGTGGCGACTTCGGAGTACTGCTCGAACCACGGCGACTGGCCGAACCTCGTGAAAAGCCGGCGGATGGCGACGCTCAACGAAGTCTGGGCCGCGGACATCACGCTCATCGATTTGGGTCGCGAGTTCGTGTACTTGGCGGTGATCATCGACCTGCACAGTCCGAGGGACGCACTGCCCACGATTCGCGCCGAAAGCGACCGCAAACTTGAACGGGATCGCGAACGTCGTCGACTCACTCGCCAAGCCGCCCCGAATTGAAAGCCGGTGTTACTGTGAAAATGAGTCGATCCCGACAGCACTCGCTGTCGACAACGACTGCTCCCGACAATTCCAATTCAGGTTGAACCAGTTCATCGCTACGGACTGCAAGGATATGTCTCTCCGTAAGGACGCCACTTGAGAGGCATGAAACGCGAAAACCCCGCGGTGCTTTCGCACCGCGGGGTTTGCGTCTCTTTGACGATTCGGGTGTGGAATGGTGTCAGTGAGGACCAGTGTCTCGGGGACATGCGGCATCACCACTTCCCCGTGACGGGAGGCGGGTGCCATGTATGAATCATCCTTAGAAAGGAGGTGATCCAACCGCAGGTTCCCCTACGGTTACCTTGTTACGACTTAGTCCCAATCAAGAAGTCCGTCTTCGGCGCCGTGAAGCGACTTCGGACGTCCCTCTCTTTCGTGGCTTGACGGGCGGTGTGTACAAGGCTCAGGAACACATTCACCGCGGTGTTGCTGACCCGCGATTACTAGCGATTCCGGCTTCACGCAGGCGAGTTGCAGCCTGCGATCTGAACTGGGGCGTGTTTTCGGGGGTCCGCTTCCACTCGCGTGGTCGCATCCCTCTGTTCACGCCATTGTAGCACGTGTGCAGCCCCAAACATAAAGGCCATGAGGACTTGACGTCATCCCCACCTTCCTCCGGTTTAACACCGGCAGTCTTTCCAGAGTCCCCGACTTTACTCGCTGGCAACTGGAAACAGGGGTTTCGCTCGTTATGGGACTTAACCCGACATCTCACGACACGAGCTGACGACAGCCATGC
>JAXMBB010000054.1:0-8442 GCA_046350135.1 Gemmataceae bacterium
CGTGTTCGAGTGGATCGAGATTGCGAAGCAACTCGATGCGGACGGCCTCGAAATGTACGAGGGCTTCTTCACGAGCCTGGAACCGGGCTACCTCGATTCGGTGGGCGATGCGATCCGTGCGGCCGGCTTCGAGATGCCGATGCTGTGCTGCTCGCCGGACTTCACAAATCCGGACGCCGAAGGCCGCAAGCGGGCCATCGACCGCGAGATCGAAATGATCCGCGTGACCCGTCGACTCGGCGGGCCGCGAGCCGTGTGCCGAGTGCTGAGCGGCCAACGCTATCCGGATGTGAGCCGCGAACAGGGGCTCGCGTGGTGCGTGGAGTGCATTGAACAGGTGCTGCCCGCGGCCCGCGAACACGACATCGTCCTCGGCCTTGAGAACCATTACAAGGACGGCTTCTGGAAGTACCCCGAGTTCGCCCAGAAGCAGGACGTGTTCCTGGAACTCGTGAACGCGATCCCGGATCGCACGCACTTCGGCGTGCAGTTCGACCCGAGCAACGCGGTGGTCGCCGGCGACGATCCGGTGGAGCTGCTGAAACACGTCGCGGATCGCGTCGTGAGCATGCACGCCTCGGATCGCTACTTGGCCGAGGGAACCACGCTCGATTCGCTGCGCCAGTCGGACGGCACGCTCGGATACTCGCCGAACCTGCGTCACGGCGTGACCGGCAAGGGACTGAACGATTACGAGTCGATCTTCCGCATCCTCGCCGAGAACAAGTACCGCGGGTGGGTGAGCATCGAAGACGGAATGAACGGCCTTGAAGAAATGGCGGAGTCACTGGCGTTCCTGCGGGCGATCACCGCGAAGCACTTCCCGTGAGGCCCGTTCCGTGCCCGTTCCATCCGTGCCGCTGGCGTGGAAGAACCTCACCCACGACCGGGTGCGGTTCGCGCTGTTCGCGTCCGGCATTGCGTTCGCCGTCGTGCTCATGGCCGTGCAACTCGGCATCATGAACGCGATGCTCGATTCCAACACCGTCGTGTTCTCGAGATTGAACGCGGATTTGGTGCTGGTGAACCCGGAGCGGCCGTCGCTGCTCTTCCGGCACACGTTCGATCGCCGCCGGTTGAACCAGGCGATGGGAACGCCCGGAGTCGCGTCCGCGAGCGCGGTGTACATCGACCACGATTTCGGCACGCTGCGCCACGCCGACCCGAACCCGGAGACACGCGGCCGCACCCGCCGCACTCGCGTGCTCGGCGTCGATCCGGCGGCTCGGCCCATCGACTTGCCCAACCTCGATTCCGGGGCGTGGGAGAAGTTGAGTCAACCCGGGGCCGCGTTCTACGACCGAAAAAGCCGCCCCGCGCAGAACCCGCGCACGCCCGGCGAAACCGTGTACGGCCCTTTCGAGCCCGGCCGCCGCACCGAACTCACCGGCCGAGAAGTCACACTCGTCGCCGGGTTCGATCTCGGCTTCGACTTCGGCACCGACGGCACTCTCGTCGTGTCCGACCGCACCTTCTCGCAAATCCTGCGGGAGCCGTACACGATGGGCGACCCGATGTCCGGGGTCGATCTGGGCGTGATCCGCGTGTCCGCAGGTTCGGATCCCGCGGCGGTGCAGGCGAAGTTGCAGGAGGCGATCGGTCGCGACGGCGACGTGCTGGTGCTCACCAAGGCCGAAGCGATCGACCGGGAACGCAACTTCTGGTGGACGAGCACGCCCATCGGCTTCGCATTCGGCGCGGGCGTGGTGCTCGGTTTCGTCGTCGGCGTCGTGATCTGCTTTCAGATTCTTTCCAGCGACGTGGCGGATCACTTCGCGGAGTACGCCACGCTGAAAGCCATCGGCTACACGAACCGGTACCTGAGTTCGGTGGTGATCCAGGAAGCCGCCATCCTTGCAGTGGCCGGTTTCCTCCCCGGCATGGTGGTGACGTGGGGTGCGTACGCCTACTTGGCGAAGATCTCGTCCATGCCACTGGACCTGACGCCGGGCCGTTCCGGCTTCGTCTTCGCGCTCACGATGGTGATGTGCGTGCTCTCCGGATTCTTCGCGCTCGGCAAGGTGAAGAGTGTGGACCCGGCCGACGTGTTTTGAGCCACTTCGTAAACTCACCCCATGTCCTCTTCCGAGCATCTGTTGATTCGTGCGGCGCGTGGCGAAGCCGTGGAACGCCCTCCGGTGTGGGCCATGCGGCAAGCCGGCCGCTGGGATCCCGAGTTCCAGCGCGTTCGCGCCGGGCGACCCTTCTTCCAGTTCAACGAAGACGTGGAAGCCTCCGCGAAGGCCACGCTCTGCCCCAAACGCTTCGGCGTGTACGGCATCATCCTCTTTTACGACATCGTCACGTTGCCCATCGCGATGGGTTTGCCGTTCCAATTGAAGAGTGGCGCGGGGCCGGTGCCGGACACGCCCGTTCGCACGATGGCGGACGTGGACCGGCTGAGCGCGAACCCGGATCCGAAGACATACCAGCACATCCGCGACCTGCTGAAGCGAGTGACCGAGGAACTTCGCGGCGAGCTACCCGTGCTCGTGTTCGCCGGAGCCCCGTACACCGTCGCCACGTACTGCATCGGCACCGGCAAGAACACGGACGCGACGCGCCGCTTCGCCGAAGAACACTTGGACGTGTGGACCGCGCTTTTGGAAAAGATCGCAACCGCGACGGTCGGCTTCTTGAACACGCTGATCGCGGACGGCGCGGCGATGTACCAACTCTTCGACTCATGGGCCGGGCTGCTCGACCCGTGGGAGTACGACCAGTGGGCCCAGAAGTACCATGAGTCGATCCTCGCCGGGGCCACGGGCGTGCCGCGCATCCTGTTCGTAAAGGAAGGACCGTACTTGGAGCGAATGTGTGCCACGGGCGCGGAGGTGATCAGCATCGGCTGCTGCCACGATCTCGCGGCCGCGAGAACGCGCTATCCCCGGCTCGTGTTTCAGGGTAATGTGGACGAGGAAATCCTGCGGACGGGCACGCCGGAAGAAGTGGCCGCGGCCACGCGGGCATGCATCGCGGCGGGCGGCGGCCATCGCCACATCGTGAACCTGAATCACGGCGTGGACAAGGGGACACCCGTGGCGAACTTCGAAGCGTACATCCGGGCTGTCAAGGGCGGGTGACCATGCTGACGCGGCGCGAAGCGTTGAAACTCGGTGCGATTGGCGCGGTCCCGGGCCTCGCCACGGCGGTCTCGCGCACGCGTTCCGACGACCGATCCTTCGGCCGCGCCAAGTCCTGCATCCTGCTCTTCCCGTACGGCTCACCGCCTCAACACGAGACGTTCGATCCCAAACCGGACGCACCGGCCGAAGTGCAGGGCGAACTCAAGTCCATCGCCACGAACCTCACGGGCGTCCGCATCGGCGAAGGGCTGCCGAACATCGCCAAGATCATGGACCGGCTCACGGTCGTGCGGTCGATGAGCCACCGCTACGCGGAACACGGGGTGGCGTACGCCGTGAGCGGCATCCCGACGTACACGCCGGCGCTGGAGACGGCCCCGCGCGATTCGCGGCACTGGCCCTTCATCGGTTCGATCGTCGATTACCTCGAAGCGAAGCGGACCGGGGATGCGACGCCGGAGATGCCGCGGAACATCGGCCTGCCGTGGCTGCTGAATTCCCACACGGACCAGAACGTGAGCGCGGGGCCGTACGCCGCGTTCCTCGGACAGAGCTACGACCCGATCTGGGCGGACTTCGACGGCAAGGGCTTGAAGCTCGCTCCGAAGTACACCGACGGCCAGGCAAAGGAGTTCCACGACCCGTTCGCCAAGTGCGACATGAAAGGCCGCTTCTTCCTTTCCACAGCGGATCAGCTTCCCGCCGATGTGAACGCGGCACGCTTGGGCGAACGACGGTCGCTCTTGGAACAGTTGAACGGCGGCCGCAGTTCGGACATCGCGTTCGAGAAGTTCCGCCGCATGGCGTTCTCGCTGGCCACGTCCAATCGCGTGCGCCAGGCTCTGGATGTGTCCCGCGAACCGATCAGCGTTCGCGAACGCTACGGCGACACGCTCTTCGGCCAATCGTGCCTCTGCGCCCGCCGGCTGGTGGAAGCCGGCAGCAAGTTCATCACCGTCTTCTGGGACGGCTACGGCCAATTCGCCGGCTGCGCGTGGGACACGCACGCCAACCACTACCCGCGGCTGAAAGAATACCTGCTCCCCGGTTTCGACCGCGCCTTCCCTGCACTCATCCTCGATCTCGAAGCCCGCGGGTTGCTCGATGAGACACTGGTGATGTGGATCAGCGAGCACGGCCGTACGCCGAAGATCGACCCGGCACCGAAAGGCGCCGGGCGGCATCATTGGGCTCGTGCATACTCCGTGGCCTTGGCCGGCGGCGGCATCGCCAAGGGCCGCTTCGTCGGCACCACGGATCGCAACGGCGGTGAAGTGAAAGACCTGCCGATCTCGCCGAAGGACGTGCTCGCCACTGCGTTCCATCTTCTCGGCATCGACGCCCACACCATGGTTCCCGATCTGCAAGGCCGCCCCGTTCCCATCGCCGGCGACGGCATCGTCCGCCCCGAAGTCTTCGCCTGACGCGAGCCGGGGTTGAGTTTTCACCAACGCCGCCGACAATAGCCGTGTTGGAAGCGGTGCCGCACCACCGCACCCGAACAGGAACACCGCATGTTCACCGCACTCGCCGCCGCCGCGGCCCTTTCGTTCGCCCCCGCCCAACCCGACGGCCTGAAGCTCACCAACGTCCGTTGGACGATCGGCGAACTCGGCCCCACCCGAAAAGAATCCAAGCTCATTCCCGGCGACCTGCTCTTCATCGGCTACGACATCGAGAACCTCACGATCGATGCGGACGGCTACGCGAAGTACACGATGGGAATGGAAGTGTCGGATGCGGCCGGGAAGTCGATCTTCAAGCAGGATCCGCGCGAACTCACGGACTTCATCCCGCTGCGAGGCAACAAACTGCCGGCGCGAGCCTTCCTTGTGATCGGCTTGGACCAACCCGCCGGCACCTACTCGTGCAAGCTCACCGTGACCGACCCGAAAACAAAGGGCACGAGTTCGCTCGCCGTGAAGTTTGAAGTGACCAAGCCCGAATTCGCGATCCTCGCCGTGAACACGAGCTACGACGAGGGCGGCAAGCTGAGCGCTCCCACCACCGGCGTCGTCGGGCAGACCGCGTACATCCACTTCAGCGTGGCGAACTTCACCCGCGATCCGAAGACGAAGCAGCCGAACGTCGAGTTCCTGTTCGAGACGCTGGACGAGGCCGGGAAGCCGACCCGCGAAAAGCCCACGCGTTACGTGCAGGATGGCGGCATCGAGGAGAAGGACGGCGCCTTCAGCCTGCGGTTCCCGGTGTTCATGAGCCGTACGGGCAAGTTCACCGCGCGGATCACGGCCACGGACAAGGTCGGGAACAAGAAGTCCGTGTACGAACTGCCCCTCACCATTCTGAGTTCGAACTGATCACCCGGTCCCGGGTGTGCGAAGGAATGACCATGAGCCAACTTGCCGAGCGGATCGCCCAGTTCAAGAAGATGGCCACCGACGATCCGGACAACGAACTCGGGCACTTCCGCCTCGGCCAGTTGTACATGGAGGACAACCAGCCCGCGGAGGCGGCCAAGTCCTTTGAACGCACGTTGGAACTGAGCCCGGAGTTCTCGAAGGTCTTCCAACTGCTGGGCGAGTGCCTCATCAAGCTGGATCAAAAGGAAAAGGCCGTCGAGGTGCTGACCAAGGGTTGGCACAACGCCGATGCGAAGGGCGACCGCCTGCCGAAGGAGGCGATGGCGAAGTTGCTCACGAGCTTGGGCGCCCCCGTGCCGCAACCCGCGGCACCGGTGGACGACGGCACCCCCGGCACCGGCTACCGCTGCCAGCGGCCCGGTTGCACGGAAGGCAAGCGTGCCCGCGAACTGCCCGCCCCGCCCATTCCGGATGAAATCGGCGTCCGCATCCATCAATCGGTGTGTGCCGGCTGCTGGAACCTGTGGTTCAAGGATCTGAGCATCAAGGTGATCAACGAACTGCGGCTCGACCTGAGTTCCGAGCACGGTCAGAACGAATACGACCGCCACATGCGCGAATTCTTCGGCTTCGACTCATGATCCTCGTGCAGTACGGCAAACTGGGATTCCTCGCCGTCTCGCCGCACGCGAGCGGATTCGCCCTCGCGCGAAACCAAAAGGTCGTGGTGCGAACGGCTCGAGGCCTCGAGATCGGAATGGTGCTGAGCGAAGATTGCCGGGTGTCGAGCGACCAACGATGCGAAGTTGTTCGCATTGCCACTCTCGCCGAAGTTGCGACCGCGGAGCGTAACGAGGCCTTCGGCCAGGAACTTCTCTCCGCGGCGGCGGAAGCCGGGTTGCCCGTCGCGTTCATTGACACCGAAGTGTCACTGGATCGAGCCGGGGCCGTTCTTCATGCGCTGCCATTCGGCGAGTGCGATGCCTCGACGCTGCTCGCGGAACTCTCCGATCGCTTCGGCCTCGCCGTCCGCCTGCTCGACCTCTCCCGTTCGAAGAGTTTCACTGATCCGCCCGATCCCGAGAAGATGACGTGCGGCAAACCGGATTGCGGAACCGGGTCCGGCTGCACTTCCTGCTCCACGGGCGGTTGCGGCACCGGCTCCTGCTCGAAGGGCTCGGTGAAGTCCGCAGCCGAGCTCACCGCTTATTTCACGGAACTGCGTGAGAAGATGCACGCTCGCACGCCGCTCGTATAACTTCGACGCCGCCCATTCATCCGGAGAACAACGCATGCACCGCTGTCTCGGGGTCGCGCTCGCGGCCCTGTTGCCGAGCGCGTCCTTCGCCGCGGACGAAGCGATCACGAAGCCGATCGCCGCGCTCAAGGCCGTGGAACGCGAAGGGAAGAACAACGACACCGTGGGCTTGGCGTGGTCCGGGCTCGTGGCGCAGGGCGCATCCGCGCTGATTCCGGCGCTCGAAGCCGTGGATGACAACAATCCCACTTCCGCGAACTGGCTGCTCACCGCGGCCGGCGCCATCGCCGAAGCCGAGACCAAGGCCAAGCGCAAGCTGCCCGTGGAGAAGCTCCTCGCGTTTGTGAAAGAGACGAAGCACGCGGCCACCGCCCGCGGGCTCGCCTTCGAATTGCTTCCCCAAGCCGAACGCGGCCAACTGCTCGCCGGGTTCCTCAACGATCCGAGCGCGGACCTGCGCCGCATCGCGGTCGCAGACCGGCTGGAATCGCTGGCCAAGCAGAAGCCCGCCCCCAAGGAGGCGCTCGAGAAACTGCTCTCCGCGGCCCGCGATCAGGATCAAGTCGAGACGATCGCGAAGAAACTCGAGACGGAACATCAGGCGAAAATCAGCCTCGCCGAGCATTTCGGATTCGTCACCCACTGGAGCATCATCGGGCCGTTCCCGTCCGCCCGGGGCAAGGCGTTGGCCGTGAAGTACGCCCCCGAGGAAAAGGTGACGCCGGGCGAGAAGCTGAAGGGCAAGGAGGACGCTGAGGTGACGTGGACGCCGATCGTGAGCCGCGACAAGTTCGGCATGGTGGACTTCAACAAGCTGATCGGCAAACACTACGACGCGGCGGCATACGCCACGGCGGTGCTCGCGGCGGAGAAGGCCGGCCCGGTGGAGATTCGCGTCACCAGCCCGAACGCGCTGCAAGTGTTCCTGAACGGGAAGAAGCTGTTCGAACGCGAAGAGTACCACCACGGCGACAGCATGGATTACCACGTGGGCAAGGGGCAACTCGTCGCCGGGCCGAACGTGCTCGTCGTGAAGATCTGCCAGAACAACCAGAAGGAGACGTGGGCGCAGCGGTGGCAGTTCTCCGCCCGCGCCTGCGACGCCACCGGCGCACCGCTTCCCGGCGTGACTCAACTCGTCGGCGAATCCAAGATCAAACTCGGATCCGTTCCCGCAGCCGCGACGGAGGAAAAGAAGTGAATCGTTTCGTTCCGATCATTCCGCTCTCGCTCGCGCTTGCACTGCCGCTCTTCGGCGGCGAGTGGGGCCAGTTCAAGGGACCGAACGGCACCGGTGTCTCCGAAGAAAAGGGGCTGCCGACCGAGTGGAGCCGCGACAAGGGCGTGAAGTGGAAGGCCGCGCTGCCCGCCCGCGGCATCTCGTGCCCGGTCGTGTTCGGCGACCGCGCGTACGTCACATGTTCCAGCGGCAAACGCGACGACAAGCTGCACGTGCTCTGCTTCGATGCCAAGACCGGCACCCAACTGTGGCACCGGCAACTCGCGGCCACGGGCCAGACTGCGTGCCACCCGAAAACGTGCATGGCCGCCCCGACCCCGGTCGCGGACGCCAGCGGCGTCTACGCCCTGTTCGCCACCGCAGACCTCGCCTGCTTCGATGCCGACGGCGGACTCCGCTGGTATCGCTCGCTCACGGGCGACTACCCGAGCATCACCAACCAGGTGGGCATGGCCGCCTCGCCGATCTTGGTGAAGGACAAACTCATCGTGCCGATGGACAACGACGGCGAGTCGTTCCTCGCGGCCATCGACACGA
>JAXMBB010000055.1:0-7206 GCA_046350135.1 Gemmataceae bacterium
CCGGCCTTCAGCGGGATCGCGTAGCAGGGGAACGCCTTGCCGGTGAGGCTGGCGAACGCGGTGCGGCTGTTGGCGAAGGTGTTCACGCGGATGCCGAACCACGCCACCCCGTAGCTGCCGAGGATTCCGATCACGCTGAACACCAGGATGATCGCCACCTTGTCGTCCGCGAAGTGCTGCAGCACCTTGAAGTAGTAAAGGATGATGGCTCCGATGAAGAGCCAGAGGATGAACAGGAACTTGCCCTGCGTGAACAGGTACGTCTTGCACGTCTCGTAGATCAGTTCGGACACTTCGAGCATGCTCTTGTGAACGGGCATGTTCTTGAGTTGCGAATAGATCATGAGGCCGAAGCCGAGACCGAGCACGGACACGGCGAGGCCGGCGAACATCAGATCCTTGCCGCCGACGCCCCCAAAGAACTTCACCGAGTTGAGGTCGGGCAGCACCAAGTTCGCTTCACCGCCGCCGGTGTGCGGCTTGTCCGCCTCCTTTTTGTCGGCCGCGACGGCGGGGAGTGCCGTGACCGCGAGCAGAAAGAGGGCAAGCAGAGTCCGCAGCATCCGGCCGGCGGCTCCGCGAAACGATGAGTCTGTTGACTGCATGGCGAGAGGTTCTCGGGGAAGGCGGGAACGCACTCTCCGGCGAGCCCCGGAGAGTACCGCTTAGTTATGGTTGCGGGTTGGAACGGGCAACCCCGGTAGAATGCGGGGAATGGAACCCGCGCACGATCCCGCCACGGCCTACCACGAAGCGGGGCACGCCGTGATCGCGCTGGCGTTGGATCGGCCGGTCCATCGCGTCAGCGTGCTGCCCAACCGAGAGCGGCTGGGGCAGTGCGAGTTCGGCAAGGGCGTGTCGCGGCCGAGCGAGGACTGGATCGAACGCGAGATCCTGATCTCACTCGCGGGCATGGCGGCGGAGGCGAAGCACACCGGCACGTACGGCTTCGCCGAAGCGGATCGCGACCTGCGTTACGTTCGCCGATTGGTGTTGAAGCGCACGAGCGAACGCGCCGCGGAACGCTACGAACGCCGGCTTCTCGCCAAAGTGGAGTACCTGCTCGCGGACGACGCCCACTGGAACGCCGTGGAGCGAATCGCCGCGGAGTTGCTGAAGCACGGCGCGATCAGCGGCCGCGCCGCGAGGCATTTGTTCGATTTGGCCCAGCGAGAATACGGCGGATGATTCATCGCTTGGAACAGCGCCCACACCGCCGGCCAGTCCGATTCCACCGCTGCGCGGATGTTCATAGCATCACACTACGCACGAGTTTTCACCCCGGATCGCACGATGAGCGCAGTCAAAGTTCCCGTGATCGGCATCGGGCCGGACGGCCTCGCCGGGCTCACCGCCCGCAGCCGCGAGTTGCTGCTCGCCGCCGAGATCGTGTTCGGGTCGGACACCACGCTGCGCCTGCTCCCCGAACTCCGCGCCGAACGCGCTCCCATCGGCGCGAACCTGCCGGACACCGTCGAGAAACTGCGGACCATCCTCGGCACCAAACGCATCGCACTCGTCGCCACGGGAGACCCGCTCTTCTACGGCACCGCCCGCTACCTGTGCGAGAAGGTCGGTGCGGAACACTTCGAAGTGATGCCGCACGTCTCGTCCATGCAACTGGCGTTCGCCCGCATCAAGGAATCGTGGGAGGACGCGTTCCTCACCGATCTCGCCGCCCGCCCGCTGGAAGATGTGCTGGACAAGATCCGCATCGCCGAGACCGCGGGGCTCTTCACCAGCGAGCAATATCAACCGGGCCGCGTGTGCGCCGAACTGCTCGGGCGCGGCATCGATTACTTCACCGCCATCGTGTGCGAGAACCTCGGCGGCAAGGACGAACGCATCACCCGCGGCGAACTCGCGGACATCCGCGACATGAAGTTCGATCCGCTGAACATCCTGATCCTGCGCCGCAAGCCGAACCGACCGGACCGCCCGCGGGCCGCGCGGCTCCGTCGCTTCGGCAACCCGGATGAAGTCTTCGCCCAGACGCGACCCAAGACCGGCCTGATCACGCAGGCGGAAGTGCGTGCCGTGGCGCTGAGCCAACTCGACCTGCACCCCGGCGACGTGTTCTGGGACGTGGGCGCGGGCAGCGGCAGCGTCGCGATTGAAGCGGCCGGCTTGGTCGCCCCCGGCCCCGCCTTCGCCATCGAGCAGGATCCCGCGGATTACCACTTGATCGTGGCGAACGCCGAAACCTTCGGCGTGTCGAACGTGAAGCCGATCGCCGGCACCGCCCCGGACGTGTTCACACGACTGCCCGCCCCGGATGCGATCTTCATCGGTGGCAACGGAGGCGAAGTGGCCCGCATGCTCGAAGCCGCCTTCGCCTCGCTCCGCCCCGGCGGCCGCCTCGTTACGAACGTGGGCACCATCGAGATGCTCACCGCCACCTACGCCGCGATGAAACGCCTCGGCGGCAGCACCGAAGTGCTGCTGATCAACCTGTCCCGCGGCGTCGAGCAGTTGGAATCGCTCCGCTTTGAAGCGGTGAACCCGACGTTCCTGCTCCGCGTGACGAAGCCATCCCCCGATTGGGTGGTGTGAGCTACTTCCGCACCGAGCGCAGATAATCGGCCACGGCGGGCTTCTTGGCCTCGATCGCGATGTCCAAGGCGGTGCGGGCCGGCGAAGCCGGCAGGTTGATGGGCTTTTGCACCAAGCCCGGCGGTTGCGACGGCGCATAGTATTCGCGCTCGGGCAACGCCATCGTCTTCGCGTCCGTGTTCGCGCCGTTCTCCACCAACGTCTTCACCACGTCCAAGTGCCCGCCCAGGGCCGCGAGGTGCAGCGGCGTCCAGCCGTTGCCGCAGTCCGCGTTCATGTTCGCCTTGTAATTGATGAGCACGGCGGCAGCGCGCGCATGGCCTTCCCGTGCGGCCCAGTGCAGCGGCGTGTACGCATCCGTCGAGTACGGCTTCCGCGGCTGCCGGAACCGTTCCACCTCGCTCACCAGCTTCGGATGCTTCTCCAGAAGCGCACCCAAGTGCTCGTCCTCGTTCTGCCGGGCGAACCAGTGGATCGAGGCGAGCACGGCGGCTTCGTACTTCTCCGCCGCCGTCGCCTCCGCCGGAACCGGTGCGGCCGCGATCAGGAACGCCAGTGCGAACATGGGACACCCTCGTTTGTGCGGTTGGATCATAGTCGGCCCGCCCGTGCAATGGAAAGCCGTGAACAGGGTGCAACCGGAAGTCATGGGTGTCCGGTGTAGGGTGGGTCGAAGTCCGCGCCAGCGGACAAGGCCCACCGTGAACGCTTACGGTGGGCCTCGCGTGCTCGCGCACGCTTCGACCCACCCTACGGCAGTTGCTCACGACCACCAAGATATCCGCTTGAACCCCCGTGAACGCGATTCCGGAATTCTTCGACGCGCCCGCCCGGTGGCACCCAGTATGATGTTGACCGGAACGCGAACCCCAGGGCCCTCGGGATGCCGCCGGACCTGACCCGACAGATGATCGCGGCCGTGCTGCGGCACGGCAGCCGCGACGGACCCACCGACCGTGAACTGCTCGCCCGCTTCGCCGCGGAGCGATCGGAAGACGCGTTCGCCGAACTCGTGCGCCGCCACGGGTCGGTGGTGCTGTCCGTGTGCCGCCGCGTCACGGGGCACGTGCAGGACGCGGAAGACGCGTTCCAGGCGGCGTTCATGGTGCTGGCCCGTCGGGCCGGGCACATCGCCAAGCCGGAACTCTTGGGCAATTGGTTGTACGGGGTGGCGTACCGCACCGCGCTCGAAGCCCGCAATGCCCGCAGACGGGTCAAGGAGCAGCCTGCCGTGTCCGCGATGCGCGAGCCCGCCGCCGCCCCGGAGCCGGACGACACCGCCGAGTTGCGGTCGGTGATCGACGAAGAACTGGCGAAGCTGCCCGAGAAGTACCGCGCGGCCGTGGTGCTGTGCGATCTGGAAGGGCTCGGGCGGAAGGAAGCCGCGGGCCGGTTGCGGGTGCCGGAAGGTACGCTCTCCAGCCGCTTGGCCCACGCGCGAAAGGTGCTCGCGGGCCGGCTTTCGCGGCGCGGCCTCACGGCCAGCGCCGCCGCGATCAGCACCGCGCTCGGCCGCGACGCCGTCGCCGTGCCGCACCAATTGGTCTCCTTCACCGCCCGCGCCGCGGCTCGCAGTTTCAGCGGCGGGTTGCTCACCCCGGATGTGCTTTCGCCCCGCGTCTCGACCCTGACCGATGGAGTGATGAAAGCCATGATCGCCACACGACTCAAACTGATGACCGGGGCCGGCATGGTGGCCCTCACCCTGCTCGGGCTCGGGTCCGCGGCCGTGATCGGCCAAAGCCAGCCGGCCCAAACCTTGCGGGCGGTCGTGGTCGTGAACGACGACGACGATTCCGCGATCGCGCCGGCGGCGCCGAAGCCGAAGGACGCGGTTCCGCCGAAGACATTCACCGCCAAGGGCATCGCGGACGACGACGTGCCTTACGCCGCCGTGCCGGGTCAAGCCGTGGTGCGTTACGAGGACAACAAGCTGGTCGTGCGGCAGCGTACGCGCTCGGTCGTCGGCGTTCGCACGGATGTGAAAGGCATGCAGATCGCGAGCTACGAGATCCGCTCCACCGTGACCGGCAAGAGTTCGGACTGCGCGGACGTGGCCGTGTTCGACATGAAGGGCAACCGCGTGGCGGACAAGGTGTGGAAGGAGAAGCTGAAGGCGGACCAGCACGTGCTCCTGGCCACCGAAGGGAAGTTGCCGCACCCGCGGGAGTTGACGCTGTTCAAGGACGACACACTGGTGATCGTGCTGCCGAGCCACACGGTGGAGTACGCGGTGCCGGCACCGAGCGCGGACGCGTTCCGCCGCAGCGGGGGCGGCGCCCTGTATGAAGTCGTGCCGGGTGCGGAGTGGCCCAAGCCGGCGGTTCCACCGACCCCGGCCTTGGCACCGTCGTTCCCCGCCGGAGCCACGAACGTCACCCGCCCCGCGAAGTGACATCGAAACCCCGGCTTCGCTTTGGGAAGCCGGGGTTCAAGCATTTCCCCCCAACACGTCCCGCGCTCGCATCCGGCCTGCATCCGTGAGTCGCAGTAACTCGCCGGCGCGGGCCACGAGTCCGTGGCGTTCCGCTCGCGCGGCCACGGTGTTCGCTCGACGGGCCGGCCAGTGCAAATGCTCATGGAGGCTCGCGATCCGCGACTCCTCCGATTCGGACTCCGTTCCCTCGTGTTGAAGCAGGTGTACCGCGAGCATGGTCTCCAAGAAGTCCCGCTGTTGCCGCCGGCGCCGGAGCACCTGCGCGACCCAGCCGCGTTCCGGGGCGAGCACGAAGGACAGGGCGAACAGCAGGCCCAGCATCGTGGCCACGGTGCCCGCGATGTTCGTGTCCCATCGCACCGCGGCCTTCGTTCCCAGCACCGCACCGAACGCACCGATTCCGGCCGCTAGCAGCAGCACGAACGACAACCGATCCGTGAGCAGGAGCGCGGCCGCGGCGGGGATCACGAAGAAGCCCACGACCAGCACCGGTCCCACGGCGTCGAACGCCGCCACGGCCGTGAACGAGACATCCGCCATCAGGCCGTAATGCACGAGGGCGGGCCGGTACCCGAGCGACACCGCCAGCGCGGGATCGAACGTGGTGAGCTTCAGTTCCTTGAAGAAGACGACGAGCAGGGTCGCGTTCAACGCCAGCACGCCGAGCAGCACCGCGAGCGGCTTCACGGGTGTGCCGCCGATGCTCCAGCGGGCTTCGCGCGCGTACTCGGGGTAGCCGAGCAACACGCGATCGACATCGAGGTGCGTCTGGCGCAGATACAGGGAAGCGAGCAGCACACCGCCCGCGAACAGCGCCGGGAAGACGAGCCCGACCGCGGCATCTTCCTTCACCAGTCGCGTGCGTTGCAGCGCTTCCACGAGTGCGACCGTGAGCACGCCGGTGGCTGCGGCCCCGAACAGCAACCACGGCGAATCGGCGTTCCGCGTGGCGAAATACGCAATCACGATGCCGAAGAGCAGCACGTGGCCGATCGCGTCGGACACGAGGGACATGCGCCGCAGCACGAGGAACGTGCCGGGCAAGGCGCACGCCGCCGCAACCGCCACCAGCACCAGGATGATCTCGGTTTCGAAGTTCATGGCGCGGCCACCGTGCGGAAGCGGGACCACACCATTCCCCGCGCCGTGCCGAAGAGCAGGGAGAAGGCGACGAGCGCGGTGGCGGCGAGCACGATGATGGGGCCGGTGGGAACGCCGCTGCCCGCGAGATGCCCGCCGACGGTGCCGACGAGACCGGCGAGCGCGCCGAACAGGGCCGCGAGCAGCACCACGCCGCCGAGCCGGTTCGACCATTGCCTCGCCGCCGCACACGGGGCGATGAGCAACGCCGTCATCAGCACCACCCCTACGGCTTTCAACCCGATCACGACCGCGACCACGGTGAGCGTGGTGAGCAGCAGTTCGAGCGACTTCACGCGGTAGCCCAGGCTCGCGGCGTACTCGGGATCGAAGGCGATGAGCTTGAACGAACTCCAGCATGCGGCGAGGAGCAGCAACGCGGCCGCGCCGAACCCGCCGATCGCGAACAGATCTTCTTTGCGGATGAGTGCGGCTTGGCCGAAGAGATAGCGGTCCAACGGGTGCATCGCGGCGCCCGGCACGTTGCGCTGGATCCAAGTGAGCAGGACGAGGCCGAGGCCGAAAAACGCGGCAAGCGCGCCGCCGAGGGCGGCGTCGAACGGCACTCGCGAGCGGCGCTTCACGAAGTTCACGCACACCATCGCGAGCCACCCGGCGACCGCACCGCCGAGGATGAGCCACACCGGTTCTCTCGCGCCGAGCAGGAACGCGACGCCGAGCCCCGGCAACGCGGCGTGCGACACCATGTCGCCTTGGAGGCTCTGCCTCCGCAGCACCGCGAACGAACCCGCGGCCCCGGCCACAAGCCCCAGCCCCGCCGTACCGAGCGCGACGGTCCACAACGCGGACGTGTTCAATTCGTCGAGAAGCATTCGAAGCTAACCACAGAGGCACAGAGACACAGAGAAGAAACAAGATCCGGAGAGCACACTCATCCCGCTTCGATTTCCGCAGCGTCCGAGGTTTGCTCCGGATTCGATGCTTCTTCGATTCCCGTCAGGGAATCATTTTCTCCCAAGAATCCGCACTCGCGTGCGTGGATTGTCACAGTCCGTGCGAGTTCATTGATTGCTTTTCGCTTCTCGTCTTCGCTCAACTTCTGGAACGACTCAACC
>JAXMBB010000056.1:0-3844 GCA_046350135.1 Gemmataceae bacterium
ACTGCAGGCGAAGATCGACGCCGCGGCACCGGCGTGACGCACCGCGAAAACGCAAGCGGTCCGCGGACCGCTTGCGGTTTCGCGGCGACTTCACTTATCATCACAGGATGGACGCCGCACCCGAGTTGATGACCGCCGCAGAGTTCCTGCGGTTGCACGGCGATGAAAGCGGCATCGAATTGGTCGACGGTCGGATCGTGAGATTCCCTCCGGCGGGGTGCCGGAACGCCGAAGTGTGTGGTAAAGTCGCTTACATCGTCGGCAGTTTCGTGAAGGCTCATTCACCCGTTGTGTCATGATCTGTGACACGACGATCCCGACGGGTGCTTATTCGGTTCGCGGAGCGGACCTCTGCTACTTCAGTTTCAATCGGCTTTCGAAGGAAACTCCGACTCAGCTTGGCGCGGCGGATGTCCCTCCCGAACTTGTTATCGAGGTCCGCCCGCCTTCCAATACTTTGAGGACTGTCATCAAGAAGGTCGATGATTACCTCGAGGCAGGTGTCGATGTCGTCGTCCTGCTCGAACCGGCAGCGGAAACAGCGACGGTCTTCCGCAAAGGTACCGACCAGCAATTATCAGGCGACGAGGTGCTCACCCTCCCGGACATCCTGCCCGGGTTCTCCGTGCCCGTTCGCAAGTTCTTCGAGTAACCCATGCCGCACCGCACCGCCCTTCTCGCCGTTCTGCTTCTCCCTGCTTTCGCATTCGCACAAAAGGACGTCGCGGTGAAATCCGCTGCGACCCTCTCCGATACGCACTGGCCGGTCGCGCTCAAGATCTGGGAGTGGGCCGAACCCGGCTACCAGGAGAAGAAGTCGTCCGCCGCTCTGGCGGAGATCGCCGAGAAGGCCGGCCTCAAGGTGAAGCGCGGCGTCGCCGGCATCCCGACCGCGTTCACCGCGGAGTTCGGAAGCGGCAAACCCGTCATCGGCATCCTCGGCGAATACGACGCGCTCCCCGAACTGAGCCAAGACACGTCGCCGTTCCGCAAGCTGCGCGAGGATGCGAATGGCTACGGCCACGCGTGCGGCCACCACTTGTTCGGCGTCGCGTCGCTCTCTGCGACAATTGCGGTCGCCGAGCAGATCAAAGCCGGCACCATCACGGGCACGGTGCGCTTCTACGGTTGCCCCGCCGAAGAGGGCGGCGCCGCGAAAGCGTTTATGGCCCGCGACGGCCTCTTCAACGATTGCGATACCGTATTGCACTGGCACCCCGGCAGTCGCAACCAAGCCGGCGATTCGTCGTGCCTCGCCCGCGTCGCGGCGAAGTTCCGGTTCCACGGCGCGGCCGCCCACGCCGCCGGTTCACCCGAGAAAGGACGTTCCGCCCTCGATGCGTTGGAACTCACCGCCCACGCCACCGAACTGCTCCGCGAACACTGCCCGGACTTCACCCGCATCCACCACACGATCACGAGCGGCGGCGGGGCTCCGAACGTCGTGCCCGAGTTCGCGGAAGGCTTCTTCTACGTGCGACATCCGAAGGCCGAGGTGGTGCAGAAGCTGTACCCGCGGCTGAAGAAGTGCGCGGAAGGCGGCGCGCTCGCCACCGAGACCAAGCTCGAAATCGAGTACCTCGGCGGCACCTACGAATTGCTTCCGAACAACGCCCTCGGGCAGGTCGCGAAGAAGAACCTCGTCGCACTCAACGACCTGAAGCTGGACGGCGACGAGTTGAAGTTCGCGCTTCGCTTGCAGGAGACGTTCCCGGACAAGGTCGCGTTCGAGTCGCTCGGCCAAGTGACGGACGCGGCCGGGAAGACGGGCATGGGTTCCACCGACGTCGGCGATGTGTCGTGGGTGGTGCCGACGACCGGCATCTACGTCGCGTGTTGGGTGCCGGGCACGCCGGGGCACTCGTGGCAGGCCGTGGCCTGCGGCGGCACCACGATCGCGAAGAAGGGGATGAACCTCGCCTCCCGCACGCTCGCGGCCACGGCTTTCGACTTGTTCGCGGATCCGAAGTTGGTCGCCGCCGCGAAGGCGGAACACACGGAGCGGCTCGAAGGCAAGAACTACGTGAGCATGCTGGAAAAGGGACAGAAGCCGCCGCTCGATTACCGCAACCCTCCGAAACGCAAAGTCGGCGAGTGAATCACGATTCGCCGGCTTTTTCGCGGGCCAGTTCGCCGACGCGTTTGAGGTCCAGCTTGCCGCTACCGAGCACGGGCAGCACTTCGACGCGGTGGCAATCGCGCACGTCCGGGATCCACAGGTTCGGCAGGCCGCGAGAGCCGAGCGAATCAAACAGCGCGGTCAGTTCCATCTTCAGTTCGTGCAGGCAGAGCACGACGAGGCGTTCGCCGCGCTTTTCGTCCGGCACGGCGGACACGGCGAGCAACCGGTCGCCGCCTCCCAGGATGTCGTGCAGTTCCTCTTCGAGCTTTTCGAGCGGCACCATCTCGCCGGCGATCTTGGCGAAACGGCTCACGCGGCCGGTGATCTTGATGAACCCGTCCGCCTGCACGAGGCCGACGTCGCCGGTCCAGTACCAGCCGTCCTGGATCGCTTCGGCGGTCTTCTCCGGTTGGTGCAGGTAGCCGCGCATCACGTTCGGGCCCTTCGCGCAGAGCACGCCTTCGACACCCGTGGGCAGCGGCCGGCGGCCCTCCTGCGTGAAGGCTTGCACCGCGACGCCGACGATGCAGCGGCCCACGGTGCCGCGCGTGTTGCACACCTGCGTTTCGCCGCCGAGCGCGAGATCGGGCAGGTTCGTGGACACGACCGGCGAGAGTTCCGTGCAGCCGTACCCTTCGAGCGGCAGCACGCCGAACTTGGCGCGAAACTCCTCCTGCAACTTCACCGGGAATTTCTCCGCGCCGCAGATGATGATGCGGAGCGATTTGAAATCCTCCGCATCGCACCGGCGGATGTAGAAGCGCATGAACGTGGCCGTGCTGAGCATGAGCGTGATCGAATGTTTGCGCACAAGGTTGCCCACTTCCTTTGCGGCCCGCGGGTCCGGGTAGTACACCGCGATCGCGCCGGCCACGAGCGGGGCCCACTTCGCCACCGTGTAGCCGAACGAATGGAAGAACGGCAGCACGCCGAGCAGTTTGTCGCGGCGCGTGATCTGGATCGTCTGGATCGCGGCATCCACGTTCGAGCCCACGTTGCGATGCGTGAGCACGACGCCCTTCGGCTCCCCGGTGCTGCCCGAGGAGAACACGATGGTGAGCACGTCGTCCGGCGTGTGGCGATGGAGGCCGAGCAGTACGCGATCGATGAACCAGGCCGGCGCGAAGAGCGCGAGCAGGAACGTGCGGACCTGCCGGCCCTTGGTGGCGGCGGCGAGCACGTCTTCGAGATAAATGCGTTCGACATCCGCGGGCAGATCGAGCGACGCCCGTAAGAGGAATCGCTTGGAGGTGACGACGGCGCGGAGCCCGCTCTGCTTCGCGGCGGAGGCCACGGCTTCCGTCCCGGCCGTGTAGTTGAGGTTCACTGACGTCTTTCGGAGAAGCGCGATCGCGATGTTGGCGAGCGTGCCGCCGAGACTCGTCGGCATCCATACGCCGACGTTCTGCTCCGGCCCGAGCTTCGCCCGCAGGAACCGCGTCACGCACATGACGGCGACGAACATCTTCCCCCACGTGAGGATCTTCTCGCCGGCCGCGTTGTCCACGATGCACGGTCGGAACAGGTTGCGAAGGCTCACCGCGTTGCGGATGAACGCGCGATGCACGAGCGGTGTGAAGTCCGACATGCGGATCGCGAGATCGGCGGACAGGGACTCGACCGCGAGACGCAGTTCTGAACCTCTTGCTCCCCTCTCCACGCTGGGGAGAGGGGTTGGGGGTGAGGGGTTTGCGTTGCCACGGGCCGGCCCCCCCCCGCGGC
>JAXMBB010000057.1:0-2709 GCA_046350135.1 Gemmataceae bacterium
CCCGCCGGTGCGGTGGTGGACGAATGGGAAGGCCAGATCGATGAACTGGCGCCGGTCCGCACCACGCTCGAAGGGAAGGCCGCGAGCGGCCGCACCGTGCCGGTTCACCTGCACAGCAAGGTCACGCCCGTGGGCCAGTTGGAGTTATGGCTCATGAGCCGCGACGGCAAGCAGAAGTGGAAGCTGGAATTCAACGTGCGCGAAAGCCGGTGAGCCGAGCGGGGGCGTAAGCCCTCCGTGTCTGAGCCGGCACGGAGGGTTTACGCCCTCCGCTCGGGTGTCAGCTATTCAATCGTGGGAGCTTCGACATGTTCCGCGCCGCACTTGTTCTCGCCGTGGCCGCCGCGGCCGCACTCGCGGCCGAGCCGCCGAAACGCACACCCCCGAAGTACGAGACGAAGAAGGACTACGACCGCACCGGCATCAACAAGTTCTACTTCAACCGGCAGATCGCGCACGTCATGGGCTGGCAGGGGGCCACGTGGCTCGAGCGGCCCGAACGCATCAAGGAAGAGGAACCCGCAAAGTTGATCGAAGCGCTCGCGGTGAAGCCGGGCATGGTCGTGGCTGATGTCGGCGCGGGCAGCGGCTACCACGCGTTCCTGCTCTCGCCGCTCGTCGGCGACAAGGGGCAGGTCATCGCCTCGGACATCCAACCCGAGATGATCAAGATGATCGAGGACAAGGCGAAGAAGCTGAACGTGACGAACGTGAAGACCGTGAAGGGCACGAACAAGGATCCGAAGCTGCCCGAGGCCGGTGTCGATCTCATCATCATGGTGGACGTGTACCACGAGTTCGAGTTCCCGTTCGAGATGGTGGAGAAGATGATCGCGGCACTGAAGCCGGACGGGCGCTTGGTGTTCGTCGAGTTCAAGGCGGAGGACGACAAGGTGGCGATCCTGCCGCTGCACCGCATGAGCGAGCGTCAGGTGCTCAAGGAGATGGAACCGTTCACCGAGATGGAACACACGAAGACGCTGGGTCTGCACTGGCAGCACGTTGTCACGTTCACGAAGAAAGCGAAGAAGAAGGAGTGAGGCTCCACTCGTAAGTCGCACTCACGCCGACGCACTCTTCCACTTCCACGGTCATCCGCAGCGGCGTGAAACCGTGCTTCTCCCGGAGCACGGCCGCCAATCGGCCGGCGAGGTGCTTCGCGATCAACTCGGCCGTCGTGTTCTCGATGGGCAACAGCACGCAGTCGTCCTTCGGGAACCGCCACTCGCGCTCCTTGTACGCCACATGAAACGCCTCGCCGACGGCCTGCACGCGGATCACCGGGTTCGCCGTCGGCAGCAGCATGTGGTGGTCGAGTTCGTCCGTGATTTCCTTCGCGCGGGCCCGCAAGGCGAGGAAGTCGAAGACGTACCAGTCCGCGCCGAGCGGCGCTTCCACTTCCACCTCGGCCCGGTAGTTGTGCCCGTGGAGCCGCTCGCAGCGGTGGCCGTCGAAGCTGATGAAATGCCCGCAGGCGAACACGAGGTGATCTCGGCCGACCCGGACGGTGAATCGTTCGCTCATGTCACACCACCGGCAGCGCGGTGTGCCAGCGGCGCAGCGTGCCGTCTTCCGCGCCGGAGTAGATGAGCCCGCCGTCCTGCCCGAAGGCGACGGCGCTCACCGGTTTTCCGTGACCTTCGAGGCAGGCCACTTCGACGGCGTCGTCCACATTCCAGATGCGAACCGTGCCGTCCGCGCCGCCGCTGGCCACGAGCGAGCCGTCCGCCGTGAATGCGACGCAGTTCACCGGGCCGTCGTGCCCTTCGAACCGCGAGAACGACGCCGTCTTGCTCCGCACCGCGAGCGACTTGCCGCCCACGGCCACCTTCTTGTTTGCAAAGGCGATGCACCGCACGGGCCCGACCGACGCCGGCAGCGAGCCCTTGTCCGCGTTCGTCTTCAAGTCCCACTGGCGAACGGTGCCGTCCTCCGAAGCCGAGAGCAACGTGTCCGCGTTGCGGGCGAACGCGACGCCGGTGACGGCCGCAGCATGCCCCTTCAACTGGACCGGTTTCATCCCGGCGAACTCGAACGTCCACACCCAAATGGAACGATCCCCGCAGCCGGCCGCGAGTTTCTTGCCGTCCGGGGACACCGCCACGCAGCGAAAGTTGTCTG
The DNA here is from genome assembly GCA_046350135.1 of Gemmataceae bacterium. Lineage (GTDB taxonomy): Bacteria > Planctomycetota > Planctomycetia > Gemmatales > Gemmataceae > Urbifossiella. The sequence goes on from JAXMBB010000057.1 coordinate 2,122, forward strand.
AAGCGCCCTTCAAGCCGCGGCCGTGCTCCGTGCCGCTGCCGAGATCCCACAGTTGGACGCGCATCTCGGGCACGGTCAGCCGCGTGGAGCAGGACGCGGCCCACTTCCCGTTCGGTGCGAGGGTCACTTGTTCGAGCGCGCCGATATCGCCCTTGAAGGTGCGAATTTCCTTCAGCTTCTGGGCGTTCCACAACTTGATGGCGCCGTCCGCCCCGCCGGTGAGCACGGTCTTGCCGTCCGGCGTGACTTGGATGCTGTGGATGCCGGCGTCATGGGCCTTCACGGGGAACGAAGTCGCGCCTGGAGCGCCGGGAAACGGCGTGGCCCCGCCGAGTGTGGCAGCGAGCATGCCCGCGGGCAGCGATTCGCCCCGCATCACGGCTTCCAGCAAGCTGATCAGCTCGGCCGGCGTCTGCGGGCGTTCAAGGGGGTGCCGGGCCATCATCCGCCGAACGAGTGCGTCCAACGCCGGACTCACTTCATCGCGCTTGGCCTTGGGCGACGGCGGCGGATTGTTCGCCTGCTTCCGCAATTTCGCCAGCACGGACGGCCCGGGGAACGGGATCTCGCCCGTGAGCAGGAAGTACA
>JAXMBB010000058.1:0-2407 GCA_046350135.1 Gemmataceae bacterium
GCCACCGGGACCCCGATCGGCGCGAAGTTCCTCATCAACCAAACCACACTCGGCTACCAGAGCCACCCGGCGGTTGCGGCTTTGCCCGGTGGCGGTTTCTTCGTCGTCTGGCAGGGCGAGGTCCGCGGGGCCGCGCAGGGCGATCCCTCGCAGTACGACATCTTCGGTCGCATCTTCACACTGGATGGCACGGGAGCCCTCGTAGCGGGCAACGAGTTCGTGGTGAACGGGAACACGCTGACCGGCAACCAGACGCATCCCGCCATCGCATCCGACACAGCGGGGAATGTCGTCGTCGCCTGGCAGACGGATGCACAACTTCCTAGCCCGACGGAAGACCTCAGCGAGATTTACGCTCGCCGCTTCTCCACCAGCGGGACCACGGCCACGCCGCTGGCGGTCGAGTTCCGGGTGAACACGCAAACCGCGACGAATCAGGTTTCGCCGCAGGTGGCGATGAACGGGGCCGGTCAGTTCGCGGTGGCGTGGGTGAGCGATCACAACGTCGTGAACGATGCGACCGATACCGAGAAGAGCATCTTCGTGCGGTGGTATGGGGCCGACGGAATCGCTCCGAATCCGGAGTTCCTCGCAAACGTCTACACGAAGGACGCACAGGAACACCCGGGCATCGGGATCGACGCGGGCGGCGACATTGTCGTCGCGTGGCAGAGCATCAATCAGGCGACGGGAACCGGCGTTTCATGGGACGTATTCGCACGTCAGTTCCATCCGAACGGGACCTCGCCGCAAGCCCAGGAGTTCCAAGTCAACGAGACGGTCGCCGCCCCGCAACGCTTCCCGGCGGTCGGAGTGGATGCGGCCGGCCGCTTCTCGATCGCCTGGCAGACGATCAACCAGGACGGCTCGAGTTGGGCGGTGTTCCAACGGCAGTACCGTGCCGACGGTACTCCCGAGACCGGCGAGCAGATCGTCAACACGGTGACGAACGGACCGCAGATCGAGCCGGTTTTCGCGCGCAGCGTGCTCGGCAATTACGATTTGTTCTGGTCCGGAACGATGGCCAACCATGTGGATGGCATTGGCGGGCGGGCCTTCGGGATCAACACGGTTCCAAGTGGACCGCACATGAACGGCCCCGGCGGACCGTTGAGCGGCCCCGAGCGGCAACCGATCGCGATTCCGCTGACGATTACCTCGGCCGACTCCGATGTCGCGGTCACGCTCTCCGTTGTCATCACCGGCGTTCCGGCCGATGCCACACTCTCGGCGGGGACGCTGCAGTCCGATGGGAGCTGGATCCTGACTCCGGCCCAGCTGACCGGGCTCAACGTTCGTGCGGCGCACGAAGAATCTCTCAGTTTGGTTGCGATCGGCATCGCGACCGAGGTCAAGACCGGCCGCGAAGCGTTCACGGCGCTCCCCATCTCGGTGACCGTCCTCAACGTGGACTTCTACGCCGTCGGTGCGGGCAACAGCGGCGTGGTGAAGCAGTTCGGGCTCGACGGTGCCTTGATCCGTGAAATCAATGCCTTCCCGGGCTTCGCGGGCGGTGTGCATGTCGCGACGGGGGATGTCAACGGCGACGGGGTTCCGGACATCGTCGCAGGAGCCGGCCCCGGTGGCGGCCCGCATGTCCAGGTCTTCGACGGGGCGACGGGCAACCTGCTTCGGAGTTTCTACGCCTACGCACCGAGTTTCGCCGGCGGTGTGAACGTGGCGGTCGGCGACTTCGACAGCGACGGTAAAGCGGAGATCGTCACCGGAGCGGGCGTGGGCGGTGCCCCGCACGTGAAGGTGTTCGACGGAGCGACCCTGTCGGAACTGCGTTCGTTCTACGCCTACGATTCCTCCGCCGTCGGAGGCGTCTCCGTGGCCGTGGGCGACGTCACTGGCGACGGCACGGCCGACATCGTGACCGGAGCGGGCGCAGGCGGCGGGCCGCACGTGAAGGTCTTCGATGGCACAGCCGAGACCGAGGTCGCGTCCTTCTACGCCTTCGAATCCACTTTCACAGGAGGGGTGAATGTCGCTGTCGGCAACGTGGTGGGTGACGGCCGCATGGATATCATCGCCGGGCCCGGGGTCGGTGGCGGGCCGCGTATCCGCGTCTTCGACGGCCACGACCTTTCCTCGGTCACGAACCTGTTGACATTCGACGAGTCGTTCCGTGGCGGGATTCGCGTGGGTGCGGTCGATCAGGACGGTGACGGCCTCAGTGAACTGCTGATCGGTTCCGGTCCGGGCGGCACTCCGCGTGTCCAAGTGCTCGAACCCGTTACCCTGAATGTGCTCGACGACTTCCTCGCATTCGATGCCGCCAATGGATTCGGTGTCTGGGTCGGCTGAGTCCACAACGGATCGTCGGGATGGCGTTCGAGTCATTTAACACCCTAAATTACTCGAACCCCCCCCGTTTTGTTTTTGAGCGGGCAGCACATCCCCC
>JAXMBB010000059.1:0-2396 GCA_046350135.1 Gemmataceae bacterium
GGAGTTTCGCCCGGCGTTAGCGTGAAACACTACGACTTAACGGGTTTGCTGCCAGTGGGCGACAAAAGACTCGTACACCACCAAAAGTCCCGGAAGAATCTGATGTTCGCAAGGCAGCTACTCTTGCCTCGAATTGAACAGGCCTCGGTTCGTTGGGAGGCCTTGGCATCCATACTGTTGCATCAGAACGAGTACGGGACGATGGTGGCGATGAGTCCGGTTCCGGCCGTGTAGAAGAATCCGCCGGTGCCGCTGGTCGATGTGGAATTCGACGATGTCGTTGAAGTGGCGGGCGTCGTCCCGGTCGTGCCGGGACCGCTCGATGTGGTCGTCGCCAAGGGGCCGATCGGATCGGTGCGAAGTCCGGCCGCCAACTGATACGTGATCCCCGTGGTGGTCGCACCTTTCGGCACAGCGAGGGTCAGCGTCAATGTGTACTCGCCGACCGGAAGATAAACGCTGAGGAAGGCCGGCCCGGAACCGGCGGATTGCACCGCGGACGTGATTTTCTTCCCGGCGGCGTCCGTGATCGTCAGCGTCACGGTTTGGCCCAGGGTGCCGTCCGCGGCGGTTGCGAACAGGCCGAATTGCATGAGCCCGCTCGAAGTCATCGTCAGCTGCCCGGCGGCGGTCTTCGCCGCGCCCGCCAGCGTGCCCGTTTGCAGCGACTCGAGCCCGGCAGACTTGGGAGCCGCGAAGTCCGCGGAGAGCCGATAGTTTCCGTTCGTATCATCCGTGCCGTCCCCGGCGAGGCGGATGAAATACTCCTGACCACGAACCAGGCCGACGACTTGCACCGAGAGGCTGCCGCGGTTCGTGCCGATGATCTGCTGCGGCAGCAGGTTCATGGCCGAATCGAACACCTGGATTTGCGGCCGCGCCCCCTTCGCGTTGAGCGCATCGACCTGCAGGACCAACGCCTGCGGGCCGGAGCCGGAAGTCGGCGCGGTCAGCCGGTAGTAATCGACATCGGTCTTGTTCTCGAGCACGCCGTTGAAGGACTGCCCGGGGTCCGGCTTCCACCAGTTGCCGCGAGCCGCGTTCAGCGTGTCGGCGGTGGCGAAGCTGTCGTTGGATTTGTTGTCCTTCACATAGTTGGACTTCTGCGCAGGCGTGTCCTTGTACACGATACTCAATTGGTACCGGCCGACGCCGAACACGTCCGACCGCGAGGCGGAGACGCGCACGGTGTAGAAGCTGCCGCCCTGGGCGCCGTTCACTTTCACTTCCAAGTCGCCGTTCGCCGGGTTCGTGCTCACATCCGCCCCGACGACCTGCCCGGCGGAGTTGAAAACCGTGACTTGCGAAGCGAGCAGGCTCAGGCCGCTTGTTTGGAGGCGAACGGCGAACTTCGTGGTGTTGGCCGCCGTGAGGAAGCGGTAGTAGTCCTGATCGGCCGCGGTGGTCAGGTCGCCGGCCACGCTCAAGTTGCCTGAGCCCGTCAACACCGTGGCCGACGCCCACGTGTCGTTCGGGGCCGCCGCATCGTACTGGTCCGGCGATCGCGTGCCGTGCAGCGTCTGGATCGCGAGGCGGTCCGCGGCGGACAATCCGCTCCGCACGCCGGCATAGCGGCCGGACATGATCGATGTCGGGTCGTCGGTGTGGTCCAAGCCGAGTGCGTGCCCGGCTTCATGCAGCGCGGCCGTGAACAGATCGTAGTCGCCCGGCCGCGCGGGGCTGATGTCGAACTTGGCGTTGGTGTTGAAGAGGATGTCGCCGGACCACGTGCCCGAGGCCCAATCGAAGGGCACGGCGTTGGCCAGCGCGTCAGAAGACAGCGGCCGTGCGCCGATGCGGATGTCGCCGAATCGGTAGTCGCCCTGGATGTCGCCGGGCGTGCCGAACGGATCGCCGGAATCCGCGACGAGGCCGATGTTCAGATTCGTGACGGACGCCCACGTCTGGAACGCCCGCAGAATTTCAAACTGCCATTCACCGGGGCTGGCGAACTTGTTGAAGGTGCGGAACAGTGCCGAGTTGCTTTCACCCAAGCGAGCCGTGTCCGACGCGAAGCTCAGCGTGAGGCTCTCGGCGTCGGGCCACGCATCGCCCGTGAGTGTGGACAAGAGCGAGCGCTCTTCCAATCGGACCAGTTGCAATCGGGCTCGTGGCATGGACGGCTCGGGGGGTGAGCATCAAGCGGCGGGCGATCCTTCTTCTGGAATCAACAACGGCGGCACCGCCGCGAATCCGCCAAGAATCGCGATTATTGTTTGGCGTGATCCGCCAGGAGCTTCTTGAACTCGACCGAACTCCGCAGCGGATCCAAGTCCGGATCCACGGGCAAATGTTCGGTTCCGAAGCCTTTGCGAAGCGCGGCGGCGATCAGTTCGCAAGCGCGGAATCGATCAGTGGAATTGTCCTTTGTGGTGAGAGCATAAATGCAGCCGACC
>JAXMBB010000060.1:0-2070 GCA_046350135.1 Gemmataceae bacterium
AAGATCGAAGTTCGGGACAACGAAGCCGCGGAACTCGCCGAAGTGAAAATCGCGGACACCGGCGTCGGCATCCCGCCCGAGCAACTGCGGAAGATCTTCGAGCCGTTCTTCACCACGAAGGAACCGGACGAGTACGGCCGCGGCGGCACCGGTCTCGGGCTCTCCGTGTGCCGTCAAATCATCGAGCAGCACCACGGCCGCATTCGAGTCGAAAGCGTGGTCGGCAAGGGTTCCACCTTCACGGTGAAGCTCCCGCGCAAACTCGAGGACGACGGCGAGTGAAGATCATGGGGTGGTGAGCAGTTCGTCCCACGAGGCAACCGTCAGTACGCGGTCGAACAACGATTCCAGCCGTGCGGTGTCGTCGATGGCGTTGATCGCGGCACTCACAGCCGGAGGAACCGTGCCGAGGCGGTTCCCTGCGCGGAAGAGCAATTTGCGGGCTTCCAAAGCAGATCCCTGTTGGAGGCCCTGTTGGAGCCCGCGACGCATGAGTGACTGATACGTCGTGGATTCTTCCATTTGTCGTACTCCTGCGAGCAAGGTCTCAATGAGGTTGTCATCATACCGCAACCCCATGAGCAAGTAAGCCGCAACCCAGAGTTTGCCGCGGAGAGACGCTTCGGTTTGCAAGTCGATTCTCGCCTTCATCGCTTCGATCAATCCGGGCAGTTCCGGCTCGCGCGTGCGGCCAAGCGGTGCCAGCGGAACCAAGCCGAGCGGACCTGCGACCAACACGACAGGATCCAATTCCCAAATCTTCACCACTTCGTATCGGAACACCGATTCGCGGCCGATCGCCGGACGAATCGACAACTCTCCGGTCAGTCGCGGATCATTCGCGGCCGGGCGCAACAGCACCGCCACGGAGGCGACCGGTAACTCGTGCCGCTCGTGCAGCATCGCGTTGTACCGCAGCATTCGCCGCGCAAGAGAAGCATCCCGGCTCGCCTGCAACTCGAGATGCAACAGCCACGGTTCGGTCGCATTCACACGGATGACCTTGTCCGCTTCTGCACTCACGGAGGACAAATCGGCGTCGACCAAGCGAACAGAATCCGGCGGCGCGGGGCTGCCGAGAAACGTCACCCAACCGGCCGGGTCCGTCTCGATCAGGTCCTTCGTAGCGATGTCGTAAGGCTTGCTCACGGTTCTCCCGTGTGTCAGTCCGCGTCCGGATGCCTAGCATACTCTCATCTCGCCTGAGCACCCACGAGGTTCCGCATGTCCAGCGCCGTTCCCGTTCAGCATCGCCAGCTTTACATCGACGGCCAATGGGTCGATTCGTCTTCGGGCAAGAAGATCGGCGTCGAGAATCCGGCGACCGAAGAGATCATCGCCGAGGTGTCGTCCGGCGGGAAGGCGGACTGCGCGAAGGCCGTGGCAGCGGCCAGCGAAGCGATGAAGTCCTGGATGAAGCTCACGGTTTACGATCGCGCCAAGATCCTGAAGAAGACCGCGGACCTCATGCGCGAACGCGCCGACGGCCTCGCCCGCACCATGACCATGGAACAGGGCAAGCCGCTGGCCGAGGCCAAGGGCGAAGTGCTGCACTCCGCGGACACCTTCGAATGGTTCGCGGAAGAAGGCAAGCGATCCTACGGGCAAGTGATCCCGCAGAGCAACGCCGCGAAGCGGCATCTCACGATCAAGCATCCGGTCGGTGTGGTCGGCGCCATCGGGCCTTGGAACTTCCCGATCACATTGCAGGCCCGCAAGATCGCCCCGGCCCTCGCCGCGGGTTGCACCATCGTGTGCAAGCCGGCCTCGCAAACGCCGCTGTGCCTCATCGGCGTGTTCGAGTGCCTCATCGACGCGGGCCTGCCCAAGGGCGTCGCCAATCTCGTGATCGGGTCCGCCGGCGAGATCAGCGACGAATTCATGACCAACCCCGCCGTGCGGAAGATCAGCTTCACCGGCAGCACGGACGTGGGCAAACAACTCATGCGGCAGGCCGCGGACCAAGTGAAGCGGCTCAGCCTCGAACTCGGCGGGCACGCCCCGTTCATCGTGTTCCCGGACGCCGATCCCGAAGTCGTGGCCAAGGCCGCCGTGCTCGGCAAGTTCCGC
>JAXMBB010000061.1:0-2070 GCA_046350135.1 Gemmataceae bacterium
TCGCGGCACGGCATCGGCAGCCCGCACTACCTGAAGTTGCAGATCGAATTCATCCGCCGCACGATGGGCGTGAAACCGTGATTCGCCGTGGCTCCGTTGCCGGAGCACAGGTGCGAATCGAAATGGCATCCGTGCCTGACTCGCGTGGCCTTCGCCGTGCCGAAGGCCACGCCGCATGGCTCACTTGGCGGTGACGCGAACCGATCCGTCCTTCAAGAAGAGCCGCCAACCGGTATCGGTGCGTTCCAGTTTCGCAAGCGGATAGCTCTTCAAGAGTCCGATGGCCTGCCGGACGGTGTCGTCGGGCCACGGTTCGCCGGCGTTCACGCTCGGCGGCGGAACCGTATTCAGCAACTCGGCCGTACCTTGCGGCGCTTCGCACTCGGGCAACAGCAAGCCGTTTGCATCCGCGAGGCGAACCTCTCCGCCCAGCACCCGCACGACGAGCGCGGGTTCACGAAAGGTGAGCGACACACGCACGATGTTGCCCGGTTCCACCGTCACGCCGCCGACATGCTCCACCCACGGGTGCCGGGAGAAGGCTCCGGCCAGCCGTACGCGTTCGGCATCGTCCAGCGGGTGGAACGATTCGGGGAACTCGGACAGGTAGCGAACCTCCGTGAGGAAGGCGGCGCGATCCATGCCGCGAGGCGATTCGCACTGCACGTCCGCGAAACGGGCACGGTAGCGGCCATGAAGGCCGACCCGGCGCAGCGCTTCGCCACCGAGCAGGTCCAGTGCGAACACCGCTCCGGCGACGGCGAGCAGCACGACGGCCGCGACGAGAAGCGAGCGGCGGCGACGCGACGGTGCAGCCGGCTGAGTCGGCTTCTTGCGGGACATCGCCCCTCCTTGGCGGCTCACGGCGGCAGCGGGTTGTCGCTCAGGATATAAGTCAGCACGTCGCGGAGCTCCGCAACCGTCTTGACAACCCCGCCCGGCATGGGGGAGGCCGCCACGGCCGAGCGCGATTCAATGTCCGCGGGCTTGAGCGTCTTTCGGGTCGTATCCGGGAACAGCACCTCGATCTCGCTCGGAGTGTCCTTCACCACGAGGCCCACGAGCGTTTGGCCGTCCGTCGTCACGATGCGGCTCGCACGGAACTCATCGGCCACGAGACGGTCCGGCATCAGGATCGATTCCACGAGATGAGCCGTTGTGAACCGCTTGCCGGCTTGGGTGAGCGAAGGGGCTCCGCCGCCGGCCTGGTCGGCGGTGATGGCGTGGCACTTCGCGCAGCCGAGCGTGCCGAACAGTTTGCGGCCGTTCGCCACGTCGCCCTTCTTCGCCTCCGCCGTCCAGTCGATCTTCAGGAATTCGGGCGGAATCGCGACCGGCCCCTTCGAGTTCTTCAAGCGCTCGGACAGCGACGTGCCGTCCGGCTTCTCGGGAAGCGTGATCGAGACCCGGCTCTTGGCGCGAACGGCGATGGGCAGCGGGGCGAATCCGCCGGTGCGGATGAGAATGTCGTTGCTGCCGGGTTGCAGATCGAGCACGCGGGAGCCGTCCGTTTCCGCGGGCACGAGGCGGCCGTTGTGCCACAGGTCGATGTCGCGAACTCCGTCGAGCAGCGCCGTCTGCCGTTCGCGGCTCTGGATGCGGAACCAACCGTAGGCCAGCCCCTTCCCCTTCACCAGCGAGATGCCGTGGAAATCGGTCTTCACCACTTCCCACGAGCGATTCGACACTTTGCCCGCGAGGTCGATCGGTCCGCGTTCGATGGTCGGTTCCTCCGCGGCAAATCGGCCGATGGACCACGCCTCCGTCACACTTGTGGCCGGCGCCGTCTTCAACCCCTTGGTGCGAAGGTTGAGCCGCACGGCGGCGATCTTCGGCTCCGAGCGCGGATCACGGAGCCAACCGAGGTAGTACGCAGCCTGCGACCGCACGAGGTCGTCTTCATCGTCCAGCGCCTTGAGCAGCAGCGCGAAGAGTTTCTCTTCTTCGTCCGTGTGTTTGGTCGCCTTCCACTTCTCCGCCATGGTGTAGCTGCCGATGGGGCCGAGCTTGGTGAGATCCACGGTCGTCGGTACGTCGGCGACTGTGAGCACCGGGTGGAACCAGCCGTTG
>JAXMBB010000062.1:0-1722 GCA_046350135.1 Gemmataceae bacterium
AGCTCCGGGCGAGCAAGGCGACCGGGCGGCGGAACTTGCCGCCGGGCAGCACGATCACGCCGAGCGATGCAACCGGCGAATAGGTCGTGAGCGAAAGCGCCCGCGTGCTCGGCGTCGCAGTGATCGGGTTTATCGCGGTGACGATTGGTGCGAAGGCAGTAGCCGCCAGCACAGCAACGCCCGGCACGGTCACCCGCGGCACAAGGACGGTCGGGGCGTACCCTGCGGCGGTCAGCGACGCTCTGCCCGGCGTGGCCGTTCGAGGGGTCGCCACGGTTGACGCGTAGCCGGCCATGCTCAGGCTCGCGACGCTCGGCGTGCTCGTGCGGGGCGTCGCGATCACGGGCGCGTACACCGTCGTGGAGAGCGAGGCGACCCCGACCGTCACGGTGCGGGGCGTGCTCGCCACCGGGGCGAGCGACGTCAGGGCCAGCGACTTCACGCCGGGCGTGGACAGCCGCGGCGTGGCGACGGAGGGGGCGTACCTCGTGGCCGTGAGGCTCAGCTTCCCGATGGTGGCGAGCCGCGGGGTCGAAACGGTGGGCGCGTACTTTGTGGTTGCGAGCGACTTCACGCCGGGGGTGGCGGTGCGAGGCGTCGAGACGGCTGGGGCGTAGCGCGTCGTGGTGAGCGAGGCGACGCCGGGGGTTGCAGACACCGGAGCGGCGACCGCTCCTCCAAGGAACACCACCGTCCGCGGCGTGTAGCGATTCAGCGTGGTCGGGCAGCCGGCCAACTCCTCCTCGTACAGTGCGACAATCTCACTGGCCGTGAGCCCGCGGGTGTAGAACCTGAGCGAGCCGATGCCTCCGTTTGTGCCGTACCCGTAGGCCGAGTTTCCGATGTACCACGAGGTTCCCGCAGGCGATGAGTACCCGCCGTCAAAGTTCTGCACTTCGATCGAATCGACGTACAGACGAACCGCTCCTCCGCTGCATACCCACACCGCAAAGGACGGCGAGTAGGCAGCGATATTAGGCCCTACCCCCTGCTGCACCGCGCCGGGAGAGGCGTTGAGGATCAAGCTGGCCCCATTCTGACCAAAGTAGAAACCGTTCGTCACCCCGGTGCTAGTGACGCCGGCGACCACGTTGTACGTCGAGACATCAACAGGGAAAATCCACGCCGACGCCGTGAACCCGCCCGAGAAGTCGGCAAGGTTGGAATCGGAGCTTCCGTAGTACGCAGGCGACACCCCGCCAACCGGCGAGAAGTCGCAACGTGCGTGCTTTGGGGACCACATCGCCGCGGCGTAGCCGGTGCCGTCCGCAATCGTGAAGTTCGAGGACTTGCACAGATCAAAGATCGTCCGCGATCCCCTATTGTTTGGCAGACCACGGTACCAGTGGGCAAGCCCCAGATTGAGGCTTGCGCCGCGGTTGACGGGGTTCCCGAGATCGACCGGGCGAAGCATGGCTCACCCGTTGATCGTGTCCTGGGGGGCGTACCCGTAGGCCTGATTGCCGGAGGTCGAGTTGAGGTTCACGCCGGTGTTGTGCGCGACGAAGATCGCCGTCTTTTTCGGGACGTACCCGCCGAACAGCGAAGCCAACGAGAACCGGAACGGATAGGCCACGTTGCTCGTCGTCGCGTCCACGTTAATCACCGATGCCAGCACGAGGAACCCCGAGCCGACGCCAGCCGAGGTCACCGTCTCGGCCGAAGGCGTGCCGTCGAACACATCCGGCCACGTCGTGCCGTCGTAGGAGGCCACGCAGTAGA
>JAXMBB010000063.1:0-1527 GCA_046350135.1 Gemmataceae bacterium
CCCCGAACAGTCGGCGTTCCCACTCGTCGATCGGTTCGACATCGGGGGAGAAGCGGTGTGAGAGAGCCTCGATCGCGAGCACTTCGGGCGCGACACCGCGTTGCTTCGCTTCCGCTTCCAACGCCGATGCCAGTTTCACAGGCAGGCTCAAGGTCAACGCCATGTCATCCTCCTCCTGCCATCCTACCGCCAATCCGATTTGAAGTCAGCAATCGCGTGGTCCCACTCGAGCAGCTTCTCACGCAACTCGGGCTCCGTCGTTCGCAGCGTGACGTGGCCCACCTTGCGGCCGGCGCGTGGAGACTTGCCGTAGTCGTGCAGGCTCGCTTCGGGAATGCCGAGCACCTCCGCCGCGAGCGGAACGCGGCCGATGAAGTTGTACATCGCCGAATGCCCGACCGCGTCGCAGCGGCCGAGCGGCAAGCCGCACACGGCACGCACGTGGTTCTCGAACTGGCTCGCGAACGCCCCTTCGATCGTCCAGTGCCCCGAGTTGTGAACCCGCGGGGCCATCTCGTTGGCGAGCAGCCGCGGGCCGTCCTGGAACCACTCGATGGCCAGCACGCCGACGTAGTTCATCTCGGCGAGCAGCCGGGCGGCATGCTCCGCGGCCCGTTCGCCGAGTTCCTCGCGAAGATCGGCCGCAGGCGCGACCGAGCGGTGCAGGATGCCGTCGCGGTGTTCATTCTCCACAAGCGGATACGTGGCCACGGTCCCGTCGCGGCCGCGGACGGCGAGGATGGACAACTCGCGATCGAAGTTCACGAACCCTTCGAGAATCAGCGGGCGGCCGCCGAGTTTCTCCCAGGCGGTTTCCGCATCGGCCTTCGTGCGGATCACGAACTGCCCCTTGCCGTCGTACCCGAAGCGGCGCGTCTTCTGCACGCTCGGCACGCCGATCTTCTCAATCGCAAGATCGAATTCGGCTCGCGTGTCGATGGCAGCGAACGGCGGCGTCGCGATGCCGAGAGACTGGAAGAAGGTTTTCTCGCTGAGCCGGTCTTGCGAAACTTCGAGCGCGTTCGGCGGCGGGAACACCGGCACGCGTTCGGCCAACCACCATGCCGATTCCACCGGTACGTTTTCGAACTCGTAGGTGACGACGTCCGACTCCTGCACCAGCTTGTACAGCGCTTGCAGGTCGTCGAACTCGCCACGGATGTGGGAACAAACCTGGGCCGCACACGATTCGGCGGACGGGTCGAGCACGGTGGAACGGATACCGAGCGGATGCGCCGCGAGGGCCAACATCCGCCCGAGTTGCCCGCCACCGAGAATGCCAAGTTTCATGAGGAACGCGGGTCCGGATGGTCGAGCACGTCTTGGGTTTGCTTCGCGCGGTACTTCACCAGTGCATCGCGGATCGCGGGGTGCTTCGTTCCCAGCATGGCGGCGGCGAACAGGCCGGCGTTCTTCGCACCGGCCTTGCCGATGGCCATGGTGGCGACCGGGATGCCGCCGGGCATTTGCACGATGGAAAGCAGCGAATCGACTCCGCGGAGCACGGCCGATTCCACAGGCACGCCG
>JAXMBB010000064.1:0-1486 GCA_046350135.1 Gemmataceae bacterium
ACCGGCCGCGGCGCGGCTCGATTGGAATCTCTCCGCTGCGTATGCACCCGTGAATCCTGCCGCGGCGCTGAAGCATCTCGAGGCGTTTCTTCGGCTCAAACCGCAAGCCGTGGAGCCGTTCGAGCGATTGGTGGAACTGTTGCACGCGACCGGCCGGGGCGGGGAGATCGCCGCCACGCTCGAAGCGCACGTGGCTCGCGATCCGATGAACGTGCCGTTGCGGGCGGTGGCGGCACTCGAACAGTCGCGCGATCCCGCGACCCGCAAGACCGGCGACGACACGTTCACCAAGCTTCTTGCTTCCCAGTCGGCCCCCAGGGTCCTGAGGCTCGCACTGAAGTCGTGCTTCGACACGAACCGGCCGGGCCGCGCCGTCGAACTCTTGGACGCGGCTTATCTCATGCTGAAGGAGGACGACCCGAAGACGGACACGGCGAAGGCGTTCGCCGCGGAGAAGGCCCGCGGCCTGCTCGACGCACTGCGAAGCGAACCGGCTTGGGCCGCGGCCGCGCTTCGCGCCGGTGAAGACGACCTGAAAGCCGGCCGCACCCGCACGCATCAAACGTGGTACGCGCTGGGAGTGCTCGCCGCCCGGCTCGGCAAGCTGGATCACGCCGCGGTGCAGTATTCGGAAGCGGTTCGCACCGCACCGCCCGCCGCCCAAGGCGAAGCGTACACGCAATTGATCAACGTGCTGCGTCGTTCCCGCAAACCGGATCGCATCGTCGCCGTGTGCCACGACGGCTTGCGGAACACGGGCCTGTTTCCCGCGTACTTCAACTATCACCTCGCACTCGCGCTCGCTGACTTGGGCAACGCCGACGATGCGATCGCGGCGGCGGACAAAGCCATCGCCCAAGGCGGCGCAGCGGATCGGCTCTCCCTGCGGTTGCAGAAGGTCGCCGTGCTGCAGCGACTGGGGAGATGGGACGACGCCGTCGCGCTGTGCAAGAAGCTGCTTGCCGAGTTCGATGAAACCGGGGAACGCCTCCGCATCCGGTATTCGCTCGCCAATTCCTATTGGGGCGCGAAGAAGCATGCGGAATCGGAGGCGGAACTTCGCGCGATCCTGGATGCCGATGCGGACCATGCCGGGGCGTGCAACGATCTCGGCTACCACCTCGCGGAGCAGGGTCGCAATCTGGATGAAGCCGAGCGACTTGTTCGCCGCGCCATCTCGATCGATCGCGTGGACCGCCGCCGCTCCGGCGACCCGGAAGCGGACAGCCCCGCGTATCTGGACAGCCTCGCATGGGTGCTCTTCCGCCGCGAAAAACTCGAGGCCGCCCGTGATCTCCTGACGCAGGCGGCGGCCATGCCGGACGGGGCCAACGACGGTGTAGTGTGGGACCATCTGGGCGACGTGCAGTACCGGCTCGGCGAGAAAGACAAGGCTCGTGCCGCATGGCTCGAAGCCGAGCGCTTGCTTGCCACCGATCACCGCGGCAAACGTGACGGACGCTTGGACGACCTGAAACGCAAACTC
>JAXMBB010000065.1:0-1311 GCA_046350135.1 Gemmataceae bacterium
ACAAACTGGTGCCGGCGGTGATGAACAGCGTCGTCATCGCCTTGCCGCCGAAGCACGCGTTGGTGCAGTTCTCCGGGACGTCGATCTTTTGAACCAGCTTGCCGGACTTGTCGTAGACCCACGCGGCCTTGCCAAGTGTGAGGTACACGTGGCCCGCCACGTCGATCGTCATGCCGTCCGAGCCCTTTTCGCAGAAGAGCCGCTTGTTCTTCAGCGTGCCGTCCGCCTGGATGTCGTAGGCGTTGGTCTTATTCGCGCCGATGTCCGCGACGTAGAGCGTCTTGCCGTCCGGGGTGCCGATGATGCCGTTGCACTGTTTCACGTCGCCGTCCACGCGGGAGAGTTTGCCGTCCTTCGAGAAGAAGAAAACGCCTTGGGCCTCTTGCTCGATGCCGCCGCGCTTCCAATATGGCCGCTTGTAGAACGGATCGGTGAAATACGCCGCGCCGCTCGGCGTCACCCAGATGTCGTTCGGGCCGTTGAGCAACTTGCCGCCGAAGTCTTTCACGAGCACCGTCTTCTCTTTCGTCTTCACGTCGATTCGCCACAGTTCGTTCTTCTCGTCCGCACAGGCCCAAAGCCGGCCCTCCTTGTCGAAGCAGAGCCCGTTCGAGCGGCCGCACGGTTCCATGAAGGTGGACAGTTTGCCGTCCGTGCTCCAAATGTGAATGCGGTCGTTGGGTTGGTCCGTGAAGTAAACGTTGCCGTCGGCATCCGGCGCGGGGCCCTCGGTGAACTTGAACCCGCCGGCGAGTTTGACGAGTTTCGCGCCATCCGCGACGGGCGATTCATCGGCGACACCGACGGCGAGCGCAAGGAAGAGCGTGGCGATCATGATGCAATTCCGTGGGGAGAACGAAGTGATTCTATTTCTTCGGCCGCGGCTTCGGTTGCGAGAACGCCGCGAGCAAGTCGTCGTCATCGATCCGGGGCGGCGGCTTGTCGTCCGCGGGCGGCGGTGCCGCCTTCGGCTCCGCGAGCAGGGCATCCACGAACGCTTCGCAACCGAGCACGACGCAACCGCGGCTGCGGCCGGCGTCCTGCACTTGGCGGTCGTTCGAGATCACCGTGAGTTTCGCGGGGCGGCGTTCGGAGCGGAGCAGGTCTTCGATCAATTCATCCGCGGTTTGTTGAAACGAAAAGCGGACGCGGACGCCGCGATGCAGCGACTCACCGGACGAACGCGAGTTGCCGCCACCATCGAAGACGACGAGCAGGGTGTGGCCCGTACCGCGATCGGCAAGCCAGTCAAGCAACCGCGTCCGACCGCGGGCCAGCGCCTTCGCGTCGGACTTGCGATTGGCGAGGCCG
>JAXMBB010000066.1:0-1262 GCA_046350135.1 Gemmataceae bacterium
GCCAACCGCACGCTGCTGCCACTGATCTCGTAGATGCCCAGCAACTTCACCTCGTCGCCGCGGCCCGCCCCGTGTGTAAACGTGACGGGCCGGCCGTCGTCGCCCAACTGGGCCAAGTCGATTTCCTTCGGGCTCGCGTCGGGCCGCAGCGTCAGGCGGTAGGAGCGGCCGATTGGCCCGCCGGAGCGGTAGCTCCACACATCCCCTTCGACACGGATGATGCCCAAGTTGTTCCGCCCGGCCGCGGAGTAGTTCCACTCTCCCTGCAACCGGCTGTGATCCGAACCCGAACCGCGGAACAACGCGTAGCCGCCCAGTGCCGCCCCCACGAGCACGAACACCACCCACGCGATTCGGGGCCAGACACGGGGGGCTGACGCCCCCCGCTCGGGAGTCGCGTTCATCGCTTCCCCGTTTGCAGTCGCCGCACGAGGTACTCGCCCAGTGCGGCCACCAGGGGGCGGTTCGTCATCATGCGGACGTAATCGACGCCGCTGCCATCGCAACCCTTCTGCATCGCGGCGAGGTACTTCTCGACCACCCGCAAATACGCGGGGCGAAGCAGGTGCGGCCGCGTCATCAGTTCTTCGAAGCCTTCCAGCCCGATGAAGCGGATGTTGCCGTCCAGCGGGAACTCGACTTCGTCTTGGTGCAGCACATGGAAGAGCACGACTTCGTGGCCCCTGAAGCGGAGGTGGCGCAAGCCGGCCAGCGTCGTTTCCACGTTGTCGAAGCAATCCGAGATGAGGAAGACGAGCCCGCGGCGGCCGATGCGGTCCGCCACTTCATCCAGCAACGGGCCGATCTTCGTCTTCTCCTTCGGTTGCGTGCTTTCCAGCGTGTGCGTGATGGTGTTGATGTGCCCGAGTTGGCTGGAGGGCGGCAGTTCCGCGTCCCACCGGTCGTTGAAGATCCGCAGGGCGACGCTGTCCCGCTGCCGCACGATCAGGTAGCTCAGCGAGGCAGCGATCAGCTTGGCGTATTCGAGCTTGTTGGTGTCGCCCGCGCCATATCGCATGGAGTTGGAACAGTCCACGATGACATGGGCGATGTAATTCGTTTCCTGCTCGTACTGCTTGATGGTGTATCGTTCGCTGCGGCCGTAGCTCTTCCAGTCGATGTGGCGAATGTCGTCCCCGGGCACATACTCGCGGTGCTGCACGAACTCGACGGAGAAGCCCTTGTACGGGGACTTGTGATCCCCGACGCGAAGCCCTTCCACGAGTTGACGCGCCTTCAGGCCGAGGGACTCAGCCCGGGCC
>JAXMBB010000067.1:0-1242 GCA_046350135.1 Gemmataceae bacterium
GTGTGGAGAAAATCGACGAAGTGTGCTTGACCCACCCACGGCATCATAGTCGATGAAGCTCACCGGCCCGGCCGCGACGCCAGTAGCGCACACGGACACCCGGGGAGCACCGGGAAACAAAATACGTGGCCGGGTCCGGTGCAGCGCTGGTTTCGGCGTGCCTTTGTGCGAGCGGCCTCAGCTACCCAGGTCGAGGTCGTACAGCGGCGGCAAGCCCGGCTCCTGGTGTCGGGCCAGCGAGAACCCCTCGAAGTACTTATGGTCCATCTGCCGCAGGTCGGCGACCAGGGCATTGTGGACCTTGAACAGCAATTCGCCGGCCGTGAACGCGACCCCGTCGTCGGCCGTCAGTTCGACAATCGGGTCGTCGTCCGACAGGTACCAGTGCACGTCCGGAGTGACCCGCACGCGAGCGGACCGCAGGCACACCTCGGCCGGCCGCCAGACCTCGCCACGGTCGGGGTTCTGGAACTCGGCCACGGCCGCATCGAACGCGGCCCGCTCGGCGAACGGCCCGCCGCGGAAGGTCCACGACACGCCCCACAGCAACCCGCGGGGCAGAGGCTCGGGATCGTCTTGCGGTGCCACGCCCCCTGCCTCCGTCGCCGAAAGAATCCATGCATGCCGTGGGTGGTTACCGTGAAGGTTCCTTTCCCCACTGGAGGCATGTCATGACCACGATTCTCGCACTCGACTTGGGCAAGTTCAACTCCGTTCTCTGCTGGTACGAACCGGACTCGCGCCGCTCCGTCTTACGCACCGTGAAGACCACCCACGAGGAGCTCCGCCGCGAACTCATCCGCCAACCCGTGACGCAGGTCGTGTTCGAAGCCTGCTCGCAGGCCGGCTGGGTCCACGATCTGTGCGCGGAGTTGAAGCTTCCCGCGCTCGTCGCCAGCACCACCGGCAGCGTGTGGCAGTGGAAGCGCGTCAAACGGAAGACGGACCGCGACGACGCGTTGAAGCTCGCTCGGCTCGCCGCGGTCGGTGAGATCGAGGGCGTGCCGGTGCCTCCGCGGGCCATCCGCCAGTGGAAGTCGCTGATCGGGTTTCGCAAGCGGCTGGTGTCGGAACGGGTGCGGTGCCAGAACCGGATCCGCGGGCTGCTCGTGTGCCAGGGTCTGCCGGCGCCGATGGGCGCGAAGGCGTGGACGGCGGCGGGCCTCGCCGGCATCGGCCAGTTCGCCCAGCCGCTCGCCGAGTGCGGCCCGGACGACCTGTGGCGCGGCGAACTCGACCGCT
>JAXMBB010000068.1:0-1238 GCA_046350135.1 Gemmataceae bacterium
GGTTGGTGTCTTCGCTTTCCTGACCATCAGTAACCAGATCGACAGGATGTTGCATCGAGGTTCGACACACCCTGTTGATCCTGTCAATCCTGTCTCATTTGTTGCTTCTCACGCAATCTTTGCAACCTTCGGCCGGCCTCGTGCAGCGTCGCGTCCTGCTTGGCGAACATGAAGCGGACATGCCGGCGGCCGAGATCCTTCGGGTCGAAGAAACTGCTGCCGGGAACCGCGGCCACGCCCACGGTCTCGATCATCCGTCGGACGAACGACACGTCGTCCAGATCGGACAGTTCACTGAAGTCCGCCATGACGTAGTACGCGCCTTCGGGTTCCTCCACACGGAAGCCCGCGTCGCGCAGATGCGGCACGAGAAGATCCCGACGATGGCGGTAATGATCCGCCAGACCGTCGAAGTAACTCTGCGGCAACGCCATGGCCGCGGCTCCGGCCACTTGCAACGGATGCGGAGCGCCCACAGTGAGGAAGTCGTGCGCCTTGCGAATCCCGGCCGTGATCGCGGCCGGGGCCACGCAGTAGCCGAGCCGCCAACCTGTCACGCTGAACGTCTTCGACAGCCCGCTGATGGTCACTGTGCGGTCCGCCATTCCGGGCAGCGACGCGATGCTGATGTGCGGCGAATCCGAGAAGCGAATGTACTCGTAGATCTCATCCGAGAACGCGACCGCGTCGAACTCCTGGCACAGAGCCGCAATCTGCTCGAGTTCCGTTCGCGAGAACACCTTGCCGGTCGGGTTGTTCGGCGTGTTCAGGATGATGGCCTTGGTGCGCGGCGAGAACGCGGCGCGGAGTTCCTCCGGATCGAACGACCAATCCGGCGGCCGCAACCGCACGAAGCGCGGCACGGCTCCGGTGAGTTTCGCGTCCGGCCCGTAGTTCTCGTAGAAGGGCTGGAAGATCACGACTTCGTCGCCGGGGTCCACGAGGGCGAGCATCGTCGCCATCATGCACTCGGTGGCTCCGCAGCACACGGTGATGTGCTCGTCCGCGTTCACCCAGCCGAGGCCGTTGAAGCTCCGCATCTTCTCGGCAATCGCGGCCCGCAGAGGTGCGATGCCCCACGTCACGGCGTACTGGTTGAAGCCGTCGCGGATCGCCCGGCACGCCGCTTCCTTCACTTCTTCCGGCGGATCGAATTCCGGCAATCCCTGACCGAGGTTCACGGCGTTGTGTCGCTGCGCGAGGCGCGTCGTTTCCCGGATCACGGACTCGGTGAAGTG
>JAXMBB010000069.1:0-1220 GCA_046350135.1 Gemmataceae bacterium
GGGTGAGGTGGGTGTCTAACCCGCGCGGTGCGGTTACGACTCCGGGTGAGAGGGCGTTTCGGAGACACATCGCAGCTGGCCCCTCACCCGCCGTGCTGATGCATTCACATCAGCAAGGCGACCTCTCCCACACAAAGTCGGGGGAGAGGTAAAAGACGGGGGCGCGGTTTCAGATCCAACCCAACACTCGGAACACTTCATTCTGCACGGCCGCGATCTGCTCGTCGGTCAGTTTCGGATCCACAACATGGTGCAGCGCGCCGTTGCGGGAATCGCGGACGAGCAGCACGTCGCGACCGAGTTCGTCCCGCGCCGCATCCTCGAACTTGAACTTCTTCTTCCGCATGAGCAGAAGCGTCGCCACATAGCGGAAGTTGATCGCATCCGCGTCGCGGCCGCCCTTCAGCCGGTCGAAGCAATCGAGGAGCAGGTCCTCGTTGATCACCGGTTTGCGGGGCTTGTCGCCGGTCGGCACGCGGCCGACCCAGTGGGCGATCTTCTGCTCCGGCGGCCCGTTCCACGCCTCCTCGGCATAGTCGCGGCGGACCAGCTTGCCGTCTTCTTCGACCAGCACGCCGTGGAAGCGGTCGCCCGGTTTCAGTTCCCGGCCGCTGGCGGCGCACACGCGGGTCGGTCCCTGGATGTCGTACTCGGTGGCCATGAATTCTATCCCGCCTTCGGGCCGGGGTGGGTCACGGCTTCTCGCTTGGCCGCACCGTCGCGGGTCCGGCTGGGGAACCTGTAGCGACCGGGGGAGCGAGGAGATTCTCCACCTGCTCGCGAACCAAGAACCCCGTCTCGTTTCCGACGCCGGCGAAGGTCCACCTCAGCACGCCGGCCGAATCGACAACGAAGAACCGCGGGAAGGATTCGATCCCGTATGCCTCCACCGCGGACGTTCCATCCAGGACGGCCTCATCGGGAGGCGGAGCGAACACGGCGAACGCCGCCACACGGGCCTTCGCGCCGAATTTCTTCCGCAGTGCCTCGGCGATCTTCAACGACGGCTCCGCCGTCTCGCGGCCTGGCATGAAGAACACGAGCACCACGGGCATGCCTTGCGCGGCGGACAGTTTGAATTCTCCGGCCGCGATCTCGGGGGCGGGATGGCCCACGGTTGCGACCTTGGGCGGAACCGGGGTCGTGGACAGGTTCGGAACACGGACCGCTTCGCCGCGACGGGCCGCGTCCAGTTGGCGGCGGACGGCGAGCACCGCCTC
>JAXMBB010000070.1:0-1213 GCA_046350135.1 Gemmataceae bacterium
GCCCACGGCGCGACGGACGAGTTCGGCCACCTCGCCGTGCAAGACAAGATGCACATGCACGACCTGCACGCCACCATCCTGCACCTGCTCGGCCTCGATCACGAGAAACTGACGTTCAAATACTCCGGCCGCGACTTCCGCCTCACGGACGTCCACGGCCGCGTGGTGAAGGAGATCATTGCGTGAGGCTCTTTCTCGCCGTCGCGTCCGCACTCGTCGTTACGCCCGTTTTCGCCCAGCCGAAGGGCGAGAGAATCGACTTCGCGCACGATGTGGTGCCGATCCTCAAGGCCAAGTGCGCGGGCTGCCACACCAACGGAACGTACAAGGGCGGACTCTCCCTCGACACTCGCGAGGCGATGCTGAAGGCCAAGGCCGTGGTGCCGGGGAAGGCGGCCGAGAGCGAACTCGTCAAGCGGATCACGACCAAGGATCCGGACCTGCTCATGCCGCAGAAGGCGGCCCCGCTCGATGAGAAGCAGATCGCCGTCATCAAGAGGTGGATCGACGAAGGAGCAGTATGGGAGTCCGGGTTCAGCTTCAAACCCCCGGCTTACGTAGCCCCGCTGAAGCCGCGCAAGGTGTCGCTTCCGGCCGCGGTGAAGGGCCGCGAGCACCCCGTCGATCGCATCATCGATGCTCACCTCGCGGGGAACAGGATATCGCCGCCGCAACCACTCGATGATGCCGCTTTTCTCCGCCGCGTGCATCTCGATCTCGTCGGCCAGCTACCCGCTCCGGGCGAACTCGATGCCTTCCTCGCGGACAAAAGCGAGATCAAGCGGGAAGAGGCGATCCGGAAGTTGCTCGCCGACAACCGCGCCTATGCGGACCACTGGTTCGCGTTCTGGAACGATCTTCTGCGGAACGACTTCGTCGGCACCGGGTACATCGATGGCGGCCGCAAGCCGATCACCGTTTGGCTTTACAACTCGCTCGCGGCGAACAAGCCGTACGATGCGTTCGTCCGCGAACTGATCGTGCCGACACCGGACTCCGAAGGCTTCACGAAGGGCATCAAGTGGCGCGGAGCCGTGAACGCCAGCCAGGTGCCGGAGCTGCAGTTCGCGCAGAATGTGGGGCAGGTGTTCTTCGGGGCGAACTTGAAGTGTGCGTCGTGCCACGACAGCTTCATCGATTCGTGGAAGCTGGACGACGCGTACGGACTGGCGGCGGTGATCGCCGATTCGCCGCTGGAAGTGAACCGTTGCGA
>JAXMBB010000071.1:0-1193 GCA_046350135.1 Gemmataceae bacterium
CCTCGACGTGCCGCCCGATCCGATCGTGCTGGCGAAGCTCGTGCAGCGAGTCGGGCAGGCCGGCAAGGACGCGGTCCGCGTCGAGGTGCCGTTCGATTACATCGCGCCGAAGCCGTCCGAGTACTGGACGGCGTCCGCGGCGAAGTCCTTCGACATCCCCGTGGGCCGCGCGGGTGCCACGCGGCGACAGGTGTTCTCGCTCGGCCGCGGCACCGCCCAGCACGCACTCATCGCCGGCAAGACGGGCTCGGGCAAGTCCACACTTCTGCACGCCCTCATCACCAACCTCGGCCTCATGTACAGCCCGGACGAGGCGGAACTGTACCTCGTGGACTTCAAAGAAGGCGTCGAGTTCCAGTGGTACGCGACGTACCGCCTGCCGCACGCGAGAGTCGTGGCCATCCAGAGCGAACGCGAGTTCGGCTTGAGCGTACTCCAACGATTGGACGGCATCCTGCGCGAGCGTGGCGAGAAGTTCCGCGACGCGGGATGCAACGATCTCGCCGGGTATCGCGAAGCCAAGCCGAACGAGAAGACACCTCGCATCTTGCTCGTGGTGGACGAGTTCCAGATGTTCTTCGTGGAGGATGACAAGCTGGCGCAGGAAGCCGCCTTGCTGCTGGACCGGCTCGTGCGTCAGGGCCGAGCCTTCGGCATGCATGTGTTGCTCGGCTCGCAAACCCTCGGCGGAGCGTACTCGCTTGCCCGCAGCACCATCGACCAGATGGCCGTCCGCGTCGCGCTGCAATGTTCGGATGCGGACGCGCAGATGATTCTCAGCAAGGACAACAACGCGGCCCGGTTGCTGAGCCGCCCCGGAGAAGCGATTTACAACGACCAGAACGGCTTGGTCGAAGGGAACGATCCGTTCCAAGTGGTGTGGCTGTCCGAGGAGAAGCGGGAGGAACTGCTGAAGGGGCTCGGCGAACGGGCGGCCGGGAAGTATCCGCCGCCGTTGGTGTTCGAGGGGAACTCGGCTGCGGACCCGGCTCGCAACCCCGCGCTGGTCCGCGCACTTGAATCGCCGGAGGAGAAGAAAGTGCCGCTGGCGTGGCTCGGCGATCCGGTCGCGATCAAGGAGCCGACCGTCGCCGCGTTCCGCCCTCAAGGCGCCGCCAACCTGTTGCTGCTGGGCCAAAACGAAGATGCAGCCCGCGGGCTGTTCGCCGCTTCGCTTTTAGGTTTGGCGGCGC
>JAXMBB010000072.1:0-1130 GCA_046350135.1 Gemmataceae bacterium
CGTGGCCGTGCCCCATAGCGACTACATTCAAGTTTTCAAACAGAGCCTAGCAGCTTGGCCCGACTCTGTCTGCCGAAAAGCGCCGCGGATGCTGCTCGGGCGAATCCGTATCCTCACCCGTGATGCCAGCACCGACGCCATCCCCCGGGAAACGCCTCCGCGACGCATGGGCCGCCGCCCCGATCGCGATCCCCGGCGCGTTCAACCCGCTGGTCGCGAAGCTGGCCGAGCGCATCGGCTTCCAAGCCGTGTACCTCTCCGGCGGCGCCCTTTCCGCGGGCAACGGCGTGCCGGATATCGGCCTGCTCACGCTCACCGAGTTCGTGCAGCACGCCCAACTCACGGCCCAAGCCACGAGCCTGCCCGTGCTCTGCGATGCGGACACCGGCTTCGGCGAATCGCTGAACGTCGAACGCACCGTGCGATTGTTCGAAGCAGCGGGTGTGGCCGGGATTCATCTTGAAGACCAGGAGATGCCGAAACGCTGCGGGCACCTCAGCGGCAAGTCCATCGTGCCACCCGAAGTGATGGCCGCGAAGATCCGCGCCGCGGTCGCGGCCCGTCGCGATCCGGACTTCGTCATCATCGCCCGCACCGATGCCCGCGGCGTCACCAACTTCGACGACGCCGTGGACCGGGCCAAGCTCTATCTCGATGCCGGTGCCGACGCGATCTTCCCCGAGGCGATGCAGGACGCGGACGAGTTCGCCCGCTTCGCGAAGGCCGTGCCGTGCCCGCTGCTCGCGAACATGACGGAGTTCGGCAAGTCGCCACTGATCGATGTGGAGACGCTCGGGCGATTGGGCTACCGGATGATTCTCTTCCCGCTGACGGCGTTCCGCGCGGCGATGAAGGCCGCCGAGGCGACGCTGCTGGATGTGTTCAAGAACGGCACGCAGAAAATCTCCGTGCCGACGATGCAGACCCGCGCCGAACTTTATGATGTGCTCGGCTACGCGGGGTACGAGGAACGGGATCGGCAATACTTTGGTTAGCCGCGACGCGAAGTCCGCGGAGCGGAGCGCGTCATCACCGGAACTCACGCGCTCGGCTCCGCGGACTCCGCCTCTAACCGGTGAGGTTCAACCATGTCCACTTATTCCCCGGGGCTCGAAGGCGTCGTCGCCGGA
>JAXMBB010000073.1:0-1107 GCA_046350135.1 Gemmataceae bacterium
GCGACGGCTTGGCGGACTTGCGTTCAAGCCTCCGCGAGATGATGCAGGCCAGCCCGATCACTCAGGCGGAACGCTATGTGCGGAACTTGGAGGCGGCACTCCGCGACGCCTGGCGTGCCACCGAAACGGCCGCGTGACCCGTCTGGTCACTTCGTGACGGCCCAGCGGCCTTCGAATGCATGCAGTGCCGCGATCTCCGCGTCGCTCAGCGCGCGGTCGAAGAGTGCGAGGTCGTCGAAGAGGCCGACGTAAGACATGCCGAGCTGAATCGCGGCCTTCTCCACGTCCCACGTGAAGCGTTGATTCCGGCCGGTGATCGCGCCCTGCAATTTGCCGTCGAGGTACAGTTTGGCCGCGCCGTCAGCCTTGCCGGTGTTGAAGTTCTCGAATGCGAACGCCACATGGGTCCAGCGGTCGCGCATGAACGGCGGTTTGGTGACGGTGTGCATCGGCCGCTCCGCGGCCGCCATCTTCTCGAAGTCCTTGTTTGCGGGGTTCCACACCTTCAGGTCCGCGAACGCGCCCAAGCGGAAGTGCTTCGGCTTGTCGTCCTTGCTGAAGTCCACCCACAGGGCGCCGTCGTTCCACGTCTTTTCGGTGATCTGAATCGGATCGCAGTACCAGTCGCCAAGGTCCTTGTTCGGGTCGAGCTTCAACCAGAACGAGACGGTACCGCTCCAGTTCTCCTTGCGATAGGCGATGTTCTCCGCGGCCTTGAAGAGCACCACCTTCCCGGACTTCTTGACGAACTTCAACGCATCCCCGCCGCGGCGGCCTTCGCCTTTGGCCACTTCGACCTCACCGGCGGGGAGCCCCGGCGTGAAGTCCTTGCGGGCGGCGGACGACGCGGTGTAGATGCGTTTGTCCCCCTTTGCGATTTCCGCGTCCGGCCCGCCCTCGAAACTCGCGGAGAAGGTGAGGCTCTTGCGAACCGCCGCAATCGCGTCCGGTTCCTCGGCGGCCGCCGCGACGGGCAGTCCCGCCACGACCAGAGACACCGCGATCCACATCCGGCTGAACATGGGCAATCCTTGGATGAGCAGATTCGTGATGACCTGTGGGTTCCGATGGATCGTGAGCCGGGCGTGCAAGCGACGGAGCCATTCG
>JAXMBB010000074.1:0-1104 GCA_046350135.1 Gemmataceae bacterium
GGCCGGCACGGTGTTCAACGCCCGCACCGGCACGTGGGAGGGTCGCGGTTCGCCGCCGAAACTCGTGGAGCAGAAGGCAGCGAAGCTCAAGAGCAATGAACCCGAGATGTGGTTGCGGCTCGTGCGGGCCCCGAAGCTGATCGACCGCTTCCGCACGCCGTGGGGTTTCGAGGGCATCCTGGTGAAGTTCAAGCTGGAGGTCGGCATCTCGGAGGCGGAGTTGCTGCAGGTGGCGGAACAATCGCGGAATCAGTCCGCCGCGGACCTGATGGTGGCGAACACGCTGGACGGCGCGAAGCGGTGGGCGTACCTCGGCCCGCTCGGCGAGAACTACGAACGCATCGCCAGACCGGAATTGCCGGAACGAATTGTGGTCGCGGTGGAGGAGCTTCACGCGGGTGCCACCGAGCGGGGGGCGTAAGCCCCCCGTGCTGTCGAGTACACGGGGGCTCGCGCCCCGCTCAGGAAGTCATGCATGCCAAACATTTTGATCGGAGCAACCGGCAGCGTAGCATCCGTGCGGGTGCCGGCGCTGCATGATGCGCTCGTGGCCGAAGGCCACTCGGTGAAGATCATCGCCACGGATGCCGCCCTGTACTTCTTCGACCCCGCCGGGCGGCCCGTGTTCCGCGATGCGGACGAGTGGCCCGGCGAACGCTACCAGCGTGACGATTCCGTTCTCCACATCGAATTACGCAACTGGGCCGACGCGTTTCTCATTGCCCCGCTGGATGCGAACACGCTCGCCAAGATCGCAGTCGGGCTCTGCGACAACTGCCTCACCTGCGTGTGGCGGGCGTGGGACCTCGCGAAGCCGGTGATCCTCGCCCCCGCGATGAACACGCACATGTGGACGCACCCGTTCACCAAGCGGCATCTGCGGGCCATCGGGGCGGAATTCGGCGCGAGCCACGTGCCCGGCCACCTGGACGACGCCGCGATGATCGCTCAGATCAACGACCGCGCGAAGAAGTTCCGCATCGTGTCGCCCGTGGAGAAACGCCTCGCCTGCGGCGACACCGGCATCGGCGGCTTGGCGGAAGTGCCGGACTTGGTTCAGGCCGTGAGGGGCGTGCTGACCCATCCCCGAAGCGGGGAGGGGCT
>JAXMBB010000075.1:0-1042 GCA_046350135.1 Gemmataceae bacterium
CGGCGGAATGACGGGCTTGATCGGCGTGGCGGGGGCGGGGGACGAGCCGGGCTTCGGGCCGCGCTTCGCGCGTTCTCGCAGCGTGTCAACTTGTTCGTTGCTCAGGCCGCTGAGTTGGTTGGTGACTCCGGCGATGCCCAATTCCTTGGCCATGGCCACGAGTTCCTTGCTCTCCAAGGTGAGTTCCTTGGCGAGTTCGAAAACCCGGACCTTTTTGTCCTTCGCTTTGTCTTTGATCGGCGGATTCGACAAGCGTCGCTCCCTGTTGAGGTGCTGCGCACCCCGGATTCACCCGTGTCCCTTGGCGGGTTCGGTTGGCCCCGAATGGGTACATTCTAAGTTCTCTCGCGTATCCGGACAGTGGAAAGCGGGAGTTCGGGGCCGGGACGATCATTCGGACTTCTCTTCCGCAGCTGCGTCCGCCGCAGCCGGTTCCTCCACAGACACGGCCGGCGACTCGGAGTTCGCTTCCACCGGCGGCGTTTCTGAGGGAGGTGTTTCTTCGGGCGGCGTCTCGCCTTCGGCGGGCGGGGTGGCGGCCGTTTCCGCGGCGGCCGCAGCCTCCGCTTCCGCTGCCGCGGCGGCATCGGCCGCGGCCTGCTCTTCCGCCATGCGAGAGGCTTCTTCTTCCGCCTGCCGGCGCTCGTCCTCCACGCTCTGTTCCATCACGTCCGAGTATTCCTCGGCGTACATCACCACTTCGTCCGCCTGTTCCTCGGCCAAGCCGGAGAACTCGGCGAGGCCGGCCGCGTCCGTGCAGGTGATGTCGTTGTAAGAGAGGAAGCCTTCTTCAATAAGCGCGCTGGTCAGTTCGGCGGACGCGTGCGGGAGTTGGCCGAACCAGCGTTCCGCACGCTCGAGCGATTCGCCGAGTTCGTCGTGCGTCATGATCTCGATGTCCCAGCCCACAAGCTTGGACGCGAGCCGCACGTTCTGCCCGCGGCGACCGATGGCCAAGGAGAGTTGATCGTCCGTGACCAGCACGATGGCGCGGCCCAGGCGGGCGTAAGTGAACACTTCCGAGATCTGGGCCGGCTGAAGC
>JAXMBB010000076.1:0-1031 GCA_046350135.1 Gemmataceae bacterium
TTCCGGACTTGGTCATCACGCCGGACGAAAGCGGCGGGCCGCGTGTGGACATCTACAGCGGCGCCGACTTCAGTCGGTTCGCCAGCTTCTACGGCATCGACGATCCGGCATTCCGGGGCGGCGCGCGAGCGGCTGTCGGCGACATCGATGGCGACGGCCGCAGCGATCTCGTCGTTGCGGCCGGGTTCGGGGGTGGACCGCGAATCGCCGCTTACGACGGATCGCGGCTCGGCTCCAACGGCGGGCCGAAATTGTTCAACGACTTCTTCGCCTTTGAACAATCGCTTCGCAACGGCGTGTATCTCGCGGTCGGCGATGTGAATGGTGACGGCTTCGCGGAATTGATCGCGGGAGGCGGGCCCGGCGGCGGCCCGCGCGTTTCGGTGTTCGATGCCAAGAGCCTGCTCGACAACGCGCCGGATCGCGTGGCCGATTTCTTCGCGGGAGATCCGAACAGCCGCGGAGGCGTTCGCCTTGGCGTGAAGAACCTCGACGGGGATGCCCGGGCGGATTTGATAACAGGAGCCGGGACCGGCGCGGGTTCCCGCGTGACAGCTTATGCCGGTACGTCGCTGCTTGGCGGCGAACCGGTGGAGTGGTTCGAATGGGAGGCGTTCGCAGGGTTCGGTGGCGGCGTGTTCGTGGGATGAATCATCCACCGAGCCGTGCCACCGCGGCCACGCGTTCGGCGAGCCACCGATGAGCGGGATGCTCGGGCGGCAGCGAACGGCACGCTCGAAGGTGGGCCGCGTGCGCTTCGCGGTACAGTTCCGCGGCCAGAGTGCGGTCGCCATGCCGCTCGTGCCATCGGCCGAGGCTGTACGCCGACGCGCTCAGGTCGAGTTGGAACTGAACCGCATCATTGGCGGAAGCCAGCCGCCGCCGAATCTGAACAGCTTCCGCAAACGCAGCCTTGCACTTGTCCCCCTCTCGCCGATTCCCAGCCTGATGCAGGCAGACGCCCAGCCAGCGATCATCCTGTGCCTGTCGCCCCCACTTCACGGCCTGCTCGATGTGCCCGGCTGCGTCGC
>JAXMBB010000077.1:0-1018 GCA_046350135.1 Gemmataceae bacterium
GCGGTACATCCACAGCCCGGTGAACAGCGCGATCGGAATCGTGCACGCAATGGTGAACGTACCCCATGACGAACCCGGCACGACTTGTGTGCATCCCGCGGGAAGGGTGATTATCTCCTCAACCTTCAACGGGAAGCTGTGATCTCTTCCAGCTTGTTTTGAGTGATGCTGAAAGTGCGAAAGTACACCGATCTGTCCGCCGTTGGAAATGAACACAGCCTTCTCAATCTCCGTTCCCTTCTCGCTCAGTGGGACGCGGATGCGGAATGCTTCCGAACGATTGACGGCGTTCGATCCTTCCTGATACCGCACACTGCAATTCTGCGGCAATTCCCAGATGATGTGCTTCTCAGTCTGCCACTCCATTTGCGTGAGTGGTCCTTCACCGGCCGGTACCACGATCTGCATCCCCGCCGGCAGCTTCACTTCTTCACCACCCAGCGCCTTCACCACCACGAAGCCCAGCCCCGCGAGTGCGATCACCACGATGAACAGAATCGCGATGGACGCCAGCACCGCGGCGGGCATGCCCAGTTCGCGGCGGGCGATCTCCGCCAGCGATTTGCCGTCCGAGCGCACGCTGGCCGCCAGCACGAGCATGTCCTGCACCGCGCCCGCGAGGCAGACGCCGATCACCAGCCACACCAGCCCGGGCATGTACCCGTATTGAATGGCGAGCACCGGCCCGATGAGCGGCCCGGCCCCGCTGATCGCCGCGAAGTGGTGGCCGAAGAGCACCCACTTGTTCGTGGGGTGGTAGTTCTGGCCGTCGTTGAAGCGGTGGGCCGGCGTGACGCGGCTGTCGTCCAGGGCCGCGACCTTCGCCGCGAGGAACTTCGAGTAGAACCGGTACGCGATGGCGAGGCAGCAGAGCACGACGATCATCACCGGCATGGCGTGGAGCACCAACCGGCCGGCGGCGTCGTGATGGTAAAGCGAGACGGCGAAGAGGTTCATGGGGACAAGTATAAGCATGGTGCGGGCCGCTTGCGTGTTCGCGATGGCGGCTGGAACCGCC
>JAXMBB010000078.1:0-1002 GCA_046350135.1 Gemmataceae bacterium
CATCGCCACGCTTGGCCGCACCTCCGCCGAAGTCGTGAAACTCGCCAAGCCGCTTGTGAAGCAGGGCGCGATGGGCGTGCGGGTCGAAGTCGGTTCCGGCGACGTGCGGGCGGACGCGGATCGCGTGCGCGAGATCTCGGACGGGCTCGGTGAAGACGCCTCCGTGAGCGTGGCCGCGGACGGCCGCTTCGACCTCGGCACCGCCGAAGCCCTCACGCATTTCTTCGAGGACATCGGCATCGACTGGTTCGAAGACCCGATTCCGACCGCGGACGACATCGGCTACGCCAAGCTCGCGAGCCTCGCCGAGATTCCGATCGCGCTCGGGGCGGGCTTCGATTCGCGCGAACGGTTCTTCCGCATCATTCGTTCCGGCGTCGTCCGCACCGTTCGCCCGGATGTGTGCCGCATCGGCGGCATCACCCCGCTGTTGAAGATCGCCGCCGTCGCGGAAGCTTATCAGACTTCCGTGTCACCCGTGCGCATGACGGAGATCGGCGTGCAACTCGCCTGCGGCCTCGCGGTTGTGCCGCATGTCGATCAAGTGTCTTGGTTCAAGGATGTGTTCACCGGCGGACCGACGATTCAAGATGGGAAGATCGTTCCAAGCGGAGAACCAGGACACGGGTTGAAGTTGGCGAAGTAGCTCCAGCGGCGTATCATACGAGCTATTCTTGTGCTTCAGGGTTGAATGTGTGTACTGCGCCCCTCGGACTGGGCGCAAAAAGTGGCATGGAGAGTGGGGGGCTCGACCAACAACACCCTTGGAAAACCGAAGACGGCCTACCAGCACCGTCGTTCGGGTTTCCGTCTTGGGGGTAATGTTCTCCATCGGCAATCGGTTCGCACACGCACCAGTTACTTCGACGCGTTCGACTTCATCCGCGTCCGCAGCCCGGCCTCAAACTCCGCAGGAGTCCGATAGTCCAATGCCGAGTGGATCCGCTTCCGCATGTACACGTCCTCCAGGAACCGACGAATCCGACGACGCGCATCGGCCAG
>JAXMBB010000079.1:0-3762 GCA_046350135.1 Gemmataceae bacterium
GTGATCCCAGAGATCGGCCGGGACGACATCCGCGAGGTGTTCGTGTTCAGCTACCGCATCGTCTACCGCGTGACCGACAAAGATGTCCGCATCCAAGCGGTGATTCACGGAGCCCGCGATCTGAGCGAGTGGACGTTGCCTCGATCCGGCTAACTGCGACGTTCAGCCGCGGGCCGCCGCGCCCAACGCCGCCGCATCGTACCACGCCCCGACGCGGCGGCACGCCGGCTGCAACGCGGAGTTAGCCAGCCTTGCGCAAGCGCCCGATGCTGCGGCTCGGCCGTGCCGCCACGAGGTCGTGGTTGACCTGAAGGCGGATCCAGAATTCCGGCGAAGTGCCCAGGGCCTGCGAGAACAGCCACGCCGTCTCTGGACTCACGCCGCGCCGACCACGGGCGATCTCATTCACACGCTGCAGCGGCACCCCGATGTGCTGGGCGAATGCGACCTGCGTGACGCCCAGCGGCTCGAGGAACTCGTGAACGAGGATTTCGCCGGGATGCGAGGGAATGCGAGTGCGCGGGAGCATTGGGGAATCCGTGCCTCAGGAGTGGTAGTCGACGATCTGGACGTCATGGGCGTCGGCATCCAGCCATCGGAAGACGAGCCGCCATTGGCCGTTGATGCGGATGCTGTGCAGACCTGCGAGCCGACCGCGAAGCGCCTCAAGCCGGTTCCCCGGTGGCGAACGAAGGTCGTGCAGGTTTGCGGCGACGTTGAGCATGTCGAGCTTGCGCAGCGCTACGGGCACGATGTCCGGTGGCATCCGCCCCGAGCGGCGCCCCGTGTGGAAGAGCACCTCCGTGGCCCGGTCGGCGAATGACACGATCATTGCCGGTGGATTCTAGCGTCTACACGGATGCCGTGCAAGAAGGCAGCCGCCCCCCGCTTGGCCCGTCTGGCTAACGACTGGGCGTTCAGCCGCGCCGGCTCGGCGGCGGCGGCTGCAGCGCCGGGTTAGCCATGCACACCCGCGAACTCCACCGGGCAGCCGACGAACGGTATCTTCCAATCCCGGAGCCCTTCCGTCCATGCCGTCGCTCGCGACGTGATGGCGATGGCGCTGAGGAAGGCCCCGTACTGGAAGACGAGAACGACTTCGCTTCCCATCTCGTGAAGGAAGAGATCAAGTCCGAGGCCCACCACGTACTCATGTGCCTCGGGGGTCTCGTGCAGCACGCTCACGAGTGAGGGTGGAGGCACCGAGGCGAGCAGTAGGAAGTAGGGCCATGGTTCCGCATCGCGCCCGAGTAGCGCCGCCCGAGCCGCCCCAAGGTCCATTGCGGGACCGC
The DNA here is from genome assembly GCA_046350135.1 of Gemmataceae bacterium. GTDB lineage: Bacteria > Planctomycetota > Planctomycetia > Gemmatales > Gemmataceae > Urbifossiella. Next base: position 1,293 of record JAXMBB010000079.1, read on the forward strand.
GAGCCTGTTGCACGATGCCCGCAAGCTCAATGCCAATCTTGAGGAGGAGACGGCAAATGTCGGCGTTGGAGTCATCGTGCACCAGAAACGCGACCGTCGCTGTGCCGCCGGGACTTGACAAGACCGGTACGCGGCTCCAGTGGGCCTCCGCCGCAACGACGTTCACCGCGCTCGTGGGTTCCGCAAGGAACTCAACCCCGGCGATCGACGCGCGAGCAGGCCTTCCCTTCTTCGTGATGACTCCACGTCGGCACCGTTCGAATCCGAGAATAGATCGACTCAGCGCCCGAGATTCGAAGGAGCTGCAGAGATTGTTACACCCGTCGCACACCCAGCCTGGGGCGAGGACCAAGAGGTCATTGCCGAGTGATTCGGGAACGATGTGCTCCTCCGACCGGAAGCTTGAGCCCGCAGCACACAGCAGGCACTTCATGGGGGGAGTGACGCCTGGACGTGGCACGCGTGAACCCTCCGAAGTCGTGTCTGGCTAACTGCGACGTTCAGCCGCGGGCCGCCGCGCCAACGGCGACCGTATCGTACCACGCGCCGACGCGGCGGCACGTCGGCTGCAACGCGGAGTTAGACAGCGTTGGCAGCGCCGTGTCATGAAACCAGCACCTCAGATGGGTCCATGGCGCAGGCATCTCCCATCTCGTCGGCAATGCCAAAGATGGCGCCGGTGATAGGTATCAACATCGGGAGGCGAGAGTACTTCCGCTTGCACCAGTCGCGCGCGAGTTGCTGCGCAAGCCCATAGCATGCGTGCGATCGAGCAATGGACGGCCGCATCTTCTTGGAGTCGATTGCCGCCGCGGCTTCGGCAAACCCCACCACAATAACGTGCTCAAACATTGTCGAATAGTCAAACACGATGGGTATGCTTCGAAGTCGGCGCCACGACCAGATCCGTCGTTGAAGCGCCACTCCAACCCATTGTCCGGCGTGTGCTGCGACCGCGGCAGCGAGCGCATGCACTTCTCCGCCCGGTGTTGCTGGTCGCACCCGAAGCGATGGAGCGCGCATGAAAGCCTCGAACGCGACAGAAAACAGACATGCGGCAACGGACACCGCCCAATGCTCACGCAAGTCCTCTGTGCGAGGGGCGCCGCCGATTCGCTTCTGAACAAACGTGCTGACTCCATGAGGATCGGTGTGCATGGGTCGGTTATTGGCCTATGCGAAGAATGGTCATCGCGGGTGTGGCGTATCGTGTCTGTCTAACTGCGACGTTCAGCCGCGGGCCGCCGCGCCGAACCCGACCGCATCGTACCACGCGCCGACGCGGCGGCATGTCGGCTGCAACGCGAAGTTAGAAGGTGCTGGCGGTCGAGCCCGGCTGGCGACGAGCGATGGCGAACCTGTACTGCGACGGCTGCGAGGCGCGGGTGTAGTGATCGGCGCAACGCACCGCCGCGAGGCGCAGGCGAGCGCCGGCGTCCGAACGACGGACGGCCAGCCCGCGCCGACGCGAGCGACGCCAGCCGCGCACGCAGACACACACGCCAACCCGCGCCGACGAGGCGACCAACTAGCCGGTCGACGCCATCGGTGCCGTGGGCAGTGCAAGGTGCGCGGCACGAGACGCCGCGACGACCGCCCAGCGCCGCGCTGAGCGAGCGGTGACAACAACATCGCCGAGAGACCCGACGCACGAGGCGTCCCCCGAACGACGACACCCCAATGCCACGCGACAATCGGGCCCGGAAGAACTCCCGGGCCCGCGAACTAACAACCTCAATCCTTCTAACTGCGACGTTCAGCCTCGGCCGCCGCGGCGGACGGCGACCGAATCGTACCACGCGCCAACGCGGCGGACGTCGGCTGCAACGCGGAGTTAGGCAGGGGAGGGCAACGAGGCGGAGCGGCACTACCGCAACCCGCGTCGCTCGCGCGGCGTGAGCGGTCGCCCCCGTGCGCCCTCCAGGAGTTCCGGGTGCTCCTTGAGGTAACGACGCGCCCACGGTTGCAAGTTGTACGGAACGCCATGAATCAAGCTACCAATGGACGAGGCCGCGCGGATGATGCCTTTTCCGGCAAGCCCACCCGCAACACCGTCAGCAACGTCCAAGTCGAGCGAGCTGACCTCGCCACTGATGTACGGAACAAGATACCCCTTCTCGTCAGGAGTGAGTTCGTGGAGCAACAACTCACGGCTGCGTCGAGCCAGACGATCGCCGATTACGGACTTGGTCCACAGTAGGCCTTTGGCCACGGTCAGCGTGACGGCGAGTAACCAGCAAACACCGATCCAGCCCCGGTAGTCGTGTCGAAAGTCCGCGATTCCCACGATGTCGGCCACGGTATTCGGTAGAAACAGTACGAGCGACAGAAACACGCACAGGCACACGATCAGCCATGTGGGCAGGTGTGCCAAGACGTCGAGCGATTTGAGTTGGTCAAGCATTGACTCTGCCTAACTGCTGGTTCAGCCGCGTGCCGCAGGCCGACCAGGCGCAGGCATCGTACCAGG
>JAXMBB010000080.1:0-2407 GCA_046350135.1 Gemmataceae bacterium
TACCGGTCCCCGACACCTTCGCGGAGTCCGAAGCAACACCTTCTGTCATTGCGGCTCGAACTTCCGAAATGCCTTGCCGTCAAACTTGTATGGTCCATGTTCGTGCGTGCCGACCCACAGGTCGCCGCGATTGTCCTTGACGATCGAGAACATCGTGACATCCTGGTCTCCATCCTTGACCGGGTAGTGGGTGACGGCCTTCCCGTCGTATCGCCACACGCCGCCGCTGTAGGGCGCCATCCACAGGTTCCCGTTGCCGTCCTCGACGATGGACATGAAGTAGAAGAACTTGTCACCGCTGACCGTGCCCGCGAGATCGATCCCCGCCTCTCGGCTGTACCGAATGGTCCCGGAGCCATTCTCGGGCGTGGCGCTTGGCTCGATCCTGTAGCGCTGCTTGGTATTGCAGAACCAAAACGCTCCATCCTTGTCCTCGATCATCGAGCGAATGCCGAACATGGGGCTTTCTTCGCTGTCGCCGATGTAGATCAGGTGATGTTCGTACATCCAGTCCAGCGACTTGCCGTCGAAGCGGCAGATGCCGCTGTTCGCCGTGCCGAACCACATGTGGCCCCGGCGGTCCTTGTAGACGCAGTACACCTCGTAGGCGCTCCACGGCAGGTTCGGGTGCTTGGCACCAAACTCGTCTTCCCGCGAATGCTTCGGGAACCTCAGGTGGTAGAGGGTCTTGCCGTCGTAGCGATAGGGCCCCTTCTGGTTCGGCTGCCATGGCAGCCACACGTCGTCGGGTCCCAGCCGCCATCCTTCACCGGGAAAGTCGCATTCGGTCGCAGGCAAGGTGACGAAGCGCCGACCATCGAACTTGCTGATGCCCCCAACCGTGGTGATGAGGATGTCCCCCGACGCGTGCTGCTGAATGCCCCGGATCTGATCGCCGCGCAGCCCGTCCTTCGTCGTGAAGCGAGTGATGTTCTTGCCATCGAAGCGGCTCACGCCGTGTCCATCGCTTCCGAACCAGTAGTTGTTGTTCCTGTCCTGGAACACGATCCAGCAGCTCTTGTCGATGGTTGGAACGATCTCGCCGCTGGCAATCGGTGCGGCCTGACCGTCCGGGCCAGTCGCGGTGGCTGGCGTGGCGGCAGGCGCCTGCGGAGGCTCCTTCGCACCCGGGGATCCCTGCGGGTTGCCCCGCGCGGCGTCGGCGGCCGGCGTCGGGCTCGCTGCCGCGCCGTTCGCATGTGCTGGCGCGAGAACGCCGATGGCCGTCAGGCAAAGCGCGCGCACAGAGTTCGATCGAGACGTGCGTGCGGGAAACAACTTCGTCATCGGAGGCGCTCCCGTATGAGTCGATGGTGAACGTTCGCTCGTCGCGGCACAGGCGCCGCGCAGCGCGAAGCGATGGGCGACGATAGATCGCGTGCCAGCTCGCCGATTGCTTGAAGCCGTAACGGCCGTGTCACAACGACGGTGGTGGCCCTTGCCGATTGAAGTGGCCGACACATCGCACGAGGCCGCGGCGTTGGGTGTCGGGAGGTCGCAGGCCGCAGCACCGGCACCGATGCGCAACGACACGCGCAAGCGGCGAAGAACGCGAAACGAAGCGGACTTGGAATGTCACGTCCGGCGGCCACTCTCGCCAGTGTCCGCGTCCTCGGCCTCGGCGCAAGTTGACGCCGACCATTCCCGGATTCACCAGCCGACTCTGGCCAAGCCGAGTCTGGCCACGCACGCAGCCGACTCTCGGGCCGAGTCTGGCCACGCACGCAGCCGACTCTGGCCACGCACGCGCACGGAGCCGAATCTGGAGCCGAATCTAGCCGAATCTGGAGCCGAATCTGGCCACGCACGGGCCGAATCTGGCCACGCACGAGGACATCTCGAGAGGATATCTCGGCCAAGGACATCTCGGCCATGCACCCGTAGGGACATCTCGGCCATGCACCCATAGGAAAGTGCGTACAGAGCACAGGAACGATCACGAATGGCATGAAGCGAACGACGGGAGTCGTACACGTCCCAGTTGACTCTCGCGCCCCACCCAACCAAGTTCCGCCGTGAGCCGCCGCTGTGGGCAGGGGGTCGAACGCGTGGAGGTCGACTGGAATCCGTAGAACACGCGTCCCAGTTGATTCTCGCAAGCCGACTCTGGCCACGCACGCGCACGGAGCCGAATCTGGCCACACACGATCCGAATCTAGTCAAGCCGAATCTGGCCACGCACGCGCACGCGCGCACGCAAATCTCGCACTCACTCACTCTCACTCACTCAAGTCTCGCCACGCACGTGCCACGAGCCGAATCTAACAGCCGCCGAATCCAGCCACGCCGAATCCAGCCACGCACGTCGATCGCAAAACTTCCACATCCGCCGCCCGAGCCCATTTCGCGTGTATCTTCCGCATCCCTTCGCGAGGAACCTCTCGCGAGGGTCGCCGGCGCGCTCCCG
>JAXMBB010000081.1:0-1018 GCA_046350135.1 Gemmataceae bacterium
ACGGTGCGGCACGGTTCGATCACCAGTTCGCGGATGTCGCCGCTGACTTTGCGGTCCCCGAAGTGCTGCTTGAGGGCGTGCGTGGCGTTTTCGGTCATCACGATCGCCTGATCGACGAGGATACCGATCGAGATCGTGATGCCGGCGAGCGACATGATGTTGGCTTGGATATCGATGATGCGGAGCGTGCGCAGAAGCCACATCAACAGGAACGAAAACAGCACCGCGAGCGGCAGCGTGACGCAAATCACGAACACGCTGCGGAAGTGCATGAGAATGAGCAGGATCGCGAGCGACGCGATGATCATTTCATGCGTCATCACTTCGGTAAGCGTGTGAATGGCCCCGTGAATGAGCCGCGTGCGGTCGTACGCGGCGACGATGTGAACGCCCTCGGGCAGCCCCGGTTGCAGCTCTTGGATCTTCTGCTTCACGCGCTCGGTAACGGCGAGCGGGTTTTCGCCATGCCGCATCAGGACCGCGCCGCCGGTCACTTCGTTGCCGTCTTTTTCGAATACGCTGCGGCGAAATTGCGTGCCGAGCTGCACCGTGGCGATGGTCTTGATGTAAATCGGTGTGCCGTTGACTTCCTTGACGACGGTATCTTCGATGTCATATTTGTCTGTGATCCAGCCGACGCCGCGAACGATATACTCGGCGTTGTTCTTCTGCACGACGCCGCCGCCGGCCGGCATGTTGCTTTTAGAGACTGCGGCGAAGACCTCGCCAATCGTGATACCGTACGCGCGCAGGTCTTCGGGGCGGACGTCGATCTGGTATTCCAGCGGCGTGCCGCCAACCACGGCGACATCCGCCACGCCCGCGGCCGAATTGAGTTGCGGGGCAATGTAAAACTTATTGAGCGCCCACAGCCGGCCCGGGTCGATCGGGTGTTCGGGGCTGGTCTCGACCGTGTACCAATAAATCTGGCCGAGCGCGGTGGCGTCGGGAGCGAGGTAGGGCACCGCGCCGGGCGGCAGGAACGTGGCGGCTTGGTCAAGCCGCTCGGTCACGCGCT
>JAXMBB010000082.1:0-1181 GCA_046350135.1 Gemmataceae bacterium
GTACTGCGGGATCTGGTCGTGCGTGAGGTTGCGGTAGTCGATGTTGAACGCCGACGCCGCTTCCCGCTGCACTCGAGCGATCACCGCGTCGGTCGTACCGCCGTCGGCGACGCCATGCCGCGCGTCATCACCAGAATGATCCGTCATCACGATTTCGACCCTTTGGTGCTCCGGGTCAAAGGTGACGGACTGCGCGAGGATCGTCTCCCCACGGTTCGCGAGGTAGAAATCCGTCGGGTTATCTTTGAGGGTCTGCTCGATGGCCTTCGGCACCGCGCCGGTAAGCGCGGGATCCTCATGGCTTCGCGGATTCACGTCATCCGGCGTTTCGCGCCCGATCCAAGCCGCGAGGGTCGGGTAGAGGTGGCAAATCGTCACGCCACTCTCGACCTCGATGCGTCGGTAATGATCCTTGTCGACGGCGAAGCGGAGAATTTTCGAGTTGTTGGAGGGAACGGCGGTGCTCATAGCTAGCCTCTTCCTGTTGGCGGGAGCCGGGACTGTCCCTTCTTGGTTAATCGCCTGCTCCCGGGGCCGCGATCAGGCGCGTTGACTGAGTTGGCATCCCTCCCGGGGAGGTAAGTACAAGAAAGGCACAACTGCCGCGTGCTGGTCAAGGACAAAGTCCGACCGTGCTGCTCCGAAGTGAATGTGACACATGCTGCTCGGTGGCTGCCCGCCCAGCCCCGCTTCAGCCTTGAGGCTGCCGTTCGCGCCTCAGTAGTGTGCCGCGATGCTCACACACAAGTTCCGCCTCGCCCTGTGGACCGCTCTCGGGTTGGTTGTGGCCCTCTCCGCCTTCGCCGCCGACTCACGTTACGGCGAACTCAAGCCCGGCGCCGTCAGCCAGGCGGAACAGAGCGGCGTGCAGTGCGAACTCTGCCGCGATCACCTCTTCGATCCGGCGCTGGTGCCCGCGCGATTGCCCGACGGTTACCGCTTCATCCTCGCCGGCGAGTACGCGAAGGAAGATTCGGCCGTCGCGGCATTGGTGGCGAAGGACCCGCGGTTCGCTTCCTACGCGGTGGGCAGCCTGTGCTTCATCCTCGCCGACACGTTCATGGTGGATGGTGTTCGCGCGCACGGTGCCGGCCCCACTCCCATGGCGTTCTGGTGGGCGCATGCCGAGCAGGTTCCGGGCACTTCGGCCGACCCGCGCATGCAGGGCAAGCTCGAGTACC